>NZ_CP131601.1:0-1200000 GCF_030685535.1 Photobacterium leiognathi | reverse complement strand
TTTAATTAATCTTCAATATGATAAACAACCATGGGTATCCTACCGCATGGGGTTGATAATAAAGTCAGTTATCTTCCATGACACTGACGCCATTTAGCTGTTTTCACAACTAAACATGGATTCGTTATTTTAGCTTAGCATCAATATGTGCTAAGACTTTCTCAAGTACTTGTTCAATCGATAATTCCGTTGAATCGAGTACTAATGCGTCATCAGCAGGACGTAAAGGCGCTACAGCACGATTGCGATCGCGGTAGTCTCGCTCCTGGATTTCGCTTAAAAGGCTGCCAAAGTTAACATCTAAGCCTTTTTTTTGCAACTGATTCATACGTCGAGTTGCACGTTCTTCTGCGCTTGCGTCAAGGAAGATTTTCACTTCCGCACCAGGGAATACAACTGTTCCCATGTCGCGACCGTCTGCCACAAGACCCGGCGCTTCGCTAAATGCGCGTTGACGACGCAGCAATGCTTCACGTACTCGAGGTAATGCAGCAACTTTTGATGCAGTATTACCTACTTCTTCAGTACGAAGCGTGTCAGAAACATCTTCACCTTCAAGAATAACCTTAACCAACTCACCTTCTGCAACAAACTGTACGTCTAAGTGTGCAGCCAGTGGGACTAAAGCGTCTTCTGATTCGATATCAACACCATGATGAATAGCAGCTAGCGCTAGAACACGGTAAATTGCACCAGAATCTAATAAATTCCAGCCCAGTTTTTCTGCTAACAGCATACATAGCGTACCTTTACCTGCACCGCTTGGACCATCAACAGTGATGACTGGAGCATGAGTAGACATAGGTTTTCTCCGATGTGGTTTCCGTAATAGATGAAAGCAGCAATCAAAATATCTCTACGCTTTCAAACGGTGGCACATTATACGGAAAAAAAATCACAATTTATAGTGTAATGTCTTTAGGTTATGTTCCTTTTTACGCCAATAAAAAAGCCCAATGCAAGAACATTGAGCTTTTAAATCTGTAATCTCAGTTATCAGACGATTTTAACGACTTAAGGCACTTAACTTATCGAAATAATCAGGGAATGTTTTCGATGTACATTTTGGATCGTTAATCGTCACAGGTGTATCACTTAATGCCACCAGCGAGAAACACATTGCCATACGGTGGTCGTCGTAGGTATCAATGGCTGCATGTTGTAGATTTGATGGTGGAACGATGGTGATATAATCCTCCCCCTCTTCCACTTCCGCACCTACTTTGCGAAGCTCAGTTGCCATTGCAGATAAACGATCTGTTTCTTTCACACGCCAGTTATACACGTTACGAATCGACGTTGTTCCCTTAGCAAACAGCGCTGTTGTTGCAATCGTCATTGCGGCATCAGGAATATGATTGAAATCCATATCGACAGCGGTTAACTCACCACAACGTGAAATCACATAATCATCGCCCCACTCAATCTCAGCACCCATTGCTGCTAAAGCATCAGCAAATTGAACATCACCTTGGATACTCTTTTTGCCAATCCCTGTTACTTTCACTTCACCACCTTTAATCGCAGCAGCGGCTAAGAAGTATGATGCAGACGACGCATCACCCTCGACCAGAAAGTCACTAGGAGAAACATAGCTCTGATTGCCTTTGACAACAAACTCTTGATAATCACGGTTTTCAACTTCGACACCAAATTGCGCCATGATATGAAGAGTAATATCAATATAAGGTTTAGAAACCAGATCACCTTTAATACGGATCACGGTATCAGCTTTAGCAAGCGGCGCAGCCATCAAAAATGCGGTTAAGAACTGACTTGAAATTGAACCATCGATCTCAACTTCTCCACCTTTAAGACCAGTACCTTTAATTTTTAGTGGTGGGTAATTTTCATTTTCTAAATATTCAATATCCGCACCAGCACTGCGCAACGCATCAACAAGGTGACCAATTGGGCGCTCTTTCATACGAGGCTCACCAGTTAATATGAACTCACCGCCACCTAAACATAAAGCAGCAGCCAATGGACGCATTGCTGTTCCCGCATTACCTAAATACAATTCAAGAGCTTGCTTTGGTGAAAATGCATGACCTAAACCTTGAACTTCACATACGGTTTTATCATCTGATAATTGATAATTAACGCCCAGCAGCTTTAATCCGTTAAGCATGTGGCGAATATCATCACTATCTAATAAGTTGGTTAAACGTGTTGTCCCCTTTGCTAACGCAGCCAATAAAAGGGCACGATTTGAAACGCTCTTTGAGCCCGGTAAATTCACTTCGCCATTAATCTTAGCGATCGGCTGTAACGTTATACTTTCCATTGATTATTCATCCAATCCTAATTCTTTTAACCTTTTTGCAGATTAACCAATATTGCATCAGTTAGCTAGTACCAGTTTATTCCTAGCTATAACAATAACGACCTTTTAATTATTATTTGGTAAGATCAATAAGATGCAATGTAAGACAAGGATTAGTAAAGATGACAACGACACCAATGGTCGGTATTGGCATTATTGTTGTTAATGAGCAGAACCAAATTCTGATTGGCAAACGAAAAAACAGTCATGCTCCTTATTATTCCATCCCTGGCGGTCATATGGAGATAGGTGAGACTTTCAGCCAATGTGCTATACGTGAAGTGGAAGAAGAAACAGGTTTAATCATCGACAATCCAACTGTTATTGCCGTAACTAACAACCTTGATACTTATAATGAGTGTGGTAAGCATTATATCAGCGTGACGCTACTTGCGACGTCTTACCACGGTGAATTGCAATTAAGAGAACCAGATAAATGTGAAGGTTGGCAATGGGTAGAGCCACACAATGTTCCTAGCCCTCAATTTGATGCCAGTGAACAAGCCATTCAGTGCTATTTAGAAAATCGTTTCTGTATCAATGAATAAAATAAAAGCACCACGTGGGTGCTTTTATTATGTATAGTCTAATTAGTCATCTTCACGCTCAATTTCACGTGCGACTTTCTTACCATCAATGATCACGCCTTCAACATCGATGTATACACCATTTAAAGTTTCTAGTTTTAAGTTGTCTTCAAACTCAGTATAAGCATCAACATAGAATGTTTCACCTGCAATCATGAAGTGGTCATAACCAACTGAATACACATGACCTTCATGCTCAAACTCATGCCAGCCACCCGTTTCGCCACCAAAATCGCGCTCAAATTCAATTTCTTTCGCAATTCCGTTAACTGCAGTCACTTCAACAAGTTCACCAGCAACTAAATTAACTTTGCTACCATCTTCAAAGCGAGTTTGTGAATTTACAACAAAACGTCCACGGGCATTTAACTCAAACTGAGATTTGTCACTGTTTACCCAAGTCACAATACCTTCAATCTCATGATCATTGTCTGAGTCATCATAAGTTTCAACTTCCACTTCAGTTGCATGAAACTCTTCATTGATCATTTGACCTTTCACTTCGACCCACTGACCATTTGTTAACGTCGCATTGTCTTCAATAATCGCATCACCAAAGTATATATTTGTGTTAGCACCTAACTTAAAGGTTTGCGTGTTTTGATCTAGATTGCTTAGTCGACCTTCAATTTCATATTGACCATCAACATCATCTTGCTCGATTTTAACTACTGATAAAACTTTATAACCAAGACCATCAGCTGTTGCTTGTGGTAGTGAAGACACCATCACCCAGTCCAAAGGTTTAAACTCAGCATTCATATCAAAAGTTAACGTCACACCATTTACAACAAAGGTTTTACGATCAGGGCTAATCGATGAAATCATACCAACCATTGTTGGTTCAATATAAACCACAGCACCGCTTTTCGCTTGCGTTGACACCTGAACCATCATATTTGGCTCAAGATCGTTGATGGATAGCTTTTCGTTAATAGGTAATTTATTGTTACTACCATATTGAACACGCTCAACCTGATAAGTGTGTCCGTTCACTTCTACTGTCTTATTAGCGTAATTAACCTTATTAATTGCGCCTTGTGCTGCTACTGGTTTTACATCGACAACAGGTGGAGGTGTTGGTTTACTCTCATCACTACCACCGCCGCCACCACAACCTGTCAGAACAAAACCTACCAACGCTGCTAATACTAACTTTTTCATCAACTAACCTTTACAATTATGAATATTGTTTTATTGAGAAATAGAATAATATTATGTTCGTGAAGTATTCGTGAAAAACATAAGGTCAATCGTGAAAATTCTTATAGTTGATGATAACTACCAAATTGTTGAAACCATCTCTGACTATTTAGAGCTTGAAAACAATATTGTTGATTGCGCTTATCATGGCGAAGGCGCGCTAAAACTTATCGAAGATAATCATTATGATGTGATCATCATGGATATCATGATGCCTAAAATTGACGGTATTTCCGCGGTTGAAAAAATACGTGCAGATCTTCTATGCGGTACGCCTATTCTATTTCTATCCGCAAAAGATACGTTAGATGACAAAATTGCCGCATTTAAAGTCGGTGGTGATGATTACCTACTCAAACCTTTTGCCATGGAAGAGCTATGTCTACGTATTCAAGCGCTAGCAAATCGAGGACAACGTAAAGACATCGGTATTTTAAGTTTTGCAGACATTCAAATTAATAACCAAACTGATGAAGTACGTAGAGACGATCAGGTTATTAAGTTAAGTCGTATTCAACTCAAAATTCTTAAGCTACTGATCCGTCAAGCGCCTAACATTGTCACCCGCCAGCAAATCATGGAAACCATCTGGGGTGATGAATCACCATGTAGTGATGCATTACGAAGCCATATTTACGGCTTACGCAATGCGATTGATAAAGGCTTTTCTGAATCACGACTAGAGACTATTCATGGACAAGGTTATCGCATCAAAGCTTAAGCACTATCCAAGTATCTACCGCAAAGTCGGATTGAGTGTCAGTTTCATGGCATTCAGTATGTTTGTGCTATTTTGGATCGTCATTTATATCGCTGAAAATCAACTAGAGGTGATAAGCCTACATCACTGGTTAGATAAAGAATCCACTCAATATGTGATTGACTATGACAAAATGGGTGAACAAGCTCCGCTTCCTAACAATAGTGAGTTTAAAAGTTATTGGAGCTTAAAGTCTTTACCTGAGTGGTTAGCTCCTTATAACAAACCCGGATTTTATGAGCATTTACGGGGTACTGAAGATAAACATTTCATTGTTTTTAAGCACCCTTCTGGCAAAGGATTGATGTACGTTGTGTATCAAGACGATGCTGATGACTATCTAGATGATTATGAAGATAGCTTGCATTACTTCACCTTTATTTTTGGTGTTTTGCTTTCATTGATCATGGGGGCATACAGTTTTTACTTTATTCGTTCACTATCACACCCGTTTGCCCAAATCGAAAATAAAATCGGGCAAATGCAGCCAAGCCACAATGAATTTAGTATTGATACACAATACAAAGAAACCCGTGAAATAGAACAAGCATTACTTGATAGTAAGCGTGAAATTGCCAATTACTTTCAGCGAGAAAAAGAGTTCAGTCGCTTTGCCTCTCACGAGCTTCGTACGCCTATTATGATCATTCAAGGCTCCGCTGACTTATTAGATAAAGTACCTAACCAGCCTAATGTTGCAAAAAAAGCGATTAAACGCTTACATCAAGCCAGTGATGAAATGAAGATCTTAACGGAGACTTTTTTACTTTTAGGTAAACATGAGATCGAACCTCACCATTTAGTCACTTGTCATCTTGCCGATGAATTAGAAAAGCAACTGCAAATTATGGCACCGCTGTTTGCAAAGCAAGATACGCATTACCAATTGAGTATTAGCAACCCTGGTACTGTTACTGCACCGCTCAGCTTTATCACCATCATTATTAATAACTTAATAAAGAATGCATTTAGTTATAGTGTGGGTGATATCATGATCGAGCTAAATGAAGACACACTTAAAATCGTCAATCGCCATGACGGTAATGAGACTTATAATCAAGGATATGGCTGTGGTTTGGTGATTGTTCAGCGTATTTGCGAAAGAATGCACTGGCCGTTTAACATCAGTAACGATTACGTAAATTTTAATGTGAAAGTCGAATTTTCATCGCCAACAAATTAAGGAAAGATTAATGGCTATACGACTCATATTCCTCACTGTACTCATGACTGTACTTAATGGGTGCACCACAGGAAAACCAGAAACAATTACACGTGGTATCCCCTTTTGATCTCAATAAATACCTTGGTACTTGGTATGAGATTGCACGATTGGATCATAGCTTTGAGCGTAATTTAGATAAGGTTAGTGCCACTTACAGCATGAATGCTGATGGGAGTGTGAAGGTTATAAACAAGGGCTTTAACACTCAAAAACAACAATGGAAAGAAGCTGTAGGAAAAGCCAAGTTCGTTAAAACGCAAGATGTAGGTTACCTAAAAGTCTCGTTTTTTGGTCCTTTCTACGGTAGTTACATCATTTTCTATTTAGAGCCTGACTACTCAACCGCACTAATTAGTAGCTATAACTATGAATATCTCTGGTTACTATCACGACAAAAGCAACTCACTAATGAGCAACTACAAAAATACCTAACCATTGCTCAACAAGCTGGTTTTGATACCAGTAAATTGATATTCCCAACTCAATAAAAAGAAAGCCACAGATGATACTGTGGCTTTTTCTTTAAGCATGAATTTTATTGCTTGCCCATTGTTGAGCATCATCTAGTGGCATTGGTCTTGAAAAATAATAACCTTGGATAATATCAATACCGCAACTAGCAACAAACTGCTCTTCAATTTCAGTTTCCACACCTTCCGCCACTAACACACAACCTGTTACTTCGCTGATCTTGGCTAATAACTGATAGAGATTTTTCTCTCGCTCATTTTGTGTGTTCAATAATAACGAACGATCAAGTTTCACTTTATCGAAATTAAACTTCAGCAAATGCGGGAATGACGCATAACCTGAACCAAAGTCATCAATAGCAACAGTAATACCTAACGCTTGTAACGCTTCAATATTTTTTGCGATCTGTTTGTCATTGGTAATAATCGCTTCTTCTGTAATTTCAATTTCTAAACTAGATGGCTCAATCTCGTAAAAACGTAATCGCTCTACAACGAAATGAATAATCGCAGGATCGGCAATACTTTCAGCAGAAATATTCACCGATACTTTACAACCATGCTCAAGCGGTAACTTTTTCATATCCGTTAATACCAGATCAATCACCATTTGATCTAACTGCTTTATAGCACCAAGTTGATAAAAGTCATCAATAAACACAGGTAGAATTAACTTACCTGTTTTATCTTTATAACGTACTAACGACTCAAAAGATAAGTGTGAAGGATTTTTCATATTCACTTGAGGCTGATAGTGCATCACAAACTCACCGTTATTCAGCATATTATTCACACGACGACTAATATCATGCTTACTGACATAACTACCCATCGCCTTATTCACATCACCTAAAAATGCTTTTAGTGTAGAACTTTCAATTTCAGATTGACGTGTCATCGTCATATTACTTTGACGACTACGACCAACATAATTTAAATAAAACGGACGATAAATCAGCGTACCTAATGTGATCACTACAAACTGTAATATCACGCCTCCAAAACTATTTTGTGTGGCAATATAACCACTAATAAAAGGTGGAGTCATCCAATCAACAATAGTACCAACATGGTTCACCAAACCTAATGACATGGCACTATACACAACAACAAAGCTAACTAAAGGTACAAAAACAAACGGCACAATCAGCAATGGGTTAAAGATGATTGGTAATCCAAATAGTAATAGTTCATTAATATTAAAAATCACTAACGGAATAGCTGAAATAGCTAACGCAATATGACGACGATCTTTCGAGAACAATAAGATACAAAGCAATAGGCTGATTGTATTACCTGATCCCCCCATCGACATGAAAGCATCATAAAAGCCTTGCCCTAAAATTGGTAAAGGTGCATCCCCTGCTTGCCACGCAGCTAAATGCAGTTGAGTATCTTCAAATAGCTGCTGTTTAGCACGAAATAGGAAGTTATGACCATTGATCCCAACCGCACCTAATAAACCTAGAATAAACTGGTAAGCTAATCCGCCAAAAAATGTCAGAGGATTTAATGCAATAAATTTACTTGCACCTTGACTTAACTGAATAACAATTTCAGTTATTTTTGCCAGCATTAATGTTAATAGTAAAAAGCTAAAGAAATGTGCCGCTTGCTTATACAATCGTTTTACAAAATCGATACGTGACGGATCGAGTGGATCTAAACGAAAAGAAACACAGCACAACGCGGATATAATCGCCGCTAGCAATGCAATTAACGGGTTATTAGGCAAGCCTGTATTAGCCGCGACTAAACCATTTGGAATTGAAACCGCTGTTAATAAGAGTAATGAATACGGCACAACAACCATGGCATTCATACCATGTTTAGTTGAAATATAATAACTCGTAATAATACACAGCGTGATTGGATAAATAGCAATCAATAAGTCAGAAAAATAAAAGAACTTATTTGCGGCATCAGAAAACTCAGCCATACTCAGAGCATGACCGACAAAAACTGTAATTGCGTTACATATTGTTAATGGCAATAATAATAAAAAGACAATAGAAATATCTTTAATATAATCATTGTAATATGACTTAATTGTCGTCATTTTAATCATTAAAGATAGAGCCCTACAATACTCGAAGTTTGCCGATTATAGGTATGATAATATATCTATCAAGAATAAAACTGTTAACGAACGTTTCAACCTATTTATATACAGTAATATGCAATTCAATTAGTTTACTAAATAAAAAAGCTGCAGGTAATATATTAAATATCAATCACCTACAGCTTTCATTTTATTTGTTAATTTTAAGCGTTTTCTTTTTCAAATTTTACCATAAAATCAACTAATGCTTGTACACCTTCAAGTGGCATCGCATTGTAAATAGATGCACGCATACCACCAACAACACGGTGACCTTTCAATGCTTTCAATCCTGCTACATCAGCTTGTTCTAAGAATAAAGCATCTAGCTCAGGATTCTTCAACTGGAATGGAACGTTCATGATAGAACGGTTATCAGCATGGACTTCGTTCACATAAAAGTCAGAGTGATCGATAAAGTCATAAAGTAACTTAGCTTTCGCTAAATTACGCTGCTCCATCGCTTCCACACCACCGACAGTTTTCAACCACTTGAAGACTTCGCCAGCTAAATACCAAGCAAACGTTGGTGGCGTATTAAACATTGACTCTTTATCAACTAAAACCGTGTAATCTAAAATACTTGGCAAAATTGCCTTTGCTTTGCCTAGTAGATCATCACGTACAATCACAATAGTTAAGCCAGCAGGACCAATATTTTTCTGCGCGCTAGGCGTAAATAACACCATATTTAGATACATCAATTTTGCGAGATAAGATAGTCGAAGACATATCAGCCACAATTGGCTTATCTGTTTGTGGTAAATCACGAATTTCAATACCATCAATCGTTTCATTCGGACAGAAATGAACAAACGCAGCATTATCAGATAGAGGCCATTGCTCAACAGGTAGAATTGCTTTTTTACCGTCTTTATCACAAGTAATATCAACAATATTTGGCTGACAATATTTCTTAGCTTCTTCAATCGCACTGTGAGCCCAAAAGCCGCCATCCATATAATCAGCAGTTTCAGCATCACCTAATAAGTTCAATGGCACAGCGGCAAACTGTCCACGTGCACCACCATGACAAAACAGAACATGGTAGTTTGCTGGGATATCTAATAAATCTCGTAAATCTTGCTCAGATTGCGCAGCCACAGCAAGAAACTCTTTGCTACGGTGGCTGACTTCCATAACAGAAGTACCTAGACCATTCCAATTAATAAGCTCTCTTTGAGCTTTGGCGAGAACATCAGCGGGGATCATTGCTGGTCCGGCACAAAAGTTATAAACCTTATCCATGATAGTGTACTTGCTCCTGCTTGGGGAAATAGAATAAAAAGCCTATTTGCTTCATAAAGCTAACAACGCCAAATACATAACGTCTTTAGCATTACAAAACAACGTTAGATAAATCTCACTACCGAAAACGGGTAGCAATGCGTTGTTTTTACACCTTTATTAATCAACTTAAAAGTTTTTATTATAAATTGCTAGTCTGTTACTTCGAGCATGGTGGAAAAATGACAATCGGTCTATACCCCTTTTTAGCGTTATATTCGATATTTATGAATGGTTATGGAATAAGGCAAGGGATAAGCTCAAGAGCCACATTATTTCTAACTACTGATAAAGCCAAATTAAAATATTATCTAACAGCACTTCGACGCCAGCCAAATACAAAGCAAACCTTATCAATAATGTCACAACATAAAAAAGGCACATAAAAAAGGCACATAAAAAAGGCACATAAAAAAACAGCTACAGTTGAAACTGTAGCTGTTTATCTATTAATGCATTGAGCTTAAGAATTACTCTTGCTCTGCTGACTCATCTGAACCTGTATCAACAGTACGGTTGTTCTGTATTTTCAACAGCATCACCTTCTACTAATTCAGCATCTTCAATCAACTCTTCTTCAGGCTCATCAATGCGCTGTAGGCCAACAACTTGCTCGTCTTCAGCAGTACGAATAAGTGTTACACCTTGCGTATTACGACCAACGCGGCTCACTTCAGCAACACGAGTACGTACAAGCGTACCGCCGTTCGTGATCATCATAAACTCATCGCCGTCTTCTGCTTGGACAGCACCAACAACGCTACCGTTACGTTCAGATACCTTGATTGATACAACACCTTGTGTTGCACGGCTCTTCGCTGGGTATTCAGCAAGCTCTGTACGTTTACCATAACCATTTTCAGTTACAGTCAGTACATCACCCTCGTTGTGAGGAACAATCAGTGAAACCACTTTATCGCTTTCAGCCAGCTTGATACCACGAACACCTGCCGCAGTGCGGCCCATGCCACGTACTTGCTCTTCAGAGAAGCGAACAACTTTACCCGCCTTCGAGAACAGCATGATGTCATTCTGACCATCAGTGATATCAACACCAATTAGGGTATCTTCATCACGAAGGTTAACAGCAATGATACCTGCACTACGTGGACGGCTAAAGTCAGTTAGCGGTGTCTTCTTCACTGTACCGTCAGCAGTTGCCATAAATACAAACTTATCAGCTTCGTATTCACGTACAGGAAGGATCGCAGTAATACGTTCATTTTCTTCAAGCGGAAGAATATTTACGATTGGCTTGCCACGTGCAGTACGGCTAGCTAATGGTAATTGGTATACCTTCAACCAGTACATACGGCCACGGCTAGAGAAACATAGGATCGTATCGTGAGTATTAGCAACCAGTAGACGCTCAATGAAGTCTTCTTCCTTCATGCGCGTTGCTGCTTTACCTTTACCACCACGACGCTGTGCTTCGTAGTCGCTTAGAATTTGGTACTTAACGTAACCTTCGTGAGATAGTGTTACAACAACATCTTCTTGGGTGATCAGATCTTCCATATCGATGTCGTGGCTAGCTGCAGTGATCTCAGTACGACGTACGTCGCTGAACTGCTCTTTCACTAACTCTAGTTCTTCGCGGATCACTTCCATCAAGCGCTCAGAGCTTGAAAGGATGTGCATTAGTTCTGCGATTTCATCAAGTAGTGCTTTGTATTCTTCAAGGATCTTTTCATGCTCAAGACCAGTTAGCTTGTGCAGACGTAGATCAAGAATTGCTTGTGCTTGTTGCTCTGTTAGGTAGTACTGGTTATCACGAATACCGAACTGTGCTTCTAACCATTCAGGACGTGCAGCATCTGTACCTGCACGCTCAAGCATTGCAGCTACGTTACCTAGATCCCAACCACGTGCAATTAAGCCAGCTTTCGCTTCTGCAGGTGTTGGTGCACGGCGGATCAGCTCAATGATTTCATCAATGTTAGCCAATGCTAATGCAAGACCTTCAAGGATATGAGCACGATCACGCGCTTTACGTAATTCGTAAATTGTACGACGAGTCACCACTTCACGACGGTGGTTAACGAAGCACTTAAGCATCTCTTTAAGGTTAAAGATCTTTGGTTGACCATTATCTAGTGCAACCATGTTGATACCGAATGTAGTTTGTAGCTGAGTTTGTGCGTAAAGGTTGTTTAGCACCACTTCACCCACAGCGTCACGCTTACATTCGATAACAATACGCATACCATCTTTATCAGATTCGTCGCGTAGTGCACTGATGCCTTCAACTTTCTTATCTTTAACGAGCTCAGCAATCTTCTCGATCAAGCGAGCCTTGTTAACTTGGTACGGGATTTCGTGAACAACAATGGTTTCTTTACCATTCTTATCCGCTTCAATTTCCGCTTTAGCGCGCATGTAAACTTTACCGCGGCCAGTTTTATAAGCGTCAACAATCCCTTTACGACCGCTGATCATTGCAGCTGTCGGGAAGTCAGGACCAGGAATGTATTCCATTAGCTGATCGATGGTGATGTCTTCATCGTTGATGTAAGCCAAACAGCCGTCGATCACTTCGCCTAAGTTATGAGGTGGAATATTTGTCGCCATACCTACAGCAATACCAGAAGAACCATTCACTAGTAAGTTAGGGATCTTAGTTGGTAATACTGCTGGAATTTGCTCTGTACCATCGTAGTTAGGTACATAATCCACAGTTTCTTTGTCTAAATCAGCAAGTAACTCATGCGCGATTTTAGCCATACGAACTTCGGTATAACGCATCGCAGCTGCAGAGTCGCCATCGATTGAACCAAAGTTACCTTGACCATCTACGAGCATGTAGCGCAACGAGAATGGTTGAGCCATACGTACGATTGTGTCGTACACAGCGCTATCACCGTGTGGGTGATATTTACCGATCACATCACCTACCACACGGGCAGATTTTTTATATGCTTTATTCCAGTCATTGCCTAGTACATTCATCGCGAATAAAACGCGGCGGTGTACTGGCTTAAGGCCATCACGCACATCAGGAAGAGCACGACCTACGATTACTGACATCGCATAGTCGAGATAAGAGCTTTTCAGCTCCTCTTCAATATTTATGGGCGTGATCTCTTTTGCAAGATCGCTCATGGAGCCAATATCCCTCAGGTAATTTCTGTCGTATTTTTATACGTGCAAGGCGTAAGAATATAGCATATTACAGCCTTAATAGGCACACCTTTCACGACTTATGTTGTGAGTAATTTAGCGGAAATGAAAGAAAACAGAAATAAACGATGTCACAACTGTGAATAGAATATATGCATCTGTTTATAAATTACGCATTATTAGAAAAATAACTCAAACCATAATGTAACTATTCTAACTTACCGAATATGTAACGGTTTGTAAAAATTAGACCAATAACTTAATTATTAATTGTACGCATTGCAATTGGTTAATGAATCCACAAATTGAGAGTTGTCGCAATTTTTACAATAGTATTCCCTATCAAAATATGCTTGTAAGCTTCACCAGCACATGCAACTCAGACGCATGATACTCAGCCTACACGTATTGTGCATCTTCATCAGGACAAATGAGGATACGATCATGGGTACTGCAATTAACACGATAGGGCTTTCAATCATTATTGGTAAATACATTTTAATGGCAATTCTTGCGACACTCACTTTATTTGGTGGCACTATTAGTCCCGAACTGCTGCCTGCTACACTGACTCACTTTAATGAGTAAGCCTATGTCTCACGCTAACTAGTAGCCAAGCGATGTTAATCCCTTGGCTATTTTTCTCACTTAGTAATCCTCTCCCCTTTGCTTATTACTGCTTTGCAACGTTTCGAATATTTCGCATAATGTGCAGTATCAATTAAGGAAAATGGCATCAATGTAATGAGCAAACCACTAAATGTAGATCCTGCTGAGATCAGTAAATTCGAAGATATGGCCTCACGTTGGTGGGATCTTGAAGGTGAATTCAAACCGCTTCACCAAATCAACCCGCTTCGTCTTAACTATGTTATCGATCATGCTAATGGTCTATTTGGCAAGAAAGTTCTCGATGTTGGCTGTGGTGGCGGTATTCTGGCTGAAAGCATGGCAATTGAAGGTGCAGAAGTCACTGGTCTTGATATGGGTAAAGAGCCCCTAACTGTTGCTCGTTTACATGCTTTAGAAACAGGAACCAAGCTTGATTACATTCAATCAACAGCAGAAGAGCATGCTGAAGAACATCAAGCATATTACGATGTGATCACTTGTATGGAAATGCTAGAGCATGTCCCTGATCCTGCGTCAATCATTGCTGCTTGTGCGAAGATGGTAAAACCCGGCGGGCATGTTTTCTTCTCAACTTTAAACCGTAATATTAAGTCTTACTTATTTGCGATCGTAGGTGCGGAGCATGTTATGCGTTTAGTGCCTAAAGGTACGCATGATCACAATAAATTTATTCGCCCATCAGAACTAATGGCGATGATTGATAAAACCGCATTAGAAGATCGTCATATTATAGGTTTACACTACAATCCTCTAACTAACACTTATAGCCTAGGAACAAATGTTGACGTGAACTACATTGTTCATACCCAAAAGCAAGATTAACCAATATTAGTCATCATTTAGGCTTCAATATAGATAACAAGGTATTGAAGCCGAATAATGCAGCTTTTGTAGCACATAAATTTTCATCTTCCATCGAAACATACCAATAACATCCCCCCCAATATGTTATGCACATAATGACTCAAAAAATACCTGTAAGATCAAGGGTTACTTAAGATTAATTGACATTAATCACAACAATTTTTGAACTCCTAAAACCACCAAATTTCAACAAAAAAATATTTTTTTTATCACTAAAATCTCACCATACAATATTGCAATTTGCTATCTAATTGATGGCATTAGCGAGTTACGTAAGTAGGCACTGACTTTTTTATAAAAATCCCCATCTTATCCACAGCTGGTCAAAAAATGTCATCTTGCAAAAAAACGAAATCACCACTATCTTGTAATCACTTTGACAGCACACCCCAACATATAGTGTTTTTGTCTTACAAGAATTTTTATCAAAGATCACATTCTTTGCTAATCTATTTATAAAAGTTGCAAAAAAAGCTCATATGCAAGGAAAACTGGGAAACTAACTAAAAATGACTCAACAACTAACAGTTACCAAGCGCGACGGTCGTACTGAAAATATCGATTTAGATAAAATCCACCGCGTGATTGAATGGGCAGCAGAAGGTTTAGAAAACGTTTCTGTGTCTCAAGTAGAATTAAAGTCTCACATCCAGTTTTACGATGGTATCCGTACTGATGATATCCATGAAACAATCATCAAAGCTGCGGCAGATTTAATCTCTGAAGAAACCCCTGATTACCAATACCTTGCAGCACGCTTGGCGATTTTCCACCTACGTAAAAAAGCGTATGGTCAGTTTGAGCCACCAAAGCTATATGAGCACGTTAAAAACCTTGTCGCTAAAGGTAAATACGACGAGCACTTATTAGAAGATTACACTGAAGAAGAATTTGCAGTGATGGATACCTTTATCGATCACTGGCGCGATATGAACTTCTCATACGCAGCGGTTAAACAACTTGAAGGTAAATACCTTGTTCAAAACCGTGTATCAGGTGAAATTTTTGAAAGTGCACAGTTCTTATACATCCTGATCGCAGCTGCACTATTTAATAAATATCCAAAAGAAACACGTCTTGATTACATCAAACGTTTCTACGATGCAGCGTCACTATTTAAGATCTCGCTACCAACACCAATTATGTCTGGTGTTCGTACGCCAACACGTCAGTTCAGCTCATGTGTACTGATCGAATGTGACGATAGCCTTGATTCAATCAACGCAACAGCAAGTTCAATTGTGCGTTACGTATCTCAACGTGCTGGTATTGGTATCAACGCGGGTCGTATTCGTGCACTAGGCTCTGAAATCCGTGGTGGTGAAGCATTCCACACGGGTTGTATTCCTTTTTACAAGTACTTCCAAACAGCAGTAAAATGTTGTTCTCAAGGTGGAGTACGCGGTGGTGCAGCAACACTGTTCTACCCTATTTGGCACCGTGAAGTAGAATCACTACTTGTACTTAAGAATAACCGTGGTGTTGAAGAAAACCGTGTTCGTCACATGGACTACGGTGTTCAAATCAACAAACTGATGTACACACGTTTAATCAAAGGCGAAAACATTTCTCTGTTCTCTCCTTCTGATGTTCCAGGAATGTACGATGCATTCTTTGCAGATCAAGAAGAGTTCGAGCGTTTATACCTAAAATATGAGCAAGACAGCAGCATCAAGCGTGAAACAATCAAGGCAATTGATCTGTTCTCATTGCTAATGCAAGAACGTGCGTCTACAGGCCGTATTTACATCCAAAACGTTGACCACTGTAATACACACAGTCCATTTGATCCGGCTGTTGCACCTATTCGTCAATCTAACCTGTGTCTTGAGATCGCACTGCCGACTAAGCCACTGAACAACGTTGAAGACGAAAACGGTGAAATTGCACTATGTACGCTATCTGCATTTAACCTAGGTGCTATCGATAGCCTTGATGATTTAGAAGAGCTAGCTGAGCTAACGGTTCGTGCCCTAGATGCACTACTAGATTACCAAGACTACCCACTACCAGCTGCACGTCGTTCTACCATGAACCGTCGTACACTAGGTGTTGGTGTGATCAACTTTGCTTACTACTTAGCAAAACACGGTGTTCGTTACTCAGACGGTAGCGCAAACAACCTAACACACGAAGCATTTGAAGCCATTCAATACTACTTATTAAAGGCATCTGTAAACTTGGCGAAAGAGCAAGGCGCTTGCCCTGCATTTAACGAAACAACTTACGCACAAGGTGTACTACCTATCGATACTTATAAGCAAGATATCGATAAGATTTGCTCAGCAGAACTACGCTACGATTGGGAAACGTTACGTGAAGAGATCAAAACCCATGGTCTACGTAACTCAACGCTTTCTGCGTTAATGCCATCAGAGACATCATCGCAAATTTCAAATGCGACAAATGGTATTGAGCCACCGCGTGGTTTCGTTTCTGTTAAAGCATCAAAAGATGGTATCCTCAAGCAAGTTGTTCCTGAGTACGCTAAGTATAAAGAGAACTACGAGCTACTATGGAATATCGGTAGTAACGACGGTTACCTACAACTTGTGGGTATCATGCAGAAATTTATCGACCAAGCTATCTCGGCGAATACGAATTATGATCCGAGTAAGCAACCTGGTGGTAAAGTTCCTATGAAGCTACTACTTAAAGATCTACTAAATGCTTACAAACTAGGTGTGAAAACACTTTACTACCATAACACTCGTGACGGTGCCTCAGATAGTCAAGGTGATATGGCTGCAGACGATTGCACTAGTTGTAAAATTTAATTATTAAATGGGAGCCTCATGGCTCCCCTTTGATTTGAGGAAATCATGGCTTACAGTACTTTTTGTCAAACCCGCAACGATCAATTAAAAGAGCCAATGTTCTTTGGTCAATCGGTGAATGTTGCTCGCTACGACCAACAAAAATTTGAGATTTTCGAAAAACTCATCGAAAAACAACTTTCTTTCTTCTGGCGTCCAGAAGAAGTTGATGTGTCTGGCGACCGTATCAACTACAACAATTTGCCAGATCATGAAAAGCATATTTTCATCAGTAACCTGAAATACCAAACGCTATTGGATTCTATTCAAGGTCGTAGCCCTAACGTTGCGCTTCTGCCTATCGTTTCTATCCCTGAGTTAGAAACTTGGATTGAAACATGGTCGTTCTCTGAAACCATCCACTCACGTTCTTATACGCATATTATCCGCAATATCGTTAATAACCCTTCGGTTGTTTTTGACGATATCGTCGAGAATGAACATATCATTAAACGTGCTGGTGATATTTCTAAGTACTACGATGCGCTAATTGCAGCAACGAATGATTACCACCGTTTCGGTGAAGGTAATCACTCAGCAAATGGTGTTCCATTTACTGTTAGCCTTCGTGAATTAAAGAAAAAGCTATACCTTTGTTTAATGTCAGTTAACGCGCTAGAAGCAATCCGTTTCTACGTGAGCTTTGCTTGTTCATTTGCTTTCGCTGAGCGTGAGCTTATGGAAGGTAATGCGAAAATCATTAAGCTGATCGCACGTGATGAAGCACTGCACTTAACAGGTACTCAGCATATTCTGAACTTGCTACGTACGGGTCAAGACGATCCTGAAATGGCAGAAATTGCAGTGGAATGCGAGCAAGAATGTTTCGATATCTTTAAATCTGCCGCTGAGCAAGAAAAAGATTGGGCAGATTACCTATTTAAAGATGGCTCTATGATTGGCTTGAATAAGCAGATCTTGTGTCAATATGTTGAATACATCACTAACCTACGTATGTCTGCTGTGGGTCTACGCCCTGCTTACGAAGGTGCAACGCAAAACCCAATCCCATGGATCAACTCTTGGTTATCTTCTGATAACGTACAAGTTGCTCCTCAAGAAGCAGAAATCAGTTCATACCTTGTTGGTCAAATTGACAACGATGTAAGTGCTGACGATCTTGGTGACTTCGAACTATGAGTCAATTAACCATCAAGGTTAATGGCGTGGAGGTTCATGGTAATAACCATGAGCCTCTGCTCAAGCAGCTTGAACAAGCAGGTATTCAACCTGAGTATCAATGCCGTAATGGTATGTGCGGTGCTTGTCGCTGTAAGTTAAAACAAGGTGCTGTTGACCAACAAGATGCCCTTGCTTTTATTGCGCCGAATGAAATTCTTACCTGTCGCTCAGTACCTAAAAGTAATGTTGAAATCGAATTCGACTACCAACTACCCACTGTAAGCGAGCCAATAAAAAAGGCAGCTCAATAATACTGAGCTGCCTTTTCTTTACCTATCTTATTTCTTGCCTAAGACTTCTTCACACACATCACGTGGTAAACACCATCTTCAACTTCTGTCCCTTCGGTTTCATGTTCAAAGCCAGGGAATTCTTTATCCCACACTTCTAAACTATGTAAGTAACCAATTTGCGGGCTACTATCATCACCAAAGTTTTCCCCTGACATTAACATTGGAATACCCGGTGGATATGGAATAACCGCATTCGCTGCGACACGGCCTTGCAGTTTATGGGATGGCACCATTTCAACATTATCATCAACGATCGCTTCAAAAGCCGCACGAGGTGTAATATCTGCTTTAGGTAGCGTTGAATAAGCCGCATTGAGCATTTCTGATGGTGTATGTTGTTTCAAATAGCCAAACATCTTATCACCCAGATCTTTAAGACCTAAATGACCATACACTTCAGGATGCGCTGCCACTAAATCAGGTAATGCATTTTTCAACGGTGTATTATTATCATAGTGTGTTTTAAAGCTGAGTAAGGTATTAACCAAGGTTGCCCACTTACCTTTGGTGATCCCCATTGAGAATAAGAACATCACTTGGAAATCTGTAGTACGTGTTGGGACTATACCAAAACGTGTTAAATATTGTGTTACAAGCGCTGCTTGTACACCGCTATCTAGCAACTTACCATCATCCCCCATACCTGGTGCGAGGATACTCACTTTAATTGGATCGAGCATACACCAGTCAGCTGGGATATCATCAAAGCCATGCCATTTATCGCCCGGTTTCATCACCCAGAAATCTTGGTTGGTTGCAACTAGCTCAGCAGGTGCATCTTCAAAGTCATAGACTTTACCGGTTTCAGGATCAGTAATGGTTTCTGCGTTCCAAGGTTTAAAGAACCAGTCGCCATCAGCAGCAAACTCACGGTACAAGCGCCCCATTGCCTGACGATAGTCCACCGCTTCTTTGATCACTTCTTGTGTTAATGAGTGACCACGTCCACCATCCATTTGCGATACTGCAATATCATTCGATGCACTGATCGCATACAGAGGAGAAGTGGTTGCATGCATCATGTAAGACTGGTTAAAGCGCTCAAAGTTAATATGGTCTTTACCGTAGCGAATATGGATCCAAGAGGCTTGAGAGAGCGCATTCAGTAATTTGTGAGTGGAGTGTGTCGCAAACACTGTCGGTGCATCCGGATCTTCAACAGGTTCACCACGCATCGCAAAGTGATCGGTGTAAATCGGATTAAAACGCGCATAACCATACCAAGCTTCATCAAAGTGAATACGATTACTACTTTCCGCTAAGATGTCTTGTGCACGTTTAGCGTTATAACATAAACCATCGTAGGTACAGTTAGTGACTACGGCATACGTTGCTTGAGTACCGGCTTTTGCATTTGTGAGTTCGCTACTTTCAGCAGCTTTTTTTAACCCTTCTGGTGACATTTGATCAGGGTAAATTGGTCCGATAATACCGTAACGGTTACGTGTCGGTACCATATAAACAGGTAATGCCCCAGTTAACATTAACCCCTGCTCAATAGACTTATGACAATTTCGGTCACAAATTGCGAGAGTATTCTCTCTCATACAAATTTGCATAATGGTACGGTTTGCACCGGATGTCCCTGTCACCAATGAGTAAGACTTATCAGCACCAAACACTTTTGCGGCATAATCTTCACTTTCACCAAAAGCGCCAGTGTGATCGAGCAATGAACCTAATGATCCACGTTCAATACCCATATCTGAGCGAAATAGCCCTTCACCGTAATAATTATAGAAACGTTGCCCCGCAGGTGTTTTCCTAAACCCTACACCACCTTGATGACCAGGCGCAGCCCATGAATACTCATGGATATCGTCGTATTTCATCATCGCAGAAGCGAGTGGTGGTAATAATTGCTCACGGTAGCGATCCATCGCTGCTATCGCACGTCCGGCAATAAAGTCTGAGGTGTCTTCTAAAATCCACGCAAACTCATCAACCTGCGACATTAATTCGCGATTAACACAGAGAGTTACTTTCTTTCTCTCTGCCAATAGGAAAACTGGCACCCCTTCTTGGCGTTGATTTAATTTATCAATCAAAGAGAAGAACATATCGTTCTCTTCTTGTTGCTGTCCCGTCATACTTGATGTCAACATTAAACAGTCGATAGCAAGGTTTACATTTAAAATAGAGTAACAATCATCATAAGATGATGCTGTTAGCACATTGATCGATTCTTTTTTAAATTCTTCAATTAAACGATCAATCGCATTCGCAATCACCCCAGTTTGCTGAGAGTTATCAAATACTAAAACTCTCTTATGTTTCCCGTAATTAAGCATATAAATATCCTGTTATATTTAAGGTTTATAACGATAAACAATGACTATTGACGATTAAAAATAAGAATTACGTTTTATTAGGTGTTGCATCTCGACTAGCAATAAAGCCATAGAAGAAATAACCAAATAAGGTAATAACAGTGCCGTAGAAGACGGCTTCTTCACCCGTAGAATAAGCGCCATAAATACTGTAAATAACAGCGACGGAGCCAACTAATATGCCCGTGTTATATTCTTTCTGACCCACATTAGCCTGCTTCATAATTATGCCAAGAGCAGTAAGTGATAGAATATAAGGCACCATGTTGATAAATACGGCTAAATTAACCAAGACGTTAAATTGTTTTAATAACGTTGGAGAAATCGTCATCACAGCTAACAATAATTCTAAAGCTAGCATAATCATCATGCCTTTAAACGGTGCATCGTGCTTATTTACATCTGAAAAGATTTTGGGGAATAAACGCATATCTGCAGCAACTTTCGACACCTGAGCATTTGTAAACTGCCATCCTAATAAAGAGCCAACACATGCCATGATTGCCATTGCGGTAATAATTTCTCCCACGAAAGGCGTAAACATTTGAGCAAATACCAGACCAAAAGGAGAATCAGATTTAGCAAGAATATCGTTTGGAATAATACCTTGAATAACTGTCGTTGAGGCAATATAGGTTGCAGCGGAAAAGACTGTAGCCAACATACAAGCAAGTGGTACATTACGCTCTGGATTTTCAACAGTACCCGAGTTAGCACCAGCAGATTCGATACCAAGGAAGGCCCATAAAGTGAGTGCCATCCCCGCATAAATTGCACTACCAATCGAGACGTTATGCGGGTTCCAAGCCTCGGCAAAGATTTTAGGATCAAACCAGAACCAGCCAATTATGGATAAACCCAATACAGGAATAATAATGCCCCACACGGTTACGGTTGAAATTCGACCAGTAATTTTAGCCCCTCTAACATTGGCAAACATGGTGATAATAAGAATGGAAATAACGCCAACGAAAGTATGAATTGGGGTTTCTTTCAACCAAGGAATAAAATATTCTAGATAACCAACACAAGATACGGCAATTGCAACCGCACTGATAACTAAACACACATAGTAGGTATAAGAAGCAATAAAGAAACTGGATTTACCATGTGCTTTTTCTGAATAGGCAGACATCCCCCCATCATCAGTACAGTACATACCGCATTTAGCAAATGCATACGCAATGGCTAATGCTCCTAGTGCTGTAATTACCCAAGCAAGTAAAGCAATACCCCCTGTTGCAGCAAGACTCGACGGTAATAATATTATCCCTGACCCCATCATATTAACGGTAACAATGGTTGTTAATCCCATTAACCCCATTTTATTGCTGGCAGAACTCATATAATAAGCAACCTTCTAAGTTATTAATTACATTAAAAATTAATATTTAATTATTTATATACATCTTTCTTTACTAATAAATAAAACTCAGGCAGTACAAATAAATATAATAATAGAATAGATGTATATTTTGAGATTACCTAAAAAAAATATGAGGATTTTGTAACAGTCTTATTTAGAATAAATTACCGTACACAATCAAGAGACACAAAAAAACGCATAAGCTGCAATTTTAAATTACAACTTATGCGCTTTATCAGACGATTAGAAACGAGTTTTTAATATTTTCTTTATTAGTTGCCAGTTTTAAAGGTAGCAACCTCTTTTCCTTGCTTATCTTTTACCGTTAAGACGTTATCAACAATAACATAGCTAGCATAGGTTGGTACTGACGCCAGGAATGCTTTTTCAAGCTCCATACCATCCATACACATTTTACGTGTTGATGCCGCAGGTCCCATTGTCAATGTGCCATTCGATGTTTCGAATGTACCTTGGAAGTTATTACAACCAGAGAAACCATATGCAGACTTCTTATCCATATCAAATTGGATAAATGCCATGTTGCCATCAGCACCAGGCTTAACAGTTTCACCTGCCAGTGTAACTAATTCCCATGGTTGACCAGCAAGACCTGTCGCTGCAGTTTCTTCTGGCGCTTGATGAGCAACACGATCTAATTTGATCTCAATAGGTTGTTTTGCATCAGTAGCAAATGGATCAATGCTTGTTGTTGATGTCATCACTAACTCATCACCAACCTTAATGGTTGCACGTAGGCTGTAACGATGCTTATCTTGAATTTTCGCTGCATCATAATCTAGTGTTACTGGGTATGGTGGTGCGCCCGCTACATCCATCGACTCACTCGTGATCGTTGTTGATGGTGCATCAGCTAAAGAAACATCTTCTAACGTTACATTTAATACTGCACCTGGTGGTAGCATACGGCGATCTAAGTAAATCACCTTCGTCTCTAATGATTTCATCTCTACTTTCTCAGCTTTGGCAACAGGTGCTGTCTGTTGTTGGTTTTGATTTGCAGCAGTGTCAGCGTCATTACATGCTTGTAGCATAAATGCAGAAAGTACAACTGAAGTTGCTAACGCTAGCTTTTTTAATTTAAAAGTCATTTTTTATTATCCTTTTATACATTTCAAATCATAACCACAGTAACGTCTATCATTACTTAGTTAAGGTTGCCATCATTGAGATAGCATATTGATTTAGAATTACTTATCTGTGAACCGCAGGCAATAATACAGCATTCAAAATAAGACGCAATCATTATAGATTATAGAAATGTTACGCTCTGTTAATACTCATTAAAGCTATATTTTACTTTTATCGTTTCTGTAAGTTCATAAGTTTTAGACTATGATTTTCGAATAATCTATTCAGTGATTCATAATGACCAAATATCGCAACACCTTGCAGGTATCGGCGAAGCATATCTAATAAAACAGTCGCAATCACCCAACGTTGATCATCATGGCTATAGACTCGTTTAAACTGTACATGCTGGATCCATTTTTCCTCATCTGTGATCAACCCAACCGTGACAGCACCATCATGCAATGCGCCAGAAAACAGCCCTATCTGACTATTTGGTATTAGACTTAAACGCTGTAATTGATCACTTGCTGCTTTGACTAAAGCGTCCATATCAGTCTTCGTATCGACAACTGTATTTTGAACGGATGCAGATACCACATATTCACTCAGTGCTGGTTGTTGATTTAACCAGTTAACAACAAAACCACCCGTTGATTGCTCTACTATCGCTAACTTTTTATTGTGTTGAATAAGCATTGAAGCAAGGTTGTCAATTAACCCTACTTGCTTGCCAACAATGTTGTCACCGAGCAAGGTTTCCATTTCAGCTAACAGTGTCAAAGCGGTATTACCCTGCTCAGGTGCAAATAACTTAACTTCGATAAAAGGCAATGATGAGCGATAACCTATCTCATAACCTTGTGGCAACGTCAGATGTTGAAAAGCATCACTGATACTTGATTCTGATAAACCATAAGTGAATAGACGAAAACAATGTAAAGATTGATTGGCAGGATATTTTGCTTGCAGGCGAGGTAAGATTTGATCTTTCACCATGATTTTAAATTCACTCGGAACACCAGGCGTAAAGAAAATCCATGATCGATTTAATTTAATGGCAAAACCACAAGCGGTTCCAACAGGATTATCAATGAGCTCCGCCCCTTCAGGCAGCATCGCTTGTTTTAAATTAGCGGCAGGCATTTCCCGATTAAGCTTTTCATATTTGGCTTTCATTTCTGCCACCCAATGATCAGATTGCTCTAATCCTACATTTGCAGCCATCGCAGCAGCGACTGCGGTGAGATCGTCACTTGTCGGCCCGAGCCCACCATTCACAATAACAATGTCGCTATTTAAACTGCACGACTCAATCTCTTTTGCCAGTCGCTCACAATGATCCCCTACCGTTACACGGCGTGTCATTGTTAAGCCCTGTTCAAACAGATATCGGGATAACCATGCTGCATTTGTATCAGTAATATCACCTAATAATACTTCTTCACCTGTACTGATCATTGTTATTTCAATCATCATTTCCCTCTGAATCTGTGGCTTTATGATTTATTTGATTAGTCTATGCTCAACGACTTACCAGATACAGCTTTCTTTTCCCCTATAGAAATAAAGCAATATTTTAGTTCAAACAACCAAATCGTAAACAAAAATTTACACCAGTTAAACTAATGTTGACAGATAAGTTATCTATCGTTAATGTACATTTCTAGCGTATAACGCTAACAAAAACAGCACATAGATTAATAAACAATATACTGAGTACATTTGATGAAATTTATCCCTCACGCCAATACCTATCGATAGCCACAGTGGCTATTATCAGGATGTAAACTTAACTGAACACTCATCTCGATACGCCTCTGTGGCCTCTATTTTCATAGGGAGCAACGACAGGTGATCAAACCACCTCCCGATCTAATTCATTACCTCTGGGAGCAACAAAAATGGCTTTAAATAAAACACTTGGCAGCATGCTTATTATTGCAGGAACCACGATAGGTGCTGGCATGTTGGCATTACCTTTGGCTTCGGCTGGCTTAGGATTTACAACGGCGTTAATTGCAATGTTCGGTATGTGGGCACTCATGACCTACACCGCACTATTAATGATTGAAATCCACCAGCATGCAGACACAGATGCGACACTGAATACTTTGGCTCAACAACTTCTTGGTCGCAGAGGGCAAATTCTTGCAAATTTTGCCATGATGTTTTTGCTCTACTCGCTATGTGCAGCCTACATTGCTTGTGGTGGTGGTCAGTTAAGTGAGAAATTAAGTGATTGGTTAAACATTTCTATTCCACCTCAACTTGGGGCATTACTCTTTACCATACTTATCGCAGCAGTTGTTTCAGTAGGCACACATACGGTTGATATGGTTAACCGTATCCTCTTTACAGCAAAAATTGTGGCATTAGCTGTGATGTTAGGTTTGCTTGTTCCCCATGTAGAGGGTCAACACCTTGTTGAAATGCCAGTACAAAAAGGGCTAATCCTTTCTGCATTACCTGTGGTATTTACCTCTTTCGGCTTCCACGGCAGTATTCCATCAATCGTACGCTACGTCGGTATTGATGTTAAAACATTAAAAAAAGTGATGATCTTAGGCTCTGCATTGCCGCTATTTATTTACTTATTATGGCAACTAGCAAGCCAAGGTGTAATGAGCCAGCCTGAATTAATGGCAAGCACAACATTGGGAAGTTTCATTGCTAGCTTAAGTGAGTTATTACACAACCCTATGGTCAGCAAGTCAGTGTCTATTTTCGCAGACTTAGCACTAGCAACGTCTTTCCTTGGTGTAAGTTTAGGTTTATTTGATTTTATGTCAGATAGCTTAAAACGCTCAAGTGATGTGAGTGGTCGAGTACAAACAGGTATGATCACCTTCTTACCACCTCTTGCTTTCGCCATTTTCTACCCACAAGGGTTCATCATGGCTTTAGGCTACGCAGCAATTGCGCTTGTTATTTTAGCTATATTCTTACCTGTTGCGATGGTTCGTTCACAGCGTAAAAAGCATAAATCAGAAAACCTCATGCCTTTATACATGGTACGAGGTGGAAACCTTGCCTTAGCAATTGTTACGTTAGCCGGAGTATTAATTATTTCAGCACAAACCATGCAAATGGTAGGTATTATTCCAGCGGTAGGTTAATACGTGTAAGCATTTATCAATAAGGAAGTAAATTATTTTACTTCCTTATTAAGCTGTAATTTATAAATATATTTAAAAATATAAAAAACCATTTATTACAATAGTTTATCCTCATATTAAATTATTGATAAATCATTATACAAATATATGCTTATCGTTCCCTATATTGTGAACTAACATCACGTAATCAGAAAAAAAATCATATTCTGAACTTTATATCTCAGTTAATATCTGCATCACATAATAATTAAAAAGATATTGGTGATGGATATTTACTCGCCTTTCAATCATCTTCAAAGTCCTATTTGGATCTTTGATTTTGACCACAAACAAATCATTTGGGCTAATGACAAAGCGCTTCCACTATGGGAATCAACTTCTCATGAGGAGCTTCTTTCACGCGATCTTAGTAAAGATATGTCTGCTGCTGTAGAAGCGACATTAGAAGAGTACCGCGAAACATTTAAACAAAACAAAACAATAAAAACTTGGTGGCATTTAGACCCAAGAAAAGTTGGCAAAAACCTTCTCTGTAATTTTTCTGGAATCACGCTCCCTGATGGCCGTATCGCCATGCTGGTTGAAGTGATAGGCGATGAATCAAGCCTACGTTGTGAACTGGCATTTTCAGACTGTGCAAACCTTGCACTTCTGTTTGATGAACATGGTGATCTTGTCAGTGCGAATAATGTTTTCACGAAAAACTATGGTAATGATCTACACAATCTCGCATCTTTTGTTGGCGATAGCGACATTGCAAAACAGTGGATCCACAATGCGAGAATAAACCAAGATCTAAAGCACAGCCGCCTCTGCTGGACTGGGCAAGGTCATATTTGGTTTAATATTGAAGCTAAATGGCTAGCTGATAAATCTCAGTTACTACTTCAAATCGTTAATATCACTAAAGAGAAAGAGAATTTACAACGCGAACGCTACAACGCTGAGCACGACTTTTTAACAGGGTTAATGAACAGACGCGGGATCTCTTCCGCATTAAAAGCAAGCCACCATTTTTCACTACCTTACAACTTGCTGTTTTTAGATTTGGATAGCTTCAAGCTCGTCAACGATACTTATGGTCATGCTGTAGGTGATAAGTTATTACGCGCCGTAGCCATTCGATTACTCGACACCGTCAAATGCCGTGGCTTAGTGGCACGTTTCGGTGGTGATGAGTTTATTATTCAAATTGAAGAGCGCAATACTCCCAATTTAGAACTCCTCACTCGTGAAATTATCACTACGTTAAATCGCCCATTCTATATAAAGAATATCGGTGAAATTTCCATTGGTTGTAGTATTGGTACTGCGCAATATCCAAAGGATGCTGATACATTTGAAACCCTGATCACACAAGCAGACATGGCTATGCATTGTGCGAAGAAACATGGTCGAAACTGTAGTTACCATTTTCAACCACATCTCGCTGAAACGCTTTACCGCAAAAATGCACTGCGCCACCACCTATCACAAGCTCTTGAAATCAAAGACTTCCAACTTTACTACCAACCCATTATCGATCTTAGCACCATGATGTTAAAGGGCTTTGAAGCGCTGATCCGTTGGTACGATGATTCATTAGGTCACGTCTCTCCTGCCGAATTTATTCCTCTCGCAGAAGAAACAGGACAGATTGTACCTATTGGCTCTTGGGTTTTACGTAAGGCTTGTGAACAATTAGCAGAATGGAATCAGAAGTACGATACCAAGTTAATCATGAGTATTAACCTATCTCGTGCCCAACTTAAGCTTTCACTGGTTGAGGAACTAGTGCTCATTATTGAAGAATACAATATCGATCCTTCTCAAATAGCATTAGAAATTACCGAGTCAGCGATGCTGCAAGAATTTAGCGAGGCAAAACCTTGTTTAGATGCTATTGCTGCTCTTGGTTTTGAACTTTATTTGGATGATTTTGGTACTGGCTATTCTTCACTGTCTCAGTTGCAGAACTTGCCAATCAGTACAGTAAAATTAGATCAAAGCTTTGTTCAGAACGAACAAGACAGTGGAAAAGCTATTGTTGAAGCCACTAAAGCTATTTGTAATAAGTTAAACCTGAAGGTGGTTGCTGAAGGCATAGAAACCAAACAACAATTAGATTACATCCAAAGCTGTAACTTTAATTATTGCCAAGGCTATTACTTCAATAAGCCACTATCAGTGCAGGATTTAGAAAATGGTATTCTATCTTCGTTGTTAAAACACAGCGATTCTATAGAATCTGAAACAAACTAATATGTCCCCTATCACCGCGAGTATCATCTCGCGGTGATATTTTCTTTCATGCTACATACGCTCAGCATGGATCAATAAGTTTCTTGGCGTCATTTGCTTTTCACAAAATGTCCCCAATGTCACTTTATAATTCGACTCTTCTAAAAAACACACTCTGTCTAACACTAACCACAACTCTAATGGGCGACGAAATAATTGACGAACCAGCTCCATACGTTCGGTGATCGCAAAGCGTTTTTCGCCTAACTGTTGCCAATAATCGAAGTTAATATCATCAGGTAATGTCATGCCTTTTTGCTCAGCAGCCCATAAACAAAATGCTTCAAAGCCCTCACCTAACAAGGCTTTTTGAACGTTAGGAATTGGCAAATAATCATTCGTTTGATTCACTTCTCGCTGTAATAAATCAAACCCTAAGCGAAAACTCACTTCAACAAAGCGTAGCTGTTTTACCCGATTGCCAGCTGTCACGGTCTCTTGTAATGGCAAACGTAAATCATGTTTTGATAACTGTAACTTACTTGCCTTAGCGCCACTTGATAATGGCTGATACTGCTTATCTCTGATCAGATGATAACAGCATGGCGATACACTCACCGCTTGCCCTTTTTTCGCCACCACTTGTTTGATCAACGACACATGCAAATCACCGCAAGCATGCAGCGCAACCGCGTGTTGCTTAGGTTGAATATATTGCTGACTACTAACATCAAACGCATCACCTTGAACAAAGTGAATATCCAACCCTAATTGCTTAGCCGCTGCTTCACCATCAACACACAGTTGTTGCTGCCATTCTAAGCTTGTTACCGGCTGTTGATGCGTGACAGACAATACACGCCCAAGAAAGCCTTTACCTGCACACCACTCTAGCCAAGGCACACCTAAACGAGGCAACACTTGGTTAAATGCAGTAATTTGTTGCCACTTACGCCCCGGAATACCAGCATCAAAATTTCTTGGATATACATATTCACTCCCCGTTAAACGTGATGTTTCTGCTAACTTTGCAAGTAAAGCCACATCTGGGATCCACGGCGTAAAAGCATCTATTAGTGCTTGTTGATCTTGGTTTAAATGCACCAAGGTTTGATCGTCAATCGATGCTAACCAATCGCAAAACTCTGGATGTTGTTCCTCCCATGCAAAACCTTTATCAGCAAAAGGAACAAACTGCCAATACTGACGATTTGCCGTTAATAACGTATCTAATTGTTGAAAAGTATTTGCATAACAGGACATAAATAATAACTTAGTGGTGCTAAAAACAAGGGGCGATAGTGTATACCTAAATCACTCTGTCGATAAACTACCAAGCCGCCATTTCTACATGCCAGAAACAACAAAACCGCCAATAACGGCGGTTTTGAACTATAAATCATTTAACTTATCGAACGGGTAACTCAATCTCAGCGAACATTGCCTCAATTTCACCATTGTTCTTCAATGCAATGGCTTGATCGACCACATTACGAGTTAAGTGTGGTGCAAAGCGTTCCATAAAGTCATACATGTACGTACGTAAGAAAGCACCTTTTTTAAAACCAATCTTAGTCGTGCTTGCGGCAAAAATATGGCTCGCATCAATCGCCACTAAATCCTTATCTGTTTCAGGATCCATTGCCATACTCGCAATCACACCCACGCCAATACCTAAACGCACATAAGTTTTGATCACATCAGCATCGGTGGCAGTAAAGACAATCTTCGGCGTTAAGCCTGAGCGATTAAATGCACTGTCTAATTCAGAACGACCTGTAAAACCAAATACGTAAGTCACAAGAGAATAGGCAGCTAAATCGTGGATCGTAATATTATTTTTAGTCGCTAATGGGTGATCACTACGCACTACAATCGAACGATTCCAGTGATAACAAGGCAACATGATCATATCTTGATATAAATGCAGTGCTTCTGTTGCGATAGCGAAATCTGAACGCCCTTTACCTACAGCATCAGCAATTTGTGCTGGCGTTCCTTGATGCATGTGCAACGACACTTTTGGATAACGAGCAGTAAAACCTTGAATAACCGAAGGCAAGGCATAACGAGCTTGAGTGTGTGTCGTTGCAATATTTAATGTCCCCATCTCTGGGTGGGTATGCTCGCCAGCAACGGCTTTAATGCTTTCCACTCGCGATAAAATATCACGGGAAATACGTACAATATCTTCCCCCGCAGGTGTTACTTTGGTTAAGTGCTTACCGCTGCGTTCAAAGATCTGAATACCTAATTCATCTTCAAGTAATCGAACTTGTTTACTGATACCCGGTTGAGAGGTGTATAAGCTCTCAGCCGTTGATGATACGTTAAGGTTATGATTCACCACCTCAACGATATAGCGAAGTTGTTGTAATTTCATGGCACCGCCTACTCAATAATCCGTTACCTTTCACACCACATCCATTAAGCCCTTATGGTATTCAATGAGATAGGTATAATCGTGCAACCATGTAATTAACATTTTATATATTGAAATCAGCTATTTTCATAGCATTTGTTTGTTTTTTAGCTACAGAAATCAATATTTTTGCAGTAATGCTAATTATAAGAATGCACCTAATTTATTATTTTGAGTACAAAGTAAGCACATTTTTGCATAGGCTATACAGAGCACTTTGACGTTGTTTGTGGATAAATTTTTGCTGCACTGCACAAATTACACTGCGATTTGAATAAAGCTCCTATTTAACAAGTATCTCACTAGGCTGTTTTTTCGAGATAGTGTATCCTGCTAGATTCGAGATTAATGCATGGAAGATAGATATATCTTATGAGTATTCCTTTAGTTATAGGCTTAATTGGTCTGTTACTTGCGCTTATCATTGGTTACAACGTCATCATTCAATATCGCCAACGTATAGAGGCGATTAAGCAGCAAGAACTGGCAAAACATATTGCAATTATCGATGCAACAGAAGAGTTGATCGGTAACGCGCATCACCTGCCTTACAGCAAAGAATTATTGGTATGCTTAAACCAACGTATTGTTGATGCTTTGCAGCAAATGTCTGAAGCCTCTCCCAATGATCGTTCGCTCACTCAACGTATTAAAAATGTGACGGAGCAAATTGCCCATTTAGAGAGCAGCTATAACAATGCCGATATCACCCCGTTTAAAGTCCCAAGTACAGACAAACAAGCGATTGGCATGCTGCAGTTAGTTAAACGCCTAAAAACTGTGATCAAAAATGAACACAGCAAAGGGCGTATGGGCACACAAGCCTTCGTTAATGAAAATGCCCGTTTAGAATCTATTCAACTACGTATCAATATTGAAAACGTAGTGAAACGCGCCAATGAAGCACGTATCAAAGGGCAAATTGGTACCGCTAAACAATTGCTGAAAAAAGGCATTGATGTACTATCGGCTAAAAATGATAACTACGCCAACCAAGCTCGTGAAAAGCTTCAGTTAATGCTCGATGAAATTGATAACAAACAATCAATGAATTACGAGCAAGAGCGTCAACAACAGCTCGATAAAGATCAAGATGATCTCGATGTCTTATTCCAGCCAAAGCGTAAATGGTGATTTTCTTCACTTTGGCTTAAAATAGCTCAACTACAAAGGTCGCAGTAGCGGCCTTTTTTATGCCTTCAATAACAATAAATGATACGTCTTATGGATAACACGCAACAGATGATTAATGAGCTACTGACGCCCATTAAACAATTTCTTCAATGTGAAACACCAGATAGCTGGATTGAAGAAGCCCGTAAGCCAGAAAACCTAACAGCACTGTTGGTCGATCACTGTAATTGTGAGCTAAAAGCCAGCCAAACCGCCATGTTCATGGTTCGCAAATACGCCGTTGACAAAGCCAGCGGTGAAGCGCTACTTGCATGGGCAAAGCCTTATGAAGATTTTGTTTACGGTGGTGCTAACCGCTCTACTGCACTATTTCATAACAAGAAAAATGGTTTATCCGCACCGTTAGTGGCACGTGCTGATTTTCCTTATGGCGAAGAGTTGATTGAAAAGATGGTGCGCTTAATTAAAGAAGAGTTTCACCATTTCGAGCAAGTATTAGAGATCATGGAAAAACGTGATATTCCCTACTCTAATCTTCATGCTGGGCGTTACGCTAAAGGTTTAATGAAAGCAGTACGTACTCATGAACCTGCCACTTTAATCGATAAGCTTATCGTTGGTGCTTATATTGAAGCGCGTTCTTGTGAGCGTTTTGCTAAGCTTGCGCCTTATTTAGATCCAGAATTGAAGAAGTTTTATATCTCGCTATTGCGCTCAGAAGCTCGCCACTATCAAGATTATTTGACGTTAGCTGAAAAGATCGCAGGCAAAGATATCCGTGATCGTATTCAAGCTATTGGCGCTAAAGAAGCAGAGCTAATTTCAGCTCCTGATAGCACTTTCCGCTTCCATAGTGGGACACCAGAATATATAGCTTGCTAATTCTTAGCCTATTACCAAAATACAAAAAACCGCCATCAGCTAGCTCATGGCGGTTTTTATTTAACTCTGAAAGTTAACGAAGAAATTACTTCTCAGCTTTTTCTTTCTTTGGCTTTTTACGCTTGTCAGTGATTTCCCACTTACCATCGACGTAAAGTGCAGTCCAACCTGAAGGCTTACCATCAATCTCAGAACGCACGTAGTTTTCTTTACTCTTACGAGCAAAACGAACCACAGTTGGTAGACCATCAGGATCTGCCACTGGCGCTTCTGTTAGGTAAGTAAACTTAGGCGATAGACGATCTTTAAAACGTACTAACTCTTCCACTAATGGTGCACGTGTTTCACGCGATTTAGGGAAAGTACTTGCTGCCATAAATAGACCTGATGCACCATCACGAAGCACAAAGTAAGCATCTGGATCTTGGCTACATGGTAGCTCAGGTAGATGTACTGGATCTTCTTTAGGTGGCGCAACTTCACCGTTTTTCAGGATCTTACGTGTATTCTTACAGCTTTCATTAGTACAGCCCATGTACTTACCGAAGCGACCGTTTTTCAGTTCCATATCAGAACCACACTTGTCACATTCGATAATAGGACCTTCGTAGCCTTTCAGCTTAAATTCGCCTTTCTCGACAATGTAACCTTCACAACTTGGGTTATTACCACAAACGTGCAGTTTACGATCTTTGTCGATCAGGTAAGCATCCATTGCTGTACTACAAATCGGACAGCGTTTCTTAGCGCGCAGTGCTGCAGTTTCAACGTCTTCTTCAAGTACGTTAACAATGCCTTCTTCGCTACCTAAGTTGATCGTTGTTTTACAACGCTCTTTAGGCGGTAATGCATAACCCGAACAACCTAGGAATACATCGGTTGATGCCGTACGAATCCCCATTGGGCGAGAACACGTTGGACATTCAATATCAGTTAATACGATATTGTTAGGCTTCATGCCGCCTTCTGATTCATCCAACTCTGCTTTTTCAAGCTCAGTGGTGAAATCAGAGAAGAACTCATCAAGCACTTTCTTCCAGTTTTTCTCACCTTCTGCAATTTTATCGAGGTTACCTTCCATACGGGCTGTAAAATCGAAGTCCATCAGATCAGGGAAACTACCATCTAGGCGATCAGAAACAATTTCACCCATCTTCTCTGCATAGAAACGACGCTGATCAACACGCACATAACCACGATCTTGGATGGTAGAGATGATCGATGCATACGTTGATGGACGACCAATGCCACGCTTCTCTAACTCTTTAACCAATGCAGCTTCTGTAAAGCGTGCTGGCGGCTTAGTGAAGTGTTGCTTAGGCTCTAGCTGTTCTAGCTTCAATACGTCGCCTACGTTAACCATAGGCAGCGTTGTGTCTTCATTTTTACCAGATGGACGCTGTACTAGTGTCCAACCTGCAAAACGTAGCGTACGACCTTTCGCTTTTAGGCTAAAATCACCCGCTTTTACAGTGATCGTGCTTGAATCGTATTTCGCAGGCACCATCTGACAAGATACGAATTGACGCCAAATTAAGTCATATAGCTTAACTGCGTCTGCTTCCATACCTTCAAGGTTTTCAGCTTTTACTTCTACGTTAGAAGGACGAATCGCTTCGTGCGCTTCTTGGGCATTTTGTTTGCTGCCGTATACGTTCGCTTTTTCAGGTAAGTATTCATTGCCATACTCACTAGAAATAAAATCACGTGCTGATTCAACCGCTTCTTTTGAAAGGTTGGTTGAGTCTGTACGCATGTAGGTAATGTAACCTGCTTCGTATAGACGTTGCGCTAAGCCCATTGTACGTTTAACACCGTAACCTAGGCGCGTACTCGCCGCCTGTTGCAGTGTTGATGTAATGTATGGTGCTGATGGCTTGCTACTGGTTGGACGATCTTCACGCTCAATCACTTCATACGCTGCTTTTTCAAGTAGCGCTTTTGCAGCCATGGTGTCCGCTTCGTTAACAGGGCGGAAAGCTTTGCCTGCTTGCTGTGCCACCATTAAACGTAGTGCATCTTTGCCTACTGTTAAGGTATCAGCATGAATGTCCCAAAACTCTTCAGGATCAAACGCGTTGATTTCGCGCTCACGCTCTACGATCAATTTCACCGCAACAGACTGAACACGACCTGCAGATAAACCACGTGCAACTTTTTTCCATAGCAATGGTGAAACCATAAAGCCCACAACACGGTCTAGGAAACGACGTGCTTGCTGAGCGTTTACACCATCAATATTCAGTTCACCTGGCTCTTCAAACGCCTGTTGAATCGCATTCTTTGTAATTTCGTTGAATACAACGCGCTTATAGCGTGCATCATCGCCACCGATGATCTCACGAAGGTGCCACGCAATAGCTTCCCCTTCGCGGTCCAAATCGGTTGCGAGATAAACATAGTCAGCGTCTGCTGCTAGTTTTTGTAATTCACTTACGACTTTTTCTTTACCTGGAAGCACTTCGTAATGCGCATTCCAATCGTTGTATGGGTCAACACCCATTTTTCCGATCAGTGCTTTACGGTCTTTCTCATGTTTAATGCGTGCTTTCTCTTCGGCACTCAACCCTTTGGTCGATGTTGCCGCGGCCTTCTTGCCAGTAGTGCCTGAACGCGAACCTGTTGGCAAATCACGGACGTGACCAACACTTGACTTAACAATGAAATCCTTACCCAAGTACTTATTAATCGTTTTAGCCTTGGCTGGGGACTCCACGATAACGAGAGATTTACCCATAATGACTCTATTACGTCCTCGTGCTCGCTAGAATATAAAAATAAAAAACTGCCACTGCTTTACATTGTAACCAGCAACATTCGACCAATCTCATTAAGTCACTAATCATAAAAATAGGAACAGTGAATTAATATGATTGCTTGTGATCTTTTTCGTAATCAAACATTTTTGCAATGACAAATTGCATTGTCGCTACGTAAAATTCTATTTACATATTGGGCTAGAATACAAGAAGGTCAACTGCTTTTTAACGAAATCCGTCTATTTGGTTGCACCTTCTTCAATTGTTAACAAAATGTATAGCACAAAATTTATCTTAACGACTATCAAATAACAGACTGATTTAAAAGCACATACTAGCACTCTCTCTGTCTGCATTTATGGTTCAAAATCGAAAACAATAAAATGAGATAGAAATTCGCGCAGATCATTACCATTTATCGAACATCACTGACTAGCAAAAAAAATCTTTTTACGCTTTTGCTCACAGTAATAAGGAATTTAAAACTGAAATGCGGTTATCACTGATTAATAATTAAACATTCTTTATCTACGACTATTTGTTTTATTCAATTAACTTAAATAGACTACACACGCTATTCAATTGTTTGAGACTTTAATATGAGTAATAAAAACCCAATTTCATCAACTGATTTACTAATGATTGCAAACCAAATCATTCAAGATCAAGAGTCTTATATTGATGGTATGCGCGCAACATCTGTAGAAGAGCGTGATGGCGTTTTAATCTTTAAGGGTGAATACTTTCTTGATGACGAAGGACTGCCAACAGCCAACACAACAGCAGTCTTTAATATGTTCAAATTGCTAGCGCATAAGCTTTCTCCTGAGTTCACTTTAGCTGACTAATTGAGCTCGACATAAAAAAACCCGCACGCTGCGGGTTTTTATTTATCATTCAAAGCATATTACATGAATGGGCGTTGGCCACGTGCAACCCACTTCATCAGTAGATTATCTGCCGCATCACCTGACGCACCAGCAAGTTTTTCTGCTAGCTTCTTGCGACGAACGTATTTCACTTTCAGCACTTCACGATCTTTACATGCTTCAGTGATTAAATCGTCACTGGTTGAAATTTGGTCTACTAAACCAAGATCAAGTGCCTGTTGACCAAACCAGTGCTCACCTGTCGCTACTTTTTCAAGATCTAAGCCTGGACGGTGAACTGCAATAAAGTTTTTAAATAAGCCGTGTGTTTCTTCAATTTCTGTTTGGAATTTCTCACGTGCTTTATCAGTGTTTTCACCAAACATGGTTAGTGTGCGCTTAAACTCACCTGCTGTGATTTGCTCGTAATCGATATCGTTCTTTTTCAATAACTTATTAAAGTTAGGAAGCTGAGCAATAACACCAATTGAGCCCACAATAGCAAATGGTGCAGATACAATCTTATCAGCCACACAAGCCATCATATAGCCGCCACTTGCTGCAACTTTATCAACAGAAACAGTTAGCTTAATACCCGCAGCTTTTAAGCGATCAAGCTGAGAAGAGGCAAGGCCGTAACCGTGAACCATACCGCCGCCAGTTTCTAAGCGAAGTAACACTTCATCACCTTCAATAGCAACAGCAAGAATTGCAGTGATTTCTTCACGTAATGAAGAGACTTCGCGCGCATCTAAACTACCGTGGAAATCAACCACAAATAAACGTGGTTCACGTGAGGTATCTAAACTGCCATTTTTAGCCGCTTGCTTCACTTCTTGTTGGCGTGCTTTATCTTTTTCTTTCTCTGATTTCTTCTCTGCTTTGTCGCGCGCTTTAAGCAGTGCTTTATCAAATAAGTGCGACTCCAACTGGTTTACTGTGTCTTTGTACTGCTCTGTTAAGTCAGTCACTTCTAGTTCACCCTTTTGTGAACCATGGCGACCATTCAATGCTTTTACTAATACCAAGACACCAACAATGGCAACCACAACTGTCGCGATTTTGGCGAAAAATAATCCATAATCAAATAAAAATTCCAATATCCAATCCTCTTTGTTGGCAATACAAAAGCGCCATAACGTATTGTAACTGGGATATCACTTTCATCGCTATCTTCTCTTTCAGAAAAAGAAAATGAATCCGACCATAGATCACGACTTAAGATGAAAGGAAATTCTCTCAGCTAGTAAATTCTGATATGTTTCGTTAGTAGTAATCTATATTTTTACCAAGCTCAATACTTGGTGCAGTTTTAGACTAAATTTCAACCGAATAACAATAAAAACAACATAAGAAGGAAGCTAATGTGGAATACCAGATCGCTGCAGACTCTCTCAAAGATCGCGTTATTTTAGTTACTGGTGCAGGTGACGGCATTGGACGCGAAGCCGCTATTCAATACGCAGCTCATGGTGCAACTGTCATTTTATTGGGAAGAACAGTCGCAAAATTAGAAGCTGTTTATGATGAAATTGAAGCCTTAGGCTACATCCAGCCCGCTATCATTCCATTAGATTTAATGGGCGCAACCAAGCAACATTACTTGGATATGGTCGATACCATCGAACAACAATTTGGACGTTTAGATGGCGTGCTACACAATGCTGGCCTCCTTGGCGTTTTAAGCCCATTAGAGCAAATTGAAGAATCAACATTTGATGATGTGATGCAAGTAAACGTGAAAGCGCAGTTCTTGCTCACACAAGCGATTATTCCGTTGATTAAGAAAGCCCCTGATGGTCGTATTGTATTTACATCATCCACCGTTGGTCACAGTGGTCGTGCATTCTGGGGCAGCTACGCAATTTCTAAATTTGCGACTGAAGGCATGATGCAAGTGTTAGCCGACGAGCTCAGCAATACCAATGTGAAAGTGAACGCCATTAATCCTGGCGGCACACGTACAGGTATGCGCGCGCAAGCGTTTCCAGCAGAAGATGTTACACAACTAAAAACACCCAAAGATATTATGCCGTTATACCTTTACTTAATGGGGCCAGAAAGCCAACACGTTTCAGGTAAATGTATTGACGCGCAACCAAAGCTAAAACCAGCGTTTAGCAACGAAGAAGAAGAGTAACAACTAAGCTTATTCATTGTTATTTAAACGAACTTATTCATTGTTATTTAAACGAAAAAGCCGACACAAACGTCGGCTTTTCTATATCTAAATATCTTATTTTCTATTGGCTACTTTTGAGTTGTTTTCTCCATTGCCAAGCAAATAATCCTGACAAGGTTAGCACTACAACAGCAGAGCCTAATAACACATTAGAAGTCGGTGTTTCACCAACAATCAGCCACACTAATAATGGACCAAATAACACTTCAAGCAATAAGATCAAGCTTGTTTCCGCTGCGGGTAAATAGCGAGGCCCATAAGCAATCAAATAGAAAGACAATGGGATCACAACGCCGCCCAATAAAAACATCTCTATCGCTTGACGCATATCGAGTGCGAAAGGTTTCGCACCGACAGACAGTGAAATAATCGAGGTAAATACCCCTGCAAGGATGATGTAAACAGAGCCTAGCTGCCCTTGAGTTTTACGCAACGCAACAAGGTACACCGCAATAGCAATCGCTGAGACAAGCGCTAGAGAGTCGCCACGAAGCTCATCTACCGTTGGGTGATAACCAAAGACAAGACCAATCCCACCAACAGCAATAATAATTGCCAGTACCGTTGCCTTATCTAGCTTTTCTTTTAAGAAAAAGAAGCCAATAACAGCGGTAAATAATGGCGCTGTATTAGTGATCACCAAGGTACTCGCGACTTGAGTATTATCCAGTGAGAGCACAAAGCAGATAGTCGATGCACTAAACAAACCTGCAGTGATCAAGGTTAACAACGATGGACGCAGCAAATGCTGAGTGATCACTTTTCTATCAGTGAACCACTGCACCGTAAACAACATAACTGCAGGCAAAAATCCTCGCCAGAAGATCAATGTCCACTCACTACTGTCTATTAAACGGACGAGTAACGTATCAAAACTTAAGACAATCACACCCAACAGGGTGATCAATCGGCCCCGTTGTTGCCCTTTTAATGCCTCTAACATTGTTACACTCACATATTATTCGTTATTCGTTCCGAATCCCTTCACTATATACCTGCAACATCATAGTTAGACCTCAGCCTATTGGCTTAGATCTATACACCTTGAAGCTTACTAGATATAAAATGCATCACAGCAATTATTTAGTACTTTTGAAAAGTATCACTTGGTTATACCACGTCATTTTCAGGATACAAAAAAACCGACGCGAGGTCGGTTTTTTATTAATCAGTCTCGTATTAAATCTAAGATTACTTACGAGTACGTTGTTTTGCAGGCTTGTTCGCTAACGGATTACGGCGGTTAGCTGCATTGCCTGAAGGCTTACGCTTACCTGATGACTGTGGCTTACCACTGTCATTTCGGTTGTCACGACCCTTTGCAGGTTGTGAACGACCGCTACCACGACGTTCGTTTTGCTGTGACTCAACTTCTGCGTTACGGCTAGCACCTGGGTTACGACGATCGTTGTTACGACCACGACGACCACGGGCGTTACCATTACCTGTTTCAATACGCTCTTCGTGACGACGAACAGCACGACGAATTTGGCGAATACCTTTCTTACGCTTTTGACCTTCAACAGTCAGTGCCGTTTCAGTCTCAGGTGGTAGCTCTACTGTTGCGCGAAGTTCGTTTACTTCTTTTAGCTCTAGCTCGCTCCAACCACCACGAGGCATGTCTTTCGTTAGGTAAACATCACCGTAACGAACACGCTTAAGACGGCTTACGGTTACGCCTTGTGAATCCCATAAACGACGTACCTCACGGTTACGACCTTCAGTGATCACAACGTAGAAAGTATGGTTCATACCTTCACCACCAGCGTAAACCACATCTTCAAAACGTGCTAAACCATCTTCTAGTTCAACACCTTTTACAAGGTTCTTCACCATTTGCTCAGTCACGTCACCGAATACACGCACCATGTATTCACGCTCAACCGTACGGCTTGGGTGCATTAGACGGTTTGCAAGCTCACCATCAGTAGTGAATAACAGTAGACCTGATGTGTTCGCATCAAGACGACCTACCGATACCCAGCGACCAGTATTTAAGCGAGGAAGACGATCAAATACAGTACGGCGACCTTCAGGATCGTGACGAGTACATAACTCACCTTCTGGCTTGTTGTACGCCAAAATACGGCAGATTTCTTCATCTGAAGAGATAAGCTCAATACGGTGACCATCCACACGTACGTTTGCAGTCATATCTTCAAGACGATCGCCAAGTTTTGCTACAACACCATCAACACTTACGCGGCCGTTTTGGATCATTAGTTCGATTTCACGACGTGAACCTTGACCAGCTCGTGCCAATACCTTCTGTAATTTTTCACTCATTTTTAGACAAACCTTTGTCGCCTTCACAGGCGTCGAAATACTCATCAAAACATCTCGGACTTTAATTCACTTTTATAATCAGTAAATTAGAACACCAAAATGATTTATGCGAATAGCAATAATTTGGATTCTGTGTGAGGTTTTAACACTCAACATAAATCAGAATATGGGCGCGCATTATGCCAAAGCAAGGCTTAATTAGCTATGAAAAAATATAGACTCTATCAACAATATTGGCATCACTACCCACTTCTTCTATTAACAAGCTTTATCCATTGTTATCGCAAATTTAACATATTGCACAATCAGATTTTCCCTATATTTTTCTTAAGAAAGGTGATGAGAAACGTCATGTTAAATATTCAATACATATTATATTATTTAATACGTAGACTTATTTTAATTCTAATTATTAGTATTTCTTTTTATTCTGTCTTAGTCAAAGCACAGAGCTACCCCTCATTAGAACAGTTTTATGAAAAAAAAGTAGCAAGAGCAATGGTGTTAGCCAATAGTGATATTTTCACTGTTGGTTTATTTCAATTTAATCCCAACTCCATATTTGGTACTGACAACAACATATTAGGTGACATCAACTCACTCAAACAAAGAGAAACCCTTCGATCTCTTTCTATTCCTTTTAATTATACACTCAAAAAAACTGACACAACGCAGCATCAATTGCTATCTGGTCTAAGTGCATTAATCATTAAAGAAGATAATGAAGAAAGCGATCCTAATGCTTTTATTAATTCGCAAGAGTCTCATTACAAAGCAATGGTAGGGTATCGCTACAAACGAGAGTTAAAGGATAATTGGCTATTTAGTGGAGGTGTCCATTTTCATCTCCTCTACTATGAAAGTAACGTTACGATTAATGACCCTGAAGTTCGAGCTTTTTTTGATTTTGTTTTTGGTGATACTTTTCCATCTACCTCGTTCTGGTCTTTACTGGCTGAACCAGAACTCTCAATCACGTTTAGACAGCCTTATCAATGGGGTGGCTATAACCTAATTACACAATGGCAATATTTTTTGGGTCATAGTTGGGGAGATGCCAATTTCGGCGACGCCGGTAATCCTGAAGGTTGGTATTTCACAAATGGTATAGAGTTATATTGGATACCATCACGCAATTTCCTAACTAAAAAACACAAGTTTTTTACTCAATTAAATCGCATTGATTTAGGTAGTAGAGCACAAATCGCAATGGATACATCTCATTATTATGAGTGGGCAGTTGGATGGCTAGTAGATAAGCCATTTAAAACAGACTGGATTGATAATCTTGGTTTGGGTTTAAATATTAATAGCCACAGTCACTATCGTGGAGCTAGTTTCGTTCTGTATTTTAATTATTAAAGCGTACCTTAGTTTATCTAAGACACGCTTTTTTGTATTATCAATATTTACTCAAACGGTGTCACATCACCAGCGCCAACACGAACAACATCAATTTCACCATCACTGAAATCAATCACTGTGGTTGGTTGCTCACCTAAGTAACCACCATGCATGATCAAATCAACGGCATGTTCTAGTTTGTCGCGGATTTCATCTGGATCAGATTCCGTCGTATCATTACCCGGCAGAATCAAAGACGTTGACATTAACGGCTCACCTAACGCTTCAAGTAACGCTAAAGCAATCACATTATCAGGCACACGAATACCGATTGTTTTACGCTTAGCGTTCATTAAACGACGTGGAACTTCTTTAGTACCTTTAAAAATAAAAGTATAAGCACCCGGCGTATTATTACGTAGTAAACGGAACGCAACGTTATCAACACGGGTGTACAAAGATAGCTCTGATAAGTCACGACACAACAACGTGAAATTATGCTTTTCGTTTAAGCGACGAATTTGGCAAATACGCTCTAGTGCCGCTTTATTTTCAAGCTGACACCCTAGTGCATAACCAGAATCTGTTGGGTACACCACCACACCGCCATTTTTAATAATTTCTACCGCTTGCTTAATTAAGCGTGCTTGTGGGGTTTCGGGATGCACGTAAAAAAATTGACTCATTATTCCTCCTTTGAGGCAGCAGCTTCAACTTGAATCTCTACCTCTACTCGCTTTTTCTCCACTTCCCAGTCATGCCAAATTGCTGGCACATCTTTTGGTAGCCACAAGTTACGTCCTAATTCCGTCCACGGTGATTGATAGTGGAAATCAGAACCTTGTGAAGCAAGTAAATTATATTGTATGGCGTAATCCCCTAAGGTACGTCGTTCTTGTTGCGCTTGTTGAGGCTGGGCAACTTCCATTCCATCACCACCCACTTCAATAAAGTGTTGGATCAAGCGTTTTAGCCATTTTGCCGTCATGTTGTAACGACCAGGATGCGCAATAACGGCTTTACCACCTGCTTGATGGATAATCTCAATCGCCTCGGCAATCGTGCCCCAATTAGGCGGCACGTAACCAGGGTTACCACGGGTTAAGAATTTCTTAAAAACAGCCTGCATTGTCTTAGCATAGCCTTGATCGACAATCCATCGTGCAAAATGAGCACGAGTAACCGATGCATCACTAGCTAATGCTGCTGCCCCTTCATAAGCGCCTGGCATTCTATTTTTTTCTAATCGCGCACCGATTTCTTTTGCACGAGCAAGACGACGTTCCGCCTGTTCCCCTATAAATGAAAGTAATGCGGGATTATTTGGATCTATATTAAGCCCAACTATATGAATATCAAAGTTTTGCCATACGGTAGATATCTCAATACCGTTGATTAATGTGATCGGCAAGTCTTCTTGCTCAATCACGCTATGGGCTTCATGTAAGCCAGCAACTGTATCGTGATCAGTAATAGCAAGGATATCGACCCGCATATCTACGGCACGTCGAACCAACTCTTGCGGCGTTAAGCGACCGTCTGACGCTGTAGTATGGCTGTGTAAATCAAACAACATAAGTTTTATTCTTGACTTTATAATCGTGAACTAGTTTACTAGTACATAAATACCAAGTAACCAAATACTTGATTGTTCTGCTGATTGGGTTAATTAACCTGATAGCAAAAATGTAACTAATGCCTAATAGGACTCTTACATGGTACAGCAAATTCACCAGCAACAATGCGTTTTCTTCAATAATTGGTGGTGGCACTCCCATTAACGGGCTGTGTGAATTGCTGTATTTAGAGCAAAAGAACAACAAGCCCGCAGCCTTCGCGGGCTTTTTTATAACTCAACACTTTAGCGGTACATCACACACATTCAGTCACCAAAGCGAATTTAAACAAGGATGCCCTATGATTATTGTCTTAAAACCACAAGCAACAGAAGCTTATGCCAATATTCTCCTAACGAAAATTGCGAGCCTTGGTCTTAAACCGCTTTATATGCCAGGTAGCGAACGTATCGTACTTGGTGCATTAGGTGATGAACGTGTACTACAAAGCCTAAATATTCATGCCGATCCTCTAGTTGAATCAGTCAAACCCATTCTGACTAAATACAAATTGGTTAGCCGAGAAGTACAAGCCCACAATACTGTTGTACGTTTTGGCTCAGCAGCTGTTGGTGGTGATCGTTTTGCCGTTATTGCAGGCCCCTGCTCTGTCGAATCAGAGCAACAACTTCTCTCTGTTGCTGAAATGGTCAAATCCCATGGTGCTATGGCACTGCGTGGCGGCGCTTATAAACCACGTACCAGCCCTTATGATTTCCAAGGTCTCGGTGTCGAAGGGTTAAAATTGTTAAAACAAGCCAATGACATGCTCGATATTCCAACCGTTTCTGAAGTAATGGATGTGAGCCAAGTTGAAAAAATGACTCAATATGTTGATTGTTTTCAAATTGGTGCGCGAAATATGCAAAACTATGGATTGTTAAAAATTGTCGGTGAAAGTAAAAAACCGATCTTGCTCAAACGCGGACTTTCAGCCACTATCGAGGAATTGCTACTCGCTGCGGAGTACATTTACGACGCGGGTAACCCGAATATCATTCTTTGTGAGCGTGGCATTCGCACCTTTGAGACAGCAACAAGAAATACATTGGATCTCAATGCAGTCGCTTACCTTAAGCAACATACCCACTTACCAGTGCTGGTCGACCCAAGCCATGGAACGGGAATTCGTGAGTTAGTGATCCCACTTTCACGAGCGGCTGCCGCAGTTGGGGCGGATGGCATCATTGTCGAATCACATTTAAATCCATGTGAAGCCTTATCTGATGGTCATCAAGCACTCACTGCACCAATGTTTGAACAATTAATGCAGGAATTAAAACCGTTTGTGGAAGCGGCAGGGAGAACGCTGTGAATACTCACTCAATAGGAAATCATCCACTAGGGCAAAACACATTAGCTGCTAATGAGATCGATCTTCTCAGCCTTGATGTACCTTATGTTGCCGATCCCACTGAACTGTACTTTTCAGTTTGTGGCGATCGCCCGCACAACCTTTTATTAGAATCAGCAGAAGTTGATTCTAAGCAAGATCTAAAAAGCTTAATGCTCGTCGATGCGGCAGTGCGTATTGTTTGCCGTGGTAAGGAAGTGACGCTAGAAGCCTTAACCGGTAATGGTGTGAATGTTATTACCCATTTACAAAACCAACTACTGAGCGATATTAAAGCAATCTTGGATGAAAAGACCTTAACGCTGGTATTTCCATCTAATGCCCATGATATTGATGAAGATAGCCGCTTACGACAAACATCATCATTTGATGCGTTGCGTTTGATCCAAAACGCATTTGATACCAAGCATCACCCGAAAGAAGCCTTATTCTTAGGTGGGCTTTTTGCATACGACTTAGTGGCAGACTTTGAACCGTTACCGGAAGTGAAACAAGACAATAACTGTCCTGACTATATCTTCTATATTGCTGAAACTTTGTTGATTGTCGATCACCAACGCCGCAAAGGCACACTACAAGCGACCTTGTTTGGTGGCGAGCATTACACCAATAGCTATCACGATTTAAGTCGTCGCCTGCAAGCGATTAAAGAGATCTGTTTAAATCCACAGCCAGTGCCACCAGCACAAGTACTTGCTCAATGTGAACCTGTCGCTTCTATCAATGACGAAGATTTCTGCCAAACGGTCGATAATCTCAAGCAGTTCGTGATCAGTGGTGATGTATTCCAAGTAGTGCCATCACGCCAATTTACCTTGCCATGCCCTTCTCCACTGGCGGCATACAAAGCGCTTAAAGTTGGCAACCCAAGTCCATACATGTTCTTTTTACAAGACTCAGACTTCACCTTGTTTGGCGCATCCCCTGAAAGTGCACTCAAATATTGCTCTGATTCAAATCAGGTAGAAATCTACCCAATAGCAGGAACACGTCCTCGTGGTAAAAATAGCGATGGCTCAATCAATCTTGATTTAGATGGTCGCATTGAACTGGAACTGCGTTGCGATACCAAAGAAAACGCTGAACACATGATGCTGGTAGATCTAGCTCGTAATGATGTCGCAAGGATCAGTGAAGCAGGAAGCCGTTATGTTGCAGATTTACTCAAAGTTGATCGCTATAGCCACGTAATGCATTTAGTTTCTCGTGTGGTTGGTCAACTGCGTAGCGATCTTGATGCCCTGCATGCTTATCAAGCCTGTATGAACATGGGCACATTAACAGGTGCGCCAAAGATTCGTGCTATGCAGCTTATCCGTGATGTTGAGCAACGCCGTCGTGGTAGTTATGGCGGAGCTGTCGGCTACCTTACAGGTCATGGTGATATGGATACCTGTATCGTGATCCGTTCTGCTTACGTTGAAAATGGCATTGCCAGTGTCCAAGCAGGCGCTGGTGTGGTTTACGATTCCGTACCTCAAGCCGAAGCCGATGAAACACGCGGTAAAGCCCAAGCTGTGATTAACGCCATTCGCACTGCACATCAAGGTTAAGGAGAACCACAATGACAAACGCAACCCCAGCCCATATTGTGCTACTCGATAACTTTGATTCGTTTACTTATAACCTTGTTGATCAATTTCGCTCACTCGGTCACCCAGTAACAATCTACCGTAATAACTTATCCGCAGAGCAAGTTGAAAACGCACTGGCTGAAAAAACAAATCCCGTTTTAGTGCTATCACCGGGACCTGGCGCACCAGCCGATGCTGGCTGTATGCCGGAATTAATCCTGCGTGTAAAAGGCAAAGTCCCGATGATTGGGATCTGTTTAGGCCACCAAGCCATTGTTGAAGCCTACGGCGGTAAAGTTTCCGGCGCTGGTGAAATTGTCCATGGTAAAGCGGCAATGATGAGCCATAACCAACATAAGGTGTTTGGTCACTTGCCTAACCCGCTTTCTATTGCTCGTTACCACTCTTTGGTTGCAACAGAAGTACCTGCAAGCCTAGCAACTATCGCTGATGTTGATGGCTTAGTCATGGCAGTACTTAACGAAGAAGATAAGGTTTGTGGCTTTCAATTCCACCCAGAGTCAATTTTAACGACCCAAGGGGCGGAGCTTCTAACACACACCTTAAATTGGGTAACAAGCCAAAACCCAAAAGAAAACGAATAAATTCAAAGCATTAAGGATGATGATTATGGATAACAAAATTTACGACATTGCCAATAAACTCTACGACCAAGAATCTCTGAGCCAAGAAGATAGCCACACCCTATTTGATGCCATTATCAAAGGTGAGGTGGATCCTATCTTGCTTTCTGCGGTATTAACCTCGCTAAAAATCAAAGGTGAAACACCTCAAGAAATTGCAGGTGCCGCAAGCGCTTTAGTGGCTAATGCGAACCCTTTCCCTAGCCCTGATTACGACTTTGCCGATATTGTCGGCACAGGTGGTGATGGTGCCAATACCATCAATATTTCAACCACTGCTGCATTTGTTGCTGCTGCATGTGGCATTAAAGTAGCGAAACACGGTAACCGTGGCGTTTCCAGTAAATCTGGCTCATCCGATCTACTTGATAAGTTTGGGATCAACCTAGCGATGACACCAGAAAACGCCCGTGGCGCATTAGATGAACTAGGCGTGTGTTTCTTATTTGCCCCTGAATACCATGGTGGTGTTCGTCATGCTATGCCTGTACGTCAAACATTAAAAACCCGCACCATCTTCAATGTGTTGGGGCCTTTAATTAACCCTGCAAAACCTAACATTGAGTTGATGGGTGTTTACGATAACAGCCTCGTTCGCCCAATAGCTGAAACCATGGCAACCATGGGTATGAAACGTGCGGCAGTAGTTCACGGTAGCGGTTTAGACGAAGTGGCAATTCATGGTGAAACCCATGTCGCTGAAATCATTAATGGTGAAATCACAGAATACACCCTAACCCCTGCTGATTTCGGTTTAGACACTTACCCGTTAGAAGCAATCAAAGGCGGTGAGCCAGAAGAAAACCGTGCCATTATCACCAACATTTTAACGGGTAAAGGTACGCCAGCCCAAGTGGGCGCAGTCGCTGTTAACGTAGCACTGCTGTTACGCTTATTTGGTCAAGAAGATCTAAAACAAAATACACAACAAGCCATTGAAGTCATGCAATCAGGTAAGGCTTTTGAGTTGGTAGAAAAATTGGCAGCACGAGGATAATCATGGAAACAGTATTAGCAAAAATTGTTGCTGACAAAAAGATTTGGGTAGAAGCACGTAAAGCGTCACAGCCGCTGGCTTCATTTGTAGATGATCTCGTACCAAGTGATCGTGATTTTTACCAAGCCTTAGCATCAAACAGCGATAACGGTGTAGAGCGCCCTGCTTTTATTCTGGAATGTAAAAAAGCATCACCATCGAAAGGCTTGATCCGTGATGATTTTAACCTTGATTACATTGCCGCTGTTTACAATAACTACGCCAGTGCTATTTCAGTCTTAACAGATGAAAAGTACTTCCAAGGTAACTTTGAGTTTCTACCTCAAGTTCGTAGTCAGGTACACCAGCCGGTATTGTGTAAAGACTTCATGGTTGATACCTACCAAGTCTATTTAGCACGTCACTATCAAGCCGATGCGATTTTACTGATGCTATCTGTGCTTAATGACGAGGAATATCAAACCCTTGCCGCGGTTGCTAATGAGTTGAACCTTGGCATTTTAACTGAAGTCAGTAACGAAGAAGAGCTTGAACGCGCAATCAAGCTTAACGCTAAAGTTGTCGGCATTAACAACCGAAACTTACGTGACTTAAGCATTGATTTAGACCGCACAAAACAGCTTGCGCCTAAACTATCGCAAGACACCATTGTGATTTCAGAGTCAGGTATTTACACCAATCAAGAAGTTCGTGATCTCGCGGCATTTGCTAACGGCTTCTTAATTGGTAGCTCGTTAATGGCAGAGGATAACCTTGATCTTGCGGTTCGTCGCGTACTGTTTGGTGAAAACAAAGTCTGTGGTTTAACCCAAGCGAAAGATGCCACAGCTGCCTATCAAAATGGTGCCGTTTACGGTGGTTTGATCTTTGTTCCTGCCTCACCTCGTTGCATTGATATTGAACAAGCTCGCCATGTAATGACAGGCGCTCCGCTTCACTTTGTCGGTGTGTTCCAAAATGCAGCAGTTAAAGAAGTTAGCCATGTTGCAAACCACCTCTCTTTGGCTGCGGTTCAGCTTCATGGTGACGAAACCCAAGATTACATTACAGAGCTTCGAGCAACCTTACCGAAAGAGTGTCAGATTTGGAAAGCGCACGGTGTGACAGATACCCTTCCTGAACTGAAGGATTTTACCGTTGATAAACACCTTGTTGATAGTAAAGTAGGTAACCAAAGTGGTGGTACTGGAACGAGCTTCGATTGGTCATTGATCCAAAGTAGCGATCGAAAAGGTATATTACTGGCTGGTGGCCTAAATGCAGATAACGCACAACAAGCAGCAGCATTAGGATTTGATGGCCTTGACTTAAACTCTGGTGTGGAAAGTGCGCCAGGGCTAAAAGACCCGAATAAATTGGATGCGGCATTCGCGGCAATCAAAAATATTAAGGACAATAAATAATTATGAGCAAATTAGATGCCTTCTTTGGCGAATTTGGTGGTCAGTACGTACCACAAATTTTAGTCCCAGCTTTGGACCAACTGGAAGATGCGTTTATCGAAGCGCAACAAGATCCAAGTTTCCAACAAGAATTCATTACGCTACTAAAAGAGTACGCTGGTCGCCCAACCGCCCTTACACTATGTCAGAACCTAACCAAAGGTACCAACACTAAGCTGTACCTAAAGCGTGAAGACTTACTGCATGGCGGCGCACACAAAACTAACCAAGTGTTAGGTCAGGCATTACTTGCTAAACGCATGGGCAAAAACGAAATCATCGCTGAAACAGGTGCTGGTCAACACGGTGTTGCAACCTCCCTTGCCTGCGCCCTATTAGGTCTAAAATGTCGTGTTTACATGGGCGCAAAAGATGTTGAGCGTCAAAGCCCAAACGTATTTCGCATGAAGCTAATGGGCGCTGAAGTGATCCCTGTCCACTCAGGCTCTGCAACGCTAAAAGATGCCTGTAACGAAGCTATGCGAGATTGGTCGGCAAGTTACGACAAAGCCCACTACTTGCTAGGTACCGCGGCAGGTCCTCACCCATTCCCGACGATTGTACGTGAGTTCCAACACATCATTGGTGAAGAGACCAAAGCACAAATTCTTGAAAAAGAAGGTCGTCTACCTGATGCGGTGATTGCTTGTGTTGGTGGTGGTTCAAATGCCATCGGTATGTTCTCGGACTTTATTAAAGAAACTGACGTTAAGTTAATTGGTGTAGAGCCTGCAGGTAAAGGTTTAGATACCGACATGCACGGTGCACCACTTAAACATGGCAAGCTAGGTATTTTCTTTGGTATGAAAGCACCTCTGATGCAAGATGAATACGGACAAGTAGAAGAGTCTTACTCAGTATCGGCAGGTCTCGATTTCCCATCCGTTGGTCCACAACATGCACACCTTAATGCTACTGGTCGTGCTGAATATGGCTCGGTAACAGATGATGAAGCATTGGAAGCATTCCAATTACTAGCACGTAATGAAGGTATTATTCCTGCATTGGAATCAGCACACGCATTAGCTTATGCCATGAAACTGATTAATGAAGAGCCTGAAAAAGAACAACTATTGGTTGTGAATTTATCAGGTCGTGGTGACAAAGATATCTTTACTGTTCACGATATTTTAAAGGACAAGGGAGCACTGTAATGGATCGTTATCAAGAGTTATTCAGCACGTTAGCTGAGCGCAATGAAGGTGCCTTTGTTCCATTCGTTACCATTGGTGATCCCAATCCTGAGCAATCAATGCAGATCATCGATACTTTAGTTGAATCTGGTGCCGATGCATTAGAGCTAGGTATTCCATTTTCTGATCCCCTAGCAGATGGCCCAACCATTCAAGGGGCGACAATTCGTGCACTAGAATCAGGCACAACCCCTGTCTTATGTTTTGAAATGCTTACGCAAATTCGTCAGAAATACCCAACAATGCCGATCGGTTTGCTGATGTACGCCAACCTCGTATTTGCTGCAGGTATAGAAAACTTCTACCAACAGTGCTCAGAAGCTGGTGTGGATTCAGTGTTGATTGCTGACGTTCCTGTCAATGCATCACAAGAATTTCGTGAAGCAGCAGTAAAATATGGCGTTCATCCCATTTTTATCGCGCCACCAAATGCAGACGAAACCACACTTCAGGCTGTATCAGAGCTAGGCGGTGGGTACACTTATCTATTATCACGTGCAGGTGTTACAGGAGCTGAAACAAAAGCAGGCATGCCAATTGACCATTTGCTTTCAAGCCTTAAAGCACATAATGCACCACCCGCTATTTTAGGCTTTGGTATTTCATCACCAGAACAAGTGCGTGATGCCATTGAAGCGGGTGCAGCTGGTGCAATATCAGGATCTGCTGTGGTGAAAATTATTGAGCAAAATCTTGATGACAACCAACAAATGCTAGCAAAACTGGCTGAATTTATTTCAGCAATGAAAGCGGCAAGTAAACGCTAAAAACCTTAACAACATTTATTAATAAAAGCCTATCAACTGAGAACCACTTTCTCATTGATAGGCTTTTTACTATTTCTACCTGCACAAAATTACTCCTCTTGCTGCATATTACTTCGTCTATTTTTCTAAGCTCAGCAGAAAATATCGAATCTAACCGTTGCCATTGCTGGTTGTTGCATGTAAAAGACACAACCATGAAATATTGGTGTAACAATTAAAACAATATTAACACCTTATGTTACTACTTCCGCCAAAGGCTTTTGCATTCACAATTAGGGGTCGCTATCGTGCAAAATAACGGAAATTTAATAAAGAATATTGGTGTTCAAGTTGTTATTGCCATGTTCTTGGGGACATTAGTTGGTGCCATGATGGGCCATGAAGCCTCTATCTTCGCACCGCTCGGCAGTATTTTTATTCACCTGATCAAAATGTTAGTGATCCCTCTCGTTGCCGTTGCCATTATTTCCGGCGCTGCAGGTCTTGGAAATAGCCATTCAGCAGGAAAAGTCGGTGTCACTACGCTGCTATTTTTCGCCTTAACGTCTGCCATTGCCGTTACCTTAGCACTGGGTATGGGGCATTTGTTCAAACCAGGTGTTGGTATAGACATAAATGCAGTGTCAGGATTGTTTGCTAAAACCTACGCCGATAAAGGCGAACTCCCGACATTTTGGAATACTGTATTGGGCATGATCCCGACCAATGTTTTCCAATCACTCACTGAAGCCAATATCTTACAAATTCTAGTCTTTTGCCTTTTCTTTGGTATTGCCGTTTCTAAACTGGAAAAAGAACGTCGAGAGCCGCTGGTGAACGGTATTAGTGCGATTGTTGATGCCATGGTATGGATGATCAATATCGTAATGAAAATTGCGCCACTCGGTGTATTTGGTCTCATGGCAGATGCTGTTGGCACCTTTGGTTTTGATGCCCTAATGGTAGTCTTTAAGCTATTTGTGGTTTACGTTGCGGCTATCGCTATTTTCGGTTTTATTTTCTACCCGCTGCTGGTTAAAACATTAAGTAAAACATCAGCATTAGCATTTCTTTCTGCGATGAAAAAGCCTCAGATTGTCGCTCTTTCAACGGCATCATCAATGGCAACACTGCCTGTAAACATGGAAGTGTGTGAAGAAGAATTAAAAGTGCGTAACTCTACCGCTTCTTTTGTTTTACCTTTAGGTGCAACGATTAATATGAGCGGTAATGCGATTTATTATGGCTTAGTCGCCATGTTCTTTGCCCAGATTTTCCAAGTCGATTTAAGCCTTGGAGCCTATGTCGCAATAATCCTGACTTCTACCCTTGGTGCTGTTGGTCAAGCTGGTGTTCCGGGGCCTTCATTTCTAGTTGTTGCCGTATTACTTGCCGCAGGTATTCCCATTGAAGGTCTACCACTGCTGTTCGCCCTTGATCGTATTTTTGACATGATCCGCACTGCATTAAACATTACAGGTGATGCAGCTTGTGCTGTCATTGTTGATAATCTTATCGAACAGCAACCGACTCAAAAATAAACCCTATTCACAACGCTCAAGCTACTCTCTCATCCAATGATGGAGAGTAGCTTTTTTGATCGTTTTTCATTCGTGATTCTAAAAAGGTATACTGTCAATAATTCTTAGAAATGAGTTGTTGTAATGAAGCAATTAATCGATTTTATCCCCCTTATTATCTTCTTTATTTTATTTAAAACGAGCGGCATTTTTATTGCGACAGGCGCATTAATTGCGGCAACAGCAGTCCAAATTGTAGTGACATGGTTCATCTACAAAAAAGTCGAAAAAATGCAGTTAGTGACCTTTGTCTTAGTCGCTATTTTTGGCGGTTTAACCATTTTTCTTCATGATGAAAACTTCATCAAATGGAAAGTCACCATCATCTATGCCATCTTTGCTATAGCGCTATTGATCAGCCAATTTATGGGAAAACCATTGATCAAAAGTATGCTAGGTAAAGAAATTACATTGCCAGAAGCAGTTTGGTTACGAATTAACCTTGCTTGGAGTGTGTTTTTTGTTGTCTGTGCTGTAGTAAACGTCTATATTGCATTCAATTTCCCACTCGATATTTGGGTAGATTTTAAAGTATTTGGGTTACTTGCTTTAACCTTACTCTTTACCTTCTTAACAGGTGGCTACATTTATCGCCACTTGCCGAAAAGTGACAATAACCAGTAAAAAGTTGTAGAACCATGAACACTGAAAATAATATCCCTCGCGGACAGCTTCTGCTTCGCACGCTTGCCATGCCAGCCGACACCAACGCCAACGGTGATATCTTTGGTGGTTGGATCATGTCGCAACTCGATTTAGCTGGCGCTATCTTAGCGAAAGAAATCTCAGGCGGTCGTGTTGTGACCGTATCTGTTGATAAAATTGAATTTAAAGCGCCTGTAAGTGTAGGTGATGTTGTGTGCTGCTACGGTGAATGTAAACGTATCGGCAACACATCAATGAGTGTAGCACTAGAAGTATGGGTTAAACCTGTCGATGTTGAGGCTGTTGGTGATCGCTACCGCGTTTGTGAAGCAACCTTTAACTATGTTGCTATTAATAGCGAAGGTCGCCCTCGCCCAATCGCAAAAGCCTAGTTGTTAGCAACACTTTTTGCCTACAAGTACAACATTAGCCGACAAAAAAGCACTAACGCCTAGTTAGTGCTTTTTTTATTGGTTACTATGGAGAAATAAAATATACCCAAGCGACCTCAAGATGCCTGATTCAGAGCGAAGTCACTGAGTTGAATTCAAGGAAGACAACGAAGCGGAATAGCGAGCTCTTTCCAAGTTGTCTGACGCAAGAAGTCGGCTCAGTGACAAGCTCCCAAAGGGCGAGCGTCCTTAGCTCTCAAACTTTGTTAACGATTCTCAATGTAGAACCACTATATCTTCGAATCGTTGCCGCGCCTGAGAACTAAGGTCGTCTCGCTGAACACGGCATCTTGAGGTTGCTTGGGTATAACAAGATAGATAGCAGATATTAATTGCTATCACCTCTGTATTTATTAGGGAGAACGATAATGTGGTACGTCATTTTTTCTCAAGACGTAGAAAATAGCCTAGAGCGCCGTATGAGTGTTCGTGAAAAACACCTTGCACGTTTAAAAGATCTTCAAGAGCAAGGTCGTCTATTAGTTGCAGGTCCAATGCCAGCAATTGATAGTGATAACCCTGGTGAAGCAGGCTTTACTGGCTCAACAGTTATTGCTGAATTTGACTCTTTAGAGCAAGCACAACAATGGGCTGATGCCGATCCTTATATTGATGCAGGCGTTTACGCAAATGTCATTGTGAAGCCATTTAAAAAAGTGCTTCCATAATTAGCAGCTTAAGGACTAGATCGTGAAATTAACCATCAACAAAGCGCTAATTACTGCATCTCTCGGTGTATTACTATTAAGTGGCTGTGCTTCTCATGAGAAACAACAAGTTGCTGAGTCATTAGCCAAAAGCCGTGCTGCTGCTATTGATAGCAAAGCGCCTTACCCTACAATTGATGCTTACCAAATCACTCAGGCTTATGCCTCTGGTAGTACCGTAAAAATCAATATTATCTATGGTGGTAAGAGCCGTATTACGCCATCTCGTGCTGCAAAAACAGCGGCGGCAAACTACTGTCGTAACTCAGAAATCATTCCATTATTTGATAGTGGTGTGAATTACCAAATTACGATCAAGGACATCAGTGGTCGTACAATGGCACAACAAGCCGTATCTAAAGACTTCTGCGAATCAATTAAATAAAGCGCTGAAGCATAACTAAAAAAGCCCGTGTAAATGACTTATTTACACGGGCTTTTTGTATCTTAAAAGTGACGATTATATTTGCTCGTCCACTGCAACGTTTTCGGCTGCAATCGCTTCATCTATTTGAACTTCAAACGCTTTTAATCGCTTATAAATCGACATCAATTCAACAATCGTACTCCACGAATGCACCAAGAACTGAAATGATTCTTCAACCTTACCAAAGGCACGTAAAATCTGCTGTAACACACCAAGCGTTAACGCCCCCGATACAATCGCAGGACCAAGTGCGATATAAGGTACAATCACCGTGTACTGAATATACGACCATTTCGCGATATCAAAATAAAGGTAATGGCGGTATAAGTTGAAATAATTCTTACGCACATTAAAGAACAACTCGCCAACTGTTTCAGGCTGGGCACGGTTATTTTGATCTTCACCAAAAACCAACTCTTTACGGTATGCCGCTTCTACTTTTTGGTTTTTAAATTCAAGTCCTGGTAATTTCACGCCCACGATGGCAAGCAGTACGGTACCAAATAATGCCGAGATAATAGCAAGGTAAACCAAAGAACGATCTACCTCGCCAATCCAAGGTAATTCAGTAATATTTTCACTCAATACCCATAGGATCGGTAAGAACGCAACCAGCGTCATTAGCGAGCGCATAAAGCTCACTCCTAGCCCTTCCACAATCCTAGCAAAACGCATGGTATCTTCTTGCACACGTTGAGATGCACCTTCAATGTGGTGAATTTTATCCCAATGTGACATGTAGTAATCATTCATTGCGGTTCGCCAGCGGAAAACATAGTGACGAACAAAGAAATCAAGCATTACAGCAATAATGATGTAAATAGAAACGATGTTGAAAAAGTCGATACAGCTAGACAAAAACTCTTCAAATGTCACAGCATTAGGTTTAGCGAGTGCTTTCTGGATCAAATCATAGAAAGTACCAAACCACTCATTCACCTCAACGTCTATCTGCACCTTATACCAAGTCACATACAGAATTAAGGCAGTACCAAGAATCGACCATAGAAACCAGCGGCGATCGAGAAAAAAAGACTTAAACATAATTACACATCCTTAATGTATGTTCGCTATGTGGTTAACCTAAACCAGCTAAAACATTTTCCTACGTTTTTTTATTTTTTATATTCCGTCTTTTCAGTATTTGTCAGGCGCTACAAAATTGCAACATTAGTCTTAATAATGAAGAGGTTAGTAAGGTTGAATATATGGTGATGTGATACTTCCTCCATTTTTACCACTGGATTTAGTATAAAAAACGCACAAAAAATCCCTTACATTAAAAACATAAGGGATAAGAAAGTTGTTGTAACTATGTTGTGATTTGCAATTATTTGCGTTGGAATACCAAAGCTTTTAAACCACCCTCAGGTTCAATATCTTTAAACTCAGGTGGATTCTCTAAACGCTTTTCAAATACTAGCTCTGGTGCTTCTGCTGCCATTCCTTCAATTAAGAAGTCAGAAGTGATGCTAGGATCATTGACACAAGCTAATACTGTACCGTTTTCCGTTAATAACTCAGGCAGACGACGTAAGATTTTTTGATAATCTTTCGTTAACGCAAAGCTGCCTTTTTGGAATGATGGCGGGTCGATAATGATCAGATCATACGGGCCGTATTTACGCACTTTGCCCCATGATTTAAATAGCTCATGGCCTAAGAAACTCACTTTCTTTAAATCATGCTTATTTAAATGATGATTATCACGACCACGGTTTAATGCCGCTTTCGCCATATCAAGGTTCACCACATGCTCTGCACCACCAGCAATTGCCGCGACAGAAAAACCACATGTGTAGGCAAATAAGTTAAGTACACGCTTACCTTCAGCTTGCTCACGAACCCAATCACGACCAAAGCGCATATCAAGGAATAAGCCATTATTTTGCTTACGTCCAAGATCCAACTTGTACACTAAGCCACTTTCAATCACATCTTGATATTCAGAAGTTTCACCCCAAATCACGTCCATTGGTGAGCCAAGACGGTCACGATGCTGAAGCAATAACGATGTTGCACCACTGTTTTGCCATTCTGCTGTTTCAGTCAGTTTATTCAGCAAAATAGTAAGTTCAGCTAAGAACTCAGGAGAAGGCTCTTTAAATAAAGAAACAAGTACTTGACCTTGCAACCAATCAACAGTGATCTGCTCTAGTCCTTGCCAGCAGCGTCCACGACCATGAAATAGTCGACGCACTTCTGTTGGTGGTGTAGACAATGCAGCGACTAGATGCGCTTCTAAAGTGGGTAATGCACTTATTTCCATAACTTCAAACTATATAGTGAATTAAGAGCGCTATTTTAACCACTGACAACAAGAATGCCAGTTTCTGCACTGAGTATTATTCATGCGGCGAGTAACATAGCGCATGGCATTGGTGTCGAGGACGTTTCACTATTAATAAAAGAAGGAATGAACGCTGGGTAATTACAGTAAATAAGAACAGGTGATACAAGAAAAGGAGAAGCATTAGCGGCAGGATGCGCTGGGGAATAAGGAGAATAATGGGAAGTATCTATGGAGTGGAAGAACTGCTGAGCCCGATAACGACAATGACGTTGCTGTCGTTTGTTGTTGATTTGCTTTCTACGGTTTCGTGTACGGGCAATACGCATGGTTTTTCTCTGTGCTAGGTTAATCCTAGGCGGTCATTATACGTTAACCCTACTCAGAGTGATAGTGTTCAGGTAAATACGCAGATTAATCGCTCGTGATTTCCGCAGTTTCCTGATTCTAGCAAAGTTAACTGCGGAAAATCACCAAAATAACGTATATAGATTCTTAATGTAGAACCACTATATCTGCTAATCGTTGCCGCGCCTGAGAACTAAGGTCATCTCGCTGAACACTGCATCTTGAAGTTACTTGGGTATATTACTTTTTATGCGGTAATACTGGCCAAGCTAATTGCCAAGGCTGCTGCCACTCAGTTAATGCTTGTTGCGTTTCTGCCACTTGCCATAATTCGCCTTCAGTTGGCGGGCAAATAAAACGTTGCGTTTCACCTTTATAAGGAAATGACAAGGCATAAGCATGTAAATAACCACGATCAGCCGCTTCTGTGCCATAAATATCATCGCCAGTAATGCCTGAACCGACACTGCGCAAAGCAACACGGATCTGATGGGTTTTTCCTGTATGTGGCTTACATAAAAAGACGCGACGCCCCTCTCCTGCCGCAGCAGAGAAAAATTGCGTTACAGCAGGGTTCTCTTTAGTGCTTTCTAACTTCCAGCTACTACGGCGTGAACGTGACATATCACCAATCACCACACCTTGTTTTTTCTTCGGCTTTTTAGTGCCAATCGCAACATAAAACTTTTCGACGACACGTTCAGCAAAATTAGAAGACAGAATCGACGCCGCTTCTTTATTACGCCCTAATAGCAATAATCCTGATGTCATCTTGTCGAGACGATGGATCAAATACAGTTTTTCATCCCCTGTTTGTTCAGCAACAGCGACAAGTAACGGCTGATCATTATCATCTTTATGGACACTGATCCCGGGATGTTTATTGATCACAAGAAAATCAGGATGCTGGTAAACAAGAGTAAACATGGAATTTCCTACTGAAAATGAGCGGGCGAGTATAACTAGCTCAGCAAAAAAGAAAAAGTCGTGCTAAAAATAAACGCACATATCGAAGGTCTTATAGTGGATATTATCCCTATCGTATTTCACCTAGCGAAAACATGACAGGTACAAAAAATGCATGATTTAAAACATATAAAAACTGATTTTTCACGCATTTTGAGTTAATAGATAAACTGCATACTAGGATTTTCTGATATTTCAATGCACTATATGTCGATAACGTATTTTTTTAACAACGAAGTCTTTTGATGGAACAATTTTATCAAGTCTTAACGTGGATTGGCGTCTTCGCTTATTGGCTGCTGATTGCAGCAGTCACAGTCCGTGTCGTTTTTAAACGTCGAGTTGTGGGTGTTTCACTCGCTTGGATGATGATCATTTACATCGTACCTATCGGTGGGGTCATCGCATACCTATTATTTGGTGAATTAAACCTTGGCAAAAAACGTGCTGAACGTGCTCGTGAAATGTTCTTGCCTTTTGGTAACTGGTTTAAGCAACTCAATGATTGTCCGGGGCATCAACCACAACAAATGAGCCTTGTTGCCAAACCAATCAGTGATTTATGTGAAAATCGCTTAGGCATTCCAGGATTAATTGGCAACGACCTATCGCTGCAATCATCACCGCAAGAAATTTTACGCTCACTGGTCGCTGATATTAACCAAGCACAACACTCTATCCATCTTGAATTTTATATTTGGAATCCTGGCGGTCTGGCGGATGAAGTGGGTATTGCACTTATTCAAGCCAGTAAACGTGGGGTAAAAATACGTTTATTATTAGATTCTGCTGGCAGTATGCGTTTCTTCCAATCGCATTGGCCTAAACTGATGCGTGGCGCAGGTATTGAATTGGTTGAAGCCTTAGCAGTTTCACCATTTCGTATGTTCTTCCGTCGTCTTGATCTGCGCCTACATCGTAAAATTGTCGTGATTGATGATCACATTGCTTACACAGGTTCAATGAACTTGGTCGATCCTGCATTCTTTAAAATCAATGCTGGTGTTGGGCAATGGGTTGATGTGATGGTGCGAATTTCTGGCCCTACCGTATCGGTATTAAATTGTATTCAAGCATGGGATTGGGAAGTAGAAACGGGTAAGCGCTTCTTACCACCTTTACCGTCATGCTCTTTCGATACAGCGCATAAAGATACGGTACAAGTGATTCCATCAGGCCCAGGTATGCCCGATGATATTATTCATCAAGTATTACTGTTGAGTATTTACCAAGCTCAACGCTCTGTAGTGATCACCACACCTTACTTTGTTCCAAGTGAGCATTTATTACATGCGATGAAAGGTGCCGCAGAACGTGGTGTTGAAGTACATGTTGTGATCCCACGTAAAAATGACTCTGTGATGGTGGAATGGGCAAGCCGTTCGTTCTTTAGTGATTTATTAGAATCAGGCGTACATATTCATCGTTTTCATGGTGGTCTATTACACACCAAATCTGTTGTGATTGATGAAAGCCACTGCTTAATTGGTACGGTGAATTTGGATATGCGCAGCTTATGGCTCAACTTTGAAGTCACCATGGCTGTCGATAATATTGTCTTTACCCAAGAGCTAAGCCAACTACAGCAAAGCTACATTGCAGACTCTGATGAAGTAAATAAAGAACAATGGAGTAAACGTTCGATGAAGAACAAACTCGTTGAACGCTCCTTCTATATGTTTAGTCCTCTGTTGTAAATCATGCTTAATTAAACAAGCAATAAACAACGAGTAATAAAAAAGGCAATCATCTGATTGCCTTTTTACTATCCCATGACTTTAGTTATTACATTGCAGCCATAAAGATCTGTGAGATTTCTTCATGCGTTGCTTGTTTAGGGTTAGTGAAACCACAAGTATCTTTCAGCGCATTATCAGCTAACAATGCAATATCCTCTTCCTTCGCACCAAGCTCTTTTAAACCTGATGGAATACCTACATCTTTAGATAACGCCACAATTGCTTCAAGTGCTGAGTCTGCACCCTGCTCTGCTGTCATACCTTCAACATCAACACCCATTGCCTTAGCAACATCACGTAAACGCTCAGCTGATACTTGTGCGTTATAACGCTGAACATGCGGAAGTAATACCGCATTACATACACCATGAGGAAGATTGTAGTAACCGCCTAACTGGTGCGCCATCGCATGTACATAACCAAGTGATGCGTTGTTAAATGCCATACCTGCCATAAACTGCGCATACGCCATTTGCTCACGTGCATTAAGGTTTTGACCTTCTTTCACTGCGGTACGTAGGTTTTGTTGAATTAACTCAATCGCTTTAATTGCCACAGCATCAGTAATTGGCGTTGCGGCTGTTGAAACATACGCTTCGATAGCATGAGTTAATGCATCCATACCTGTTGCAGCGGTTAGTGATGCTGGTTTTGCCAACATTAATTGTGGATCATTGACTGACATTAATGGCGTGGTGTTCTTATCCACGATCGCCATTTTAATATGACGCTCTTCATCAGTAATGATACAGAAACGGGTCATTTCAGATGCAGTACCCGCTGTAGTGTTAATAGCAACCACAGGTAGCTGTGCTTTTGCAGAGCGATCAACACCCTCGTAGTCACCAATTTGACCACCATTCGCAGCTAATAGCGCAATACCTTTTGCGCAGTCATGTGGCGAACCACCGCCTAATGAAATTACAAAATCACATTGGTTTTCTTTTAATAACGCTAAACCTTCATCAACATTTTTAATGGTTGGGTTTGGTTGAGTGCCATCGTAAACCACAGAGTCAATATCACGCTCAGTGAGCAATACTGCCACTTGAGTGACAACACCAATTTGGTTCAATACTTTATCGGTAACAATTAATGCTTTTTTAAAACAGTGAGATTTAATCGCATCTGCAGCTTGGGTAAGACAGCCAGCACCCATGAAGTTAACTGTAGGAATATAAAATGCACTACTCATAATACTCACCTTAATATCAAGAAAACTAATTACCAAAACACTCTTGTTAAAATGCTTTCGTTAATTACAAAAAGGAATAATCAAATACCTTTTAAGATTGTTTTACCGACTTAGTTACTAGTTTTATTTGATCTAAAACAAAAAAGTGAGCGTCATAATGAACTTAAATTTTAACTTTGACGTTGTTCTCAATATTCATTTCTTATTGTCTTTTAAATAAAATATATTATTTCAATGCGTAAACAATAATAAAAATCAGCAAGAAAAAAATTTAAAAAACGTGAGTAAGCTCAATTAAAAAAACATTGATTAATGATAGCGGTTTATAAGTATTTCATTCCCCATAGAAATATCTAACAGAGTGAATCTACAGATAATTATTTTAATTTCACAATAATTATACATTTTTATTACTAACATCGCATTTTTATACTTACTTAATTGCACCAACATTCAAATCTGACGCATTATTTTGCCACTTTATTTGGATCTAAATTAACGTATAAGGAATTGCTTAATGAATGTTTCAGCGTTGCGTCACCCTAAAGAAAACCTTTATAGAATGTTATGCATTATTATTGGTGGATTAATTTGGGCAGCATTATTGCTCGGTACTTTATTTAGCATTCTTGTTTTTCTTATCCCAATAGCATTCTTTTTATGGCTATCTAGTAAATTTTTCCAAGCCAGTATTTTTGGTAATGCGGTTCACGTAAATAATAATCAATATACCAGCTTAAATACCATGGCTAACGAAATTGCCACTGCGCTAAGTATTAAAAACAAACCAGAAATGTTTATTGTTAACGCGCAAGGTTTAACTAACGCTTTAGCCGTGAAGTTTTTATCTCGTAAATACACCCTGCTATTTAGTGATTTAGTTGATTTATTATGGGAAGAGAAAAAACAAGACCAACTACGTTTTGTGATTGCCCATGAACTCGCACACCACGCCGCAGGTCACGTAAACTTTTGGATCAACCTACTCATGAAACCTGCGATGTTCGTTCCTTTCTTAGGTTCAGCTTATAGCCGTGCTTGTGAACTAACCTGTGACCGCATTGCAGCAGAAATCGTGAACAATAAACAAGCCAGCCTGAACGCGCTGATTGCATTAGCTTCAGGCAGTAAAGAGCTATTAGCTGCTACCAATAACGATAGCTTTGTACAACAAGAGCTAAGCGTGCCTGCAGTCTTTGGTTTTCTCCAAGAAATCACCTCTAGCCATCCTCGTATGACTAAACGTGTTATCGCAATTAATACCTATCAAGGAAATACCCAAGAACCAAACTTAATTGCCCGTGAAGCTTAACGGCAATAGCTAACTTACAACAACAAAAGCCGCTGTATTCAAGCGGCTTTCTTGTTTCAAATACAGTCACTTTTCTTGCTCATCACGAGTCGGAATTGCTTGCGATAAATGCTCAGCAAGCCATGTTGAAAATAATGCTTCAGCGCCTTCTAACTCTGTTTTTGTACTCATCAACATATAATCACAACCTGATGGGACAAAACCAAATGGGGCAACAAGCACACCACGCTTTATATCATCCATCACAAAAGGATATGAGCCCATCGCCGCGCCTAAACCATCAATCGCCGCTTGAATACAAAAATAAAAGTGACCAAATGTTTGTTGATGCTTCCCTTTTATATCAAGGCAATGATGGCTTTTGTCTTGCCAACTCTGCCATGCTGTCGGTCTAGTGGCGCTATGAATTAGCGTTATTTCACGCAGATCATGTTTTACTTTCTCCCAATACTCAGGTGAAAACACAGGCCCAACCCATTCCGCCACTAACGGTGTTTTATGGTAATCACGAAGACACTCAAAATCATCACGACGAATAGCCAAAGATAACCCATTAGCCCCTAATTCAATTGCCCCACCCGCAGTTGATAGCCGCACATCAATTCCTGATCTTTCATAGAAATCCGCTAACCGAGGCATTAACCAACGCATGGTTAATGTAGGTTCACAAGAGACTTCCAACGCTTGAGTCTGAGATTGACGTAATTCATGAACGCTAGTTTCTAATTCGCTAAATGCCTGCCGAGTCGCTACCTTTAACTTTTCCCCTTGTGTCGTTAAATAAACATTGCGCCCTTTCTTATAAAAGAGCTCAACCCCTAAATAGGTTTCTAAGGTTTTGATCTGTTTGCTCACCGCGCCATGCGTAATATTCAATTGCAGTGCTGCTTCACTAAAACTTGAACATGACGCTGACACATCGAATACATGAAATGCTTTAAGATATCTCATCTGTGAATTTTTCTCACATGTTATTCCACTTCTTTTCGATTAAAACATAGCCATCGCACGCATACAATAACGTCATTACAGACTTGTTTGGGGGATAAATGGAACTGATCAGCTTAGCGATTTTAGGATTATTGATTGTAATCAGCCCGGGTGCTGACTTCGTATTAGTGTTAAAAAACAGCCTTAACCACGGGCGTTCAGCAGGGATCTGGACAGCAATTGGTATTAGCCTTGCAATCACCATACACATTACTTATTCATTATTGGGGATCAGTTACCTTATCTCACAAAATGAAATGCTCTTTAATGCCATTCGCTATGCAGGTGCTGCCTACTTAATTTATTTAGGCGTTAAAGGGATCTTTTTTTCTGACAACAAAACCGATCTACAAGGCGACACTGCACCAAGCAAAAGTGGCAAACACTTTCTGGCACAAGGCTTTCTTTGTAACGCCTTAAACCCTAAAACCATGTTGTTTTTCTTAAGTGTGTTTAGCCAAGTAGTGTCGACAAATGCAAGCGATAACCATGTTGCCTTGCTATATGGCGCTTATATGATTGCGATGCACTTTTTATGGTTTAGCCTTGTTGCGATTCTATTTACCTCAAAAGCACTGCAAACACGCTTATTGAATATGAAGAAACTCCTAAACCAATTATGTGGTGCTGGACTCGTTACCTTCGGTACAGTATTAGCGCTAAAATCGTAACGCTTTCCACGCAAAGTCGCTGATCTTCATTCAGCGACTTTCTCTTTTCAGCTCTCTAATTGCTGACAAAACCAAACCACACGGCATAAAACCATCACGAAAAATTCCTTTCAAAAATAAATCTTACCCAAACAGACAAAAACAATTTTTATTCTATTTTTTCGTTGACAGTCTTGCTCTATGTCTCTAGAATCCGCCGTCAAGCAAACGATTACATCTCGTAACTGCCTGTTTTTACGTTTTTTATTCTTTTCTTTTAGTCAGCTGATCTTGGTCAGTTGTCTTTCTTTTTTTCTATAAAGAGAGAGACAACATTTTAGAGACCAACATGACAACGATGACTTCTGCAGCACCCGCTGCCACTCAAAACACTTCTTGGCAAAACAAAGCGATTTTGAGCGTAGCATTCTTAATGTCCACCACTTCTGTTGGTCCCGGCTTTCTGACTCAAACCGCCGTTTTTACTAACATCTACAAAATCGACATGGCATTTCCTGTCTTCGCTTCGATGTTCATCACCTTTGGTATTGTGATGAACTTATGGCGCATTGTCGGTGTATCTGGCCTGCGAATCCAAGACATTGCTAACCGTGTGGCACCAGGAATGGGCTATGTTGTGGGTATTCTGCTGGCACTTGGTGCTGTAGCATTTAACTTCGGTAACGTCAGTGGAGCTGCGTTAGGCATTAATGTTTTAACAGGTGTTGATACCACATGGGGCGCACTGTTTACTGGCGTTGTAGGCTGCTTACTGTTTGTCGTTCATAACGCTTCAAAACGTATGGATCAAATGGCGCGCTACCTTGGCTTGTTTATGATTGTGCTGATTGCTTATGTCGCCATGACCAGCCTACCGCCAATGGGTGAAACACTACAAGCAGCCGTATTGCCAGCCGATATGAGTAACCTATTACTGCCAACATTAACCATCGTTGGTGGTGCTGTAGGTGGTTACTACACAGGTGCGCAGCGTTTAGTTGATGTAGGTTTACAAGGTAAAGACAACGTAGCATCCATCAAAAAAGCGGCATGGGCAGGCATTTCAATCGCAGTAGTAATTCGTATTCTGCTGTTCTTAGCGGTATTTGGTGTAATTGCAACAGGTGCGGTATTAGATACCTCCAACCCTGCCGCAGATGCTTTCCGTCAAGGTGCTGGCGAAGTAGGTTACTTTATCTTTGGTTTAGTGCTGTTCGTCGCTTCAATTACTTCGGTGGTTGGTAACTCTTACATGGCAATCTCGCTAATTAAGACCCTATTCCCTGTGGTTGCGCGCAATGAAAAAGCATGGTGTGTGGGCTTTATCATCATCACCAGTCTTGGCACCGTGACCATGAACATGCCTATTCTACTGCTGATGTTAGTCAGTCTTATCAACAGTATTATTCTGCCAGTGGTATTAGCTATGGTACTGGCAGCAACTCGCCGCAAAGATATCGTGGGAGATTACAAACACCCGATATACCTAACCGTTACAGGTGTATTAATTGTGGTGGTAATGGCTGCAGCTAGCCTTTCAAACATCAGCAACTTTATGACGAAGTTTATGGGATAGCCCTAACACTGAGTTCGACACAATAAAGGTCTAGTGATAGTGCTAGACCTTTGTGCTTTTTACGACTCATGATTTGCAATAGACATCTAATTTTTAACTTTAAATTCAGACAGATAAACTAAATTAATTTAAAATTACCAATATATTATTCATTTTTAATCTCTATCATGTTTAAAAAAATCATCATCCCTTCATTACTATTAAGCTTTTCTAATATGACCTTTGCCGACTCTCAGCAAATATCTCTAAATAACGGCAGCTATGATATTCCAGCCATCTTTTCTGTACCTGATAAGAAAATAGATAAGCAAATACCTGCGGTGATCATGCTCCACGGCACAGGATCACAAAAAGATGAAGTGGGTAATTTATACAAATCTCTCAGTGAAAAATTAGAAGCGATGGGGATTGCCTCTATTCGTTTCGATTTTGCAGGCAGTGGCGACAGTAAAACATCAGATCTAGAATACTCTTTATCTTCTGCTGTTCTCGATAGCAAAACCGCTTTTAACTATCTTCAAGATAATCCACAAATCGATAAAAATCGCATTGGAGTTATCGGCTTTAGTCAAGGTGCATTAATTTCACAATTATTGGTTATCGAAGAGCCTAACATTAAATCACTCGCTGTTTGGTCTCCTGCTGTTGGTAATGGCATTGCGCCAATGAAAACCTTTTTTGAACAATACTATGACGAGGCAAAACAAAACGGCTACGCATTAATTAAATATGATTGGCGTTCACCATTTAAAGTGAACCTAACATGATTTGAGCAATTAAAAGCCCAGCAATCACTAACATTGATGAAGCAATTTACAGGATCCTTATTAGCGATTTCAGGTACTAACGATACCGTTTTACCTTGGGAAAATGCGAATACGCTGATCACCGCATCAGGCAGTAAAGACGCCACAGCTGTTACCATGAAAGATGGTGATCATATCTTTAATGTCTTTAACCCAAAGGCACATCAAAGTAAAGAACTATTAGAAATAACAGCCAATTGGTTAAATTCGCGTTTATAAGTCACCATTTATATCAAATGCAAAAAAGCCGCTGACTTTCATCAGCGGCTTTTTCTATATATGGCGGAGCAGTTCTGGGTATTAGAGGATTTGAACCCTGCTTTAACTATATAAATGACCCAAAGTAAAAAGGCTGCTGAGAATTCAACTCAGCAGCATTCTTTAATATGGCGGAGAGATAGGGATTTGAACCCTAGATACGCTATTAACGTATGCCGGTTTTCAAGACCTATGCTTTCAACCACTCAGCCATCTCTCCTAAATTGTGTTCTCTTATTAAATAAGAGATGGCGGTGAGGGAGGGATTCGAACCCTCGATACGTTGCCGTATACACACTTTCCAGGCGTGCTCCTTCAGCCACTCGGACACCTCACCACGTTGTTGCTGAACCGCAGTGCGTTTCAACGGCGGCTAATGTAATCACTTATGCGATATCGGTCAAGGTATTTTCCTATTCTCTTATTCATTCGCCGACTTATAGATCAATTAGCTCTATTCTCATACCAATCTATTGTTTTTCTTCAATTTCAATTACTATAACAGAATGTTTACATGATCTGCTTTACGTCTTCATAGCACTCAATCACAGGTTTTTTATGCGACTGTTCTCACTCTTGTGTCTGTTCCTTGTTCTCTTCTGCTCACCTCTTTATGCAGAAGAAGTTTCTTCATCTGAGCAAATCATTGCAAACCAAATTAAGCAATTAGAAAGTCAGCAGAAAACACCTGAGACGATAAAGAAGCTTGAAGCTTATCAAACAGCACAAACGCAATTAGAGAAGACCTCGCATTTTAATCAATCGACGCGCCGCTATGAAAAGTTAATGAGCACTTTTCCTGAGCAGCAAGCAGCCATAAAACAGAAGATTGATAACTTTAGTGCGACTGAATTTCCCGAGTTTAATGATTGGGATCACGATCAGTTAACACTTGAAATCGCAGAGCAAGATACCAAGTTGGTGCAACTCGAAATCTCTCGCCAGTCTTACCGTAATATTTTGATTGAGATTGAACATGGTATTGATGATTTTTCTTATCAATCCAATCAAATACGTACAAAGAAAAAGACGATCACCAATGAGTTAACACAAGCTAGGCTTGTTAATGACACTGAAGCGATTATGCTGTTACAAATCGCTGAGCAATATACGATAAGTAAGCTGTTTATGCTGGAGGCAGAGCAACTCAGCGCAGGAAATCGTCGTGCCCTTACAAAGTTACACCTACAGTATGAAAACCTATTAATTGAGTCACACCAAGCCTATCGTAATAACTTACAAAACCGACTTAACCGTGTTTTGCGCTCAAACATTTCTGAAAATAATGAGCAAAACCAAGATCTGCAAGCAGACATCCAAAATCAACCTGAAGTTATTCAGCAACAGCTCACCTTAAATAAGCGTTTATCGTCTGAGTTAACAACACTGACAGCCAATATTGAGCAAACGCAGCAAACTATCAGTACCACCAATGATCAAATTTCAGAAACAACACAGACAGCAGATGCACTAAAAGTAATGGCAGATTGGCTAAAAATTAGCCCTATCATTAGTGAAAACTTGCGTAACCGTTTAAAAGATTTACCCCCTAATCCACCGATTGATATGCTCAATCGTGATGTTGCACGTAACCAAATCCGCCTTTATGACTACCAGCAACAATCTGATCTGCTTAAAAATAATAAAAATAAAATCAGTACAGAGAATTTAACGGATGAACAAGTTGAACAGCTACATGCACTGATACAAGATAACCTTACTCTTTACAGTGATATTAACAAAGCGTCAGAAACGCTAATTTATCAACAAGCTAAGCTGAAAGTTATTTACGATCGTTTAAATAACATGCTGACACGGATCAAAAATGATTCGGCAAAGTTACTGTTTTGGGCACCAAACACCAATCCATTGAGCCTTGATCTGCTTAAACAAATGGGAGAAAAAATTAAGTGGTTTTTCTCACCAATTCAATGGATAAACATTGTTAAAATTCCTTCTTTTGTAAGCCCTTATGCACTATTTGGCAGCGGTTTTGCTATTTGTTGTTTACTCGGTTTCTTATACTTAGCAAAAAAACGTTGGCTGGCATATTTAGAAAGAACCAGTAAGCGCATTAACCGCGTTACTGAAGATAAGTTTCGTTATAGCTATACCAATGTGGCTATTGCGTTTCTTCTGGCTTGGCCTATCCCACTGGTGATCTTTATTACCGGGCATACGTTAAGTCTGGCTTGGCAACTGCCTTTTGTGTTCCATTTAGGTCATGCTCTAACGCTGCCTTATGCACTGATTGTATACTTCTTTATCCGTGAACTATGCCGAGAAAACGGACTGTTCATGAGCCATTTTGGCTGGTCTGAAAGCATCATTAAAAGTGCGCTGTATGACTATCGTCGCCTGATGATTGTCTTTGTTCCTGCTCTTATTTTGCAGCAATTTACTATGCTAAATAGTGAGTTGGACACCACAGCAACACTCGGACGCTTGGCGTTTATTATCTCTAATATTGCGATCAGTTTTTTCCATTGGCGTTTGTGGAAGCTCAAGATGCCTATGACTTATGGTGAACTACCTGAAGGTAAAGCCCATATTGGTCATCATATCTTTTGGTGGGTACTTATCATCACACCACAAGTGCTCAACTACGCAGCACTTAATGGTTACTTGGCAACATCACAAACCATTATGTTACGCATTCAACAAGGTGCGGTTATTGGTGTCATTACCCTGCTCGTTTACTACCTGATCAAACGTTTGATGTTAATTCAAAAGCGTCGTCTTGCTTTTGAACGTGCTAAAGCGAAGCGCCAAGAAATCATTGCCCAACGCCAAGCTGAAATGCAGGAAGATAAAGACGAGCACCATCTAACGAATGATCTCGCTATTGAAATTGAAGAGCCAAAAGTTGATTTAGATAAGATCAGTGCGCAGTCTTTGCGTTTATTACGCTCACTACTCTCTCTAATTTATCTGTTTATTCTAAGTTGGTTATTTTCAGATCTTTATCAAGCCACCTCCTTATTGGAAGGTGTCACGCTATGGGATGTCACCAATACCATTAATGGCATTGAAGAACTCAATACCATTACGCTACAAAGTGTATTGCTGGCTATTTTAGCCTTTGGTTTAACCGCTATTTTAGCGCGAGATTTACCCGGTGCGATGGAGCTGTTAATTCTACAACACTTAAATTTAAGCCCGGGTACAGGTTATGCGATTACTTCTGTTACCCGCTACTTAGCGATATTTATTGGAATTATTGTTGGCTCTGCTTTAATTGGTTTTGATTGGAGCAAAATGCAGTGGCTTGTTGCCGCCCTTGGTGTTGGTATTGGTTTTGGTATGCAGGAGATCTTCGCCAACTTTATTTCTGGCTTAATTATCTTGTTTGAAAAACCGATCCGTATTGGTGACACAGTGACGATTCGCGATCTCACTGGTGTTGTCGCGAAAATAAAAACCCGCGCAACCACCATTGTCGATTGGGATAGAAAAGAAGTCATAGTACCTAATAAAGCATTCGTTACTGAACAATTTATTAACTGGTCACTGTCCGATGCTATCACGCGAGTAAAATTATCAATCAATGTGAAATTTAAAGCCGATCCAGAGCTAGTAACACAATTATTATTTGAAGCTGCTGAGGAATGTGAACTGGTACTCGATAACCCTGCTCCGGAAGTGTTTTTCTTAGGATTAACCGCTAATTGCCAGCAATTTGAATTACGTGCTTATGCAGCAGAAACGGGGCATCGTTTAAGTTTAACCCATGATCTTCACTGTCGAATTAAGAATAAGTTCATGAAACATCATATTGATATAGCTTCACCTCAGCTAGAAGTGACAATGAAAGGTCAGCAATATCATCCAGCCACCAGCAACAAAGCTTAATCATTTCGCGTACTGTTATTTATAGATAGCAGTACGCCTATTCCCACTACACGCCTTATCCTCCCTTTTCATTATCTTCTAATTATTTTTGTTAAAAATGAATGATTAAATGATGATTATTCACTCATTAACTAGGTAATTATGTAGGCAACATCACAGAAAAAAGCTATTGATAAAATTGTTTTGTAAAAATTATGTTTTTGAAATGTTTTTAAAATTACTATAAACACTTATATCAATAGAATATTTGAGATACAAAACAGTCTCTTACTGCTAACTCTAGAATAAGAATAAAGAAAAGGGCCAAGGATGAAGCCAATCATGTACATTGTTGTTGAAGGCATTATCTGGAAAATTACAGATAAAGGTGAATGGGTTCAGATACCAGCTTCAGAAGTTATAGACCAGTCGATTCCATTCATTGAAGAAAGAGCCAACATCAATGACATTCTAAAAACAAAAGCCAACCAAGATGACGCCCCTGTTATCGAGAGCTCTACATATCGTACTCAGTTTTTTCTTGATGCCAATGTTGACCAAGACCCCATATCCAGTAATAGCGCTTCTTTTATTGCCCAGATAAAGGCAACCTTAGCTGAAACTCTCCCAAGTGCTGGATTTAGTACCCGATCAACAACAACCACAGAAAATACCCTAAATACATCTATCGCTGATGCTATACCCTCTCTACGTGCTTCAGCAGCATTAACAGCTTCGATTATTGATGGTAACGACGGTTATAAAAGTCGATTTGAAACACCAGCAGCAACGCTATTAGGTAACGCTATTGATATTGAAGACGGTAGAATTGTTATCGTCAATGTGACGGATATTAATGGCAAAGTATTCACAGCCTCAGCGATAGTACAAAATCAAAAATGGGTGATAATAAATCAAGACTTAAGTGAGCTTGCTGAAGGTGAGCTTTCTATTCATGCCTCTGTCACTGACTTCTACGGCAATATTGTCGATGCCAAAGACACAACAATCAAAGATACATTTGCTGAAATAAACGCAAAAATTGACGGCAAAAGTGATACTTACTTAAACCTATCTGAAATTACAAATAGTGATTTATTAGGTGAGATAAATTTTGTTGAAAGTGATCAGCCAATATCAATCACTATCACCGACAGCCAAGGTAAAACACTACGTTTTGAAACCATCAATGATGGTGCTGCTTGGCAAATTAATGATGCTGATCTTTCTTCTCTTGCTGAAGGTGAACTCACTGTTCTAGCAGAAACCGTCGATATTGCTGGTAATCCTGCTTCAGCCACCAGTACTATTATAAAAGATACATTAGCCACCATTACGGCGAATTTTGAAGGCAACAGTGATCGCTTTCTCAATCAAGCCGAAGCATCAAGAACTCAGCTGTTTGGCAGTATCACGAATATTGAAGATGGACAAACTGTAACTATTACCGTCACTGACAGCCAAGGCTTAGAGAAAACCTTTGAAAGTACTATCAACGCAGGTAAATGGGCAGTTAACAATGCCAACTTAACCGACTTGGCAGAAGGTGAGCTTACCGTTCTGGCTGAAACTAGCGATATTGCTGGCAACCCAGCTTCTGCTACCAACACTATCATCAAAGATACTATGGCAAATATTACAACCCGCTTTGATGGTAAAGGCGATGAATATCTCAACATCGTTGAAACGCCCATAACCGATTTATTTGGCACTGTTGAAAATATAGCAGACGGGCAAACCGTAACTATTACCATCGCAGATAGCAGCGGTGCTGAGAAAATTTACACTACCACGGTAAATAACGGTCAATGGACTGTGAATGACGCGGATCTAACAACGCTCGCTGAAGGTCAACTCACCGTTACGACCACAGCTAACGATATTGCAGGCAATACAACATCGGCCACTGATACCATTACCAAAGATACCCTTGCTGAAATTACAGCGAACTTTGAAGCTAATGGTGATAGCTTTTTAAATAAATCCGAAATCGACGCTAAAACCACCCTGTTTGGTGATGTTGATTTTGTTGAAGATAATCAACCAGTCACAGTAAAAGTAACAGATAACAATGGTAAAACTATCACCCTTACCACTTCAGTTATCAATGGCTCATGGCAAATTGATGATATTGATTTATCTGCGCTTGCTGAGGGCGAGTTAACCGTTACTGCTGAAGTTATTGATATTGCGGGCAACACCAAAGAAACAAGCAATACCATCATCAAAGATACATCAGTACTCACCATTGATATTGATACAGACAGTTACCAACCAGGTGGCTTAAATGTTTCGGCATTAAAAAATGGTCAAGTACCTTACCTACAAGGTTCAACAACGGGTACCCAAGCTGGCGATAAGATAACAGTTACCTTTAGTGACGGAGTAGATACTATATCTCTGACAACATCAGTAGATAGCTCAGGTAATTGGCGTATAGAATACATTGAATTGTCTCAATTAGATCCACAGCAAACCTGGCAGATGATCGCCACAGTTACAGACGCTGCAGGTAATACTGCTAGTGACGATATGCCCACATTCGCGAGCTCAAGCGATATGACTTTCTCTGAAAAAGAGCTAGAAACGGAATCTTCAATTGAATCAAGCTCAACGATTAATATTGAGTTCGCCGAATTTACTTTTAACGCAGCGCAGTGCGCTTTAGAGCAGTTAACTTCTAATGGTAAAGACGTTACCGTTACTATTTCTGCTGATGGTTTAACGCTAACTGTACAAACAGCCACCACAACAGTACTCACTGCAGTTATTGACCCTAGCACTCAAACAGTAAAAACAACATTAAGTGCTGCAATTGATCACTCCCCAAGCAACCCTAATACTGAAACATTGATCTTCATTAACGGTATTCAAACGGATAATGATGGTACAAGTGAAATTGTCATCGTGCCAATCGAGATCAATATTCAAGATGCCGCACCTGAGGTTGTCGATGATACAAGTGAAGTTATTGAAGGCGATATTGTTACAGGTAATGTACTAACCAATGATGTGGATGCTTCTCTTTTCGTTAAAAGTATCACCATTAATGGAGAGACAAAGGCACTGAATAACACATCGGTTACCTTTGAGCTTCCTGAAGGAAAGTTCACCATAAATAGTGATGGCGAATGGACATTTACCGCCAATCGCAATCTTAGTCATAGCCAAGGTGATATAAACCTTGTTATTGATTACGTTGCTTCAGATAAAGATCAATACGAGAAAAATGCAAGCCTTACGGTTTCAATCAAAGATGGTCTTGCCAATGTCATACTCGATGGAAATACACAGGCGGTTGAAAGTGTAATTACCACAGGAAGCGCTACCTACAAGGGTGAGTTTACTGTACAGGCTGGATCAGATAATCCTGATCCAAGTGGCCTAACATTCAATCCCCAGACAATAACGGCGCTTGAAGCTCTAAATTTATATTCAGGTATTTCAACATCACCGCTTAGTTACACCGTCAGCTCCGATGGTAAAACAATCACCGCTAAAGCGGGTAGCGACACTATTTTTACCTTGAGTTTATCGGCAACCGCTTCAGGCGATAACGCGACGGGTACTGTCACCCTTGTACAACACTTTCCTCTCAATCAACAAGGTTTAGCTGATGCTATCACCCTATCTCTGTTTATTGATGCAATTGACAGTGATGGTACCGCTACCCCAACAGGGAAATTTGATTGGGTTATCGAAGATGGCGCGAATCCAGTATTAGCCGCATCTGGGCAATTAGAGTTTAAAGAAACGGATCTATCCAATCCGTCAAATCAACCCAATCAATCATTGCAACAAACAGGCACGATCACCGTCACCATTGGCAGTGATGGTTTAAATGGCACTACAGAGCAAAGTCCGCTGTATTTTGATTTAAGCCAACTACCAACTGGTTTAACCAGTGGTGGAGAGACGATTTCTTATGTGATCTCTGATGATAATCAAACCATTGAAGCATGGACAAGCTCAGGTAAAGTCTTTGAAATAAGCTTATCTTCTCGCCCAGATGCAGAAGCGAACTCAACCGTTGACTATGTTTTTACCCTGCATCAGGCACTGGATCAAACCAACGTAAATGATGAATTAATTATTTCTATTCCGGTCTTTATTAAAGATAACGACGGAGATATTAACCAAACTGCTATCGATGTTGTCATTGTTGATGGTAGTGCCCCTGTTATTAATACAACGCCAATAGAAATATCAGAAACGCCGATTAGTGCTTCTTCACCAGCAGGTAGTTCAAACCAAGCAGACGCCACAATCACAGTAACCGCAGGGCAAGATCCTATCGTCGATTTAAATCTTGTTTTATCGGGTACGGTGAAAAGCAGTGATGGCAATAACATCACCTACCAAGGACAAGTATTAACTTGGCAATTTGATGGCAGTAACACCTATAACGCATCATTACCTGATGGCACAGTGATCTTTTCTGTCCATTTATCAAATATTGGTGCAGTTCCATCGGGTAGTGCAGCAAATGCAACAATCACAGTGACGCTTAATGAGTCTATCGACCATACCAATAGTAACGATACCGAACTTAATTTATTACTGCCCGTTGAAGCGAAAGACAGTGATGGCAGCTCGAGCACATCAAATGTAACGGTGAGTATTTTAGATGGCTTAGTGCCTAGTATTACCGCCAACAGCAACCTTAACGTTCACGAAAATGACTTACTGGATGATAATTTAGCCGCTGATGCGTCAACCACTTCAGCACCAACACTCAGCTTTAACCAAAGCAGTGATGAGCTTGCTTCAGTGCATCTAGATATTGCGCAGTTCAATAGTCAAAACTATACCAGTGGTGGTGAAAACATCACACTTAGCGCAGCAGATACGAACGGTTGGTATAACGCAACGGCAAACGGTAATAATATTTTCCGTATTAAAGTCAATCTAGATGGTACCGTGCAATTTGATCTTTTCGAAGCAATCGATCGCCCGTCATCATCAAGTCAAGGCGTGCTTAATTTAGAGTTTGGCGCCATTGCCACAGACAGAGACAGTGATAAATCAGCCACTACACCATTTGAAGTAACAGTTACTGACGATATCCCTGCTGCTGGTAGTGATGAAGAGCTTGCTGTTGTTGAAGGTGTTGATAAGACACTACGCCTATTATCTAGAGACGTTACTGGTGCTGATGGTGGTGAGGTCGTCAGTATCAACTATCGTGGCAAAGAATACCCAGCAGACGGTAACCCAATTGATTTAATTAATACTCAAACCGACCCACACACTAAATATGGAACCATTACAGTCAATGCTGATGGTACTGTTGTTATTAACACCATTGCAACGGATGAAAGTAGTGGCGAGATCAGTGATGAGTTCAGCTACACCATTAAAGACAGCGATGGTGACACTGCGGTAAGAACCAAGAAACTATCATTTTCAGATGATCCTGGTCGTATTGAGGTTAATGCAGAGCAGATCCTTGAAGACAGCATAAGTAACCCACTCACTATTCAAGTATTCCTTGGCGACATTGACCAGAATGAATCGCTTAGCACTATCACAATCAGTGAAAGCTCATTAGCGGGTGGACAGCTGTATTTAGATTACCATTTGCTAACGGCAACAAATGGCGTAATTACCCTTAGCGATTTTATTAGTGAAGGTGATTTCTTCAAGCCAAACGGTGAGCTGACGTATAAACCTGCATCTGATACTGCGGTTAATCAACAAGATATGGTTGTACTTGAAATAACAGCGACGATATCAACGAATAACCAAGATAAAACACTCACCAAAGATCTCACTATCAAGGTGTTGCCTGATGCTGACGCTGCGATTTGGGACGAGGCTAAAGATTATGAATACACCGCAGTTGAAGATGATAGTAATGGCATTCAACTAAATGTTGCAGCAGATCTACAAGACACCGATGGTTCAGAAACCCTTAAATACCGTATTTCAGGGATCCCAGACGGCATTACACTCAAACTGAGTAACACCATAATTAGCGACGGTGAAATCATTTCTGCTAATCAAATCAATGATGTGAAGATATTTTCTGATAAACACTCAGCAGGCACATTTACCTTTACCATTACTGCAATCACTACCGAAAAAGCTAATGAATTTATTGATAAAACGAACGATCAAACAGAAGAATCGCAACGTCTTATCACAGTAAATATTATTCCTGAAGCTGATGAGCCAAAACTCTCGGTTAAAAACCTTAAAGGTCATGAAGATCAGCCTATTGATCTAAGTAAGGCCATTATTGGTAAATTAGCCGATAACGATGGTTCAGAAAGCCTAAGTTACCGAATTAAAGTGCAAAATGGTTGGTCAATTAAAGGTGGCGATGCGGTAGAAGAGCCTGCCGGTTCTGGCATCTATATTGTGAGTGCAGAGTATATTGAAAATGGTCAAGCACAGCTTCATCCAAAAGCTGATATCAGTTCACACACTGAAAAACTCACGATTGAAGTAACTGCTATATCTACTGAAGCCGCTATTAACGGGCTCTACCCTACCAGTTCAGAGAGTGCGACCAAGACTATTTCTATTAACTTAAAAGGCACCATTGACCGCCCAGATATTACAGACGGCGGCAATGGACATTGGCAATACATTGCCAGCAGTACAGATAACACCACTGGGGTTAAAGGCACTATTAAAGGCATTAATGGTTTTTATGAAGATCAGCCACTACCGCTCGATTTTTTAATTACCACCAGTGATAACGATAAATCAGAAGAGATAACCATCTTAATCACCAACTTGCCTGATGGTGTGAAATTTATCGATATTAATGGTAATCCTTTAAACCTTGAAATTGTCGGTAAGGACGCTTCAACGGGGTTGATCTATCGGATCACATCCGATCAATTAACATCGACTTATTTATCCACACCTAAAGACATAAGTGGCAACTTAACATTTGATGTTAATGTAATTTCTACCGAGCCTGACGGTGCGAGTGGTGAATTTAACTACAAGGTAGATATTGAAGTGTTACCCGTTGTTGATGAGCAAGATGGTGCTTTATTGCAAAGCACAGGTTTTGAAGATCAACATATCTCATTCTTAGTTGAGCCGACCATCAACAAAGATAGCGACAACAGTGAAAAGCTGACAGGTTATAAAATCACTAATGTACCTGATGGGTTAACCCTATTTATTGATAATGTAGAAGTTGTTATTCCTGTTAATGGGCTCGATCTTGCTAACTATAAAGGCAACCAATCATGGACTGAATTTATTAACAGTGGTCGCGTGACAATTCTTGCTGATGAAGATCTCAGTGGCATTTTTGATATCGCTATTAGTTATGAAGTAACGGATACATCAACTTCCGGACAAACAGCAAGTAAAAACATCAATGCAACTATCCAAGTTGATGTTGCTGGGGTCGTTGAAACCGATACACGCTTAGAATCTACAACAGATCTACTAAGTAGTACCGATGGTAGCCCTATTAATTTAACCAATGCGGTTCACTTTATTGATGAAGATCTGGATGGCTCAGAGTACCTAGATTACATCGTGATCGAAGTACCTGTTGGCATTAACCTCATCATCGATCATCCTAACGGTGCCAATATTGACGGTAGCGGTAATTGGATTATTCCAGCTACAGGCCTCACCAGCGATAGCATTAAAGAAGCGATGCAAGATCTCTTAGCTGGAGCAACCGTGAGCGCTAGCTTTAATACAGAAGTGATTGATCTTGTGGTTAAAGCCCGTGTGGTTGACGGCAACGATTCTCGCTTTTTAAAAACTCCTGTTCAGATCCAGATCACAGGTAAAACGGGAGGCGGAGGCTCATGTCCTCCGACCGAAGCGCCAGATAAAATTCAAGGTGATGTGATTATTGCTAAAGAAGGCGAAGATATTAATTTATCAGGTCTACTAAATGGCGATATTGATAATAACCCAGAAATCGCCCTCTCCTTTTTTATTGACGTTAATGATTTACCTGACAATGTTGAAATTACAGGTGTTGGTATCATTACCGAATATAACGATGCGGGTGAAATTATTGGCTACACCATCACAGAAAATGGTCTTTCCAATATGACATTCATTGGATTAAATGAAGCTTGGGCTGGATCTTTAGATATTCCGATCACTATCACTCAAACATCGACCTGTAATGGTACAAAATCAACCACCACACAACACATCAAAATTGACGTTGTTCCGGTCGTTGATGACATCATTACAACAACAAATATCACGAGTGTTTTGGAAGATACCGCAACCGCAATTAACTTAACGGTGCTGTTAGGTGATAGCGTAAGTAACGGACAAACCATCACGGGTGAAGGTACTTCTGCGACAGGTAAAGAAACCACCAACTGGATGACAATCACCTTAGAACCTGGTGGTGAATTAATTGGCGATTCAGCGATAGTGACCCAGAATCCCGATGATAGTTGGCAAGTACTGGATCCAAGTCGCTTAGACGAATTGCTTTTAAAGCCACCTCATAACTACAGCGGCGATTTAACTATCAAAGTTGAAACCAACATCACAGATCAATCTGATTCATCATCGCAAACGGATACTCAGACCAAAACCTCTTCTGTAATTATTAACGTTGAGCCTGTGACTGATATCGCCACCATGCCGGATACCATCACCGAACAAGGTGATGAAGATGGCTACATTCATATCGTTGGACTAGGAGCCATCTTATACGATGATGATGGCTCTGAAACTATTTCACTGAATCTATCCGGTGTTCCTGATGGTGCAGTGATGTTCTATTCACCCGACGGTGGCACTACCTTTATCCAATTACCGAATACCGGAAAATCATGGAGCTTTGATATTGCGCAAGCCGATAGTATCTATATTCGTCCACCAACAGATTTCAGTGGTGATATCACATTGAAGTTGGATGCGATCACTAACGAAATAGGTACAACGGAAATAATAACATCAACCTCTGAGGTTGTTATTGGCGTCAATCCTATTGGTGACGATATTCAATTTGTTGGTGTGCCAGAGAGCCTATCGGGCGATGAAGGTAAAAGCTTCACGATTCCAGTCGATATTGAGAGTTCCGAAACCAATAGTAATGAAACATTATTATTAGAAGTGATCTTTAGTGCGGCTGACCAAACTCAATTAGCAGGCTTAGATAAAATTCAAATCGGTGATCAAGAGATAAGTATCATTAAAAATGGTGATATATGGCTTGCGACTGCAATAGTAAATAGCAGTACCTTAGACCAATTAACCCTATTTAGCGGTGATGCTTTTGGTGACATTAATATCACACTCAAAGCCAGCAGTATTGATACCGACACTATCTTAGGCTCAGAAACTACGCATTATGGTCAACCTGTTGAAAAGAATATCTGTTTGACTCTGGAGCCTATGCCCGATGCGCCAGAGCTTAATCTTGAGTACAACAGCGTTATAGCTAAAACCGAAACGACGATTGCGCTAAACCTTGAGCTATCAATGTTTAATCCTGCGCCTAATGAGCAAGGCAGTATAATTATCACAGGTTACCCTAGTGATTACGTATTCTCAGCAGGTCAAGTGAAAGGAGATGGTTGGGAAGTTGCATTTGACGATATTGCCGATCTGACGATGACAGCCAATAGCGAGCAAGATTTCTCTCTTTCTATTGAGCCAATTTCAACTATCGATGGACAAACGGCTACGGGGATTACGCAAACCATCGACGTTAGCATCACTGATAAAAATGATAATTCGCTTATCGGCACTGCAAATGATGATGTGATCATTGGTACTGCCAATAACGATAACATGACGGGCGGTGGCGGCAATGATCGCTTTGTATTCAAAGCAGAAGATCAAGGAACAAGCTCTGATCCGGCACAAGATACCATTGTAGATTTCGATGTCACAGCTAATAGCGACAATATCGATTTACGCGCGATTTTAAACAATGTTACAGATGGAATATCTGCTGATAACTATATTGATATCACTGAAAATGATGGTTCTGTGACATTACATATAAAAGATAACGGCGAGGATGTTACCCAAGCGATAACGTTAGAAAACGTAAACAAAGATGCGCTTTATGGCGCTGACACAAGCTTTGCAACGGAAGCAGAGATCCTACAAAAAATGATATATGATAATAATTTACTCGCTGGATAATGACTCTCTTTAGGCATCCGACGCTATCAACTTAAGACGTTGAAACTAACTCACCTTGCGTACTGCTATTAGCCCAATAGTAGTACGCAACTTTTGAAACATATCTTTAAGTAGCTATAGATATAAATATCTAAATCCTACTGATTGTTAATAATATTTTTAGTTATAACCACAATTTTAGTGGTCATAATTCACTCATTTTTATTAACAATTATGTAACCCGCATCACAGAAAATAATGTCCGCACCGTAGGTTTTGTAAAAATAATGTTTTTCGATCCTTTTGCTCTCTAATATTAATTATTGTTGCGAGATTGTGCATTGGATTTAACAAACACTCGCCACACTTTTCCACAATAAATAATAAAACGCAGGGGCCAAGGATGAAGCCAGTAATGTATGTAGTTGTTGAAGGCGTTATCTGGAAAATAACAGCAAATGGTGAGTGGGTTCTGGTTCCTTCATCAGAAGTTATCGATGATTCCATTCCTTTCATCTCCGAAAATGTACAAGTCAGTGATATTATAAATACCCCTGATAACGAAGATGATATTGTTACATTAAAACAATCTGACACAGCCCCTCGTCACTCGCAAAACACCTCAGAATCGAATGTTAATTCAAGTGATGGCGTTTCCTTTATTACCCGAATCAAATCAACACTGGCTGAAACCCTACCTGAAGCAGGATTCACCACACGCCCAACGACGTCACAAGACCCAAACCAACGTGATGAAATTGGCGATAATATTTTACCACTTAGGAACTCTGCCGCTTTAACTGTCACCATTGTTGATGGTGGCGACGGCTATGAAAACCGTTTTGAAGTCCCTACCGTTGATCTCTTCGGTGATGCCATTGATGTTGAAAATGGACGTATTGTTGTTGTAACTATTACTGATATAAATGGCAAAGTATTTACTACAAGTGCTGTCGTTAAAGATCAGAAATGGGTCATTAACGATCAAGATTTAAGTGAACTCGCTGAAGGTCAGTTAGATGTTTATGCCTCTGTCACTGACTACTATGGCAATTTTGTTGATGCCACAGATGACACTATTAAAGACACGCTCGCTGAAATTACCGCTGAATTTGATGGTAAAGGTGATAACTATCTCAACCAATTTGAAATCGTTGTTAGTGATTTATTAGGTGATATCACCTTTGTTGAAAATAACCAACCCGTGACGATTACCGTCACCGATAGCCAAGGTAAAACCATCATCTTTGAAACGACTAACACTGATGGAACTTGGAACATTAGCGCCACAGATCTGTCCTCGTTAGCCGAAGGTGAACTCTCTATTGTAGCTCAAACAATCGATATAGCTGGCAATCCAGCATCAGCTACCAACACAATAATCAAAGATACCCTTGCCGAGATCACCGCCGCTTTTGATAGTAATAACGATGGAATTGCTGATAATTATCTAAACAGCGTAACGGTAAAAAGTACCAATCTTTTTGGTACTGTTAATCATGTCGAAAATGGGCAAACCGTTACCATTACCGTTTCTGGACAAGGCAATAATAATTTAACGTTTACAACTACTGTGACCAATGGCGGTTGGAATATTGCGAATGTCGACCTTAGTGATTTTAGTGATGGCGATATCACTATCACCGCAGAAACTATGGATATCGCAGGTAACCCAGCGATATCGAGCAATACAATCATTAAAGATACCACGCCGCCAACTATCGATATTGTTACCAGCAATTACAATTTGGGCGGACTGAATATCACCGCACTCAAACTTGGTTATGTCGAGTTTTTAGAAGGTACAACAACGGGCACTCAGGAAGGTGATAAAGTCGAAGTCACTTTCAGTGATGGCATTGAGACAATTGTCTTAACAACTACCGTTGATAGTGCAGGAAATTGGCGTATCGAAGATTTCGATCTAAGCCAACTCAATGTCCAAAAAACATGGGAAATGTCAGCGACGGTTACCGATGCTGCTGGTAATTCGGCGATGGATGACATGCCGACATTAACTCGTCCTGATAGCTCTGTTTTTTACGAAGCAACCTTAGAGTACCAATCATCGTCAGAAGCAACCTCTATTATCAATATCGAGTTTGCCGAATTTACGTTTAATTCCAATCAAAGTTTATTAGAACAACTCACCTCTCACGGTAATCCAATAACTGTAACTGTGTCTTCTGACGGGCTCACACTAACTGCGGTAAGTAATGGCGTTACTGTGTTAACGGCAACTATTCAAACCGCCACTCAAGACATTAAAATTACTTTATTTGAACCTGTCGATGCTGAACCAGGCTCTAATAGCACTCAATCTGCAATATTAATTGACGGCATTCAAACCGATACGGACGGCACCAAAGAAACCGTTGTTGCTCCCGCTTTAATTTATATCCGTGATTCAGAGCCTGATATTTTAGATGACAATAGCTGTGTGATTGAAGGCAATATCACTTCTGGCAACGTGCTCAATAATGACAGTGATCTTGATGCTCCACTCTCAGTTGTTCGCGTTACTGTAAACGGTGAAAGCAAGATCCTCACCAGTGGTTCGGCAACATTTGAACTACCTGAAGGTAGTTTAACCATTCAACAAAATGGTCACTGGATTTTTACTGCCAATCGTAATCTCGACCATAGCTCAGGTGATATTAACTTAGTGGTTAGCTATATCGCAGGCGATAAAGATTATGACTATGGCAATGCCGATCTCACCATTACCATCAAAGATGGCGAAGCAAATACCATCATCAATAACAGTGATAGTAATGTTGAAGGGCTAATTTCTAATCCTACAGATACCTTTACAGGTGACTTTACCATTAAAGCCGGTTCAGATAATCCGGATCCTAATAGCATCACATTTAACGCCCAAACCATTGCTACTTTAAGTGCTTTAAATCTAACATCAGGTATTTCAGTTAAATATCTTGAATACACATTAAGTAGCGATGGAAAAACCATTACAGCAACCTCTGGCGGAGAAACCATCTTCACCTTAACCCTGACAGGTGCTACCGATGTTGATGATGTAACAGGGACTGTAACCTTGGTTCAACATCGTCCGTTAAATCACACTAATGCCAGTGATGTCATCAAATTACCACTGCTCATTGATGCAACCGATCTTGATGGGACTAAAACCCCAACAGGACAATTTGATTGGTATATCCAAGATGGCGCTGATCCTGAATTAATCGTAAATCAAGAGCTGGCATTTGATGAAGCCAACCTATCAGACAAGCCAATTTCAAAAACAGGCACTATTGATGTTGTTGTAGGCAGTGATGGCTTAGATGGTCTTTCCCCTCTCAGCCCGTTGTACTTTGATCAAACCCAGTTACCATCAGGATTAACCAGCGGCGGCGATATCATTACTTACACCTTTACTGGCACAGGTCAAATGATTGAAGCATGGGTCAATGGTGAAAAAGTTTTTGATATTGCCATTACACAAAAGCCAGATGCTGAAGGTAACTCGACGGTCGAGTACACCTTCAACCTGTATCAATCTATCGACCAAACCGATCAGAGTGGCATTGAAACCATTACCATTCCAGTCTTTATTCGCGATAACGATGGCGACGTTAACCAAGCCAATATCACTGTCACTATTACCGATGGTGACACGCCAGTCATTACTGACACCACATTAGAAATTACCGAAAACCCAATTGCTGTAGCACCAGATGCGCCACCAGCAGGCACCACAGAAACAGCAAGCTCAACAATTTCTGTTACCGCTGGGCAAGATCCTATTGTTGATTTGCAACTGGCTTTAGCTGGCGCAGTTAAAACTAGCGATGGTGATGCAATCACTCATAACGGCGAAGCGCTGACATGGAAGTTCGATGGCAGTAATAACTATGATGCGATTTTAGCTGACGGTACGGTGATCTTTTCCATCAACCTTTCCGACATTGGCACTATCGCTGCTGGTGGCAGTGCAGATGCAACTATTACCATTGTACTGAATGACTTTATCGATCACCTTAATGGCAAAGACACCAAACTAGATATCACTCTTCCTGTTCAAGCGACTGATAGTGATGGCAGTATCGGCACCTCTAATGTAACGGTCACGATTTGGGATGGTTTGAAGCCAGAAATCATCGTTAATGGCAACTTAAATGTTCAAGAAAATGATTTACTGGATGATGGTATAGACAGTGATGCCTCTGATACAGCAACACCAACACTAAGCTTTAATACAGGCAGTGATGATGTGGTATCCGTCACCTTAGATACCGCCCCATTTAACAGTAAAAATTACACCAGTGCAGACGATAAAATCACCCTTGGCACACCTAACGCTGATGGCTGGTATATCGCTACCGCTGCGGGTAAAGAAGTATTCCAAATAAAAGTTAATCTTGATGGTACGGTGCAATTTGATCTGTTTGCGCCAATTGACCACCCAGATGCCACATCGCAAGATACGCTCATATTCGAGTTTGGTGCAATTCTTACTGACAGTGATGGAGACACCTCATCTACCGCTATATTCGACGTTAATGTAACCGATGATATTCCTCTATCGGGTGATGATGGCACCCTAACCTTAGTCGAAGGACAAAAACAAACCTTACAACTACTGACTGACACCATAACAGGTGCTGACGGTGGTGAAATTGTCAGCTTTGTTTACAACGGTGCCACTTACACTGTGGACGGTAAGCCGATTGATTTGATCAATACATCAGTTACGCCTTCGAAGAAATACGGCACCATGACAGTACATGCAGATGGCACGGTTGAAATTACCACTTTCGCTACCACAGAACTTGATGGGCAAATTGTTGATAACCTCACATACACAGTCAAAGATGGTGACAGTGATACCGCTGATCGCACAGCAAAGCTGGTCTTAGGCGATAACCCAGGTCACATCAAAGTAGAGCTAATGGAAGTGCTGGAAGATACACGTACTGCACCACTTTCAATTAAAGTATTCCCTGGTGATGAAGATCAGAATGAAACTCTTACCAGCATCACCATCAGTGAAAGCTCGCTAGCTGGTGGGCAGCTTTACCTTAATGGCACATTACTCACTGCAGTCGGCGGTGTAATCACAATTACTGATTTTATGAAAGATGGTAATTTCTATTCACCAAACGGTGAACTTACCTATCAACCAGCCCCTGATGCAGCGATCAATCAGCAAGGTATGGTAAACCTTGAAATTACCGCGACTATTTCAAGAGACTCAGGAACAACTGATTTAAATAAAGATCTGCCTATTAAGGTATATCCAAACGCTGATGCACCTGTTTGGGATGAAACAAAAGACTACGAATACACTGGTGTTGAGGATGATAACGGCAGTATTAAACTCGATATTGCCGCAAACCTCACCGATACGGATAATTCAGAAAGCCTTAAATATCGCATATCAGGTATTCCAGATGGCATTACATTGAAACTCAATGGCAATGTCGTCAAAGACGGCGATGTTTTAAATCAAAACCAACTAAATAAAGTCACTGTCGTTTCAGATAAAAACCTTGCAGGTAAATTTGAATTTACCGTAACCGCTATTGCGACGGAAAAAGGTAATCAGTTCATTGATAAAAATGAACATAAAACCGAAGAAACACCCCATCAAATTATCGTTAATATCAATCCAGATGCCGATACACCGACGCTATCGGTGAAGAACATTAAAGGTATTGAAGATCAACCGATTAACTTAAGCCAAGTACTTATCGGCAAGCTTACCGATACCGATGGTTCAGAAAGTTTAAGCTATCACATCAAAGTGCAAGATGGTTGGTCTATTCAAGGCGGTGGGGCTGTTGAGCAACCAGCTGGTTCTGGGATTTACATTATTAGTGCTGAAGCTATTGAAAGTGGTGAAGCACTACTTTATCCAAAAGAAGATATAAGCTCGTGGACAGAAACACTGACCATTGAAGTAACAGCTGTATCAACCGAAACCTCCGTTGATGGACTTGATCCCGTTAATGTCAACGCGGTAAGTGATACCAAAACCATTACCATTGATTTAACAGGTGTAATTGATCGTCCTAATGTTGCTGATAGTGGCAATGGTCATTGGGAATATGTTGCTGTTAGCACAGATAATTCCACTGGCTTTAAAGGCACAATCAAAGGTACATCAGGCTTTAACGAAGATAGCCCATTACCGTTAGATTTCATGATCACTACCAGCGATGATGACAAATCGGAAGAGATCACCATTATGATCACCAACCTTCCAGACGGAGTCATTTTTGTTGATAGCAGCGGTAATCCGATCACATTAGAGATCGTAGGTGAAAGCGCATCGACAGGTGTGATCTACCAGATCACCAACGATCAACTTAAAGCCACTTTCTTACAAACAACTAAAGACTTCAGTAGCCAACTTAACTTTGATGTTAACGTGGTATCGACTGAGCCTGATGGAGACAGTGGCGAATTCAATTACAAAGTAGAAATTGATGTACTGCCAGTGGTTGATGAAAAAGACGGCGCAGTACTCGAAACCATAGGTACTGAAGATAAACATGCAAGTTTCTTAGTTGAGCCTGAGATCAATAAAGATATTGATCACAGTGAGAGTTTAACAGGCTATAAGATCACCGGATTACCTGCTGGATTAACACTCTTTATTGATGGTGCTGCAGTGTCTGTACCTGCTGGTGGATTAGATCTGGCGAGCTATAAAGGCGCTGAGTCATGGGCAGAATTCATTAACGGTGGTCGTGTTACTGTACTTGCTGATGAAGATTTAAGTGGCTTATTTACTATTTCAATCAGCTACGAAGTCACTGACACCTCACCAACAGGACAAACTTCAGCAAAAGATATTAACGCAACCATTCAGCTTGATGTCGCAGGTATTGTCGAAAACGACACCCGTTTAGAATCAACATCAGAAGTTCTCACCAGCACTGATGCCAGCCCTATTGATTTAACTAATGCAGTTCACTTTATTGATGAAGATCTCGATGGCTCTGAATATCTTGATTACATAATTATCGTTATTCCTGATGGTATTAACTTAATCGTTGAACACCCAAATGGCGCTTCCATTGACGGTAGTGGTAACTGGTTGATTCCAGCAACAGGCTTAACTAGCGATACCGTCAAAGAAGCGATGAAAGATATCTTAGCTGGGGCAACCATTAGCTCTAGCTTTAATACTGACATTATTGATTTACGTGTGATTGCCCACGTCATTGATGATGAGAACTCACGCTACATTGAAGCCCCTCTTCAAATCCAAATTACGGGTCACAGTGGCGGTGGTTCATGTCTACCAATTGACGATCCTGACAATATCCAAAGTGGCGATATTATTGCTAAAGAAGGTGAAGATATTGATTTATCAGGGCTGCTGGATGGCAACATTGATGATAATCCTGAAATCGAACTATCTTTCTTTATCAGCGTAAAAGACTTACCCGAAGGTGTGGAAATTGAAGGCGATGGCGTTATCCCTGAATACAATGCCATCGGTGAAATTCTTGGCTATACCATTACACCAAGCGGCTTAGAGAATATGGTCTTTGTTGGGTTAGATGAAGACTGGGCTGGATGTCTAACTTTTCCTATTGAGATCACCCAAACGTCTACTTGTAATGGTCAAACATCAACAACAAGCCAAGAGATTAAAATTGAAGTCGTGCCTGTTGTTGATGACATCATTGTTAATGCCGGACAAACCACGATTCAGGAAGATACCGAATCTGCTATCAACCTTGAGTTAGTGCTGGGTGATAATATTTTCGCAGGCCAAACCATCAGTGGCGAAGGTGAATCAGCAACAGGTAAAGAAACCATTAACTGGCTTAAAATTACTTTATCTGCTGATGCAAAACTTTATGGTGATGCTTCAATCATACAAGACAACAATGATGGTAGCTGGACAATTAAAGATCCAACTCGTTTAGGTGAAGTGACCCTAGTGCCACCTCTTAACTTTAGTGGTGAATTAACAATTAATGTTGAAGCAAATATCACCGATGAAGCCGATTGCCCAACCCAAACCGATACCCAAACTAAAACCGCATCGGTGGTCATCGACGTTGCACCTGTAACTGATTACGCCAAAATGCCAGATAAAATCGAAGTCCTCGGTGATGAAGATAGCTATATTCACATTACTGGACTCGATGCGATTTTATTTGATGATGATGGTTCAGAAAGCATTTCGCTAAATATTTCAGGTCTTCCTAATGGGGCTGTACTGTTCTTTTCACCGGATGGTGGCAATAACTTTATTCAGCTACCCAATAACGGCCAGTCATGGAATTTTGAACCAAGCTTGATGGATAAAATTTATATCCGTCCACCACTGGATTTTAGTGGTGATATGAAGCTCAAACTAGAAGCCATCACTAATGAAATTGGCACCAACGACATTAAAACATCCACTACAGATCTGATTGTTGGTGTGAAACCCATTGGCGATGATGTGCAGTTCTTCGATGTGCCTGAAACGCTTGCTGGGACTGAAGGCGATAGTTTCACTATTCCAGTGAATTTAGAAAGCTACGAAACAAACAGTGATGAATCGTTACGTTTAACCGTTAACATCAGTGCCGCCGATCCGGCTCAATTGCAAGGATTAGATAAAATCGTTATTGGCGGGCAAGAAATTACCTTTGCTCAAAAAGGCGATCATTGGTTTGCCACTGTGGTTATCAATGCCAGCACGTTAGATCAGTTTGAGCTCTACCCTGGCGATGCTTATGGCGAAATGACAATCACCTTAGAAGCCAACACCATTGATTCAAATACAGTATTAGGCACTGACTACACTGATGATGGCGTTATTGCTACCGAAGAGATCAAACTGACCATTGATGCTGTGCCTGATGAGCCTGAATTAACGGCGCAATACACCAGCATTATTGCCGAAACGGATTCAGCGATAGCCTTAAATATTGATTTCATCATGCAAAACCCAGCCCCTAATGAGAAAGGCACTATCATGATCACAGGCTTTCCAAGTGATTATGTTTTCTCTGCAGGTAAAGCAAAAGATGGTGGTTGGGAAGTCGAACTTGCTGATATTGCCAACCTCACTATGACGGGCAACAGCGCACAGGACTTTACCTTAACAATTGAGCCAAATGCCAGCATCGGCAACCAAACCGCAACGGGAACAACGCAAACCATCGATTTCAAAATCTTAGAGGCTAGTGACAATACTCTAGTAGGTACAGCCAATGACGATTTGATTCTCGGTGGAGAAGGCAACGATGAAATTATTGGAGGTAAAGGTGACGATATAATGTCAGGTGATGCGGGCAGTGACAGTTTCGTCTTTAAATCGGAAGATCTCGGTACAAGCGCTACACCAGCACAAGATACTATTTTAGATTTTGATACCACAAAAGATAGCGACAACATCGACTTAAGCGCTATTTTATCAAATGTAACTGATGGTATTTCAGCCGATAACTATATTGATATTACTGAAAATAACGGTTCCGTCACATTACATGTTAAAGATAATGGTGCAGATGTTACACAAGAGATAACGTTAGACACTGTAAGTAAAGATGTGCTTTATGGCGCTGACGCAAGCTCTGCAACGGAAGCAGAGATCCTACAAAAAATGATAGATGATAATAATCTAATTTCTGGCTAGGGATGGTATGAGTAGTAAAAATCCGCCGTTAGATAATGACATCTGGCTCGCCTCTATTTTGTGGCTATGCCAGCATTACAGTATTCGTTGTCATCGTCTGAAAGTCACCACAGGCTTACCCTTAGTACAGGGTAAACTTGACGATTCTCTGTTTGAACGTGCAGCCAACCAAGCTCAGTTGGACGTTGGTTTGCACCCGAAAAATAAGCTAACTACTGCAAGCTTACCTGCCGTTGGTATTACCGAGACTGGCACGCCAATCATTATTAGTGAATGCACTGATGGTGTCTTTAAAACGATCCAGTTTCAAACCAATGATGAGCATGCCCCAACGCCTATTGTCTCGCAGCAATCAGGTGATGAATTAACACATCTGCTCAGCGATGATGTATGGCAAGTCTCACCAATGCAAATGGCTGATCCTCGAGTAGATGACATCAAACCAAAACCGAAAAAACACTGGTTGCGTGCAGCGATTTCAGAGGTAAAACCTTGGTATCGTGATCTACTGATTGCCTCTATTTTTATCAACCTACTCGCTCTGGTTGTGCCGTTATTTACCATGAACGTCTACGATCGCGTGGTGCCAAATCAAGCTTTTAATACCTTATGGGTGTTAGCGGCTGGGGTATCAATTGCGTTGATATTTGATTGGTTATTACGCGAAGCGAGAAGTGCTATCACTGACATGGCTGGGCATCATATTGATACCAAACTATCGGCCATTTTGATGCAAAAAGTATTGGGGATGAAACTAGAACATCGTCCCCAATCAGCCGCTGCATTTGCGCGTCAAATTCAAGATTTCGACAGTGTGCGAGAGTTTTTCACGTCAGTCACTTTAGTTACCTTGGTGGATTTACCCTTCACCCTATTCTTCCTTGCATTAATCGGCTGGTTAGGCGGCCCTATGATGTTTGTTCCTATTGCAGTGATGATTGTATTACTGCTTATCAGCACGATTATGAAAGGCAAGATCGGTCAAACCTTAGATGAGTCCGCTCGCTTATCGACCCAGAAACAAACCCAATTATTAGATAGCTTATATAACCTTTCAGATATCAAACAAAACAATGCAGAAGGCATAATCCAACGTCGTTGGGAGCAAACGGTTTCTGCACTGTCGGATTGGCACATTAAGTCCCGTAAATACACCAACGTTGTGTCTCATTCAGTGATGAGTAGTCAGCAGATCGTCACCATTTGTTTGATTATCATAGGTGTTTACCGCATTTCTGAAGGCTTACTCAGTATGGGTGGCTTAATTGCTATTGTGATGCTGAGTGGTCGTGCCGCGAGTTCAATCAATCAATTATCCATGTTAATGCTGCGCTATCAGCAAAGCCGTTCAGCAATCACAGGGCTTGATCAAGTGATGGCATTACCGCAAGAAAGCAATGAACATCAGGTGATGGATCGTGGTGAATTTAACGGTAACGTACAGCTAGATGATGCGAACTTCGCTTATCCTGAACAACAGTTTAATGCTCTTAGCAATATCAAATTAGCCATTCGCCAAGGCGAGCGAGTGGGTATTATTGGTGCAGCAGGTTCAGGTAAATCGACCCTATTAGCTCTACTTTCTTACCAATATCGTCCAAGTTCAGGACAATTGTATTTCGAAGGTATTGATGCCCAGTTATGGCCGCCTGCCGCACTTCGTAACAATATCGGTTGGGTTGGACAGCAACCTGCGCTTATCTACGGCACCATTTATGAAAACATCTTATTTGGCTGTGATGACGTCGATGAAAAACGCCTGAGTCATGCCATTACCACCTCTGGCCTAAACGGCTTTATGGATCGCCTTGCTAACGGCTTAGAAACCCAAGTCGGTGAAAATGGACGTAACTTATCTGGTGGTCAGCGCCAAGCGGTTGCACTGGCTCGCGCTTTATACCGTGCTCCAAGTCTATTGCTCATGGATGAACCAACGAGCGCTTTAGATCAACAAGCAGAAGAGCGTTTCCGTCAGGCATTACATCGCCTACCGCGTGATATCACCATGGTGATCAGTTCTCACCGTCAATCTATTTTGACGCAATGTGATCGTATTATCGTGTTAGAACGTGGGCAAATTGTCGCGGATGGTGATGCGAAATCTATTCTCGCCAAACAGAAGCCACAACGTCCAGTTAGTCGTGTTCGCTCTGTCAGCATTGTTCAGGGAGGCGGTAATGAGCAGTAATTTAAAATGGGCTAACCAAAAACACGCCTATCGCTCTCGTAAGATAATTTGGCTTTGCTCGCTATTGGTTATCGCGATTATTACGTGGGCTGCTTATTCCAAATTAGAAGAGGTAGTGGTTGGTGACGGTAAGGTTGTACCAACTCAGGCTATTCAAAAAATCCAGAGCTTAGAAGGCGGCATTATCGAGCAAGTCTTGGTAAGTCCCGGTGAACAAGTCAAACAAGGTCAAACCCTACTTATTTTGGATGATACTCGTTTCCGCACTGCCTTTCAGGAATCTGATGAGCATTTCCGTACGCTACAAGCGCAAATCAAACGTCTGAAAGCCGAATTAGAGACGGTTAAAGTCAATACCAGAGAAAAAGACTGGAAGAAGCAAATCACCATTAACCATCAAGCTCTCGACTTTGATGATTTAAGTAAGCGTGCACAAATTAATGCCAAAGCCAACTACAACGAGCGTATTAGCCAAATTGAGTCACAGCTTGAAGAAGCGCAACTCACCATTGAGCAACAAACCGAAGCACTACGTGATGCAAAAAGTAATACCGCGACCCTTAACAGTAGCCTTCGCTTAGTGAACAAAGAAGCAAGAATGCTCGAAGGTGCGGTAAAACGTGGGGCCGTTGCAGAAGTTGAATTGATCCAAACACGCCGCGATCAAGTCAAAATACGCGGTGAAATTGCCAGCTCAAAAGTCGCTCAACAAAAAGCATCAGCAGCCTTACGTGAAGCCATTGTGATGCGTCGTAACCTTGCGTTGGAATTTAGAACGTCTGTACAAGCACAACTTAATGAAGCAACCAACCAATTTGCCCAGTTAGAAGATAGCCAAGAAGGATTAGCCGATCAGCTAAAACGTACCGAAATCACCGCCCCTATGGATGGCACGATCAAAGATATCTTGGTGCGCTCATTAGGCGGTGTCGTCAAACCCGGTGAACCCATCATGGAACTGGTACCGAATGACAGCAAATTAATCGTTGAAGCGCGAATTTCACCACAGGATATTGCTTTTGTGAGCAAGGGCTTAGAAGCAACAATTAAATTTACTGCTTACGATTTTGTTGTCTACGGTGGACGTAAAGGAACGGTGACCTATGTCAGTGCTGATGCGCTGCAAACGGAAGATGGTACTGCCTATTACCGTGCTCATATCCAACTCCATGATGATCCTGACACTCGTCTTCAAGTTATTCCCGGCATGCAAGCCATGGTGGATATCTTAACAGGCGAAAAAACCGTTTTAAGCTACTGGTTAAAACCGCTGTTACGCGCCAAAGCCAGTGCATTAAGAGAACCTTAAATAATTTATAACAAACAGATTTTTGCCAATGAATACGGCATACAGAACTAAAAGATAAAGGAAAAGGAATGCGTTTATCATCTTTAATAGCGGCTGCGCTATTTTCATCTAGTGCTGCACATGCGCTCTCTTTAGAAGAGTCCGTTGCTTCAGCCATTGATTACAGCCCACAAATTGCTGGGCAGTATGCTCGTTTTCAATCTGTACTACGTGAAGTCGATGGTGCACAAGCGGATTACTTACCCCAAGTAAATCTTTATGCTGCGGCAGGTTATGAAGAAACCCGTTATAACAGCGGCAATAAAATCCCCAAAGATGATCGTGGTATGAACCGTACTGAAATTGGTTTAAAAGCCTCACAGTTGATCTTTGATGGCTTCAAAACCTCAGCCAATACCGATCGCCTAACCTATGAAGCAGAATCTGAGCGCTTAACTTTATTATCTGATGCCGAAGATATCTCATTAGATACCACACGTTTATACCTTGAAGTACTAAAAGCAAAAACCATTCATGAGTTAACCCAACGCAACGTCCGTGAACATGAAGCGATCTATCAAGATATTCTCGATAAAAACTCAAAAGGCTTAAGCAGTAACTCTGACTTAGCGCAAATTGCAGCCCGTGTTGCAACGGCTCAATCGTCACTGATTGCCGCTGAAAATAACCTTTACGATCTCGATGCACAATTCATGCGCTTAGTGGGTAAGCCTGCTTCAGGTTTAGTCGACCCTGTGGTAGATACTGCCCTACTACCTAACAGCAAAGAAGTTGCTATTAAACAAGGCATTGAGCAGCACCCTGAAATTCAAGCAGCCATCGCGGATATTAAAGCGGCACGTGAAGAAATCCGTCGTGAAAAAGGCAACTACTTCCCTGAATTTAAGCTAGAAGTACACGCAAATGCCAACGATAACGTGGGTAATACGCTTGGTCCTGATCAAGATGCCCGTGTCATGCTAACTATGAATTACGACATCTATAACGGCGGAAAAACCAATGCAGATACGGAAGCTTCTGCATGGCGTCATGAAGAAGCACGTACTATTCGTTTACGTGCAGAGCGTGAAGTGGTTGAAGGTACGACACTTGCCTGGAATGCCTACAACATGCTGGAACAACAAAAGAAACTATTAAAGCAAAACGTTGATGCCGCCAAAGCCGCTGAAATGGGATACGAAGAACAATTTCGTTTAGGTCGCCGTAGCCTACTTGATGTACTGGATGCCAAAGTCGAAGTATTTCTTGCCCGTAAAAACTACATCAATACTGAATATGATCACACCTTAGCGGCATATCGCATTCTGAATGCGATGGGTAAATTAACCTACGCGTTACGTGTTGAATACCCAGAACAATGGCAAGCGAAGGAGCAATAATCATGACTAAATCACTACTTTCTCTTATTTTATTGCCTTTGCTTTTAGCTGGCTGTGCACAAATGCCAGATACCCAAGTTACTCGTCATCAAATTGATGATCTTCGTGATCATGATAAAGATGGCGTGATCAACCAACGAGATATGTGTGCCGATACGCCAACAGGTACAAAAGTAGATATTACAGGCTGCGCACCATGGGAAGTGAAACCGAAATACGATATTCAAACGGTTTACTTTAACTATGACGATGCCCATATTCGCTTAGATCAAAACGAAACTTACACCTTATTGTTTAATCTGTTAGAGCAAAAACCACAGGCAAAAGTGATCCTTGTTGGTGATACTAGTCCAGAAGGTACGGATCAATACAACAAAGCATTAGCGCAACGCCGTACAGGGGTGATTAAAGACGCCCTGATTGAAAATGGCATTGCCCCAGAGCGTATTTCAGAGCAAGAGTTCACACAGGTAACAGAGCTAACTAAGCACCTTAAAAAGCGTGAGCGACGCACCATTGCAGTGATCACTAGCAATCAAATGGAGCCAGTCAAGAAATGGACGATTTACAGCTCTGAGCAATCGGCACAACACGCATCAACGGCACAGTGAGGGAATACTCGTGAATAAATCAACTTTTACTTACATGCTACCACTGGCGTTGTTTGCAGCTTCTGCTTATGCCGATAGTCATAAAACCATTGCGGTAGAAAATGAGCTAAACACCGTGGTTAATGAACTGCTTTCAACCGCAACACTGAACAATCAATTGTTGACTGAACAAAGCAATGATATTCAAAAAGTGATGATTGAAGACGGCGTAAAAATTGGTATTAGCTCTCGCCGTTGGTTAGATAGCGAAGTCGCGGTTTTTAAAGATAAATACGGTTATAAACCAACCGAGCTGTACTTTACGTCCGATGCGGTAGCGATTTTAGTCAATGAAGATAATCCAATAAAGTCGATTTCAATCAATGCACTGGCTGATATTTTTGGCTGTAAATCATCATTAGAACCAGTTCAGTGGCAAAGTGTTAATCCAATCCTTGCCAATCATTCTGAGCTAACTCAAGTGCAAGCTTATTCGGTAAATGGTGATTTATCAGCACACCGTAATTTCACCAAGATGATCACCTGCTACGACGGTCAAAAAACAGCGACAAAATCGCTAAGCAACCGTGATGACTTAATCGATACCATTGAATCAAAAGAAAATGCTATTGGTTACACGGTATATCAAAGCCAAGATAAAGATATTAAACGCATTGATATTATTGATAAAAACGGTGAAAGCTTCGGTTTAGATCATGAAACAATTTTATCTGGCCGTTACCCGCTTGCTAATGTCTACTACATGTATCTAAATCTTGAGCCTACCAATAGCTCACTATCGTCACAGCAAACCGATTTTGTAAATTACGTGATGACACCAGAAGCTCAGCAGACATTGATCAAAAATGGTTTTATTGGCTTACCATCAGCGGCAATTGAACGTAATAAAGTAGTATTAAAACAACAGCAACCTGAAATCCAAGGTGGCTATAAGTAATCGTAACTTAGTAAGGTTTTAAAGCTTAAAAGTTATAAACCTAAAAACAACAGGGGCGTAAAGGTTAACCTTTACGCCCCTGCTTTTTATTCTGTTAACTATTTTCAGTTATGCCGCATTCGGTACACGGAACATACGACGACACATTTCTAAAAACTGCCCATACACCACACCTAAAGCACCTGATACCAAAATATTACTGGTAACAGCTGTTACGATTTGATCAACGTTTGCGCCAACGACAAACAAGATCCCCGCATATACAGGCGATTGGAATAGTACATACGCCACCATATCTGATACTCCTTTCATCCAACGCTTCGATGAAATGCGCGTACCTTGGTGGATCATAAAGTCACGAAACACACCATAAGGCCAAGCTATCGCGATATTGATCGGAATAGATAAGGTTCGTGATGCTAATGATTGCTCAAACGACATGCCTGAAATAAAAATCTCAATCATCATGCCAGCAGCAAAACTAAATACCACCATTGCAAAGGTGTCTGCAGCGGCACTTCTATACTTTAAAGGCAACTTAATCACTGACATAGCAAGATCTCACAAAATAATACGCTAACAATAACTCTGTATAGAGTGACCCTCACTGCCTTTAAATTTTTAAGCAGTTTATTTGCGTATTAAATCAGAGTTTAACCAAAATAAGACACTATATTTGAAACAAGTTTTCATTCTAGTAACTAATTTTCACAAGTAAAATAGTGTTTTTAACTACCTTTATTCAAACCAGCCAGTGTAATCATTTATTGATACCAGTATTGAACCATACTGTTTATTTCGCTCTATGCAGATAGTAAAAATCCGAACACTTATCATGCATAAGCGCTCGGATTTAAAGGTATTCCACAAAAGAATAAATTACTTATTGCTTAGTTACTGGCAACTTAGTTATTCGCCACTAGCTGGGCATCACTTTCACCGTTCGGTAATTTAATCGTTAGTGCAATCACTAAAGACACAACCAAAAGTGCGAACATCAAATAAAACGTAGCAATGAAGCCGCCAAACACTGACGCTACGATAGAGCCAATAAAACTACCAATACCAAAGCCTAAGTAAATCACACCGTAGTTTTTAGTTAGGTTATTTAAACCAAAGAAGTCACTGACTAATGATGGGAACACAGTGATCGTGCCACCAAAGCTAAATGCAATACACGCTACCGCAAAATAGAACACCATCATATTTAAGTGAGCAAACAGTAGTGCACAAACACCCAGTAGACATACCGCTAGTGCAATCGCAATTACATTAGTACGTGCCATTTTGTCTGATAACACCCCAAGTACTAAACGACCGCCAAGGTTAGCCACCGCAATAATCGCCACAGCAGAAGCGGCAACTTCAACAGATAAATGCACGTATGATTGACCAATATCTTTCGCTACACCGATAACGTATAAACCACTCATACATACAGTTAAGAACACGAGTGCCAGCATCCAAAATTGTGGGCATTTCATTGATTCAGCTAATGAGTAATCACGTACCCCTTCGGCTGCTTCAACCGCTGAGATCTCTTGTTTTGGTGCATCTTTCATCATCAAACCACCGATGATCACCATTACCATCGCAATCACGCCCCAAACATCGAACGTTGATTCCAAGCCATTGTGCTCAAGCAGATACATGTTGATGAATTTAAAACCTAAACTACCTAACCCGTAAGCACCAATAGCACAAGCCGAAATTAAGCCTTTACGCTCAGGGAACCACTTCACACAGTTAGATAGGGTCATTAAATAGCCCGTACCATCGGCAAAGCCAATTAAGAAGCCAGCAAACACATATAGCAGAATAAGGTTCGTAGCGTGGGCTGTTAGTAATAAACTCGCCCCAAGTAAGATGCCTGCACCAATGGTGACTTTACGCACACTAAAACGCTCTTGCATTTTACCCGCCATGGAAGAAGCAACAGCAAGTGCCAAACTCAAGATACCGAATGAAAATGCTACGCGGCTAACAGGCTCTGATAGCTTGTCAGCAAGTTGGGCATTGAACAAACTCCATGTGTAAACCGAACCTAATGCAAATTGGGTAATAATGGTGCCAATTAAGGTTAGAACACGTGTTCTATTCGCGATGTGAGTGCTCATCGTCGTACTCTCCAAGGGGACTTATAACGCTGGCGATAACCTAATGAATTACCGCTTCCTGCCCCCAACATACGACGATGAATGAAGATAACAATAGGATGGAAAAACTATAAAATGAGCTGCCTGCTCAGTGGAATTAAATGCAATATATCCGCATGAAATGCATTTTGTCGCTTTGCTATTACAGCTTCATACGTTCTCGGAACAACTTAATATTGCTACGACTGACTGGCACCTGTTGATCATGATGCTGCAACTTCAACAGGTAGGTACTGTTAACCCAAGGGATGATTTCCTGCACCCGTGCCACATTAATACAATAAGAACGATGACAACGAAAAAATTCAGATTCTGGCAATTTCGCCACCAGCTCACTAATCGTCATCGGCGCAATAAAACAGCCATCAGCGGTATACACCTTAGTGATTTTTTCACTGGCTTCGGCATAATCAATATCCTCAATCGGGGTGATCACAATCCGGTTATCTTTCATCAAATTTACCGTTTGATGGCGTACTTGCGCTGATGCTTGTTGCTCTTGCTGATATATCGCTTGATGCTGTTGTTCTAATTTCGCTAACAGCCCTTTCACTCGCGCTTCGCTGATCGGCTTGAGTAGATAATCAAATGCCTCTAATTCAAACGCATCAACTGCATAATCTTTATAAGCGGTGGTGAACACAATGTGCGGCTTGTACTTAAACTGCGAAATATTACGCGCCAGCAACATGCCATCAATCGACGGAATATTAATATCGAGGAAAACAATATCGACTTGGTTGGTTTGCAAAAACTTAAAGGCTTCTAATCCATCTTCAAAAGCAGCTTCAATCTGAATGTGACTATGGGTTTGAATTAAATATGTTAACTCTTCACGCGCTAAATATTCATCTTCAACAATCAGTGCTTTTAGCATGGCATAACCTTTATTTTACGTAGAACAACATTTCAGTGCCTTTCTCAAGGCGACGAATATGCAAGCCTTCACCATAAAGTAGCAATAAACGCTGATGGACGTTATTTAGACCAATACGATGGGAATCCACATTACCGTTGTACAGCTTATCGATAACTTTTTGCGAAATACCAACACCAGTGTCTTGGATCATGATGGCAATTTTCTCACCGACAGTTTTCACAGAAATCGTCACTGTTCCCGGCTCTCGGGATGGCTGAATACCATGCAAAATCGCATTTTCCACTAACGGTTGGATCAGCAAACAAGGAATATGAGGATGAACATCTTCAATATCAAAAATAACGTCGAGTTTATTACCAAAGCGGGCTTGCTCAATGGCGACATAATCGCGCACTTGCTGCAGCTCTTCTTGGATATCGATCAATTCAACGTCACGTTCTAGGTTATATCGCAGAAAATCGGCTAAATTCGCAATCAGCTCTCTTGCATGATCGGGACGAATACGAATTAAGGTCGAAATTGCATTCAATGCATTAAATAAAAAGTGCGGATTGATTTTACTTTGTAGCGCTGAAAACTCAGCTTTGCTTGCCATCGCTTTTAGCTGCTCAATTCGCGACACTTCCATTTGAGTCGAGATAATTTGCGATAAACCAATCGCCATTTCACGTAGCGATAAACGGATTTGATCAGGGCGACAATAAAAGATCTTCAATGTGCCACTCACCTCGCCATTTTCCCACAATGGAATGATCAACAAGGATCGAAACTCATGCACATTTAAATTATTACTGATGATCTGCTTACCCGTTGTTACCGCTTGGCGCGTCATGCCACTGATCTGATGGTGAGCATCAAGAAAGTTCTCTTCACCGCTGCCGACATAAGCCCGCACATCGATAGTATCGGTAATGGCGACCGCATCTGCCTGAGTGTGTTCACGAATAATATTACATACCTTTTGTAGCGACTCTCGGCTATTGATCCGAAAATACGGCAGGGTTTTATTGGCAATATCTAACGCCAGTTTCGCTTGCCGTGCTGCGACAATGTCTTTTTCTTCATCCAGTCCTTGCACCAGTTTGATGATCAAGCCAATACAGACGGTTCCCATGATCATTGGAAAGCTAATGTGCGAGACAATGTTATACGCCAGCGCTTTATCTTCCGACAGCGTCACAATCAGCACCATGGTTAAGATCTCACACACCATGCCAGCCAAAATACCTAATTGGGCATAATTTTTTTTCTGGCAAGACACGTGGATCCATGTCGCCAATAAACCAGCAAAAATACTAGTTAGCAGACACGCTACCGATGTCGGGCCATGAATATCAATTAAATAACGGTGAATACCAGCAATGATCCCAGCAGGAATCCCCACCCAAGGGCCAAATAATATGCCGCCGGATACCACTGCTATAATGCGAACATTAACTAGCGAGCCATCGACTTTGACCCCTGTGTAAGTGCTTAAAACCGCAAAAAGGATAAACAAAAGAGAGATCATTGCGGTTTCTGCTGGTCGACGATGCTGCTTTTTAACAATCGACTGAAAGTGCTGAGTTTGGGTTAATAAAAACAGTGCCATTAATAACAATGCGGCACGCTCAAATACCGCTAACAGCATCATGAATTGATCGCTATACACGTGAATATCCAATGTAAAAGGAAAGAATCGCTATTGTACGTAAGTTCTTACTTTCCTCGGCAAATGAAAGAAAAGATTGCATTTATAGGTCTTTATTGTCAGAGCCGAATATTAATTAGCTGAATTATTAAAATCTCATTGATTATTAAGTAATAATAATTACTATCAAGCTCCCTATTATCACAGCTCTGCACCTGTGGCGTTCACTCCCTAACCATGAGAACACGGTATGTTACCTGCGCTTTACATATTCCTGATTGCAGTATGTATTTTGCCAACCCTACCTGGGCTGATAGGCGTTATCATGGCTGCATTAGGCTATATGCCAGCACTAGGGTTACATCACTTTTCAATGCAGGGTTTTGCGCAAGTCTTCCAGTGGCAAGGGATTGGACATAGCCTTGGATTAACTTTTTTCATCACCCTATTAAGCACTTATTTCGCCTGTTTTTTTACTTTTGCGATTTTACAAAGCAGTTGGGGAGCCCGATGGTGGCGACGTATTGAAGCAGCCCTAAACCCACTATTAGCCATTCCCCATGTGGCTTTTGCGATTGGGTTTGCGTTTCTATTTGCTCCGACAGGCATGGGGATACGTGCGTTATATGCCCTTATCGACCCGACATTCGATGCCACCAGCAATACACCATTACTCATTCAAGATCCCTACGGACTTGGGCTTATTTTAGTATTAGCACTCAAAGAGACCCCATTTTTACTGCTAATGAGTATATCGGTACTCAAGCAACTTAATGTGCAGCAAACAGAGCAAGTGGCAGCCTCATTAGGCTATAACCGTGCCCAAACATGGTTAAAATGCGTGTTTCCGCAATGGTTATCGAAGCTACGCTTTGCCATTTTTGCCGTCATTGCTTATGGCGTATCGGTGGTTGATGTTGCTCAAATTGTTGGCCCAACCAATCCACCGACATTTGCAGTTTTAGTGTGGCAATGGTTTAGCGATCCCGATCTTCAACTTATGCCTCGCGCCGCAGCAGGGGCAATCATACTGTTTGCATTAGGTTCACTATTATTAGCCGCAGCCTTCTGTATTGAATGGTTACTCACCAAAGGCATCAATCAATGGCTTTGGTCTGGTCGAAAAGCATTTCGCTTACCGGGAAAATCAATATTTGTCCTATTGGTTAGCTTAACTGCCCTCATCATTCCATTACTGAGTATATGGAGTGTTGCGCTGCGCTGGCGTTTTCCTGATCTTCTTCCGAGTCGTTATAGCGAACGTTTTTGGCAACAGGAATGGAGCAACATTCTCAGCACAATCAATGTCAGCGTGGTGATTGCGTTGATCAGTGCCTCGATAGCACTTGTTTTTGCCATTGTTGCCCATGAATACCGCATCAAACATACATGGCATATTCCCAATTACATTATTGCCATCCCGATGTTAGTGCCCCAGCTATCTCTGCTATTTGGTTTGCAGGTACTTACTTTATATACCAACATTCACCACTACGGTGTTTGGGTAACCTGGGCGCACTTGTTCTTTGTGTTCCCTTATGTGTATTTGGCTCTTGATGGGGTTTATCGCAGTTACGATCAACGATTAACTCAAATCGGACTCAGCTTAGGTAAAAGTCCGCTCCATGTTTGGTTAAAAATCAAATTACCGCAAATTGCTAGTGCCTTATTATTTGCATGGGTAATCGGCATTAGCGTGAGCCTTGCACAATACCTACCGACATTAATGCTCGGCGCAGGACGTATCAGCACATTAACAACCGAAGCTGTAGCACTGGCTAGTGGCTCAGATAGGCGTATCACGGCGATTTACGCCTTATGCCAAGCTTTGATCCCATTATGTTTCTTTATATTTGCTCACGTAATAAATAATAAAAACGCCTCAACGACAGGAAAAGTAAGGTCTACCAATAATGAGCTTTCATATCAGTAACGTCACGATCACTCAGCCCAACGGTGACATATTACTTGCGTCATTTAGCTTACATATCGCTAAAGGGGAAATCGTGACCTTAATGGGGCCTAGTGGCTGTGGGAAATCCACACTACTCAACTACTTAGCAGGTCATTTGAACCCAGAATTTACAGCCAAAGGAGCATTGACGTTAAATAACCAAGCGATAACCGAAGTGCCTGCTCACTTACGCAATATCGGGGTGTTATTTCAAGATGATTTATTATTTCCCCATTTAACCGTGTGGGAAAACCTAGCCTTTGCTCTGCCAAATAACATCAAAGGCAATGAGCGAAAACACCAAGCACTCACAGCGTTAGCACAATTAGAACTTTCTGAGTTAGCAAACGCTTACCCTCATCAAATATCTGGCGGTCAAAGAGCGAGAATAAGCCTAACTCGCCTGCTGATGGCAAAACCGCAACTAATTTTATTGGATGAACCATTCAGTAAGCTCGACAGCGCATTGCGCCTACAATTTCGTGATTGGGTATTTCAGCAAATTCAACAAGCGAGTATTCCGACACTCATGGTTACCCACGATAAACAAGATATTCCAAACGATAGCCAGGTAGTCCAATGGCAACAGGAGCCACCACATGCTTGATCGCTTCTGCATTAAAATCTTAAAAACGCCGTTAGAAACAAGTGCGACTAAGCTGCATAACTGCGGTGTTTCAGCCAATCAAGTAACGCTATTTGGCTTTCTTATCGGTTGTTTAACCCTGCCCGCTTTAATTACCGAACATTATTTGCTGGCACTGTTTTTCATCTTATTCAATCGTCTTTGTGATGGTTTAGATGGCGCAGTCGCACGTATTGAAGGTATTACCGATGCTGGTGGCTTTTTAGATATCAGTTTGGATTTTCTGTTCTACTCGCTAGTACCATTTGGGTTTATTCTGGCAAACCCAGATCAGAACGCCATTGCAGGCGCATTACTGATATTTTCATTTATTGGTACAGGCAGTAGCTTTCTTGCCTTTGCGATCATGGCGAGTAAACAAGGTATCGAAAACCCTATTTATAAACATAAGTCATTGTATTACATGAGTGGATTAACCGAAGGGACAGAAACTATCGGCTGTTTTGTGCTGTTTTGCTTACTACCCCAGCACTTTGCAACCATCGCCTATATCTTTGCCGCGGCATGTTGGTTTACCACCTTCACGCGAATATACAGTGGCTTTAATACCTTACAATAAAGATATTTTGTGGTGTGGTACAACCTAACCTTGCACCACATTCCACGCGGTGAAGCATCCCTAGAAATGGATATGCACCGTAACAGCTTTAAGCTAGTGCCTAGAAACTTATATTGAGGATAGTATTTATCCAAACGTAAAAAACCGCTAATGAGAGTTAGCGGTTTTTTAATGTACCTAATAACCATTCATATCTTATTCGTGTTTTGGATTAGTTTTATTTCAAACCATTATTTGTAATTAACCAAACTTATTTCATACATTTATTACTTTCCACATTCCCAAAACACTTTGAAACAAAATAATGCAATCAAGCTCATGATGTTTATGAGTTAAATTGATTATGATCGTCGGGCATTAAGAGCATTATTTTGTATGAAAGTATTAATGCTTCTTAATAAGCTGTTAGCCGTCACCATTAGACTTAAAACTAGAGGAATAAAATTGAGTTCACCAATATTAGAAGCTCTTCCTGCATTACATGTAACTGTGATTGGTGTAGTAGCAGCTTTCTTTTCTGCTTTTGCTATTTACGCGTATCAAAAAGTGAACGATGCGAAAGAAAAGTTAGATGAAGCTCTAAAGCACAGTATGTCTGTTAGCACACCCAATTCAATGATGTTCAATGGTAACAATGTTTACTTGAATCAAGATGGAACTTTGAATTGGGACAATAGAGGTAAGGAGACGTTACGCAGAGCAACAATGCTATATTCATATTTAGATTACGAGGAAAAATATGGAGTGCCGCGAAACTCTTTCCAAAGAGAACCTAGCCCCGAAGAGGTGATTTCAGTATGCAATGAGCTTTTTTCTCTTTTCACAACAATATTCACAACCTACCCATTTTGGAATAATAATCTTGTTCACATTCAGGGACAAACTGATAGTGTTAACCAGTTGTGTTCAAAGGAATTTGATACAAAGCGTATTCAGGAAATGCAAAGGATCGTCGGGTATTTGAATTGGACTTGGAGTACAAGCAACCGTTCTCTTATTACGCTGGCAAGTCGTGGTATGGAATTTACTCGCCAACAGCAATTGAAGGAACAAAAAGAGATGTTTGAAAAGCAGGTGGTCAATATGCCTGAGCAAATGCCTAAAAGTGAGCAAGAGAGAATTTGGAAGCAATTTCATCAGCCTCATGTTGATAGAGTGACTGACTTTCAAGGTATCTTTGTTAGTTACTTTGAAAAATTGCATGTTGTTGAAAGGGATGTGATTCCGTTACTTTCTTCCTCTATTTCTAGCTTCAATACTTACAACGAAACTTTTAGAGTTAAAGAAACAACGCTCAAAGTTATTACCCTGATTATGTTTAATATGGTGTTTGGTGTCTTACTTCCCTTAGTGACTTTAAATTTACTGGTTGGCGTTAATTTAAAGTGGTCTAACTTTTGGTTTAGTTCGTTTGAGTACTTTGTTTTATTTTCAACAATGTTTCCGTATTTATGGGCATGTAAGTTCTTGTTTAACAAGGTTAAGAAGTTGAACTTTGCATAAACGGTTAACAAACAAGGATAGTTGTCGTGCAGCCGACAACTATCCATACTTTTTCTAATATCTACTCAAGAAAGTAGATCAGTTAATATAAGCAATTTCTGTCCAACTCCATGCCACAGAAGCTCGCTAGCAATTAAAATTTAAAACGTTAAAAATTAGCTAAATCTATATACTTCAAACGCAAAAAAGCCGCTAACTTTCGCTAGCGGCTTTCTTTAATATCGCGGAGTCGTTCTGGGTATTTGAGGATTTGAACCCTGCTTTTAAAATGTCAAATGACTCAAAGCAAAAAGGCTGCTGAGAATTAACTCAGCAGCCTTCTTTAATATGGCGGAGAGATAGGGATTTGAACCCTAGATACGCTATTAACGTATGCTGGTTTTCAAGACCGGTGCTTTCAACCACTCAGCCATCTCTCCTAAATTGTGATCTCTTATTAAATAAGAGATGGCGGTGAGGGAGGGATTCGAACCCTCGATACGTTGCCGTATACACACTTTCCAGGCGTGCTCCTTCAGCCACTCGGACACCTCACCACTTTTTGTTGATAGGCTATGCCTCTCAACGGACGGCTACTATATTGTGCTAAGGGTATAAGGTCAAGACAAAACTGAAATCCCTTTTTTAAGTGCTTACTTTTACAACAAAATTATCATCAATGTTAAAATATCTCTTACCCTGCTCTATATTGGCGCAATTAGCCTGTTACAATGGTTGGTATAACGTTATTACTCTTTCGTTGATCGTTAAATACGTCTAGTAATACCCTAACAATGATTAAATAGAGATAGTTTATGTCTTCACAACTTAACGTCATTTTGCAAGATCAACACCTTGCCGAACAGCTACTTAACGAATCTCAAACACGTGGTTTTGTCACTGCGATGGCTGCTGCGCCAAACATTATTGATCCAGCTGAATGGTTAGCATTTTTATGGGGCGGTGATGAAATCTCACCTTTTAGCACTCATGAAGAATTAGAAGCGTACGCTAACGCGATCATTGATATTTGGAATGAAGCGCGTAAAGCCCTATTTGAAAGCACGTGGAAATGGCCTGAAGGCTGTGCTCTTGATGATGGTCAGATTGTGACTCAAGAGACCAGCGACTTCTGTGAAGGTATGCTTCAAGGCTGGCAATTAGCACGTGATGATTGGGAAACCATTATGCCACCTGAAAGTGAAGACAATGCCCTACTTGGCGGCGTATTACTTTCAATCAGCTTATTGTTTGATCCTGAAACTGCATTAGAAGCATTAAGCGAGCAAGGTGCTGACGCACTGGCGCAGTTTGAAGAGATCTTCAATGCGATCCCAACGATGCTATGTGGCTTAACCCAACGTGGTGCTCAGCTAGTAGAAGCGTAAATATCACGCAGCTCTGCAAGCAAAAACAACAAAGGCGAACATGATGTTCGCCTTTTTAGTATCTGTTATCTTGCTGTTTGCTAGTGCTTAGCTAGAGATAAACGTTAATTACGCATTCCCTTTTACTTTCAATTGCAATTTAGCGGCAAAATCTAGCATACGATTTAATGGGATCAGTGATTTTTCACGTAGTGATTCATCAACAAAGATCTCATGTTGTTCACCACCTTCAGATAACCCGGTGTAAATCGCTTTTAAGCCATTCATTGCCATCCACGGACAATGTGCACAGCTTCGACATGTTGCGCCTGCACCTGCTGTTGGGGCTTCAACCAACTCTTTTTCAGGTACCATTTGCTGCATTTTGAAGAAGATGCCTTTATCAGTTGCCACAATCAGCTTTTCATTCGGCAGCTCTTTAGCAGCTTTAATTAACTGACTTGTAGAACCTACCGCATCCGCTAAAGCAACAACACTTGCTGGTGATTCTGGGTGAACCAAAATCGCTGCATCTGGGTAAAGGTGTTTCATGTCACGAAGTGCTTTAGCAGAGAACTCGTCATGAACGATACATTCGCCCTGCCATAACAGCATGTCTGCGCCTGTTTTCTTTTGAATATATGAGCCTAGGTGGCGATCTGGCCCCCAGATAATTTTCTTATCTTCACTATCTAGGTGCTCAACAATTTCAAGTGCAATACTGGATGTGACTACCCAATCAGCACGTGCTTTTACGGCTGCTGATGTATTGGCATACACCACAACGGTGTGATCTGGGTGAGCATCACAGAACTCACTAAAGGCATCAACAGGACAGCCTAAGTCTAGTGAACATTCAGCTTCTAAGGTTGGCATTAATACACGCTTTTCAGGTGTCAGGATTTTCGCTGACTCACCCATAAAGCGAACACCACAAATGATCAGGGTTGTTGCTGGGTGTTGGTTACCAAAACGTGCCATTTCAAGGGAATCACCAACGAATCCACCCGTTTCTTCTGCTAATGCTTGGATCTCTGGATCGGTGTAATAGTGCGCCACCAGCACTGCATCTTTTTCCTTTAGCAGTTGCTTAATTTGCTCAATATAATTTTGTTTTTCAGCATCAGTTAATGGCGCAGGTTTAGGTGGAAACGGGTAAACCATCTCCGATGGATCAAATGTAATACTCATTATTCACTTGCTCGTTAGCATTCCTTTTGTGTCCGAACATTATACGCTGGATTTCCTAAATTTCACCTTTAACCAACACAGCTTCGACCTAACGATAACAAAAAAGCCTAGGAACAAAGTGATACTTTGCTACCTAGGCTTTTGATTACATACTGAGTTAACAGGATTATTTCAGCTTAGCTAATGCTGTTTTTGCCTGTTGTGCCGATGTTGAGTTCGGGTACGATTTCACCACTTCTTGGTAATAGGTTTTCGCTGTTGCAACGTCATTACTACGCTCTGCAATCACACCAAGTTTCAATAATGCGTCGGCACGTTTGCTTGAATCTTTGGTGTCGGCAACCACTTTGAAGTTCGTTGCAGCATCCGCTAATTGGTTCTGAGCGAAGAACAACTGCCCTAGCCAGTAACTTGCATTTGGCTTGTATACTGAATCTGGGTATGTGGTTAAGAAGCTTTGGAACGCTTTGGTTGCGCCTTTGTAATCTTTATCTTTTAAGATCAGATTAACCGCTTTCTCGTACGCTGCGTTTTCACTAACGTTACTTGAATAAGCTTCAGTTGACGCTGGTTCTTTTTTCTCTTCTGCTGGCGCTGCTTTCTCAGGCTGACGGCTTAAGTTATCCACTTCACGGTAGATTTCACGTTGACGCTCAACGATCTTCTTAATGTCGTAGCTGTTACGCTCAACATTGCCACGTAGCTCATCAATATCAGAAGACATTTGCTCTAAGCGACGTTGCATCTGTAATTGTACTTGGCCTTGCGCTTCTAACATGCGCTCTAGGCTATCTAAATTCGCTGCCGATACAGGCGCGGCGACCACTTGGGTCGCCGCACTCATCAGCAACACTAATGCAAGTTTTCGCATTACTTTGTTACTGCTCATATTTTTGTTTACCTAAATCAGATTAGTAAACTAAAACCGCGCGACGGTTTTTCGCGTAATCAGCATCAGTGTGACCTAACACTAGAGGTTTTTCTTCACCGTAGCTAACGATTGAAAGTTGGCTTGCTGGTACACCTAATGCTTGTAGGTATTGTGCTACCGCTGTTGCACGACGCTCGCCTAGTGCAATGTTGTATTCTGGCGTACCACGCTCATCAGCATGACCTTCAACAATCACTTTTACACTTGGATGGTCACGTAGGTAAGCGGCGTGTGCTTCTAGCATTGCTTGGTATTCAGGTTGGATTTCTGAGTTATCAAACTTGAAGAATACTGTTTGCTCTTGACGAAGCTGCTGTAGTTGTTGCTCTAACAGTTGCTCTTCGCTCATGCTACCTGATTGATCAACTGGCGTTACGATTGATTGATCAGGGCGAGAATTACCACCATTGGTACCATTTTGGTTAGCCGCAGAGCTGTCTGCACTATCAGTTGAGCTACACGCAGCCAATGTCATCATTGGAAGTACAATAGCTAAACTTTTTAAAATTTTGTTCAGTTGCATCTATATTTCCTTTTTAAACTCAGTGATACCTACAAGGCAAATTAAGCTAGTTCTAATTATAAAAACGGTCCCCATGATGGAGCACGTACACGTTTACTGCTTGACGGCAAACGCGCTTGGAAACGACCATCGATAGATACCAGAGATAATTCATAAGTACCATTATTCTGCGCTGAGCTATAAATAATCATACTTCCGTTAGGTGCAATGCTTGGTGATTCTGCAAGACGAGCTTTGGTCAAAATTTGCATCGCGCCAGTTTTAAGATCTTGTTTAGCAATGTTGTAACCGCTGTCTGAACGGTTAACAACAACAAGGTAACGACCATCTGGTGTTACTTGTGGGCCCATGTTCTGACTGCCCTGCCATGTTACACGCTGAGTATCACCTGTTGCTAAATCCATGTGGTAAACCTGAGGACGTCCACCACGATCTGACGTGAAGTAAATAGACTGACCATCTGGCGCCCAAACCGCTTCCGTGTTGTTTGCACGACCATGGGTGATTTGACGCAATTGCTTAGTACGAAGATCTTTAATATAAACCTGTAGGCTACCTGTCTTAGATAACACCATCGCTAGCTTGCTGCCATCTGGTGAGAACTGAGGTGAACCATTGTGACGAGGGTAATCCGCCACTACTTCACGTTTACCTGTATAGATATCTAACACGAAGATTTGTGCTTTACCGCTTTCAAAGCTTACATACGCTAGTTTGCTACCATCTGGTGACCATGCTGGTGACATTAGCGGCTGCTTAGATTTCAGCACGACACGCTCGTTGTAGCCATCGTAATCAGCAACAAGTAACTGGTATGGGAATTTCGCCCCTTGGTTGTTATCAACATAAGCAATACGGGTTAAGAACGCACCGCGCTCACCAGTCAGCTTTTGGTAAATCAAATCAGAGATACGGTGAGCATACTGACGCATGCGATTTGGTTTTACTGATGCTTGGTTATTCAGCAGCAGATAATCACCTTTCGCCGCACCTTCAGTGCCCGCAGCTAGCTTACCTTTGACGATATCAACGAGTTGATAGTTAACAGTGTAATTACCATCTGCATTTTTTGTAATAGTACCTGTCACCACAGCGTCCACACCCATTTTACTCCACGCAGAGTAATCAATTTGGCTTTCGTTGTGAGGTAGTTGTGGCAATTTATTTATCGGCACTGGGCTGAACTTACCACTTCTTTGTAAATCGGATGCAATTACCGCAGAAATATCTGTCGGTAGTTTACCTTCGCCTTCCCATTGGAATGGCACAACACCAATTGGTCGCGCTGAGTCGACACCATCGGTGATCACTAATTCAAGTGCAGCATTTGCAAATTGACTAACGCTTAATAGAGCTAAACATAAGCCCATTATCCAACGTTTCATCCATCGCTCCTATTTTATGTTTCACCACAATCAGTATTATTGTGGCGTTACCGCTAGTTTGATATCTCTTAATTTCTTCACAACATCTGGGTCATCAGGCATCGGGAATTGACTCACCTTCACCACCGCAGATTTCGCTGCACGACACAGTGCACCGTCGCCACCATTTTGAGTAACGTCTAACACTAAACCATCAGCAGATAAGCGCATGGTCAAATTACACTCTTGACCTTTAAAACTTTGATCAACTAATAAGTTCTGTTGAATCATCTGTTTGTAGATTGCGCCATAGCGTGCAACTTCATCGGCAATGTGTTGACCACGAGCACCGCCACGTTGTTCATTTTCAGCTTCAAGGCCTGCAAACATATCATTCAATGCAGCTTCTTTTTGCTGTTCAAGTTTCTTTGCTTCAGCAGCTTTACGTTTTGCTTCAGCTTCGGCTTTTTTCTTCGCTTCTGCTGCTTTGCGCTCGGCTTCTAGACGTTTCGCTTCCGCCTCTTTACGCTTAGCTTCTGCTTTCGCGGCCTCTTCTTCGGCTTTCTTCTTCGCTGCTATTTGCTTTTGACGTTCTTGCTCAGCTTTACGGCTTGCTTCTTCCGCTTTACGTTGCTCTGCCAGTTTTTGCTGACGAACTTGCTCGGCTTTTTCCGCAGCCTCTTGCTTGGCTTTACGCTCCGCTTCGGCTTTCGCTGCTTGTGCTTTCGCGACTTTAGCAGCTTCTTCTGCTTTACGCTTTTCTTCTGCCGCTTGCTTTTGCTGCTCTGCAACTAGCTTACGTTGTTCTTCTGCTTCACGGGCTTCTTTTTCAGCTTTTAGCTTATCGGCTTTCAGCTGACGAACTCGCTCTGCTTCGGCTTTTCGCTGCTTTTCAAGGGCTTCAGTTTGCTGCTCTAAACGTTTCTTGCGTTCTTGCTCAGCACGTTTAGCAGCTTCTCTTTGCTCTCTAATTTGCTTTGCTTGTTGGTTGATCATGGCAGGATCAACCACAACAGCCTGAATAGTATTGCCGCCAGTCTCTGGTTTATGCATGGTAAAATCAGCGCCCCACAGCAATAGTCCTATCAATAGCGCATGAAGAAATAACGATATTAAGGTGGAACCTGTGTAATTGTTATTTTTCATTCGTGACTACCTTATTGCTCAAGAGGCTCAGTCATCAAGCCAACAGAGCCAACACCTGCTTGGTTTAAGGCATCTAATGTTTCGATAATATGAGCGTAAGGTGTACGACCATCACCGCCCACCATCACTAATGTTTTTGGTTGCGCCGCCATTTGGGCTTTCACACGTGCCAATACTTCTTGTAGTGATAAACCACGTTGCATGTCAGCATTATCAATACTCACACCCAAGTGACCGTCTTTATCCACTTCAACAATGATTGGCGGCGTGTCGCTATCTTTATTCATATCAGCCACTGTTTCTGCTGTGGTGGTTTGTGGTAATTCCACGTCCACACCTTGGCTAACAAACGGTGCTGTTACCATAAAGATGATCAACAGTACCAACATCACGTCGATGTAAGGTACTACGTTGATTTCTGCCGTCATCTTGCGCTTTTTTGGTTGATAAGCCATCGCTTATTGCTCCTGGTTAGCGGCAAATGCTTGACGGTGTAAAATGCTTGAAAACTCTTCCATGAATGTTGCGTAAGTGTGCTCTAGTTTCGCTACTTTGTTAGTTAGGCGGTTGTAGAACATAACTGCAGGAATCGCGGCAAACAGGCCCATTGCCGTTGCAACTAGTGCTTCTGCAATACCCGGTGCAACCATTGCTAGTGTTGCTTGCTTAACCGCACCTAGTGCGATGAACGCTGTCATGATGCCCCATACTGTACCAAACAGACCGATGTATGGGCTGATTGAACCTACTGTTGCTAAAAATGGCAGGCTTGTTTCTAGCTCATCCACTTCTTTAGACAGTGATACACGCATTGCACGACCTGTACCTTCCATTACCGCTTCTGGCACTTTGTCATTGCTACGGTGTAGACGCGCAAACTCTTTAAAACCTGAATAGAAAATTTGCTCTGAGCCAGTTAGCTCATCTTTACGCCCTTGTACTTCTTTATATAGCTGAGATAAATCAACACCTGACCAGAAACGATCTTCAAACTGTGCTGCTTTACGGCTTGCTTCAGACAAGACTTGTGAACGCTTAATGATCATTGCCCATGATGCAATCGACATACCAAGCAAAATAAGCATTACCATTTTCACAAGCAAACTGGCTTGCATAAAAAGGTCTAAAATCGTCAGTTCTGAGTTCACTTAATTTATCTCCAGCTTTAACTGTTCTGGAAGTGCTCTTGGCTTCATTTTGGTAGGGTCGATACACGCGACCTTCACCAATGCCTTACACAACACTTCATTGCTACTATTTACTAATTCATGATGAAATTCGATGGATGCCCCTTTCGGATTTTGTAACACGGTATGCACCATCAATTGATCATCTAGCTTTGCACCTCGTAGGAAATCGATGTTCACATTACGAACAACAAAGCTGATATTTTGTGAAAATAATTGCTGCTGATGTAGCCCAATTGTTCTCAAATATTCGGTTCGAGCACGCTCAAAAAACTTCAAATAATTGGCATGGTAAACAAGCCCACCAACATCTGTGTCTTCATAGTAAATGGTTACTTGCCACTTAAAAACATCAAGTTGTTTCATTTTATTACCATCACAGCGTACCTATCATCCAGATAAGTAAAAAAATTCTGTCGCTACTATACATCAAGTTAATGTGAGGTTGTTACTGACGGATGCTCTCCATCGGCTATTTTACCGAAATTTAGCCCTCTGGTGCTCATTCTGACAATCAAATCACATTTCTGTTCACATACCATGCGCAGTAATCTTCAGTTCTGTTAATGGTGCCGAAGTTTCATGCTTTAGTTATAAAAAAGCGGCTCACTACGAGGTAGCAAGCCGCTTTTTGTTCTTGGGTTTATACGCCTTATTACAAGAAGTACAAACCTAGAATATAGATCAATATAGGTAGTGCGATAATTGGCGAGAAAAATAACTGCCAATACCAACGATGAGGAACAAAACTCATACCAAATACCATGGCACTACAAGTTGCCCAAATCATCAATGGTGCGATCACCGGATTAAATCCGCCAATAGCTTCAGCGAATTGATGAGGTTCCCACATCACTAACCCTGCAACAGCCACTGCCATTGCAATCGCTAGTAGTTTCAGTGGAAGTTTCATCAGCGGTGCATGCACTGCTTTTATCGCACGCTCTATATTACTCACTGTCTTTATCCATATCTTCAGTCGTTTCAAGCCATAGGGCATTGATAATACCGAAAGAACAAGCCAGAAGAATGCCTAGAATCCAAGCAAAATACCACATGTTGTTCTACTCCTTAGTACAGTGAAGTGCTGTTGTCTTCGATATATTTAGTATCAAGACGACCAAACATTTTGTAGTAACACCAAGCGGTGTAAGCCAAGATCACAGGAACCATAATAAAGGCAACTACTGTCATCAGTTTCATTGTTAACTCAGATGATGTTGCATCCCAAATAGTCAAGCTGATGTTTGGATCTAGGCTTGAAGGCATAATGAATGGGAATGTTGCAAAACCAAACGTTAATACCACGCCAACCATAGTTAGGCTTGAGAATAGGAAAGCAAAACCTGCACGGTTAGCACGTGAACATAGTGCAGTCAGTAACGGCATTACTACAGCTAGGATTGGCGCAATCCATAGTGCTGGATAGTTAGCGTAGTTAATGAATAGTGCACCTGTCTGACGCATTACTTCTTTCGTTGTTGGATCTGAAGGCGCGTTTTTCACGATTTCAGATGTGATCACATAACCGTTGATGCTTTGAGATACGAAACCAGCAATAACAAATACAACTGCCATGATAATTGCAGAAGCTGCAGCTACGTTACGTGAACGTGCATGGATTGCATCTGTTGTTTTCATTTGCAGGAATGTTGCACCTTGCGTCACGATCATCAGTAAGCTAACAACACCACATAGTAGGGCAAATGGGTTTAGCAGACCGAAGAATGAACCCTTGTAAGTTGGGATCATGAACTCGTTTAGCTCAAATGGAACACCTTGCATTAGGTTACCGAACGCAACACCGAAGATCACAGGTGGTACAAAGCTACCTACGAAGATGGCTTTATCCCAAAGGCTACGCCATTTTGGATCAGTCAGTTTAGAACGGTAATCGAAACCTAGTGGACGTAGCCAAAGTGCAGCTAGCGTCAGGATCATTGCAACGTAGAAACCAGAGAATACTGTTGCGTAAACTAGTAGTCATGCTGCGAACAATGCACCACCAGCGGTGATTAACCATACTTGGTTACCATCCCAGTGAGGTGCGATCGAGTTGATCATTACTCGGCGTTCACTATCTGTTTTACCAATGATATGAGAAAGGATACCTACACCCATATCAAAACCATCAGTGATAGCAAAACCGATACATAATACACCGATTAATAACCACCAAATAAATCGCAAGCTTTCATAATCAAACATTATTTGTTTCTCCCTGCTTACGCTTCAACTTGACGTGAAACCACATCTTGTTTTGTATCATTTTGTTCGAAATGGTAGCGACCTGTTTTCAAGCTACTTGGACCAAGACGAGCGAACTTAACCATCAGATAAACTTCAGCCACTAGGAACGCTGTGTATAGCGCTAGAATTGCTGCTAGTGAGAACCATAGTTGTGACGGTTCTAGGTTAGATGCTGCCATATGTACTGGAAGGATCTCACCTACAGCCCATGGTTGACGGCCGTATTCTGCAACGAACCAACCTGCTTCAATCGCAATCCATGGTAGTGGAATACCAAATAGTGCAGCTTTAAGCACAAGCTTGTTACCTGTGATCTTGTGACGACAAGACTGGATAAATGCAGCACCAATGATTGCAAACATTAGGAAGCCTGCACCCACCATGATACGGAAGCTAAAGAATAGCGGCCATACTTGAGGGATTGAGTCATCCACTGCTTTTTGAATTTGTTCTGGTGTCGCATCAACAACTTTGTCAGTGTAAGGCTTAAGAAGTAGGCCGTAACCTAGGTCTTTCTTCACTTCGTCGAAAGCTGCAATGTTTTCAGGTGTCTTGTCACCAGCACGTAGTTTCTCTAGTAGGCCGTATGCAACCATACCGTTACGAATACGTACTTCGTGCTCTTTCTTAAGGTCACGGATACCCGTTACTTGTGTATCAAGAGAACGTGTTGCAATGATACCCATTAGGTAAGGGATCTTAATTGCGTAATCTGTTTCCATGGTTTCTTGATTAGGGAAACCAAATGCAGTAAATGCCGCTGGTGCTGGCTCTGTGTGCCATTCAGCTTCAATTGCTGCTAGTTTTGTTTTCTGAACGTCGCCTAGCTCGTAGCCTGACTCATCACCAAGGATCATTACAGAAACGATAGATGCCATACCGAACGCTGCTGCGATTGCAAATGAACGACGCGCAAACGCAATATCACGGCCTTTCAGCATGTAGTATGCACTAACACCTAGAATGAACATTGCACCACATACATAACCAGATGCTACAGTGTGAACGAATTTCACCTGTGCTACAGGGTTAAGTACTACGTCTGCAAAGCTCACCATTTCCATACGCATTGTTTCAAAGTTGAAATCTGCGCCTACTGGGTTTTGCATCCAGCCGTTTGCAACCAGAATCCATAGAGCGGAAAAGTTTGAGCCAAGAGCAACTAGCCAAGTGACAGTAAGGTGCTGACGCTTAGATAGGCGATCCCAACCAAAGAAGAACATGCCGACTAACGTTGATTCTAGGAAGAATGCCATTAGTGCTTCGATAGCTAGAGGCGCACCAAAGATATCACCAACATAGTGAGAGTAGTATGCCCAGTTTGTACCAAACTGGAACTCCATAGATAGGCCAGTAGCCACACCAAGAGCAAAGTTAATGGCGAAAAGCTTACCCCAGAACTTAGTCATGTCCTTGTAGATTTGCTTTCCAGTCATTACATAAACAGACTCCATAATGGCTAGTAGGAAAGCCATACCTAGAGTCAATGGAACGAACAAAAAGTGATACATCGCTGTTAAAGCGAACTGTAACCGCGATAGTTCGACGACATCAGTTAACATTGATAACTCCTTTATTCACCAGCTGACTGGCGACAGTACTACATACGTACCGATTTATTGGGTTTAGCTTTTATATAGAAAAGACATCGCAATCTTGCCGACCTTCCTGATCGCTTGTTAATAATTAGCAAGCGCCCATATTATGTTGCAATATTGTTTAAATAAATTTAATTTAACGTTGATCTATAGCTAATTTAGTCGGGGGTAATATTACAGATATTAGTTCTAATCTTCAAAGAATTTATTACAAGTTTTGCTTTGACAAATATCAATAAAAACAGCGCTAGACCCTCACTACGATGGTATATTTGATTTAGATCAATTAAATGAGGTTTTTGGTAGGAAATTTAAATTTTTAGAATGTAATACGATAAAATAAGTTTATGAATAATGACACAGCACTTCATATCCTATTCTTATTTAATAACATTTGCTTGATATGAAATCATATTTACCTCAATAGTCTAAACTAAACGGAGTCAGGTACATAGATTGGTTTCTACCAAAGAAATGCTAGTTAGTTTTTACATTGAGATTAGCAAATTTTTTCAAACACCATTTTACATTTCCTATATTACCCCCAAAGCATTATTATCGTAATTAGAAATCATAATGTTTATTTTTATATGTTAGATCATTATGTTAGTTATTGGCTTTAAATAATGATATTTAAAGCCAATAACTAATAAATAACTTCATTATTAGAATTAACAATCATAATAAATCTAAAAGTGAAATCTTTTATAACGTTTTTAGTGGTAACTAATAGAAACATGGACCGTGTTAATTAGTCGCATATAAAAAAGAAATAAAATTCAGTAACGAATAACCCAGAATAATACTCAACTATTTACTTGTAAAAAAGCGAGGTATATAACCTCGCTTTTTTCTCAAGTATTCTTTATTTACCATTTTCAGGTAAATCGAGCCCGAAATGTAAATAGGCGCGATGTGTTGCAATACGCCCTCTTGGGGTACGTTGCAAATAACCTTGCTGAATTAGGTAAGGCTCTAGTACATCTTCAATGGTGTCTTTCTCTTCACCAATTGCAGCAGCTAGGTTATCTAAACCTACAGGACCACCCATGAACTTTTCAATGATCGCTAACAGTAATTTACGATCCATATAGTCAAAACCGCTGCTATCAACATCCAGCATATCTAACGCTTTATTAGCGATATCCGGGCAAATATGACCATTACCTTTTACTTCAGCGTAATCTCGCACACGACGTAATAAACGGTTCGCAATACGTGGTGTACCACGGGCACGCATTGCAACTTCTAACGCCCCCGCTTCTTCCATTGATAAGCCCAAACAGTTAGCGCTACGACTCACAATGTCTTTAAGATCTTCAACTTTGTAGTACTCCAAACGCTGAGTAATACCAAAGCGATCACGCAACGGAGAAGTCAATGAGCCTGCACGTGTGGTTGCGCCAATTAAGGTAAAAGGCGGTAGATCAATTTTGATGGAGCGTGCAGCTGGACCTTCACCAATCATAATATCTAATTGGTAGTCTTCCATTGCAGGATAAAGTACTTCTTCTACTTGTGGGCTTAAACGGTGGATCTCATCAATGAATAAGACGTCGTTTTCTTCAAGATTGGTCAGAAGTGCCGCTAAGTCCCCTGCTTTTTCAAGTACCGGACCTGAAGTGGTACGAATACTCACGCCCATTTCGTTTGCCACAATATTAGCTAATGTGGTTTTACCTAAACCTGGAGGGCCAAAAATCAATAAGTGATCTAACGCTTCATCACGCAATTTAGCTGCTTTGATAAAGATTTCCATTTGATCACGCACGTGATCCTGACCTTGATAATCATCCAACAGTTTTGGACGAATCGCGCGATCAATAATGTCATCTTCACGTGTTGTTTCGAAGTTGCCCGAAACCAGTCGATCCGCTTCAATCATAGTTTACTGTCTACTCAATACTTGGTTTATACCATTGAACGAAGTGCATCACGGATAATCGCTTCACTGCTCATTTCTGGCTGTGTCACTTGCGATACGACTTTAGCGGCAATTTGTGGTTTATAACCCAATGCAATTAATGCGCTTACTGCTTCATCTTCAGCGCGTGCTTGGTTAGTAGGATCTTGGATTGGTGCGTTAGATGCTGCGGTATCAAGTGCAGGTGTAAAGAGATCACCTTCACCCCACCCTTTTAAGCGATCTTTCATCTCAACGACCAGACGTTCAGCGGTTTTCTTACCGACACCCGGGATTTTCACCAGCGTTGTCACATCTTCTAGCTCAACGCTACGAACAAACTGGCTTGCAGTCATCGCAGATAGAATCGCTAAGCCTAATTTTGGCCCCACACCGTTAGCTTTGATCACTTCACGGAAAAGCTCACGTTCGCTTTTCTTGTTAAAGCCATATAACAGTTGTGCATCTTCACGAACAACAAAATGAGTAAAAATAATGGCTTCTTGGCCGATCTCAGGTAACTCATAAAAACAGCTCATCGGCATTTGAACTTCATAGCCAATACCGCCCACTTCAAGTAATACTTCTGGTGGCTGCTTTTCAATTACTATTCCACGTAGTCGACCAATCAAAACATTATCTCTATATTGAATTTAAACTGGCACTAGAATAGTAAAGAGCTGGATGGATATCCAGCACTTTATCACTAGAGAGCCAAGCTGATTTCGCTTTATTGCTTTACTTCACTAAAATTTAGACAGAAAAAAAGCAGCTCAAGGCTGCTTTTATTTTTCCAATGAAATGGGTATATCACTTATCGATAACGACCACGGCGAGCACCTGTGGCTTTACCTGCCATTGCCACCAGCGTTTTATGGGTATGGGCATGACAAATCGCTACGGCTAATGCATCGGCAGCATCGGCTTGCGGTTTTCCAGCCAACTTCAGTACTGAACAAACCATGTGCTGCACTTGGGCTTTATCGGCACCACCTGTACCTACCACAGCTTGTTTGATCAAACGTGCGGCATATTCACTAACAGGTAAATCCGCATTCACCGCCGCAACAATGGCACTGCCACGGGCCTGTCCTAACTTAATTGCTGAACTGGCATTTTTGCCCATGAAGACTTCTTCAATGGCAAAACAATCAGGCTGAAATTGGGTGATCACTTCCGATACACCCGCATAGATTTGCTTTAATCGTCCAGGAATATCAGGTTCAGAAGTACGAATACAACCACTACCTAAATATTCTAATTTTCGTCCAACCTGACGAATAACCCCGTAACTGGTAATACGAGAGCCGGGGTCAATTCCTAAAATAATCGACATTTAATACAACCATAGCGAGCAATTATTCAAGTGTTGCTGCTACTTCATCTGACATGTCACCGTTATGGTAAACTTCTTGAACGTCATCGAGATCTTCTAGTGCATCAATCAGGCGCAGTAGTTTCGGTGCCGTAGTGGCATCTAATTCTGCTTTCGTTGATGGCACTAAGGTTACTTCTGCATTTTCTGCTGTAAAACCTGCCGCATCTAACGCATCTTTCACGATACCGAAATCAGACGGTGTAGTGTAAACATCAATTGAACCATCATCATTGGTTTCAATATCATCAGCACCAGATTCTAGTGCAACTTCCATTACAGCATCTTCTTCTAAACCTGCCGCGTATGAAATCACCCCTTTCTTATCGAAAAGGTAACTTACACTACCATCAGTACCTAGATTACCGCCTGCTTTAGAGAATGCATGGCGTACACCTGAAACAGTACGATTACGGTTATCCGTTAAACACTCAACCATTACTGCCGTACCAGCAGGACCGTAACCTTCATAGATAACAGTTTCTACACCTTCGTCACCTTCACCACCAGCACCACGGGTCACTGCACGGTTAATGGTGTCACGAGTCATGTTGTTAGAAAGTGCTTTATCAATGGCAGCACGCAGACGTGGATTGTTATCAACCTCACCGCCACCTTCTTTGGCGGCTACGGTAATCTCACGAATTAACTTCGTAAAAATTTTACCGCGTTTGGCATCTTGAGCAGCTTTACGATGTTTAATATTGGCAAATTTACTGTGTCCAGCCATATTATCTCCAGTTGGAAAGTGTTGATACTTGTTACTTATATGAAAACATAAACTAAATAAGCAGTTAAAGCGAACAAAACACTTTTACCAAATGAGCAATAAGCTAAACAATCTAAATGCAGACAACAAAAAAGCCGACACTTTAGATGCTTTTCAAATGAAAAAGGCAAATAAATAGTCGGCTTTTATTAAAGCAAATAAATCAGATTATTCTGCGTCTTTTGCTTCTTCTTCTTTCTTAGCAATCTTAACGGCAATAGATAGCTCTTCTAGTGCTGCTGGGTTTGCTAGGCTTGGCGCGTCAGTTAGTAGACATGCTGCTGCTGTTGTTTTAGGGAACGCGATAACATCACGGATGTTGTCTGTACCACAAAGTAGCATTACAAGACGGTCAAGACCGAACGCAAGACCTGCGTGTGGTGGTGTACCGAACTTAAGTGCATCTAGTAGGAAGCCAAACTTCAAGCGTTGCTCATCTGCATCAATACCTAGGATATCGAACACAGTTGATTGCATTTCAGAGTTGTGGATACGTACAGAACCACCGCCCACTTCGTAACCGTTAATTACCATGTCGTACGCATTTGATAGCGCTGCTGCAGGGTTAGCTGCTAGCTCTTCTGGTGTTAGGTTAAGTGGTGAAGTGAATGGGTGGTGCATTGCAGATAGTGAACCATCTTCGTTCTCTTCGAACATTGGGAAATCAACAACCCAAAGTGGTTTCCATGCTGACTTGTCTGTTAGACCTAGATCTTCACCTAGTTTCAGACGAAGTGCGCCCATCGCTTCAGTTACAACACGCTTGCTGTCTGCACCGAATAGGATGATATCGCCAGATTCTGCTTGAGTACGCTCAAGAAGGTTAGCAACCACTTCTTCGTTAAGGAACTTAGCAACAGGCGATTGAACACCTTCAAAGCCTGCAGCGCGATCGTTCACTTTCATCCATGCTAGGCCTTTCGCACCGTAGATGCCCACGAACTTAGTGTATTCGTCGATTTGCTTACGGCTTAGTTCAGCACCACCAGGTACACGGATAACTGCTACACGACCTTTCTCGTCGTTTGCAGGGCCTGAGAATACTTTGAAATCTACATCTTTAACGATGTCAGCAACATCTACTAACTCAAGTGGGTTACGTAGATCTGGCTTATCAGAACCAAAACGACGAGCTGCTTCTTCAAAAGACATAATTGGGAATGTGCCAAGATCAACATTTAGGATCTCTTTCCACATTTCAGTGATCATCTTTTCAGTTACAGCACGAACTTCTTCAGCTGTCATGAAAGACGTTTCGATATCGATCTGAGTAAATTCAGGCTGACGGTCAGCACGTAAGTCTTCATCACGGAAACACTTAACGATTTGGTAGTAACGGTCAAAACCAGACATCATTAGCAGCTGCTTAAATAGCTGTGGTGATTGTGGTAGTGCGTAGAAGTTACCTTTGTGAACACGGCTTGGTACTAGGTAGTCACGTGCACCTTCTGGTGTCGCTTTTGTTAGTACTGGTGTTTCGATATCAAGGAATGCATTGTCATCTAGGAAACGACGAACAAAGCTTGATGCTTTAGCACGTAGCTTGATGCGATCGCTCATTTCTGGACGACGAAGATCTAGGTAACGGTACTTTAGACGTTGCTCTTCAGAGTTCTTTTGGTTGAAGTCTAAAGGTAATACGTCTGAACGGTTGATGATTTCAAGGCCAGTTGCATACAGTTCAACTTCACCCGTTGCCATGTCTTTATTACATTGGCTTTCAGGACGCTCACGCACTTCACCCGTTAGACGAATACAAAACTCGTTACGTAATTGGTTTGCTAGTGTGAAGATCTCAGACATATCAGGATCAATAACAACCTGAACCACACCTTCGCGATCACGCATATCAATAAAGATAAGGCCGCCTAAATCACGACGACGGTTTACCCAGCCGCATAGCTCGACTGTTTGTCCTGCAAGGGACTTGTTCAGGTGTCCACAATAATGGGTGCGCATAAGAAATTCCCAATCTATATACTTTACATTCCCGCGTTTAGGGTCGATTACGCTAAACGTCGGCTAATTCAATCCCGACCGCTTGCTGTCTAATTTATCGTCTAAATTGGATAGCAAGAAGGCCGAGAGACAAAAATAACGAGGCATTATACCCAAACAGCCTCAATAAGCGAAGTCATCACCACGTAATTCCTCACCAATTGATCATGACTGTTTATTTCCCTATTTCTTTAGTCTATTTGCGCAGTAATTTCACTGTTTTCCTGCTAAATTACCTTACATTAACGTCTTGCTGCTGATTTATTAACCTTAACGAACACTATGTCTTTACCTATGCATCCACCACTGCCGCTTTATCTTGGCTTATCACAATGGTCACATAATCATTGGCTACAAAGTTTGTATGGCCAAGGCTGTAAAAATAGCGACCGCCTATCACGTTATGCTGAGGTTTTTCATACTGTGGAAGGTAATACCACCTTCTATGCCATCCCAAGTATGACAACAGTAAAAAACTGGAACGATGCCACTCCAGAATCGTTTCGTTTTACTTTTAAAATTCCTCAAACCATCACCCATCAGCAGCAGCTTCGTCACAGTAATCAAAGTTTGGTGGATTTTCTTAATACCATGTCCCCTGTTGAAGAAAAAACAGGTTGCTGGATGATCCAACTCCCTGCCCGTTTTGCACCTAACGATCTGCCACTACTTGATGCTTTTCTCGATCAATTCCCCAAACACGTCACGACGGGTGTTGAAGTGCGTCATCCGGCATTTTTTGCCAAAGGTGATGAAGAAAAAGCACTCAATAGAATGCTATTAGAAAAAGGCAGCAACAGAATCATTATGGATAGCCGTCCAGTGTTTTCAGCCACACCAAACACTGACGCGATTATTGATGCGCAAAAGAAGAAGCCTCACGTTCCTGTTCACGCCATTGCTACCGCTGATAATCCGGTGATCCGTTTTATTGGTCACCCAGATGATGCTTGTAACGATCCTTTTTTCAAAAACTGGCTACAACGTTTACCGCTGTGGATAGCGGAAGGTAAAACACCGTATTTGTTCATTCATACCCCAGATAACAATGCTGCGCCTGAATCTGCCCGTCGGTTATATGGCGTGTTACGTGAACATATTGCAAAAACACAGCCGAGCTTGAGCCCTCTACCTGAACTGGCAATGCCAACAAATACGGAAATGGTTACACCGCAAATATCGTTACTGTGATCATGTATACCCAAGTAACTTCCTTTTATTTTCGGATTCGCTTGAAGAGATTTCTTATAAAGCAACTAATCAGAAAACATTAAAGACAAATGCTGCTATTTTCTCTACAATACGCGACCTTTCAAAGGTGATGGATCGCCTGAGTATCAGCAAGGTTTGGTACTCAATACACACAAAGGATCCCTGTTCTTTATATATTATGAGGTTCGTGAGAAATGGCAGGCCACGACAATATTTTTGCTGCGCCAATTGAAAAACTGGGTGATTTCACGTTTGATGAACGTGTAGCTGAAGTTTTCCCTGATATGATCCAACGCTCGGTTCCGGGTTACAGCAATATCATTTCAGCCATTGGTATGTTAGCTGAGCGCTTTGCCAAGCCTCATTCTAAAATCTTCGATCTTGGTTGCTCTTTAGGTGCAGCCACTCTCTCTATGCGTCGTCATATCCAGCAAGAAGGATGTGAAATATTAGCAATTGATAACTCAGCTGCTATGGTTGAACGTTGTCGCTTATTAGTTGACGCATATCGCTCTGATACACCTGTACAAGTCATTGAAGCTGATATTCGAGAGGTCGACATTGTTGATGCCTCGGTGGTCGTTTTAAACTTCACCCTGCAATTTCTTGCCCCACAAGATCGCCAAGCATTATTAGAGAAAATCTATCAAGGCTTGCGCCCTGGCGGCATTTTAATTCTCTCTGAGAAATACATTTTCGATGATGAACGTGCGAATGAATTATTGATCGATCTTCACCACGATTTTAAACGAGCGAATGGTTACAGCGAACTGGAAATCAGTCAAAAACGTAGCGCGATTGAAAACGTGATGCGTCCTGACAGTATTGAAACCCATAAAGCGCGTTTCAATCAGATTGGTTTCTCTAGCTCAGAAGTATGGTTCCAATGCTTCAACTTCGGCTCAATGTTCGCGATTAAATAAGGTTTTTTGTTCCATATGTTTAGTTTTTCTGATTTTTATCAGCTTATTGCACAACACGATACGTTACGTCCATGGCTTAATACTCTTCCTAAACAATTAAGTGATTGGGAAGAAAGTGAGCATGGTGATATGGGTCGTTGGATGCGTGCCCTACAGAAGTTTCCAACCGATAAGCCAGACATCATTGATTTAAAAAATGAAGTGAGCGTGCGTAATGAAGTGCCTATCGCTGACGGTGAGAAAAAGCGTTTAGAAAGCCTATTACGTTTGCTTCACCCATGGCGTAAAGGTCCATACAAGATGCACGACATTCATATTGATACTGAATGGCGCTCAGATTGGAAATGGGATCGCGTATTACCTCACATCAGCCCATTAAAAGGTCGTACTGTGCTTGATGTCGGCTGTGGTAACGGTTACCACATGTGGCGCATGTTAGGCGAAGGTGCAAAACTGACTGTGGGTATTGATCCATCAAACCTATTCTTAATCCAATTTGAAGCGATTAAGCGCTTAATGGGTAACGATGACCGCGCATTTTTACTACCATTAGGTATTGAGCAACTACCTGAGCTAAAAGCGTTTGATACCGTATTTAGTATGGGTGTGCTGTACCACCGCCGTTCGCCGCTAGATCACATTATTCAATTGAAAAACCAACTACGTAAAGGTGGTGAGGTTATTCTTGAAACATTGGTGATCGATGGTGATGAAAATGCCGTGTTAGTTCCGACTCACCGTTACGCGCAGATGCACAACGTTTATTTCTTCCCATCAGCGAAAGCATTAAAGGTGTGGATGGAAAAATGTGGCTTTGTTGATGTCCGTATTGTTGACGAGAATACCACGACAACTGATGAGCAAAGATCAACCGATTGGATGACAAATAATTCTCTTCCGGAATATTTGGATCCAGAAAATCCGTCAAAAACTATCGAAGGATATCCAGCACCAAAACGCGCCGTTTTAGTGGCTCGTAATCCTGACTAGTAACTGACACTGGGATGCTGTTCGCATCCCTTTTTGTAAGGTAAACTACGGTAGACATTAGAAAATAGATGCACATAGGAGATATGATGCTTCGCTTCAGCGTACCATTATTAACATTAGTAATACTGACAGGGTGTTCAACCACGCAGCCACAAGATCATCAAGAAACAATGGCAGCGATCAATAATGTAGAACAGAACATCAACACCAAATTTGATTCTGTATCTACGCGAATGGATTCACAGCAGCAATATATTGCTGAGCTAGAAAATAAATTAGCGTCTATTTCTAAAGATCTAAAATTTATTAAGCAAAAAAGCTTAGTAAAACCTAAAGTCATTGTTGAAAAGCAAATTGTTCGTGTACCTGTCGAGCCTAAGATTGAAGCGAATCCTACGCAAGCGAATGGTAAAGCGATCCTTGGTCAAGAAGAATGGGTTTGGATTGATTCTGTAAAGTCATTCTTTAAAGCTCGTGTCGATACTGGCGCAACAACATCTTCTTTAAATGCTATTGACGTTCAAACATTTGAGCGCGATGGCAAAGAATGGGTGCGCTTTAATCTAAGCCACGATTCGGCTGAAGATACACCAGCAGAAAAAGCGCAAAACGATAAGGCTACGCCTGAAACGATTGAAGCGCCAATTGTTCGTTGGGTTCGTATTCGTCAATCGACTTCAGAAGAAGCGGTTCGTCGTCCAGTGATTGAAGCATGGATCACACTTGGCAGCTTACACGAGAAAGCCCAATTTACCCTTGCAGACCGAACTAAGATGGACTTCCCTGTTTTATTAGGTCGTGAATTCTTTAAAGACATCGCACTTGTTGATGTTGGCAAGCAATTTGTTCAAGGAAAGACTGAGCCAAAACCTGAGCCAGTCAGCGCTAACAAATAATTGATGAGGATGTCATGACGTCTAGAGTACCTTTTTATATCCTAATTTCTCTGCTGATCATTGCAGGCTTAGGACTTAGCATGTATCGCCATGATGTTTACGGTGTGCCGTGGACGCCAGGTGAAGAACGTGCTGTATGGGAAGTGGAAGCACGAGTACAATTCGATGCGGTTGGTGATCCTGTTGAAGTGAAGATGGCTACGCCTGAAACACAAGAAGGCTTTACCCTAATTGATGAAAGTACATCGTCACCTCCAGGTTATTCTGTAGTAATTCACAATACCAAAGAAGGTCGTCAAGCTGACTGGGCTACACGTACTGCCATTGGTAAACAAGTGCTTTACTACAAGACTCAGCTATTAGTTGATGATCAAGCGCAATATAAAGAAGTGCCACCAAAAGGTGAAACTGAAACTGTTAGCTTGAGTAACCCTCAACAAACAGCAGCGACTGCACTTTTGACACAGGCGCGTAATTTATCAGCCAATAACGCCACCTTTACCCGTGAGCTTATTCGCCAGTTGCAAGATAAGCAAAATCAGAATGCCTCTGTTTTACTTGATTCAATGAGCCCACAAGAAGCGATCACGAACTTACTTTCTCTTGAAGGTATTCATTCTCGTATCGTAAGTGGTCTAACGCTGGAAGATGGTCGTCGTCGTCAAACTGTGATGCCAATGGTTGAAGTTTGGGACAACGATAGCTGGAAACTGTTTAACCTAACCACAGGTGAAGAAGGCAAGCCATCGGATGTGATGATCTGGAACCAACAAGGCAGCGCAATGCTAGACGTTGTTGGTGGTCGTAACTCAAACATTAGCTTCTCGATTATTGCTCAGGACATCACGCCACAACGTGCAACAGAAGAGAAGATTAAAGCTGAAGATTTATTAAACTTCTCCATCCACTCTTTACCACTTGAAGAGCAAGCGATGTTTAAAACCATCATGCTTGTGCCAATCGGTGCGTTAATTGTGGTATTCCTACGTGTAATCGTTGGCTTGAAAACCTCTGGTACCTTCATGCCTGTACTGATTGCCGTAGCGTTTGTACAAACTCAGCTATTAACCGGCATTGTCGGTTTCCTATTGATTGTCGGTACGGGTTTGATCATCCGTAGCTACTTATCGAAACTGAACTTACTCTTAGTCTCGCGGATATCCGCGGTGATAATAACGGTAATATTGATCATTTCTATCTTCACCGTGGTGGCATTTAAGATTGGTCTTGTTGAAGGTCTAACCATTACCTTCTTCCCTATGATCATCTTGTCATGGACTATCGAACGTATGTCTATCCTATGGGAAGAAGAAGGTGCAAAAGAAGTCTTCGTACAAGGTGGTGGCTCACTACTGACAGCGATCCTTGTGTACCTTGCAATGACGAACCCAATGATCCGTCACCTAACATTTAACTTTATTGGTGTGCAGTTCATCATTCTAGCTGCCATCCTAATGCTAGGTAACTACACAGGTTATCGTTTAAGTGAACTTCGTCGTTTTAAGCCGCTGACTGAGGACTAATCGATGAATTTATTTTCACGTTTTACTTCACCAAGCAAGCTGAAAGAACGTGGCATCATGGGGATGAACAAGCGTAATCATAGCTACATTGGTCGCTATAATGATCGCAGCCGTTATCCCCTTGTTGATGATAAGTTGAAAACAAAATTTATCGCTCAACAAGCTGGTGCAACCGTTCCTGATTTGATCGGTGTTATCGATAGCCAAGGTTCAGTGAAGAACATTCATGATATGGTCAAAGACTGGCCTGGCTTTGTAATTAAGCCTGCGCAAGGCTCTGGCGGTAAAGGCATCTTAGTTATTGTTAAGCACAAAGACGGGATTTACGTAAAACCGTCTGGCGCTGAAATTAACAAACAAGATGTTGAGCGTCATATTACCAATACCCTAGCTGGACTGTTTTCGCTTGGTGGTAAGAATGACGTTGCCATGGTCGAAAACTTGATTCAATTCGATGATGTTTTTGACGGCTTTAGCTTTGAAGGTGTGCCAGATGTACGTGTTATCGTATTTAAAGGCTACCCTGTGATGGCAATGATGCGTTGTTCAACATCAGCATCTGACGGTAAAGCAAACTTGCACCAAGGTGCTGTTGGTGTGGGTATTGATATCGCATCAGGCAAAGCAATACGTGCAGTGCAATTTAACCAACCTATTGAACGCCATCCAGATACTGATCGCTTACTTAGTGAGCTTCAAGTACCTAACTGGGACAAACTGTTAACCCTTGCTGCAAGTGCATGGGAAATGACAGGTTTGGGCTACATGGGTACAGACATGGTATTGGATAAAGTAAAAGGACCGATGGTTCTTGAGCTAAATGCCCGTCCAGGTCTTGCGATTCAAATTGCTAATGGTTGTGGTTTGTTACCTCGCCTTCGCCATATTGAAAGCATGGGTACCACTGCACATACTCCATCACCAGAAGAGCGTGTTGCTTATGCGGCACATCAATTTGGGGTTAAGCCTGAGTTCTAAGCGAATTTACTAGTTTAACGTTGTAAAGCCCTATCTTCGGATGGGGCTTTTTATTATTAAATTGCATAAAACATTAAAGCTTTTACTACCAGTGTCGATATAAGAAATACTGAGAACATTTAGGCGATAAGCAATGCAATCCATTTCTTTAGACAATATGCTGATTAATGAAATCCAGCTTGGCACAGGGCTCAACCATGCAGTTGAATCTGGTCGTCGTGCTGATTTCTCATTAATGCTGGCATTATTATCTTCAGAGTTAATGGAAAGCACCCCACAAGACACCGACCAAGCGCCTGTTCAATCAGAGCAACAACTTCGCGCTTATTTTGAGCTACCGACACCACAGCCTCTAACAACATCAGAGCACTGCTATCAACGCTCTGCTGAACAAGCGAAAGCATTCCACGAAGCCAGCATTGTTAGCACCCGTTTGCTACAAGGGCTACAACCAACGGCTCTGACTTTTCCAGTGGAAAACACCAAAGGCTTACCCGAAGATATTTTCCATAATCTCTCTGTACATGAGCGTCGTAAACTGCCGCCAGAAGAGCCTCGTCCAATTTCTGCCTCTCCACAAAATTTGTATGCGTCGTTGATCCATGCCAAGCGCACCTCAGAGCTTTATCACGCAGCCTAGCCTGCTCTAGTGCACAAAAACCAAAATATTCAACACTGTACTCATACCAAATACGCATCTTCGTGAACATAGTCAAATACTAGCATATCTAATTATTCTATTGTTTAGTCATTGACTACCATAATAATTAGCTACCGATTACGTATATCTGTAGTTTTATACACTTGCATCAAATATATGTGCAGCGTGTATTTTGGTATAAGTGATCTTGGATGATAACGTTATGCATATTAAAGAATCCGTTATAGTCATTACTGCGGCAGGTTCTCCTATTGGGAGAAAAGTTGCGCATCATTTCGCCTCTCTAGGCGCTAAAATCGCACTCATTGATACAAACCTTAATGCTTTACATACTACGTATAAAGGCTGCATTTACAGCCACCCTGACGTTGAGTTTTTTCATTTAGAAAACACACAGCAAGAGACAATAAAGCAGGTTTTCACCTCTATTTATCGAAGATTTGGGCGTTTTAATATTCTCATTAATTCATAGGCAGAAAGTGCGGATATTCCAAATCTGTTAGATCCTAATGCGATAACTGACTTCACTAAGGTAATGTGCAGCGGTGCAACGACTTTCTTTGCCTTTGGTAAGGTTGCAATTTCATTTATGCAGCATCATAAGCAATAAGCACTCATTATTAACTTAGCAAGTACACAGTCACACCATCAGCCACAATTACCGAATACCTGTAAATGTGTTATTCAAGGCTTAACCCAAAGTTGGTCAAAAGAGTTAGCAGATATGAATATTCGTGTTGGTGGGATATTCCCTATTGATTCACCATCAGACACAAACAGAAACACACCAATTCATGCAGCTTTACTCAACGAGATTGTCAGTAGTATTGAGTATATGATCCGCAATGAATCGTTTAATGGCAGGGTTTTAGAGGCAGAATCTGCTATCTAATCATTCAGTTTAATAATAGGAATACAGCACGCCTAGAAGGTTAGAGATTTAGGTTTAGCTGTATTTCTTTTTATCCAGCTTATACGGCAAACAAAAACGCAGAAAAGAAAAAAGCCCGCTAGTTAGCGGGCTTTTCATTTATCTTTAAAAGATTAAGCTTTTGCTTTTTCTTTCTTACCTTTTGCTGGTTTCTCAGCAACTGGCTCAGACTTCTTAATTACTGTAGTGCCTTCGAAAGTTTCACCTTCAACGAATGCTTTACCGTAGTAAGACGCTAGAAGTACTTCTTTTAGCTCAGAAATTAGAGGGTAACGAGGGTTCGCACCAGTACATTGGTCATCGAACGCTTCTACAGATAGCTCGTCAATCTTCGCTAGGAAGTCAGCTTCAGCCACACCCGCTTCTTGGATAGACATTGGGATCTGTAGGTTAACTTTTAGCTCTTCTAGCCATGCTAGTAGACGCTCAATTTTCTGTGCTGTACGGTCGCCTTCTTGCGTTAGACCTAGGTGCTCAGCAACTTCTGCGTAGCGACGACGTGCTTGTGGACGGTCGTACTGAGAGAATGCTGTTTGCTTCGTTGGGTTATCGTTAGCGTTGTAACGAACCACGTTAGCAATCAATAGTGCGTTCGCTAGACCGTGCGGAATGTGGAATTCAGCACCTAGTTTGTGAGCCATTGAGTGACACACACCTAGGAATGCGTTTGCAAACGCGATACCAGCGATAGTTGCCGCATTGTGTACTTTCTCACGAGCGATTGGGTCATTCGCACCGTTCGCGTAGCTTGAAGGAAGGTACTCTTTTAGCATCTTAAGTGCTTGTAGTGCCTGACCGTCAGAGTATTCGTTAGCAAGAACAGATACGTAAGCTTCTAGTGCGTGAGTTACGGCATCGTAACCACCAAACGCTGTTAGAGACTTAGGCATGTTCATTACTAAGTTAGCATCAACGATTGCCATTTGAGGCGTTAGTTCGTAGTCCGCTAGTGGGTACTTAGCACCTGTTTTATCGTCAGTTACAACTGCAAATGGTGTTACTTCAGAACCTGTACCAGATGTAGTAGTGATACATACTAGTTCAGCTTTCTTACCCATTTTAGGGAACTTGTAAATACGTTTACGGATGTCCATAAAGCGCATCGCTAGTTCTTCGAATGCTGTTTCTGGGTGCTCGTAAAGAACCCACATGATTTTCGCAGCATCCATTGGTGAACCACCACCAAGAGCAAGAATCACGTCAGGTTGGAAGCTCTTCATTGCTTCAGCGCCTTTCTCAACAACAGACAGTGTTGGGTCAGCTTCAACATCAAAGAATGTTTGTACTTCCATACCGTTAGCTTTAAGTAGGCTAACTACTTCATCAGCGTAACCGTTGTTGAATAGGAAACGGTCAGTTACTAGGAATGCACGCTTCTTACCTTCTAGGTCGCTAAGAGCGATTGGAAGGCTACCACGACGGAAGTAGATTGATTTAGGTAGTTTATGCCACAACATATTCTCAGCTCGCTTCGCTACTGTCTTCTTGTTGATAAGGTGCTTAGGACCTACGTTCTCAGAGATAGAGTTACCACCCCATGAACCACAACCTAGAGTTAGAGACGGTGCAACGTTGAAGTTGTAAAGATCACCGATACCACCGTGAGTAGTTGGGATGTTTACAAGAATACGTGCAGTTTTTAGACGGTCACCGAAGTACTTGATACGGTCAGCGTTAACGTCTTGGTTTGTGTATAGGCCAGATGTGTGACCGATACCACCAATTTCAACCATAGTTACTGCTTGGTCTACTGCGTTTTCGAAAGATGACGCACGGAACATACCTAGTGTTGGAGATAGTTTCTCGTGTGCAAATTCGTCATCAGCAGAAACTTGAACACCTTCACCGATTAGGATCTTAGTGTTAGCAGGAACTGTTACGCCAGCCATTGCAGCGATCTTAGTTGCAGGTTGACCTACGATATCCGCATTTAGGTTACCGTTGATTAGTAGCACTTTACGTACTTTATCTGCTTCTTCTTTAGATAAAACGTAACCGTTGTGAGAAGCAAAACGCTCTTTCACTTCGTCATACACTTCATCCATAACGATAACTGCTTGCTCAGAAGCACACACTACACCGTTGTCGAATGTTTTAGACATAAGCACAGATGCTACTGCACGTTTGATGTCTGCAGTTTCGTCGATAACAACTGGAACGTTACCTGCACCTACACCGATAGCTGGTTTACCTGAAGAGTAAGCCGCTTTAACCATGCCTGGACCACCAGTAGCAAGGATAAGGTTGATGTCATCGTGCTTCATTAGCGCATTAGATAGTTCAACTGATGGTTGATCGATCCAGCCGATGATGTCTTTTGGTGCGCCTGCAGCAACAGCAGCATCTAGTACTAATTTTGCAGCAGCGTTAGTTGAGTCTTTAGCACGTGGGTGTGGCGAGAAGATAATCGCGTTACGTGTTTTAAGAGAGATTAAAGATTTGAAAATAGCTGTAGATGTTGGGTTAGTCGTTGGAACGATACCACAAATAATACCTACAGGCTCTGCAATAGTCATGGTGCCGAACTCATCGTTCTCTTCCAAGATACCGCAAGTCTTTTCGTCTTTGTATTTGTTGTAGATAAATTCAGAAGCGAAGTGGTTTTTAATAACCTTGTCTTCGATGATACCCATGCCAGATTCAGCAACGGCTTGCTGAGCTAGAGGAATACGAGCATTGTTAGCTGCAAGAGATGCTGCGCGGAAAATCTTATCCACTTGCTCTTGAGAGTAAGTAGCGAACTCTTTCTGAGCTGCTTTAACGCGTGCAACCATTGCATCTAGTTCAGTCATATTTGTAACAGGCATAGTAGACTCCTACCTTAAGATTGAAAACTTTTTAGTAAGGATACGGCTTGATTCCTTTCTTTCTTCACCCTCTCAGGTCAAGAAAACACATACTTAGTAAATTGCTTTCAAAACTGATTATATTTAGTCATATTTTAAAAAGATTTGATTTAGATCACTATTAATCCACATGTTCAATTAATGCTGGAATTTACTTAAATCGAACAAAAATCAACCCTTTATAAAGTAATATAAGTGTTTTCATCAATATTTCATACAAACGAGATTTACATCACTTATTTCACAAGACGAAATATTACGTAATAAAAATACATTTACTAGTCCCATATTCACCCAGTTGTGATAGTTATCACCTTTTTATATGACAATTGGTCAATATTGAATCATTAATAGATAAGCAACTTGATCAACCAGAGTAGTAGATATTTTGAAGAATGAAAGAATATTAACAAACCGAAGTAATAATCCTATTTTTTTATAAATATCAACACTTCATTTATAGTTAACGCAAACGTTTTAGATTAAAATATCAACTATATGCAATCTTTGTATTTATTTGTGCTAACTACCTAAAAGCACAAAGCCTAATTAACTACAGATTGAAGATGAAACCATTAACTATGCCTTATATACGAGGCCATTTAACGCAGAGATCAAGTGTATTCATTCACACATCTCTAACGACTTACACTTAGCGCCAAACAACAGAGAAAATCATGCAAGCCATTGAAATAGGAATATTTTTACATTTTTTGGTCGGTCTTTTTGCGACCGTTAACCCAGTTGGGATCATGCCTGTTTTTGTTTCATTAACAGGATCTATGACACCTGAAGAGCGAAATAAAACCGCCCTTACCACCAACGTTGCTGTCGCCATTATTTTGGTCGTCGCCTTGATTGCTGGTCAGCACTTGCTGGATTTATTTAGTATTTCTATAGACTCTTTCCGCGTAGCTGGTGGTTTGCTACTGCTTAGCATCGCCTTTTCGATGATGAGCGGTAAGATTGGTGAGGTGAAACAGAATAAAGAAGAGAAATCAGAATCTGCGATCCGTGAACAAGTTGGTGTAGTGCCACTTGCAATGCCGTTAATGGCTGGACCTGGTGCTATCAGTTCAACGATTGTTTACGGTTCAAAATACCCAGGTATGACGTCGACAATTGGTATCGCTATTACTATTGTTGTGTTTGCTTTTGGCTGTTGGTTACTGTTCCGCTCAGCACCTCTGATTGTACGTTTCCTTGGTCAAACAGGCATTAACGTGATCACGCGTATTATGGGTTTGATCCTTGCTGCTCTAGGTATCGAATTTATCATTAACGGCTTGAAAGTGATGTTACCTGGCTTGGTATAAGCTTAATCGCACCATTACATCACTAAAAAAAGTTAATAATTAAAGATAAAGTCTCGGAATTTCCGGGACTTTTCATTTCTCAGCCTTTCTCAACGTCATTTACTCATATAGTCCTATCTAATTTTGCTATACTAGCCTGCTGTTTAATACGCCATACAAAATAAAAAGACATTGGCTTAAGTATTTCATCAACCGACTCCCTATTATGATTAAACTGACACCAAGACAACGCCTTTACCAAATCATTTTTGGCACTTCGACTCGTGCTGGACAACTATTCGATATTGGCTTAATCATTGCCATCATCAGCTCTGAACTCATTCTGATCATTTCATCAGTCTCAAGTATCGAGTCAAAATTCTCGACCGCCTTACTCGGGGCAGAATGGTTCTTTACGATTCTGTTTACAATTGAATATGTTTTACGTCTATATTGTTCGCCAAGACCGCTTGCTTACGCCCGTAGTTTCTATGGCATTATTGACTTAATTGCTATTGTCCCGGCTTATATTTCATTCTTTATTCCTGGTTCAAACTACTTATTAATTGTTCGTTTGATCCGTGTACTACGTATTTTCCGTGTTCTAAAACTGGCGCGATTCTTACAAGATTCCAATATCCTTTTGCGTTCATTACGTCATGCTCAACGCAAGATATTTGTTTTCTTTAGCTCGGTATTAATTCTGGTTACAGTATTTGGCTCTTTGATGTTCTTAATTGAAGGTCCTGAAAATGGCTTTACCAGTATCCCAAAAAGTATTTATTGGGCAATTGTCACCATTACGACAGTCGGTTATGGCGATATCGTGCCGCAAACCGTTATGGGTAAAGCACTCGCCTCACTCACCATGTTGCTTGGTTACTCCATCTTGGCAGTACCTACGCGTATTTTAACCGCTGAAATTAACCAAGAAATGAAAACGACGCGTAACTTAAGGCGCTGCCCAAACTGTGCTACCAGCGGACATGAACTGGATGCCGATTACTGTAAGAAATGCGGTACACAGTTACCGGAGCAAATTTAGTTTTATTGTCACTAGCCATATCTAATGGCTTTCACATTAACCATTTGATCTATAAGACGTGATCTGAACCTTGTTTTTATAACATCAATCAGATCATAGTCTTATATGGTCTACATTTATCTTCATCATTTGGGAAATAGTAAAGATTAATGCGATTAACCATATATTCATTACTCTGTAGCTTGATACTGTTCTTCAGTACGCCAGCTTCAGCCAGCTTAACGCTTTTTGATAATAATCAGCCGGAATTAACGCCAGCTGCGACGAAAATTCATACCGCGATTGATGCGCTGCCCGATCAGCATTTATTTACTAAAAATGATGTTCGAAAAGTTAATTCACTGCTATCAAAAACCCTGTCACAACAGGCGCAGCACCGTAAATTACTTGCAGCAGCATTGACGGCTTATCATAAAAGTGATGATAAAGAACAAGCATGGAAGAAGCTGTCTTCTGTTTACAGCTCACTGCTCAGTATTAGCCAAGATAAAGAACGTTTACTTGATCTAAGCTCATCAGCCATTCAAGACAAAATAACAGGTTTTGGTCCATTTGGTGTCCAGCAGTTCAAATTAGAGCTGTCTATTACTGCACTTAACTTGCGGTATATGGCGCTATACCAACTACGTAGTTTCCAAGGGTTACTACAAGATATGTGGATCTCGCCTGTCCCTGTGTTAATGGTGGCACTAAAAGTTTGCGGTATTTTATTCCTGCTATTCTGGTGGCAGCGTAACAGTGCACGTTTAATTGAACATTTCCGCGAAACACAATTAGAAAACAATCCACATCCTAATCTGATTTTCCGTGCTATTTGGTATATCAGCCGTGCACATCGTCCGATTGGTTGGTTAATTGCAATCACGTTATCGCTACGCATTGTTTCTCAATTACCGAGCTTGCATCACTTAATTTACTTAGAGATCTTCACTTGGTGGATCCTAGGTGGCTCAATTGCTGTTCGCTTTATTCTTGAGTTCGCACGTCGTAACAGTATCAATAACAGTGATGCCGAAGTAGTCGCGCTACGCCTATCCACCATTCGTCAATACGTATGGGGCTTTATTGCAGCAGGCGTAATTTTGCAGATCTCTGCGCGTACATTAGGTCAAGGTACGATTTACGCATGGATTTGGTCAGTAATTTTCTTTGGCTTTATTTTACTAACGTTAGTGACACTTCGCCGTTGGCGACACATTGTGTTCAAGCGTCTTGAAGATGCCCCACACATGCCTATCTCCATTAAGTGGGCGGTTAATCATAAAAATAAATTCTTACTATCTATCCCAGCGACAGCACTAGGTGCAGCATGGCTAACATTACGCCGTTTCCAACACACATTGGTGGCGAATTTATCTAAGTACATTTTCTTCCGTCATGCCTTAGCGTACTTATTCCGTATTGAAGTTGCCAAGCAAACAGAAACGGCGCGTGAACAGTTAAACATGGTACGTATTAAAGGTGCTGCTACGTACGATTATGTTATCCCAGGTAGTGATGATAGCCCGATTATTGAAGACTATGCCCTTGATGAAATTAAGCAACTATCAGGTTACTTATTAACGGATAAGCCTGCGGTTTGTGTGGTATCAGGTGAACGTGGCGTAGGTACAACAACCCTACTTCGCCGCTTATTACATAAAGTAAAGAACGCAACACCGATTTACATTAACTGTCCATACGATGGCTATTCAGAGCTATTGCAACAATTAGCCACTGAACTTGGCTTAGCCGCAAACAGTGATGAAGCAACGATCCTCGATTTCTTACGTAGTAGTGAAGAAACGTATTTATTCGCCATTGATAACGCCCAACGCTTAGTGACCCCGAAAGTGGGTGGCTTGAACGATTTAATGAAGATCACTGATTTAATGCGTCGTAGTCGAAAGAGCCACCGCGCACTATTTGCGATTGAAAAATCATGCTGGCGTTTTGTCGATCGTGCCCGTGGCGAGCGTTTATTGTTTGATTTAGTCACATTTATGCCACGCTGGAGCGAACAACAAATCGGAGATCTTCTAAAAACACGTATTTCATCAGAAGGTGAATACGCCATTAGTTTTGAAGGCTTAGTGCTGCCTCGCCAGTGGGATGAAGATGATATTACCGAAGAAGAGCGCGCACAACGTGGCTTCTTCCGTATTTTATGGGACTACTCTGACGGTAACCCAACGGTTGCAGTGCGCTTTTTCCGTTTCTCACTTCAACGCGATAAAGAAACAAACAAAGTGCTGGTACGTTTATTTAAAGCACCACAATCTGACGATCTGGAGCAAATGCCAAAACCAATGTTGGCGGTATTACGCTCTATCGTTCAATTGGAAGTCGCTTCACCTAAAGAGCTATCAGAGTGTACCCAGCTGAGTATTTCTGAAGTGATCGGTACCCTGCGTTATTTCCAAAGCCGTGGTTTTATTGAATGGTCTGATGATAAGGCAAAAGTGTCTGATCACTGGTTCCGTCATATTACTAATGTCCTCCACCGTCAGCACTTATTGGTGAAATAAATGAAGCGTTTATTGTTTTTATTCAGTGTACTACTGCTTAGTTTTTCTCCAGCAGTATTTGCCGATGACATGCCAAACATCGAAAGCTTTCAACAGTTTGCAAGCTTGATCCGTTGGAGTGGCGTATTATTTTCAGTCTTAACTGTTAGTGCTGCATGGCTATTTTTACGTTTTATCCAATCGGTGGTAGACGGTATTAGTAGCCAGTTTGCTCAACGTCGAATGCTGCTACAAAAGCTGCAATCTTTCTTCCAATTCTTCATTTATATGTCGACAGGTATCGCCGTATTTATGATGAGTTTCCGTGTCGATGATCGTATTCTCGCGCTAATTGGCGGTACGATTGCGGTATCGGTAGGTTTCGCCTTAAAAGACTTGGCCGCCTCATTCATTGCAGGTTTAACAGTAATGATTGACCGTCCGTTCCAAGTCGGTGATCGCGTGACCTTTGAAGGTAACTATGGTGACATTATTACGATCGGTTTACGTTCCGTACGTATGCGCACACTGACCGATGATATTATCACTATCCCGAACAACAAATTCTTAAGTGAAGTGACGGTGAGTGGTAACTATGGTGCGTTAGATATGCAGGTAGTAATACCGTTTTACATCAGCATGGATCAAGACATTCGCCTTGCTCGTGATTTGATCCAAGAAGCCGCATCATCAAGCCGTTACATTCACTTACCAAAGCCTGTAACAGTATTGGTGAAGCAAACTATTACGGATAACTATTTAGCTATCATGCTGACCTGTAAGGCCTATGTGGTTGATACTAAGTATGAAAAGCTATTTGAAACCGACATTACTTTGCGTGTAATGGAAGAGTTTGCGCGTAATGGCATTAAGCCACCAACGATTGCACTAAAGAGCGCATAAATTTCAGATATAAAAAAACCGAGCATCTCGCTCGGTTTTTTATTAATCGCTGTAATTACTTACGACGCCATGTTGTGCCCTGTGCACCATCTTCTAAGATGATACCCATTGCCATTAGCTTATCACGCGCTTCATCCGCTGCTGCCCAGTCTTTTGCTGCACGCGCATCAAGACGTTGTTGGATCAATGCTTCAATTTCTGCCACATCATCATCTTCACCTGCACCACCTTGTAGGAAAGTTTCAGGCTCTTGAGATAGAAGACCTAGCACATCAGCAAGCTCACGCATACGTGCACCTAATACCGATGCCGCCGCTACGTCGTCAGCTTTCAGGCGGTTGATCTCACGCGCCATATCAAATAGCACAGAGTAAGCTTCAGGTGTGTTGAAATCATCATCCATTGCTTCTTTAAAACGAGCAACAAACTCTTCACCACCAGCCGCTTCAACAGACGTATCAAGACCACGAAGTGATGTGTATAGACGCTCTAGTGCAGAACGTGCTTGTTTCAAGTTCTCTTCGCTGTAGTTTAGCTGGCTACGGTAGTGACCAGACATTAGGAAGTAACGTACAGTTTCAGGATCATAGTGGTTTAATACATCACGAATCGTGAAGAAGTTACCTAATGACTTAGACATCTTCTCGCGATCAACCATTACCATGCCACTGTGCATCCAAGTATTTACATACTGAGTATCGTGCGCACAGCAAGATTGTGCGATTTCATTTTCATGGTGCGGGAATTGAAGATCTGAGCCGCCACCGTGAATATCAAAGTGCTCGCCTAAGATTGCAGAGTTCATTGCTGAACATTCAATGTGCCAACCTGGACGACCTGGACCCCATGGTGATTCCCATGTAGGTTCACCTGGCTTAGACATTTTCCATAGTACGAAGTCTAGTGGGCTACGCTTCGCCGTTTCGATATCAACACGTGCGCCAGCTTGAAGTTGATCAAGATCTTGCTTAGATAGACGACCGTAATCTTCAAACTTACTCACTTCAAACATCACATCGCCATTTGATGCAACATAAGCAAAACCACGCTCAATTAGGCGCTCACAAAGTGCGATAATTTCTGCAATAAACTGTGTCGCACGAGGCTCAACGTCTGGACGTTTCATACCTAATGCATCGAAATCCGCATGCATTTCACCGATCAAACGTTCAGTTAATGATTCACAACTTTCGCCATTTTCAGCAGCACGCTTGATGATCTTGTCATCAATGTCTGTGATATTACGAACAAAAGTAAGATCGTAACCAGAATAGCGAAGGTAACGAGAAACCACGTCAAAAGATACAAACGTACGACCGTGTCCAATGTGACACAAATCGTAGATCGTTACTCCACAGACGTACATGCCTACTTTACCAGGCTGGATTGGGGTGAATGCCTCTTTCTGTCGTGTGAGCGAGTTATAGATCTTTAACATGTCTCTTCATTACTCATATTATGGGGGTACAAATTTAGAAAGGTAATTACACCTTTTATGCCTTTTGTTGGCAAGGAAAATCCTTTGATGAATGCTATTTTAGCAATTAGTCATCGATTGATCGGGTAATGTTTGTCTGAGCAGGCTATGGTAAGTTAATATTCGGCTCTTAAAAGAAAATACTCCATTAAGGAAAAGATCATGATTACCCTTCACACAAATTTTGGTGACATCCAAATTAACCTATTCGAAGAACAAGCACCTGAGACATGTGCAAACTTCCTTCAATACTGCCGTGATGGTTTCTACAACGGTACTATTTTCCACCGTGTTATCGATGGTTTCATGATCCAAGGCGGTGGCATGGCACCGGGTATGGAAGAAAAAGAAACACGTGCACCAATCAAGAACGAAGCAAACAACGGTCTTAGCAACAAGACTGGTACACTTGCAATGGCGCGTACTAACGCTCCTCACTCTGCAAGCTCTCAGTTCTTCATCAACGTTAAAGACAACAACTTCCTAGACTTCACTGGCGAAAACATGAGTGGCTGGGGCTACTGTGTATTCGGTGCTGTTGTTGAAGGTATGGACGTTGTTAACAAGATCAAAGCAGTGAAAACTGGTCGTCACGGTTACCACTCTGATGTGCCAGTTGAAGAGGTTGTTATCGAAAGCGTAACAATCGAAGAATAAGTCTTCTTAATTTATCAAGGGTAGCTATCTGCTACCCTTTTTTCATATGACAACACTATTTATTTCAGATCTGCACTTAAGTGCTAGCCGCCCTGATATGACGGATTGTTTTCTGCGTTTTATGGCAGAAGACACCACTAATATCGATGCTTTATATGTGCTTGGCGATCTGTTTGAAATGTGGATCGGTGATGATGAAGAGTCGCCTTTCTTACAGCAAATCAAACAGGCTTTTAAAACACTGACAGATTCGGGCATCCCCTGCTACTTTGTTCACGGTAATCGTGATTTTCTGATCGGCAAACGTTTTAGTCAGCAAACAGGGGTTCAACTATTACCTGAGCACTCGGTGGTTGATCTTTATGATAAACCAACGCTGATCTTACACGGTGATACGCTGTGTATTGAAGATGAAGCGTATCAACGTTATCGCAAGAAAGTGCACAACAAGTTTATTCAATGGTTATTTTTCCGTATCCCACTTTCTAAACGTATCCAAATTGGTGAGAAATTTAGAAACAACAGTAGCAAAAATAATCAGATGAAAAGCCAATCCATCATGGATGTGACAGCTAGTGAAGTCGTCCGTGTAATGGAAGAGTTCCATGTTGATCAAATGATCCATGGTCATACTCACCGACCTGATATTCACTCACTCACCGTTGATGATAAACCAGCGACACGTATTGTGCTGGGTGATTGGTACGAACATGGCTCTGTACTTGTGGTAACCCCTGATGGTTATCAACTAGAAACACGCGCTTTTGAGCAAAGTCAGTCCCAATAAAAAAGGTACGCATCGAGCGTACCTTTTCTTTTATGCTGTCTTATGTTCGACATTCATTTTCTTCAGCTGCTTTCTATCAGTAGCCCAAGAACGATACATAGTAATTGAGGTGTAAAGCACCACGCCACACACTAGCCATGCTAATACCTTCATATCCAGTGATTTCACTAGATATGCAGCAATCACCACCCCAATAGGACCTGTAATTGCTACAGCAACAGAAGCTCGGCTATTGATCTTATTACGGCGAAGGAAACCACCTGCCGAGAAGAAACCTAAGAAGCCACATGAGCACATCATCACAGGGAATGCCGCTAACGGATTCATACCCAACATGTAGATCATCGTCATACATGGTGCGTATAAACCAATACCTACCGTCATTAATGCGCCAAATAAGAAGTTACCTGCAATACCGACTGCCAACTTCCATCCTGTTAAGCCTAAACTGGTTCCGCCAAGCGGGAATAGCTTTAACTGACCCGCTAGCATTAAGCCTGCCACCACTAGCAAGGCACCACTCATTACAATACGAATAAGCTGGCGATCCCAGTTCGATACTAATCGCGCACCGACCGTCGCACCTAAACAGGCTGAAACAACCAAACTAAGTAAAGTAACAGAGTCGACATTAACAGCAGTAAGAAATATGAGAGCCTGTACGACCGTCGCTAAAACGGCTTGGCAATTTAACGTACCAGGCAGTACCTGATCGTCAATAAGCTTAAATTGTTTATAACCTGCTGTCATAATAGCGAAACTTCCAACACCAAGGGTGTCACAGAAGTTTGCAAAACCACCAATCAAGGCGACGGGAATAATACGTGTATCTGCTTCCTGCTTCCGGTTTCTTCGCCATGCTCTAATCAGCATCACAATAAAAACACTACCACCAACAAGCAATCCCGCTTGTATCAAGGTAAATATAGACATAAGTTGCACAAATAGGATTTAACAGTATATTCAAAGGGTAAATCAGATAACTCAAGAATAAATGACAAGCATCCGATAGTGGTCGCCATTATGACGCTAAAACGTACCCCTGACCATTTTTATTCGCTCAACAAATACTCACAATAAAAATTCTTAGGCTTTTTAGCTCCGATTGAGCATAAAACATACATTTAAATGAGGCTTTTTTTGTAGCACGCATTTTATTTAAATATTGTTAAAACCATCACTTTGCTAATTAACAATTTTTGATATGATTTTCTCGATAATAACAATATTAAAAATAAATAATTTTTAACTTTTTCTGTAGAATTACATGTTTTCATATATTGCTCGACAACCTATTTTAAATCGTAATAAGCATACTATCGGTTATGAGCTATTGTTCAGAGATGGTCCGGATAACTGCTTTCCTAATATTGGTGATGAGCAAGCGACCAACCGTCTTCTTAACGATAACTTTTTCAGTACGGCTGGTGAGGTACAATTAACATCAGGTAAACGTGCCTTTGTAAATTTCCCATACAATTCACTTGTATCAGGAACACCATTTCTTTTCCCAAAACAAAGCTTTATCATCGAAATTCTGGAAAGTTGCTCTCCTACAGATGAACTATTTGAAGCGATAAAACAACTGCATCAAAAAGGTTATACCTTAGCATTAGATGACTTTATTCCAAGTGAGGCTTGGAATCGGTTTATGCCTTACATTCATATCATCAAATTTGATATCCGCATTATTTCTATAGAGAAAGCCGCTCGCTTTATTAAGTTCTATAAAGAAAAAACCAAACTTCGATTCTTAGCTGAAAAAGTCGAAACTCAGGAAGAGTATCAACAAGCTTATGATGCAGGTTTTGATCTATTCCAAGGCTTCTTTTTTAGCAAACCTGAATTAATTCAACGTAAATCTTTAAAACCTTCTTCTATTACCACCTTACGTTTATTTAAAGAGATTTGCGTGGCAGAGGTCGATTACGACAAAGTGGAAGAAATCATCGCAACAGATGTCACCTTATCTTATAAGTTGTTGCGTCACGTTAATGCCATGACATCAACGCGATCAAAGCCCGTTACTTCATTTAAACAGGCGCTGATCTTCTTGGGTGAAGAAAAGCTAAGACGCTTTATTACCTTTGTTGCAACCTCTCATGCGGTAGAGAATAAGCCACCATCACTGTATAACTTATCGTTACAACGGGCACACTTTTGTGAACAACTTTATCGCACCCGAGTCCCTAAAGATAACGGCAATCAGGCATTTTTAACTGGCCTATTCTCTTTATTAGATTCATTGTTAGACCAGCCATTAGATGAATTATTGAAACATCTTCCGTTAAGCGAGCAAGTAAAACTCGCCTTAACTAAACGCGTAGGACCGCTTGGCGCAATTTTAAATCTTACTGATGCTTACGATCAGGCTAACTGGCCTTTAGTGAAGAAATACAGTGACGCATTAAAGATCAATGAATCTAGCATTGCAGATTACTATTTAGAGTCAGTAAAATGGTCGGCTGAATATGAGCAAACGCTAGCAAATTAAACATGTCTAAACATACGTCACAGTGTCCTTGTGGTAGTAACAAACCGCTGATTGAGTGCTGTAAACCAATTCACCTTGATCATGCTAAAGCATTACATCCAGAACAATTAATGCGTGCACGTTATAGTGCCCATGTACTGGGATTAGTTGATTTCGTTGTTCAAACTTACCATCCTAGCTGTGAAGCAGAACAACACCGTGATGCAATTGCAGAATCAGTGAATTTAAAATGGTTAGGGCTAGATGTTCTTAACAGTGACATTGCTGAAAGTGGCGAAGGTTTTGTTGAATTTAAAGCCATGTACAAAGAAGCAGGCAGTGAATATATTCTTCAAGAGCGCTCTCGCTTTTTAAAAGAAGAAATCAATGGGCAATCATGTTGGTTTTACATTGATGGTGAATACCCAGAGCCGCCACCAGTAGAGCAAGCAGCCCCACCTTCTCCTGTTAAAAGTGAGAAAACCGTCGGTCGTAATGATCCTTGCCCATGTGGTAGCGGTAAAAAATTTAAAAAGTGTTGTGGCTAATTAGCACTTACGCCAAAATCACCATTAACAGCTAACTAACAAAAAACCGATCTTTAGATCGGTTTTTTATTGCCTATTGTTTCGAAAAATGTCTATTTTTCTAAAAAACATAGTGAAAAGACATACCTTACACCTCGACAACATCTTCAATACAAATCTATTTAAATATTTAAAACTCAACATCTTATAAAATAAAACCTGACAATTGTGACGTCACCGTAAGCTTTTTTGGAAAGAAAAATAAATCCACTAAAACGTTAAAAATAGTGTTGCAATATCTAACACACTTAGTTAGTGTGGATAACAAGAAAATAACACTATCAAGCGTTAGAGAGATTTAATTATGCGTATCCAAATGGCTAACAATCATATCCATCACCATCCTGACTAGTCTTTCGGGAGGATACGCCTCACCCTGGAAGACAACATATTCTTCCAGTGGTCACAAGGAATAATCAAATTCAGACCCTCGGAAGAAATAGACTTCCGAGGGTTTTTTAATACCAGATTTTGAATTAAGTGAATTAGGACAGGGAAATGACTATGCAAACACAACGACTACGCATTGCGATTCAGAAAAAAGGCCGTCTAAGCAAAGAATGTCAAACACTGCTTAAACGCTGTGGTGTGAAATTCAATATGGTTGGTGAGCGTCTAGTTGTCCACGCTGAAAATATGCCTATCGATTTACTACTCGTTCGTGATGATGACATTCCAGGTCTGATCATGGATGGTGTGGTTGATTTAGGTGTGATTGGCGAAAACGAATTAGAAGAAGTTAGCCTTGAGCGTCAGGCGCGTGGTGAACCATCAGATTATAAGAAACTACGTCGCCTTGATTTCGGTGGTTGCCGCCTTTCTATTGCCATTGATAAAGATGCCGAATACAACGGTCCCCAAGATCTTAACGGCAAACGCATTGCAACGACTTACCCTCAGCTAGTTAAACGCTACATGGATGATCTTGGCGTGAAATTCAGCACATGTATGCTAAACGGTTCAGTGGAAGTTGCTCCTCGTGCAGGGCTTGCTGATGCAATCTGTGATTTGGTTTCAACAGGCGCAACACTTGAAGCGAATGGCCTTAAGGAAGCGGAAGTTATCCTGCGTTCAAAAGCCGTTCTGATCCAATCAACAGAAACCTTAGATGATGAAAAACAAGCACTTATCGAACGTCTATTAACTCGTATGCAAGGTGTGATTCAAGCAAAAGAATCAAAATACATCATGCTACATGCACCAACGGATCGCCTTGAGCAAATCAAATTACTACTACCGGGCGCTGAAGATCCAACGGTACTTCCTCTTGCTGAAGACAAATCTCGTGTTGCTATCCATTTAGTGAGTTCTGAAAATCTATTTTGGGAAACAATGGAACAGCTAAAAGAATTAGGCGCAAGCTCTATTCTAGTATTGCCAATCGAGAAGATGATGGAGTAATCGATGAAAACAGTTGTATGGCAATCTCTAAGTGAGAGTCAGCGAGAAAAGCTACTTGCTCGACCAGCCGTTAATAATGGCGCCAATATCAGTGCGATTGTAACTGGTGTTATTGATGATGTTCGTCGTCGTGGTGATGAAGCGTTACTAGAGCTTACAGAAAAGTTTGATGGTATTCGTCCTGCGTCTTTAAAAGTGAGTAATGATGAGATAGACGCAGCATGCTCACGAATCAGCGACCAAATGAAAGTGGCACTGCAGCAGGCATTCGACAATATCAGTACGTTTCATAAAGCACAGAAACAACAAACACTGCGGGTTGAAACCCAACCGGGGATTATTTGTGAGCAAATGACCCGTCCGGTTAACTCTGTCGGCTTATACATTCCCGGCGGTAGTGCTCCCCTTCCATCAACCGTATTGATGTTAGGTGTGCCAGCTAAAATTGCAGGCTGTCAAAAAGTCGTGTTGTGCTCTCCACCACCGATCGCAGATGAAATCTTATACGTAGCCAAATTATGTGGCATTGATGAAGTGTACAACGTCGGTGGCTCGCAAGCTGTTGCAGCGATGGCCTACGGCAGCGAAACCGTTGCCAAAGTGGATAAGATCTTTGGCCCTGGCAATGCCTTTGTCACCGAAGCTAAACGCCAAGTGAGTAATGATTTTCGCGGTGCTGCGATTGATATGCCAGCAGGCCCATCAGAAGTCTTAGTTATTGCAGATAGCAATGCTGATCCTGATTTCATTGCCGCAGATCTTCTGAGTCAGGCTGAGCATGGCCCTGATTCTCAAGTTATTTTGGTTACACCAGATCCAGTCATTGCCGATAAAACAGCAGATGCAATTCAACGTCAACTCGCTGAATTATCACGAGCTGATATTGCAAAAGAAGCATTAGGTTCAAGCCTGTTAATTGTGGCAGAAACATTACCGCAGTGTATTGCGATTTCAAATAACTATGGGCCTGAGCACTTAATTGTTCAAACCCGTACGCCACGTGATTTAGTGCCATTACTGGACAATGCAGGCTCTATTTTCTTAGGTAACTGGTCACCAGAATCTGTTGGTGATTATGCCTCTGGTACTAACCACGTATTACCGACTTATGGCTATACACGCACCTATTCAAGCTTAGGCTTAGCAGATTTCTCTAAACGCATGACAGTACAAGAGCTGTCTGCAGATGGTCTGCTAGGTTTAGCGAACACCGTAACAACGATTGCCGATGCCGAAGGTCTTGATGCCCACAAACGTGCCGTAACAATCCGCGTTGAAAAATTAATGGCAAATCGTGAGGGATAAATCATGACGATGGCAAGACTCGCACGTAAAACAGTACGTGAATTAACCCCTTACCAATCAGCCCGTCGATTAGGCGGTAACGGTGATATTTGGTTAAACGCCAACGAATCACCGTTTGATAACGAATACAACATTAGCCTTGCACGATTAAATCGCTATAGCGAATGTCAGCCACCTGAGCTTATCAATGCTTACGCTGACTATGCCAATGTAAAGCCCGAGCAAGTATTAACCTCACGGGGTGCCGACGAAGGTATTGAGCTTTTGATCCGCGCTTTTTGTGAGCCAAACCAAGACAGTATTTTATATTGTCCACCGACGTATGGCATGTATGCCATCAGTTCTGAAACTTACGATGTGAATGCGAAAGTTGTTCCGCTTACAAGCAAGTGGCAATTAGATTTAGAGGCCATTTCACAAAACCTTGATGGTGTGAAAATTGTTTTCGTCTGTAGCCCGAATAACCCAACAGGTAACTTATTAGCACGTAAAGACATTGAAGCCCTGTTAGATATGACAGCAAACTCAGCCCTAGTCGTGGTTGATGAAGCCTATATCGATTTCTGCCTAGAAGAAAGTGCCAGCGATTTACTGTCGAGCTACCCGAATTTAGTCATTCTTCGTACGCTATCAAAAGCATTTGCCTTAGCGGGTTTGCGCTGTGGCTTTACCATTGCTAATAGCGACATCATTGATGTATTGCTTAAAGTGATTGCACCCTACCCAGTGCCTGTACCTGTGACTGAAATTGCAGTACAAGCCCTATCAGAAGCAGGTCGAGCACGAACAAAATTCCAAGTGCTTGATATCAGCGCTAACCGCGCTTACTTACAAGCGGGTTTAAGCATGTTAGATGGCGTAACCGTATTTGATGGCTACGGTAATTACCTACTGGTTAAATTCCCTAATGCGGATCAACTATTTAAAGCATTATGGGATAACGGCATTATTTTACGCCGCTCTCCAATTGAAAACTGTATACGAATCAGTGTAGGTAATCGTGATGAGTGTGAAAAAACGCTCGCCTTTATTCGTAGCCAATTAGAACAACAATAAGGACGTTGATTGTGAGCAAGGAAAAGATTTTATTTATTGACCGTGACGGCACCTTAATTGTTGAGCCGCCAGTAGACTTTCAAGTAGACCGTTTAGATAAACTTAAATTTGAACCGAATGTGATCCCTGCACTGCTGGCTTTGCAAAGCGCAGGCTACAAACTAGTGATGGTGACAAACCAAGATGGTTTAGGTACAGATAGCTACCCACAAGCGGATTTCGACGCACCACATAACATGATGATGGAAATCTTCGAATCACAAGGTGTGGTATTTAGCGATGTACTGATCTGTCCTCACTTTGATAACGAAGGTTGTAGTTGTCGTAAGCCTAAGCTTGGACTTGTCAAAGAGTACCTTCAGCAAGGTCGTGTGGATTTCGAAACTTCTGCGGTCATTGGCGATCGTATTACCGATCTACAGCTTGCTGAAAACATGGCAATTCGTGGTATTCAGTACAATCCTGAAACCATGAATTGGATGCAGATTTTAACTGATTTAACCACCCAACCTCGCATTGCTGAAGTAATACGAACCACCAAAGAGACTGACATTCGCGTTAAAGTGAATTTAGATCAAACTGGCGGCAATACCATTTCAACAGGTCTTGGCTTTTTTGATCACATGCTAGATCAAATCGCCACGCACGGTGGTTTCCAAATGACCTTAACTGTTGATGGTGATTTACACATCGATGATCACCACAGTGTTGAAGATGCCGCACTTGCGTTAGGTGAAGCATTGAAAAAAGCCTTAGGTGATAAACGTGGCATTGGTCGCTTTGGCTTTAGCCTACCGATGGATGAATGCTTAGCCCAATGTGCGTTAGATTTATCTGGTCGTCCGTATTTGAAATTTGATGCGCAATTTAGTCGTGATCAAGTAGGTGATTTATCAACGGAAATGGTGCCGCATTTCTTCCGCTCTTTAACTGATACGCTCGCTTGTACTCTGCACTTATCGTCATCAGGTAATAACGATCACCACATCGTTGAAAGCCTATTTAAAGCGTTCGGGCGCACATTACGCCAAGCGATTAAAGTTGAAGGTAACGAGCTACCAAGCAGTAAAGGAGTGTTGTAATGACAGCAACCAATACTCAGCAGCGCGTCGTCATTATTGATACTGGCTGTGCCAATGTCTCTTCTGTTCGCTTTGCTATTGAACGTCTTGGCTATCAGGTGAAAGTCAGCAAAGATCCAGAAGTTGTACTTGCTGCCGATAAGCTCTTTCTTCCGGGTGTAGGTACTGCCAGTGAAGCAATGCAGAACCTACAACAGCGTGATTTAGTTAGCTTAGTAAAACAAGTGACTAAACCGCTGTTGGGGATTTGTTTAGGTATGCAATTACTTGGTAAAGAATCACAAGAGCACGGTCAAAATGGCAGTGAAATTATTCCCTGCCTAGATTTGTGTGATGCTTCTGTAGAGAAAATCCAAGCAGAGGGTTTACCGCTGCCACATATGGGTTGGAACACCATTACACCGGAAGATAATCACCCACTATTTAAAGGTATTCCTGCGGGAAGCTATTTTTATTTCGTTCATAGTTACGCCATGCCTGTATTTGATCATACCGCGCAGCAAGGTGGCAAAACCATCGCCAGCGCGCAATATGGTCAAAGCTTTACGGCTGCAGTACAAAGCGGCAATTACTACGGGGTGCAATTTCACCCAGAGCGTTCAAGTAAAGCTGGCGCGAAACTCATTCAAAACTTCCTCGAACTATAACGATAACAAAAGGACTTGTTATGATTATTCCTGCATTAGATCTGATTGAAGGCCAAGTGGTACGCCTATTCCAAGGCGACTATGGACAAGTAACAGAATACAAAGTCGATCCCGCAGAGCAATTTAATCTTTACCACCAAGCTGGCGCTAACTGGCTCCACTTGGTTGATTTAACGGGCGCAAAAGATACACAAGCCCGTCAGTTATTTTTAATTGAAAAACTACTCAAAAGCACACCAGCCAATGTACAAATTGGTGGTGGCGTACGCACAGAACAAGACGTCGCAGATCTGTTAAGCGCTGGCGCTAAACGCGTAGTGATAGGTTCAACCGCAGTTAAACAGCCAGAAATGGTAAAAGGTTGGATGGAAAAATACGGTGCTGAGCACATTGTATTGGCACTGGATATCAATATTGATGACGACGGTAACCGCATTGTTGCTGTCTCTGGTTGGCAAGAAGATTCAGGCGTCACTATTGAAGCCCTACTCGACGATTTTCTAAAAGTGGGTTTAAAACACGTGCTGTGTACTGACATTTCTCGCGATGGCACATTAGCTGGCTCGAATGTCGAGCTGTATGTCGATCTTTGTCGTCAATATCCACAAGTACAATTTCAATCATCTGGCGGCATTGGCTCGCTGGATGATATTTCGGCATTAAAAGGCTCAGGCGTAGCTGGTGTGATTGTCGGTCGTGCCCTACTTGACGGCAAATTTACTGCCAAGCAAGCCTTTACATGCTGGAACAATTAAGGAGACCACAATGTTAGCTAAACGTATTATTCCTTGTTTAGACGTACGTGATGGTCAGGTTGTAAAAGGCGTCCAATTTCGTAACCACGAAATCATTGGCGACATTGTACCGCTAGCCAAACGTTACGCTGAAGAAGGCGCAGATGAACTGGTTTTCTACGATATTACCGCATCAAGTGACGGTCGTGTTGTTGATAAAAGCTGGGTTTCTCGCGTTGCAGAAGTGATTGATATTCCATTCTGTGTGGCAGGTGGTATTAAATCAGCCGACGATGCGAGCCGTATTCTTCAATTTGGTGCAGATAAAGTTTCTATCAATTCACCAGCTCTGGCAGATCCAACATTAATCACTACACTGGCGGATAAGTTCGGTGTGCAATGTATTGTGGTCGGTATTGATTCCTATTTTGACGCTGAAACAGGTCAATATCAGGTATATCAATTTACAGGAGATGAAAGCCGCACCAAAGCAACCCAATGGCAAACACGTGATTGGGTTGAAGAAGTTCAACGTCGTGGCGCTGGTGAAATCGTACTGAACATGATGAATCAAGATGGCGTCCGTAATGGTTACGACTTAGAACAACTCAACATGGTACGCAGTATATGTAATGTACCTTTGATTGCTTCTGGTGGTGCAGGCGAAATGCAACACTTTAGCGATGCCTTTAAGCTTGCGAATGTTGATGGTGCTTTAGCGGCCTCTGTTTTCCATAAACAAATCATCAATATTGGTGAGTTAAAGCAATTTCTGAAAACGCAAAATGTGGAGATCCGACTATGAGTTTATTAACCAACATCAATTGGGAAAAAGTAGCCGGACTGATCCCTGCTATTGTTCAAGATAATGCCAGTGGTCAAGTGCTAATGCTTGGCTACATGAACGAAGATGCTCTTCAAAAGACACTTGATACCAAGCAAGTAACCTTCTGGTCTCGCACCAAAGAGCGCCTGTGGACCAAAGGTGAAACATCAGGCAACGTGCTGCAACTTAAAAGTATTCAGCTGGATTGTGACCAAGACACCTTATTAGTACAAGTCGATCCGATTGGTCCAACTTGCCACTTAAACACAACCACCTGTTTTGATTCTGATGAAAGCGGTGCCCAACCACCATCACTGGTCTTCCTTCATCAACTTGAGCAGCTCTTGGCGAGTCGTAAAGGTGCAGATCCTGAGTCTTCCTACACAGCGAGCCTCTACGCCCGTGGCACCAAGCGTATTTCGCAAAAAGTGGGCGAAGAAGGCGTTGAAGTCGCGCTTGCGGCAACGTCGGGTGACAAGGCGGAATTAGTATGTGAATCAGCGGATTTGATCTATCACCTACTTGTACTGCTTCAAGATCAAGGTTTATCGTTGTTAGATGTGACCAATAAACTGCAAGAACGTCACAATAAGCAATAATTCAAGAGTCAGTTACTATGAAAAAGCCAGCTAAATAAGCCTGTCTCTTATACACAAATCCCTAAGCCAATGCTTGGGGATTTTTTTGAACTAATTTTATGTTTCATGATCTGATCATCTAAGCAATGATAAGGATGATTATGATGACCTATATAGAACCAACGCTTTGGGCTCAAAAACAATTCGGTCAAGCCGATCTTAATGACCTAAGACGCACTCAAAGACTCGTTGCTCTAGCTACCTCTCTCTGGTATCCCTATCTCAAAACTCATCATCTCCCCAGCCGATATGGAAGGGGCTTATCGCTTTATTCGTAATGACCAAATCAAAGCAGAAGATATTGCAGAAGCTGGATTCTATGTCACAGCACAAGAAGCTTTAGAGCAACAAACACTGCTTGCATTGGAAGATACCACTTCTCTAAGTTACTCACATCACAGCATACAAGATACACTCGGGCATTCCAATCAAGGTAATCGACACCGAGCAATGTTCGTTCATTCAACATTGCTTTTTGCTCCCGAAACTCACACTGTAGTTGGTTTAATCGAACAACAACGCTGGACCCGAGATATTGAAAAACGTGGTCAAAGACACCAGCAACTCGACCATACAAAGAAAAAGAAAGTTATAAATGGGAACAAGCATCTCGCCATGTTGCAGAGCGACTAGGCGAGAAAATGTCAGAGGTTATTTCTGTATGTGATAGAGAAGCCGATTTATTCGAGTACCTCACTTACAAGCACGAGCAACAACAACGATTTATCGTTCGCTCAATGCAAAGTCGCTGTATCGAGGAGCATGATAATCGTCTTTATGACTACGCTTCCAAGTTGTTATCAGCATGAAGCAAAGAGCTAAAAATACCGCAAAAAGGCGGTCGTAAGTCTCGCACGGCTCATCTAGACATCAAATATGCTCCCGTGACACTTAAGTCTCCCGCTAATAAAAAAGAGTTCGATAATATCTCTCTCTACTATGTTGGATGTATAGAGCAAGGTGAGAGTGACGACAAGCTCGCATGGCATTTACTGACATCAGAGCCTGTAACGAACAAAGAGGAAGCACTTAACATCGTCAGTTATTATGAGCGTCGTTGGCTGATAGAAGATTTTCACAAGGTTTGGAAAAGTGAAGGCACGCAAGTTGAACAACTGAGAATGCAAAGTAAAGATAACTTAGAAAGGCTCAGTGTTATTTTGGCATTTATTGCTACTCGTTTACTCCAGTTAAGATTTATGAACGAATCTAAAGAGTTATCTAGTAGCTGTTGTGAACGGGTGTTAAAAGGTAAAGCGTGGAAGCTTATGTGGTTAAAATTGGAGAAGAAAAAGCTGCCCAAAGAAGCACCAAATATATCGTGGGCTTACAAAAGTATTGCACGGTTAGGTGGTTGGAAAGATACCAAGCGGACGGGTCGCGCTTCTGTAAAGACATTATGGCAAGGATGGTTTAGGTTACAAACCATCCTTGAAGGATATGAACTAGCTAAGTCTCTTGAACACAATGACTTGTGATCAAGAGACAGGCTAAATAAGCTGGCTTTTTGTTTCGCAATAATTACGTATTACTGGATTAAATAAAGAAGACTATCCCTATTCATCATTAAATAATTAACGACCTAATGCTTCTTTATAATGTAATCGGCATACAGATACATAACGATCGTTACCACCAATTTCAACTTGATCACCATCAGCAATAGCACGACCGGTTTCATCTTGACGGATCACCATGTTTGCCTTGCGACCACAGTGACAAATTGTTTTTAGTTCAACTAACTTATCAGCCCACGATAATAAGTAACGACTACCTTCAAAAAGCTCCCCTAAGAAGTCTGTACGTAAGCCGTAACATAAAACTGGAATATCGAGTTTATCGACCACTTCCGTTAATTGATAAACCTGCGCTTTAGATAAGAACTGGCACTCATCAATTAATACACAGTCAATTTTACCTTTATTCGATAATGCTTTTACTCGCTCGAATAAATCATCTTCTAAATTAAATAGCTCAGCTTCTTCTTCTAAACCAATACGAGAAGTCACTTTACCCACACCATAACGGTTATCGATAGCAGCGGTGAAAATAAGCGGCGTCATGCCTCTTTCACGGTAATTAAACGAAGATTGCAATAATGTGGTCGATTTCCCTGCATTCATTGCAGAGTAATAGAAATACATCTGGGCCATGAGAATTCCCTAGTAATACGATTGCTTTAAAAAAACTGCGCCGATGCTACAGAAATTCACTCATAATGAAAAGTGATAGACTTAACAACTACACATTAGTTACAAAAAAGCCCATAACATTGTATGGGCTTTCACTACATCGTATTAAAAATCAGCTTTTCACTATTGGTTGATAGGTTCGACGAGACAACCACGCAAAGAACACACATACCATAATGAATGTAGTAATCGCTGCAATAAACGCAACAGGTAATGAATCGGTCATCCCCAATACCAAATAGCCAATCATAGAGACAAAAGCAACCGACATCGCATATGGCAATTGCGTTGCTACGTGATCAATGTGGTGACAACGTGCCCCTGTTGACGACAAAATGGTGGTATCTGAAATCGGCGAACAGTGATCACCAAATACGGAGCCTGCTAATACGCCTGCTAACATTGGTAGCATTAACGCAATATCTGTAGCGCCAGCTAAATCCCCTGCAATCGGTAACATGATACCAAACGTACCCCATGATGTTCCTGTCGAGAATGCCATTGCACCCGATAAGATAAATAGGATCATAGGTAATAACATTGGGCTAATATTGCCTTGAACTAAGGTCGATAAATAACGACCTGTATTCATATCACCAATAACGCTACCGATCGCCCAAGCAAATAATAAAATTAAAATCGCTCCGAACATGGATTTAGCACCAATCCATAATGTTCGAGCAATTTCTTTAAACACAATACGCTGACGGAACACTGGAATAATCGCAGCAACAAGACCAAATAAACCACCTAAACAAAGTGATTTACCCACATCAGTATTTTCAAATGCGCCAAGAATAGCAAAAGATTTACCGTCTGCTGCAAGTGCTTGATAGCCTGTGAAAATCATAAAGAAGAAAGTAGCGGCAATCAGAATAATAATAGGCCACACTAAATCGCCGACTTTACCTTTCTCACTCTCCGTTATTTCTAATTCTTCGGTGAGATCTTTTGCTTGCTCATCAACATCACCGCCCTCATCAAAGCCACGACCATGCATGGCGGCCATCTCATGCTTTTTCATTGGTCCAATATCCCACTGGAACCAAGACACAACAAACACCATAGCTAAAGCAAAGATCGCATAGAAGTTCATTGGCGCTAGCGTTAAGAATGCACTTAGTGGCGTGTACTCAGTTACTCCGTGGGTAACTAAAATGCCACCAATTAAAGTAATAATATAAGCACCCCAGCTTGATGCTGGCATCAATACACACATCGGCGCTGCCGTTGAATCTAATATATAAGCAAGCTTAGAGCGTGAGATATAAAAACGATCGGTTACTGGTCGTGAAATAGAACCGACCGCTAAGCTATTAAAGTAATCATCAACAAAAATAAACACGCCTAAAAAAGCAGCTAGTAACTTGGCACCACGTTTACTTTTGATTTTTGTTTGTGCCCATTCTGCAAACGCACGTGTACCACCGGACAAGGTTAACAGTGCTGTCATCATCCCTAATATAATGAGGAATAATACAATACTCATGTTCCAGGTGTTTACCCCACCATCAGAAATGAATAAGCCTTTTATTGTTCCTCCTAAATAAGAAGCAGAATGATTAAATGAAAAATCATTTAAATAAAGAGCCCCTAATAATATACCTGCGCCAAGTGAAAGTAACACGCGACGAGAAAGTATCGCGAGCACCAGCGCAACTACAGGAGGAATGATTGATACTAATGAATGGGAATAATCGACTAAATTCATGATCTCAACGACAACCGAATTAGGTGGGAGATCTACTGTAGGAGATGGCTATCACCATATATGAAGAGCCTCTTAAAGCTCCCTTCGTCACAGTAGCGCTCCATAGTTAATATGATGTATACACTATGGCAGTGTTACACTTATTCAATGCAACCCCAGTAAGATGATTCGATGTCACGCTTACTTCGGCATTAGCTCCTTTCATTAACCCTCATCGGTTTCACCCTCTTGCTAATTACTGTTAGATAATGCACCTCTACCTTACAATAAGGATGCGAACATTCTACGTAATGTTTCATCATTTGCAACAACATCACAGAAAAGTTTTAACATCTCACAATGAATAACATTGCTTTCATAAATAAATTTTATTCAATTATAGCAACGAAGATGAAATATTATGAACTAAAGCGCATGAGCTGTTTCATTTTGTAACTATTTAACGAGCAATTTATCTTTTTCACTCTATTCTTTTATTTATAAATAGGATTGTTGTTTTAATTAACTATTAAGGGAAATAACGATTAAAGTGTTTTGACATAAAGAATAAAAGTATTACTATTGTAATAAATGATTCGACACTGCTATTATTATTTACAGTTAGTTAAAAATAACAGGAAATATAAAAATGTCTGATGCAATGAAAGCACTTTTAAACCTTCGTAGTCTTCGTGCGCTTTCTCGTGAATATACTCTAGAGCAACTAGAAGAAGCACTTGAGAAATTAACTACCGTTGTTCAAGAACGTGCTGAAGCTGAAGCTGCAGAACAAGCTAAAGAAAATGAGCGTAATGAAAAACTAGCTCAATACCGTGAAATGCTATTAGCTGATGGCATCGACCCAGAAGAATTATTAGCTAGCCTTTCTAAAGCACCAAAAGCAAAACGTGCTGCACGTCCTGCTAAATATAAGTTCATCGACGAAAACGGTGAAGAAAAAACATGGACAGGCCAAGGTCGTACGCCAAGCGCACTTAAGAAAGCACTAGATGAAGGTAAATCTTTAGAAGATTTCGAAATCTAATTCGCTAAAAGCATTACTGAAAAGCCCAACCTCGTTGGGCTTTTTTTATACTTGTTAAAAGCATCTATATCTCGCCTCCCCAAATATAAATAGTCTAAAGGTATAAGTTACCTTTCCCTTATTTTCCATTTTAATACCCAAACCAACATCAACAATAAAAAAGCCAGACAAACATGCCTGGCTTTTAATACATTTAACATGACAATGAAATTAACTTAGATCAATAAATCTTATCTGCTAAATGGCTTACTGCTAATGCAAAATAGTGAGATCGGTTCCATTTCATTAGCGTTTGGTAATTACCGTAAACAAGATACGCACGACCATGATTATCATCAGGTTGAACTAACCACGCTTCAATGTCTTCTTGTGGTAAGTTAGCACCCGATAAGGTACGAACCCCTAATGCTTGCCACTGTGCTAGCGTTTTTCCTTTATCCGCATCAGTACCTTTTAAACTGTCAGATAATGATGATGGGATTTGCACTTGGCGTCCCCAAGTATATTTATCATTCCAGCCAGACTTCTTCAGGTAATTCGCAGCAGAAGCAAATACATCTGCTTTTGTATTCCAGATATCCGCTTTACCGTCATTATTTCCATCAACAGCGAAAGTTAAATAAGAGGTTGGCATAAATTGACACTGACCCATTGCGCCAGCCCACGAACCTCTCATCTCATCAATAGTAATGTGACCTTCTTGAAGAATTTGTAATGCCGCCATAACTTGTTTACGGAATAACTCTTCACGACGACCTTCATAAGCCAATGTCGTTAATGCTTCCACAACATGGTAATTACCTTGTAATTTACCAAAGTTACTTTCAACACCCCACAACGCAACAATAAAGCGAGGCTGAACACCATATTTTTTACCAATGCGATCTAAGGTCTCTTTATTCTCATGATATAAACGACGTGCTTGTTTTACTTTCCAATCAGGCACAGCACGTGGAATATATTGATCTAAAGTTAATTTTTTTTCAGGCTGATTCTTGTCTGCTTTTACTGCGCGGTGCGTAAAAGTAATACCATCAAAAGCAGAATCTAAAATAGGTTCAGATATACCTTTTGAACGTGCTTCAGCTTTTAATTTATTTATGTATGCGTTAAATCCTTCATCAGCAGCAAAAGCTGTTGAGGAAATCCCTAATCCTAAGGCCACAACGGCCGATATTAAACGCTTATGCATAATAACCTTAATTAACTCTGCTAGCTTTGTCGGCTTTATATTGATCCAATAAGTTAGTCACTGGCGGTGGAACTTGAAGATAAAATCCAACCGTATTTAATGCCTCTTTCACTTTTTCAACATCGGCCAATGCTAACTTTCTACCATCAAGCTTTAACACCATAACAAATTGTGGTTTACCAAATGTAGTCATTAATGCTTCAGGTACATCTGAGAAATCATCTTTCTTATTAATATATAAATAAGTGTTATCTTTTTTTAAGCTTTTATAGATTGCACACAACATCTCAATTCGCCTATTTGTTAAAGCTTCCTCTTTCAGACCACAATTTTAACGCATCATTCCCTATTGGTTTATTTTTCACCATAAAGGATGAGACTTTTGTCTGAAATTCCAACGTCAAAGCAAGGATAACTTGCCCCTAACTGCTAGGGAATATACCATGCTACTACCTTTGTGATAATCAACAAGAGTGGTTAATTTAATCACTAACCATAATAACGCCCATGACCAAGACAGCTGAACTTAAAGGGAGCTCGTTCACGCTCTCTGCACTTCATTTAATCGATGGTGATATTAAAAAAGCAACTGATCACCTTAAAGAAAAAGTTGAACTCGCACCTAATTTCTTCGCCTCTGCACCTGTTGTTATCGATATATCTAATGCAGGCAAAGATATTAACTTTAAGCAGTTAAAAGCCGGAATTGTTGACGCAGGTATGATCCCTGTGGGTATTAGTGGTTGCAAAGAGCCTGAGTTACAAAAACAAGCAAAATCTGCTGGTTTTGCTATTATGAATGCCGCTCGTTCAGTAAAAGAGCAATCAACAGCAGAATCTACTGAAGTAGAACCATCTCCTCAGCCAGAAGAAAAAGGCCGAGAGTCAGCACTTATTATTCGCACCCCTGTTCGTTCAGGTCAGCAGATTTACGCAAAAAATCGTGACCTTGTCATTCTCAATCATGTGAGTGCTGGCGCTGAAATTCTTGCTGATGGTTGTATTCATATTTACGGAACACTACGTGGTCGCGCTATTGCAGGTGCCAATGGAGACCAAGAAGCAACAATTTTCTGTCAGAACTTGCAATCTGAATTGATTTCAGTTGCAGGAAACTACTGGCTAAGTGATAACATTCAGGAAGAGTTCTGGGGCAAAGGTGTAGTTATCTCTATTGCTAATAATACACTCAGCATCGAGCACCTGGCTTTATAAAAGTTTTAATAAGGAATTGAGTAAATGGCACGAATTATCGTTGTTACTTCAGGTAAAGGTGGCGTTGGTAAAACAACTTCAAGCGCTGCCATTGCATCTGGCCTAGCATTATGCGGTAAAAAAACTGCAGTTATCGATTTTGATATCGGTCTGCGTAACCTAGATCTCATTATGGGTTGTGAACGCCGTGTCGTTTATGACTTCGTTAATGTTATTAACGGCGAAGCAAATTTAAACCAAGCACTAATCAAAGATAAGCGCGTTGACAACTTGTTTGTTCTTCCTGCATCTCAGACTCGTGATAAAGATGCACTTTCTCGTGAAGGTGTTGAGCGCGTTTTAAATGACTTGGATAAAATGGGCTTTGAATTCATTATCTGTGACTCACCTGCAGGTATTGAAACAGGTGCATTAATGGCACTTTACTTCGCAGATGAAGCGATTGTAACAACCAACCCTGAAGTTTCTTCTGTTCGTGACTCTGACCGTATCCTAGGTATTCTAGATTCTAAGTCACGCCGTGCAGAACAAGGTAAAGATGCAGTTAAACAACACCTGCTACTAACACGCTACAACCCGACACGTGTAACGCAAGGTGAAATGCTAAGCGTTCAAGATGTTGAAGAAATTTTGCATATTCCTCTTTTAGGTGTTATTCCTGAAAGCCAAGCAGTGCTAAACGCGTCTAACAAGGGTGAACCAGTTATTTTCGATAAAGAATCTGATGCTGGTATTGCTTATGAAGATACAGTAGCACGCTTATTGGGTGAGGAACGCCCGTTTAAATTCTTAGAGGAAGAGAAGAAAGGCTTCCTAAAACGCTTATTTGGAGGCTAACTTTATATGGCACTGCTCGAGTTTTTCCGCCCGAAAAAGACGAAAACAGCGAACGTAGCGAAGGAAAGACTACAAATTATCGTCGCTGAACGTCGTAGTGCTGGACAATCGACTCCAGCCTACCTACCTCAGCTAAAACAAGATATTTTAGATGTGATCAGTAAGTACGTACAAATCGACCCAAATCAAGTGTCTGTGAACCTTGATCATAAAGAGGAAGATTTATCCGTACTCGAACTTAACGTAACGTTACCTGACGAAGAACGTTAATACGGAAAAACCCGCAGATAGCGGGTTTTTTCTTATCTAAAGCTTAAGTAAAGTTCGCTTAAGCTTTCTCATCCAAAATCGTTAATACACGCTGTTCAAACAGATCACGACGCCAGTTTTTCAGCATTTCAGGGCGTTTCTCTTCTTTACGATCATGTTTCCATGCCCAAGAAAGCACTTGGTGTATTTGCTTTTTCGATGCTAAAAACTCAGGGGCTAACCCCGTCTCTTTCTCTACTTCAGTCACCACGTCTTTAATGTATTTCACCATTTGCTTATAGCCAGGGAAATCCACTAAACGCTCAATTTTAGCTGGGTAGTCTTGCGCTGCAATATGCTCACAATCATGCACCATCTTTAGTAAGCGATTACCGTGACGCTGGATCTCCATTGGCTCGAAGCCTTCTTTCTCAAGCCCTGCTCGTGACTTGATATTAAAGCGAGCTAGTTTCCATAGGTGCAACTCTTTAACAATGAAGTTTAAGGCAATATCACGCTTTTGCGCTTCGCGAACTCGCCATGCTGCTACCTTTTGTAATACCGCTAATTGCGACGGATATAACTGCCATGCATTTTTAATATCTAAATATGCTTTCTCAGGATCAATAGGTTTAATACGGCGTAACATGACAGAATTACATTCTTGCTGTAGCGCTTCCATGTACCCTGTCGCTTCGACTTTTGCGAGTAGGGTTTCATACAATGGCTTTAAGTAGTGAACATCTGCCGCAGCATAATCTAATTGCTTCGCCGTTAATGGGCGAGCTAGCCAGTTAGTACGCGCTTCACCTTTATCAAGCTCCACACCCACATATTCTTTAACTAATGCACCAAAGCCCGTTGAGATACCATGACCCAAAAATGCCGCCATTAGCTGAGTATCAAGCATTGGCGTTGGTAGGCAACCTGCGTGGTGTTGGAATACTTCTAAATCTTCACCACAAGCATGAAGGACTTTAATTACAGATTGATCACGCAATAGTGCCCATAGCGGCTCCATATCATCAATCTCTAACGGATCAATTAACGATAAATGCTCACCATCGAATAATTGAATCAAACCTAAACGCGGATATAGCGTGCGCGTACGGACAAACTCTGTATCCAGCATAACGGCAGCCTGCGTTTTGGCTGAGTCACAACGCTGTTGTAATTGCTCGGTTGTTGTAATTATGTCGAAGTTCACATGATACCTTTTCGGTGCAGGGCTAAATCATTAACCTTTTAGTAAATTATATTAAGAAAAATGCCGACGTATTAACGTCGGCATCTATAGTATCGTGCAATGGTACGTAATTACATATCTCATCAAAAACTGACGAGTATTTTTACGTACTTAGCTAGCGATACTTATTGCTGTTGTGCTTTTTTGTCAGACTCTTCACGCAATACACGACGTAGGATCTTACCTACGTTGGTTTTTGGTAAATCATCCATAAACTCAACCACTTTAGGGATCTTGTAACCCGTTAAGTGTTGGCGACAGTGTGCAATCAGCTCGTCTTTGGTTAGACTTGGGTCGCGTTTTACCACACAAAGCTTCACCACTTCACCAGACACTTCATGTGCCTGACCGATCGCAGCTACTTCAAGCACTTTGTCATGTAGCGCAACAACGTCTTCGATTTCATTAGGATAAACGTTAAAGCCTGATACTAAGATCATGTCTTTCTTACGATCAACGATATGTAGGAAACCTTCGTCATCGAATTTAACAATATCACCCGTTGATAACCAACCATCTTCAGTTAACACTTCTTTGGTTGCTTCAGGACGTTGCCAGTAACCTTTCATCACTTGAGGACCACGAACTTGTAGCTCACCCACTTCCTCAATACCAACTACATTACCTTCATCATCAACCATACGAATTTCAGTTGAAGGAACAGGCAGACCGATAGAGCCATTGTATTTGGTTAAATCGTACGGGTACGCTGCAACCAGTGGTGAACACTCCGTTAAGCCGTAACCTTCAAGTAAGTAATTACCAGTGATCTTTTGCCATTTTTCCGCAACAGCACGCTGTACAGACATACCACCACCAACAGATAGACGCAGATGGCTAAAATCTAGCTCTTGGAAATCTTCGTTATTGATCAACGCATTAAATAGCGTATTTACACCAGTAATGGCCGTAAATTGGTAACGCTGTAGCTCTTTCACAAACGTTGGAATATCACGAGGGTTAGTGATCAATAGGTTTTGACCGCCCATTTCCATTAGCAGTAAACAGTTAACCGTTAATGCGAATACGTGATATAGCGGTAAGGCAGTAACAATAAGCTCACGACCTTCCGTTAATACAGGGCCATAAGCGCCTTTCGCCTGCATCACGTTTGACACCATATTATGGTGAGTCAAGATCGCACCTTTCGCTACACCTGTAGTGCCGCCCGTGTATTGCAGAAATGCCATATCATCGCCAGTAATAAACGGCTTAACATATTGCATACGACGACCTTTACGCAGCGCCATACGCATGGATGTTGCATGAGGTAAATGGTACTTCGGCACCATTTTCTTAATGTACTTAACAACGAAGTTAACTAATGTACCTTTAGGACGTGATAACTGATCACCAAGGCTAGTTAGAATAACGTTCTTAACACAGGTATTTTTAACAACAGCTTCTAGCGTATGAGCGAAGTTAGAAACGATAACGATCGCTTTCGCGCCAGAGTCATTTAACTGGTGCTCTAACTCACGTGGTGTGTATAACGGGTTAACGTTTACAACAACACAGCCTGCACGCAAAATACCGAACAGTGCGATAGGATATTGCAGCAAGTTTGGCATCATTACCGCAACACGATCGCCTTTTTGCAACTTCAATTCATTTTGCAGGTACGCGGCGAAAGCACGGCTACGCTCTTCCAATTTACGGAAGGTCATCACCTGACCCATGTTAATAAATGCGGTTTGATCAGCGTATTTACGTACTGATTGCTCAAACATATCAACTAATGATGAATATGCATCCGGATTAATTTCTGCTGGTACATCTTTCGGATAGCGGCTAAGCCAAACTTTATCCACTTGCACTCTCCTTATTATTAGACTGCGTTGCTACCTATAGCAATATAGGTAAAGGCTGCAATGAAAAAATCAAACAAGCGTTTATTTGCCTGCATTACAGCACAATTAACTTATAATTAACATCTTGCTAAATTTACTGAGTTTGAAACTTTGAAGTCACTCATTGAAAAGCAAAGATTAATCTCTTTGAGGGGAAATAAAGCCTTGAATACAATCAGATACCACATCAGGCTGCTCTAAGTGACAATGGTGCCCCCCTGCAACCACTACCTGAGAAAACTGTTTAATGCCGTATTTCTGTTGCGGATTATCTCGCAAGATAGGAAAACCATGACTGCCGACAATAGAGTAAATAGGCACTTCAATAGACGACATAATGGCCTGCGCTTGTGATAACGTCATGCGATACAACGAATCACAACGTAAACGATGATCATGTCGCCAATACCATTTTCCATCATGCTCAACAGTAGCCCGCTCTACAACTGGTACTAAACATGCCGTCGGCAAGCCATTCACATTAGCCCGCAGTTGCAATGCTTCATCAAACGACACCATTACCCGTGCTTTACGGCGTCCACGCTGTTTGCGATATTGCTGACGACTTTTCAATCCTTGCTTTAATCGCTGTACCGCTAAAGCAGGCTCTTCAACTACAGGCGCTAGTCCTTCAATTAAGATCAACTGCTCAACATGTTCAGGATAAGCGGCACTGTAACAGCTTGAAATAATGGCACCCAGTGAATGTCCAACTAAACACACTGACTTAACAGGTAGCTGTAAAATCACTTGGTGTAAATCATCAATATAATCGAAGAAATGATAATAGTTATCTTCACTTCGAGATTGCGATAATCCATGCCCCGGCAAATCAATCGCGACAAGATTAAAGTCAGCGTCTAATCGTTGCCAAAGCGTTGAAAACGTTGCTGCATTATCTTGCCAACCATGGAGAAACAACAACACAGACTTGTTATTTTTAATCGGAGCAGAGAGCGAAAAATTCGCCAATCCAGCTAACTCAATTTCTGCAAGGCGAAAGGTTATCGCTTCCATCAATTACATTACCACTCTGTCTACGACACGGCCTTCAATACCAAACGGCGGCATAAAGTAATCATCGCCCCAGAACCCACAATTAAAGCCAATACAACGGTTAAATCGCATTGGTGTTTCCATTTGGATTTGTTGCTGAACCTGCCAAATTTGCTCACCTGTCACTGTAACAACAGGGAAGGTGTAATCGTATTGACCTACTTTACCTTTTTCCGTTCCAGTATATTGTCCCACCACAGTTAATAAACGCCCTTTGGCATACTCAATAGGATCGAGAAAGCCAGGTACATTCGCAATAAATCTACCTTGAGGTTTACTGTGTAAGAGTGGTCGACCGTCAGAGGTTAACGGCAATGCGACAATTTCAATCCGTGTTTGCTTTGCTTCATTTTTAATCGAAGCAATGATCCCACCTAACCTTACTTCCTGATGTTGCATTACAGTAGGATGCTCGGTGATAACGTGTAAATCTGTGATAGGATTTTTCGTTTTAGTCTGCAAGCTGGCTGGAACGCTGGCGCAGCCTACCATAAAGATCAATATCAGCCCAAGAAATAGCTTACGAAACATATAAAACCTCACCATAACTGTTCAATTTAACAGCAGAAATACTCATCAATGCACAGTCTGCTGGCACCTTATATTAAAGTGTTAATAGCGAGGAGAATATAGTAAGTGGGAATGGTTTTAAACAACCATATCAATACCGATAAGATTTGAGAGTTGTTCTTTACGGCTATGAAGCATCACATCCATATAAGCAGTCAGTGCTTTTTGATGCTTACCATCAGGACGATCATATTGAAGTTGACGGTATTCTTGATTCGCCAACTCGGGCGATTGAGCCACTGACGATAATGAAGAGGAAACAGGAGAAACAGCCTCACTCGCTGACGCTGTTTGTTTTGCACTTTCTGTTTTATTAGTTGAATTGAGTGGCTTTGATGGTAAAGAAATAACACCATGATTAATAGTTACCATAATCCCCTCTCATCATCCAATAAACCCAAGATTCATCTATAACGAGAGTAGTAGACATAGCTACCACTCTCACTTTTGATACGATCACTCGCGACCTGGTAGCTTTTTCCACGTCACGGTATCACGTAAATACACAGGGCTTGCTTCTTCTGCAAGTACTACTTCACCACGAGCAAATGCAAATTTCGCAAGCTGCACCATATCTTGTGAATCAGGGTATAGCAATGTGCCTTGCTGCATTGCTACAGGTAATTTGCTTAGGGTTTCAGCATACGCTTCCCAACCTGTACCTGCCGTTAACCAAATGCCAGATTCTGTTTGCATAGATTCAACTAACGCTTCAGGTGCAATCACTTGTTCTGCACCGACGACTTGCCAATCACCATCCGCTTTACGTTGGTATTGACCCCAATATAGTTCGCCCATACGTGCATCAATCGCTGATAATACGTTCTCAGCTTGATGAACACGGTAAGTACCTTGCGCCATTGCAGCCAGCGTAGAAACACCAACCATAGGTAAATCAGCACCAAATGCTAAGCCTTGCGCGATACCGATGCCAATGCGCACACCAGTAAAGCTACCAGGGCCTTGACCATAAGCTAATGCATCAAGTTGATTTAATTTAAGACCTGCTTCTGCAAGTACAGTATCAACCATTGGCAAAATTTTTGTTGTGTGCTCACGTGGTGCATATTCACAACGAGAAATAACTTCATCACCCACTAAAAGGGCAACAGAACAGTTTTCAGTTGCAGTATCTACTGCCAAAATTTTGGTGCTCATTCAAGCCTCTGAATGTTGGTTGTCATCTTCAATAACAGTGATGTTATTAATAGTAGACAAAAAGTCACTAACTCCTTCAACACTTCGAGTGCGAGGAATTGGCGGTAAACTTCGTAAAAATACAGCGCCGTAATGCCTTGTCACTAATCGATTATCACAAATGATCAGTGCGCCTTTATCTTTGGTATCACGGATCAAACGCCCAACACCTTGCTTTAAGGTGATTACGGCATCTGGAATTTGCACTTCAGCAAACGGATCGCCCCCACGCATACGACAATCTTCGATACGTGCTTTTAATAACGGATCATCTGGCGCTGTAAACGGCAATTTATCAATGATAACACAGCTAAGGGCTTGGCCTCTAACATCAATCCCTTCCCAAAATGCCCCCGTTGCCACTAATAACGCATTTCCGTGAGCGAGGTATTCATTCAGCAGTTTTTGCTTTGTTGTCTCGCCCTGTGCCAACACTGGCAAATTGAGCTTTTCTCGAAACCCTTCGGCAAGCTCTCGCACCATTTGATGAGAGGTACATAGAAAGAAACAACGCCCGTTATTAGCTTCAATCACAGGCGATAATAACGCCACCAGCTTGTTTGCTAAACCATAGCTATTAGGCTCTGGCAAATGACGAGGCACACACAATAAGGCTTGTTGGTTGTAATCAAACGGGCTTTCTAATGAAAACTGCTTTTTCGGCTCTAACCCAAGACGATGGCTAAAGTGGGTGAAGTTTTCATCGACGGCAAGTGTCGCTGAAGTAAATATCCACGCCCCTTTTTGCTCTGCCATTTGATCTTTAAATTTATCAGCCACTGTTAGCGGCGTAATGTTTAGACTGAACTGTCTTGGCGTACATTCGTACCAATAGGAGTAACCCGTAATAGACGTATCTGCCATACGCTTTAATTTAGCTTTTAACGTCGCAGCTCGTTCAAAGGCGGTATCTAAAAGCTGGCTACGTCCTAATGCTAATTTCAGTACATCATAGGTAAGATCGAGCGCATCAGATAATCGTGTTAACTCACGCTGAACCGCTGGTGTTTGTGAGGCTTCTCGCCAGTTTCCACGAAATCCGGGATCACCTAAAATAATCCGCATTTCAAACGCGGCTTGTTGCAAACGATCCGCTGTTTTCTGTAACTGACGCATATCACGCGCTTCAGTGCGATAGCCGATATCAATATCTTTTGCCAATTCAACCAGCTGGCGACTGGTCAGGCTTTGACCAAAATACTGGCTGGCGATATCTGGCATTTGATGTGCTTCATCGAAAATAAACACTTCAGCTTCTGGAATTAACTCACCAAAGCCTGTTTCCTTAATCGCTAAATCAGCCAAGAATAAGTGATGGTTTACCACTACCACATCCGCTTCCATCGCTTTTCGACGCGCTTTAACCACAAAGCATTCATCATAAGACGGACATTCACGACCTAAGCAGTTGTCATTAGTAGAGGTGATCAACGGAATAACGGGGCTATCTTCTGCGACATCATCACACTCACCAAAATCGCCCGATTTTGATGATGAAGACCATTGGCGAATTTTAACCAATTGAGTAAGCAGTGTAGGATCCGATTCAACATCATGACTTTCTAATACTTGGCGATTTAAGCGATCAATGCATAGGTAATTTGAGCGCCCTTTTAGCAATGCCACTCGCCCTGTAAAGCCAATCGCATCCGCCATTAATGGTAAATCACGGTGGAATAGCTGCTCTTGAAGGTTTTTAGAACCAGTACTGATAATAGTTTTCTTACCACTAAGCAAAGCAGGAATTACATAAGCAAAGGTTTTGCCTGTACCCGTTCCGGCTTCAACCACCAGCTGAGACTCATGTTTGATTGCGTCTGCTACTGCATTCGCCATATCAATTTGGGGTTGGCGAGCCTGAAAACCCGGAATCGCTTTGTCTAACGCACCGCCAGAGGCAAAAAACTTCGTTATCATCTACTTCGCACTATTGGTCATATATACAGTATCTATATTGTCATTATGCCAATTATCTCCTCAACCGACCAGCACTCTCCTTTCACAGAACAGCAATTATCACCCTTCATTTCTCATTAATCAGAGAAGCAAAGACATAAATGCTTTGACCATAAGGTTAAATCTAGGTAATAGTTAATTAAGATCTTTGTAACACGCAGTATATAGACAGGCGTGAATCGTAGTCAGGAATCGACATGGAAAAGAAAACACTTCTCACGGAATGCCCAGATGATATGGGGCTTATCGCGAAAATCACCAATATTTGTCACAAACACCAACTGAACATCATCAACAATAAAGAATATGTTGATAATACACATGATCAATTTTTCATGCGTACCGAGCTGGAAGGCTATTTTAATGACACCACCTTCCTTGCCGATTTAGATCATGCATTGCCACAAGGCAGCAAGCGTCGCTTAATTAGCTCTGATCGAAAAAAAGTCGTGATCATGGTAACCAAAGAGGCTCACTGTTTAGGTGACATTCTAGTTAAAGCATTTGATGGCTCGCTAGATATTGAAATTGCAGCAGTTGTGGGTAACTACAACACGCTACAAGGCCTAACAGAAAAATTTGATATTCCATTCCATCATGTGTGCCATGAAGGTTTGAGCCGTGAAGAGCACGAACAAAAGCTATTAGAAGCGGTACAACAATACCAACCTAACTATGTGGTGCTAGCAAAATACATGCGTATCTTAACGCCAAATTTTGTTGCTCAATTCCCAAATAAAATCATTAATATTCACCACAGTTTCTTACCTGCATTTATTGGTGCCAAACCTTATCAGCAAGCTTTTGAACGTGGTGTGAAAATCATTGGTGCAACAGCACACTTTGTAACCAATGATCTTGATGAAGGGCCAATCATTACCCAAAACGTGATCCCCGTGGATCACAGCTTCAGCGCCGCAGAGATGGCAAAATCAGGTCGTGATGTTGAAAAATCAGTGCTCAGTAAAGCATTAGGATTAGTGGTAGACGATCGCGTGTTTGTTCACGGCAACCGCACCGTTATTCTTTAATAACTAAATACACAATTAAAAAAGCGCAGTCATTACCGCTCAAAAAAAGTCGTAAGCTGCGCTTTTTATTATCTCAACTTTATTCGACGTTAAGCTTGTTCACTTTCCAGTACCGCTTTTAACGAGTGCCCATGTAATTTGATACACACACCATCACGTTTAAAAGCAAAAGTTGGGTTTGGTAAGCGTTCATTATCACCTGCTGGTGAACTTGCTTTTACCTTAATGCCTTTCGCTGCTAAACCATCCCAATCCAAGGTCGGTAATTGCTTTTGCAAATCTTGTTTTAATTCATCGGTTGTTCGTGCGGTTGATGGCACAACAAACTCAATATGCTCCCACCCTTGCTTCGGGTAAGCCTTATCACTTGGGTAAGGCAGTTCTAAGGCTTCAAATGACCAATCGCCAGCTTGTAATGGTTGCTCAAAACCAATAATCACAATTGGGCGTCCATTGATCATATTATTCGACCATTCTTGACCATAACTTAGCCATGCTTGATGTAATGCTTCTGCCAACGTTTGATCGTTAACACGCAAAGCAATGTGATCGGCTTGAAAGCCTTTTAGCGAAATACCTAAATCATCGATTAATGCGGTAATGGCTTTCATGAAGTCTGGTAATTGCGCAAGCATTTGCGTTGGATGAAGATGATGTTGTTCTAACGTGTTCATGAATTAATCCCATTATTGACGACTGAAACTATAATTAGGTGAAGTGAATAATTATCCATTTTTAATGATTTATTGAAACAGGAATTTAACGCACTCCATTCCCAATACAATAACGCGTTACACATTATTTACCCATAACAAAAAAAGTTTAAAAAAAAACGTAAACAATAGGTTTTTCCAGTTGCCAAAGTACCTCTATGTGTGGGTATTATTAGGACAATACCTGCTGCGTATTCAAGACTTCGGTGCATATTTAGATATTCGCGACCCCGTCAAAAATACTCACGTTAATTACTTGATTACCTTTTGTGATCAACTTGTTTTATTTCGTGATTATTTTTGACGGTGATCTTGCGATACGTAGGCATTTTTGCCTCTTATTAATAATTGGCTTTACAAATGATGTAAGGATCAGCGTGTGAACATTCAAGCACTTATTAACGATAAAGTATCTCAGGCTCTAGAAGCCGCTGGCGCACCTGCAGGCAGTCCTGCAGCAGTTCGCCAATCAGCTAAAGCTCAGTTTGGTGATTACCAAGCGAACGGTGTTATGGGCGTAGCAAAGAAGCTAGGTACTAATCCACGCGAATTCGCACAAAAAGTTATCGACTGCTTAGACCTTGACGGTATTGCAGAGAAAGTTGAAATCGCAGGCCCAGGCTTCATCAACATTTTCTTAAACAAAGCATGGTTAGCAGAGCGTGGTGAAGAAGCGCTTAAAGACGAGCGTCTAGCTGTTAACACTGAAACTGCACAAAACATCGTTGTTGACTACTCAGCACCAAACGTTGCTAAAGAAATGCACGTAGGTCACCTACGTTCAACTATCATCGGTGATGCAGTTGTTCGTACGCTTGAATTCCTAGGTCACAATGTTATCCGTGCTAACCACCTTGGTGACTGGGGTACTCAGTTCGGTATGCTTATCGCTAACATGCAGCGTAAAGAGAAAGAAGGCGCTGACGTATCGATGAACATCAGCGATCTTGAAGGCTTTTACCGTGAATCTAAAGTACTTTACGATGAAGACGCAGAGTTCGGTGAAACTGCGCGTAACTTCGTTGTTCGCCTACAAAGCGGTGACGAGTACTGCCTAGAGAAGTGGAAGCAACTTGTTGAGATCACACTAAAGCAGAACCAACGTAACTACGATCGTCTAAACGTGTCGCTAACTGATGACAACGTAATGGGCGAATCTATGTACAACGACATGCTACCTGGCGTTGTTGCAGATCTTAAAGAAAAAGGTCTAGCAGTAGAAAGCGACGGTGCAACGGTTGTTTACCTAGACGAGTACAAAAACAAAGACGGCGAGCCTATGGGTGTGATCATCCAGAAGCGTGACGGCGGTTACCTATACACAACTACCGACATCGCTTGTGCTAAGTACCGTTACGAGCAACTACATGCGGATCGCGTGCTTTACTTCATCGACTCACGTCAGCACCAACACCTAATGATGGCTTGGGAAATCGTACGTAAAGCGGGTTACGTGCCAGAGAGTGTATCTCTAGAGCACCACGCATTCGGTATGATGCTAGGCAAAGACGGTCGTCCATTTAAGACGCGTGCTTGTGGTACAGTTCGTCTAGCAGATCTACTTGATGAAGCAGAAGAGCGTGCTAACAAGCTAATCGAAGAGAAGAACCCTGAACTAAGTGCTGAAGAAAAAGCAAACATTGCACAAACTGTTGCTATGGCTGCAGTTAAGTACTCTGATCTTTCTAAGCACCGTACGACAGACTACATCTTCGATTGGGACAACATGTTGGCATTCGAAGGTAACACTGCACCATACATGCAGTACGCATACACTCGTGTAGCATCTATCTTCAAACGTGCGAACGTTGAACTAGCAGATCTTACTCAACCTATCGTTATCACTGACGAGAAAGAGCAAGCACTACTGTCTAAACTGCTTCAATTCGAAGAAGCTGTTCAATCTGTAGCGCGTGAAGGTCAGCCACACCTAATGTGTACTTACCTATTCGAACTTGCTGGTATGTTCTCTAGCTTCTACGAAGCATGCCCAATTCTTAACGCTGACGAAGCAACCAAGCAAAGCCGCTTGAAGCTTGCAATGCTAACAGCGAAGACTATCAAGCAAGGTCTAGATCTGCTTGGTATCGAAACACTAGAGCGTATGTAATTCACATTCCTCTTTACATTAAAAAGCCTTCCATCTGGACTGTCTCTTATACACAAATCCCTAAGCCAATGCTTGGGGATTTTTTTGAACTAATTTTATGTTTCATGATCTGATCATCTAAGCAATGATAAGGATGATTATGATGACCTATATAGAACCAACTCTTTGGGCTCAAAAACAATTCGGTCAAGCCGATCTTAATGACCCAAGACGCACTCAAAGACTCGTTGCTCTAGCTACCTCTCTGGCTGAACAACCTGGTATCCCTATCTCAAAACTCATCATCTCCCCAGCCGATATGGAAGGGGCTTATCGCTTTATTCGTAATGACCAAATCAAAGCAGAAGATATTGCAGAAGCTGGATTCTATGTCACAGCACAAGAAGCTTTTGAACAACAAACACTGCTTGCATTGGAAGATACCACTTCTCTAAGTTACTCACATCACAGCATACAAGATACACTCGGGCATTCCAATCAAGGTAATCGACACCGAGCAATGTTCGTTCATTCAACGTTGCTTTTTGCTCCCGAAACTCACACTGTAGTTGGTTTAATCGAACAACAACGCTGGACCCGAGATATTGAAAAACGTGGTCAAAGACACCAGCATGCAACTCGACCATACAAAGAAAAAGAAAGTTATAAATGGGAACAAGCATCTCGCCATGTTGCAGAGCGACTAGGCGAGAAAATGTCAGAGGTTATTTCTGTATGTGATAGAGAAGCCGATTTATTCGAGTACCTCACTTACAAGCACGAGCAACAACAACGATTTATCGTTCGCTCAATGCAAAGTCGCTGTATCGAGGAGCATGATAATCGTCTTTATGACTACGCTTCCAAGTTGTTATCAGCAGGAAGCAAAGAGCTAAAAATACCGCAAAAAAGGCGGTCGTAAGTCCCGCACGGCTCATCTAGACATCAAATATGCTCCCGTGACACTTAAGTCTCCCGCTAATAAAAAAGAGTTCGATAATATCTCTCTCTACTATGTTGGATGTATAGAGCAAGGTGAGAGTGACGACAAGCTCGCATGGCATTTACTGACATCAGAGCCTGTAACGAACAAAGAGGAAGCACTTAACATCGTCAGTTATTATGAGCGTCGTTGGCTGATAGAAGATTTTCACAAGGTTTGGAAAAGTGAAGGCACGCAAGTTGAACAACTGAGAATGCAAAGTAAAGATAACTTAGAAAGGCTCAGTGTTATTTTGGCATTTATTGCTACTCGTTTACTCCAGTTAAGATTTATGAACGAATCTAAAGAGTTATCTAGTAGCTGTTGTGAACGGGTGTTAAAAGGTAAAGCGTGGAAGCTTATGTGGTTAAAATTGGAGAAGAAAAAGCTGCCCAAAGAAGCACCAAATATATCGTGGGCTTACAAAAGTATTGCACGGTTAGGTGGTTGGAAAGATACCAAGCGGACGGGTCGCGCTTCTGTAAAGACATTATGGCAAGGATGGTTTAGGTTACAAACCATCCTTGAAGGATATGAACTAGCTAAGTCTCTTGAACACAATGACTTGTGATCAAGAGACAGTCCATCTGGAAGGCTTTTTTATATCTGACGAATAAGTAACACAACTAAAGTTATTGCCCGAATCGCTGACCACCGTCGTTGAGCCAAGCAAGTTCGCCTTGAGTTGATAAGCGTCCTTGTACTGCATTGCGGTAAGGAAAACGACCAAACTGTTTGATCACCTCAAAATGGCTTTTGGCATAGTTATAAAAGCCGTCGAAAAGCTCACTATTTTCAGCTGAAGTACATTCTGTTAATTGTTTAAAACGGAACACACTCTCTTCTTGATCTTCTAAATCTTCAGCGTGCTCTAATGGTAAATAGAAGAACACACGCTCAATTGCCGTTAATTCCATATCTTGATTTAACGCTAAGCCACGTTTACATAGTGCTAAAGCTAATGAATCGTAACGAAACGCGGCACTTAAGCCTCGGTAAATATTACGGCTAAATTGATCTAATAAGATGATTAATGCTAAACGCCCTTTCGCTGTTTCACACCAATGATTCAATTCACCTTTACCTGCTTTACTTACCCACGATTGAAAGTGAGTTTTAATATAAGCATCAACCTCATCGCCGCCTAGAAACCAAAGTGAGTGTTTATTTTCTTTTGTCACTTCACCATCGAGTTCGCCAAACCAATAATCGAGTACAAACTGATATTCGCTTGCCATACATAGCCTCACAATAAATTCGTGTAATTAACAAAATGTTAGAGAATACGTTAAGGATAATACCAATAAGCTGGAATTAGGCATACTATGATAACTATTGCTCTGGCTTGTGAGCCATAATGTACCATTAAGGAATAATTACATGCATTTCACTCTTCATCCTCGTCTAGAATCAGATACTACAGTGCTTGGTGACTTTCCTCTTTCTCGTGTTTTACTATCAAAAGAAGCTTTAGGTCCGTGGATTATCCTCGTTCCTCGTGTTGACGAACTGCGTGAGATCCACCACCTACCAGAACAAGATCAATTTCAATTAATGCGCGAATCCAGTGCAGTTGCAACTTTGCTAGAAAATGATTACCAAGCCGAAAAAATTAATGTTGGTGCATTAGGTAATTTAGTCCCACAGCTGCATTTACACCACATTGCACGCTTTAGTAATGATATCGCATGGCCTGGTCCAATTTGGGGTAACACTGATGGCACCCAACGTAGTGATGAATTACAAGCGGCATTAGCAGAAGAGTTACGTGCAGAACTAAGTCAAATTGAAGGCTTTAGCGCTATCAGTTAATAACTAAAAGCATAGATAAACAAAAAGGCAGCTCGTAAGCCTGTCTCTTATACACAAATCCCTAAGCCAATGCTTGGGGATTTTTTTGAACTAATTTTATGTTTCATGATCTGATCATCTAAGCAATGATAAGGATGATTATGATGACCTATATAGAACCAACTCTTTGGGCTCAAAAACAATTCGGTCAAGCCGATCTTAATGACCCAAGACGCACTCAAAGACTCGTTGCTCTAGCTACCTCTCTGGCTGAACAACCTGGTATCCCTATCTCAAAACTCATCATCTCCCCAGCCGATATGGAAGGGGCTTATCGCTTTATTCGTAATGACCAAATCAAAGCAGAAGATATTGCAGAAGCTGGATTCTATGTCACAGCACAAGAAGCTTTTGAACAACAAACACTGCTTGCATTGGAAGATACCACTTCTCTAAGTTACTCACATCACAGCATACAAGATACACTCGGGCATTCCAATCAAGGTAATCGACACCGAGCAATGTTCGTTCATTCAACGTTGCTTTTTGCTCCCGAAACTCACACTGTAGTTGGTTTAATCGAACAACAACGCTGGACCCGAGATATTGAAAAACGTGGTCAAAGACACCAGCATGCAACTCGACCATACAAAGAAAAAGAAAGTTATAAATGGGAACAAGCATCTCGCCATGTTGCAGAGCGACTAGGCGAGAAAATGTCAGAGGTTATTTCTGTATGTGATAGAGAAGCCGATTTATTCGAGTACCTCACTTACAAGCACGAGCAACAACAACGATTTATCGTTCGCTCAATGCAAAGTCGCTGTATCGAGGAGCATGATAATCGTCTTTATGACTACGCTTCCAAGTTGTTATCAGCAGGAAGCAAAGAGCTAAAAATACCGCAAAAAGGCGGTCGTAAGTCCCGCACGGCTCATCTAGACATCAAATATGCTCCCGTGACACTTAAGTCTCCCGCTAATAAAAAAGAGTTCGATAATATCTCTCTCTACTATGTTGGATGTATAGAGCAAGGTGAGAGTGACGACAAGCTCGCATGGCATTTACTGACATCAGAGCCTGTAACGAACAAAGAGGAAGCACTTAACATCGTCAGTTATTATGAGCGTCGTTGGCTGATAGAAGATTTTCACAAGGTTTGGAAAAGTGAAGGCACGCAAGTTGAACAACTGAGAATGCAAAGTAAAGATAACTTAGAAAGGCTCAGTGTTATTTTGGCATTTATTGCTACTCGTTTACTCCAGTTAAGATTTATGAACGAATCTAAAGAGTTATCTAGTAGCTGTTGTGAACGGGTGTTAAAAGGTAAAGCGTGGAAGCTTATGTGGTTAAAATTGGAGAAGAAAAAGCTGCCCAAAGAAGCACCAAATATATCGTGGGCTTACAAAAGTATTGCACGGTTAGGTGGTTGGAAAGATACCAAGCGGACGGGTCGCGCTTCTGTAAAGACATTATGGCAAGGATGGTTTAGGTTACAAACCATCCTTGAAGGATATGAACTAGCTAAGTCTCTTGAACACAATGACTTGTGATCAAGAGACAGGCTCGTAAGCTGCCTTTGTTTTATCTCATAGTGTGATTATCGCATCACCGTGATGGAAAGCTCGTTATCAGCAAGACAACGATACCAAACCTCTTTGGCGGTTTGGCAGCAATCAGTACTATCGCAGCCAACCAATTCTCGTCCAACAGAGCCTTTGCGGATCCAAACCTCAAGCATAGCTTCAACCCCGTCTTCCGACATTCCGAAGTGTTGCGAAAGCTGTTTACGACTCACACGTCCATGCTGTTCAATATATTGTTTTAGCTGCTGTAAGATCATTCTACTAACAAGCCTTCAAGGTTAGTTTGCTTTTTCCCTTCTCGTTTCAATAACAAGAAGATACCGCCATTAATCAAGACGAAGAAGCCAATCCAAAATGCACTCGTTGCAGGATGATCAACAAAGTGAGCAATTTGGTAGAACCAAGTAGCAAACGAATAAGCCATTAACATAGTCCAACCTGCAATAAACAGAGCAAACTTCTGACCAAACTCACGTACGTAAGCACCCATTGCAGCGGCACATGGTGTGTACAGCAGAATGAAAATCAAGTATGCCATTGCTGCCGCACCACTTACGAAGTGCGCTTGAATGTTACCATACACAGATTCGTTAACACCCTGCTCTTCAGCAACAGCTTGTTTGTTTTCTAAATCACCAACTTCGATACCAAGTGGATCACTAAAGCTTAATGCTGCTAAGTTATCACCAACTGATTGAACCGCTTCTTTTAAGCTAGCAACAAGGTTGTATTCTTCATTACCATCATCTGTTGCTGGTGCGTATAAGCTGTTTAGCGTACCTACAACGGCTTCTTTTGCGAAAATTCCCGTAATGATACCAACAGTTGCAGGCCAGTTATCCGCTTTCACGCCAATAGGCTCAAGCACAGGCGTTACCACTTGTGATGCTTTAGATAGCACAGAGTTAGACGTATCTTCGTTACCAAATGAACCATCAGTACCTAATGAGTTAAAGAAGCTTAATACCGCCACAACGACAACGATGGTTTTACCAGCACCAAATACAAAGCGCTTTAGCTTTTGCCAAGTTTTGATCACAACGTTACGAATAGTTGGTAACTCGTAGTTTGGCATTTCCATGATAAAGCTATCACTAGAACCTGGGTAAAGCGTTGAACGTAAAATAAGACCCGTCATCACAGCTGCCACAATACCTAATAAGTACAGTGCAAATACCACGTTCTGACCATTTTCAGGGAAGAATGCTGCTGCAAATAATGCATATATAGGTAAACGTGCGCCACATGACATAAACGGTGCCATTGCCGCAGCAAGTTTACGCTCACGCTCTTGCTCTAGAGTACGTGTAGCCATGATCGCTGGTACGTTACAACCAAAACCAAGCACTAGGGGAACAAATGCTTTACCCGGTAAACCTACTTTTTGCATCACTTTATCAAGAACAAACGCAGCACGTGCCATGTAACCTGAGCTTTCAAGTACCGCAAGGAATAAGTACAAACACGCAATCACAGGAATAAAGGTTGCAACTGTTTGGATACCACCACCGATACCGTTGGCAATGATTGTGACTAACCATACAGGCAAGTGATCATCTAATAGGTGATGACCACCATCGACTAATAACGCACCAAAGCTAATATCAAAGAAATCAATAAATGCACTACCAATGTTTATCGCAAACATAAACATCACGTACATTACTAAGAAGAAAAATGGGATACCAACAAAGCGGTTCAGTAATACACGGTCAATTTTATCTGTCAGGCTATTACTTAAACGACCTTCTTGACGACGCACTTTTTGACATAACTGATGTAAGAAGGTGTAACGTACATCAGCCACTTGAATATCAGGATCAACAGTATTCAATAAATTCGCACGTAAACCACATGCTGTCGCTTTATCTTCATCAGATAGTGTGTTGATCACTAAAGTATCGTTTTCTAATACACGGATACCTTGTGCACGAGCATTTAGCTTATCGTTATGTTTGAACAACGGTGCTAATTGACTCACTGCTTGCTCAAAATCTTGACCATAATCGAGCTCAAACTCGTTAACCACAACACCTTGCGTTAACATCTTGTGTAGCTTAGTTTTGAACTCTGCAATACGTTCCATGTTGTTAGCAGATAATGCTAATACCGGACAACCTAGTGCTTTTTCAAGTGCCTTAATATCTAACACCTGACGCTGACGTTTAAGTACGTCCATTTTATTAAGCACGACAACCATTGGACGACCTAGCTCACGCAGCTGTAGCGTCATGTATAAGCTACGCTCTAAGCTCGATGCATCAACAACATTGATAATCACATCCGCAGGTGTAGTTAAAATCGCACGTGAAGCAATGGCCTCATCAAGGCTGTTAGCATCATTTGCACTATCAAGGTTGTAGATACCAGGAAGATCGGTCAGGGAGAAATCATCACCATTATGTTGGTATCGACCTGTTTTCTTCTCAACCGTTACACCAGCCCAGTTACCAACTTGCTGTTTAGCGCCTGTTAAGCCATTAAATAGGGTCGTTTTACCACTATTAGGATTACCAACAGTCAGAATATTGTATTGCATTACAGCGCCTCAACCTCGATATTTTCTGCAATTTGCTTACGTAAAGCGATATCAACACCGCGAACGCGTACTTGAAGCGGATCGCCTAAAGGAGCCAAACGAACGACGGTGATCTCAGTTCGAGGAAGTAACCCCATAACCATTAATTTTTTTCGTGTTGCTGCTGGTAACGCAGACATATTAATGACCGTCCCGCAGTTTCCGCATGACATCTCTGACAGCTTCATAGTCAATCGCTACCTTAATACGAATTATTAGCATTTGTGATTGGGAGTTTACCGCTTGATACAATTTCTGTCTTGTCTTAAATCAAAAAAAATATTTTTTTATCTCTTTAGAGCGAAAAATGCTCACCAACCAGAATTAAATACAGTCAAAAGATAAGTAACTACGCCCTAATTCTTATTTGATATTTTACTTTCCAATGCATAAGCAAGTCACCTACCATGAGCTTGTAGCTCTCTTTTCTCTTCCTATGAAAAAGTCACATAAAAAAAGCGCACCAAAGTGCGCTTTTTATAATTAATAACGATTAGCTAGCCATAGCATCTTTAAATTTCTTCTTATAGAAGCTGACTTGCTTCATAAAGTTGCTTCGCTCTTTACCGTATAAAGGATCGGCCTGCGGCAGTGGTACTTTCATCGCATTTACCGGACGACCATTTTTCAGTAATTCGTAGTGTAAGTGAGGGCCTGTTGAACGACCTGTATTACCACTTTTCGCAATACGTTGACCCATTTTCACTTTATCGCCGACTTTCACTTCACGCTTACTTAGGTGAAGGTATCGTGTCATATATTCACGACCGTGTTTCACCACGATATAGTTACCCGCTAATGGGTGGTAACGAGATTTTACGACTACGCCATCACCTGCAGCCAAAACAGATGTGCCAATCGGAACCGCAAAATCGGTACCATTATGTGGTGAACGACGTCCTGTAACTGGATGCAAACGGTTAGGATTAAAAGGTGAACTAATACGGTAGCGCTTCGCCGTTGGAATACGACGGAATGAACGGTTTAAACTGTGCGCATCATCATCATAGAATTGATCGTCATCGCCACGAACGATAAAGAAGTTATTTTTGCCATTGCCTGACTTGTAATAAAACGCATTGACTTCCCCTTTGCTCACAGCTTTACCATCAATGAACTCACGATCAAGTCCAACAGCAAAGCGATCGCCTTTATGGGCTTCTCGGCCAAGGTTAAATTTCCATTGCAGTGCCTTAACCAAGGTTTGAATTTGAGTCGGCGTCAATCCAGCGGCACGAGCTGAATTATAAAAGCTACCATCAACACGACCTGTTAACATGACAGGCTTAATATCACCCTTTAGGATGATTTCTTTATACACGTAGCCTTTCTTCGACAAAGTGAAAGTATCGGTTTCTTTCTTACTTCGAATAATTTTTAGTTCGGTTAACTTACCGTCATCATCGACTTCCCATTCCAATGTTTGCCCAACACGTAGATGCTGAACAGATTTATTCGCATCAATTAGGCGGTACATATCAGAAATAGGTAAACCATATTGAGAGAAAATGATCCCTAGCGTTTCACCAGAAGCAACACGGTGTTTATGCTCAACCTCCGCTTTTGCTTCTACAAGCTGTTGTTCAATTTCATCTTTAGGAGCTTGGAATTCAGGATCGTTCTGATCGAGAGAAACGCCTAATGGTTCGCTATCTTGTTCAGATAGCAAATCCAATTTAGCAGGTAATTCAACATCAACACGCTTAGGTGTTGATGTTGAAAAAGTAACTGATTGCTTAGATGGCTGCCACATTATGGCAGCCATCATAAGCACAGAAGTGGAAACTAACGCAATTTTGTGCTGACGCGGTAACCCTCTAATAGAAGTCGCTACCGCTTTATATAATTTCATTATTTACTTTAAACACTTGGCAAAACTTTGTCCGAGTTCCTTAATAAATCGGACGTATCCTCCCTTGCCCTCTTTGACGTTGGTAGCCATCGGGTCAAGAGTCCCTATGTTTACCCCAGTCCCTTCTGTTACGCTATCAACCACTGCTGGTGAGAATTGTGGCTCACTAAACACACAGTAGGCTTGCTTATCCTGTAACGATTTACGGATTGTAATTAAGGTTTTTGCGCCAGGTCGACGGTCAGGTTCAACCGTGAAATGTCCAAGGTTATTCAAACCAAATTGGTGTTCAAAATAACCATAACCATCATGAAAAACATAGTAACCTTTACCTGAAAGTGGTTTTAATTCCGTATTCAGCTCATTTACGGCCTGGTTAACTTCTGAGGTAAACGTTGAAAGGTTAGCGAGATATACGTTTTTATGCAATGGATCATGTTTAATCAGTGCCTCTGTGATCACATTTGCAGCTTCAATTGTCTGTTTTGGCCCCATCCAGAAGTGTGGATTTAGACCTGAATGGTTATGATGATGTCCTGCATGTTCATCATGTCCCTCATGTCCCTCATGTCCCTCATGGTCATGGTCATGGTCATGGTCATGGTCATGGTCATGGTCATCATGATGAGCTTCATCTTTCTCTTCACTAGCATAATTTAAGAAATGAATGCCTGCTTGCTGAGTTAATGCAAAACTATTTGGGTTATCCGCCATAAGTTTGGTTAAGAAGGTTTCTAACTGTGGCCCTACCCAAATCACAAGATCTGCATTATTCAATTTTTTCACATCAGACGGACGCAACGCATAATCATGCGGAGAAACACCAGGCGGCAAAATCGCCTCACTGGTTGCAGCACCTTGAACTAACTCACTTACAATCAAATTAAGTGGCTTTATAGTGGTGACTACATTGAATTCTTTTGCCATAGCTGAACTTGATAGCATTAATGCTGCTGCACAAGCTAATGATGTAATACGCTGCATGTTTTGTCCTAATTATTTTAATTGCACTATGATACCGTCAATGCACTTTTACGCCTTAACGGTATATTCCCTAACAAGTTGGATAATGTTACAATATAACAAATCAAACAATGTTATATTATAACATTACATCTTTTGCAAAGCCTATTTAAGACAACTCCCTTTATGACAACCCTAGTCGAACTACAATCAGTCACTGTTTCATTTGGTGAACGTGATGTTTTAGATAACATTTCGCTTAAATTGGAACGTGGTGAAATTACTACCTTAATTGGCCCAAATGGCGCAGGTAAATCCACCCTTGTAAAAGTTATTACGGGACTTAGCAAACCAACAAAAGGAAAAGTGGTTCGTAAAAAAGGGATCCGTATTGGCTACGTACCTCAAAAGCTACGTTTAAATGATACACTGCCATTGTCTGTTGATCGTTTCATGCGCTTAGCTGGGCGTTATAGTAAAGAACAGCGTATTGAAGCCCTTGAAATGGTAAACGGTAGTCGCTTGCTAAATAGCGATATGCACGGTTTATCTGGTGGTGAAATGCAACGTGTCCTACTTGCACGTGCACTACTACAAAAACCTGATTTATTAGTACTTGATGAACCTGTTCAAGGTGTTGATGTGACAGGCCAACTTGAGCTTTACCGTTTAATTCAACAATTACGTGATATGCTTAACTGTGCGATTTTAATGGTTTCTCACGATCTGCACCTTGTGATGGCAAAAACAGATAAAGTGATTTGTCTGCAGCATCACATCTGTTGTTCAGGTAGCCCATTAAGCGTAACAAACCATCCAAAATATATTGCGTTATTCGGTCATACCTCGACTGAACAATTGGCTCTCTATGAACACCAACATAACCACCAGCACGATGCCTCAGGCAAACCTCAAGGCTGCTGTAACAACCATCAGGATACAAAAGCATGATTGAGTTTCTTCTGCCTGCCCTTATTGCTGGAATTGGTATTGCTATTTTAGCAGGTCCATTGGGCTCATTCGTTGTATGGCGAAAAATGGCCTATTTTGGTGATACCCTGTCGCATGCTTCATTATTAGGTATCGCACTAGGTTTCCTATTTAATATCAACTTGAACCTAGCTCTAGTGATCTGCTGTTTAGTACTTGCTGTGATCTTAGTAACACTGCAAAAACAGCGTTATGTCGCCACGGATACTTTATTAGGTATTTTAGCCCATAGTGCCCTTTCACTCGGCTTAGTGGCTGTTAGCTTTTTAGATAATGTACGCATTGATTTAATGGCGTACTTATTTGGCGACTTACTCGCTGTAACAACCACAGATATTCTTTGGATTTATTGCGGTGGTGCCGTTGTTCTAGGATTACTTATCTTCCTATGGCGTCCATTACTATCGATGACTATCAGTGAAGAAATGGCACAAGTTGAAGGCGTTAACGTTGATTTAATGCGTTTAATACTGATGCTAATGGTGGGTATGGTTATCGCTGTTGCGATGAAATTTGTTGGCGCCTTGATCATCACGTCATTACTGATCATCCCAGCAGCGACTGCGCGTCGTTTTGCACGTAGTCCTGAGTCAATGGCAGTACTTGCCTCTATACTCGGCGCTATTGCAGTATGCTTAGGCCTTGCGATGTCATGGCATTACGATACACCAGCAGGCCCTTCTGTGGTTGTCTCCGCAGCTGCAATGTTCATGCTAAGCCAATTAAAACGCACTGAGCGTTAATCCCATCAGCTTATGGGTAGCTGACAATATTATTTAAACATAAGTTTAATAATAAAAGACAAATACTGTCACTACCCATTCTTACTCTCTCTCCTGCTCAAATTATTAAACCAATAGTTAATAAGACACAGGAAAGCAAAGTTATGAGTAAGGAAACGTTCGACCCTACCCGCTATAACACCAGTAATAACAAAACATTTGAAGATGTTCTTCAAGCAAACTTACAACGCCGAAGCATTCTGAAAGGTGGTTTAGGTGTAAGTGCCATGACAGCACTCGGCGCTTTTGGTCTTGCGGGGTGTAACTCTTCCAGTTCTACTGAAGGAACTACGGCAAAGGTCGCAGATCGTTCTCAAGCTGTTTTAAATTTCGATTCTATTCCCGGCTCATTAACTGATGCCGTATCAATTCCTTCAGGCTACACTGCACAAGTGTTAGTTCCTTGGGGTACACCGCTAAACGCCAACGGTAATGTGTGGAAAAATGACGGTACTAACGACAGCACTGATCAATTAAACGCATTAGGTATGCATCATGATGGCATGCACTTCTTCCCGTTAAATGAAGCTTCTACCGATGGCTTACTGTGTATCAACCACGAATACATCGATCAGCAAGCCCTACACCCTAACTGGGACAAAGACACTGAAAGAGCCAAAGAAGTACGTACTGATATTGATGAAATCCGCAAAGAGATAAACGCTCATGGTATTTCTGTTGTTCGTATCCAACTTGAAAATAATCAATGGAAGTTAATCGACAACGACCCACTTAACCGTCGCTACACCGGAGCGACTGTAATGGATTTATCTGGTCCTATCGCACACTCAGAATTAACAGTAACACGCTTCTCACCAGACGGTAGCCAAGCTCGCGGAACACTTAACAACTGTGGTAACGGTTATACGCCTTGGGGTACTTACCTAACTTGTGAAGAAAACTGGCCGGGCTACTTTACAAACACAGGTACACGTACCGAAGAGCAAGATCGTATTGGTATTTCGGGTGCAGGTAAATATCTACAAGGGCGCTACAAGTGGGAAACGTTAGCAGGCCATGATGAAGAGCGTCTTGATGAGTTTGCGCGCTTTAATTTGGCACCAACTGGCAGTTCATCACTTGATGATTATCGAAATGAAGCCAATGGTCATGGCTACATTGTTGAAATTGACCCATATACCAAAAACTCCCGCGCTAAAAAACGTACGGCATTAGGACGCTTCCGTCACGAAGGCTGTACCTTTGGCAAGTTAGAAGAAGGCAAGCCTGTCGTGTTTTATTCAGGCCATGACTCACGCTTTGAGTATCTGTACAAATTTGAGTCAAAAGCACTATGGGATCCAGCTGATGCATCACCTTCAAACCGCTTATTAACCTGTGATAAGTATATGGATGAAGGTACTCTGTATGTGGCTCGATTCAATGAAGACAGCACCGGAACCTGGCTGCCATTAACACTTGATAGTATTACAAGATCTGGTGATACACTGGCTTCACACTTTAACTCTTTGGCAGAAATTATTGTTAATACTGCAGGTGCAGCAGATTTAGTTGGAGCAACACCGATGGATCGTCCTGAATGGGCTGCAGTAGATCCATACACGGGTTCTGTTTACCTCACTCTCACCAATAACACGAAACGTAAAGACAGTACTAACCCTGCCAACCCTCGCCTAAACAATAAATTTGACCATATCATTCGCTGGGATGAAGGTGAAAAGCCAACAGAGTTTGACTGGGATATTTTCGTTTTCGGCTCACCAAGTAATAGTGATGAAAAGACAAACCGCTCAGGTTTAACTGACTTAAATCAGTTTGCTAGCCCTGATGGTTTAGCGTTTGATCAACGAGGTATTATGTGGATTCAAACCGATAATGGCGCTGATGAAGTTGAAGAGTACACCAATGATCAGATGCTTGCGGTTGTTCCATCTCAACTACTAGATAGCGATGATAACCAAACTGTCGTTTCTAGTGCGAATCAAGCAGACCTAAAGCGTTTCTTTGTTGGTCCAAATGGCTGTGAAGTGACAGGTTTTACTATTAGCCCGGACTACACATCATTATTTGTAAATATCCAACACCCTAGCAATTGGCCGTATAGTGATAATGCTGCTGAAGCTGCGCCTAACGGTACAGAAGTACGTCCACGTTCATCAACTGTTGTAATTCGCCGTGAAGATGGCGGTGAAATTGGTGTTTGATTTTCAATATTAAGCTATAACAAAAAAGCCCTGCTAAAATAGCAGGGCTTTCATTTATCATCGATAAGTAATAATTACCAGTTTGTTACTTCACGTAACGCTTTACCTATATCGGCTAAGCTTTTCACTGTTTTAACGCCCGCTTCTTCAAGTGCTGCAAATTTATCTTCAGCCGTACCTTTACCGCCAGAAATAATCGCACCAGCGTGACCCATACGCTTACCAGGAGGCGCCGTAACACCTGCAATGTAAGAAACAACAGGTTTCGTCACGTTCTCTTTGATGTAAGCTGCCGCTTCTTCTTCAGCAGTACCACCGATTTCACCAATCATTACGATTGCTTCTGTCGCTGGATCTTTTTCAAACATCTCAAGAATATCGATGAAGTTAGAACCTGGAATTGGATCACCACCGATACCGACACACGTTGACTGACCAAAGCCTTCGTCAGTGGTTTGCTTAACCGCTTCGTAAGTCAATGTACCTGAGCGTGATACAATGCCTACTTTACCCGCTTTGTGAATATGACCAGGCATGATACCGATCTTACACTCATCAGGTGTGATAACACCCGGACAGTTAGGGCCGATCATACGAACGCCAGCTTCATCAAGACGTACTTTCACATCCAACATATCCAGCGTTGGAATGCCTTCTGTAATAGTTACGATAAGCTCAATACCAGCATCAATCGCTTCTAAGATTGCATCTTTACAGAATGGCGCAGGTACATAAATAACTGTCGCTGTAGCACCTGTTACTTCAACCGCTTCACGTACCGTGTTAAATACAGGAAGACCTAGGTGTGTTGTACCACCTTTACCCGGAGATACACCGCCTACCATTTGAGTACCGTAAGCAATCGCCTGCTCAGAGTGGAATGTACCTTGACCGCCAGTGAAACCCTGACAAATCACTTTGGTATCTTTATTAATTAAAACTGACATTATTTACCCTCCGCTGCAGCAACTACTTTTTCCGCCGCTTCTGTTAGCGAAGTCGCAGCAATAATATTAAGACCACTATCTGCAAGCTTAGCCGCACCTACTTCTGCATTGTTACCTTCAAGACGAACAACAACAGGTACTTTAACGCCAACTTCTGCAATCGCACCGATAATGCCATCTGCAATAAGATCACAACGTACGATACCACCGAAGATATTTACTAGAACGGCTTTCACGTTGCTATCAGAAAGGATAATTTTGAACGCTTCAGTTACACGCTCTTTGGTTGCACCGCCACCTACATCAAGGAAGTTTGCTGGCTTACCACCGTGTAGGTTAACAATATCCATCGTACCCATTGCAAGACCAGCACCATTAACCATACAGCCAATGTTTCCGTCTAGTGCAACATAGTTAAGCTCCCACTGTGCGGCATGCGCTTCACGATCATCTTCTTGTGATGGATCGTGCATTTCACGCAGTTTTGGCTGACGGTACATTGCATTTGAATCGATGTTAATTTTACCGTCTAAACACAGAAGGTTGTTATCGCCCGTGATAACTAGTGGGTTGATTTCAAGCAGTGCTAAATCGTAATCAGCAAACATTTTACCTAAGCCCATAAAGATCTTAGTAAATTGCTTGATTTGGTCGCCTTTAAGACCAAGTTTGAATGCAAGCTCACGACCTTGATATGCCTGAGGACCTACTAGTGGATCGATTGCTGCTTTATGAATTAATTCAGGCGTTTCTTCTGCAACCTTCTCAATTTCCATACCACCTTCAGTTGATGCCATGAAAACAATGCGTCGAGAGCCGCGATCAACAACCGCACCTAAGTACAGTTCATTAGCAATATTTGATGCTTCTTCAACAAGGATTTTAGTGACTGGTTGACCATTTGCATCTGTTTGGTAAGTTACAAGGTTCTTACCTAACCAGTTTTGTGCAAATTGCTTAATGCCGTCTTTGGTCTCATGTAATTCCACACCGCCCGCTTTACCGCGACCACCAGCGTGAACCTGACATTTCACCACCCACTTAGTACCGCCAATTTTACCTGCTGCTTCAGCTGCTTGCTGAGGCGTATCACATGCATAACCTTCCGGTACCAGTAAACCATATTCAGCGAATAGCTGTTTTGCCTGATATTCGTGCAAATTCATGATGTTCTATCCGTTTTATTATCCCTTTGGGACTTGTTATATCCATACGAGGTACTCTTGGGAACCTCTTCGTCATTATGCTTGGCAATTTTAGACTAAAAGTCAGTAATAGGCTGAATAATGAGCATTTATTCAGCCTCTATATGCCAAATTATACGTCTAGAAGTAGACGTGTTGGATCTTCAAGCAACTCTTTAATCGTTACCAAGTAACCCACTGATTCACGACCATCGACTAAACGGTGATCATAAGACAACGCAAGGTACATCATAGGTAGAATTTCAACTTGACCATTTACCGCCATTGGACGGTCTTGGATCTTGTGCATACCTAGAATTGCTGATTGTGGTGGGTTGATAATTGGCGTCGACATCAGTGAGCCAAAGACACCGCCATTAGTGATCGTAAAGTTACCACCAGTTAAATCATCAACTGTTAACTTACCATCACGGCCTTTAATGGCGAGATCTCGAATACCCTTCTCAATTTCAGCTAAGCTCAACTTATCACAATCACGTAGCACAGGTGTTACCAGACCACGTGGCGTTGAGACAGCAATGCTGACGTCGAAGAAGTTGTGGTAAACAATGTCGTCACCATCAATAGATGCATTCACTTCAGGGTAACGTTTCAGCGCTTCAACCACAGCTTTCACGTAGAAAGACATAAAGCCAAGACGAATACCATGACGCTCTTCGAAGATATCTTTGTATTGCTTACGCAGATCCATGATTGGCTTCATGTTTACTTCGTTAAACGTAGTTAGCATCGTAGTACTGTTTTTCGCTTCAAGTAGACGCTCAGCGACACGCTTACGTAGACGTGTCATAGGCACACGTTTTTCGCTGCGGTGAGCTAATGGTGCTTCTACTACTGGCGCTTTTACAGATTCAGGTGCTGATTGCGATTTCAAATACGCTTCAACATCTTCACGTGTAATACGGCCGCCAACGCCTGAACCTTTCACTGCACTTGCTTCAATGCCATGCTCACTTAAAAGGCGACGAACAGCAGGGCTTAGTGCCTCACTAGTTTCTTCAGTTAGAGATGCTGTATTTCGTTTGTTTGGTGACGCTTCTGCTTCAGTTGGTACATCTTGCGTAGGCTCACCAGCCACAGCACCCGCTTTAATCTTACCAATCAACTGCTTAGTAAGAACAGTTGTACCTTCATCTTCAAAGATAGCTTCTAAAATACCATCTTCAGGAGCTGGAACTTCTAATACTACTTTGTCCGTTTCGATATCAACCAGTACCTCATCACGAGATACGGCATCGCCAGGTTGTTTGTGCCAAGTGGCAACGGTTGCGTCAGCAACAGATTCCGGGAGGTCGGGAACCAGAATTTCGATTGTCATATCGGTTTTGTCCTTTTTGTTCCAGTTCTAATTATTATTTTGCTCTTTCGGAGCAATTGTTAAAGCATCTTCTACAAGTGCTTTTTGTTGTTTCAAGTGCACCGACATGTAACCCACCGCAGGTGAGGCTGATGCTGGGCGGCTGGCATAACTTAAACGCGCGCCTGCTGGCAATGCTGAATAGAAATTATGTTGGCTTGAGTACCATGCACCTTGGTTTTGAGGCTCTTCTTGACACCATACAAAATCAGTAACGTGTTGATATTGCGCAATTGCAGCTTCAACATCCTCTTTAGGGAATGGGTACAGCTGTTCAATACGAACAATGGCAACATCATCTTGTTCATCTTTACGACGTTGCTCAAGTAAGTCGTAGTAAACTTTACCAGAACAGAACACAACACGTTTTACTTTGCTAGGGTCTAAATCATCAACTTCACCAATCGCTGGTAAGAAAGTACCGTTGGCTAATTCATCCAATGTCGATGTACATAAAGGATGACGAAGCAGCGATTTCGGTGACATTACGATCAATGGACGACGCATTGGGCGAACCACCTGGCGGCGAATCATGTGATAAACCTGAGCAGGTGTTGATGGCACAACCACTTGCATATTTTGCTCAGCACACAATTGTAGGTAACGTTCTAAACGTGCCGATGAGTGCTCAGGGCCTTGACCTTCATAACCATGAGGTAACAGCATGGTTAAACCACACATACGGCCCCACTTTTGCTCACCAGAACTGATGAACTGATCAATCACAACTTGAGCACCGTTGGCAAAATCACCAAATTGCGCTTCCCAAATCGTTAAACCACCTGGCTCTGCCGTTGCATAACCATATTCAAATGCCAATACCGCTTCTTCCGAAAGTACGGAATCGAAGACTTGGAATGGACCTTGACCATTATGAATATGAGCAAGAGGTACATAAGTACTCGCATCATCTTGATTATGAAGTACAGAGTGACGGTGGAAGAAAGTACCACGACCAGAATCCTGACCAGTAATACGAATACGACTGCCTTCATCAACCAGTGTTGCGTAAGCTAGCGTTTCCGCCATGCCCCAATCAAACAGTTTTTCACCTGCAATCATGGCTAAGCGATCGTTATACAGCTTTTGTACACGGCTTTGTAATTTATGGCTTTCAGGATATTGGCAAAGACGAGATCCTAGCTCTTTAAGGCGTTCTTCTGAAAATTTGCTATCCCATTCAACTGTCCAGTCGTGACCTAAGTATGGAGTCCAGTCGACTGTATGCAGATTCATTGGACGCCATTCTTTTACCACACACTCGCCGCGATCAAGCGCATCGCGATATTCATTCACAAGGCTAGTAGCAGTATCTAAACCAAACACACCAGCATCAGTTAGGAAATCTGCATAGATCTTACGTGGTGTTGGATGCTTTTTGATTTTCTGATACATCAAAGGCTGAGTCGCATTTGGCTCATCAGCTTCGTTGTGACCATGACGACGGTAACAAACCAAGTCAATGACAACATCGCGCTTGAACTCATTACGGAAGTCAAACGCAAGACGTGTAACAAAAGCCACAGCTTCAGGATCATCAGCATTCACGTGGAAGATTGGAGCCTGCACCATCTTAGCGATATCTGTACAGTATTCTGTAGAGCGAGTATCACTTGGATTCGATGTGGTAAAACCAACTTGGTTATTCACTACGATACGAACCGTACCACCAACTCGGTAACCACGTGCTTGCGACATGTTAAAGGTTTCAGCAACAACACCTTGCCCTGCAACCGCTGAGTCACCATGGATAGTAATTGGTAATACTTTTGAACCAGATTCATCACCTAAGCGATCTTGTCGAGCACGAACTGAACCCACGACTACTGGGTTAACAATTTCAAGGTGAGATGGGTTAAAGGCAAGAGCAAGGTGAACATCACCGCCAGGTGTTGCAAAATCGGCAGAGAAACCTTGGTGATATTTAACATCCCCCGTACCCCAGCTTTCGCCATGCTTACCTGCAAACTCATCAAAAAGATCTTGTGGCTTTTTACCTAACACGTTAACCAACATGTTAAGACGACCACGGTGAGCCATACCGATAACAACTTCACGTACACCTTGTGAACCCGCATGACGAATAAGCTCTTTCATCATCGGGATCAGTGCATCACCACCTTCTAATGAGAAACGCTTCGCACCTGGGAACTTAGCGCCTAAGTAACGCTCAAGACCTTCTGCGGCCGTTAATTCATCAAGAAAAGCCAGTTGTTCATCTTGAGAGAAAGACCCATGCCCCATGACTGATTCAAGGCGTTGCTGAATCCAACGCTTTTCTTCTGTATCAGTAATATGCATGTATTCTGCACCAATCGAACCACAATATGTTCGTTTCAGTGCAGCGTAGATTTCAGATAGCTTCATGGTCTCTTGACCAACAGCGAATGAACCTACATTGAATGTTTCATCAAAATCTTCTTCAGTCAGACTATGAAATGCAGGATCAAGATCCGGCACTAAATCACGCTGCCATAACCCTAACGGATCAAGTCTTGCATTTTGATGTCCACGGAAACGGTATGCATTAATAAGCTGCAATACCTTTACTTGTTTTGCATCTACATCTGGATCACTGACGGTAGCACTTAAAAAGTTGGTTTCTTTCGCTAAACGTCGGAAATAATCACGAACACGTGAATGCGGTTGTTCTACAGCAGTCTCATTGACTACGGGTAACTCAACGAAAATATCACGCCATTGCTCGTCAACTAATTCTGGGTCGCTAAGATACAACTCGTAGAGATCTTCTACGTAAGTCGCATTGGCGCCAGCTAAATGTGAAGACTCAAGCCATGCCTTCATAACGCCGTTCTGCATTATTTTCCCTTAACCACTAGTTATCGTCGTTTGCACCGATTGTATCATTCGGGCATTAAGGCCGACTGACCATACTCAATCATTGAGTTAGTATCACCTGCATATCGATATTATATTTTTAGACTGCGCGTTTAAGCAGCATAGATTTAATGTGACCAATCGCTTTCGTTGGATTTAGTCCTTTAGGACAAACATTTACACAGTTCATTATGCCATGGCAACGAAAAACACTAAATGCATCATCAAGATTTGATAATCGTTCATCTGTTGCTGTATCACGACTATCAACTAACCAACGATAGGCTGCCAATAAACCCGCAGGGCCAATAAATTTATCAGGATTCCACCAGAATGACGGACAAGACGTTGAACAACATGCACACATAATACATTCGTATAAACCGTCTAAATGTGCACGATCTTCAGGTGCCTGAAGGTTTTCACGCGCAGGCGGAACTGCACCATCATCGATTAAGAAAGGTTTCACTTTGGCGTAATTGCTGTAGAACTGCTCCATATCGATGATCAAATCACGGATCACAGGCAAGCCCGGTAGTGGGCGAATAACAATCGTGCTGCTACCCGTTAAAGCTGATAATGGCGTAATACAAGCGAGGCCGTTTTTACCATTCATGTTGATACCATCAGAGCCACATACGCCTTCACGGCATGAGCGACGGAAAGCTAATGTTGGATCTTGCTCTTTTAACAAGATAAGAGCATCAAGCACCATCATGTCAGAGCCTTCTGGCACTTCAAGCGTATAACCTTTCATATGTGGTGCATTGTCCACATCCGGGTTATAGCGATAAATAGAGAAATTGAGTTTCATCTTAATAACCTCCCCTTAGTATGTACGCGCTTTCGGTGGGAAAGCTTCACGATAAACAGGTGTCATATTTACATCACGCTTTGACATTGCTTCTGTCTCAGGGTTGTAAATGGAGTGACATAGCCAATTTTCATCGTCACGCTCAGGGAAGTCGAAACGCGCATGAGCACCACGACTTTCTGTACGGTAATTTGCCGCGACTGCCGTTGCCATTGCTGTTTCCATTAAGTTTTCAAGCTCCAAACATTCAATACGTTGGGTATTAAATTCTGAAGAGGTGTCATCTAAACGTGCTGTTTTCAAACGCTCACGAATTTCTTTCAGCTCTGTCAAACCTGTAGCCATTGCATCACCTTCACGGAATACCGAGAAGTTGTTTTGCATACATGTTTGTAGATCTTTACGAATTTGAACTGGGTCTTCACCCTTCTGAGTGCTATTCCAACGGTTTACTCGTGCAAGCGATGCTTCAATATCAGAGTCCGTTGCAGGACGTGCTTCAGCTTGTGCCGCTAAAGTTTCACCTAGATGTAAGCCCGTAGCACGACCAAATACCACTAAATCAAGCAGTGAGTTACCTCCTAAGCGGTTTGCACCATGCACCGATACAGAAGCAATCTCACCACAGGCAAATAGACCTTGAACTTCTTCATCAGCGCCAGACGCATTTTGTTTAAGTGCTTGACCTGAAACCTGCGTTGGTACACCACCCATCATGTAGTGACAAGTAGGAATAACTGGGATTGGCTCTTTTACTGGATCAATATGGGCAAAGGTACGAGAGAGCTCACAAATACCCGGTAGACGTGATTCCAGAACATCTTTACCTAGGTGATCAAGTTTAAGCTTAATATGTGGGCCCCATGGACCATCACAACCACGTCCTTCGCGGATCTCAACCATCATTGAACGTGCAACAACGTCACGACCCGCTAAGTCTTTAGCATTTGGCGCGTAACGCTCCATAAAGCGTTCACCATCTTTGTTAAGAAGATAACCACCTTCACCACGACAACCTTCTGTCACCAGTACACCTGCACCAGCAATACCTGTTGGATGGAACTGCCACATTTCCATATCTTGCATTGGTACACCAGCACGAAGTGCCATACCAACGCCATCACCTGTATTGATGTGTGCATTCGTTGTTGATGCGTAAATACGACCTGCACCACCAGTGGCAAGAATCGTTGCTTTAGATTTGAAGTAACAAATCTCGCCTGTTTCCATACACAGAGCAGTACACCCTAAAATTGCACCATCTTGGTTTTTCACTAAATCTAGCGCATACCATTCTGAGAAAATCGTTGTTTGGTGCTTAATATTTTGCTGGTAAAGCGTATGAAGTAAGGCATGACCAGTTCGGTCAGCAGCAGCCGCTGTACGTGCAGCCTGCTCTCCACCAAATTCTTTAGACTGACCACCAAATGGGCGTTGATAAATAGTACCGTTGTCAAAGCGCGAAAACGGCAGGCCCATTTTTTCTAATTCAATAACTGACTTAGGGCCATTCTGACACATGTATTCAATGGCATTCTGATCACCAATGTAATCAGAGCCTTTGACTGTATCGTACATATGCCACTGCCAGTTATCGGGATGAGAGTTACCTAGTGCAACAGTAATACCGCCTTGAGCAGATACAGTATGTGAGCGCGTAGGGAAGACTTTTGATAACAAAGCACACTTTAGACCTTGCTCAGATATTTGTAATGCGGCACGCATACCCGCACCACCAGCACCGATAACCACGGCATCAAATTCACGAACTGCAATGCTCACTTACGCACCCCACACAATAAAGAAACCTGCAAACAGGTAGACAAAAAGAACGGCTACAACAACAAACTGCAATCCCACTCTTAAAACGGCAGGTTTAATGTAGTCTGTTAGCACTTGCCATAAACCAATCCATGCATGAACGAGGATTGAAACCAACGCTAACATGGTAAAAACTTTAGTACTGATTTGGCTAAAGAATGCACTCCAGGTTTCAAACGTTAACTCAGGCCCAAACGCAATGAAACCGACCATATATACAGTGTAAAGGGTAAGAATGATCGCTGTTGCACGGATCAGTATAAAATCGTGAATACCATTACGGCCGACGGAAGATACGTTAGTTACCATACTAAGCCTCCTGCAAATACTGCTAGTACAGCGACAATTGCAAAGCTCACTTTGGTACTTGCAATGCTGGTGTCCATTTCTTCGAAATATCCTAAATCCATCAGCAAGTGGCGGACGCCTAATACAATGTGGTAAAACAATGCTGTCAGCACCCCCCACAGAACAAATTTCACAAAAAAGCTATCAGTAATACTGGCAGCAGCTGCGAATCCGTCAGGAGAAGATAAAGATAGGTTTAGCAGCCATAGCAAGATGGCAAGGGATACGAATGTAATCACGCCTGAAACGCGGTGTAGGATTGACGCTATCGCTGTTAGCGGAAAGCGTATCGTTTGCAGATCGAGATTGACAGGTCTTGGCTTATTTACTTTCACGGTTTGCCCACTCAGCTCCATTGAAGCAATTTATTTTTATTAAATTCTCTGAGGTATACGTACAAGCCAGTAAACAAGTGCAACAAAAATTCAATATTAGGTTATTATTATGTTGAGCTAACGTTTGTACACGTCGTTACCTAACTCTCATAAATGACTGACATCTTGCTTAAAAAATCCTGGCGGTACTATAACCAGAGACCTAGCATCACTATACGCCCCGTAACATTCAAAAACAAACCCAGTAACATGATGTCAAACACGATTCTTACAAAATAACACTTTTTCGATAAAACTTATTAACAAGCGCACACAAAGAAGCACAAGAATTGACAAAGGATGCGCCTAGCGGTACAACAAATGCACATCCGCATCGGATTAGGATTATAAAAATAGCAAAGGAGATTGTTATGGCAGATAAGAAAGCTACTCTTCATATTGAAGGGAAAGCACCTATCGAACTGCCGATTATCGGGGGCTCTGAAGGCCAAGATGTAATTGATGTGCGTAAACTTGGCGCAAACGGTTTTTTTACATTTGACCCAGGTTTTCTCGCAACAGCCTCGTGTGAATCTCAAATTACATACATTGATGGCGAGAAAGGAATTCTGCTTCATCGCGGTTTCCCAATTGATCAATTAGCCAATCACGCAGACTACTTAGAAGTTTGTTATGTATTGTTATACGGTGAGGTCCCTACCCGAGCTGAATATGAGCAGTTTAGAACAACTGTTACACGTCATACGATGGTACATGAGCAAATTGCAAGCTTCTTCCACGGTTTCCGTCGAGATGCTCACCCGATGGCTGTAATGTGTGGTGTTGTTGGTGCTTTATCTGCGTTCTATCACGATTCTCTGGATATCAACAATGATACTCACCGTGAGATTGCAGCATTTAGACTTTTGTCTAAAATGCCAACGCTTGCGGCGATGTGCCATAAATACAACATTGGTCAACCGTTTATCTATCCACGTAACGACCTTGATTACGCTGAAAACTTCCTTCATATGATGTTCGCAACACCTTGTGAAGAGTATGAAGTAAGCCCAGTTGTGGCTCGCGCAATGGATAAGATTTTCACGCTGCACGCTGATCATGAACAAAATGCATCAACGTCAACAGTACGTCTTGCAGGTTCTTCTGGTGCTAACCCATTTGCATGTATTGCAGCAGGTATTGCTTCGCTATGGGGTCCTGCGCATGGTGGTGCAAACGAAGCTTGTCTGAAAATGCTTGAAGAAATCGGTAGTGTTGAAAACATTCCTGAATTCGTTGAGCGTGCAAAAGATAAAGACGATCCATTCCGCTTAATGGGCTTTGGTCACCGTGTTTACAAAAACTATGACCCTCGTGCGACCGTTATGCGTGAAGCGTGCCATGAAGTATTAGAAGAGCTACAAATTAAAGATCCACTACTTGATGTAGCAATGGAACTTGAGCGTATTGCACTTTCTGATGAATACTTTATTAGCAAGAAGCTTTACCCGAACGTAGACTTCTATTCCGGTATCATCTTAAAAGCGATTGGTATTCCTGTATCTATGTTTACAGTGATCTTTGCGATGTCACGTACTATCGGCTGGATTGCGCACTGGAATGAGATGCACAGTGATCCAACAAACCGTATTGGTCGTCCTCGCCAGCTATACACTGGTGAATCACAACGTGAATTTAAACCTCTTCACGAACGTGAATAATCGCTAGAACAAACTCATAAACAAAAAGGTTGAGCTTTCGCTCAACCTTTTTCATTTGTTTAATAATCAAAAATTAAACTGGGTTATCAATATCAATAAAGTTGATATCAAATCCATGTTCTTGTGCTAACCACTCACCTAATGCTTTAACACCATAACGCTCTGTTGCATGATGCCCTGCAGCAAAATAATGGATACCTAATTCACGTGCGGTATGTGTTGTTCTTTCAGAAACTTCACCTGAAATAAACGCGTCACACCCTTGCTGTGCCGCTAACTCAATATAATCTTGACCGCCACCGGTACACCAGCCGACTTTCTTGATCAGATCTGGGCTATTTGGTGCAATATGTAAAGGCTCACGCTGAAGCGCCATCGCAATTCTTGCAGCAAAATCTTCACCTGAAATAGCTTGTTCTAACTCACCATAAATCGCAACTGAACGTGGGTTACCTAGCTCTAAACCGCCAGTAATGTCTAACCCTAAACGTTGTGCTAACTGGACGTTATTACCCACTTGAGTATGCACATCTAACGGTAAATGGTAAGCATATAGATTAATACCATTTTCAATTAAGGCCTTAATACGACGATATTTCATGCCGCGAATTTCAGCTGGCTCGCCTTTCCAGAAAAAGCCGTGATGCACTAATAACGCATCAGCCTTTTCTTCAATTGCACGATCGATGAGAGCCTGACAAGCCGTTACTCCGGTAATAATTTTTTTGACTTCTGTTTTACCTTCAACTTGTAACCCATTAGGACAATAATCTTTGATCAAGTGAGGAGAGAGCAACTCATTCAGTACCGCTTCTAAGGCAAAATTATTCATTGATGTTGTCCTTAATCTTCTAACTTACGTCTTTTTAATATTATGGCATTAGTGTACTAAGGCTATCATTATATACCCAAGCAACCTCAAGATGCAGTGTTCAGCGAGACGACCTTAATTCTCAGGCGCGGCAACGATTCGTAGATATAGTGGTTCTACATTGAGAATTGTTAACAAAGTCTGAGAGCTAAGGACGCTCGCCCTTTGGGAGCGTATCACTGAGCCGACTTCTTGCATCAGACAACTTGGAAAGAGCTCGCTATTCCGCTTCGTTGTCTTCCTTGAATTCAACTCAGTGACTTCGCTCTGAATCAGGCATCTTGAAGTCGCTTGGGTATATTAAAAGTTTTCTCTGCATTAACAGCAAACAAATGATATAAAAAAAGCTGCCAATGCAGCTTTTAATGTTAGAAAACGTTATTTAAAACCTTGCTCTATTTTTTTAAGCCATACTGGCTGAGCACTGGTTTGCGTCCAGTAACGATGTAAAAAACTGCCTAAGCGTGTACGTTTATTGACAGGTAGTAGCAATAAAACAGGCAACGACAATAGTCCTGCTAGTACCACAAAAATACGACGAAAAGTAATATTAAACTTTGAATACTGAGTGTACATAGCAGAACCTCTTTCTGATCAAATCTGTTATTACTCTAATTGAGTTTATGAAATATTACTACAGATTTTCGGGTGAAATTCCGTCAAAATTGGGTAAAACCCTCCGATACAAGCGAGTTATGTAGAAATGTTACAAAAAGAAATGGATATACAATTAACGAAGGACTATCTCGCTGTACTCAATATGCCAAGTTTGATCTCGTCATATGATTATGTATGCGATGATGCTTGGTTAGAGACATTTAGAAAAAAAGCCCAGTTACCTACACCACGAGAATATTTAGGCAATCACCGTTTAGGTTTCTATTACCAATGGCTATGGCAACAATTAATCATTCATCATCCAGATTACGAGCTTATCGAAGAAGAAGTCCAACTCCATTGGAATAAACAAACCGTAGGCTCGATTGATTTTCTAGTTAAAAACTTACTAACTGATGAAATTGAACACTGGGAAGTCGCTATAAAATTTTATCTAGCTTTTGATAATCGCTGGCCTGGGCCTAATGCTAAAGATAATTTAGATAAGAAAACGGCAAGAATGATTGAGCATCAACTCACACTTAGTGAACATGGCGCCTTTACACAGACTTTTGATTTTATACCTGCTAAACGTCGACTGATCATGCAAGGACGATTATTTCATGCTTGTCCAAAGCCACAACAAGGTTCAACCATTCATATCAATCCAAGTGCTCACACTGGATTATGGTGTTATCAGTCTGAAGCTGAAGATATGCTCTTAAAAACGTTGACGAAAAAACAATGGATAGCACCACCAGCATTTATTGAACTTGAAGAATATCTCGACCCAAGCCAAATAACTGTGCCAACGCAAGCTATTGATAGCAAAAATAAGGTGTGGTTTGTTGTGCCGAATCACTGGCCTAAGCATAACAGTGAATTGTAACCATAAATATCAGATATAAAAAAACGCCCACATAGGGCGTTTTTCTTACTATAAGTGATTATAAGCCAGCGTCAGCAAAGACTTTACTTACAATTTCCTGTGCTTCTTGTTCGATAAGTGCTAGGTGTTCCCTACCTTTGAAGCTTTCACAGTAAATCTTATAGATGTCTTCAGTACCGGATGGACGAGCAGCGAACCAACCGTTCTCTGTTGTCACTTTCAAGCCGCCAATAGAAGCACCGTTACCTGGTGCATGAGTCAAACGTGCAGTAATTGGCTCACCAGCTAAGGTTTCAGCAGAAACCATCTCAGGCGAAAGCTTACTTAATACTGCTTTCTGCTCTTTGTTCGCTACCGCTTGTAGACGAGAATACTCTGAATGACCAAACTTATCTGCCAACTCATCGTAGTATTGTTGCGGTGTTTTGCCTGTTACCGCTGTAATTTCAGCAGCTAACAAACACAGTAAAATACCGTCTTTATCTGTTGACCATGGTGTACCGTCTTTACGTAAGAAAGATGCGCCTGCACTTTCTTCACCACCAAAGCCCAACTTACCACTGTATAAACCATCGACAAACCATTTGAAGCCAACAGGCACTTCAACCAGTTCGCGACCAAGTGACGCAACTACACGGTCAATCAATGCACTTGATACTAATGTTTTACCTACAGCAACTTGATCTGACCAACCGCTACGATGACGGAACAGATAATCAATACATACTGCTAAGTAATGGTTAGGATTCATTAAACCCGCTGGCGTTACGATACCGTGACGGTCGTAATCTGGGTCATTACCGAACGCAAGATCGTAATTGTCTTTATAAGCTAATAAGCCAGCCATCGCGTAGGGTGATGAACAGTCCATACGTACTACGCCATCTTTATCTAATGACATAAAGCGGAATGATGGATCGATAGATTCATCGACTAACGTTAAATCAAGCGCATAATAAGCAGCGATTTGGCGCCAGTATTCAATGCCCGAACCACCTAGTGGATCAACACCTAATTTCAGCTCAGCTTTTTGAATTGCTTCCATGTCAATAACATTAACAAGATCAGCAACGTATGGTGCAACCAGATCTTGCTCAACCACAAGATCTGATGCAAATGCTTCAGTGATAGCAACACGCTTAACATCGACTAAACCATTAGCAATGATTTCATTAGCACGACGCTCAATCGCTGTCGTTAACTCACTTTCAGCAGGACCACCATGAACCGGGTTATATTTAATACCGCCATCTTGAGGTGGATTATGTGATGGTGTGATCACAATACCATCAGCTTTATCTTCGTGTGCTTTGTTATAACAAAGGATCGAATGAGAAATGCCAGGTGTTGGGGTATATCCCTTACCTTCTTGAATAACGACTTTTACATTGTTTGCAACAAGCACTTCCAATGTAGAAGTAAAAGCAGGCTCTGATAATGCATGGGTATCTTTACCAAGGAAAAGAGGCCCTGTCACTCCATTAGCTGCACGCACTTCAGCCACTGCTTGTGCAATAGCCCAAATGTGGTGCTGGTTAAATGTGCCTTTATCTGCCGTTCCACGGTGACCCGAAGTACCAAACTCAACGCGTTGTGATGCGTCTTGAGCACTTGGCTCAATTAAAAAGTAATTGGCGATAAGCGCTGGAATATTATGCATATCTTCTTGCTGAGCACGTTGCCCAGCACGAGGATGGATAGCCATAGTTTTATCCTTGTTATTTTGACGTCAATATGTCGCGGTTAGATCTCGCCACATACCTTATCGATGATGTCAGAACCAAATCCCATTTTTGTCATTAACTGGTCAATCATCTGACGCTTACGCTCGGTATTCGTATTTGTGATAACCCAAAATGGTGTCGAAGGGATCGACTTTGGCTTAGTCGTTTTACCGCTTGCTAACAATGTATCTTCATCATGAGCAAAATAAACGCGAGTACGACCTTTAATCGCAGCAGCTTCAGAGAAGCTTTCTGCATCAATGCGGTATAGAGAAGACAAGATCATCATAAAACGACCAATTGCTTTTTCTTGTGCCGCAAATTCATCAGAGATCAACACGGTTCGCATCTCTTTCACGCGATCCATTGTTGGCTCGTTGCCAGCATCTTTGCTCACAACAATTCCCTTAGGACGAACAGGCATTACTACAGCAGGTTGCTGCAATTGCTCTTCAGGCACCATAAGCAACCGACGCAAAATATCAGAAGCGCTTTCACCAATATGCTGAGTCTGGCTAGCAATATAACGATATAGCTCTTCGTCTACCTCAATAGTCTTCATCGTATTATTCATTATCGTTCCGTTTAAAAATCTGGGTACGATTATAGCTTGATCCGAGGTTATACTCTACGGTAAATACCACAACTAAATAGAGAAAATAGTCAGTGAATCTTCATTATCAGGTCGAAGGCGATGGAAAAACGATCATTTTGATCCATGGCTTATTCGGCAGCGCTGCAAATCTAGGCTTACTCGCCAGATCATTGAAAAATAAATATAAAGTGATTAGTGTCGATTTACGTAATCACGGTTTATCGCCACACTCGGATCATTTCACATATCAAGAAATGGCACAGGATGTCCTGGATGTGATCAACCATTTAGATATTGATCAATTTTCAGTGATTGGTCACTCAATGGGTGGAAAAGTAGCCATGGCATTGGCTGCAATAGCACCAAATCGCATGGAACATTTGGTTGTACTTGATATGGCACCAGTGAGTTATCAAGCCCATCGTCATCAAAATGTGTTTAATGGCTTACAAGAAGTGAATAAGCATATCATTAGTATACGTAGTGAAGCAGAACATTACCTTGCTCAGTATGTCGAAGATGCTGGCGTTAGACTGTTCTTACTCAAGTCTTTAGCGAAACAAGATGACGCTTATCAATGGCGTTTTAACGTTGATGGAATTATTGCAAACTACAGTACCATTATGAGCTGGCAACCAGCAGCAGAGCCGTTTATGGGGAAAACGTTATTCATCAAAGGCCAAGAGTCTGACTATATTGTTCCTGAATACCGTGATGAAATAATGCGTCAATTCCCTCAAGCCAAAGCGCATATGGTGGCAAATACAGGTCATTGGTTGCATGCTGAAAAACCAGAAGCCGTGACTCGTATCATTACCAACTTCCTTGAAAAGTAACTCTTTTTCGATGTTATATCCCATTGTTAGCCTGCTCACTAACCATGGGATATTCCCCTTCTGATCTATTAATTCCCTTTTTCGACTATGCTATAGTCTCATTTAGCTCAATAGCAAAGGATTTGTTATGCTTTATGAATACATGGATTTAATTGAGTCCATCGGGTTAGACCTTGTTTTTGCCGCCATTTTTTTCTTTATTGGCATGGCAATAAAAGATGTTTTAAAACAAGGTAATGTTCCACCTTTTGGACAAAAGATTGTCTGGCTTGTATTATTTCTCGGTTGTGCTGGCTTTATTGCTAAAGGAATAATTCAGCTAAGTTGGGAAGGTACGGGTATTTGATCTCACAGCAGTTTTGTGTGATTTATGCTGTTTATCTCAACACCTAAGACTAGATTCTTGCGGACAATGCAACTGTTTAGGCGAAAAAACAGACAAAACGTCAGTAAACAGTAATTATCATTGCACCGTTTCTACTGATTTCTGTAAACTGCAACGCAGCAGTTAACTATTTTATATACGGGTAATCTCTACTATGGCGAGCGTTGGACTCTTCTTTGGTAGCGACACAGGTAATACCGAAGCTGTCGCTAAAATGATCCAGAAACAACTTGGCGACAAGCTAGTTGAAGTAAAAGATATCGCAAAAAGCAGCAAAGAAGATATCGACAATTTTGATCTGTTACTACTAGGTATCCCTACTTGGTACTACGGTGAACCACAATGTGATTGGGATGACTTCTTCCCAGAGCTTGAGCAAATTGATTTCTCAACCAAGCTAGTGGCTATCTTTGGTTGTGGTGACCAAGAAGATTACGCAGAATACTTCTGTGATGCGATGGGTACTGTACGTGATATCGTTGAAGGTCGCGGTGCAACTATCGTTGGTAACTTCTCAACAGAAGGTTTTGAGTTTGAAGCATCAAAAGCTCTTGTTGATGACAACCACTTCGTAGGTCTATGTATTGATGAAGATCGCCAACCAGAGCTAACAGCACAACGTGTTAAGCAATGGGTTGATCAAATTTATGATGAAATGTGTCTAGCAGAACTTGCTGACTAATCATAGATACATCAAAAAAACGCGCTTGTTAGCGCGTTTTTTTATATCTCATAAACACTCATTATTCTGTTGTTTGCTCTTCAACATCCAGATGATTTCGATATTCTGGTTTCTTTCTCACATACAAGGTTCGTTGTACTTGTGATACCAACTCCCCTTTGTTATTCAGTACATTGACCGTAAATGAAGGAAAATATTTATCGCCATGCTGTGTCGCCAGCTTAATCGCTTCAATGCATTGTTCTGAAATCACAAAGTCGGCTGTTAAATCGCTATCGCCAGGCTGAATAAAGTTAATACTCGCCTGTTTATCCCAAATAAAATATTGCTGACCTAAAATCCCCATTAGCATTAATGAGTACATCGGATCGGTTAACGAGAAGATACTACCGCCATATTGAGTACGGTTAGCATTCTTATTCCACCAGCGTAATTTTAACCTTACTTTAACAGTTCGGAAATCATCACTGATAGATACAATTTTAATTCCAGCCCCCCAAAACGGCGGCCATAAATTCAGTGCATATTTGACCACACTTGGCTTATAGACGTTAAACAATGTAAAAGCCCCCATCTGGTACGATGAGTTTATGCTTACATATTTTTTACATATATTCAAACACTAGAAATTATACATATCTCCTAGATTCCAGAACTTTTAAGGTTTATTGTTATCCTTGCGTCACTTATAATGGATAGAAATGAGAAAGACTACTGCAACACTTTTTTGCGGATAGCCAATAGGAAATTTTGATGTCAGATAATAATCATGCGCTAAAACAAGCAGGCCTAAAAGTTACTCTTCCACGCCTTAAAATTTTGGAAGTACTGCAAGAACCTGATTGCCAACATATCAGTGCTGAAGACTTGTACAAAAAACTTATCGATATTGGCGAAGAAATTGGCCTTGCGACAGTTTACCGTGTATTAAACCAATTCGATGATGCTGGCATTGTTACGCGCCATCACTTTGAAGGTGGTAAGTCTGTATTTGAACTTGCAACTCAACACCACCACGATCACCTTGTTTGTTTAGATTGTGGCAAAGTGATCGAATTTTCAGACGACATCATTGAAGAACGCCAAAAGCAGATTGCAGCAAGCTTTAATGTTCGCCTAACTAACCACAGCCTGTACCTATATGGTCACTGTATGAAAGGCGATTGTAATACCGATGATACGCTGCACGATCCAAAATAAATAATTAGAAGAAGCCAGTGACTGTTCACTGGCTTTTTTATTGATACATAAATCACCTTTCAAACATTGTTACAATTAACAACAAGCCCTTTTGTTATTTTCCGCTTATATCTATCAGTCCGCATTGTTTATATGGACGTTATAGATGAACGTAAAACCTCTCGCATTAGCACTAATAACCACTTTTTCTTTATCAAGTCTAATTTCAACGGCTAATGCATGTACCCGTGTTCTTTGGGAAACAAAAGATCATGGTACGTTTGTATCTCGCACCATGGATTGGTCTGAATCGACAAACCCTTATCTTGCAAGCTTTCCTCAAGGCACAAAGTATTCTACGCACTTAAGCCACGAAAATATGGTCGCCTCTAAGTACGCAGTTACAGGTATTACTGCTTATGGGGTCATTCTTGACGGCGTTAACTCAGAAGGACTTTCTGGTAACGTGCTATACGACGCTGATATGGATTTAGGCAAAGATAATAATAAGCAAACTGATGGCGCAATTACCTACCTTCGCCACCTACTTTCTCAATATAAAACGGTTGAAGAAGTCGTAAAAGCGGCTGCGATTATGGCTCCCAATGAAGAGCTAATTGATGGGGTCCCAATCCGTATAGCCCTACATATTTCTTTCCAAGATCCTTCTGGTGATAGCGCTATTTTAGAATGGCGTGATGGTAAGCCACAAATTTGGCATGGTAAACAATACACAGTGATGACCAATCAGCCAGGTTATGCCCAGCATCTTGCTAACGTTGAACGCTCTGCGCGTGGTTGGGGTGAGCAAGAAGAGCAATGGAGCCAAACCAATCTTGGGACGGGGGGAAATACCAACCCAGAGGATCGCTTTATCCATGCCACCTACTTTTCGAAACATTTAACAGAACCAAGCAGCATTACTAACGGCATTGTGAAACTAGACTCTACGATGTTCCGTATTCCTCACGATGCCCCTAACCGCCCTATAAACGGCAAAATGGCAGGCTATGCAACGGAATACTCGGTTAATCGCCATCTGCAATCTGGCGAGACATTTATCCGCTACCAGTGGGGAGATGTGTACACACAATTTAAGTACAACACTCAACAGATCCAACAATCAAATAAGCTGATCTTCTTTAAAATCAGCAGCTCAGATCTGATGGGAGATATTACTCAGCAAGTCATTGATTCCGGTCGTAGTATTAATACTGAAACCAGTCACTAAACACCAATAAAAAAGCCGCATCACAAGATGCGGCTTTTTCTTAGCATAAAATCAACAATAATAATTATTCGCCAATTTTAGCCCAAGTATCACGTAGACCTACAGTACGGTTAAAGACTAGATGCTCAGGGCTTGAGTCTTTGTTATCCGCACAGAAGTAACCCATACGCTCAAACTGGAATGCTTTTTCAGCTTCAGCAGCAACCAATGATGGCTCAACAAAACCGTTCACTACTGTTAGTGATTCAGGGTTGATTACTGATACGAAATCATCCGCTGCACCTGGGTTTGGCACTGTAAATAGGCGATCGTATAGGCGAATTTCAGCAGCAACACCCGCTTCTGCTGATACCCAGTGGATAACACCTTTTACTTTACGGCCATCAGCTGGGTTCTTACCTAGCGTTTCGTTATCGTAAGTACAGAAGATAGTTGTGATGTTGCCTTCTGCATCTTTTTCGATACGTTCAGCTTTGATCACGTAAGCACCGCGTAGACGTACTTCTTTACCAAGTACTAGACGCTTGTACTTCTTGTTACCTTCCTCACGGAAATCTTCACGCTCGATGTATAGCTCACGGCTAAACGGCACTTCACGAGAACCCATTTCTGGTTTGTTCGGGTGATTTGCAACAGTTAGCATTTCTGTCTCACCGTCAAAGTTTTCAATCACAACTTTAACAGGATCAAGCACTGCCATTGCACGTGGTGCGTTTTCGTTTAGATCATCACGAATACAAGATTCTAGTGAGCTGATCTCGATAGTGTTATCTTGCTTAGTCACACCGATACGCTTACAGAATTCACGCATAGATGCTGGTGTAAAGCCACGACGACGTAAACCAGAAATTGTTGGCATACGTGGATCATCCCAACCATCAACCAATTTCTCAGTTACAAGTTGGTTTAGCTTACGCTTAGACATCACAGTGTATTCAAGGTTTAGACGGCTAAACTCGTACTGGTGCGGTGTACAATCGATAGTGATGTTTTCAAGAACCCAATCGTATAGACGACGGTTGTCCATGAACTCAAGTGTACAGATAGAGTGCGTAATGCCTTCTAACGCATCAGAAATACAGTGCGTGAAGTCATACATTGGGTAAATGCACCACTTGTCACCTGTTTGGTGGTGAGTAGCAAAACGTACACGGTAGATCACTGGATCGCGCATAACCATAAATGGTGATGCCATGTCGATCTTCGCACGAAGACACATTTTGCCTTCTTCAACTTCGCCATTCTTCATTTTTTCAAATAAGGCTAAGTTTTCTTCAACGCTACGATCGCGGTATGGGCTATGCTTACCTGGCTCTGTTAGTGTGCCACGGTACTCACGCATCTGCTCTGGACTTAGCTCATCAACATACGCTAAGCCTTTATTAATTAATTCAATTGCGAACCCGTATAGCTTATCGAAGTAGTTTGATGAATAACAAATCTCACCGCTCCACTCAAAGCCCAACCAGTTAACATCGTTCTTAATAGACTCAACGTATTCGATGTCTTCTTTCTCAGGGTTTGTATCATCAAAACGAAGATTACATTGGCCCTGATAGTCCTGAGCAATACCGAAGTTCAAACAAATAGATTTCGCATGACCGATGTGCAGGTAACCATTTGGCTCCGGCGGGAATCGGGTATGTACGCTTGTATGTTTGCCACTTGCTAAATCCGCATCAATGATTTGGCGGATAAAGTTAGTTGGACGAGCTTCAGATTCACTCATCAATTACACCTCGTGTGCTTACAGGATTGAGAACTGTATATGATCCATAAATATGGCTCATGACTCAACAAATAGTATGCATTGTTTGTCGATATGGATAAAAAAACTCCGCTATCACAGAGTTTATATGTCGACACTATACATCAATGCACTAATTTGGCGCATTAAAAACATGTCCATTAATAAGATAGCCATGATTTTGGTCGAACATAATGAAAAAAGTGTATGAGGCTCTCCCTCATCGACTTATATTTAAAGGCTTACAGTGTAATTACATACTATTAATTATAGTGATGTTACACGGCTGAAACGTTTACCGTCTGCGCTTACTGCACGGATTTCAACTTTACCCGAAACACTTGGTTGTGCTTTCGCATTGTAAGTGTTCCACGTTTTACCAGCATCTGTTGAGTATTGTAGCGTTAGGCCAGGCATACTTACGTTCATTGCAAGTTTACCGTTTTCAATTTTCGCACCAGGTACTGGTACACGGTATTGAACGCCAGCAGCATCTAGTTTAGCTAATTCACGTTGACCAAGAACGTTTGCGAAACGCTCCCACTCATTGTGAAGGGCTTTCTTGTTCACTAGATCTGATTTTTGTGAGTACTCAACACCTGCTTTGTACTCGTTCTCCCACTCACCTTTGTGCCATGCACGCTCAGCAGCTGCTAGTACGCGAGGGAATACCATGTATTCGTATTGCTCGTCGTTACCTACTGTTTCACTCCAAAGCTGCGCAGATAGACCATGGAAGCCTTTTGATTCAACAGTACCTTTACTCGCAAAACCATTGCCATCACGATCTAGTGATGTTTCAGCATTTTGAGGTAAGTTTTCAGGTGCGAAACCAAACATCTTACGGGTATCTGTTGCACGTGTTGCCCAGTAGTAACCACGCTCTGATGGATCTACTTCGTATGGCATGTCCATGTATACGTAGTCAGGGTTTGAAACAACAACATCGTAGCCCTTGTTAGCCCACTCGTATGCTGATGCACCACCGCCCCAGTATAGAACGTCCCAGAAGTTTACACGTACGTTATCAGTGTCAAACGCTTTCGCATCTTTCGAGTACTTCAAGCCGTCTTGCCATGCTTGGAAGTTTTCAATGCCTTTACCGTTTACGATTTCACTTACACGCTCAGCAAAGTAGCTTGGTAGGTGGTCGAAATCACTTACCTTACCTTCTGCAATCACTTTCTGACACATTGGTGATTTCGCATATGGCTTATCTTGCTTAGATTGATCAATCGTACCCGTCCACGCCGTTTGCTCTGCCGCGTTGATGTCTTGGAAGCCTGCATTTAGCTTAATGTTCTTCGCTTCATCACCACCGAAGTGCCATGTATTTAGCGGCATACCTGCTTCTTTGTGCATTGATTGGATTTCAGAAATCACTTTATCAACGAACTTAACTGATGAATCCATACATGGGTTGATGAAGCTACGCTTGTCGTAGAACTGAACCGTTGTTACGTTTGATGTATCTTGTGGATCCATCAAGCGGTACTCGTTCGCTTCTTCCATCTTACCTTCAGCTGCAAGACGCTTGTAACGCGCTTCCATTGCTACAACCGCTGCACGTGCGTGAGCTGGCATATCAATTTCAGGGATCACTTCGATACCACGTGCTTTCGCATATTTTAAGATATCTAGGTAATCTTGCTTGCTGTAGAAACCTGAACCGAAGTTATCAGACGTTGGGCCTGAACCTAGTTGAGGAAGTAGACAGCTTGTTTCTGATAGATCGTGACAACGCTTACCACCGATTTCTGTTAATTCTGGTAGACCCGGAATTTCGATACGCCAACCTTCATCATCAGATAGGTGGAAGTGGAATTTGTTCATCTTGTACGCTGCCATTTGATCTAGCGTACGTAGGATCGCTTCTTTTGAGTGGAAGTTACGACCCACATCGACCATCACACCACGGTAATCAAAACGTGGTGCATCCAATACGTTTAATGTTGGAATGCTGTTCTCTGCACCTGTCGACATCAGTGAGATAAGAGACTGCATACCGTAGAACGCACCTTGGTTATCAAAACCAGTAACTGTTGCGCCTTTCTTCGTTACGTCTAGCTTGTAAGCACCAACAACTTGCTGATCTTTCTTAAATGAACCCGGTAGGATCGTCACTATCACTGGGTATTCACCCTGCGCGTTTACACCTAGTTGTGCTAAACGCGCATCAACTGCTGCCATCATGTCAGCAGGTAGTGTTAGGTTGTCGATCTTAATCCCGTTCGCTAGCGAAACCGTGTCGCCTGTTAGCTTAGTGCTTAGTGGAGTCGGTAGAATTGTACCTGCCACTTCTTCAGATGCGATTAGGTTAACGTCACTGTTTTTCTCAAAACGTGTTTCTGCAGTTGCTAATACGTTGTTGTCAGCTTTAACACGCTTGAATTGATCACCTTTTAATGGTGTTAGGTAATCAGCTGGATTTGCTGTGTCTGTGCTAACGATTGTTTTTGGCTCTGCGTTACCTGCTGTTACGTAGGCACGTGGCATGTAATCGTTTTCAAAAAGCGTCCAATATTCACCGATGTAAGGGATAACAACCTTCTCACCTTCAGCAAAACCGTCGAACTTATCCGTTGGTTCAATAGTGTGAAGATCGCCCGTTACGTGAGTAATTTTAAATTGATCGTTTTGAACTTCTAGGATCTGGCGAATGCTGCTGAAATAAATTTTCCAGTCTTTGCTTGTTACCGCTGGACCATTATTTTCCAACGTTAAATTAATTAGGTCACATGATGCCCATTCTGCACCTAGTGTTTTACATTGTAAGCCTTCTTCAGCGCCATGCTGAATAGCCACTTCGTAGTTAACATCTAGGTTTGACGCTAGGTTATTAACAACAGTTTGATCATTATTTCCTTGAGTTGCACAACCAGTCACCGCTAGTGCAATAAAAGATGCTAACGCCGTAAGTTTAATAGTCATGATATATTCCTTTCTCCCGATATCTCTTCTAAAAAGTGAAGAGAAAATCAATACGAGCCCAAACGTTGGGTACTCAAAATGCTTGCCTTATTTTTTCACTGGTGAAAATAATAAGGCTGGTTAAATTATAAAGGTATTACTGTGTTACTTAATTACTTGAGGGTTCAGGTAATTATGGAAGTTTTACAGAAGATAGGTCTTCTGATGCTGGGATTTTCTTCATTTCGCCAGCAACGATTTCAGCTAGAGGACCTAGGATAACCTGAAGGTTATTTGAACCTAGTTTAACTACACCCATTGCACCTAGCGCTTTCAACGTTTTTTCGTTAGCAAGACTGCTGTCTTTTAGCGTTAAACGTAGGCGCGTGATACATGCATCGATGTTTTCTAAGTTACCGTGACCACCTAGTGCTTTTAGGTACTGTTTCGCTAGCTCACCAGTTTCTGCTGAACCTGCAGCTGCAGAAGTCTCTTCTTCGTCGTCTTCACGGCCAGGCGTTTTAAGGTTGAACTTAACAATCGCGAAGCGGAATACGAAGTAGTAGATGAAGAAGAATGCAATACCTTGAACAATCAGCATGTACCACTGAACAGCTAGTGGGTTGCGTGATGACAAGAACATATCAACTAGACCTGCAGAGAAACCGAAACCTGCAATCCACTGCATAGATGCTGCGATGTATACAGATAAACCTGCTAGTGCTGCGTGAATCACGTACAGTACTGGTGCTAGGAACATGAATGCGAATTCTAGCGGCTCAGTAACACCTGTGAAGAATGATGCGAAACCAGCAGCTAGTAGTAGAGATGCTACGCGCTCTTTGTTCTTAGCTTTAGCTGTGTGGTACATCGCAAGTGCTGCACCTGGTAGACCAAACATCATGATTGGGAAGAAACCAGCTTGGTACATACCAGTGATACCTGGAGTTGCTGTACCTTCAGCAATAGATTTCGCACCGCCTAGGAAGTTAGGAATATCGTTAATACCTGCAACGTCAAACCAGAATACTGAGTTTAGTGCGTGGTGTAGACCCACAGGAATTAGTAGACGGTTGAAGAATGCGTAGATACCCGCACCTACAGAACCCATACCTTGGATGCTTTCACCAAAATGTACTAGACCGCCGTAGATTGATGGCCAAATGAACATCAAGATACCAGCAATAACAATACCAGCAACAGATGTTAGAATTGGTACCAAACGCTTACCACTAAAGAAAGCTAGTGCTTTATGTAGTTCTACGCTAGAGAAACGGTTGTACAACTCAGCTGATACGATACCTACTAGGATACCTACGAATTGGTTATTGATTTTACCAAATGCAGCTGGAACTGCGCTTGGGTCAATACCTTGGATTTGCGCTACAGCACCCGGTGCTAGTAGTGTAGTTACCACAAGGAAACCAACGAAACCAGAAAGTGCTGCTGCACCATCTTTGTCTTTAGACATACCGTATGCAACACCTACTGCAAACAGTACAGACATGTTATCAATAATTGCGGCGCCTGCTTTGATTAAGAACGCAGCTAGAGCAGAGTTTGCACCCCAGCCGTTCGGGTCAATCCAGTAACCGATACCCATTAAGATTGCCGCTGCAGGAAGTACTGCAACTGGCACCATTAATGCCTTACCTACTTTTTGAAAATATCCAAGAATATTCACCCTTAGTTCCCCCTATGGTTTTCTTAGATGCGATTTGAATAACTGTTTTATGGCTATCCGTTTAAGTTATTCGCAGTTTAAGAAATTAATTTCGCCCCGCAAATTAAAAGCTCACCATTTGTGATCTCAATCACCGACGGAGGTCAGAACTGAGTGATTTTGCTAGCTCGATCATAAAACTTATTTTATCATTCGAAACAAAGGCGCTATGTCGCTAAGATTTTTCCTGTTTTAACTTTCTTCAACGAGGTATCAACGTGAGACTAATCCCGCTTAATAACGCTAAAGATGTTGGTTTATGGTCAGCGCGCTACATTGCAGATCGCATCAATAAGTTTGAACCTACAGCTGAGCGTCCATTCGTTCTTGGTCTGCCAACTGGTGGTACACCACTTGCAACTTACAAGCGTCTTATTGAGCTATACGAAGCTGGCGAAGTAAGCTTTAAGCATGTTGTTACTTTCAACATGGATGAGTACGTAGGCATGCCTGCAGATCACCCAGAATCATACCGTAACTTCATGTACAACAACTTCTTTAACCACGTTGACATCCAAGAAGAGAACATCAACCTTCTTGACGGTAACGCAGAAGATCACGTTGCTGAGTGCCAACGTTACGAAGATAAGATCAAATCTTACGGTAAAATCAACCTATTCATGGGTGGCGTAGGTAACGACGGTCACATCGCATTTAACGAGCCTGCATCTTCTCTTGCTTCTCGTACACGTATCAAAACACTAACGCACGAAACGCGTATTGCTAACTCTCGTTTCTTCGATGGCGATATCAACCAAGTACCTAAGTACTCGCTAACTATCGGTGTTGGTACACTACTTGATTCTGAAGAAGTAATGATTCTGATCACTGTCCACAACAAAGCGCAAGCACTAGAAGCAGCTGTTGAAGGTAGCGTAAACCACCTATGGACTGTATCTGCACTTCAGCTACACCCTAAATCAATGATTGTTTGTGATGAGCCAGCAACGCAAGAGCTTAAAGTGAAGACAGTTAAGTACTTCCAAGAGCTAGAAGCTGAGAACATCAACCACCTTTAATCATCCATTAAAGTGGTAATATTACGCCGTCAATATTGACGGCGTTTTTATTTCTATCTAAAAAAGCCCATTTTGATAACCATCACCTTCACTCTTTTATAAACTGCACTAAAAACTACTGACAATCCGAACATTTATAAGACCAATCGCTACTAACACCATAATCCCTTAGTTTTAGTGACCAATGCCACAGCTCAAGCAGGCGTAATCCTCGATAACTTTCTTTTTGCAACAACACAGGTATATTACCTTGAAGGCTGTTGTATACATAAAAAGACACACACAGCCCATCAACACTAATAACAATGAATAGAGACAGTGTTGATGACTAGGGAACGTATTGAATGCAGTGAACATCAGGTAGTAACGAACCTGATGTATACTGCCTCATTCAAACGACATTATTAACAGTGAAAATGAGCAGAACTAATTATGACAGGCGGACAAATTGGTAATGTTGATCTTGTAAAACAGCTCAATAGTGCAGCTGTATATCGATTGATCGACTTACAAGGCCCTATTTCACGTATTCAAGTCGCAGATGTTAGTCAGCTTGCACCTGCGAGTGTTACGAAAATCACCCGCCAGTTACTTGAACGTGGACTAATCAAAGAAGTCGCACAACAAGCATCAACCGATGGACGACGAGCAATATCGTTGACGACTGAATCAGCGGCATTCCACTCTATTGCTGTACGAATTGGTCGGAATTATATCGAAATCACCCTTTATGATTTAAGTGGTACCCATATCACAGGTACTGCTCACCCATTCTCTTATTCCGATCAACAAGCTTTGACTGATGGATTAATTGAACATATCCAAAACTTTATCAACAATAACCAAAATGTAATGAAAGAATTAGTTGCATTTGGTATTGCGCTGCCAGGTTTGGTTAACCCTGAGCATGGTATTGTTGAATATATGCCACATATTGATGTTCATGATTTCCCATTAGCAGACATTATTAACAAACAGTTTGGTGTTATTTGTTTTGTCGGTAATGACATTCGTGGTCTAGCATTGGCTGAGCACTACTTTGGCGCAAGTCGTGATTGTAAAGATTCAATCTTAGTCAGTGTGCATCACGGTACAGGGGCTGGGATCATCGTTAATGGTCAAGTATTCCTTGGATACAACCGTAACGTTGGGGAAATAGGTCATATTCAGATCGATCCACTGGGTGATAAATGCCAGTGCGGTAACTTTGGTTGTTTAGAAACCGTCGCAGCTGATCCTGCAGTGGTTAAACACGTACAGCACTTACTTGACCAAGGCTACCCTAGCTCACTACAAGAGTTAGAAGATCTAACGATGCCAGCTATTTGCGATGCGGCTGTTAAAGGGGATGCACTGGCAACTCAAGCACTTATCAGAGTGGGTAATCAGCTTGGTAAAGCCTTAGCAATGACGATCAACTTGTTTAACCCACAGAAAATTATTCTGGCGGGTAATATTACTCAAGCGCAAGACATTGTTTTTCCTGCGATCCGTCGTTGTGTTGAAACACAATCATTATCTAAGTTTAACCAAGGGCTCCCAATTGTGGCATCAGAGCTTTATAACCAGCCAACTATTGGTGCGTTTTCAATGATTAAGCGTGCCATGCTTAACGGTGTGTTATTACAGCGATTATTAGAAGACTAAACACCACATTAAGTTCATAGCAACACAAAGGGGTGTATTGTTTAATACACCCCTTTGTGTCATTGGCTATAGACAATTGACAACCACACTATCTTGCAAGGATGTTGTACAAGATATGGAATTTATCTACATAATTACGGCTTTTATCATTGGTTTTATCGCATTACGCTGCAAACTTCCGCCTCTTGTTGGATTTCTTGTTGCAGGTTTCAGCCTTAATAGTTTTGGATTAAACTCAACACCCGCTTTAGACACCCTCGCGGATTTAGGTGTCACCCTACTTCTGTTTACCATCGGCCTTAAATTAGATGTTAAATCACTACTGAAAAAAGAAGTCTGGGGCGGTGCAACCTTACATAACCTACTTTCTACTTCTTTATTCACCCTTTGCTTATTAGTATTAAAGCAACTTGGCTTAACCATGTTTAGCGACATGGACTTTAGCCAACTTATTCTTATTGGTTTTGCGCTGTCTTTTTCTAGTACTGTTTTTGCTATCAAGCTATTACAAGAAAAAGGCGAGCTAAACGCCAAATACGGTACTGTGTCTATCGGTATTCTGGTTATGCAGGATATCTTTGCCGTTATCTTCCTTACGATTTCTAGTGGCAAAATGCCAGAAATCTATGCCCTTGGTTTATTCGCTTTACCACTACTAAGACCTTTACTGTACAAAATCTTAGATAAAGCTTGTCACGGTGAAATTTTAGTGCTTTACGCGATTACCCTTGCGTTAGTACTGGGTGCTTGGTTGTTTAAGTCGGTCGGTATGAAACCCGATTTGGGCGCACTGGTCGTCGGCATGTTGATGGCAGGACACCCTAAATCATCTGAAATGGCAAAATCATTATTTAACTTTAAAGAGCTACTACTGGTTTGTTTCTTCTTAAACATTGGCCTTTCAGAAACCCCGACCATTAACGGTCTATTAATGGCATTTGTCTTATTACTGTTGTTACCACTAAAAGGCATCTTGTATTACGGCGTTTTCCACTTATGTCGCTATCGCGTACGTACTTCTATGCTCGCTACCCTCACTCTATTTAACTACAGTGAGTTTGGTTTAATTGTCGGTGGCGTCGCTTATAAAATGGGACTACTGCCCGGCACTTTCTTAGTCGCGATTGCTATTGCTGTTTCGTTCTCATTTTTGCTAGCTGCACCACTCAATAGCATGAGCCACAAGCTTTATACTGAAGCTTCGAAGTGGCTAAAAGAATTTGAACCCGAAAAGTTAAATGCCGACGATAAATTGATCGATCTTGGTCAATCAAAAGTGTTGATTCTTGGTATGGGGCGCATAGGTACAGGGGCTTACGATGAATTGCAAGCTCGCTACGGCAAGCAAATCATCGGCGTTGAAACCCGCGAAGAATCAGCAGAGCAGCAACGTAAAGAAGGCCGTAACGTTATTCAAGGCGATGCCACTGACCCTGATTTCTGGGCCCGTGTGATCAGTAAAAAACGCATTAAACTTATTTTACTAGCAATGCCACATAGCCAAGCTAACGTCTATGCACTAGAGCAAATCAAAGCACGTGACTTTAAAGGAAAAATTGCCGCGATTGCTCAGTATAACGACGATGAAGAATTGTTGTATGAACAAGGTATTGATGCCGCATTTAATATTTATAGCGAGGCAGGTAGTGGTTTTGCTCGTAATGTGTGCGATCACTTAAAGCCTGACATCACGCCACTGCAACCTTAAGCTCCTCAGTATCACCTTATTTCGCAGCTAAAAATAAACAGTACCCACCATTACTGTTTATTTTTTTAAAATAAAAAGCCAAACCAAATAGAAAAAATTCAGTTAAAAATGCTTTTACTGAATATTATTCACCTAATACGTTTTAATTTAATGGATTGAAGATTTTTTATTGCAATTCTCCTCAGAATACGCAATTTTAACAATCAAAGAGAAACGCACAAATTAAAAAAGTTTTGTTTTCATTATTCCTACTTTTTAATTACAACTCGTGTTTCCGCATTTATGGATATAAAAAGATATAACGTTGGAGTGATTTTACTATGTGTTCAGTATTTGGGATCCTAGACATTAAGAGCGATGCAGCGGCATTGCGCCCTATCGCATTAGAGATGTCGAAAAAGCTTCGTCATCGTGGTCCTGACTGGTCAGGTATTTACTCATCAGATAATGCAATCCTTGCTCATGAGCGTCTTGCGATTGTTGGCTTAAACAGTGGTGCACAACCGCTATATAGCCCAGATAAAAAATTAATTCTTGCGGTTAACGGTGAAATCTACAACCACAAAGAAATCCGTGCTCGCTACGAAGGCAAATACGAATTCCAAACAGATTCAGACTGTGAAGTGATCCTAGCCCTATACCAAGACATGGGCGAAGCCCTACTTGAAGAGCTAAACGGTATTTTCGCATTCGTACTGTACGATGAAGAAAAAGACACTTACCTGATCGGTCGTGACCACATTGGTATCATCCCGCTTTACCAAGGTTACGATGAACATGGTAACTTCTATGTTGCTTCTGAAATGAAAGCACTTGTACCTGTTTGTAAAACCGTAAGTGAATTCCCTCCTGGTTGTTACTACGGCAGTGCAGATGCAGAACCACAGCGCTACTACATTCGTGATTGGAACGAATACGCAGCAGTTCAAGGTAATACCACCAGCAAAGAAGAACTAACTGAAGCACTAGAAGCTGCCGTTAAACGCCAGTTAATGACAGACGTACCTTACGGCGTACTACTATCAGGTGGTTTAGATTCATCTATCACCTCTGCAGTGGCTAAACGTTTTGCCGCAATGCGTATTGAAGATGATGAAAAATCAGCAGCATGGTACGTACAACTTCACTCATTTGCTGTGGGTCTTGAAGGAGCACCGGATCTAAAAGCCGCTCGTGAAGTTGCTGATCAAATTGGTACCGTTCACCACGAAATGACATACACCATTCAAGAAGGTCTAGATGCCATTCGTGATGTGATTTACCACATTGAAACTTACGATGTAACGACAATCCGTGCTTCTACCCCAATGTTCCTAATGGGTCGTAAGATAAAGGCAATGGGTATCAAGATGGTACTTTCAGGTGAAGGCGCAGATGAAATCTTCGGTGGCTACTTATACTTCCACAAAGCGCCAAACGCGAAAGAGTTCCACGAAGAAACAGTACGTAAGCTACTTGCGCTTAACATGTTTGACTGTGCACGTGCTAACAAATCACTAGCGGCATGGGGTGTTGAAGGTCGTGTACCATTCCTAGATAAAGAATTTATCGATGTAGCAATGCGCCTAAACCCAGAAGATAAGATGTGTGGTAATGGCAAGATGGAGAAACACATCCTTCGTGAGTGTTTTGAACACTACCTACCAGAATCTATCGCATGGCGTCAAAAAGAGCAGTTCTCTGATGGTGTAGGTTACAGCTGGATCGATACCCTAAAAGAAGTGGCAGAAGAAAAAGTAACAGATCAACAGCTTGAAACTGCGGCTTATCGCTTCCCTTACAACACACCAACAACCAAAGAAGGTTACGCATACCGTGAGATCTTTGAAGAGTTGTTCCCACTAGAAAGTGCGGCAAAATGTGTACCGGGTGGTCCATCTATCGCTTGTTCAAGTGCCAAAGCCATTGAATGGGATGAGAGCTTTAAGAACGCGGCAGATCCATCAGGTCGTGCAGTGGCTGCAGTTCACAACGAAGCTTACAAAAAATAATCTTGCTCTAAATTGCAGATAATAAAAAACCGCCATCATCGGCTAACACCTATCACTTAAGAAATTGATTGGTTGCACGATCTTTCAGATAGTTAAAAATACCCTCAGTTTTGCAAAACTGGGGGTATTTTTTATGTTGTCACATTGGCTCATTGATGTAGATGCGTTTGCAGCACCAGAATCACTCTCATTATTTCAAAGAGACTTACCTCTTGAGTGGATTCAACAAGCATTAGATGAAACCAATAAGGCCAGTATACGCAGACGAAAATTACCTGCGGAATTGGTTGTTTGGTTAATCGTTGGAATTGGCCTATATCGTAATAGATCGATAACCGATGTCTTGAATAAACTTGATTTGCAATTATCGCGATCACAAGGTGATTCTATTGCACCAAGTGCTATCCCTCAGGCGCGAAAACGATTGACAGCACAGCCTCTAAAAGCACTTTTCTCACTCACTGCCAAATATTGGACGAAAGCCGAAGATAGCGGAGACACATGGAAAGGCTTACGCCTTTTCTCTGTCGATGGAACTCAATTTAGAAGTCATGATACTCCAGAATTAGCGAGTCACTTTCAGTATGTCAAACACGGTAAGATACAGCATACAGAATACCCTATCGTCAGGTTATGTGCTTTATGCTCCCTTCGTAGTCGATTAATACACAACGTAGCATTTGGTCCCAGCAATATTGGTGAAGAGAACTATGCTAAACAGCTTATATCCTCAATAACGCCAGATTCTTTAACTATTTTTGACCGATGTTATCTTGGCGCCGAGTTGATGATTAATTGGCAACGTCAGCATGATTCGAGTCATTGGATGACTCCAATTAAATCAAATACGCGATATACCGTCATTAAGCAGCTTGATGAAGCAGGACGAGATTTGATTGTAGAAATGGATGTATCCAAATATGCAAGAGCTAAAGACCCAAGCCTTCCTGAAAAATGGCAAGCTCGATTAGTGCTTTATCCAGAAAAAACTCAAAAATATCATATCCAAGGGCTTCTTACTTCCTTAGTTGGTGAGCATTATAGCTATCAAGCTTTGCTTGATGTTTATTTCGAACGTTGGGAGATAGAAAACAGTTATGGTGAAATAAAACATGACATGCTTGAAGATGAAATATTATTGCGTAGTCAATCAGTAGAAGGTATTGAGCAAGAAATATGGGGAATATTGATAGCTTATAATCTTGTTCGCTTAGAAATAAGTAGAATAGCGGCAGAAGCGAATGTTTCACCATTACGGATAAGTTTTATGATGGCGTTAAGAGATATTCAAGATGAATTAATGTGGTGTGCCATCGCTTCGCCAGGTTCAATTCCTCAAAAACTGAGAGCAATGAGAAAACAAGTAAAGCGTTACATATTACCTGAAAGAAAAAAACGGCCCAAGCAGAGAGCCGTTCGTATCAATAAAACTCGTTATCCAGTTCGTTCCAAACACCTTAAGTGATAGGTGTTAGCCATCATCGGCGGTTTTTTTATATTCATAAGAAACTTAACGTTCCCAGTATGCTTCTTCCAAGCTATCTTCACGCTCAGGTAAGCCACGAGATAAACGTGGTGAGTATTGAGCCAATACTTCATAGCTCACACGGTTTGAATATAGACAAACCTGAGAGAACGATGAGTAAGTTAGGAAAGAATATTGATGCTTACTTGAATTTGGCACGTTTTCTTTGTGGTAACGGTTTGCAGACATATCGTGCAGCAACGCAGATAGTGCGCCATCACCAGCACCGTTCGTATTCTTAATGCGCTCAGGACCGCCCATGTATGGTGCGATGTGTGAGTACACCTTGATTGGGTTTTCACACGCATCTTTTAGCATTGGACGACTAAATTCGTAGCGGTTAAATTCTGCAATTTCACCTGGAAGTAATGGAAGGCTTGTTTCGCGCTTCGCATTTTCTTCCGTGTAACCTGCCGTATAAAGGCCAACAGGACCCGCAGTACATAGCACAAGATCAACCCACTCTAGCGCTTTATCAGCCGCTAATAATGGATCTGATTCACCTGTTAGCGCTTCGCCTTCATCTTCGTTCATCGCAACAAGGGTTACGTTATCGCGAAGGAAGTCACGCCACCATTGAGGATCGTCTTGGATCACGAACTTAGTACCCAAAGTTAATACTACTGGCACATCGTATTTCTTCGCATATTCAATTGCGCGCATTGTTGCAGCAGGCATTGGATCGCCAGGCTTACAACGAACTAAATAAGCAGTAAGAACAAGTGCAGAGGCATTTTCAAATACACACTCAGGGATGCTTTCTGGTGCTAGTTGGTTCATCTTACCTTCGTTGATAGCAAACGTACGTTCACCGTCTTTAGAGATAAGAGCAAAACAACGACCAATAGGACCCTCAACAGGCTGTAGGTAGTTCATGTCCATACGGCTTGATGTGTTACATAGGTAACGGTAAGCGTAGCTACCGATCTCAATGTCTTTACTCATCACGCCAAGAAGAACAGATTTGTCATCCGCTAACACAGAGTAGTTGTGCAGGGTGTTACCAATCGTGCCACCAGCAAATTCGTGGGTAACAAGATTGTTTTCTTTTAATTCTTGATATAACGCTTCTGCTTTCTCGTCAGTAATAACCAATGAATGGCCTTTACTTAACTCGTAACGTTCCAGGAATTCATCATCCACATAAGCTTCAATATCAACCAGTGTTTGGTCAATACCGACAACGTGAGTGCGAGCTAAACGTTTTTCTTGTTTAGTTTGACTTAAAAGTGGATCGCGAGCATGTACAGGGAAGTAATGCTTAGATTTTCGTTGGCCTGGAAATTTCATGTCTATGCGCTATCAAGTTGTAAATTTTGCGAATTCTATCACAGAATATAGAACATAAAAGCAAAAGCTCTCATTCGTTTTGCGATATATCAATACAAATGAGAGCGTAAACGTTATCGTCTGAGGAATTTTTCAGAAACCGATCAACAATTACCAACCTTGAACGTGTTGTTTCACCAAGCTTTCCATCATAGCGATGTGAGCTTCATCGTCATTAAGGCATGGGATCAGATTAAATTCGACACCACCAGCTTCAATGAACACTTCTTTACACTGCTCAGCAATCTCTTCTAATGTCTCTAAACAGTCCACCGAGAAAGCCGGACACATCACATCAAGGCGTTTAACCCCTTTTTCAGCTAACGCTTTAATGGTGCCTTCGGTATAAGGCTTTAACCACTCTTCACGGCCGAAAATAGACTGATAACTCATGCTCATTTTTTCACGCGGCATCGCTAGTGCTTGCGCTAATAATTCCGTTGTGCCGTTACAGTGATCAGGGTATGGGTCACCATTATCAGCGTAACGCTTTGGAATACCGTGGTATGAACATAATAGATAATCAGGTTCTCCTTTCTCTGCCCAAACCTTTTTCGCTGAATCTGCTAACGCCGAAATGTAATCAGGATGATCGTAATAATGATTAATAAAGCGCAGCTCAGGAATGTAAGGCATCGACTTAAGATCTTTTGCTAAACGATTAAATACCGCAGCTGTTGTCGTACCTGAATATTGAGGATACAGCGGCAACACGACGACTTTATCGCAACCTTGCTGTTTTAACGCTTCTAAACCCGATTGAATGCTTGGATTACCGTAAGTCATTCCTAAGGCTACAGGTACTTGTAAAGCATCTTGTAGGGCTTGTTGCTGGCGCTTGGAATACACCATCAACGGTGATCCCTCTTCCATCCATACCGTCTGATATAACTTCGCTACTTTAGGAGAGCGAATAGGCAAAATCACACCATGTAAAATTGGGCACCATAACCAGCGGGTCATATCAACCACACGCTTATCATGTAAAAATTGAGATAAAAATTGTTTTACCCCTGCCGCCGTTGGTGTATCAGGCGTACCAAGGTTTACTAACAATACACCGTATTTATTGTTGTCTTTATTCATCGGTCTTTCGCTCTTTTCTATCCTAAACAAAGCATTCAGATCTATAGGAGATATTCTGTAACCCAACCTAAACGAACATTCATCGCTATTGGATCACACTAACTTTAAAAGACTCATCCAAGCCTTTATTTAAGACTATACCCAAACACTTCGAATATAGCCCTATTATTAAAACCAAAAAAAACGGGCAATACCAATAGGCAGGCCCGTTTTTTCTCATTGTTATAGACTATCTATATAGCCAACAATAATATTAAGCTAATGCTTTTTCTAGCGCAGCGCTAACTTCAGCAACAGGTAGTGTACCGTCGAACTTAAGGTACTTAGTGTTACCTGCTTCTGCTTCTTTACCGTAGTACTCGATAAGTGGTGCAGTTTGCGTGTGGTATACGTTTAGACGTGCACGTACTGTTTCTTCTTTGTCATCTTCACGGATAACAAGATCTTCACCAGTTACGTCATCTTTACCTTCAACCTTTGGTGGGTTGTATACAGCGTGGTAAGTACGACCTGAAGGAAGGTGAGCACGACGACCCGCCATACGCTCAACGATCACATCGTCAGCAACGTCAAACTCGATAACGTAATCAACGTTAACGCCGTTTTCTTTTAGACCATCAGCCTGAGGAATAGTGCGTGGGAAACCGTCTAGTAGGAAGCCTTTTGCACAGTCTTCTTCAGCAATACGCTCTTTAACAAGACCAAGAATGATATCGTCAGATACCAATTGACCAGCATCGATCACTGATTTCGCTTGTTTGCCTAGCTCAGTACCTGCTTTGATAGCAGCACGTAGCATGTCACCAGTTGAAATTTGAGGAATACCAAACTTTTCCATGATGAATTGAGCTTGAGTACCTTTACCTGCACCTGGAGCGCCCAGAAGGATGATGCGCATTGTGATCCCCTTTAATAGAGTGGAATTTTGCAAAAAAGTGAAAATACACTGATTAAGACAGACTCGCAAGCCCAGTACAATCACTGGGCTGCGTTTACATGCTTTATCAGAATAGTATTTGATATATGTAAGTTATTTGGTTATTTAATCAGCAACTTGTTAATTGCAGCAAGGAACTGAGATGGGTCATCCATCGTACCGCGCTCTGCTAACATTGCTTCACCTAGCAAGAATTCCACCCAGCGGCTGAACACTTCTTCATCCGCTTCATCTGCCATTTTCTTAACTAACGCATGCTCTGGGTTTAGCTCGAAGATGTATTGTACTTCTGGTGCTTCATGGCCTGCCGCTGCTAGCAGCTTCGCCATTTGTGTACCCATCTCATGTTCATCAGTGACCACAACCGCTGGTGTGTCGTGAAGTTTGAACGTTGCACGTACATCTTTCACACGTGAACCAAGGTAACCTTTCGTACGCTCAACCACTGAAGCAAATTCTTTTTCTGTCTCTTTTTGCTTTTCTTTCGCTTCTTCATCATCGAAGTTAGACAGATCAAGATCTGATTTCGTGATCGCTTGGAACAGCTTACCTTCAAATTCTGGTAAGTGACCCATTAGGTATTCATCAATACGATCGTACATCAGAACCACTTCCAAACCTTTAGCGCGGAATTGCTCTAGGTGTGGGCTGTGTTTTGCAGCATTGAAGTTATCCGCCGTTAGATAATAAATCTTATCTTGGCCTTCTTTCATGCGGCTTACATAATCAGCTAATGATACCGTTTGCTCTTGCGCATCATTTTCTGTTGAGCTGAAACGAAGTAAGTTAGCGATCTTGTCACGGTTTGCAAAATCTTCCGCTAGACCTTCTTTTAATACCTGACCAAACTCTTTCCAGAATGTTTGGTACTTCTCAGCATCGTTCTTCGCCATGCGCTCAAGCATTTGCAGAACACGTTTAGTACATGCTTTACGTAGGGCTTGAGTCACTTTGTTATCTTGCAGAATTTCACGTGATACGTTCAGTGGCAGATCATTTGAGTCAATTAAGCCGCGAATAAAACGTAGGTAGGTTGGCATGAACTGTTGCGCGTCATCCATAATGAACACACGTTGTACATACAGTTTTAAGCCATGCTGGCCATCACGGTTATTTAAATCCCACGGTGCTTTAGATGGAATGTATAACAGACTAGTGTAATCTTGCTTACCTTCAACGCGGTTGTGTGCCCACGTTAATGGCTCTGCGTAGTCATGTGCTACGTGGTTGTAAAACTCTTTGTATTCTTCTTCGCTGATGTCCGACTTATTGCGGGTCCAAAGCGCTTGGGCTTTGTTAATTTGATCCCACTTAGTCCCTGTTACATTGCCTTCTTCATCCTTTTCTTCTGTTTGGATGAACACAGGAATACCAATGTGATCAGAATATTTACCTACGATTTCACGTAAGCGGTACTCATTTAAAAATTCTTTTTCATCTTCACGTAGGTGAAGAATAATATCAGTACCACGAGTTGGCTTAGTGATGTTCTCAATGCTGTAGTCACCTTCACCCGCTGATTGCCAGCTTACCGCTTCGTCTGCCGCCGCACCTGCTGCACGGGTATTGACTGTTACAGAATCAGCCACAATAAATGCAGAATAGAAGCCAACACCAAACTGACCGATCAATTGTGAGTCTTTACTCTCATCTTCTTTTAGCTGAGCAAAGAACTCTTTCGTGCCCGATTTTGCAATAGTACCTAGATGCTCAATCACTTGTTCACGTGTCATACCGATACCATTATCACTAATAGTTAAGGTACCTGTTTGCTCATTAACAGACAGCTTCACACATAAATTTGAATCGTCACCGTACAAATCAGATTGAGACAATGCTTTAAAACGTAACTTATCTGCTGCATCCGAAGCATTTGAGATCAATTCACGTAAGAAAATCTCTTTATTTGAGTAAAGTGAATGGATCATCAGATGAAGTAACTGTTTTACTTCTGACTGAAAACCACGAGTTTCCTTATTTTTATCAACTACTTGCTCGCTCATCTTAACACCCCAAAAATTTGTTAGTGGTTATTTTTAAGATAAATATGGTCAAACGGTATAATTTCAACCTAAAATAACACGTTTTTTACTTTTTAGATTTTTTCATATTCGGTTTTATATTTTTTAGATTCAGAAAATATTCAGCAAACTTATAGAACAATGAATATCTGAGTACCATTGCTAAGGTTAAGTAAATGCTTACACATGCAAAAAAGTTTTTAATCGGTAAACGATTTATCTTTGATCCAAACGATAATAGTTTGATTGATAAACTGGAAAATAATGAATTAATCCGTTTGGGTAGTAACGAAAGCCGTGCGCTAAGTCTGCTTATTGAAGATCCAAGTGTCATTATTACCCGTCAGCGTATTCATGATTATGTATGGCGAGAGCAAGGCTTTGAAGTTGATGACTCTAGCTTAACTCAGGCAATTTCAACTTTACGTAAAGCATTAAAAGACTCAACAAAATCCCCTGCTTTTGTAAAAACTGTGCCTAAGCGTGGTTATCAAGTCATTGCGACGGTTGAGCCTTATTTGGGCGAAGAAAAAGATGAAGTTACTGAGTCACTTAGCACAACACCTTCTGTAGATGTCGAGAACACCATCGACAACCCTGCTATGACGGGTGATTCTGAACATACGGTTGATACGCTAGAAGAAACTGAAGAAGCACCATCTGACAAAATAGCTGAAAGATCAAAAACACAGTTAAGCTGGTTAGGTTGGGTTGCGTTAATTATCGCATTAATTCTACCGGTGGCTGTAAACATCAGTATGCCGCCAAAATCAGCAGCATTTCGTCCGTTACTCCAAGTAGAGGGTATTACCGTCTACACACCGATCAGTAATCCTGTGGTTAAAGATTGGAATGATATGATCAGTGGCTGCGTCTCTAGCTACTTACGAAATCATAAGAATGAAGGGAAACCGACTGAAGTTATCGTAACAGGTGGACAGAACAATCAACTGTACTTGAACTATTTACATAGCAGTACAGTACCTATGGAAAATATCACCTTACGTTTACTTACCAGCCATGAGGATAATACGAAACTATGTCAGTAAATACATCCTTAACACTGCCGCAAGTAATTCGTAAATACTGGCCCTTTGGTGTTCTGGCATTATCAATTGCTATTTGTAGTTGGGTTTATTTTTCAACCGATTACAAGCAAGAACAATTGCTAATGTCACGTGAATGGCAAAGTACAACCTTTAGCCGTATTGAACCAACCCAGCTTGAGAGTTTAGGAACGCTACGTAAAGTCAAACAAAGCAGTAATATGGTGTATTTACCCAACCATACTTACTCACGCATTACGATGTTAGAGCTTTACAGTGAAAACCCGAAACCATTAACGATTCATATTTCTGAATCTGGTCGCTGGGATGTCAGCGGTGGCTATCTACTCACTGAGCCAACTGAATTTAAAGATGTGACTTCAGGAACAAACATGGATTTTGACAACAAGCAACTGAATGTTGTTAAAGACATTTTTAGAATGAATGCGCAAGAAAGCCGACGTATCGATGTAATTAACAAAAATTCGCTACTATTAACCAGTTTAACCTACGGCTCAAATATTCTTTATTCGCTCTAATTGTTTATGTAAGAGATAACGTAGACATAAAAAAACCGCGCTCAACAGCGCGGTTTTTCTTTATCTTATTTGTCAATTATAAACGCTGTCGTCCCGCTAACGAGTGCGATAACGTTGTACCATCAACAAGCTCTAACTCACCACCAACAGGCACACCGTGAGCGATACGGCTTGCAGGAACACCATACTCATGGCAAAGCTCAGCAATGTAATGTGCTGTTGCTTCCCCCTCTACCGTTGGATTAGTCGCTAGAATTAATTCACTGATCGTTTCTTGCTGTAGTCGCTCTTCTAACCGATCTAAACCGATATCTGAAGGACCAATCCCATCAAGTGGTGATAGGTGTCCCATCAATACAAAATAACGACCTGAAAACTGCCCTGTTGCTTCTACAGCAACAATATCTGCTGGGCTTTCCACCACACAGATCAAACCATTTTCCTGACGACGAGGGTTATCGCAGATTGCGCACACATCATCTTCAGTAAAGGTTCGACAATCTCGACAATGACCAATTTCAGTCATTGCTTGACTTAAGGCATCAGCAAGTTGTAAACCGCCTTGGCGATTACGCTGCAGCAAACTAAAAGCCATACGCTGTGCTGACTTAGGACCAACCCCAGGTAGACAACGTAAGGCTTCCATTAAATGCTCCAGTAAATGACTGGTACGCATTAATTAGAATGGCATTTTAAAACCAGCAGGTAGGTTCATACCGCCAGTTACTGCTGCCATTTTCTCTTTTTGTGCTTCTTCGATACGACGTGCAGCATCGTTAAATGCAGCAGCGATTAGATCTTCTAGCATGTCTTTGTCGTCTTCCATTAGACTTTCATCAATATCAACACGACGTACGCTGTGGCTACCAGTGATAGTTACTTTAACAAGGCCAGCACCAGACTCACCTGTTACTTCCATGTTTGCAATTTCTTCTTGCATCTTCTGCATGCGCTCTTGCATTTGTTGCGCCTGCTTCATCATGTTACCCATGCCACCTTTACCAAACATATCTCTTCTCTCTCTATCTTGGTCTGGTTAAAAACCTTTAAATTGGTCGAACACTGTCTTCATCAAGTTGTGCTGCAAAACGCTGGCAGATAAACATCACATTCGGATCGTTATCTAAGCTTTGCTTGGCATGTAGCAACTTCTGTTGATACAGCTCTTCACGTAATTCTAACGGTGTTATTCCTTCTTCACCCAGTACGATATTCAACGCTACTGGATGTCCTAATACGCTACTTAATGCACTACTTAATTGCTCTTTGGCACGCTCACCATTTAAATGCTGTTGTGCGGCACGAAGATGTAAGGTGATCTGCTCACCTTGCTGCTCAAAAGAAGAGTTCAATGCTAGCTGTTGGATCAATTTACCCACATCTAGCTGTGTCACTAAGTTTGCCCAACTATCCTGATTTGCTGCTTCATTGACAAGTATTTTTGTCATTTCAGGTGTTTTTTCGTGCTCCAGTGCTTTCTTTAAAACGCGTGGTGCAACATCAACCTTTTTCAGCTGTTCATGTTCTGGCTTTGCCGTTGGTTTCCAACGGTATTCTTGATCTTCTGCTACCTGTTGTTGAGTAGCTACATTCGACGTCGGCATCACATGTTGAGCACTTACAGGCATCGCTTTTTGCTTGCTGGCAACGCGATCTAACACTGACGATGTGACTTTTTTAGCTAACGTCGTTGGGGCCTTTTTTACTGTTTGACCCGGCATCTCTTCTTGACCACGTTTTTGACTGCGTAGTCGATTTCTTGCCGCTAATAAGCCACTTGCGGCTGATGCACCACGAGCGGGAGCCTCAGTAGTTTGTGGCGCAGGCGTATTCATTGATGCAGCCAGGTGTCATTGAAACGTCATGGCTTGGCGCGACTGGCGGCATCTCTTGCATTGGTGATGCTGCTGGTGCACTTGGCTGCATTGGAGGAACCTGTTGTTGTACCGTTGGCTGAGCAATAGGGGCAACTTGAGGTGCCGATTCAGTATGACTCACTTGCATTTGTGCTTTTAGAGCTTGTACTCGAGATACACCTTGCCCTGCTGAGTTTACGGCAGGAGCTGGCGTTGTCGGCTGCACACTGGGTACAGTAATCGCTTGAGGCTGAATGCCTGTTGATGCTACAGGTCGAAATGCCAGCATACGCAGTAAAACCATTTCAAGACCAGTTCGACCATCCGGTGCATAACCTAAATCTTGACGGCCTTGCAGCGCAATTTGATAACACAATTGAACATCTTGTGGTGTCATCACTTGGCTTAACAAGCTTACGCGTTCAGCATCAGGTAGTGCTTCATCAAGGCTTGCTGGCAAAGCTTGATACATTGCCACACGGTGTAATTGGCTCGCCAACTCACGCAATAAACTATCCCATTCAACACCCACATTCGCTAACTGTTGTAACGTATCCATCGCAATATTTGCATCGGATTTCGCCACTGCTTCAAGCAAAAATAACGCTTGGTCAGTATTTAATGTACCCAGCATCGCAGCGACATTGTCAGCACCAACTTGACCATTACCTAATGCAATCGCCTGATCCGTTAAACTTAAGGCATCACGCATACTGCCTTCGGCGGCACGTGCTAATAAACCCAATGCTTTTGCTTCATATTCAACTTTTTCTTCCGTCAATACTTTTGCTAGTTGCTCTTGGATCTGTTGGTGATCTAAATGCTTTAAATGAAACTGTAAACAGCGAGATAGAATAGTAACTGGTAGTTTCTGTGGATCCGTTGTTGCTAAAATAAATTTAACGTACTCAGGCGGCTCTTCTAATGTTTTTAGTAAGGCATTGAAACTATGACGAGATAACATGTGCACCTCATCAATAAGGTACACTTTAAAACGCCCACGTGCAGGTTTGTACTGAACGTTATCAAGCAATTCGCGGGTATCTTCTACCTTGGTACGAGAAGCTGCATCGATCTCTAATAAGTCAACAAAGCGACCTTCATCGATTTCACGACAGGTTGCACACTTACCACATGGTGTTGCTGTGATCCCTTCTTCACAGTTTAATCCTTTAGCGAAAATACGCGCGATAGTGGTCTTACCCACACCGCGAGTTCCACTAAATAAATACGCATGATGAAGGCGATTTTGCGTTAACGCATTGCCTAAGGCTGTCAACACATGTGACTGACCGACCACATCAGAAAACTGAGATGGACGCCATTTTCGGGCCAGAACCTGATAACTCATTAATAACTACCTTACTCTATCTAGACAGCGTCTTATAACACCACTCGCCTCTATTTCTTTTATTCACTTAGCCAATTATTTGCAGATAAAAAATAAAGGTATTCTAAGAAAATAAACGAAATAGCAAGGCATTGCATGCTGACACTGAAATACGTGTTAATGCTAGCATATTGCGGATTTTTGAGCGAGAGAAGAGATTATTGAGCGAGTAATGATTAAGCAAATTAACAGCAAGTAAGCCAAATACTTACTCACTGCTAATTGAACTCAATTTACGTGATTAGTGACCAGGGAAGTCACAAATAGAAAATACGTTCAGACCAAGACCTTGTAGACGCGCTTCGCCACCGATATCAGGCAGGTTAATAACAAATGCCGCATCTTCAACAGTACCGCCAAGACGACGCACTAAGTTAGTTGTCGCTTCAATCGTACCGCCTGTTGCTAGCAAATCATCAACCAATAGTACACGATCGCCTTCAGAAATCGCATCTTTATGAATTTCTAAGGTATCTTTACCGTATTCAAGCTCATAGCTTTCAGCAATCACTTCACGAGGTAATTTGCCTGGCTTACGGACAGGCACAAAACCTACACCTAATGCCAATGCCAGTGGCGCACCAAAAAGAAAGCCACGTGCTTCTGTACCAATGATTTTTGTAATACCTTGATCTTTATACTTTTCAACTAAAACATCAATGGTTGCACGGTATGCTTCAGGTTGTTCCATCAAGCTCGTCACATCACGGAATAAGATCCCTGGTTTAGGGTAATCTTGAATTGATTTAATGCTGTTTGAGATCAAGTTGATTGTATCTTGGTTCATAATCGTTTCCGTGCCTTCACAATACTAATAAGTATCACATGATAGAAATACAACGCCTTTACAGTTAAGCGCAGTCATTAACTCAGACGGAGAGAACGAAATATGACCCGCCATGAGTAATTGATGCAGTTTATTGTTTTTCTTTTGCCTCAGCAACAAACGTGCTCTCGCTTGGTTTATCAATAACCGTTAAGCGATTAAAAAAGAAAAGCAGAACCGCAGCCATCACAAGCAACATAGCTTTATGCCACCATAATGGAACGATCACGATAGAAAATAAAAAACTGCAAACAATCATAATATTACCACGACGTTTAACAGTAGAAGAAACTGCACGGTGTTGATGCCAATTATTTAATATTGGTCCAAAGGTAGGATGTTGATGTAGCCAGCGATTTAACCGTGGCGATCCACGCATAAAACAAGCACTGGCTAACAATAAAAATGGGGTGGTCGGTAACAAGGGTAAAAAAATCCCTAAAACACCAAGAACCACACTAATCGCCCCTACTGAAACATATAAAGAGGAAACAATTCTGGTTTTGAAATCAACGTGCTGTCGCATTATGACGCTATTCCTTGTATTCATTGCAACCTCCATATTGAAGCAAGACACAACTTTAGTATAGAGCTGATTAAGCCTTATAAATCAAAATAATGGATATACATATCGTTAATAACATGGCTTATCTATATTAACCGACAAAAAGCTCCAGTGAGGTCAGTATTGCAGGTAAGGTTGGCAGTAGTAAAACAGCCAGTAAACAGAAGAAATATTTTGCGCTGTACGGGTCTTTAAATTCATGATCCATCTCTACTTCCTTATTTAAGATAATTGACAGTACTCTTTACCGAACGAGCGAATTGTTAAATTTCATACAGTTTTGTTACTAAGCTATTTTAGCTGATAATTTTTCTGGCAAAAAACGAAATAAAATAAGGGTATTTAGTCATATTTACACAAAGACTTGATTCAAATCACAACCCTAAAATGAATATCGCCTAAACTTAAAAAAGACTAGAAAGCTAAGCTGATATTTGGATTTTTTCGCTTATGTCTAGTTCTGTATTGAACCCCATAAAAATGACAGTGATGTTTAATTTCCCCTATTGAACCAATCATTACGGCAATGGTAGACATGAATTATCAACAATTACAGAGCCCGCTAAACACAGAGTTTTCAACCCTAGCGGAAGAATTAAAAAATAAAATTCTGCTCAATAGCCTCGTTACCGATCCAGAAAAAATTCAAAACGCTGAGCTCAATGATCTTATTGCCATGGTAAAAGCATCATTCATTCCTGCACTGTTTGATACAGCAATGCGCCTAGAGAAAGTGGATGCCGCAGTGTGTTCTTTTAAACTTGGCATGTATGGCTTATGTACAGACTGTGAAGAAGAGATCGAATTTGGTGATTTAGAACAAGATCCTGCACAACCACGTTGTAAAGCCTGCCGCGAACACAGTCGTTATCACCATAATTAGTTGCCAAATAATATAAACAAAGGGCAGCGAATATTGCTGCCCTTTGTTTTTTATTGAGATAACTAAAGCTTAACTAAAGTCGTGCTCAGCCATCCAAATTTTAAATGTTTTTTTCTCTTCCTGTGATGCCTTGCTATACCACAGTTTTAATTGTGTTAACGCATCGCCCGTAATTTGAACTTTTCCTGTTTTATCATCAACTTCAACCACGGTTTTCTGTAAATCAATCGGTTTGCCATTTTCAATAATAATGCCATTTTCTTTATTGTATTCAGCCACAAGTGCAGGAATATCACTGTAGGCACCTAAACCATCACCAATCAATTCAACCGCAGATAATGTTGTTGCGCCTGTCGCAGTTTCAAGTGTCCACTGAGGGTCACGCGCAAAATATGCTTTCGCTTGTGATTCTGATGTTAAACGTGGCAAGGTGATTTCTGCATCTTGCGAGGTCATATTGACATCAAAAAGATATGGGCGCGTTGTATAAATGACTTTCTTTGAGCCACGCTTTACTTCACCATCAAAGCGAACAACGACTTGGTGTTTACCTTCAGATAATTCAACGCTTTCAGCATGAGAAAAACGACCTGATTTTACTTCCTTACCATCAACAACCAACAGCTCAAGATTATTCCCTACCGATAGTGTTGCCGCATTAACAGCACCAGAAAATAATGCGACTAACAATAATATTTTTTTCATTCTATATCCCTACTAATACGCATTAAGCCATGTCGATAATGATCACAAACCATAATCGTTATAGAAACGACTTAATTAAATAATAAAAAAAGCCGCCAAAAGCGGCGGCTTCTTAACAGTTAATTCTACAATTAGAACTTAACTTCCATACCTGCTACGTAACCGAAATCTGCACTACGTACATTTTTACCATCAGAGAATTTAACGTCTGTGTCGCCAATTTCTGCGTACACTTTAACGTTGCTGTGAAGCTGTTGCGTTACGTTAGCGTAAACAGCGTAGTTATCACCAGACTCGTCACGACGGTCATAGTTGTTGTAACCAATTGCAAAAGTTGTCTTGTCAATGGTGTAATCAGCAGCAACTTGGTATACGTTTGCACGTAATTTATCTGCACCAAATGAGTTTTTGTATTCAACTTGACCGAAAGATGCAGCTAGACCTACGGCACCGAAACCGTACTCAGCTTCTACGTTATAACCTTCAACATCAACAACACCGTTGAAGAAAGAAGTTCCAGCTACATTGTCACCGTTGTAGTAGTAAACACGTGCATCAAGACCCGCTACACGGTAACCGATACGTGCGTCAGTGATTGATGTGTCACGATCTTGGTGAGTCACACCATTTTTATCAACGATAACACCGCTATCTTTAATATCGTGAGATGCGCCAAAGTAGAATGTACCGTTATCGTAAACGTATTTAACTACTTCATTACCGTTAGTTTGAACAAAATCAATGCTCTCTGAACCTAACTCATAGTCTTTACCAACACCTGAGTCATCAGAAATCATGTATTGACGACCGAATGTTAGTGTACCGAAATCACTAGAGAAACCAGCCCATAGTTCATCGTTACGAACATCACCATCTTCGTATTCGAATGCTGTACCAGCAACAGCACTTAGCTGATCAGAAATAGCAACAGAAGTGTTGATTGCTAGGTCTGCGTCATCAATACGTAGCTCTGCATCGTTGAATGGGTTGTAATCTTCACGGTATTGAACTTCAGCAGCACCAGATAGGTCTACTTTAACACCGTTTGCGTCGTATAGGTTGATGCCTGCGTTTGCTGAACCTGCTGCAACTACAGCAAGAGCTAGAAGAGTTTTTTTCATGATAAATCCACTGCCTTTCTTTATCTTATTTATGGAGAACCATTCCCGGCACTCCTGTTTATATTCTCCTTGTTACACACCAGTTCTAAAAATAAAAAACTAAAATAACAAGGAGTTAGTGTTTGTGGTACACATCCTGACAGAAGTTCATTCTTTATGTCAAATTTTCTAAATTAAACATAAAAAAACATAAAACAACATTACTTTTCAACCAGTTACCAACTTAAATCACAAATAACAAACACTCTTAAATGGTATATTCTGCGTTATTTAAGTTATTAAAAAGTGTAAATAAATAGAATAAAAAACCTCAAACACCCAATTAATAAAAGCAAATAAGCACATTCAACTTAAAAAAACATCTTGTTCGAACGATCATTGTCAACCGACATTTCTGGTATTTAACATTGCATACCTGTATTCAGAATCGTGATCAGTTCCACAATAACTCACACATTTATGCTCGGTTATTCTCTCTGAACACTTAAACATCCTCACTATAATCAACTTCAAGGCAGTATTATTTTCTACTGGCATAGGGTCTAACCTTAAAAGCACGGAAAAAAGAAAGTAGTAAACAAAACACATATCATTAATTGCCAACTCAACACTCGATAATGTTATTCCCTTTGCACTCTACTACTTCGTGCTACAATGCCCGTCCCTGCCATTATGAAGTTTCAACCATGCTACACAGCCAAGTAAAAACCGATATCAAGCAATGTTATGAGAACCTAGGAAAACAACTAGACAACTTCATCCCTCGTCGCGCACAAAACTATTTGGTATCAGAAATTGCGAAAACATTGGCAGGGGAATACCACAAGAAAAATAGAATGCTCGTTGCAGAAGCAGGCACTGGGATTGGTAAGTCTTTATCTTATTTACTTGGTGGGATCCCCTTCGCTCTGTTTAACAATAAAAAATTATTGATCTCAACGGCGACTGTTGCGCTACAAGAGCAGTTGATTAACAAAGATTTACCGCTGTTTAATCAAATTTTCCCAAAGGAATTTAGCTTTATTCTGGCTAAAGGACGTCAGCGCTATTGTTGTAACCACAAGCTTGAGGCTTGTTGTTCGCCAGAAGGTGATCCACAACTTGCTATGTGGGAAGAAAAACCGAAGAAGTCTGATCTTGAGCTTCTTAAGCGCATGCTTAAAGCATCTGAGCAAAACAAGTGGGATGGCGATCGTGACAGTTGGTCAACCACGATTCCTGATCGTGTTTGGATGCAAATCATGGCGGATAAACATAGCTGTCATGCCGGTATGCCAAAACACCGCACTTGTCCATTCGCAAAAGCCCGTGAACATCTAGATAAAGCCGATGTGATTGTGGCTAACCACGCCTTATTAATGGCTGATATTGAGCTAGGCGGTGGCGTTATTTTACCCGAGCCAGAGCAAACTATTTATGTGATTGACGAAGCTCACCACTTACCGCAAGTGGCACGGGATTTCTCATCCGCAGCCGCTAGTTTAAAAGGCGCTGCTAACTGGCTAGAAAAACTGAATCAAAACGTCAGCAAATACGCTGAATTAGCGGATTATCAGAAAGCGAATCGCTTCCAAAACGCAATACAGGATAACATCCAGCATTTGATCCCAACCCTAAGCCAGATCGCTAACAATATTGATCCCGCTATCTTCAATAAAGATGGGGTCTATCGTTTTGAACACGGTGAATTACCGCAATGGCTAGAAGAGGAAGCTAAAGGCTGTAAAGAAGCTAGTAAGAAAGTCATGCAATCATTAGGGAAAATCCAAGATTTAATTTCAGAACGTACGAAAGAAAATGAAATTATCCCTCGAATTGGTGAGCAAGCACTTACTGAAGTTGGCTTTTACTTACAACGTGTCGAAAACCTTGAAAAAGTTTGGACCTTAATGGCGCAACCGAATAACAAAAAAGGTGCCCCATTAGCACGTTGGATAGAAAAAAGCCCTGAGCGTGAGAATGACTATATTATTGAAGTATCACCATTAGAAGTCGGTTATCGACTCGATCAACTACTTTGGAGCCGTGCTGCGGGTTCAATTTTAGTTTCAGCAACATTACGCGCTTTAAATCAATTTAGCTTCTTCTGTCGCCAAGCGGGTATTTCAGAATCTGATGGCACACGCTTTTTAGCATTGGCTTCACCATTTGATTATCAAAATAATGCACGTTTGGTTATTCCTGCTGTAAAAATGGAACCTCAAGCCGAAGCATTTACTGACTTACTTATCGACATACTGCCAGAATACCTTGAAGGTGAAACCGCAAGCCTAGTGCTGTTTTCATCATACTGGCAGATGAACAAAGTGGCAGATGCCCTACGACCGCTAGCAAAGAAAAATAAGTGGGAACTCTTGGTTCAGGGTGAAGAGTCACGTAATGAAACCCTAAAAAAACATAAAGAAAACTGTGAAAAAGGTAAACCAAGCATTTTGTTTGGTACGGGCAGCTTTTCTGAAGGGCTTGATTTACCGGGTGATTTACTCACAAACCTGATCATCACTAAGATCCCATTTGCTGTACCGACCTCACCTGTTGAAGAAGCACACGCAGAATATATTGAAAGCCGAGGTGGTAACCCCTTCTTACAAATTTCTGTTCCAGAAGCGAGTAAAAAGCTGATTCAATCTGCGGGGCGATTACTGCGAAAAGAACAAGACTCTGGTAGAGTGGTGATCCTTGATCGTCGAATCATCACCCGCCGATATGGCAAAGCACTGTTAGACTCACTACCCCCATTTAAACGGGTTATTGAATATAACTAAACGTATAACAAAAAGAATAACCCATGATTGAGATGATAGAGCCAAGTACCTTATTGATACTTGGCGCCGTTGCCCTAGCCGCTGGTTTTATTGACGCTGTTGCTGGTGGCGGTGGCATGCTGACTGTTCCTGCTTTATTGTCACTAGGCTTACCACCTCACATTGCACTTGGTACCAATAAGCTTGCTGCCAGCTTTGCCTCTGCAACGGCAGCATGGGCTTACTACAAGAAGAACCTATTTTCACCACGCTTTTGGATTGCCTCTTTTATCGCAACCTTGATTGGTGCGATCACTGGTACACTCATCGTTAATCTGATCAGTAGTGATGGACTCGAAAAAGCCTTACCACTGGTGATTTTTGCTGTCGCCATTTACACCATTTGGCACCCTCAGCCTAAAGACGAGCACCAAACATTACCTGCTGTGACGCCAAAATTTAAGGGTAAACAATGGCTACAAGGCACCAGTATTGGTTTTTACGATGGCATTGCAGGTCCCGGTACTGGTGCATTTTGGACGGTTTCGAGCATGATTTTATATCGGCTAGATATGCTTCGTGCTTGTGGTCTTGCAAAAGCGATGAATTTCACCAGTAACATCACCTCATTACTTACTTTCATCATTTTAGGCCAAGTCAATTTTGCGCTAGGGTTAACAATGGGCGTCTGCTTAATGTTAGGTGCCTACATTGGGGCACATTCTGCGATCCGCTTTGGTGCTAAATTTATTCGCCCCGTATTTGTCACTGTCGTTTTGCTCCTTGCAATTAAACTGGCTTGGCAAGCTTGGTTCTAACTTCATGCTGTAATAGGTATTTATGATTGATTTATCTCGTCTCATTTCATTAATTGAGCAATTAAAACAACAAGCAGCAGAGGTTGATCGCAAACGTGGTGAATCTTTTAAACCACTGTTTGATGAAAAGCTTTTTAAAACAAGAAGTAAATTGCTCACACCCTGTGTTAATGAAGTTCACAATGAACTGCAACTACTACAGCGTGAGCAGCAAGCGGGACGTTTACTGCCAGCCAGGACTCAGCACCTTTGCGAACGCATTGTCAGTCAAATCCAAGCCATTCAACGTGAGCTAGCAACGCTGAATATTCGTAAAAAAGAGCCAAAGAATAAAGCTGCATGGCGCAGACCTATCAATGAGATCTATCAAGATTTAAATCAGCACAAAGATTGGGAACGTCGCCTAAAAGCCATGCTACGCGATAAAGAACTATTGATCAGTCGCTGTGGCTCTCAATTTGAACAACAGCAATTACAAAAAGAGATTTTAGCGTTAGAGGGGCGTATTAGCCGTTGCCAAGCCGCTTTAGTGAAAATCGAAACGGAAATCAGTAACAGAGAGAAAAAAGGCTAAGGTTTATGCTTCCTCTTGTTTACCACCCGATCTATTCGGCGTTATCACTGCCAGAAAAGCACCGCTATCCTATCAACAAGTATCGCCTTTTATATGAAGCGATTATAGACTCGGCTCATGCAAATAAAGTTAGTGTTCACCAACCGAATAAAGCTGACATCAACAAAGTAAAAGCATTACATGCGCCTGAATACGTTGATGCATTGTGCAACAATCAATTACCAGCTGCTAAAATGCGTCGAATTGGTTTTCCATGGAGTGAGGCTTTAATCGAGCGCACCTTATTTTCAACAGGCGGTACCCAACTCACCGTCGATTTGGCATTAGAGCACGGCATCGCTATTCATTTAAGTGGCGGCTATCACCATGCTCATCATGATTTCGGCAGTGGTTTTTGTTTATTTAACGATTTAGCCTTTGCTGCGAAACATGCTCTTAGTTACACCCATATCGATAAGGTCATGATCATTGATTGTGATGTTCACCACGGTGATGGTACCGCGACATTACTGGCTGATGATCCTAATATCATTACCTTCTCCGTTCATTGTGATAAAAACTTCCCTGCTCGAAAGCCTGACTCAACCATTGATCTCGCATTACCAAGAGAAACTTCAACCGAAGACTATCTCGATGCGTTTACTGGCTTACTGCCCCTTGCTTTAGCACAATACCAGCCTGATTTAGTGATTTATGATGCAGGTGTAGATATTCACCAGCACGATGAGTTGGGATATTTTAACGTTTCAACGTCAGGGCTTTACCAAAGAGATCATGCGGTGCTTTCTTTGTGTAAAGAGAGAAATATTCCTGTGGCAGCCGTCATTGGCGGAGGTTACAAAGCGCAGCACCAAGAGTTAGTCGATCTTCATATGCAGCTAATCTATGCAGCATTGTCTACAAATAATGAATAGTATGAGAAACAAGATGTCTGATAACAAAACACCGAATGCGCTTGAAAACGCACCAGCAGAAATCAAACTAGCCGTTGATTTAATTTATCTACTAGAAAGTAATGATATTGAACCTAACACTGCTATTGCTGCATTAGACATTGTGCGTAAAGACTACGAAAGAAAACTTACCACAGCTAACTAAGATTCTCCCTATATCTCTTCGCTAGCACCTCTTTTATGATAAAAAATACCTATCGTAAGGATTGGTATTTTTTATCAATATTCCTAAATATTCCTTTTTGGAATGCGATACTATAGCGCCCCGTTTCTTTTTTAGCCGTTATAGAAAGTGCAACACTAAAAATATTATGTCTTTTACCGTAAAAAAAATGCTTCAGTTAGCCTTATTGGCTTTACTACTTGCAACCCCTATCACATTGACGTACTTGAATATTCGATGTGATAACTTAAGTAAAGACATCGCACTTGCACTTAATCGCAATCTCACGTCACTTTCAACTGCAGTACTGGAACTACCAGAAAATCAAACAGATGCCAAAAGCATGAATGATTTAGTCACGCTAGTATTATCATCACGATCTTTACGTAGCGTCGCGTATTTCAAAAATGATCACTATCTATATTCTGATCGTGATGCATCACTAAATGGCAGTATCTCTTCAAGCCTTAAAGCACGTTTAAAAACAGAACCTTTACCTTTGTTATACCGCAAGTGCAGCACATTAAATAAAATTGAAGAAGTTCACCTCGTCGTTAAAGGCAAGAGTGGATTTTATCAGTTGTTTATGAATGCACGCTATATGGATGATTGGATAACTAACGCGGATGAGTACTTGCGTGGTTATGTTGTATCACCGGATGGCAGCGCGATCATTAATAAGAAGCAAGACTTTCTATTTTATAAGTCTTACCGTTCAGTACAATTTCCCTTTACTGTAATTGTCGGAGCAAAAACATCACAAGTATTACTTGGTATCTGCTCACTTACCGCTTTCATCATTATTCTCTGTATGATCATTGGCTTAATTGCCAATCATATCCACACCAAGAATTTTTCATTCAGGAAAGATATTGATATTGCTATTAAAAACAAAGAGTTCATTGCTTATTATCAGCCGATTGTGTGTAATAAAACACATCACATTGTTGGCTCGGAGCTGCTTTGTCGTTGGCTATATCGTCACAAAAAGCTAGTTGCACCGAATCAATTTATTACCAAAGTTGAGCTCAATGGACAGATTAAGCCGATCACATTACAACTACTCAAGCAATTAGCTGTAGATAAACCGATCATTGCTGGTAATAATCCTGATTTTTATGTTTCGGTAAACTTCACTTTATCAATGCTGAGCGATCCTGTGTTCGTTAATGATGTGATGTGCTTAATAAAGCAATCACCATCACTGCAACGTGGATTAGTGTTTGAAATGACAGAGCGTGAAAACACTGCTAATGCGATCATCAAATTAGATAAAATCATGCAGCGATTTCGTGAACTCGGCGTGCGTTGGGCGCTTGATGATTTTGGAACGGGCTATTCAAGTTTATCGAGCCTAAAAGAGCTTAATTTCGACATCATTAAAATTGATCGTCTGTTTGTTAACTCAGCAGACACCGATGCTGTCACTAGCTCAATCTTGAATAACATTGCCCTACTTGGTAAAGAGCTAAAATGCTGTCTTATCGCAGAAGGTGTTGAAACAGAAACACAATTAAATAAATTGAAATCGTTAGATGTCGACTATACCCAAGGTTTCTATTTCAGTACGCCTATTAACCGAGAAGCATTTGAGGAATATAAATACCAACACGAACAGAAAATGTTGGTTGCGAATAAGAAAAAACAACAGTGCTATTCTGCGTTGAAGTATCACGGCCCTGCACTTGATATTTAACCTATATCCGAGCTAGGTTTAGCGAAAATGGCTTAACTTACCGACATAGAAAAATCATAAATACAAAAAGGGGCTGATACCAATCAGCCCCTTTTCTTTACAATTCGGTATTAGATACCAGCACGCTTTAGCAAACCAGCCATTAGCGCAGAGCTTGACTTCACTTGCTTAGATTTGTTTTTAAACTCTTTTGCTAATGCTACATCTTTAATTTCATTAGCAATGTAGATCATAGAGTTGTACATATCTTTCGGCGTTTTCACACGATCTTTGTCGTTTAAAGGCTTCAGTAACGTTACTACGTCTGAACCTTTCATCTTGTTTTCAGTCATGTAAGCTTCGATTGAATTTAGCAACTTGTCCATATCAACCATAAACTCAGAGCTTTCAATACCCTGCTTTTTCATTTCTTTCAGGTTTTTCTTACGCACCTGCTTAATCACGAATGCAGGTTGGTTAATTTTCTTATAACCATAAATACCGGCAATGATTAACAGAACCACGCCACCTGCTACATAACCCCAAACTGAACCTGAAGACTCAGCAACCTGCTGAGCTACAGCAGCAATATTTGCAACAGACTCTGGTACATCAGACATATTTGTAACCTTTTACTTTAAGAATTCGGAATGCGGCGAGACATTATCACCAACTCGGCAAACAACAATGTGTTTTATGAACATTTAATTCAAATAGAGTGACCGAGCTCAAATGTGTAGCCATTTTGCCGCTTTCGCTGACAAAAATAAAGCATAAACTGTGCATTTTTTAACCGCACCATATTAACTAATTGTCTCGCCACAAAAAGTTCGCACTATTATCGCATTCTTCCGACTATTTACTATTAATAATTATAATAAAATATATTTACGAGACTATTTCGTGAGCTTGCCATCACTATTTAAGGACAAAAAACAATCAAATGTCAGACATCATCCATCCCAATTATCAGCATAAAATTAACTTATTGATAATCAAAGAACTCAATACGAAACTCTTCTATACGACGCTGATATTCATCCTGCCAGGCTTTATCCGATAATTCACTGTATTCTGTTATACGTAGACTATCTAACCTTGCTTTTAATTCTGATAGTTGGTGTTGATATGTTTCGACCTCATGATTTTGTGTTTTAATTTGCATCTCTCGTTTATTAAAGTCAGCTCTTTCTTGCTCTGTTAAATAAATCAGCGAAAGATCTTTTACAAGTGATTCACGCTCTTCGTTACTAAAACTGTCAGGCATATTATCTATAGCATAATCAAATTTGGCACTGTTTGATTTAACATAAGAGTCTAATTTCTTTTCTTCAAACTGATTAAACAATATATCTATCTGTTCAATATATTCGGAGGGGGTTACTTGCTGCAAAGATATACTTTCAGCTCGGAAATTGTAGTATTGAAATTCATCTTCAAATAATAGTTCTGTATACTCTCCCCATACATTTTCATATTGTTGCCTAACTTGCTCAATTTTCTCTAAAAAATGAATATCTTTAGAAATACCTTGGGAGGATATCAACCACTCGTCCCTTAAAACTTCAAAGGAAGATAATAAGTTAAATAATGAATCAGGTAGTTGTTCTTTTAATTCATCAAGTTGGTAATCACAAGTATGATTGACCTTACAACTTAACCAAAAACCCTCAAGTTTATTAAATAATTCTTTCCCCTCTAGTATTCTCAATTCATCGCTCAAGGAATGAATGCGCAGTATGCTTTCATTATAATTATCGTCCGCTTTCTTATATTCAATAAAACTTTCATCAATAACTCGAGTTTCTTTTTCTCTTATCAAGCGAACATGATTTTTAACTTCATTACCCGAATTAATAGGTTTTCTCTCTTCAAACCTATTATATTTAGTTGACACCCAATAAATGGTGCCAACTAAAAAAACAAATAGAAAGAAAACATACCTCATCATTGTTTAATGATTGCCTCTACTGGAAAATGATCGGATAAGTCCCAGTGATACCATAAGCTATTAGATGTTGTTCTAGGAATAAACACCCTGTTTACGTTTGATTTTACTTTACCATAAACATTACTCACAAATACGTAATCCAAATATTCCGAATTTGATTTTACAAAACTATTTAAACTTTTATCATAAGTTGCTGCAGTATGACCAGAATACTTAGGTTCATTTGCATTTAGTAAACTCTGCATCCACTTGTAATCATGATTAAAGTATTTATTCTTATTTACGTTAAAATCTCCACTAAAGATAACAACTTCATTCTTTGGTATATTTTGCCTCTTAGCGAACTTATTGATATCCCAAAATTGGTAAATGCGATCTACTCGAGCCGAATAAGAATCTGTTGATGCTGCATGAGTTGCAAAAACATGGTATGACTTGCCACCTTTAACTACTTCTGCATAAACAACACCTTTATCGGCTAGACAGTCTGAGCCACTACATCGAGAGAAAACATGATAATCTTTTGATACAATTGGGTATTTACTAACAATAATCACTCCGCCATCGTAAACATTTAAGCCATAGAAACTAGGCGCTTTTAATACTTTTGTTTGGTAAGGATATTCCTTCGCTAACTTTTGTAAAAAAGATCGTCTTTTATCTGAATAAAATACTTCTTGCAAAGCAATCACATCGTAATTAGAAAGAAATTTAGGTAATTCATTTAATCTTTGATTAACGTGGCTTGCTAATGGTGTAAGTGCCCATATGTTATAAGTCAGCATCTTTAGTGTAGAACTTACCGTAGTTGATGATTTGGAATTTTGAGATGGTGTTATTGTATAATAGATATCATCAAAACCGTCTGTTTGTTTGGAACGAAACGCCAGTTCAGTAGGGCTATCACTATATTTTTTAGAAGTAAATCTGTGTATTGAGTAATTGTTTTTATAATAACTAGTAACACCGGAAGCACTGAGTTTATATTTTATAGATGAACCCCAAAAACTTCCTCGTAACATTTGTTCTAAATACACTTTCGAGCCGCTTTCTGAAGTGACTTCAGTTGAAAATTTATATGACTTATTATTTTTTACTCCAACATTTCTATTAAAAGTTAAAACTTTCTTGGTTTCCCAAGGTTTTACTGTGTAAGCATTTTGATTCCATTCCTCCCTCTTTTGCATTGTATCGCCACTGTAACCCGTATGATTTACGCGAATATCGAGTATTTCAGATGAGTTGTTAGTCAAATATATATACGTATCAGCATAACAATAACTCGACAAAATTATGGTTAAAGAGAACAAAAAGCATTTAATGTACATGACTGATATCTCGCAAAAGATAAATGTTTTTAAATTATAGTACATATTAAAAAAACAAGTGTATTATCTTTTAAAAAAATACATATTTAAATCAAATTTAAACAATATTAACGTGTTAAAACTGAACCTATTGATAAAAATAAAAAAACGAATATTTGCATTTTAAATACAACAAGTTAATTGTAAATAAATGATTATTTAGTTATTTATTTTAAATAAACACCCATGGTAAAACAACAAAACTCATTCATGGGCTAATTTTTGAGAAATTCAGCATAAGTTTGTATATGATTTATATTAACTCCCCCATGAAATATATTTACATTTCAGAACTTTAATTTAAAAATAGAAAGAAAAATAATATTAAAGAACGATTGTATTCTAATTTAAATGATAGTTTCCTATTAAAACCCCAGAGCTTTTATGACGTTGATTTCAATACTAATTAGTAGAAAAGTGAAGATTTTACTTTATATATAAAACGATAAAATCTCTATTTTTTGAGTATATTTATCAATATATTACTTTTAAAAATAAGTAATATTATCAGTAAAATATACGCTCAATACGACATCAAATCATCTAATTTATCGATTACAAGATAAAAAATAATTACTGTGTTTTAATTAACGATAAAGATAAGTCTAAAAAGGATAATTTTCGATAATATGACGAAATTAGAAACACTTGTCGCTTGCATCATACCTCTGCATAACAATCAATATCTTACCTTTAAATCTGAACCATATCTCTGCATAGTTTTGCACCATATCTCTGCATAAAATTTAAGTAAATGCTCAAATATTGGCTTTACATGAAAGAAAATTTCTTCCTTTACATCATACCGTGCAAAAATTCTCTCAAATGCATCTTGTGTCCTATAATCTTTGAAGTATTTACTCTGTTGCTACCATAGGTAAAGATGGATGAACTCAGTATCTTAGAACAGCAGATTGAGCAACTCAAAGCTCAGCTTCATCAACTAGAAACTAAGCGTAATCAACTACTATCATTAAAACCAATACTGACACCTGAAGAGAAAATTAATATTTTTTCTGATTACTTCAAAGGCAATACCCAATGTTACGCCATCAGGTGGCAAAACAAAGAAGGTCGCTCAGGATATGCCATTGCTTGTAATAATGAGTGGCAACAAGGTGTTTGCCTAAAGCCTAAAATAAAATGTCTTGAATGCACTAATCAATCTTTTAAGCCTCTAGATCATCAAGCTATTTACGATCATTTGATCGGATAGTGTGCATCAATGCTATTGAACTCCATATCAGCGGAATACTTTCCATAACGGGCGACTTTCACATCATAAGCCGATAGTTTCTTAATCCTGTTGTAAAAACCTTTGTAGGATAGTGCTTCAATCTTATTCTCAACAATATTCAGATTTTCAATGCGTATTAAATCTGAATAATACTGATATACCGCCGCAATAGATGGCCTTTCAGGTACTAAATAACGCTCAAGAGCCTTATCAAAAAATACCATTTCATTCTTAACTTTTAGGTTCCTATTTCCTGCTGTTTGCCTTGGTATTAAAGAAGTAAGTTGAAATCCTGATTGCGAATATATTTTCCACCAATTAGCTAAAGCTCTCCATTTAGGTGCTTTTAGCTGGAGTTCTCTAGCCGCCCTATTGAGCAGAGGATCGAGGTTTTTCTGCGTCCATCCTCCTGCTAATTCTTTACGCATCCACTCTATAAAGTAGTATCTACGCATCACCTCTTTCTGAATCGCATCTGGATAAGAAGCAAGATCTCTGGAAACATCATCTTCAGCATTTGAGGCTAGTTCAATTTCTTCAATTTGATTCTCGAACTCAAACTCGTCACTGAAGAGACTAGGTTTATCATAATTCTTCATGACCACTACACCACACAATAGAATCTAAGCTAATTTCTTGTGCCGATAAGTTTGTGTGTAGCATCCCAGATGATATAAGCGCCAAAGCTGTTTTTACGGCGACATTTTGTTCAACATGACAAGACGTTATAAAGTCTTTTACTTTTATTTGTTTGTAACGTTTAACAAGTTTGAGGAAGGACAGATGAAGAGGAGTAAAACTTTGAAATCCAGAATAGCGATGCAGTAGTTTTAGATTATTCAGAATCGGATTCACTCGAATTTGTTTTTCCGTCACTAATATCAGCGGAATATCAAAGTTATCTGCTTGTGCTTTCTTTGCAGAGAAACGTTGTTGAAATTCTGGCGACTGCGTTTTTTTAAAAGGTTTCACTTCAATCAGTTTTCTTTCACCCTTATCGATAATCAAGAAATCTGGTGTGTATGGAAGATGTTTATCTTGGAAAGGATAAATAAAACCTTCTGGCTGCGCCTCTATAAAAGAAATATCTGGCGAATATTCAAGATGGAAACAAGTATCAAACTCTAATCTTGATTCTACAGTTAATACCTTATTCATCTTAGAGCTAACAAATTTGAAGATATTTTTAACGCGGGAATGTCTTAGATTTCGCCTATACATAACAACGCTCTTTTTGTTGTTAAACTACAACAAAAATAGTTTATGCAGAGGTATGGTACAAGTTATGCAGTAAGGAAGTAGAATTATGCAGAGGTATGGTGCAAACAACAGGAATTTCAGATGGGTGGAAGCCCCACCAGCCACATCCCGGCACACACATCGCCTGCTGCGGTTGCTCCCTTCCGGGCCTGGCCGAGTTCACAAGTTAGTGTTGCGGGAGGACCAATGGGGCCTCCATAGATTCTTTGTCTCTTGCGAGAACGAGATGGATTATGTAGTAAGCTAACAAATAATGCAAGCCGTTATCTTGCCACCTCGTCTTGAACGCGCACTTTTCATCCAATAGCGAATAGATTGGAAATAAAACCATCACTTTGTAATCAAAGCGTTTATTCCTCTTCTTCAGGATCTTCTAGTAGCGACTCACCTAGTAACCCTCCGCCCAGCACCAATAACCATGACACTAAAATAGGGTTGGCAACGTCAAACTGCGGCATGATCACCAATGTAGCAAAACCAACTGCTGGCAATACACAAGCTAATTTAGGGATCCACTCATCAAGATGCACTTTACTCAATGATTGCAGTGCTGCAATGATCCCCGTAACACATAAAGCGAGCAATGCTGCATGCTCCATGCCACCAACCCATAATGGGATCACCAGAATAATAGGCCACCATGTATTACCTTCCACTGGTCGCCAGCTACGTGCCGCAAACCAAATAATAGCAATGGCTATAATTTGTAATAACGTGGCAGTGATCGAACCTGGAAGTTTACCTTCCCCTTGTAATGCCATTAGCCCTGCATTCATGGCTAAGACAATCGAGATCATCAGAGAGCCTAATTGCCAACACCCTTTAGGTGAAGTACAAATGATCAAAATAGGCAACATCATAAAGAGGCTGACAGAAAGTGCGACAGGTTGCTCTGGTAACGCATAGCCAAACAGCCCTAACCCTATGAGCAATAACCATGCTGCAACACCACCTTGTGGTAATAACCATAAGGCTGGGATAGCTAAAGCCAGAATAGGTAATTCACCTTGGCTATGTGCTAGAGCATTCACGCCCAGCACTGTAAGTAAAAGTGTTATGGCAATCAGCATTGTTTTATACAACATGGCAACACCTCCTTGCGTTATCCTGCTGTTTAATCAAAGATGGGCTTTTTCCATCTCTAGGTACAAATATGGACGATTTTTGTCACCAAATCTATAGCCAAGTGCATCAAATACCCGTTGGAAAAATATCAACTTATGGTGATATTGCAAAATTTGCAGGCTTTCCTGGTTATGCTCGACAAGTTGGTCGATTGCTGTCTAACCTTCCACAAGATTCAAGGTTACCCTGGCATAGAGTGATCAATAGCCAAGGTAAAATCTCGTTAGTAGACGATGGAAAAGCAAGGCAAATGGAAGCTCTTCGTAATGAAGGTATTTTGATTTCAGAGCAAGGAAAAATTAACTTAAAACACTACCGCTGGGATTAACACCTATCACTTAAGAAATTGATTGGTTGCACGATCTTTCAGATAGTTAAAAATACCCTCAGTTTTGCAAAACTGGGGGTATTTTTTATGTTGTCACATTGGCTCATTGATGTAGATGCGTTTGCAGCACCAGAATCACTCTCATTATTTCAAAGAGACTTACCTCTTGAGTGGATTCAACAAGCATTAGATGAAACCAATAAGGCCAGTATACGCAGACGAAAATTACCTGCGGAATTGGTTGTTTGGTTAATCGTTGGAATTGGCCTATATCGTAATAGATCGATAACCGATGTCTTGAATAAACTTGATTTGCAATTATCGCGATCACAAGGTGATTCTATTGCACCAAGTGCTATCCCTCAGGCGCGAAAACGATTGACAGCACAGCCTCTAAAAGCACTTTTCTCACTCACTGCCAAATATTGGACGAAAGCCGAAGATAGCGGAGACACATGGAAAGGCTTACGCCTTTTCTCTGTCGATGGAACTCAATTTAGAAGTCATGATACTCCAGAATTAGCGAGTCACTTTCAGTATGTCAAACACGGTAAGATACAGCATACAGAATACCCTATCGTCAGGTTATGTGCTTTATGCTCCCTTCGTAGTCGATTAATACACAACGTAGCATTTGGTCCCAGCAATATTGGTGAAGAGAACTATGCTAAACAGCTTATATCCTCAATAACGCCAGATTCTTTAACTATTTTTGACCGATGTTATCTTGGCGCCGAGTTGATGATTAATTGGCAACGTCAGCATGATTCGAGTCATTGGATGACTCCAATTAAATCAAATACGCGATATACCGTCATTAAGCAGCTTGATGAAGCAGGACGAGATTTGATTGTAGAAATGGATGTATCCAAATATGCAAGAGCTAAAGACCCAAGCCTTCCTGAAAAATGGCAAGCTCGATTAGTGCTTTATCCAGAAAAAACTCAAAAATATCATATCCAAGGGCTTCTTACTTCCTTAGTTGGTGAGCATTATAGCTATCAAGCTTTGCTTGATGTTTATTTCGAACGTTGGGAGATAGAAAACAGTTATGGTGAAATAAAACATGACATGCTTGAAGATGAAATATTATTGCGTAGTCAATCAGTAGAAGGTATTGAGCAAGAAATATGGGGAATATTGATAGCTTATAATCTTGTTCGCTTAGAAATAAGTAGAATAGCGGCAGAAGCGAATGTTTCACCATTACGGATAAGTTTTATGATGGCGTTAAGAGATATTCAAGATGAATTAATGTGGTGTGCCATCGCTTCGCCAGGTTCAATTCCTCAAAAACTGAGAGCAATGAGAAAACAAGTAAAGCGTTACATATTACCTGAAAGAAAAAAACGGCCCAAGCAGAGAGCCGTTCGTATCAATAAAACTCGTTATCCAGTTCGTTCCAAACACCTTAAGTGATAGGTGTTAACCGCTGGGATGGTTTTTCTGAATAAGAAAAAGCCCGATAAACAGTGTTCATCGGGCTTGGTATTTTAATACGTTAGCAGCAAATTAGGCTTTTACTAATGGAATATCAACTCGCGTTGTTGTCAAAGGATCGATATTCAATGCTTTGGTCGACTGGTTACTAAATAGTAACTTGTCATCCACCTCTATGGTTGCAATCACTCGATACAAGGTATCAGGCTTTAATTTGCTTTTTACGTAGTTCAATGTGAATTCAACAGGAGGCTGAGCACCTTCAGCAAGGAACGAATGTTGGCTGATCACTTTTGAACTATTGTTATCTTGTGCATTTGTTTCCACCAATGACACCACAATACGTGCATTATTAGGTAAAACGATGCGTTCACGATAACTAACTGTTCCCTTTAACGTTCCGACATCACTATCAGTGGGTAAAAGGTTAGTACACGCGGTGATCGCCAAAACAGCAAGAAGAAGGCCAAACCATGCAAAAGAATTTTTCATATTCTTCTCTATTAATCCCTAATCTATATTGCTATAAAGCTCAAATATTAATAAAACCAATCCAATCTATTTGAACTTGATTTCCCAAATCGTACTGATAGTAACATAATTAATGGTGCTTAGATGAGTAAAGAGCTGAACGAACTTCTCAATCTTTTACAATTAGAACAACTTGAGCTTGATCTTTTCAGAGGTCAAAGTGAAAACCTTGGGCTACCTCAAGTTTATGGTGGTCAGGTTATTGATCAGTCTTTATCTGCTGCTAAACAAACTGTTGAGAAAGAACGTTTTTTACATTCATTCCATAGCTATTTTCTGCGTCCAGGTAACCCTGAAAAACCGATCATTTATGATGTGGAAAAATTGCGCGACGGTAAAAGCTTCAGCACCCGTCGTGTTAAAGCAATTCAAAATGGTGAACCGATTTTCTTCTTAACCGCCTCTTATCAGGCAAATGAAGCAGGATTTGATCATCAATCCACCATGCCTAATGTAGCGGGACCTGAAGGATTAGCTTCTGAAACTCAATTGGTTGATTCTATTGCACAATACCTTCCGCCAAAAATTGTTGAAACCTTTGGCAAAAAACGCCCTGTTGAGGTTCGTCCAGTAAACGTAGTAAACCCTTTAATGCCAACAGCCACGGAGCCAAAACAATATTTATGGATTAAAGCTAATGGCACAATGCCTGATGATTTAAGTATCCATCACTATATGTTGGCCTATGCATCGGATTGGGGCTTCCTTGTAACAGCACTACAACCACATGGTGTGACCCTGTTTAGCCCGAAAATGCAAGTGGCAACTATTGACCATTCAATGTGGTTCCACCGCCCATTTAAGATGGATGAATGGTTGCTTTATGCCATTGATAGCCCATCAGCCAGTGGTTCTCGTGGTATTGTCCGTGGTGAGATCTATAACCAAAAAGGTGAATTGGTTGCATCAGCAGTACAAGAAGGTTTGATCCGTCAGCGCTAAGCTTGTAATCACTCATTGTAACGACAAAGGCAGCGAATCAACGCTGCCTTTTTTATTTGAACCTTTCTATCTGTACCTAGTAACGGCTATACAGGTAATGCAGTAGTGTACTTCAATGGCTCCATCGCAAAAGTAGAAGTTACATTGGTTAACCCTTCAATACTGTTAACTAGCTTTTTGTAGAACAGATCGAATGCCTGCATATCGGCCACTTGCACTTTCATCATGTAGTCGTAATCACCCGCCATACGGTAGAACTCCATCACTTCAGGAAAATCTGATACCGTATTCACAAATGTGTTGTACCACTCTTTAGAATGGTTACTGGTTTTGATCTGAACAAAAGCGGTAAAAGACAAACCTAGCTTTGCCGCATCTAATAACGCCACACGCTGGCGTAAAATACCTTCTTCTTCTAATCGCTTTAAGCGCTTCCAACATGGTGTTGTGGTTAAATTTACCGCATCAGCCAATTCCGATAAGGCCAAGGTTGCATCTTTTTGAAGCAATCGCAGTAATGTTCTATCAACACTATCTAAAGTTGACATTCTTTACCACCCTTAAATCATAAAGTAGAAAAATTTTCTAAATTTTATCGTTTTTCTGCAAAACAAAGCAAAGATTTTTCCTTTGATATTGGTAATATAATTGTTAAGCAAAACACATAAAAACAACAACAATAATAAATAAGACAAGTAAGGTTATTAGCATGACACAAAAAGACAACAACCAATGGGTAAACAACGCGATCCGTAAAATTGATGCGGATTACCAACGCTCAGCAGATACCCACTTAATTAAATTAGAATTACCAAGCTTAGACGGCATCGATATTTACCTAAAAGATGAAAGCACTCACCCAACTGGAAGTTTAAAGCACCGTCTAGCACGTTCTTTGTTCCTCTATGCATTATGTAATGGCTGGATCAAAGAAGGCACAACGATCATCGAATCATCATCAGGTAGTACAGCCGTTTCTGAAGCCTACTTTGCACGTTTATTGGGCTTGCCTTTTATTGCTGTTGTGCCACGTAAAACTGCACGTAAGAAAATTGAACAAATCGAATTTTACGGTGGTAAAGCCCACTTTGTAGATTCACCAGCAGCTATTTATGACGAATCTCGCCGTTTAGCCAAAGAGTTAAATGGTCACTACATGGATCAATTTACCTATGCTGAACGTGCCACTGACTGGCGCGGTAATAACAACATTGCTAACAGTATTTTTGATCAAATGAAGTTAGAACGCTTCCCCGTACCAAGCTGGATTGTAATGAGCCCAGGTACAGGCGGTACATCAGCCACAATCGGTCGCTATATTCGTTACCAAATGCAACCGACACAATTATGTGTGGTTGATCCTGAAAATTCTGTGTTCCATGACTACTTTATGCAACGTGACAACACAATCACAGGTAATACAGGCAGTCGTATTGAAGGTATTGGTCGTCCACGTGTAGAGCCAAGCTTTATTCCTGATGTGATCGACGAAATGCGCAAAATCCCAGATGCTGCCAGTGTTGCCACAGTGCATTGGTTAGAACGCATTATCGGTCGTAAAGCAGGCGCATCAACAGGGACTAACCTCTTTGGTGTATTGCAAATTGCAGCTGAAATGAAAGCCCGTGGTGAAACAGGTTCAATCGTAACGCTACTGTGTGATAGCGGTGAACGTTACCTTGATACTTACTACAACGCAGAATGGATTGAAGAAAACATCGGTGATTTATCCGCTTATACTGAGAAACTCGAACAACTAGAACATTCAGGTCAATGGTAAGCACCATTTAACCAAACACTTAAAGAACAGCCCCTTGGGGAGGTTAGCCACAGCGCCTCCCCCTCCTTTTTAAATTTGTGTCTGTGTTGCGTTGAACTTAGAAAATACAAGCACTGCCTTAGCTTGACTTTTCGTTACAGTGATTCGCATTTCGCCGTACTTTATGTGCGGCTTTTTTTTACCTGTTATTCGACACATTAATCGCTTTACTCGTTTAGAGTGGTAACAACCAGATCAAAAACTTTGCACAACTCAGCAGCTGAGTTAGCATAAGAGCCACGTTCAACTGAATGTCTTTCTACCGACTGTTTCTCGGTAATATTCAATAAAGGATCACCTCAATGTCAAAAGCTGTTGTTGTCTTCAGTGGCGGTCAAGATTCGACGACTTGCCTTATCCAAGCCCTTGCTCATTACGATGAAGTGCATTGTATTACTTTCGATTATGGTCAACGCCATAAGCTTGAAATTGAAGTTGCTGAAGCAATTGCAAAAGATCTTGGTGTAACAGCCCATAAAGTGATGGATGTAGGTTTATTAAACGAACTTGCGATCAGTTCACTGACTCGTGACAACATCGCAGTTTCTCATGAGCTTCAAGCGAACGGCTTACCTAACTCATTTGTACCAGGCCGTAATATTTTATTCTTAACCCTCGCCGGTATTTACGCCTACCAAATTGGTGCAGAAACCGTGATCACAGGGGTGTGTGAAACCGATTTTTCTGGCTACCCTGATTGCCGTGATGAATTTGTAAAATCACTGAACCGATCACTTGTGCTCGGTATGGATCGCCAACTTAAAATCGATACCCCATTAATGTGGCTAAACAAAGCTGAAACATGGGCACTAGCCGATCAATACGGCAAACTTGATTACGTACGTGAGAAAACACTGACATGCTATAACGGTGTTATCGGCGATGGTTGTGGCGATTGCCCATCGTGTGATTTACGTCGTGCTGGCTTATATGATTACTTAGATCATAAAGAGACGGTAATGAATGCGCTTAAAGAAAAACAAGCGAAGCATCAAGCATAAGCTCTAAGCTTATCAATAAAAGACAAAAAACGGCATGATATTACTGCATCTTTATTAAGATCTATCCGTAACCTCATGCCGTTTTTGTTTAATCAGCGCCCTAGAATAAGACACTGATCAGTCATTAATCGCGGTAAAGTGCGAAATCTTCTGCACAATCCACTAGCTGCTGGCGAGTTAACATGAACACGCCGTGGCCGCCATTGTCAAACTCAAGCCATGTGAATGGAATATGCGGGTATTGCTCTTCCATGTGGATCATTGAGTTGCCCACTTCACAGATCAGAATACCGTCTTCTTTTAGGTAATCTGGTGCATTAGCAAGAATACGACGAACCAACTTCAAGCCGTCAGAGCCCGCCGCTAAACCAAGCTCTGGCTCATGTCGGAATTCATCCGGTAAGCTGTCCATATCTTCTTGATCCACATACGGTGGATTCGTTACCAATAGATCGTACTTATCTTTTGGTACATCACGAAGCAGATCTGAGCGAAGTGGGATCACTTGTTGCTCTAAACCATGATCAGCGATATTCTGCTCAGCCACGGCTAACGCATCTGCTGAGATATCAACGATATCGACTTCCGCTTCAGGGAACATGTGCGCACAAGCAATACCAATACAGCCACTACCCGTACATAAGTCCATAATACGTGTAGGCTCTTGGCTTAAGAATGGTTCGAAACGGTTTTCGATTAGCTCACCAATTGGCGAACGTGGAATTAATACACGCTCATCAACAAAGAACTCCATACCACAGAAATATGCAATATTTGTTAGGTATGACACTGGTGTACGCTCGTTAATACGACGAATAACACGCTCAACAATACGATGACGTTCGCTGCTCGTTAAACGAGAATCACGTACTTCAGGCGGTACATCTAAAGGTAAGTAAAGCGTTGGCAGCACAAGCTGAACAGCTTCGTCCCACGCATTATCTGTACCATGACCATAAAAAAGACCTGCGGCATTGAAACGGCTTACCGTCCAACGTAACATGTCTTGCAATGTGTGAAGTTCGTTGACAGCTTCGTCGACAAAAATCTTATCCAAAATAGCCTCCGAAAAACGCGACATTACCGCTATATAGTTGTTGGAATTTCATTATGAGTAAAAAAGATCCAAACGTTGATGAAGAGATGGCTCTCTTCAAGGATGCGATAAAAGGCGTAAAAAAGTTGTCGCATGATACCATAATCACGCCACGCAAACAGACTTCAAAAGCCGATAAAACAAAAGTCATGGGTAAAGAAACCCAAAACCATGAATTTTATTTCTCAGATGAGTTTGAACCACATCTGAGTGAGAATGGCCCTGTACAATACGCCCGTGATGGTGTGTCTAAATATGAAGTAAAAAAATTACGTCGTGGCGTTTATGTGCCTGACATTTACTTAGATATGCATGGTATGACGCAGCAAGAAGCCAAAAGAGAATTAGCTGCAATGATTGCCGCATGTATTAAAGAAAATGTGTCTTGTGCTTGCGTTATGCACGGTATTGGCAAACACATTTTAAAACAGAAAGCACCGATGTGGTTGGCGCAACATCCTGATGTATTAGCCTTTCATCAAGCCCCACTAGAATTCGGTGGTAATGGTGCGCTACTGGTATTAATTGAAGTGCCTGAGCGTTAACCCAACAGCGAGTAAGACATAAAAATACGTTTATACCCAAGCGACTTCAAGATGCCTGATTCAGAGCGAGGTCACTGAGTTGAATTCAAGGAAGACAACGAAGCGGAATAGCGAGCTCTTTCCAAGTTGCCTGACGCAAGAAGTCGGCTCAGTGGCACGATCCCAAAGGGCGAGCGTCCTTAGCTCTCAGACTTTGTTAACGATTCTCAATGTAGAACCACTATATCTTCGAATCGTTGCCGCGCCTGAGAACTAAGGTCATCTCGCTGAACACTCCATCTTGAAGTTACTTGGGTATATTCTTACTCGCCTGTTTTACCGTTAGTAAGCAGGCTTAACCATATGGCCTACTTTCACCACTTTGCCGCCATTAAACATCGTCACTTCGCCTGTCGCGCAAATTTTTAATCGACGTTTAATCACCGTTTCATCGTAAAAATATTCACAATCATCATTACGCGCACTATCAATACGCGCAAAAATCATGACGGGCCCTTCGCTGATCGAATTAGAATAGTTTGCAAATGTCAGCGTGCTTCCAGTACTAGAAACGTGCATGCCCTCTCGCTTGCCATCTGACCACTTAATCATCCCGTTAGCAGAAATACGCACAGGCTCTGCTGTGGTACACCCCATCAGCAACAGCGATGCAAACAAAGTGATCATTGCATTTCTAATCATGGTCAATACTTACCTATCTTCACTGAAATAAAATTATTGAGGAACCTGTTGCCAAGCAAGCTCTGCAACATCGCTGGCAGGATCATAATCAATGGCTGCAATGGCTGAAGTTGTAAACATCAGTGGCTGTAAGCCAGTAACTAACTCCGCAGTTAAGTAGCCCACTAAAGGCAGATGCGACACAATCAGTACCGATTGCGGCTTTTTAACACAGATCATCGCTTTTAGATAATCAACCACCGTTTCAGCATCACCATATGGCGTAATTTCATCTGACACTTGCACATCAATGGCATCTGCCAATGAAGGTTCCATACATTGCCATGTTTGTTGTGCTCGTAAATATGGACTCACTAATACCATATCTAATGGCTGCACCAATTGTTGGGATAGCATCTCAGCCATTTGTTTTGATTGGCGTGAACCGCGCTCTGTCAACGGGCGCTCAGCATCACTGGCTGCAAAGTTTTCTGCTTCACCGTGGCGCATAATATAAATTCGCATAAGTTTCCGTTTCTCTTTGTTAAAACAGCATCGCTCATCAGCACTAATATGACATCTATTTTATTACTAATTGGTATGCTAATGCATTCTTTTCAACTTATCTCTTTCCATGCTAGCAACTCCCTATCGCATCACATAATCCTTCAACCATTTTAATAACGGAACCGTGACAAAGTTAGCCAACCTGTCTAAATCTTCACCATAAATGTAATTCCTCCTTGACGTAACATTTTTCGTGTTCACTTTATTACAGATGTAAATAAACTTAACTATCAGTTTGCTAGTATCTGCATTGGAGGTCATAATTGATTCAATTCTCCTTTAAAAATAGGCTCTTCCCGTGCATATAAGCCCAAATGATCACAAGCAGTATCGCTATCTCACTTTAGCGAATGAGCTACGCGTGTTGCTAGTTCATGATGCTGAAGCGCCTCGCTCTGCCGCAGCATTGTCCGTTGAAATCGGTCACTTTGATGATCCCATCGATCGTCAAGGCATGGCGCATTTTCTTGAACACATGCTATTTCTAGGCACAGAAAAATTTCCTCGTGTTGGGGAGTTTCAAACCTTTATTAATCGTAGCGGTGGCAGTAATAACGCATGGACAGGCACTGAAAACACCACGTTTTTCTTTGAAGTTAGCCCGCATGCGTTTGAAGAAGGATTAGATCGTTTCGGTCAATTTTTCACCGCACCACTATTTAATGAAGAAGCCGTCGATAAAGAGCGACAAGCTGTTGATTCTGAATACAAACTAAAAATCAAAGATGACGTTCGCCGCCTCTATCAAGTACAAAAAGAAACGATTAATCCAGCGCACCCATTTTCTAAATTCTCGGTCGGTGATTTAACTACTTTAGAAGATCGTGACGGTAAATCTGTCCGTGAAGATCTACTGGCTTTCTACCACCAGCACTACTCAGCTGATGTAATGGGATTGGTACTGCTTGGTCCTCAGTCATTAGATGAACTAGAACAATTTACCAATGCATTCTTTAGTCATATTCCTAAAACAGAAGTGGTAAAAACGCCACTGGCGACACCATTTGTGACTGAAAACGAAAAGCAACAATTTATTCAGATTGAGCCAATTAAAGAATTACGTAAGTTAACACTGTCGTTTTCGCTGCCTTGCGTCGATGAGTTCTATACCAAGAAGCCGTTATCCTATATCGCCCACTTATTAGGGAATGAAGGTCAAGGTAGTTTGATGTCCGTGCTTAAAAAGCGTGGATTGATCAACACCTTAACCGTGCGGTGGTGGGATCAATGGCAGTAACTTTAGAGAATTCACGGTTGGCTTGAATCTTACTCCTAAAGGACAAGATCATATTGATGACATCGTCACCAGTGTTTTCCAATACCTCAAGCTGATCCAACAACACGGTTTAGCTGAATGGCGCCAGCAAGAAAAGAAAGCGGTGTTAGAAATGGCATTCCGCTATCAAGAGAAAAGTCGCCCGCTTGATACCGTAAGCTATTTAGTGTTGAACCTATTGCACTATAAGCCAGAAGATATCATCTACGGCGACTATATGATGGAGCAATATGATCAACCACTGATCGAGCAACTGCTTGATTACTTAGAGCCAAGTAATATGCGCCTGACGCTGGTTGCCCAAGGTGGACACTATGATCGCACTGCGCAATGGTATGACACGCCTTATTCCGTAACACCGTTTACTGATGAGCAAAAGACTTTATGGAAAAACGTTGCGCTTGATCCTGAATTGGCATTACCAGATCCTAATATCTACTTGTGTGATAATTTTGATCCTCTGCCGCTTGAAGCAGGATCTGAGTTACCGCCACAGTTGATCCAAGATCTACCAGGATTCCGTTTATGGTATAAGCAAGAGCATGATTTCCGTGTACCTAAAGGCATTGTCTATGTTGCGATTGATAGCCCACATGCGGTTAGCTCGCCGCGTAATATCGTTAAAACACGCCTTTGCGTGGAAATGCTGTTAGAAGCCATCAACGAGACAGCCTACCCAGCAGAAATTGCAGGAATGTCTTACAACCTGTATGCCCATCAAGGTGGCGTAACACTGCAATTATCTGGCTTTAGCGAAAAGCAGCCATTATTAATGAAGCTTATTCTAGAGCGTTTTGCTGGTCGTAGTTTTGATAAAGATCGCTTTACCAATATTAAGGCGCAAATGCTACGTAACTGGCGAAATGCGGCTGAAGACAAGCCGATTTCTCAGCTTTTCAATCAGTTAACAGGGTTATTGCAACCAAACAACCCACCGTATCCGGTATTAATTGAAGCACTAGAATCAATTGAATTAGATGAGCTTCCAAGCTTTGTTGAAGAGATGTTTGCCGAGCTTCACATTGATACGTTTGTCTATGGTAACTGGCTGAAAAAAGATGCATTAGCGTTAGCTGAAACACTAAAAGATGCATTCCGTGTCACCGATCAACTCTATGGTGAATCACAACGTCCACTAGTACGTTTAGAAAACTCTGGTACGCTCACTTACGAACTTGATTGTAACCATGAAGATTCAGCAATCTTGATGTATTACCAATCTCAGGAAACAACGCCAGAGCAGATTGCTATTTACACCTTAGCGAATCACTTAATGTCGACTACATTTTTCCATGAACTGCGCACTAAACAGCAATTAGGTTATATGGTCGGTACCGCGAATTTACCGCTAAATCGCCATCCAGGGCTGATCTTATACATTCAATCTCCTGTTGCCGATCCGGGTTACTTACTTGAAGCTATTGATGACTTCACCAATGCCTTTGCTCTGGTTTTATTAGAACTTAACGAAGCACAATGGCAAGCCAGCAAGCAAGGTTTGATTGCACAAATTTCTGAGCCTGACACTAACCTCAGAGCTCGCGCACAGCGCTTCTGGGTAAGTATTGGTAATAAAGATGAAAGCTTTAATCAACGCCAACGTGTGGTTGATGCGCTAGAAAAACTTGATCGAGTTGATATGATCAAATTCATCGTTGATACCATCAAACCACGCACAGCAAACCGCTTAGTGATGTACTATAAAGGCAATGCGCATAGTGATTCTGAATCACTAGATATCGGTCAGCCAATTGAATCCGTGACTGATTTTCAAAATAAGGCTTACTAAAGGCTGATAGTTATATAACCAACTGTAATAACGCGTCTAATTTTTAAGACGCTTGTATAAATAAAGAGCCACTTTTACAAATAAAGGTAAAATGTGGCTCTTTTAACAACTTTTTATTGGCAATTTACCCTACCTATCCCCCATACTTCATTCATCACCCAAGCAAATACCATTGCTATGCACTTGATTGCTAAGCATTTATTAAGAGTATTAACCGTGAAAAAATATTGTCCTCATTGTCAAAAAGCACTTGATGTACCAGCGATGTCAGCCTACGACGAGCATTTTGATTGCCCACATTGCGGTATAGCATTAATGCACAATGAAAAAGATATTTTTATTTACGCAATTGTGTTTATCGTTGCGATAACCGTGCCGCTCATTGCACTTTTTAACGTAAACAGCTTTATTGCCATCGCTATTGCTTTGGTAGGCTATCGTTTGCTTCGTCCGCATTTTTTTGAGCCAAGATTTCGTATAAAGCACGTTAGCGAATAATAAAAAACCGATGCCTATTACCAGCATCGGTTTTTATTGTTTATTCGTAGATACGCTAATCAGTAAAAGGTTTGTTCTTCTTTTGACATTGCTAACAATCGCTCACAAGGTTTGAAACGATCACCGTATTTATCACTGTACTCGTTAAGCATATCGACAATACGTGTGATACCAATATGATCCATGTAGCGGAATGGTCCACCCAAGAATGGTGGGAAACCGATACCGAAAATCGCACCAATATCGCCATCACGAGCAGAACGGATCACCCCTTCATCTAAACAACGTGCCGCTTCATTTAACATCATTAAACTACAGCGCACTGCAATTTCCACTTCAGACTCTTTAACTTTCGGTTCAATACCAAGTAGCTGATAGACCGATTTATCCACTTCTTTTTTCTTCGTATCATAACGATAAAAGCCTTTTCCGCTTTTACGTCCTTTACGGTTATCTTTCAACAGTAAACCGAACACATCAGGCGCTTCAAAACGCTCGCCTAATTCAGCCAATAAAATCGGACTGATTTTAGCACCAATATCAACACCAACTTCATCAAGTAAAGTAATAGGTCCAACAGGGAAACCAAAATTAAGTAAAGCTTCATCAATGTGTTCGATTGGCTCGCCACTTAACAGTACTCTTGCCGCCTCATTCATATACGGTGCCAAAATACGGTTAACGTAGAATCCTGCTTTATCACCGACTACGATTGGTGTTTTACCTTGTTTTTTAGCCAGCGCTACAACAGTAGCGATTGTTTCTTCTGATGTTCTCGATCCTGTTTCTGTCCCTTGGTGTGGGATCACCTCAACCAATGGCATTTTTTCAACAGGACTAAAATAGTGTAGACCCACCACATTTTCAGGACGCTCTGCGGCTTGTGCGATTTGATGGATAGGCAGTGAAGAAGTATTGGTGGCAAAGATAGTGGTTGATTTTGCGTTAGCTTCAACATCTTTAACCATTTGGTGTTTCAATGATAAATCTTCAAATACCGCTTCAACAACCACATCAGCTTTGTCAAAACCCGTAAAATCAATACCACCACTCAAACTCAACATGTGTTTTTGTAACTGTGCTTTTGAGATGATTTTACGTTTTCGCTGCTTCTCTAAAATTTTATAGTTATATGAAAGCGCATTTAAAATGCCATCATTGCTGATGTCTTTTATTTTAACAGGATACCCTGCCTTCACAGCTGAAACATGGCTAATACCGCCACCCATTAAGCCGCCACCTAATACAGCAATACGCTTTATCGTATTAGGCTCAGCACCAGAGCCTGTTTCTTTTTTCATGGCTGTGGTTGCAAAAAAGATACTGCGTAATGCTGCTGATTCAGGCGATAACACAAGCTCACCAAACACTTTAGCTTCTTGCTCTAATCCTTTTTCTATTCCATTTTGTAAGCCATATTTCACAACTTCTAAAATGGCATCAACGGCAGGATAATTACCACGGGTTTTCTCATGGGCTTTTTTCGCTGCTTGATCAAACACCACCGAGCGACCAAGCGGGTTGCCGCCTAGTGCCCAGTTTTGCATTGATGATTTACGGTGCGGTTTAGACGATAACGCCAATTTTTCAGCCACATTAAGCAAAATGCTTTCAGGTACCATTTGATCAACAACACCTAATTTTTTCGCTTTTTTCGCACGTAGTTGCTTGCCTGATAAAATCATATCTAATGCATTAGCAACTCCAATTAAACGAGGTAATCGCTGTGTACCACCAGAGCCGGGCAACAAACCAAGTTGAACTTCAGGCAAACCTAAACGAGTTTTATCATCATCACTGCATACTCGGGTATGACAGGCTAAAGCAAGCTCTAAACCACCACCTAAACACGGACCATGAATGGCAGCAACAACATGAAATGGCAATTGTTCTAGCTGTGAAAATAGCTGCTGGTCAGTTTGTGCTAATTCTTGCGCTTGCTCTGCCGTTTCACAAGCAGCCAGCATATTGATATCAGCGCCTGCGACAAAATTATCGGGTTTACCTGAATAAACCACCATACCTTTTACATCGGAACGTTGTGCTAACTCTTCAAAAACGGCTCCGATTTGGGTTGAAAACTCCGCTTGTAAGGTGTTCATTTTCTCATTAGGCACATCGATTTTAAGCCAAGCAACACCATTATCACTGTACGATAAACTAAATGCAGATTGTGTCATTATTCAGCCTCCAAAATCATTGCCGCACCTAAACCACCAGCAGCACAGGCAGTATTTAATGCAAAACCACCACCACGACGTTTTAACTCATTTAACGTTTGAGTGATCATACGTGCGCCCGTTGCTGCAAATGGATGACCATACGCTAGCGAGCCACCTAGCACGTTAAATTTATCCATATCAATTTCGCCAATGGCATCAATACGCCCTAATTTCTCTCGAGCAAACTTGGTTGATGCGAACATTTTTACATTCGCTAATGTCTGAGCTGCAAAGGCTTCATGCATATCAATTAAAGTAAGATCAGAAAGGTTTAACCCGGCGCGATCCAGTGCCAGCGGTGTGGCATAAGAAGGTCCCATTAGCATATCGGTTTCAACACCAATCGCTGAGAACGCATAAGATCGGATATAGCCTAATGGTGTTAATCCAAGCTCTTTCGCTCGCCCTTCTCGCATCATTAAAATAGCGGCAGCGCCATCTGTCAGTGGCGTTGCATTAGCTGCGGTTACTGAACCATATTTACGATCAAAAGCTGGACGTAATTTGGCGTAAGATTCTAACGTTGAGTCTTCTCGGATATTGTTATCTTTATCAATCCATTGCCGATATGGCTCAGGAAATGCCGTCATCACCTCATCACGAACTAACCCATCTCGCCATGCTTGCGCTGCTAAAGTATGAGAACGATGAGCAAACGCATCTTGCGCTTCACGGCTAATACCGTGTGTTTTTGCCATTTGCTCAGCTGTTTGCCCCATACTTAATCCAGTTGAATACTCAGCAACAGCTGGCGGAACAGGCATTAAATCTTTCATGCTCAATGAGCTTAATAACTTTAAACGTTGAGGCATGGTTTTCGCCTTACTCAAGGCTAATAAGGTTGCCGCCATCTTTTTACTGACACCAATAGGTAGCACTGAAGAAGAATCAGCCCCCCCTGCGATGCCAATATCAATCGTGCCAGAAATAATGCTTTCAGCTACATTGGCTGCCGCTTGAAAGCTCGTTGCACAGGCGCGAGTCACACTGTACGCATCGGTATGAATGTTCATTCCTGTACCTAACACAATCTCACGGGCAATATTCGGTGCTTCAGGCATTTGTACTACCTGCCCAAATACCACTTGTTCAATTAATGCCGGATCAAAATCGAGTTTTTGCAGCATATCATTTACAACAAGCTTGCCGAGATCTAACGCGGGAACCCCATCGAAAGCGGTAGCTTGACGAGCAAATGGGGTACGTAATCCACTAATAACAGCAATCCGCTCCCCTTGACGAGTCGTAAGATTCTGGAGACGTGTCATCGCAACTCCTTTTCATTATTTGGCTTAAATAAAGCCTGTAGGCACACCTGTGCACTAGAGGTCAGACCTCAACAATTGTAATCTAAATGTTATTAAATTCAATCAGGTGTTTGAATTTTGCGATATTGATGTCAAAGATTGTGATCAATTCTCTCAGTTTTAAAACGAGTTAACGTGTAATAATGGAGATAATTAAAAAGTACTGAGGAAATAACAAAAAAGTAAAATGGCAGGCAAAAAAAAACCATACCTAACGAGGTATGGTCATAATTCACGCGGAAAGCAATCTGCGTAATGAATAAGTCAATCAACATAAAGCCAATTGCAAATCAGGAAAACCTGATAGGAGAAAGTAAAGTCAGCCTTCAAAAGGAAGTTGTCATCTTGCTCAACAGATAGCTTAACAATAGCCGATTTTGACACCCACCATCTCGCTATCAGATGACGAGGACAACTATAACGCTCTCTTAAATTGAGATTTTGAACCAGATCAATTTTAGTGCTGATTCCCCACTAAAAGAGAAAAAATAAGATCAAATATCTTATAAATGCATCTGTTCATCTGCTTTCACATGGAAAAACGGCGGAAATTGCCATGTTCAGAAATTTTTTTGGTAATAAAAAACAAGATCCCTCGGTCTCTTTAGATATGGACAAACAAAGAAGATACGAGGCCCTCGTTAGGGCTTGGCATCGGGATCTCTATCGCTACGCATATTGGCTTTGCCATGATGCTCACATTGCTGAGGATTTGGTACAAGAGACATGTTTACGCGCATGGCGTTCCTTAGATAGCCTACAGGATGATAAAGCCGCAAAAGCATGGTTAATTACCATTCTTAGGCGCGAAAATGCACGACGGTTTGAAAGAAAACAACTCGACCTTGTTGATATTGACGACCATGCTATTGCCGATGCAACGTCAAGCGTTGAAAATAATGCTGATCAGCACCTACTTCAACGTTTAATTATGAATCTTGCACCTGAATATAGAGAACCGCTTATTCTGCAAGTTATGGCTGGGTTTAATGGCGATGAAATAGCACAAATTTTAGAACTTAACCGTAATACGGTAATGACGCGACTCTTCCGTGCTCGCAACCAGTTAAAAGAACAACTAGAGAACCAATCTCAACAGAGAGGGAATCGAAATGGATGAATTAGAATTTAGACGGAGGTTGCTAGCCGATCCGCATGATAATGATCCCCAAGTCATTGCATGCAAATTAGAATCAGTAGCCAATAAAAAGTTTGCTGATGAATTATTACAGCTAGATATGCAGTTAGAGAAAGCACTCAAAGTTGACGTGCCTGACGATTTAGCTGATAGGATTTTATTTCATCAATCAGGGGAAGAAATGCCACCGAAGCGATTTAAAAACGTCTGGTCTTATGGCCTTGCCGCTTCTGTTGCTTTCGCTATTGGTATGTACTTTGGTCAAGCTAATTTCAATCCGACCCAATTACCACCAACAGCCACCAACTTGGCTGATATTGCTATTGAACACGTTAATTATGAAGAAAAGTTTGTTAGAAACTTAAATGAAAATGCAACCTTGCAGCAAGTTAACGCTAAATTACAGCCTTTAGGTTCAGAAATTAAAAACCTACCTGGGCATGTTTATTACGTCAATTACTGCGGCTTTGATGGCAAACCTTCTTTGCATATGATCATGGATACACCACAAGGTAAGGTTACGGTCTTTTTTGTACCAACACCAAGCGACGGTATTTCAAATTCAACCGATAATCAAAGTGAAAGCTTGGTTATGCCGATTCATGATGCGAGCTTAATTATTGTTGGTAGCAAAGGCGAAAATCTAATGCCTGTAGCAAATGAAATAAAGAAAAACCTGATTTGGGAGATCTGATCTCTCACTATATCCCTTCTCTTATAAACTCATTAACGGTGGCATAATGTCACCGTTTTTTCTTGCTTAAAATTATCGTAAAAACAACCTTAATTAACGCTATTTGATACCAAAATCACCATAAATTTCGTTAAAAAGTATTTTTATTCAAATATAGCACTGGTCTGCTTTGATCAACCCGTTAGTCCCCCTACAATCACCGCAAATTAGCGAAAATAGCTAATAAAAAACAATAAAATATATAATTAGGAATTATTCGAAGCATGAATAAGAAGCAAATTTTCACTCGTTCAGTTATTACTGCTGCGATCGCTTTAGCCTCTTCACAATCTATGGCGGCAGGATTTCAATTAAACGCACAATCTGCAACAGGTCTTGGCCGTGCTTTCGCTGGTGACGGTGTTATCGCTGATAACGCATCAACAATGGCAAAGAACGCAGCCTCAATGACGCTATTTGATGCACCAGCTCTTTCTCTTGGTGTTATCGCAATTGACACTGACGTTAAAGTTAAAGATACCAGTATCCGAACACCTTTAAATCCAAACCGTCCATTACCAATTGATGATGCATCAATTGGCGGTACAAGTTACGCACCAAATATTTACTACATTCAGCCTATTAACGATAAGTTCGCTGTAGGTGCATCACTTTACTCAAACTTTGGTACTAAAACTGAGTTCAACGAAGATTACGCTGCCGATCTATTTGGTGGTATCACTGATGTGAAAAGCGTTAACTTAGGTTTAAGTGCAGCATACCGTATTAACCAACAACTCAGCATTGGTGGTGGTTTAGACGTGATTTACGGTAGCGGCAAACTAGAACGTGGCCGTAATAGTCCTCTACTAGGCGGCAAAGATGCAGTAAACATCGATGCCGATGGTGTAGCACTTGGCTTTAACCTAGGTACGATTTACGAATTAGATCAAAATAACCGTTTTGGTTTATCGTACCGTTACAGTCCAACACTTGAAGCAAAAGGTGATATCAATTACTTAGGTCGTGACATCGGCAACGAAAAACTAAAAATGCCACTACCTGATATGGCTGAATTCTCTGGCTTTAACAAGTTAAACGACAAATTTGCCGTTCACTACAGCATTCAATGGATCCGTTGGAGTGAATTCGACAAACTAGAAACCACTGGCGGTACTTTCTCTAAAGCATATGAGTGGCAAGACAGCTGGCACTACTCTATTGGTGGTACTTACTACCTAAACAACCAGTGGACGCTACGTGCTGGTTACATGCATGACACCAGTGCACAAAATAAAGAAACATCGATTTCTGTACCTGATTCGGATCGTAACTGGTTATCAGGTGGCTTTAGCTACCATCTAGACAGTAAATCAACCATCGACTTCGGTTTAACTTACCTAATTGGTAAAGATGTAAGTGTTGAAGAATCACAAGCACCATTAGCAACAGTTAATGCAACAACGCGTGCTAACGCATGGCTATACGGCCTACAATACAGCCGTTCGTTCTAATTTCAGCGTACACTTGAACGCTAAAATGATTAAAAGGAGCCACTTGGCTCCTTTTTTGATCTTTTCTCCATTGTCTTCGCCACACTTTCCCTTCTTTTATTCACTCTACATCACCAATGATTGTTCAAATAACCACCAGAACAATGCAATAGCTGGTACAGGTGTACGCTGAAAACAGATCAGACCAGATTAAACAGGATAAAAAGTAACGGATAAAAAACCAATTAATTTCCATTTATTGGAATATTATTTCAATAGATAAAAATCATATCGATAATTTGCCACGTTCTTATTTGATAAGAGTATTATTTGCGCCTTAGTTTCAGCGAACAAGTAGCTATAGATAAAAATGAATAAGAACAAAATCACATTATCGTTAACAGCAGCATTAGCACTAGGCATGAGCACTAACGCTTTAGCTGCAGGTTTTCAATTAGCAGAATACTCAGCAACAGGTCTAGGCCGTGCATTTGCAGGTGAAGCAGCAATGGCAGATAACGCTAGCGCGCAGTTCCGCAACCCTGCAATGCTAACTTACCTTGAAGGTACACAAGTATCTGCTGGTGCTATTTACGTTGATCCAAATATCGATGTAAAAGGCGATGTTCAAGTAAACGGCCACACTATTGACCAAACTGAAGCACGTAATATTGCTCACAGTGCCGTTATTCCAAACTTCTACATTTCTCGTCAATTAAACGACAAAGCCACTTTAGGTTTGGCATTCGGTACTAATTTCGGTATGCGTACAGATCTTGGTTCTCAATTCTCTGGTTCTATTTTTGGTAATCAAGCAGAAGTCCACACCGTTGAGATCAATCCTAACCTTGGTTACAAAATCAATGACCAATTTAGCGTGGGTGCTGGTGTACGTTACATCATGGCGAAAGGCCACTTCGGAGCAGCGCTACCAAGCACACTGCCAAAAGCAATTGCAGGCCAACTTCCACCTGCATACCAGTACATGTACAACAAAGGACTAGCAGGCAAAAACCTTAAGTACATGGAAGGTGAAGATAACGCTTGGGGTTGGCAAGCTGGTGCAGCGTGGCAAATTAACCCAACCAACCGTATTGGTGTAAGCTACCACTCCGCAGTTGATTTAAATCTTAGTGGTCACGCTAGTGGTTTGGCATATAAAGACCAAACATTATCAGGCTCACTACCTCTTGAGCTACCAGCGTCAGCTGAAATTGCAAGTTTCCACCAACTTAATGATAAGTGGGCAGTACACGCAAGTGTTAACTGGACAGACTGGAGCAGCTTTGAAAAATTAGAGGCGAACATTCCTGCAATGGGTGGTAACGATCTAATCAAGCAAGAAAACTGGAAGGATAACTACCGTTTCGCTATTGGTACTACTTACCAAGTGAATGAAAAGCTAGCACTTCGTTCAGGTATTGCCTACGACACAGCAGCTGTTGATGAAGCACACCGTACTCAAACCATTCCAGAAACAGATCGTACTTGGCTAAGCCTAGGCGCTGGCTATCAATGGTCTAAAAACCTAACTCTAGATGCTGGTCTTACATACGTTTATGCGAAAAAAGCGCATCTAAATGAAACTGATGGCAAGATTAACGCTATTGCAAGTGGTGTTCTAGAGCAACCAACACAACTATCATTTGCAGGCACAACCTCTGGCGATGTATGGCTTGCAGGTGTTCAAGCAAGCTACCGTTTCTAATCAAATACCTCGATTACATTAGAAATAGATAAAACGCCTCTTTTCATAGAGGCGTTTTTGTCTTTGTTTATATTGATTAAATTTTATTTAATTCCAATAAACAGCTAAAAAGTTCATTAATTGAGTAAAAAATCATCTAGACCTCATATAACCTATCGTTTATCATTCCTGCGAAGTTGATATTGAAGAGTTCTTTTGAGCTCAGATACCGATTTGAATATTGTAGCTGCACAATACAAATATCAGCCACTACCATAGTATTTCATCATCACTATCCGCCAGTAATCACTCTATCACCACGAATAAATATTCGTCGGTGTATATTTGTCAGCCCGTTTACTCATATTTATCAAGAAATAGAAAGGCTTAAATAGCCCAATAATTTCTTGCGCTCTTTTTTACTTGGATTTTATGAAACAAAAGAAATATTTATTAGTGTTAACTGCGTTGTTAACAAGTCAGACTTTTGCTATTGAAAGTGGTCAAAATGTATTAAACACACAACATCAAACAATTATTCAAACAACTAAAAACAAATGCACGGGAAATTTAATTGCAGGGAAATGGGTATTAACCGCTCAACACTGTTCAGCGAATAACCCTACTATTATTAATACGTTTAATAATCAACGCATATTAGTTAAAGAACAAATTAATCATAATAATAGCCCTTATTATTATGGTGATACTATTGATATTGCTTTGTGGAAACTTGATAAAGATGCGCAATTTAACAAAATCACGCCACTATCCATACCTCCAATATCAGCCAAACAAAATATCGACTTATATGGCTTTGCCAATAATAGTGATCAAATAAGTAAAGTACCGCTGATCATAACATCGCAACCTAACGATAATGATTCAATAGTTAAAAGTGTAGTTCTTAAAGGTAATGGAACCTTAGTTGCTGGTGACTCTGGAGCCCCTTATATCAATGCTAATAACCAAATTGTCGCAGTTCACCAAGGCGTTGAAGGTGATTTTTACCGTGGTACACGTATCTCTAGTGCACAAGATTTTATTCTAAATACAGTTGATGGCTGGAACTACCCGACATTACTAGCCAATGTTAAAGGTCAGCAGGTGATCACTATTCAGAGTCTACATAAAGATGATGTTATCGATCAGGCTTACACTAGTGGTAACGTTACTATTAATTCTGACCAATCAACGTGTTTAAGAGGTAATATTAGCCCTTTTAAAACATGTACGTATGTTATTGATACTGATGGTAATGAAGGCAGCCTTATTTTATCTCCGACTGAAGTGATCAATATTAATCCAGGAGTAAAGGATGATAGTACGGGAAAAGATAATAACGATAAGCCAGATCAAATTATTACGGATAATAATGGTGGTGGCGGTGGTACATTTAATTTATCAGCTTTATTTTCGTTGTTATTCATTGTTTTCCTTCGTAGAAAAACTAGATACTAATATCTAATTATTTATACACACTATTAAGACGAATATAAAAAAGACCTCATCGAGAGGTCTTTTTTATTATCTATTTGTCACAGTGTTATTTAATCGCCATCGATTTCATCAAGATAACTATCATCAAAGTTATCTGCTTTCTGAGCTGGCTGATCTTCACCATACGTGGCAATAAAGTCTTTATATTGAATATACGCATCACGAGTAAAGACATAAGGATCTGGAGAATTTTCAAGCATAGATTCTTGCTGCACTAATGCTGCTCGATCTTCCATACCTTCAAACACCCACTTACCTAGCCCTTCCCAAAAGTTAAGTAATCCTAACATTGGGTAAAGCTGATCCGCTGAATCACCAAAACCACGGAAAGTCACAGGACCATAGAACGGTAACATTAAATAAGGACCATTAGGTACACCATAGTATCCTAACGTATCGCCAAATCGACGTTCATTCGGCTTGGTAATATCAGCAGCTGATGCAATATCAATTAAGCCACCCAAGCCAAAAATGCTGTTGATCCAAAAACGATTAAAATGGGTAACGGCTTCTTTGCCATTTAACGACAGAATGCTATTCACCATACTCGCTGGCTCATCTAAATTCGATAAGAAATTCATGATGCCTTTGCGTACAGGCGTTGGTGTGTAATCAACGTAAGCCACTGATACAGGACGAGCAATGTAAGGATCAAGGTAATTGTAATTCAAGTTCCACATTGCACGGTTAAAGCCCTCAAATGGGTCATACACACCGTTATTATCATTGCTACTATCTGCATCTATGTGATCAGAAATATTGCTAGAAACAATGTGATCTGACGGTTCATCCGGTGTTTGTGCACAACCGACGATCCCGAGAGAGAGCGCAATTATAAGTAGTAAATTTTTATTCAAAACACATATCCAATAAAAAGCAGGCTGGATAATGATATCCAGCCTGCTCAGTTTGTTCCAGTATTGAATTAATATTGTTTATTAATTAATACTTTTGTATCACCACCAAGCATAACTTTCTGACTTTCGCCATACCAGTCACCTTGCTTAGTCATCACATTACCATCACTATCAATTCGCGCACGGATCAGCATTTCAGATAACGACGATAGTTTGCGCTGCGGCATCATACTGTCTTTATCTGTTAGCGTAATAGTTAATGGGAACTTCGTCGTTAACGGTAACTTCACCGCTGCAATTGGCATTGGCGCGCCATCAGCACTGTGTACCGAGATAATAATGTCACCTTGCTTTGGCATCACTACATCTGGTGCAAGCGAAATCGTTGCTGTTACTTGTTGCTTAGCTTGTTCTGCATCAGCTTTAGGTGCTGCGTCTGCTTTGACTGCACCAGCGGCTTCTGCGCCATTAACAATTGCCATTGCTTTGTTATCGGCGTCTAAACGTGATTGGGCACGTTCAATACTACGATCTAGCATAGGAACACGAGAATCATTCGGGCCAATCAGTTTCTTCATCATGGTCCAGTAAGCAATCGCTTGTTTGAATTGATTCTGCTCAAATGCATCAAATGCCAATAGCGATAATGCTTGGGTATTAGTGTGATCATGTTTAATCACTGTACGTAGCAGCTGACGTGCGGTATCGCTAGCACCCGGTTTACCACTTAGCATTAGCGACTGTGCGTAACCTAGCTGGATATCGCTATCCATCGGGTTAAGATCATAAGCACGCTTCATTGCCATTTCAGCAGTCTCGCCATCACGATTCGACATCGCAATACGACCTAACAGTAACCAACCCATAGGATCGTCACCATCATCATGCAATTTCGTACGCAGTGCTAAGGTTAGATCTGCCATATCTTGATCAGATAGCGGCTCATTAGCAGCATTATCACCAAGTAAACGCTTTGATAGCTCAGGTAGACGATTCACCGCATCGTGCCAATCTTCAACCTTTTTAATACCACCAACAGAGGCATACATGCCGTAACAAATACCCACAATTAAGATGATACCTGGTAGTAACATCGCAGGACTTACATGTACTGATTTCTTCGCTTCACCTTGTGGTAAGTCATCAAGTAATGACTGTTGCAGCTCAGAAACTAATTCTTGGCGATTCTCAACCAAACCTTCTTCAGATTCGTTTTCAAGTTCATGAATACGATCTTTAAAGAACGCTTTATTTAATTCATCTCGGCTTACTACGTCGTCATATTCTTTGCCATACAACATAGGTATTGCAAAAAATGCCATCGCAATAAGCACTAAGACAGCAGTTATAATCCAAAACAGTGTCATTTATTTACCTTTGATTGAGTATCAACACTTTCAGCATCTTGCTGTTCCATTTCGGCAAGCAGTTTTTTTAATCGCTCCGCTTCCGCTGCATCTAATTGCGCTTCTTCTGCTTTTTCGCCGTTCTTACGTGAACGATAAACCAGCACAGTAAAACCAATCACAAGACACAGAATTGGACCAACCCATAAGATCGCCGTTGACGCCGTCATTGGTGGATTGTAAGTCACGAAGTTACCGTAACGTGCAATCATGTAATCAATAATTTGCTGGCTGCTTTTACCTTCTTGAAGTAATTCGAAGGTTTTCTGGCGCATGTCTTGCGCCAGTGTTGCATTAGAATCCGCAATATTATTGTCTTGACATTTAGGACAACGTAGCGTGGCAGTTAACTCTTGAAACTGCTTTTCTTGCTCTGCATTTTTAAAGTCATAAACATCAATTGATGCAAATGCTTGCAATGCAGCTGTTAACGCGATGGTTGCCGCGATAACCATGGCAAATAAACGTTTCATTAGCTTTTTGCCTCCGCTTTTAGTTTGTTGTACAACGGCTCTAGTGTGTCTTTCCAGTTATCAGGATTCACATCACCTACATGGCGGTAACGAATAATGCCGTTAGCATCAATTAGGAATGTTTCTGGCGCGCCGTACACACCTAAATCCATACCAAGCATGCCATTACCATCAAACAAAGTATGAAGGTATGGATTACCCAACTCAGTTAACCAACCAATCGCTTTCTCACGCTGATCTTTGTAGTTAAGACCAATGATTTTCACACCTTGTTTAGAGAGCGTATTTAGGTATTGGTGCTCGGCATAACATGTCGGACACCAAGTCGCCCATACGTTTAATAGTAAAGGCTCGCCTTTGAAAATCGTTTGCTGATACTCTTTTCCAGGTTGGAATAGATCTTCTAATTTAAAGGTCGGTACAGGTTTACCCACCAATACCGATTCTAGTTTTGTTGGATCATCACCATCAGCATTACGTGTTAACTGCACCATGAACATGATCACCAATGCAATAAACAGAACTAATGGAATAAAGAGTAATTTCTTATTCATGCGTTAATTTTGCCTCTGCTGATTTATCGTGCTTGGTTGCAGGTTTACGGAAACGGTAACGCTTATCACTGATCGCTAATGCACCACCCAGTGCCATTAACAACGCACCCGCCCACATCCAGTTAACAAATGGTTTGTAGTAAATACGTACCGCCCATGCGCCATCGCCTAGCTTCTCACCCATTGCAACATAAAGGTCGCGAGTAATACCACTGTCGATTGCCGCTTCCGTCATCATTGAGCCAGCAACGCTGTAGAAACGTTTTTCAGCATGTAGCGTGGTTACATTGATGCCACGGCGACTGATATTGAAATCAGCAATGTAGCCATCGTAGTTTGGACCATCCGCATCACGCAGACCAGCAAAGTGGAAGTCATAGCCTTTCACATTTACAGACTGACCCGGAGCGAGACGTAAATCACGCTCGATATCGTAGTTTGATACTAATGTAATACCGATAATTGAAATTGCTAAACCTAGGTGACCTAACACCATTGCCCAGTGACTACGACCTAGTTTACCTAGACCTTCAAATAGTGTGTGGCGGTGTGTTGCACGTTGGTATAGCTCAAAGCCGTGCATTACGATGATCCAAATTGCCATCATCATACCCAGTACCGCTAGCGGCTCTACCACACTTGCAGTGAAGTAAATCAGTAAGAATGATAATGGTACAGTGATCAATGCAGAAATAATCATTGGCTTGCGAACATTTGCCAAGTTATCACGCTTCCAGCGAACTAGAGGACCGATACCAAGAATGAACGCAAATGGCACCATTAGCCATGTAAATAGCGTATTGAAGAAAGGCACACCGATAGAAACCGAGCCTAAACCAATTTGCTTGTGAACTAATGGTAATAGTGTACCGATAAGTACAACCACTAAACCTGCAACCAATAAGATGTTGTTAGCTAGCAATAAGTTCTCACGAGAGAACAGGCTGTAATTACCACGCGAGCGAATTTGACCACCACGTAGTGCGTATAGTAGTAACGAACCACCGATAACTACCACAAGGAAACCAAGGATAAACATACCGCGTGCTGGATCTGAGGCAAAAGCGTGAACCGATACCAGTACGCCAGAACGTACAAGGAAAGTACCTAGCAAGCTTAATGAGAATGCAGAGATCGCAAGTAGTACAGTCCACGCTTTAAATGTACCGCGTTTCTCAGTTACTGATAGCGAGTGCATTAGCGCTGTACCTGCCAGCCAAGGCATAAATGAGGCGTTTTCTACTGGATCCCAGAACCACCAGCCCCCCCAACCTAGTTCGTAGTAAGCCCACCAAGAACCTAGTGCGATACCAACAGTTAGGAATGCCCATGCAGCGATTGTCCAAGGACGAGACCAACGAGCCCATGCAGTATCTAGACGGCCTGTCATCAATGATGCAATCGCAAAAGAGAATGCAACCGAGAAACCTACGTAACCCATGTATAGCATTGGTGGGTGAATGATCAGACCCGGATCTTGCAATAGTGGGTTTAAGTCACGGCCTTCAACAGGGAATACCGGAAGCGTACGTAAAAATGGGTTAGAAGTAATGATGATGAACAGTAGGAAACCCACTGCAATCATACCCATAACAGAAAGTACACGCGCAACCGACTCAAGAGGCATACCGCGACTAAAGCGTGCAACGGCTGTCGCCCAACCTGCTTGGATCAGCACCCATAACAGTAGCGAGCCTTCGTGCGCACCCCATACCGCCGTAATGCGGTAATACCATGGCAATAAGCTCGTTGAGTTACTTGCAACATACGCAACGGTGAAGTCATTACTATAGAATGACCAACATAAGATAACAAAAGACAGTGATAAGAAAGCAAAAACACCGTATGACAATGGACGGGCCATACGCATCATTGCTTGGTTACCAACTGCAGCACCATATAGCGGATAAATACTGACCAAGACCGATAAGGCAAGGGCAGCAATAAGGGCAAAATGGCCTATTTCAGGGATCATTGAGCACTACCTTGTAGTTGTTCTTCAGTATATTGAAGTTTTGAGTGATTTTTCTTCATTGCTTCAGCAACTTCAGGCGGCATGTAGTTTTCATCATGCTTCGCCAACACTTCGTGCGCTTTCACTGTTGTAGGGTTAACCAATACACCTTGCGCCACAATACCCTGACCTTCACGGAAAAGATCTGGCAGGATACCATCGTAAGTCACTGTTACTGCAGGGCCAGTGTCAGCCACTTGGAAGCTTACGCGAAGCGATTCTGGATCACGCTTTACCGACCCTTTCACCACCATACCACCGATACGTAAACGTTGCCCAACTTCAGGTTTAGTACCATCAGGCTTACCATTTACCAGCTCTGTAGGAGTATAAAAGAGATCCATATTTTGGTTTAACGCATACAGCACTAAGCCAACAGTTGCACCAAGGCCTAGCACTAACGCTAACACTAAGGCTAGACGCTTTTTACGTCTTGGGGTCATAGCGTGTTCTCCAACTTCTTCGCTTCTTTAATACGTTCTTCACGCGCCATTTTATTTTTAATATCACCTAATAAACGACGCTGTGTTGCCATACTTGAAAAAAGGATCCATAGCATTGCGATAAATGAAATACCGAATGAGCTCCACACATATACTGCGTAGCCACCCATGGCAAAAAAATCGCTCATAGAATCAAAATGCATACCGACCTCACTTGTTCACTAATTCACGCACCCAAGGGCGGTGACTTTCGCGGATAAGAATTTCATTGCGTAAACGGATCATGGTGACAGCACCAAAGAAACACGCAAAACCAATAATATTAATCAGTAGCGGCCATAGCATGTCTGTAGACATTGAAGGTTTAGCAAATTTAGTAATGGTTGCGCCTTGGTGCAGAGTGTTCCACCATTCCACTGAGAAGTGAATAATTGGAATATTAATCACCCCGACAATCGCCAAAATACCCGCCGCTTTTGCTGCGGTTTTGTGATCATCAAACGCGTTGTATAGCGCCATCACACCAAGGTATAAAAATAGCAAGATCAATTCAGAAGTAAGGCGTGCATCCCATACCCACCATGTACCCCACATTGGTTTACCCCAAATTGCACCAGTGATAAGTGCAATAAAAGTAAACACAGCGCCAATCGGTGCCATTGCAGCCGCTGCCATGTCAGACAGACGGATTTGCCACACTAGACCAATAAAAGCTGCAATTGCCATCGATACATATGCACCCATAGACCAAATTGCCGCAGGAACGTGCAGGTAAATTATTCTAAAGCTATCTCCTTGTTGATAATCGGTTGGCGCAAACATCAAGCCCCAAATCGATCCAACAATAATGGAAATTAAGCTAATGATGGAAAACCAAGGTAGTAACTTACCGCACAGGCGATAGGTATTCTCGGCTTTAGCGTAGGGATGTAACCACTTCCACATAATGCTCTCTACTCTTTGTATAGTTATAAATACGTCTTGAATGTCAAAAACAGTCACAATTGCGAGTCAAGTATGACTGCCATTAGACACAATCAATTTTGCCCTAATGGGAAAATACAAAAGTGAGAGTGATACGACTCCCACTTAATTTATCAGTTAACGCTAATACGCAGCGATGCAGCCACAGCAAACGGTGCCAGTGTGACTGATGCCACCAACATAGCTGCCATTAATGCTAATTGACCGTTATATGCCATCCCTAAGCCTGCCGCTTCTATCGCTGAGGTCGCGAATATAAGCACAGGTATATATAACGGTAATATGAGCAAGCTCAACAAAACGCCACCTTTTCGTAATCCAACCGTTAAAGCGACACCAATTGCGCCTAAAAAGCTCAATGTTGGCGTACCAACCAGCAGAGTTAATACAACCGCTACCCAAGTATCCCAATTTAGTGATAATAAAATCGCCAGTAATGGGCTAATAATAATCAGAGGTAATCCAGTCAATAACCAATGTGCAACCATCTTGGCAAAAGCCGATACCGCCAATGGCGTTGGCATCAATAACATTTGCTCAAGTGAGCCATCGGCATAATCATCACGAAACAAGCGCTCCATCGACAACAATGCCGCAAGTAATGCTGCAACCCAGATGATCCCCGGTGCGATACGCGCTAACAGTTTTGGCTCAGGACCAATACCTAATGGAAACAAGGTGATCACAATAATAAAGAACCACAACGGGTTCATTACATCCGCACGACGACGAAAGGCAATTAACAGCTCACGACGAATAATTTGAATAATAGAATTGAGCATAGTGATCACTGCCCTAACTTAATTTTTCTTAGGTGATTACTGTCGGTAAACATATCTTGGTGGGTGGTTAATAACACCATGCCACCACGCTCGACATGGGATAGAAACAAGTTTTCAAGTACCTTTACCCCTTGCTTGTCAATCGCTGTTAAAGGCTCATCAAGCACCCATAACTTATGATTACTCAACCATAGACGCGCTAATGCTACGCGACGCTGTTGACCTACAGATAGCTGTCCTGCTGGCACATCTTCACGTCCTGCTAACCCCACATGGGCTAACGCTTGCCATAACGCGTCATCACCCGTGACTTTTGGCGAACCCTTGAGATCTGAGCCTTCATTGCATTTATGCATCGCTTGAAAGAAAGCTAAGTTCTCAAAGGCTGTAAGTTCACGTTTAACGCCAGTTTGATGGCCAAGAAAAAGAAGTTCTTGATGAAAGTCTTCTCGCGCAGTATGAATATCTTCTTGGTTCCAGAGCACTTGCCCGCTATCTGCACGGCCTAATCCGGCAATAATACGTAGCAATGTTGTCTTGCCCGCACCATTGTGGCCTTCTATTTGAACCAACTCACCACTGGAGATTGTGAAACTAAGTTCATCAAACAATAAACGTTCATCACGAACGCAGCTTAAGTCTGCTACAGACAACATATAAATGATGTATCCTAGGTATTACAAATCAGCCCGCATAATACCACAGTGGCTATTAAATTAGGTAAATTGCGGACGTATTCATGGTTAACGAACGTAAGTAAATGTGAAATAAATGCGCATTAATTCAACACCATCTCACACAGCAAATGCAGCTCAAGCTGCGCCATCGGATAAACCGCAAACAAGCGGTATCGATCATAAAACGCCATTATTGGCGAGTTTACAAACAAAAGCATCAACCCCTGTTTCTCAACTGCCGCAATTATTGTTATCCATAAACAGCTTGCAACGTTTAGTTACATTTTTATTCAACCCGTTAAACTCTGGTACAGCTAAATTAACCACGCCATTGCCAAACAACCTAAATACTATTTTTCAGCAACTTTTCGCCCCCAATAACCAAGCAAGTTTAATTGCTTGGTTACAACAAGGCGGCGAAAGAAAACCTCTAGCACAATTGTTACAACAACTATCGCAACCACAGAGTCCATTAAATCAATGGATAAAAACATTAAGCCTTGACCAGCAACAAGATGTAACTGCCTTACTGCGTCTTGCTGGGGAACAACGTGGGCCTGAAACGCAACGATCACAGGAAAGCAATACCATTCACCTGCAATACCCAGTAAGTAACGAGCAATTTATTGATATTAAAGTGAAAAATGAGAGTGATAATTCAAACTCAAACACTGATAAGAATATCAACTCCTGCTGGACGGTCAAATTGACATTACCTATTGGTGCAATCGATATTTTGAATGTTACGGCGCAATGGAAAAACAGCGCCTTAAATACTGCATTTTCAACCACCAATGCCGCTTTACTGGCTCGGGTAGAAAAAGTAACTCCCCAATTATTGGCTCGAATGAAACAATTAGGTATTACATGCGAAGCACCAAGCTTTCAACATCAGCCAAACACAGATGTTGAAGCTGAAAACATTTCCCATACAGGACTGCATATCAAGGTATAACGATGGAAAAAAATAAAACTAGCGCCATTGCCTTGAAATACGATGGCGAGAAAACACCCTATATTACCGCTAAAGGCCACCAGCAATTGGCTGAACACATTATAGAGCAAGTCAAACAGCAAGGCGGCCTGATTCATCAAGATCCGGTGTTGGCACAATACCTCAATAGTTTTGATGTCGGTGATGAGATCCCACAAGAGCTCTATTTGATCATTGCTGAATTGATTGCTTTCTCGTGGTACCTAAACGGCAAAACCCCTCCGGGTTGGGAGGGGCTTGAAGATATTGACGTTGTAGTTTGAATATTAACGTCGACGATGTTTTGGCATGGTTTGCTGCAAACGCAGTAGTAATTCGGCTTCGGCTTTCGGTAAATCGCATTCATTCATTAGTTCATGAACATCAGCACCGAGCTCGACCATTTTGCTGGCACGGCTATACAAGCGGCCTTCCGGATCATTCATCATAATTTCCGTCTGACGATCTTCCACCACTTCTAATTGATGCGACATATCAGCCAATTTATGGCTCATACCCATGGTGCCTGCACGCAGTTCATTAAACTCTTTCGTTAAACGCTCATTTTGTAAACGAGCGTTTTTCAATACTGTTTCAATCGCTGTAAATTTCGTTTCTAAACTGCGTCGTGCTTTTCGCTCTCGGAGCAATAACACGGTAAAAATCACCACGGCTAAAACGGAAATAACCGTCGGTAACCACTGCAATACAATTGTATTCATTACAAGTACGCCATCTCATCCCACTCTTCGTCAGATAGCAGCTTGTTAAGATCAACCAGAATCAGCAATTGTCCTTCACGGTTACTTACACCCTGAATAAACTTCGCACTCTCTTCTGTACCGACACTTGGCGTGCTATCAATTTCTGAGCTACGTAGATACACGACTTCAGCAACACTATCAACAAGAATACCAATAACTTGCTTCTCTGCTTCAATAATCACAATTCTTGTATTGTCAGAAATTTCACCCGGCATTAAACCAAAGCGTGAACGAGTATCGATAACAGTAACCACGTTGCCACGTAAATTAATGATACCAAGCACATAATCTGGCGCGCCTGGTACTGGTGCGATTTCTGAATAGCGTAAAACCTCACGAACTTGCATTACATTAATGCCGTAAGTTTCATCTTCTAGCTGAAATGTCACCCATTGCAGAACCTGATCATTCGCTCCGTCTTTTTGGATCTCAGCGATATTTACCTGTGACATGCTATTCCCTCTTAAGGTCCTGAATTACTCAATACTATTTACGTCTAATCCATTATTTAGCATTGCTATCAATGCATTCACATGAATTAGCGCACACATTTTATCTTTTACCATACCCGCAAGCCAAGGACGTTTACCTGCCTTTTCACGCCAGCGAATATCATCAACATCTAATACTTTGGTGCCATGTAACTTATCGCTTGCAAGCCCCCAATGGCTTTCACCTAGCATAACAATATAACGATAGTTTTCACGATGCTCATCATCGACCAACTTCTCAGGCATAACCCAGCGCGCCGTATCAACAACATCTAATTTTTGATCACGGCTTGATTGCAAACCAAGATACCAACTAGGACGCCCTAACAAACGGTTTAACTCAGCTAATTGATGTATCCCACCTAGCTCTGTTAATGCGACCGCAAACATCACGCCGTTAACTTCAAAGAACAAGGCTTGAAAGGCTTGCTCTGTACCATGATGTGTCCATTGCTCTGGTGGGATCAAACTAGCAGATGGTGCTAATTCAGTTTCCACTGTCGGGGTTTCAATTGGGGTCTCAACCACCACTTCTACTTGAGCGATTTCTGGTTCGTTAAGCTCTTTAATTGAAGTTAGTTCTTCAGCGACAATCTGGGGCTGTTCCTGCTTTATTTGTGGCTGATTTGCAATTGGCTCGACATTTTGTTGAATATCACCAATATCAATTTCATCCACTCGACTTAATAAGCGTTCGATATCTTGAAACTTTGTTGGTTCAACATACTCAGTTTCAAGCTGTATATTGGGTTGTACAGACTTCATTTTCGGCAAAATAGCAGGTGTTGTAACTTCAACCTGTTCAATATCGGGCTGATCAATGTGTAAAGCAGAGTCTTGTACTTCTGTGGACACAGCAGCGTCATTCGATTCTTCTAACAAATCAAAGAAATAATCATCTAATGCCTGATCACTCGATAGTGGCTTACTATGCATGATTTTCTAACCGTTCCACATACTTCAATAAAGTTTTATACGCAAAAACACCACGACAACTGCGCGCGTACAATGACGGCGGCATATGCTTAATGCTGGCATCACGAAACTTAGTATCGATCGGAATGGCTGATGCCCACACTTGCTCTGGAAAGCGATGTTTTAACTCTTTCAATGTCTGTAATGACGCACGCGTCCGTTTGTCGTACATCGTTGGCACTATGGTGACATTAAAGCCCGACGGTTTTGAACGCTGCATGATCTGCAAAGTTCGCATCATTCGCTCTAATCCTTTCATCGCCAGAAATTCTGTCTGTACTGGAATTAAAATACGGTTACTTGCAGCTAATGCATTAACCATCATCACACCTAAAATTGGCGGACAATCAATAAGTACATAATCGTATTCATCTGCCAAACTGTGCAATGCTTTTTTCAGCACCAGCCCCATACCACTTCGATTACCCATAACACGATCAAGGGTGGCGAGTGACATATGAGCCGGAATAATGTCGATATTACTAAATTCTGTATTTAAGATCAGAGGCTTCACACTGGCTTTATTGACTTCTGGTAGTTGGAATAAATCAAATAAGCTATCGGGGACTTGCTCTGAGTCGAAATTTAAATACGTTGTTAAAGAAGCGTGTGGGTCGGTATCGACTAATAAGACACGCTTATTCTGCTCACTCAGCAAGCCTGCTAATGTAATGGTTGTTGTTGTTTTACCAACACCACCTTTTTGATTAGCAATACTCCAAACGATCAACCTTGAATCCTCACTGTAAACCTAGCTCAATTAAAATACATTCAGCGATGCGATCTAAAGGTAAGTCATGACTTGAAATCCCCGCTTTTGCAACAGCTTGCGGCATTCCGTATACAACACAACTTTCTTCATCTTGTGCCCAAATCGTTGAGCCACTATTTTTTAACATTCTTGCGCCATCACGACCATCAGCGCCCATACCAGTTAACACCATGGATAGCACTTTATCTTGGTAAACCTTAGCTGCAGAGCCAAACGTTACATCAACGCAAGGCTTATAATTCATACGCTCACCACTATCGATGATACGTAAACGTGCAGCACCTGGTCGACCATCAAGCATCATTTGCTTACCACCTGGGGCTAGATATGCAGTACCCGGTTTTAGTACATCGCCATTTTCTGCTTCTTTCACACGGATCTTACAAAGGTGATCTAAACGCGCAGCAAATGCCGCAGTAAACGTCGCTGGCATGTGTTGAATTAGCACAATAGGATATGGGAAGTTTGCTGGTAATTTAGTTAAAATTTTCTGCAGCGCAACAGGCCCTCCCGTTGAAGTACCAATTGCAACTATCTGATATTTCTTCCCTGATGCTTTAAAGCGTAATGCTGGTTTTATTGCAGATGAACGAGCTGTAGGTGTTGTTCTGTTCGATGCAAGCGACGACGTTGGCTCTGTATTTAAACGAGAAGTCAAAGAAGAAGGTTTAGAGACACTACTCGTTAACGATGAACTTGCTGGCGTTGAAGGTCGAGTAACCGCACTTCTTCGCATAAAAATACGCTTACGTGCTAATTCTGCGACACGTTTTTGTAATAGCTCTACCGCTTCATCACGATTGCGAGCAATGTCTTCAAATTTCTTAGGTAAGAAATCAAGCGCGCCCGCATCAAGCGCATCTAACGTTGCTTTTGCACCATCATGCGTCAGTGATGAAAACATTAAAATCGGAGTTGGCGAAACTTTCATGATCTCACGGACTGCCGTTATACCATCCATTACAGGCATTTCAATATCCATGGTGATCACGTCAGGTTGTAGCTTTTGGGCTAATTCAACCGCTTCTTTGCCATTTACTGCATTACCAACGACTTCTAATCGACTGTCAGCATTAATGATTTCACTCACACGTCGACGGAAAAAACTTGAGTCATCAACTACTAATACTTTAACTGCCATGTCACTTCATCCCGTTGAAACTCTTAAAGGGGGTCATTGCCCCCTTTTTATTATTTAAATTAATGACCTGCGTAATGTTTTAACAGGCTTGGTACATCAAGGATCAAGGCGATATGACCATCACTGGTAATGGTTGCACCTGCCATACCCGGCGTACCTTGTAATAAGCTATCTAGCGGCTTGATCACCACTTCTTCTTGACCAATTAGTGTATCAACCACAAAGCCGATACGTTGATGACCTATTTGAACAATCACCACATGACCATGACCACGATCTTTCTTCGCACCAGCCGTTACGCCAGATAACCAATCCTGTAGATAGAATAACGGGATCGCTTTCTCACGTACGATAATCGTAAGCTGACCATCAACGGTGTTGGTTTTATTTAGATCAAGGTGGAAGATCTCATTCACGCTAGCCAATGGTAGAGCAAATGGTTGCTCACCTACGCCTACCATTAGAGTCGGTAATATTGCTAACGTCAGCGGTACTTTAATATCAATTCTTGTACCTTTACCGAGTACAGAATCAATATGAATTGAACCATTTAACTGGTTAATACCGGTTTTCACGACGTCCATACCAACACCACGACCAGAAATATCAGAGATTTCTTTTTTGGTCGAGAAACCTGGTGCAAAAATGAGATTATAGGCCTCACTATCCGTTAAACGAGATGCTGAATCAGCATCCATCACACCACGCTCTACAGCGATATTACGTAACTTTTCAGCATCCATACCGCCACCATCATCTTCAATGGTCAGCAAGATGTGATCACCTTCTTGAGAAGCAGAAAGTAAAACCGTACCGGTACGAGGCTTACCCTTCTGTTCACGCACATCTGGCATTTCAATGCCGTGATCAACCGAGTTACGCACTAAGTGAACCAATGGATCGGCTAACGCCTCCACTAAGTTCTTATCTAAGTCAGTCTCTTCACCACGCATTTCAAGGACGATGTCTTTATTTAAACTACGCGCTAAATCACGTACAACGCGAGGGAAACGACCAAAGACTTTCTTAATTGGCTGCATGCGGGTTTTCATTACCGCACCTTGCAGATCAGCGGTAACGACATCAAGGTTAGAGACTGCCTTCGACATTTCTTCATCGTTGGTATTTAAACCAAGGCTAACTAAACGGTTACGCACTAATACCAATTCACCCACCATATTCATGATGGTATCTAAGGTAGAAGTATCGACACGCACTGTCGCTTCGGCTTGCGGCTTGGCTTTTTCTTTTACCGCAATCGGTTTAGCTGCTATTTCTGCTGGCGGTTGATGCGCCGCCGATGCTGAGGTTGGTGTAGTTACTGGCTGTTGAGTAGGCTCTGCTCTCACAACAGGTTCAGGTTTTGGTGTTTCAACCTCAGTTAAGCTATTTGCTGCAGATTGTGCCGCTAACGCTTGCTCTTCAGGCGATGGGCCTTTACCCACCCCGTGAAGCTCATCCAACAAACGTTCAAATTCATCATCGGTCATGAGATCATCACTATCCCCAGCACCAGTATCATCAGGTACAGAGGATGTTGATGTATTATCAGAAGCACTAGGTGCCGCTGATGACGTTGCAGATGCTGACGCATACTGACTATTACCCGGCCCTTTACCTGAACCGTGTAATTCATCTAATAAACGTTCAAATTCATCGTCGGTAATGTCACCGCTATCAAATTCAATTTGTGCAGTGACATTAGCTTGTGCTGTTGATTCAGGAGAAACACCGGATGATGGACCTTGACCTGAGCCATGTAATTCATCCAGTAATCGATCGAACTCATCTTGCGTCATATCATCAACGCTATCACCTGCTGTTACGCTGTCTTCAGTCGCTGATACAACAGGTTCAGGCTCAACATTGTTGATAATAGGCTGCTCTTGAACTTCTTCAGAGAACGTCGGCTCGCTGGCTATAGGCGCTACAGATTCGCCAGCTGTAGGTGGCTGGCTATAGAAATGAAGCGCATCAAGTAAGCGTTGCTCAGCACGATCAAGCGGTTCATGGGCTTTCACCTGTTCGAACATCACGTTAATACAGTCTAACGCTTCTAAAATAACGTCCATCAAATCGGAAGTGACGCTACGTTTTCCAGTACGAAGCAAGTCAAACACGTTCTCCGCACCGTGACAGGCATCCACTAACTCAGTGAGTGAAAGAAAACCAGCACCGCCTTTTACCGTATGGAAGCCACGGAAAATCGCATTTAGTAACTCGGAATCATCAGGGCTTCGTTCAAGCTCTACTAATTGTTCTGAAAGCAACTCAAGAATTTCACCTGCTTCAATCAAAAAGTCCTGCAGGATATCTTCGTCTAAATCAAAGCTCATAAATTTCCCCTAAAATCCAAGACTCGAAAGTAAATCATCAACGTCATCTTGTGATTCAACCACATCATTACGCTGCTCTGGATTGATAATTGGCCCCTCAGGCTTTAAGGCTGCTGCTTTATCATCAACCACAGTTTTCGAGTCTTGCTCCATGCCAAACGCTTTAAGAATTTCAACTAACCGATCTTCAACTTCGTGTACTAATTCAATCACGCGTCGAATAATTTGTCCGGTAAGATCTTGATAGTCCTGAGCCATCAGAATATCGGTAAGGTGATTGCGCAACGTGCTGCTATCACCTTCCACTTGAACAAGCAGTAAATCAATATCGTGGCATAACGCTTTAAACTCACTTAGGCCGATCTTACCAGCCATTAAGCGTTGCCACTGCGGATGCACTTGCAATAAGGTGTTATGCAATTGATCAGCAATGGGTAAAGTACTTTCAACTGCATCCATGGTTTTATTGGCTGCTTCTTCCGTTTTATCAATCACATAAAGCAATCGATCACGAGCATCAGGAATATCATTTCGTGCTAAGTCATTGATCCTAGGATCAAGACGAAAATTAATCAAAGAATCATGTAACTGACGAGTGATTTTCCCCACCTCAGCAAACATTGGTTCGTGGCTTTCTGCAACTAATGTTTGTACAAGCGAATTTGCTTCAGCTTGTTGTCCATTTTCTAGCAAGCTGACAAGCTCTTTTGCCTGTTCCAGTGAAATCATGCTTCGTTATAATCCTTATTTGCAGCTGATGGTTACTGTAAGCGCTCGAAAATTTTATCCAATTTTTCTTTTAACGTTGCAGCAGTAAATGGCTTAACAATGTAACCATTAACACCTGCTTGTGCAGCTTCAATGATCTGCTCACGCTTAGCTTCTGCTGTGATCATAAGTACAGGAAGGTGTTTTAGTTGATCATCAGAACGAATGTGACGAAGAAGATCGATACCTTGCATACCCGGCATATTCCAATCTGTTACAACAAAATCAAAATCGCCTTTCTTAAGCATTGGCAATGCCGTTAATCCATCATCCGCTTCTAACGTGTTGTTAAAACCTAAATCACGAAGCAGATTTTTAACAATACGGCGCATTGTTGAGAAGTCATCAACAATGAGGATTTTCATATTTTTATTCAAGTTTGCCTCCACTGAGAGCCAGCGTTCTTCTAGTTCTATAAATAATTAATCTTAAGCAGTCCATGCTGTTAATTTGGCACGTAATCGTTGCATGGCTTGGCTGTGTATCTGACAAATTCGTGATTCACTGACACCAATTACTGCGCCAATTTCTTTTAAATTCAGCTCTTCGTCGTAATAAAGTGAGAGCACCAAAGCTTCACGCTCAGGTAGCGTTTTGATAGCTTCTGCTAACGATGCACGAAAGCTATCATCAGCAACATCTTGAAAAGGTGCATTTTCTTCAATACTTTCTTCATTCGCTACTGAATCTTCAGCTACACCAAGATCGCTAATACCCACTAATCGTCCACAATTAACATCATTTAATGCTTGATGGTACTGTTCTAACGGCATATCGAGATATTGCGCAATTTCTTGGTCGTTTGGATCTCGTCCTAATTCATTTTCAAGGTGAGAAATAGCTTCACTTATCTTTCGGCTATTTTTGTATACCGAGCGAGGAACCCAGTCACCACGACGAATATCATCCAACATCGCACCACGAATACGAATACCAGCGAAAGTTTCAAAACTTGCGCCTTTGGTTGGATCATAATTTTGCTGGGCTTCAAGCAAGCCAATCATGCCAGCTTGAATTAAATCTTCTACCAACACACTAGGTGGTAAGCGCACCATTAAATGATGCGCAATACGTTTAACTAATGATGAGTAACGTTCGATAAATGCTTGTGGGCTTTGCTGATATTGGGCATAAGCCATCGCTTTATTCACTATATGGCACCTCCATGGCTTGTGGACGTTTTACAAGTAAACGCTCAACAAAGAACTCCAAATGTCCACCTGGGTTGTGTGGAATTGATCATGTCATTGCTTTAGTTGATAGTGAATTTAACGCCAATGCCGCAGGGCTTCGTGGGAAAGCTTCAACCACAATTTTCTGACGTTTCACTGCTTGGCGCACGCTATCATCAAGGGGAATACAAGCAACTAATTCAAGATTTGCATCTAAGAAACGTTCAGTAACTCGCGTCAGCTTAGTAAACAGTTCACGCCCTTCACGGTAACTGCGCACCATGTTTGCCACAATTTTAAAACGCTGAACATCGTATTCACGGCTTAAAATTTTGATCAGCGCGTAAGCGTCAGTGATCGAAGTCGGTTCATCACAAACAACCACTAATACATCTTGCGCTGCGCGAGCAAAGCTCAGCACCATATCTGAAATACCAGCAGCAGTATCAACCAATAAGAAATCCAGATCGTCTTGCAAGTTACCAAAAGCACGAATTAACCCTGCGTGCTGTGCAGGCGTTAACTCAGCCATGTTTTGGGTACCTGATGCGGCAGGAATAATTTTTAAGCCGTATGGACCTTCGATAATGATATCTTCAAGCTCACATATACCAGCAAGAACGTGAGATAAGTTACGTCCAGCACGTAAACCTAGCATCACATCAACATTCGCAAGACCTAAATCGGCATCGAGCACCATGACACGCTTACCTTGACGCGCCATCGACATTGCCATATTCAGTGTCACATTGGTTTTACCTACTCCGCCTTTACCGCCAGTGACTGTGATCACTTTTGTTGATGTTAGCTGAGTCATTCGACGTAAACCGCTTGCTTGATCGTACATTCTGCTCTCAATCATAATAATCTGCCGCCTTATTATCTGAACTATCACTAGACCAGAAATGTGATTGCTGGCTTATCTCTAACTCCAATAATTCGTTTGCTCGTGAAACTAAGTAATTCCCCGACGCAATCTTTATATCTTCTGGGACACGCTGACCATCAGCTAAATAAGCGATCGGTAATGCGTTTTGCACTGCGACACAAATGATTTCACCTAAACTGAGTGATTCATCTAGCTTGGTCAGTACACAACCAGATAACGGAATACGACGGAAATGCTCAATGGTTTCCTGTAATACTCGACGCTGTGATGTTGCAGGCATCACTAGGTAGCTCCGAATATGTGCTCCGCTGTTTTTCATTAAAGTATCTAGCTGTTCAGATAGCCGGATATCACGTTGTCCCATCCCTGCTGTATCAAGCAATACAAGGCGACGATGGCGCAACTGATGAAGTATATCGGCAAGCTCTTCAGCATCTTTAGCAACTCTTACCGGACAGCCCATAATTCGACCATAAGTTGCTAACTGCTCATGAGCACCGATACGATAAGTATCTGTCGTTACCAAGGCGATTTGCTCTGGGCCATACTCCATTGCGGCACGTGCGGCTAATTTTGCAATAGTGGTGGTTTTACCAACCCCTGTCGGGCCAAGTAGGGCAACAACGCCACCACTTTCTAAAATACAATCATCGGTTGTGATGATTTGATCTGATAATAAATCGAGTAATGCTTGCCATGCTTCGTTAGGCTGAATATCTTCAGGGATGTAGCAAGCCAATTGATCGGCTAATTGTTCTGATAAGCCCATTTTCTCAAGGCGCTTGATCATCATGGCGCGCATTGGCTCACGACGTTCGACTTCTTGCCACATCAAGCCTGATAGTTGATGTTCAAGTAAACGACGTATCGAGATCATTTCAGATCGCACTTGATCTAGCTCATCTTGACTTGGCTGAGCTTTCGATTCGTAACGTGTTGGATCTAAGCGAGGCTTATGTGATGCTTTATCGCGTCCATTTACCCCATTGTCATGGTTATCAAATAAACCACGACCGACTGATAAATCTCGTTCATATTGCTTTGATGATGGGCGACGGTAATCTCCAATATCTAAGCTATGTTTATTTGTTTCTGGCTGATAACGCTTAAATGAGGAGCCATTCCCATTCATTGATGAGCGCTTATCACGCGGTTGGTTTTCGGGATAAAAGGTATCAGCGTAACGTGAATAGCCACTTGCTTTTTGGGGCTGCAGCATATCGCGTTGGTAATGACGCGACATGTTTTCCTCTTCTTCACGATAGCCGTGAGATTCACCATACAAACTATGGCTATCACCTTGCTCACGCAGTTTAGACTGGCGATCAAGCAATGCACTTAATGAGTCAACTTCGCTTGGTTGGTCTTTTTGCTCTTGTGATGAGGCATAGTTTTGCAGCACGCTAGCAAACTTTTGCGCTGTTGATTGATTCAACTGCACCTTATCATCTGCCAGTTTTCGTCTTGCTTGACTTAAACCTTGTGACGCTTCTTCACGAGAGCGGTGATGAGTACTCGATGGTTGTGGGGTTGTATCTACATCAACAGCAGCAACAATCTCAACACCACCCGAGACTTTCTTATTCGACATAATGACAGCATCAGGCCCAAGCTCTTCTTTGACTTCGCTAAGTGCCGTCCTCATGTCCTTGGCAAAAAATCGTTTAATCTTCAAAATATCGTCCTATGTCAGAAAGTGCTTAGGCCGCATCAACAACCACTAACATCAATTACCCACTGCATTCACAATGCGAATTTGTTTTTCATCAGGGACTTCCTGATACGACAAAACCCGTAGGCTTGGAATTGTATTTTTAACAAATTTAGCTAATGTCGAACGCAATACACCTGAAGTAAGTAATACGGCAGGCTCACCTTTCAATTCTTGTTGCTGTGTGGCTTCAGTTAATGAACGCTGCAAACGCTCAGCGAGGCCAGGTTCAATACCTGAAGATTCACCACCAGCAGATTGCATGGTTTGATGCAATATTTGTTCCAACTCAGGAACTAAAGTTATCACTGGTAACTCAACCTCTATACCATTGATTTCTTGGCAAATTAATCGTTTCAAACCTATACGTACTGCCGCTGTTAGAATGTCAGGATCTTGACTCTTGCTTGAATACTCCGACAAGGTTTGAACGATGGTTCGAATATCACGCAGTGGAATAGCTTCATTTAACAAATTCTGCATCACTTTCACGACCACACCCAATGGGAGTTGATCGGGTACAAAACCATCGACCAATTTCGGCGCACTTTGACCTAACATTTCTAATAGGTTTTGTACTTCTTCATGGCCTAATAGTTGTGATGCGTTATTCGTTAATAACTGGCTTAAGTGAGTCGCTAGTACAGTGGCAGAATCAACAACGGTATAGCCTAAGGCCTGCGCATGTTCACGCTGTGAGTCTTGTACCCAAACAGCTTCTAGTCCAAACGCTGGATCGGTAGTCATTTCACCATCAATGGAGCCAAACACTTGCCCCGGGTTAATGGCTAAATCCATTTTAGGGTGAATATTAGCCTCACCACAGGCAACCCCCATTAAACTAATACGGTAACTATTAGGTGGTAACTCCAAGTTATCTCGAATATGTACAGGAGGGATCAGGAAGCCAAAATCTTGCGATAATTTCTTACGTACCCCTTTCACACGCTCAAGAAGCTCACCACCTTGATCTTTATCGACCATGGAAATAAGGCGATAGCCCACTTCTAAGCCAATTGTATCGACAGGCTGAACATCGTCCCATGACAGCTCTTTTAACGGCTGAGTAGGTGCTAACTCAGTAGCTGCAGGCTCTTTCTCCACCAATGCAGCTTCTTTATCTTTCTTCACTCGCCAATACGCAGCAGCACCTATCATGGCTGCTAATAAAAGAAATGGAATATGAGGCATGCCCGGGACGATACCCATTACAAATAAAATAACCCCAGTAATAATAAGTGCTTGCGGGTTATTAAACATTTGGAAATACATCTGTTGGCCCATGTCCTCGTCAGTATTTTGACGAGTCACCATCATCGCAGCAGCAATAGAAAGTAGTAGCGATGGGATCTGTGCGACCAAGCCATCACCTATAGTTAACAGGCTATAGATTTCTATTGCAGAGCCAAAGGTTAAACCATGTTGGCTCATACCAATGATCAAACCACCAATGATGTTGATAAATAGGATCAAAATACCTGCAATGGCATCACCTTTAACGAACTTAGAAGCACCGTCCATTGAACCGTAGAAGTCCGCTTCTTTGGTCACTTCAAATCGACGAGTACGCGCTTGCTCTTGATCGATTAAACCTGCGTTTAAATCAGCATCAATTGCCATTTGCTTACCCGGTAAGGCATCAAGAGTAAAGCGAGCACTAACTTCTGAAATACGTCCCGCACCTTTGGTAACAACCATAAAGTTAATGATCATCAAAATCAGGAAGACCACTAAACCAACCGCATAGTTACCACCAATCACCACCGAGCCAAATGCATCAATTACCTGTCCAGCAGCATCTGGCCCTTCATGACCATGAAGTAAAACAACACGTGTTGAGGCCACGTTAAGTGCTAAACGTAACAATGTAGCGATAAGCAAAACAGTCGGGAATGCAGCAAAGTCCAACGGACGACGGGTATACACAGTTACCAACAGCACCACCAGAGAAAGGGCGATATTAAAGGTAAACGTCATATCCAATAACAATGGTGGCATTGGCAATACCACCATTGCCAAGGTTGCCAATACCATGACAGGTGCGCCAATGGATGGCATCGACTTTAAGTTGGCTAATGGCAGTTTGTCTGCAAAAGGAATTGAGAGCTTCATTCTGTCTAGTGATCTATTCTTCTATTATTGGTATTCGAGTTCGTTTTATTAACAGAGAAGATCATTAAATAATCCATTATTTAATAAAGACGAAGAACCATGAATGCATAATATAAGGTAAAGCAATAATCATGCCTTACAAATAAGTCATTTTTTTGACACAAAAAAAGTCTATCAAATATTTTCTGGCGATCTCTAAATATGACTTTAATTTGTGAGCTTGTGTCTAATCTCTAAATTAAACTCACTATCAACTTTACTAAATGAAATTATTCCATCATGGAATATTGAAATCTTTAATATGAACAAGCATTCAGTGAATAATTGCCTTCAGACTATTAACATAAATATTAATGACGAAGTTCTTCTGGAATGTCGGTTGCCGCTTTCGATAAGGTTGGTTTCTTGCCTTTACCCTTCCGGTACTCTTTTAATTGGAATACATACGCCAGTACTTGTGCTACCGCTACAAAGAGTCCATCAGGAATTTGTTGTTCTAATTCAGTTGTATAGTAAATAGCACGCGCAAGCGGTGCGGCTGGCACAATATCAATATTATGTTTATTCGCAACCTCTCGTATTTTAAGAGCAAGATGATCGCCCCCTTTGGCAATAACCACTGGCGCTGAATCTAATTTAGGATCATAGCGTAGCGCGACTGAAAAGTGTTCGGGGTTAGTAATAACTACGTCAGCCTGCGGAACATCAGCCATCATTCGACGCTGTGCCATTTCACGCTGCAACATTCGAATACGCCCTTTTACTTCAGGCTTACCTTCCGAATCTTTATATTCATCTTTAATTTCTTGCTTAGTCATTTTTAATTGTTGATTGAAATTCCATATCTGAAATGGCACATCAATCGCTACCACAATCAATAATGAACAACAAATAAGCAATACGAAATTTAATAAGATATCGAGTGCATGAAAATAATTAGCAGGAAAGACCTCTATGCTTAATTGGAAAAAGTCTTCTAAGCTTGAATAGATTAAATAACAAGCAACACTACCTACTAGGCCGACTTTTAATATCGACTTAATAAGTTCAACCCAACTTTGCATCCCAAACATACGTTTTATGCCGCTAATAGGATTCATTTTGGAAAACTTCGGCATTGCTGCTTGCGTAGAGAATCGAACGCCACCAACGCCCGCAGCACCGATAAAAGCGGCAAAGAATAAGAAAATGAGCACTAACGCTAACGGCAATAGGATATGAACAATCGCATCAAAAATAATGACGAATAACCGATCAAGATCGAAAATATCTTCACGGGTTAAGCTAAACATAGCTATCATGATCTGACCGAGTGCTTTACTTAGCCCATCACCAAACCACATTAAACCTACAGCGCCAGACACCAATACCGCAACGGAAGCTAATTCTCTTGAGCGTGGAACTTGGCCTTTTTCTCTTGCCTGCTCAAGCCGTCTGGGCGTGGCGTCTTCGGTACGTTCTTGACCATCTGAATCAGACATTCTGATCTACTCCCAGTCGTTAACAATCAATGCGGATCAAGCTACATACCTGACCGAACCCAACCTGCCACAACGCTTCATACTGCGGCACAATACCCAATACAATAAACCAGCTAATGGCTAAGCCTAATAGCAAAGCAAAAGAGAAACCTAGCGAGAAAATATTTAACTGAGGCGCGGCTCGGGTCATGACACCAAAAGATAAATTTACAGTTAGCAGCGCAATGATCCCTGCTAATGCCATGTTCAGCCCTGCTTTAAACATGTGACCAAACCAACCTGCCAACTCATAATAATCTTGTTGACCCAACATCGCGGTTCCAACGGGCAGAGTTTTAAAGCTCAGCACCACTGCATTTAACATTTCTAAATGTCCATCGGTTGCCAGAAACAACAAGATGGCAAGAAACATGTAGAACTGACCCAATACTGGGGTGTTTTGTCCGTTAGCAGGATCGACCATAGAAGCAAAACCTAAGCTCGATTGCATACCCAATATTTGCCCCAGTAACACAAAAGTTTGGGTGACAAATTGGGTCACTAGCCCCATCGCTACACCAATAATGATTTGTTGCCCTGTGATGATAAAACCTGCCAGCGATAGCAACTCAATATCTTGTGGAACCTTGGGTAAAAACGGCATAACAGCAAAAGTAATGGCTAAAGCTAAATACAGCCTAATTTTGGGTGACACAAAACGTGCCCCAAAAAAAGTCATCGCCATCATCATTGATGATATGCGAGTAAAGGGCCAAAAATAATTTGCTAACCAATCAAGCAAAATGGCGGAAGTGTAATGCATAATCGACTGCCGTATCCCTTGCTAGTAAAGCAATTGTGGGATCTGATCTATGATGCGATAGAAATAATCCATCAGCATTTGCGTCATCATGTGACCAAACAGCATTAATGCTAACAGCGTCACCACTAAACGAGGCAAGAAACTTAGGGTTTGTTCATTTATCGATGTTGCCGCCTGAAACACAGCGACAACTAAACCAATTAACAAACCTGGAATAACAATGGCACAAACCATAATCAGCACCATGTATAGGGCTTCTTGAAATATCTCAACAAAAGCTTCTGGCGTCATAAAAACATCCTCTTAATTCGGCGTCTGATACCTTAGGTACCAAAGCTTCCTGCCAGTGTTGATAAAATCAAATTCCAACCATCGACCAAAACAAACAGCATCAGTTTAAAAGGTAACGATACAATCATAGGTGATAGCATCATCATACCCATCGCCATTAAGATGGAAGCCACCACTAAGTCAATGATCAAAAAAGGTAAAAACAGCATAAAACCAATTTGGAATGCGGTTTTTAACTCAGAGGTAATAAAAGCGGGGATCAAAACGGTTAATGGGACATTTTGCGGATCGTCAGCGGTTGAACCTGACATATTCACAAAAGTTTCTAAGTCTTTGACTCTGGTTTGTTTCAACATAAATTGACGCATCGGATCTTCGGCTTTTTCCAATGCTTGTTTTGCCGTTATTTGTTCATTGATATAGGGCTGGACAGCTTCTGTATTGATCTTATCAATGACAGGAGACATCACAAAAAAGGTAAGGAACAAGGCAATACCGATGATCACTTGGTTAGATGGCGTTTGCTGTAAACCCATCGCCTGACGCAGAATCGACATCACGACCACAATGCGGGTAAATGAGGTCATCAAGATCACCATCGCAGGCAAAAAGCCTAGCGCAGTCATCAAGGCTAAGATTTGCAGTGTTACCGAATAGTCTTCACTACCATCAGGGTTAACCGTGACAGACAAAGCAGGAATACCACCGCCACCACGATTTGCTTGTAGATGCCCTGCGGTTGTTTCAGCACTCATTGCTGCAGCCGTTGTGCTATTAGCAGCACTGGCCTCAACCGCATGCGCTATATTAAGCGACAGACAGAAAAACAGCACTACAGCAATAAAAGCCGTCCAAATGACGGCTAGTGTTCTATTTTTTAACATTATTTTTCATTAACTTGCTAAGCTGAGATGCAAAATCCCCACTTGGCGATTCGTCCATGGTTAAAGGCTTATCCAATTTACTCAGTAAAGAAATGTTATGTTGGGTGATCCCCACTAACATTTGCTCTTCACCCACTTGTAGCAAAACCACTCTTTCTCGTTGACCGACAGCTAACTGCTTTACCACTTTTAGCCCTGAGTCATTGCCGCTAATTCCGGCTACTCGCATACGCTTTAGTAGCCAAGCAAGAAACACGATGATCACAAGTACCAGCAATAACGAAGCAAGCGTAGTGGCGATATTTAGTTCAGGCGCACGACCTAACTGAGGTGCTGTTTTTTCTGCAACTTCCGTTTGCGCCCAACTAGCTCCCCCCCCAAATAATAAGGATAAAGCCAGTAATGCCTGCGCTATTTTCCCTTTCATAACTTGCCTTAACGCAGCTTTTTAATACGCTCAGTTTGGCTGATCACATCAGTCAAACGGATACCAAACTTATCGTTGACCACAACGACTTCACCGTGCGCAATCAAGGTTCCATTGACCATCACATCCAATGATTCACCAGCAATACGATCAAGCTCAACCACTGAACCTTGGTTTAATTGCAACAAGTTACGAATACTGATCTGAGTACGCCCAACTTCCATTGAAATCGTGACAGGAATATCCATAATGGTATCAAGTTTACGACGCTCATCATCAGTGATCGGTGTACTGTCGTCGGTTAGCTCTTCTAAAGGTGCTGGCTGCACATCGTTAGCTTGCTCAGCTAATGCCGCTGCCCAATCATCTGCCATTTGTTGATCATTATTATCTGACATTGTTCCGTCCTTTATCTTATTCGTTACTATCGCTATTGATATTAAGTAATGCCGTGCCTAGCTCATCACGATCTAAAAAAGCCAAATCTGTTTTCACCATATCTGGACGTTTCAATTTCTCACTGATTTTTAAAGCAACATTGTCACCTGAACGTCCCATTTTGGCGTGGTAGGTTGGCAAGTCTTCGATAAAAATCGTTGCCTGCTCAGGCATATCAATTGGGATCACGTCTCCGACTTGTAATTCCATCAAATCACGAAGCGATAAATCGACATCAAGCAGTTTGGCTCGAAGATTAACGGGCACATCCATGATTTCATCACGCAGCGCCTTACTCCAACGGACATCAGTATCCATTTTGTCACTTTGCACACTCGCATCGAGCAATTCACGGATTGGCTCAACCATGGAATACGGCATCACAACGTGAAAATCACCACCACCACCATCCACTTCGATATGAAATGAACTCACTACAATCACTTCAGTTGGGCTGACAATGTTTGCCATCGTCGGGTTGACTTCTGAGTCTAAATATTCAAACTCAACGCCCATCACAGGCGACCAAGCCTCACGATAATCTTCAAACACCAATTTCAATAGCATTTGAACGATACGACGCTCTGTTGGGGTAAATTCACGACCTTCAATTTTGGCGTGGAAACGTCCATCACCACCAAAAAAGTTTTCTACTAAGATGAATACCAAACGTGCTTCCATAGTGATCAAAGCCGTCCCTTTTAGCGGACGAAAACGCACCATGTTCAAACTAGTAGGGACGTACAGCGTGTTTTGATATTCACCAAATTTAATCATCTGCACGCCGTTAATAGAGACTTCAGCCGTTTTGCGCAGCATGTTAAATAAGCTGATCCGCATATGGCGAGCAAAACGCTCGTTGATCAACTCAAGCGTTGGCATACGACCGCGGACAATACGGTCTTGGGAAGAGAAATCAAACGTCGCAACATCACTACTCGCTTCATCGTCATGAAGATCATCTTCTGGTTCATCTACACCATGAAGTAGCGCATCAATTTCATCTTGGGTTAATAAATCGCTCACTATAAACCTACTGCATTACAAAACCGGTAAAAAGAACCCGCTCAACCGCTGGTGTTCCAGCCACTTTTACCATTGTCGCTTTCACGGCTTCCAACGCTTGCTGACGTAATTGATCACGACCATTAGGGTTACGTAATTGTTCAACCGTTGCTACACCAAAAGCTTGAAGCAAGGTGCTTTCAATTAAAGGCGTATGTTGCTTAGCGAGGGCTTCATTCTTATCCCCTCTTACCATTAATTGCACTTTAATTTGAACCACGCGATCGCGGGAATCTCCTGTCACATTAAAGGTAAATGGCTGAGGTAATACGACATAGTACGCAGACATAACGGGCGCTTTAACAGCATCCTGCTGAGCAACTTCCGCTGCTTGTTGAGGCTCTGCGGCATCATCACCACTGAGCAACCAAAAACCAATGCCACCAGCCAACAATAAAACCACTACTGCTGCGCTTATTATCATCAGCTTTTTCTTGCCCATCGCCATTTTTATTCCTTTTTATCTTTATTTTCATTATCTAAAGTATTAACAATTGTTAATTACGCATAGTAATCAACCCGATCTTTCTTATTTGTAACGAACATCTCAATTGCATCAAGATGTTTATCTGATTCTGGCTCTTGCGAACTGGTTAATACACCTTCACTAGAGGAACCGACTTTGCTGCTCTGATTGCTGTTGTTGTGTGAACTGCTGCTGTGCAAATTGGCTCGAATTATCTTGGCTGACTGAACCTTGTGCTAACTGTAATCCCTGTTGGTGCATCATTTCTCGCAATCTTGGCATTGCATGTTCAACCATATCTCTTGTTTGGCTGTTATTAACGGTAAATTGCACCGATGCTTGATCTTGGTTCAAAGTTAATTTGATCTGAATTTTACCCAGCTCTGGCGGATCTAAACGGATATCTACCTGTTTTAAATTCTTCGCCATCATCATATTGATGCGCTCAGAGATTTGCTCTCCTGCTTGCTCTTTAGTCAGTAGCAAAGGCGTTTGTACTTGTGCTGCCGCTATCTGAGGCTCCATCTTCATGGCAGTTGCTTGCTGGGAGCCCATCTGTGCAGATAATGGTTGAGCTAAGCTACTGTCTTTTTCTGATACCTCACCTAAACTACGTTTGATGGTTTCCATTGCCCCAGCGGCTGCTAGTACTTCTGCGGTCTTACCGCTCGTTAAAACTGTTTTATTAAGGCTTTGATCCGCACTAATGCCTGTTAAAGTTTTCTTCAACTCGGGATCGATAACTTGCTGAGCTGCCTCTTCATCGGTTTCAGCTGTAATGTTCTTGCCACCAACAGTATTAATTGCCTGTTTTTGCTCATTACTTTTAGCATCAGCCAGTAATGTTTTTTCTTTATCAGTCAGCTCGGTTGGCTGTTTAGCAGCAAAGGATTTCAAGCTATCAAGTAATCCTGCTTGTTTTAGCTCTGCGATCTCACCCTCTTCGCTCACCTCAATATCCTTAGCACCATCATCGTTTAGCGGCAAAGCTTTGCCACCTTCAGCTGATTGATTGCTAAACTGCTGATTAGACTGATTTAATCGCTGAAGGAAATCAGCACCTTCAAGCATGGCTTTGTCAACGCTTTCATCTTTAACTTCATCAGCTTGGGTTGTACTTTCAGTCGCTATAGCACCTGTAAATTCGACCTCATCAGTAACAACACTTTCATCCGTTTTATTTTCTGATAACTCAGAATTTTCAGTTTCAAGTAGCGGTTCAACATCCGTCTTTACAATGTCATCAGACGCTTCACTGTCACCAGCATCAACGTTTTTTTCTTTTGATTTTAAATCGGTTACAGACGCTTGCTCAGAAGAGGCTTGTTGTAATTGCTGCCCAAATAAGCCTTCTTGCTCACCTTCTGTTTGATCAACAGACTTGGCGTTAGATGCACCAGCGGAAGCAACTTTTGAATGCTGGGTTGATAATGGATTTAATAGATTCATAACCGATCCAAACCTAATACTGAGCCTTGCGAAAACAACAACATCACAATTTTATTTTCAACTGGCAATAAAGAGATAACCAGTATTAATGCAAAAACCAAACCAATAACTCTATCAATAGAATTACTGTTGTAATCGTCGCGCAAATTGCAGGGTGACGAACTCATCCATCATCTTTTGCTCTTGCTTATCCAGCCACTTTTGATGCTCACGTTTACGCTTTTCAACTAACCATTCCACTGAGCGACGTTTCTGTTGCATCTCTTGCCAATGTTGAGCGCATTTTTGGATTTGCTCTTCAAAGTAACCACCCGCTTGCTTTTGTTTCTCTAAGGTATTATCCAGCTGCGTTAAGAACTTCTGTAAATGGCTATATTGACTTGCTGTTAGCCCTTGCTGACCACGCGTAGAAAGTTGATTGAGGTAATCCAAACGGTATTGCTCAATTTGTGCTAACTGCTGTCGATAATTTTCTTGATCGATACGGGCTTGGTTTAAAGCAAGACTGGCTTGATGCTCTTGCTCTTTCGCTTGTTCAATGATCAATGCTAATGCATTAGACATATTCTATGCTCCACATCCTTTTGATACTCAGTCTTAGCCACCAAGGGTTGAACGCAACATATTGATGCACATTTCATACGGCACCGATTCTTTCATTGTTTGTTGCAGATAAGCGTCCAATTTAGGTTTAAAGCTAAAAGCCTGATCAATGGTGTTATCTGTTCCCGGCTTATAAGCGCCAATGGAAACCAAATCCTGATTTTTACGGCAAATCGATAAGATCTGACGCACCGCTTTTGACATTAACATGTGCTCTTCACTGACAATCGCAGGCATAACACGACTCACGGAACGTTCAACATCAATAGCAGGATAATGTCCGGCATCAGCCATTTCACGGGATAACACTATGTGACCATCCAAGATTGCACGAGATGCATCGGCAATAGGATCTTGCAAATCATCACCTTCACTTAATACGGTGAAAAAAGCAGTAATTGAACCTTGGTTTTCATTACCGTTACCCGCTCGCTCAACCAAGGCTGGCAGCTTGGCAAACACTGATGGCGGATAACCTTTAGTTGCAGGCGGCTCACCGACAGATAAGGCAATTTCACGTTGCGCTTGAGCAAAACGAGTCAATGAATCCATTAACAGCAAAACATCAAAGCCTTGATCACGAAAGTATTCCGCAATGGTTAACGAAGTCTGACAGCCTTTTAAACGCATTAAAGGTGACGCATCAGCAGGCGCAGCTACCACAACTGATCGCGCTCGTCCTTCAGGGCCTAAGATCTCATCAATAAACTCTTTTACTTCTCGACCACGCTCACCAATCAAACCCACGACCACGATTTGTGCGCTGGTCCCTCCGGTCATCATGCCAAGCGTCACCGACTTACCTACACCAGAGCCAGCAAACAAACCGATACGCTGACCTTTACCAACGGTTAAACAGCCATTGATCGCTTTAATCCCAACATCAAGTGGCTCTTTAATGGGTTTTCGAGATAACGGATTAATGGGAATCGCATTAAATGAAGCACGTTGCTCGGTGAAAATTGGTCCTAAACCATCAAGTGGATTACCAACACCGTCAATAACACGCCCTAATAACTCAGGTCCCACAGGCAGACCACTGTTATGAAGAATAGGTGTGACTTTCGCCCCTGGCATCACCCCTTGCAACTGCTCACTTGGCATCAAAAACAATGTTTCACCAGAAAATCCGACGACTTCTGCTTCTAAGTCTCCATTTAGGGTTTCAACTTTACATAGGCTACCAACAGGTGCTCGGCAGCCAACCGCTTCTAATGTCAGTCCAACCACACGTACTAGCCGTCCCGATGCAACAGGCTTACAACCCGTCCCTTCGGTTTTAAAACGGCTTAAACGTTCAGCTAAAGTGGCAGTCATTCGCTTTGCTCTCGCACACTGCTATTCATCGCTTCGAAGGTAGTCAGCGAATGGCGAATACGCTCATCAATAAAATAATCAACTGAGGTATCTTGGCTATTTACCTGTAAGTCACCGCGGTTTAATCCCGGCTCTGAAATCAGCTTCCATTTACGCTCATGTAAGTCTTCATCTGTGAAATTCTGTTTAACCAAAGCAATATCTTCAGGATGCAGGTGCATGGTAATTTCACGATTCGCAACCGGTAACGTTGCCACCACTTCACGAATGGTATTTAAAATTACTTGAGGATTGGTTTTCACTTCGACTCGGATCAACTCTTTCGCTAATCCCAGTGCTAATTGCATGACTTGATCTTCAACTTCTCGATCCACTTGATTGATAGGAGTCAGCAGCTTTTCTGCAACTGTTGCTAAGTGATTCACTTGTTCGGTGATCTGTTGTTGCGCTTGTACTAAGCCTTGCTGTAAACCCTGTTCTAGCCCTTCGGCATTACCAGCAGCAAGCCCTTCAGCATGTCCGGCTTTAAAACCATCAGCGTGACCGGCTTGCTTACCTTGCTCCAAGCCTTCTTCATAGGCTGATTGTTGCATTGCTTCTAAATCGGCAGCGGTTAGCGGTGGTGGACCCGGCTCTTCTTCTGGCTCAAACTCTTCAATGATCGGCTGAGGTTGATAATTGAATGCGTTTTCAGTGTATTCTGGGCGATCTTCTGAGTAATCAGGGTATGCCCAACGTTCTAGCTCTTGCGCTTGGTGATCCGATGCACGAAAAAAGCCACGACGACGTTCATCACTCATCACAACCTCCTGACATCAGCGGTATTTGATTAGAGGTATTCATCAGCACTACCGCCACCACCCAGCATAATCTCACCTAGCATCAGATAAGCGGCGGGCAATGGTAAGAATTTCTTTTTGCGCAGCTTCTACATCTGCGACACGAATTGGTCCCATCGCTTCTAGCTCTTCACGTAGCATTTCTGAGGCACGTTTCGACATATTCATAAAGAACTTATCACGCAGCATATCGTCAGCACCTTTCAGGGCTTTCTGCAGTAGATCTTGTGGTACATCACGAAGTAAGGTCTGAATACCACGATCATCAACTTCGGTTAAGTTATCAAACACAAACATCAAGTCTTGGATTTGTGTTGCTGTGTCTTCATCTGTTTCACGGATCTGATCCATCAACAAACCTTCAACGTTATTGTCGAGATAGTTCATGATTTCAGCCGCAGCTTTCAGGCCACCAATTTTCGCTGCTTGTGCACCTGCTTGACTAGCAAACTGTTTCTCCATGATATCGTTTAATTCATGTAGTGCTGCAGGCTGTACTTCTTCCAAGTTAGCAATACGCATCATCAGATCTAAACGTACTCGCTCAGGAAATTGCGATAAAATTTCTGCCGATTGCTCAGGCTCTAAGTACGATAAAACAATGGTTTGGATCTGTGGGTGTTCGTTCAAGATAATACTTGCCACCTGACGAGGATCCATCCACTTCAAAGAATCCAGACCACGTGAGCCACTGCCCATCAGGATCTGATCGACCAAGTTATTAGCTTTATCTTCACCTAACGCAGCGACTAGTGCATTACGGACAAAATCTTCACTACCCATACCAATGCTGGTGTATTTCTGAATATCTTCAAGAAACTGACGGTGAACACCTGACACTTTTTCTTGGTTTAAATCCGTCATACTCGCCATCGCACCACCGACACGCTGTACTTGTTTCGGCTCTAAATGACGAATAATACTCGCTGCATCTTGCTCACTGAGGCTAAGCAAAAGAATCGCGGCTTTTTCCGTACCACTTAGCGTGTTGATATCGAATTTATTTTCACTTACTGAAACTTCATTAGCCATCTTCATTCACCCAACTTTTAACCACTTGCGCTGCGAGATCGGGTTCATTATCCACCAATGCTCGGACGGCTTTGAGTAAGTCTTCATCTCTATGTAAATTTGGTAAATCTAAGCTACTTGAGCTTAATTCAAATCCTTCACCACCATCTAATTCAGCACCTATTAAGCCAACACTATCAGTTGTATTCGCCAATATCGGCATACCATTTTCATCCAATGGCGTACCATCTGGGGCTTGGTTTGGATAAAGTAATTTGCGCATTGCTGGACGTACGAGCACCATGATCACCACGATGATCACCAGTGCTGCAGCTACCCAACGAACCCAATTATTAAAGTTCGGGTTTTCCCAAATAGGCAGATCTGCTGCTACTTGTGATTCAGGTAATGCGAATGGCACAGATAGCACTTCAAGTAAATCACCACGGGCTTCAGAAAAACCAATACCACCCATTAATAAACGGCGGATCTTCGCAATTTCAGCTTCAGATACAGGTACACGTGTCACATCGCCCGTTGCAGGATCGGTAATGGTTTTATAATCCACTGCCACAGACACGGTTTGACGTGCAATGGTGCCAGTCTGCGCGCGTTTATGGCTAATAGTGGTATCTAATTCATAGTTGCGGGTTGATTCTCGATGCACAGAGCCATCAGCACCACCACTACCTGATTGCATATCTTTAACATTCTGTGGGATTGCAGAATCGACTGGCGGCTGATTACTTAGTGCGCCTGGAATGCCTGAAACTGTATTACCACCATTGATATCTTCTAACGTAAATTCACTGCGTGTCGCTGCAGTTGCCGGATCATAACGCTTACGAGTTTCTTCTAAAGCCGAGAAATCCATCGCAACATCAACTTGAGATGTGTAATTACCAAGCCCTAAAACCGGCATTAAAATCGCATCAATTTTCTCACGCAGTGATTGCTCTTGCTTACGTTCTAATTCGTACTCTTTTCGCTTTGCAGTCGCACTTGGATCTTCAGTACCAGAACTCAATAAACGACCATGTTGATCGGTCACCGTCACACGAGTCGGGCGTAAGCCAGGTACTGCAGTTGCCACCATATCAACAATTGAATCCACCTCTTGTTGACCAAGCGAACCACCAGAAGAAAGGGTTAAAAATACCGTTGCTGTTGCTTCTTGATTATGACGAACAAAGACACTTTGTTTTGGTGTCGCCAATAAAACCTGCGCTTTACGTACTTGGCTAATTTGCTCAATAGCACGAGCAAGCTGACGTTCACGGCTTAGCTTTAAACGTTCGCTTTCAAGACGCTGAGAAACACCAAAGCCCATGTCCTGTAACAGAATATCGTCACCTTCAACCGTACGTGTATTTAACCCTGAACGTGTAAGGTCAAGCTTAATCGCGCTGTATTCTTCAGCAGGAACACGGATGGTATTACCATCTAATTGGTATTCGATTTTCTTTTGATCGAAGTGATCAAGGATCGGAATAAGCTCTTCTGTTTCATAAGTGCCTAATGGGCGCATTTCAGGCTCTTTGATCCACATTGTGACCAACACAATTAGCGCTACACAGATAGCCACAGACAACACTAAGATCACTTGGCGTAAGAGATCTAAATTGCCCAAAATGCTATCTGTCGAAGAAGCTTTCTTCTCTGAAATATCAGCCCCTTGATCAAGACCTGCATCATCATGCAAAGCAGGTGCTGACCCATTCCCTGATACGGCTAATGGTTGATTAATGTTTTCTTCTGCCACGACTTTTTACCCATAAACTGCAAGAATAACGGCTTTACTATCCATACTTTAAAAAGTCAGGTTTATACCTGCATATTCATTAATTCTTTGTACGCTTGTACCATTTTATTGCGAACTTGAACCGTTGCTTCAAACGCAACGCTGGACTTGTTTCTTGCGATCATCACATCAGATAAAGACACACTGCGGTCACCTTGATCGAAACGTGTTGCTAATTCGCTAGATTGTCCTTGAAGATGATTCACTGTTTTCAGCGCATCACTAAGAAGGTTGCCAAAATCAGCACTCACTTGTTGTGCTGTGGCTGGGGATGAGGAGTTTTGGGCATCCAGCCTCATTGCTTGCATTTCTGCTTGTAGTCCGTTTACTTTCATTCCGTGATTCTCTCTATTCGTTTATTTTTTGTCGTTCTGCTTCCTGCACACTACGCAGGGATTTCAATGCCAGCATCACGCATTTTTGCGAGTTTATAACGTAAGGTTCGTGGGCTTATCCCAAGCTGTTCTGCCACATCTTTACGGCTGCCATCACAGGCCACCAGCGTTTCTAAAATAATGCTAAATTCTTGTTCACGTAACTCACTGCCTAACCCTTCTCCTGTTGTCGGCACTTTCGGGCGAACAGCAATCACGCTTGGCTCAGATGTTGTTACTACTTCGGGGCTTTCTGTATCAAGCCAATCAAAATGTTCTAATAAAATATCTTGCTGCTGGATCTGATTGTTTTCACATAAAATCAATGCCCGTTGAATCACATTATCTAATTCACGCACATTGCCAGGCCACGGATATTGCAGCAATTTATCTTGTGCTGCTTGGCTTATAGTAGGTACCACATTTCCTTGTTGGATACTGTGCCGTTCAGCAAATAATGAAGCTAAGGGTAGAATATCTCCCTTACGATCCCCTAATGCGGGCCATGCAATTGGGAAAACATTCAAACGGTAATACAAATCTTCACGAAAATGCCCTTCAGCAACATAAGTCTTAAGATCTCGGTTACTGGTTGCAAGAATACGCACATCTAGCTTAATGCTTTTGCGACCACCTAGACGTTCCACTTCTCGCTCTTGTAATACACGTAATAATTTCGCCTGTAGATTCAAATCCATTTCACTGATTTCATCTAACAGCAGTGTACCGCCTTGTGCCTGCTCAAATTTACCAGGGCATGCTTGCACAGCGCCAGTAAATGCGCCTTTCTCATAACCAAATAAGGTCGCTTCCAACATGTTCTCAGGAATAGCAGCACAGTTAATAGCAATAAAGGGACCATCTCGACGTTCAGAGTTATCGTGAATATGGCGAGATAACACTTCTTTACCTGAACCACTTGGCCCTAATACCATCACACTGGCATCGGTTTTAGCAACTTTGTCAGCCAGTGCCAACAATTTAATACTTTTCGGATCTGCAACGACCGTTTTACTGCTTTGCTTTTTAATCGGCGCATAACGTCCAACCATATTAAGCAGCACTTCCGGTGCAAACGGTTTTGCCATGTAATCAATAGCACCTTCACGCATTGCAGCAACAGCATCTTCAATATTGGCGTAAGCGGTCATCAACAGCACCTGCACTTTCGGCCAATTAAGCTTAATACTTCGCAGCAAGCCTAACCCGTCCATTCCTGCCATTTGTACATCAGAGACAACAATATCAACCGCTTGAGACTTCATGATCACTAACGCATCTTCCGCACTTTCAGCTTCAATCCATTGATAACCAGCCAGCGCTAACGTATCGACAAGTGCTTCACGTAATCCTTCGTCATCCTCAACAACTAAGACTCTCGTTTGGTTCATATTTTCTCTCCATGAGTTCGTATCACAGGTATGCTTACGATGCTGCTAACTGACGCTGAATGTTTTCTTGTGAAGCCATTGGAATGGTTAACGTAAAGCACGTGCCTTTTCCTAATTCTGACTGCAAAGAAAGCTTGCCGTGATGAGCAAGGGCAACCATTTGTACCACAGCTAAACCTAAGCCTGTGCCTTGCTGGCGAGTGGTGAAAAACGGCTCTAATACTTTGGCTTGGATAGCGGGCTCAATGCCCGGACCGTTGTCGGTCACCGATAGTAAAATATCGTCACCCATCACATGACAAGACACTGCCACGGAACAACCTTTTCCTGACATTTGAATAGCATTCGTTATAAGGTTGCTGATCGCACTAGCAAGCGCATTTTCATTACCTAAAATCACTAATGATTCATCATCACAGTCGATACTGAAATCGACGTTTTGACTCATCACTAAGGCTTCAACCATGTTTTCCATGCTATTTAACAAAGCCTCTAAGCTGAAGCAGTTCACAACTTTATTATCGCCACCTTTAGCAAACAACAGCATATCGTTCACTTGCTTTTCAAGATCTTGTAGACGATCAACAAGCTTAGTTTGAAAACGTTCACGGGTATTCACCTAGGCAAATTAGGCACAGATAAATTAGCAGCATAAAGCATGGCACTAGATAGCGGGGTTCTAACTTGATGTGCCAGCGACGCCACCATTTTTCCTAATGAGGATAAACGCTGCATTTCACTTAATCGTGACTGTAACTGGCGTGTTTCTGTCATATCAGTAATAACAATTAATTGACCAGCAGCGGATGCTGAAATCGCAAGCTTCACCTTTCGACCAGATCGCAGCGAAATCTCATGACCATCATCTTCTTGAGGGTTAAAACAACGTTGAATAATATCAACCCAACGCTCGCCCTCTAATGGCTCACCTAGCAAACGTAACGCTTCATTATTGGTTTCACTGACAATGCCTTTAGGATCTAACAAAATCACCCCAACAGGCATCACTTCAAGCACTTGCTGATAACGCTCGACTTGTTGTTCTAATTGTCCTAATGCCGTCGCTTGATCATCCATGCACGAAACCTAATAACAAAAAATTCAATATAATTTATAAAAAAGCAAATTACATGCCAAATATAATTCTTATAAATCAGCAAATTAAAAGTAAATAAGATTAAATTACGATGTCAAAAAAATGACAATCGATATAAGTATTAGGTCAATAACGAAAAAGACACAGATTGATGAAAGGAATTTGGGATATTGAGCGAGAAAATAGATCGAAGACAAGAATGCCTAGCTTATATCGCTATAAAAATAGACAGAAACTTCAGCTTAATTATATACACAACTTTTGTATGTGATTAAAAATAAAAAGCCGATGTCAAATTAATGACATCGGCTCTATATTCAGTAATAGCGTAATATTAACCTTCTTTGCTTAAGCCATATTTACGCATTTTTTCAACCAGTGTAGTACGACGCATACCTAGCATATCAGCCGCTCTTGCGACCACGCCAGCTTGAGCATCTAATGCTTGCTTGATCATATCAACTTCAAGATCAGCCAACATTTCTTTTAGGTTCAAGCCTTCAGGTGGAAGCTCACTATTAGCGACATTTTGTTCTTCTTCATAAGAGGAGAACATACTCGCTAACGCTTCTTGCTCTAACTCTTCCACACTTGGTACTGCATTTTCAGGAGTAAAATCTGGAAGCTGACCATAACGATACTTTATTGGTAAGTGGTTAATATCAACCATTTCACCTGGGTAAAGAATACATAGACGCTCAACAAGATTAGCTAATTCACGTACGTTGCCCGGCCAGCTGTGCTCCATTAATGAATTAATCGCACGTGGGGTAAAGTGAATACGCTTCGCACCCTCAGCTTCCATACGAGTTAATAATTCTTGCAACAATAATGGTAAATCTTCAATACGATCACGCATTGCTGGCATATCGATTGGGAACACATTTAAGCGATAATACAGATCTTCACGGAATAGATTTTCGTGGATCATCTTATCTAAATCACGGTGTGTTGCCGCAATAATACGTACGTTAGTTTTGATTGTTTCGCTACCACCGACACGTTCAAAGCAACGCTCCTGCAGTACACGTAATAATTTCACTTGCATTGACATCGGCATATCACCGATTTCATCAAGGAATAACGTACCGCCTTCGGCTAATTCAAAACGGCCTTTACGTGCAGAAATTGCTCCCGTAAATGCCCCTTTCTCATGACCAAATAATTCACTTTCTAAAAGATCCGGTGGAATCGCACCACAGTTCACAGGAACAAAAGGACCTTTACCACGGGACGAATGATAGTGAACATTACGCGCTACCACTTCTTTACCCGTTCCAGATTCACCTAAGATCAGAACGCTAGCATCACAAGCTGCTACTTGTTCCATCAAATGACGAATTTGACTAATAGCAGAGCTGCTACCAACCATACTACGGAATAAGGTATTTTTACGGCCTAACTGAGGGACTTGGTAAGCACGCTTACCAGAGAATTCTTGGCAGTGACGGAAAGCATCAACTAGCTGATTATAGTGTAGAGGTAATTCAAGATCGCCAACATAGTTCGCTAAACCAGAAAGATGACTACGATGGTTACCTAATGAAACAACCGGAATGTGCGCCTGCACTTTCAGTGTATCGATAATATGAGTGAGTGTTTTGCCTGCTTCAATATTACCCAGTAAGCACGCACCCCACGGCTGTTGCCATAATTCGGCTTCAATATCTTGTGATGAAACAGCTTCATACTGCTCGCCCACAAAACTTAGAATTACACTAAGATCATGACGTTGCTGTTGATCGTCCTCAATAACGAGTGTCTTTGCTAAACCTTGCATAGAATGGATATAGCCTGCCTTCATAGAAATGATGTAATTACTGGCTTACTCATAAAAATGAGAACCACAGCCAATATTATTAAGGTCTATTGTAATTAAACAACACGATAAGGCAATATTTGATAGCAGAAAGGTGTGATACCAATACAAGGATATATAAAATAATAGGATGAATATTGCCCGTTTACAGCGATTCATCCTATATCTGTCATAAATTAGTAATATTTTGCAGCGTTTCGTCACCAATATGCATCAAAACACGCATTTATTAATTTAACTTGCTTCACTTAGGTGATGATATTCCGCAGGAATTTGATCCCATGCCGATTTAATTTCACGTAGCATACCAATTACATCATCGATAGGCTTAGTTTGATTTTCAGCGTTTGCGCGGGTAATTTCGCTTGCCATAAACTCATAAAGTGAATCAAGGTTCTTAGCAATATCACCGCCGTCTTCCATTGATAAGCAGTCACGTAGGCTTAATACGATATCTAATGCTTTGCTTAAACGCTCACATTTAACCGCAACATTGCCTTGCTCCATTGCCGCTTTTCCTTGAATTAAACGCTCAATCGCCCCTGCATACAGCATTTGAATAACACGGTGAGGAGAAGCACTGGATAATTGTGCGTTTACTGAAACTTTTTTATATGCCTGAAGAGAGCCACGCATGATGTAATCCCTTATTTAATAAGTGAAATCAAAATCAACAAAACCAAGAAGACTAAGAACCGTTTTGTTGAATATTGCTGTACAGTGATAACGATTGTTTGCTCTTTTTCGAACGCACTAAAAGCTCACCAATAATATCTTTATGCTTTTGAATTAAGCTTTTTAATGCTTTGGTGCGTGCAACCACATCATCAAACACCACGCGCGTTAAATCAGGTTGGCCTAAGATGTTTTCTACTTCTTGATGACGCAGAGCAACTAAATTTTCTAATTGTTGAGGAAAATCATCAGGATAATCTTGCTGCTGTAAAAGCTGTTCAATCTGCTGTTCGAGTTGAGTTAATTTTTCCATTTTCATTCACTTTAAAATGTCATTAGGCTCATCATGGTATTCAGCTGATTATTCATTTTTCCAATAGCTGCATCCATCGCGGTAAACTGTTGATAGGTTCGCTCTTCAAACGCTTTCATTCGCTCATTCAAATCATCCATATCATCATTTAATCTGTCTTGCTGCTCTTTTAAACTTTTCTCTTTATTGGTTAGGGAGCCGTCCGTTGAACTGGTGTAACCTTTAAAAATGGCTTCGGCTTTATCAAGAAAACCCTTTTCATCGGTATGGAAAAAAGCGTTAAACGCATTAAAGTTATCTTTTAATGCATCATCTAACTTATCGTCATCAATCTCGATTTTTCCGTAACGGTCAGTGGTAATACCAAAATCACTTAAACTATATGTTCTGCCATCAACTTCGATCCCCGCATTCATCATATTTCGCATTTGACTGATGATTGAGCGGGTTAAACTATCACCGTTTAATGGGCCACTAGATTTAGACTCTGTATCGTATTTACTTAAACTATCTGCGGTATCAATAAACTCATTGTACTTTTCAACGAAGGATTCAATAGAAGACTTTGCCGTTGAAGTATCGTTAGTAATATCTATCGTTGCAAACTTAACATCGTCAGTATTTGTGAGTTTTTTAATATCGAGTGTTACACCTTCAATGGCATCTTCGATTTTATTACTACTACTAGTGATCTCGGTGAAGTTATCAATTTTAATTTTGGCATCAACACCGTTTTGCATCTCGACCATATCGGCATTGGCTGTTGGATTGGCAGGATCAAAGCTTAATTTGGCTAGCTCACCCGTCATCCCTGATGCATCTATCGATATTTCATTGGCAACATCGGTATCAGTGCTTGAAAAAACAATTTTCGAACCATTTGCATCATTAATAACCGTTGCCGTTACACCAGGGTTATCCGCAGAATTGTTAATTGCATTCAGTACATCTTTTAAACTGCTTTTATCTGGTTCAATGGTGACAGACATGGTTTTACCATCAACCGTAATTTCCAAATCGCCCGATCCCAGTTTTGCTTTAGGATCTGCATCAAAGGCATTGTTGGTGACCACTTTATGAGATTTAGCAATTTCTAACACTTCAACGGTATAGCTACCATTTCTCGCTTTATCTGATGCTTCAACAGAAACAAACCCACTTTCAGATGATTTAGCTGATTGACCTGCAAATACCTTATCTTCAGAAAATTTCTTCACCATATCTTCTAAACCAGATACCGCGGATTTAATTTGCCCGTAGCCACTTAACTGTACTTCCAATTTTTGTTGTTGCTCTTTAATGCGCTGCTCTTTCGGCGCACGTTCCGCTGCAACTAATTGTTGCGTCATACCCGCAACGTCTAAACCAGAAGCTAAACCACCTGCACTTAACCCCATGAGTTTTCCTTTTACACTTTATGACTTAACGAGCTTAAACCGTACTTGGTCAAATTTTTGTTTAAATCTAGCAATTCTTGTGCCGGAACTTGTCGAATCACTTCACCCGTTTTGTTATCAACTATGGTGGCAATTTGTTTACCTGATTCATCATCTTGATGAAAGCGTAACGAGCGATTAGCAGATTGTAATGCCATTTCAATCTGCTTAATTCTCTCTTGTTCAGACTTTTGCTCTAGCAAAGATGAATTAAGGGGATCGTCAATGTCACTGGAATCAATAGGATTAACAGCCTTTATCGATGATAGGGAAGATTCAGAGCTAACAGTTTGTTGCTCTACGTCTTGAGGGGAAGTGTGACGAACTTTCTTATCGCCTTCCATATCCAGATTAGAGATTAAAGACGATGAAGATATATTTATTGGATTGATCGCCATAGCCAGTCCTTAGCGATATCGCTGTAAGTAAAAAAGCCCTGTATTGAAATACAGGGCTTCATTTTAATGATTAACCCAGTAGGCTAAGTGCCGCCTGAGGGATCTGCTTAGCTTGTGCAAGAATAGAAGTACTTGCTTGTTGCAGAATTTGGTTCTTCGTCATGTTAGTGGTTTCAGCTGCGAAATCGACATCTTTAATACGGCTGTTTGATGCATTCACATTTTCATTGATGTTCGCAAGGTTATTTAACGTGTGGTTGAAACGGTTTTGTACCGCACCTAAATCTGCACGTTGCGCATCAATACCAGCAATTGCTGCATCAATAACATCTAATGCATCTTGCGCACCTGCTGCCGATGTTACGTCAACATCTTTAACTGAATTTAACGATGATGTAGTATCATTTATAATTTCACCGACATTTGCACCAGTCACAGAGAACGAATCAGATGAAGATAATTTTAATTCCGCATTTTTAACAATTTCTTCATCGGCAGCACCTGCCGCAACACCATCAAGAGTAATCCCAGTATCAAGTGCATCTGTCACTTTAATACCATTAACATCTTTTGCTGTAACCGTTAGCGCACCAGCATCATCAATAGTTGCATCGTAACCTGCTTTACCAAGATCAGATGCTAAATCTTCCATTGAACCATTGTATTTCGCTAGGTTAAATGAATCATCACCAATCTCTAACGTACCAGTCTCACCAGCAACTAAGTTATCAATTTTTGTCGTTACAGAAGTTGATGCCGTAACCCCACTTCCAGCTTTATTGATCTTATCAGCTACATCAGTCACTTTATCAGTACCTGTAAGAGAAACAGTTTTACTACCGTTACCGCCATGAATCGTTATATCACCAGGTGTAAGACCGTCCGCATAATCTTCACCCTCTGTAGTTGCTGGAGTAGCTGCACCGAATACTGTACCAGCACCACCTGCAGTTTGGCTGCCGATAGCATTTGAAGACACATCACCCAATGTGACAGCAATGGTTTCATTAGCATTTGAGCCAACTTGGAAAGATTTCGTACCGAATGTACCATCCAGTAATTGTTGACCACCGAACGTGGTTGTTTCTGCGATACGGGTCATTTCTGTTTGTAGCGCATCAACTTCTTTTTGAAGTGCTTCACGGTCTTCTGTTGAGTTTGAGCCATTCGCTGCTTGAAGAGACAAATCACGCATACGTTGTAGCATGTTTGTTGTTTCTGACATCGCGCCTTCAGCCGTTTGCGCCATAGAGATACCATCGTTGGCATTACGCATAGCTACATTTAGACCGTTTGTTTGGCTTGTTAAACGGTTTGAGATTTGAAGACCTGCAGCATCATCTTTTGCAGAGTTAATGCGAAGACCAGAAGAAAGTTTTTCCATGCTATTAGCAACGCCGTTGCTTGCACCGTTTAGGTAACGCTGGGCGGTCATTGCAGAGACGTTAGTATTAACTGTAACAGCCATAATTGTAGCTCCTTGATTTGATACCCAGCGATTCCCGGGCTAACTAAGTTTTTCCTGTTGTGATTTCTTTAACGGCACAGTCAGAAAATGCTTTAATGTTTTTTTTATTTTTTTTCTTATCAAGGGTTAACTTTTTTTTACAGTTAGTTAAACAAAAAAAAGCGGCAACTTATTGCCGCTTAATTCTGTGTCAGATAGCTATAAATAATTAAATAATGTGAGTTCTTTTGTCTTATTAAACGCTGCCTGTGATGCTTGCAGTGCCATCGATTGTTCATTCATATCAATGATCGCTTTGCTGTAGTCGAGATCTTCTAAACCACTTTGTGCTTTATTCAACGTTAATTCAAAATCTTTGTGTTGTTCGCCCTGTCTATCAAGGGTTTGTAACACACTACCAACCTGCGAGCGCTGCTGGTTCATGTGAATGAATGCGCCATTTAAATCATCAATAACACGTTGTAAATTGGCATTACCTTCTGCTGATGACGTTGGCTGTTCTGCGTTGTTAATCGCATCTTGAAGAGAGTCTAAAACGTTAAAGGTTTTACTTGGGTTTAACGCGACACTATCACCAAGTTTTATTTCACCATCAAATTGAAAGTCTAACGTTCCCGCACCACCAGCAGCTGCGAGATCAAAGCTTATCCCCACTTCAGGCTCATAAGTATTTTGTTCCAATAATACACCTGTTGTTGGATCCCCTTGATAAAGTTGATATTCCATTACACCAGCATTATCGACAAACTTTACACTGTAATTATTGCTGTCGTTAGGATTGCTATTTGTTGCCGTTAAAACATGTAGTTGCGAGTCTGGTTGTAAGTTAGAAAAATCAGGGCGGTAATCACCATAAGGGTTGGGTATCGCCATGAAGACATCATTACCCGTTAAGCTGGTCTTCACCTCTAAGTTTTTATCTATTTGGCTATGACGCGCTTGATCATCCCCTTGGTAAACAATGGTTGGCGGCGTTTGCCCATTTTGCATAAAAGGTTTGGTGGCAGATTGTGTACCTGCAAAAATATAGTTACCAGATTCATCTTGAGTGTTCGCTAACCCTAATAACTCATCATAAAGGCTCTGCAATTCATCTTTAAATGCACTGCGATCTTCCGCTGCCATAGCACCGTTGATCATGCGAATGACTTTTTGTTTCGTCACATCAAGATTATTCTCTACACCCGTTAACGTTGATTCCGTCACATTCATGCGGTTGGTCGCTAATGTTATCGCATCTTGATATTGCGTGATGAGTGTCTGCTCTTGACGATAATTCTGAATCATTACTGATGAAACAGGATCATCACCCGCGGTTAATACGCGTCGACCCGTCGCTAAATGTTCATTACTGGTATTTAGTTCACCCTGCTTGCGCATTAAATTCGAGGTTAAACTTTGATACTGGCTAGCAGTAGAAACTCGGTTAATCATGATTTACTCCTACTACACGGTACGCATTAAGGTATCAAAGGTTTCTTTAGCCACTGACATGATCCGAGATGATGCCATGTAAGATTGCTGAAACTTCATAAGATTAGCGGCTTCTTCATCAAGATTAACACCCGATAAGTTCGATACTCGCTCGGACGCGGCATCAAAATCCAATTGATTGACTTCTGCGGTTTTATCCGCATTATTCTTTAACATACCAATGTCTGTTGCTAACCCTTCAAACAAATCAATCACACTCGATTTGCCCTCGTTCATGGTTTTGCCATGCTGAATTTGCTGCATTGCTAAAAAGTTAGTGTTGCCACCTACCGCACTGCTGCGCCCTAAGGTCACAGAGAAGTTATCACCGACATTAGCATTATCACTCAGTGACAATGTCGAGGTCGTTTGACCTGCAAAAGTAATTTCTTTATTGGCATTCGTTAATGGATAAGCCAAAGCCTGAACGGTATTACCCGCATCATCTTTTAAATCCATTAGGGTATTAGTTTGGGTGTTTCTTACTGTCAATTTATCTGATGTGGTAATAGCTAAAGAGAACTCATCACCATCAACAGCACCATTACTTAGCGTTGCAACACTCACTTGGCTACCATCATTAGCAACCATAGTTAAAGTGTTACCTGTTGTGGTAAGTGGGTAATCAAGCTCTGTCACTTCTGCGCCTGTATCATCAATCAGTTTAACCGCATTACCTGAACCATCGTTCATAGATAGTTTATTCGTAGCATTAACTGTAATGGTGTAGTTGCCTACCGCATTCTCCGCAGCGGCTCCTGAAATAGCTTCAAACGTTGCCGTTCCTGAATTTGCTGCATTATTTGCCGCTACTAAATCTGCACTGTTAATAATGTCAATTTGATAAGTGCCAGCTAAGGCATCTGGTGTCTGCTGTGATGTTTGGCTAAGTTGTGCTGTACCCGTATTGTTTGGATTTGCTTCAACAATGTTAGTTTGACGATGCCCTGCAAGCCCACGGGGATCATTCATTTCAACCCCGATGTTAGCAGCACCTCGACGCATCGGTTGAATGATCACTGTTTCACTTTGCCCAGTAGCAGGCGGCGTTCCCATCACGGTATTCATAGTTAGGGTTAAACCATCAACATTGACTTCTAATGGTAAGGTATCCGTTGCAGCAATATATGCACTACCATCGGCTTGTTTCATTTCATTACCAGCAGGATCGAACAATCTAAAGCTGTAATCGGTGCCATCAAATGAGGTGGTCAATTTATAGTCACCTGCTTTTAATGCGTTAACATCATCAATTTTGACGTCGATATCGGTTTGACTACCTAATGGCTTTAACACTCGCTCTTTAAGTAATGTTGGGCTATTTACATCAGTAAATAAGGCGCTACCAATCGCACCAGTTAAGTCCGTACCCGATTGCTGCAAATCGTTTATTTGTTTTGAAAAGCCAATCGCCATTCGCCCCATTTCATCGAGGCTTTTATCAATCACATCATCACGTATCGACAACATGGCACCTAATCCGCCGCCTATGTGGTCACTTTTAATGGCTTTAGCTTGATTACCATTAACAATGGCAATTTGTTTATCTTCTAAATCAGGATCGCCACTCACCATTTTTAATTGTGAAGATTCAACGCCAGAGACTAAAGTATCACCACTGCCAATAATCACTTTATCCGCAAGGCTACCTTTATCAGCGAGGACGGTGACTTTAGTATATTTCGCTAATTCATTGATTAAGCCACGTTGTTTATCTAATAAATCGTGGTTTTTATCGCCATCAGGTAATTCTTGCAAGCTGGTATTAATAGCGGCAAGTTCTTGCCCTAATGCATTCACACGTTCAAGTGTTACATCCAGTTGTTCATTCACATCTCGACGTATGTTAGTCAGCGTTTCATAAGAATTATTAAAACTGTTTGCTGCTTGATTGGCGCTTTCTAACACAGTTTGTCGAGAGCCAAGATCGTTAGGGTGATCTGACAATGAACGTACCGAGTTATAAAAATCGTTCATGCTGTTAACGGTATTAACCGCACTTTTTGACGTGAAATCATCTAACATCATCATGTGCTGCTGACGTACATTAGATTCTTCAAGTTGGGTAGTAGAAAGCGTCAGTTCACGGGCAGCAAACTGATCATAAGCACGATTCACACTATCAATATAGGCACCGCTACCGTAATAGTTACCACCACTCCATTGCGCATCTGCGGCTTTTTGATCAACGACCTGACGGCTGTAACCCGGGGTGTGAACATTACTAATATTATGGCTGGTAACATCCAGTTGCTTTTGCGATGTTCGCAAGCCACTGATACCAAGCTGCATTAAATCCGACGCCATACTGATTCCCTAACTTATCAACAAAGTGATTTATTCACTGCCTACCTTGCAAAAATCGAACCAACTTAATTAATAAATATATTCTTTATTTAAGGTGATATTTAATTCAATTTAATGATGGTAATAAATTACTGTTTATTTATAATTTAAGAGCTCAACCTAAATTAAAATCAAAATATAAAGGAAGATAAATATGAACCTACTAGTATCAGGATTAATTGGTTACGCATTAAAGGAAGTCGTTGTCCCGCTAGTAAAAGAAACCTTTGATGACAACAAGACAGAAGAAAAACAAGTTCCTGAAAAAGAAGTGGAAAATGCACTTTTTGAAAGTAACGATCTGATAAAGATGGTATCAAATATTATTGATATCGTGGTGTAACTCTATATTAAAGATATAAGAAAACTTCCATCAAATTTTATTTGATAGAATATTTACTGTTTATTTAATAGTCTTTATTTTTATTCTTCCTTTATTTCACTCCCTTTTTTATTGTCCATCTTTTATCACATTAATTTTTTCACCTTTTTCATTACTGCTAATACTTTGGTGCTGTAATTAGGATCAGTGGCATATCCTGCTTTATGAATTTCTCGAATAAACTGGTTCGGCTCGCCACTGTGTTTAAGTGCCGTTGAGTAACGAGGATTCTGCTGTAAGAACTTCACGAAATCCTGAAAGCTATCTTGATATGATCCATAAGAGCGAAAAGCGGCATTTTCTTGCACTGCAACACCGTTATGGTATTCCAATGTTCGTGTGGCAACCTTTTGCCCACTCCAACGGGGATCGGCTTTGATATTAAATAAGTTGTTACTTGTTCCTGCCGCATTTTTGATCACTTTTTTACCCCAGCCCGTTTCCAATGCTGCTTGAGCGATCAGCATGGCAGGATCAGTACCTAACGCACGTGCCGCTTTAGTAGCATAAGGAGCCATGTGTTCAACAAAGGCTTTCGGTGTTTCAAAGCTATCAGGTTCAGGTTGCTGACGAAGTGGCGGCTGAACATCAGCTGTTTTTAAACGTTGCTTGTATTGTTCTAATACTTGCTTGGCTGCCAGCGAATTTTGCTCTTCTTGTTGCGGCATGTGCAAAGGCTTTGGCTTAGCATCAATCGGGCGCATAAACATAGGATCGGTATTTTCTTTTTTCGGGAACAAATCGGTGGTTGGAGTATGTGGCTTTTTCTCGCCCTCTTCACCACCAAGTTGTTTTACAATCATATCAGCCAAGCCTAAGCTCCCTTGCGTACTTAACTGAGATGACATTTGCTCATCATGCATTTGCTGATAAAACTTACTGTTATTACTGCTCATTAAATCAGATTCAAAAGCGGTGTTGGCATCCCGCATAGATTTGAACAGCATTTGGGTAAAAATCGCTTCAAACTGGTTAGCAGCCTGACGCAATGATCCCTCGGAGTCTTCACCAATACCAGCACGTAATCGATCAAGATTACTAATATCATGAATAAAACCGGGATCAACTTGCTTCATGTCGCTATCCTTATGTTTGTCACATCGCAATTAGATGATGATCAATTGCCCTTCAATGGCACCCGCTTGTTTCAATGCCTGTAAAATTGCCATTAAGTCAGATGGTGCAGCCCCCACTTGGTTTACTGCTCGTACTAACTCATCCAGCGTGACACCAGGTTCAAACTTAAACATGCGAGAATCGGATTCTTCAACCGTAATATTACTGTTCTGAACCACTGTAGTTTCACCACCAGCAAACGCATTTGGCTGACTCACCTTCGGGTTCTCTTTAATCGAAACCGTCATACCACCATGGGTAATTGCTGCAGGTTTTAACTTCACGTGCTGACCAATAACAATAGTACCGGTACGAGAATTAACAATTATTTTTGCCGAACCTTCCGCTGGGTCGAACTCAATGTTCTCAACAGTTGAGAGAAACGCAACACGCTGGCTCACATCACGAGGTGCACGCACTTTAATCGACGTCGCATCGACCGCTGATGCCATGTTTGGCCCTAAGAACTGATTGATAGAATCAGCCATACGCTGAGCCGTGGTAAAATCTGAATCGTGCAAGTTAAAGGTTAAGTAATCACCACGCCCAAATGGATTCGGGACTTCTTGTTCAACCATTGCACCATTAGAAATTCGACCTACGGTTGGGGTATTGCCTATTACTTTTGAGCCATCCGCACCTTCAGCACTAAAGCCACCCACAACCAGTGTTCCTTGAGCTATTGCATAAACCTTGCCATCTAAACCTTTAAGGAAGGTTTGCAATAATGTGCCGCCACGTAAACTTTTGGCAGAACCAATGGAAGACACAGTTATATCAATGGTTTGACCTTGTTTAGTAAACGGTGGCAAAGTCGCATTTACCGCAACGGCAGCAACGTTTTTGATCTTAGGCTTAGTACCCACCAGCAATTGAATGCCGAAGTTTTGTAGCATGGCATTAAAGCTCTGATCGGTAAACGGCGTTGTTTCGCCAGTGCCCGGTAAGCCAACCACTAAACCATAACCCACCAATTGGTTACTTCTCACGCCAGCAACGGATGACACATCTTTGATGCGAGCAGCATTCGCCGAACTAGATAATAAAACGAATCCTAGAAGGATAATTGTGCGGAAATTCAATTTACTCTCCCGTCCATGAGGCGTGATGTTTTTATAAAAGCAAGTGATTAGAAAGCAACATTAAAGAAGCGTGATAGCCAGTTCTGATCTTGCACATCTTGGCGATCACCTGTGCCTGAATATTGAATACGAGCATTAGAAATACGGGTCGAAGCAATGGTGTTATCTTGGCTAATATCATCAGGGCGAATATGCCCACTAACACGAATGTATTCATCACCTGTGTTTAGCGTTAACCACTTTTCACCACGAATCACCAAATTACCGTTATTCAGCACTTCCACCACTTCAACTGAGATTGAACCTTTAATGCTGTTGCTTTGATCTGCTGACGTAGAACCTGCGAAAGTGTTGTTATTGGACATACCGTAAGACAGATTGTAATCACGGATAGTCACAGGCTTGCCACCTAATTCAATCGGCTTCATGTTCAAGTCTGTTGATTTATCGAGATCAGAGCTTGCACTCTTTTTCGCTGCCGTTTTCTCTTCCAATAGAATCGTCACGATATCACCAATACCGCGTGGCTTAGTATCATCGTAGAGATCTTGAACTTGTGCTTGATTAAACAAAGAGCCAGTTGCTGTGGCGTAATGTTCCGGCTTATCTTGTGGACGAACAGGGTTCCATGCAGGATCGCCAGCTTCAGGATCCTCACGTTTGCGGATCATATCAATCAGCCCTTTCGACTCTTTCTCTTTGCCTTCTACCGCATCAACATTCGTCGTGGCTTTTTCGATATCACTGCCCGCAACATCGGGTGGTGTTGACATACACCCCGTCAGTACCAAGCTCAATACCACTAATGATCCTTTCATCCATTGACGATTCATTCTGTTCACCTGACCGTGATTTATCTATTTCAACTTATTACAGCTGCTGGTTAACGTAGCTCAACATCTGATCGACTGTTGAAATAACTTTTGAATTCATCTCGTAAACACGTTGCGCTTCAATCATGTTTACTAGCTCTTCAGTCACATTTACGTTAGAGGTTTCTAGCATCGATTGACGAATAGAGCCGTAACCTTCTAAGCCCGGTGTCCCTTCTTGCGGATCGCCACTGGCACCTGTTGGTAAAAACAAGTTCTGACCAATAGGCTCCATACCGCCTGGATTAATGAAATCGACAGTGGTAATTTGACCTAGCACTTGGTTTTCTTGCTCACCACGAATACGAGCAGAAACTTCACCATCAGTACCTACTGTGATGCCCACCGCATCTTCAGGCACGACAATTTCAGGTTGAACAGGGTAACCACTACCACTTGTTACTAATTGACCATCAGCGTTAATGGTAAATTGACCGTTACGGGTATAACCGATGTTGCCATCAGGCAATAGCACTTGGAAAAAGCCATCACCTTCAATCATCATATCCATAGCGTTGTTCGTCGTCTGAGTATTACCTTGGGTAAATACCTTTTGCGTTGCGACGACTTTAGAACCCGCACCCAACATTAATCCTGTTGGTAACGTAGTATCTTGAGTTGATTGACCACCCGGCTGATTAATATTTTGATAAAACAGATCTTCGAAAACCGCACGGCCTTTTTTAAAGCCAACCGTTGAGGCGTTCGCCAAGTTATTTGAAATGGTCGAGATATTCGTCTGCTGCGCGTCAAGACCGGTTTTACTTACCCATAGAGCTGGATGCATTGTTCTGTCCTTTTAATTAGCCAATACGCATAAGAGAAGAAGAAGACTTATCCATTTCTTCTGCGGTTTTCATCAGTTTTACTTGCATTTCAAAGTGGCGTTGAAGATCGATCATACTGGTCATTTCAGATACCGCATTGACGTTACTGCCTTCTAACATGCCTTTTGCAAGTGTGACATTCGCGTCCGCATCCATTGGAATACGATCGCCTGTTAATTTAAATAAGCCATCAGTGTCTTTAAATAGGGCTTGGTTATCGACGCTCACTAACTTAATGCGATCAACAACTGCCAGCGCATCCGGTGGCGCGCCCTGTGGTAATACTGAAACCGTACCGTCTTTGCCGATTTCAATCTTGCTAATAGGTAGAGGAATAAAAATAGGACTGTCGTTTTGACCTAATAGCAATTGACCATTGCTGTTTTGTAACATGCCTGTTTGATCAATTTTTAAGTGACCAGCGCGGGTATAAGCTTCTTGCCCTTTGGCATCCATCACCGCTAACCAACCGTCACCTTGGATCGCCACATCTAAATCACGTCCGGTATTAATCACTGAACCTTGAGCAAAGTCGTTGCCCGGACGTTCAGCCATTGAAAACACACGGCTTGGCATACCTTCACCATAAGCTTGCATACTACGCGCTTGTTGTAAGTCGGCACGAAAGCCTGTGGTATTAACGTTCGCCAAATTATTGGCATGAACTTGCATACCGTACATGTCTTGTTTTGCGCCACTCATGGCTAGATACAGAGCACGATCCATTTTTTTGACACTCCTATTTCCTAACAGCATCAATAAAGCAAGAACTAAGCCAATTATATTTTTCTTTTATTTACAGAGGATTAATCGCAGATAGAGAAGAGATAACAGAGGAAAGGAAAAAATTTGCCGCTTCATTCATACCCTGAAGCGGCAATAGGATAGAAACAATTTAACCTTAACGGATTTGTAGAATATTTTGTTGTAGCTGGTTATTCACATCAAGCGCACGAGAACTTGCTTGGAAGTTACGCTGTGCGGTGATCAAATCCACCAGCTCTTGAGTCATATCAATGTTTGACTGCTCAAGCGTACCACTCTTAATCGCACCAAATGAGCCTTGTGATGCATCGCCCCAAATAGCTTGCCCTGATTCTTGGGTAGTATTCCAAAGTGTTCCACCAAGCTGCGCTAAACCTTGTTCATTAGAAACACGGGCCAATGCCACACGACCAACAACAACATCTTTACCATTAGAGTAAGACGCTAAAATATTACCTTCAGGATCAATATCTACCTTTGATAGGTAACCCGTTGTTGCGCCATCCACATCTTCAAATTTACGCACTTCAAATGCTGATGCGTACTGAGTGGGATCATCGTAATTCATGTTTAATGTTTGCGTAGGATCTGCACCACCAACATCAATACCTGCCGAGGCAAATGTTTCCATCTGAATATTTAATGGTGTAGGTGGCGTTGCTGGTACCGGAGGTGTGGCAGTTGGATCGCCGGCATCTCCAGGATATGGCTGACCATTTTGATCAAATCGCATGCGATAGCCCGTTACAACAGGGGCAGTAGGATCGGTATTATCAATAACTTGGTAAGCCGCAGGAACACTTGCAGGATCTGGCTTTAATAATCTTTCTTCGCCACTATTATTCGTAATAGTTTGGTGTACTTCCCACGTATTAGCGTTAGTTGGAGTCGCATTTGGATCATATTTTGCCACGTAGTAAGTCGTCATTTTATACGGCTTACCCAGTGAGTCATAAATGGTTGATGACGTCGAACGACTAAAAGAATCAGGATCGTTAAAATCAAATGGGCTATTTTTAGGGGCCGTTTCTTTATTAGGTAGATTCAACGATACCTTGATGTTGTTCGATTTAGTTGGCTGACCAAAAATATCATCGATCTTCATTGATTTTGCTTCATAAGAAGCCACTGTATTTGACTCTTTGTTTACTGGGTAGCCCAATAAAAACTTACCTTCAGAGTTAACTAGCTCATTTTCATTATTTAAATGAAATGCACCATTACGCGTTAAGTTATTGTTTGCTGGTTCATTTTTATTATCAGAAACGGCAAAAAAACCAGAACCAGATACACGTAAATCCAATGGATTATTGGTATAAATACTTGAGCCTTCGTGGAACTGCTGAGCAACCGTTGATGTTTGTACACCGCCACCCGTGGTGGTTTTGGCATTAGAGAAAATCGAACTTGAATACACATCGCCAAACTCAGCGCGCGATTCTTTAAAACCAAAGGTGTTAGCGTTGGCAATGTTATTACTGGTGGTATTAAGATCTTTTTGAGCAGCGCCTAGTCCACTCAACGCAATGTTCATACTCATATTCGATTATCCTTTTTGTGTCGCTTTACCAATTTGTAGAACATCAGCCAATTGAACTGGCTTATCGAAGCCAGCGAGATTCAACATCACCTGACTATTATTATTACCTAGCAGCACGCTGTTTACGTTAGCGTGTGTTAGCACTTCAAAGTTTTGGCTCTCGCCTTTCACGTTGCCAGAAACAGAAAACTTGTACATACCTTCCGGCATAACATTGCCGTCATCATCTTTACCATCCCAAGTAAAGGCATGTTCACCAGCAGGTTTTGCACCAAGGCTTACCGTTTTTACTAACTCACCTTGCGCGGTTTCCACACGTAAAATCGCGTTATCAACGCTGTTACTCAGACGTGCCATACCGGACATTTCACCTTCACTACTACGCATTGCTGTAGCGTTTGGTATTAACACGTCTTGACCAACCAAAGATGAGGCTTGTAGCGCTTGGTTTGATGTCATCGCACTGTTTAGTGAACCGAACTGCTCATTCATTTTGTTAATGCCGTCAACGGTGGCAAATGATGCCATCTGCGCGATCATTTGATCGTTACCAACGGGCTTGAATGGGTCTTGCTGCGCTAACTGCTTTGTTAATAAAGACAAGAAATCATCTTGTTTAAGCTGGTTTTTACCAGTGACATCTTTCTCTTGTTCTACTTTCTTGTCTTGCATGCTTTTTAGCTGGTCAAGGTAAGAAAGATTGCTGTTGCCAGCACCATTGATCGTGCTCATTGTGTCAACTCCTTACCTTATTTACCCATCTGCAAGGTTTTCATTAGCATTTGCTTACTGGCATCGGCTACTTGAACATTATTCTGGTATGAACGAGAAGCTGAGATCATGTTCGCCATCTCTTCCATCACATTCACATTTGGCTTATAGATAAAGCCTTGCGCATTCGCCATTGGATGATCAGGATTGTATTCCGCTGTTAACGGACGTTCACTTTCCACAATACCTTTTACTTGTACTGCAACACTGTCTTCACGGTTATAAGACGCCGATTCTAATGCGGCAGCAAAGATAGGATGACGTGCTTTATAAGTTTCTTCTGCTGAGCTACTGACACTGTTGGCGTTAGCAAGGTTACTTGATGTGGTATTCAAACGAACAGATTCCGCACTCATTGCCGATCCCGTTACATTAAATACATTAAATAAACTCATTTATTATTCCCCTTTCAGTGCCTTGCTCAGGTTCTTAAACTTCGAACCTAGAAAGTCTAATGATGCTTGGTATTCAATACTGTTTTGCATAAACATGTTTTGCTCAAGTTGTGCATCTACGGTATTGCCATCACCAGTATCAGGTTGGGTTGGCACACGGAACTTTTGCTCACCTGTGACTTGGGTTGTGGCATTAATATGCCGCCCATTCGTTCGACTTAGGCCAATATTTGCCCCAGATGTTGCCGCATTAAGCGCACGCTGAAAGTCTATATCTTTAGCTTTATAACCTGGGGTATTGGCATTGGCGATATTACTCGCAAGGGTTTCTGCACGCTTTGCACGTACGCCAACCGTATGCTGGTGAACCCCTAATGCTTTATCAAACGAAATGGACATATCTTGCCTCCACAATTACTTAGCAGTAACAAAGCAAAGACAGTGCCAATTTTAAGAAATGAGAATACGATGAGATGAAAACGCGATAAAAACAAAAAACGCTACCTCAGTTATTACTAGTGACTATTAGTATATAAGACTTATAAAAGATCTATTAGTTTAGGTCTTTTTTTTGTTTATTATTAACTGTTAAATCTAGTTGCTTTACTATAATTAATATAGGTTATTAAGGTAGAGAGAGTGAGTGTAGTGGAGGTTGTAAAGGTTAATGCAAAGGTAGTTCAGGATGATTCAGGGGTGTTTACTGAGATACCTGTATTGCTTGATAAGAATAAAGAACCAGTAAAACCATTGGTTGAATTTGTTTTGAAGTTGAAACGTGATGGTATGAGTCAATCAACCATTAGTAATTACGTTAAGGCAACGCAACTTCTACTTGAGTACATGGCTGCTAACACTAGTGGTTTTGACTCTCCACAATCCTTATTTGAGAATTTCAGTAGTCGGTTATACACAGGCACGATTGGTGATGATGGTTTAGATCCGTCGGGGTTGTATTGGTTGCCTTGCAGCAAGCAAGTTGCCCGATTACACATTAATGCCCTAAGTAAAGTGACTGACTGGTTAGCTGAGAAACACGGTGCGATCTCCATGAATCCACTGGTTAAGGCTGACAGTTTGACACAACGCCTTAACTACGCTGCTTGGTTTCGTAAAAATCAACATAACTTCCTCGGTCATATCAAAGATAAGCACATCAATTCAACCGTTCGTTATGCTCGTAGCGTTCAAGGAAAACGTCCGTTGGGTAAGCAGTCACAAGATGCGATAGAGTTTCCTGAGCGTTATTTTGAAGCGTTTTACTTCGATGGTTTAGGCGGTGCAGTAGACCGTAGGGTTGCATTACGTGACCAATTAATTTTACTGCTCATGCATGGCGGTGGTTTGCGAGAGTCAGAGGCTTTACACCTGTGGCTTGAAGATGTCTTAATCGACCCGTCTAACCCTGATAGCGTAATGGTTCGTATCTATCATCCAGAGGACGGTAAAGCCCCAAATAACTGGCGTGGACGCTCAGGTAAAACAACTCGTGCTGCTTATCTTAAAGAGAAATACGCACTAAGTCCCCGCAATGATCTCATGGGTAAGAAACGTGTGGGCTGGAAAAGTCGAGTCACCGACAGCAAAGATGAATATCTGGACGTTCACTGGTTTCCGACTGTCTTTGGTGAAGTCTTTGCCAAACTTTGGCAAGACTACACTCGATTTCTGACGGGTGTTGAGCGCAATCATCCTTATGCCTTTGTGAGCTTCCACCGTGAACATACAGGCAATCCCTATACGCTTAATGCGTTCCACGATAGCTACCGTAATGGCTTAAAGCGTATTGGGCTAAAGCCGTGTAAAGCCGATGGCTTATCCCCTCACTCACACCGACACAGCTACGGCAGACGGCTACGTAAAGCTGGCGTATCAGAAATTGTGATTAAGAAATGTTTACACCATGCCTCTTTAGAGTCGCAAGCTGTGTATACCACACCAACAGCAAAAGAAGTAACAAGTTGCTTAAATGCAGCAACGCAACAACTCCTAAACCCAACAGAACCCGTTGAGCAAGTCGGCACACCGAGTTGGGAAGTGTTAACCGAGCATGGTTTTAACGATATTGACCCCGATGGATTGTTCACAGGTAAAACCCCAAAATTAGGAAAACGCAATGGCTACTAAAGTAACACAAACAAAGAAAAAGAATGATGGTCGCTCTAGTGATTTAACCTTACAGTGGTTGGTAAATAATCATGGTCAAAAATGGGAAACATGGCGACAACTGGCTGAGGAATGGATTAAGGCTCAAGATTCAGGAACGAATTTAAAACTTGATGCTTTGTGTGTGTTTTTCGAGCTTTATCTTGTAGACACAGTGCCTTTTACATCAGACGTTAAGAGTCTATTTGAGGGTAAAAATGGCTGGCAAGCATCAACCGATGAATTGAAGCGTGTTCTGCTGGAAAAGACTAACCGAAGTGATAACAAGTCTACATCAGTGTTGCTAAATTACTGCAAAGAATTCATCGACTGGGTAGTAAAGGCTCATTTCAGCGAGATAGACGATAACGGCATAGCTATCCCCTTGTACAACAATCCTTTTGAGCAAGTAAAACACAAACTTAAAAACACTGAAACTGTTTATAACCCACTGCCGTACCGTTATATTTGTGATTTGCGCCATATCTTATGCCCCAAGCCAAGAGGACATTTTTCGGATTGGACGTGGGCGCAAAAGCAGACAGGGCAAGGTGCTAGACATGGCGATTGGTGTGAGGTGGATGAAAGCCTGATTGATAAAGCCGACCCTGATTGTGTGTGGCGCAGCAAAGAAGTTTTACGTACACCTAAAGGGGGGAAATCTGCTGTTTCCACGGTTATCCATCAAATCTGGTCGCCTGTCGTCAGTATGGTACTGCTCATTAAGCTGCATCTACCACTGCGTACCTATCAGGTGCGAATGCTCGATAGTGGCGAAGCCGATACACTTCGCTATGAAAAGGGAAACTGGATTAAAAACCCGCATGGCTTTGCCTTAAATCATTACAGCAAAGGCGTATTCCGCCAATTTAAAGACAATGCGACAGGGCTTGAATCAACGGGCTTGTACATCAGCACAAACAAAACCGCAGACCAAAACAAGGATGAATTTGAGCGGGGTTATGAAATCCCTTGGCAGAATGAAGATGTGCTGTATTGGCTCGAAAAACTGCGTAATTGGCAAGAAAAATACAACCCCATCAGCAAACCGACGGACTGGACTACGTTAGAGGTAAAGCACACTAAAGACATGAAGTCGAAAGCCTATTTAAGCGCAATGGGTCACAGTTGTTTTCTGTTTCGTGATGCCCCAGCAAAAAAACAAGACGATAGAAGTAAGCCTGTTCAAGACATTGTAATTGGTAAATTGTGGTACAAACTACTCCATCAACTTGAGCAACATCTTTTTGCATCTGGTGATATCTTATCTGACGGGACAGCACTGCGGTTAGTCCATGACTATGGTGAAGATTATAGTAAAAGTGGAAATAAGACAAAAACAGAGTTTCCCTTACACAGCCTCCGAGTCTCTCTGATTACCTGTTACATTATGGACGCGAATTTACCCTTGCCTGTGGTATCAAAGTTATTAGCGGGTCACTCACGCATGATTATGACCGTCTATTACAACAAGATTACCCCTGCGGTGATGAAAGAGAAAATGACCGAAGCGGATAAGCGATGTGAGGATAAATCAAAAAAGAGTGTTCGCGCATTCTTAAAAGATGCGGAAATGCGTCAAATTAAATGCAAGATGGCGTATAACGATGGTCAATCCGTTGAAGCAGCACTCGTTAATCGAAACCCGATGGGGTGGGAAAAACGTCATATTGGTATGTGTTTAGCGGGTGGTAATACAGTTCGCTCTGATGAAACTAGAACAGTTGCAGGCTGTTGGAATGGCGGTGAGTTATTAATAGACTCAAGCAATGTAGCAAAACGAGTTTATGGCTCAGTCCCTCACGGTTTTGAAAACTGTGTGCGTTGTCGTTGGTTCATTACCGATGCGCGCTATCTTCCTGAACTCAATGCTCACCTGAACTTTATGAGTTATAAATCTCACGAAGCGGCTAATTTAGCGGTCAAGTTAGAGGGCGAAATTGAGAAAATGGATGAACTCAAATACGAAGCGGAATCTGAGGGCAAGCCGTTTACTCAACATAATGAATTACAAGCACTTCAACGTCGATATGAGAAGCAATTGGTTGAAGCTGATGAATACACGAAAGATTGGATTGCGACCTTTGGTTTGATTCGTCGCATTATCGAAATCGAGCAAGGTCGCACTGAGAGCGATACCGCCAATAAACTCGTTGCGGTTGGCTCAGAAAGCGACATTAAAGTGGGCTTCATGGAAACCGAATCAGAACTATTGCAACTTGCTTTACTCTGTGAGGATGCCGAGTTTTACCCTGACATGCTCGATGATGTTAAGAAAACACCGACTATCGAACGTAGAACGCAGAGCCTAAGCCGCTTTATGATGCGTAAGGGCTATATGCCACAACTACTCATGCTTGATAAAGACCAGCAACTTATTGCTGCCAACGCCATGATGCGCCAAATGGCTCTACAAGCCAATCCAACAGATAAATTGGATGGATATAAACAAGTCGCTAATTACCTAGAGCTAGGGCAATTTATGGCAGACAGCAAGCTACTCGAAACAGGTATTCATGCTTTAGAAAACAGCATCAATACACCTGTAGATGGCATTTCAATTAAATCGTTGACTTCCAATGTGGTTAAAGGAGACTTCCCAAGTGCAGGTTGATATTAACGTTATTTTAAATGACCTTAAAACGGGTAAAACCAGCCGTACACAAGAATCTTTAGATAAGCTAAATGCTATATTAGAAACTCGATTTAATGCAGGTGAAAAAGATTACTCAATTGCCACGATTGGTCGAGTATCAAAAGCCCAAGGTGGTGTTGGTACAGTTAGCATCCGTAACAAAACGGGTGAGCATTTTCGTTTATTGATTGATGCATGGGCGACCAAAGCCAATACCACAATGAAAAAGCCGCCTTTACCTCAGTCCAGAAAGCTCGATACACCGTCTGATATGGACTTGTTAAAGCGATTAGATGACCCTGCTATGAGAGCTGTCTTTGGTCAAATCATTGCTGAAAAAAATAAGCTAAAAGCTGAAAACCGTATCCTTAAACAAAATGCGGAAGTCGTTGTCGATATGCGCCCCAATAAAGTCATCCATGCTGAACAGGTTCATCAAGACGTTGAAGTGTTACCGTCGTTAGATGGTGTTCTACTGCAAGGTGACATTGAGGCTTTAGAAGATGCCATCGACGAAGACAAAATGGCACAGCGAGGTTGGACAGTATCCAAATATGGAGCGGTCAAAGACGAAGATGGTCGTCCTCTGTTTAAGAATGGGTTCGTGTTGGCTATTCAGAAAGTTTTGGCTCAGGTATAGAGGTTGATGTAGGAAGCTTAATGCCTAGCTTCCTAACTCATAACTGCCCCATTGTGCGTTAGACCTTTTACTCATTCATATATTATAAATATGATTTGGGATGAGTTTTAGTTACTTTATATATAAACAGATTAATGATCCGCAGTGATTTATCGCATGAGTTCTGTTTTTAATAAGACTGATTAAATTCATTTCTTACTTTTCACACTCTTTTTCAAATCGGCAGGTGTAAGAAAGTGCCATTAACCTTATAATATTAATAGATTATATCGAGTGTAATATCGGTATTTTATAAGTATATTTTTTCATAAAAGTAAGAATACTTATTAATATACTGTCATATAGAGAGGTGTTAGTGGAAACGAAGTATCAAGGTAAAGAATTGAAATTGATAAATAAAGTGCACTCTTTGTTTCAAGATAACCTCCGATGCATTGAAGCTTGGGGCTTTTACATTTTCAGTGATGAGTTAGAACGTGAACAAGAACTAAAAAACAAACTAAGTATCATATGGTTAGCTTCTCTATTTGATACTGTTGTAGCTCAAAGTAGGTTAATAAAAAAATACGAACAGGAAGCAAATGAACTTGGACTAATTCACATACCTAGGTACTTGGCTCAAGCAAATGTTTTTTGTGATGCTGTAAAGGCTTTGTTGCAGCAATACTCAAAAGAAGAACAGATATTCATTCAAAACATTAGAAACCAATGGGTACACAGTCACTTAAACGGTGTGCATTCGGAATCAATAAAAGTAAAGTATCTTGAAAATGGTGAGATTGTTTCTAAAAATTTACCATATGAAAAATATCATGATCTGATTCGACCAGTGTTTTATCAAGGTAAATTAGACGACACTCTTGCTTCACTAAGACAAAGGTTCATGAACCAAAATGGGGCATATTGGTATCTATTAAAAGAAATTCAGGTCAGCATAAAAATCATCTATGGAGCAATGCTGAATGGCTCTGAATTCCAGTGGCAGAGAATATCTATATAACACGTTTTTGTCCATAAATGTCCTAGAACACAAATTTTCGTGTCATAACCAGTCTTTTAAGTTAACCAATATCGAAATCAAAAGGTTTGATGTTTATTGATTAATGGTAAGTGGTAGCTATAATAGTTAGGTCTAGGTTGTACATTGAAACCCCTTTCATCGTATTCAAAGGTGATAGGGGTTTTTTATCGCTTCAATTTACTTCAATACTTTCATTAATGCCTTTCTTAAATGCAGTCATAACCGATTTTATATTCTGAATCGCTATTAGCACTAAAACACTTCTGTCCAAAACTGAGTTAGCTATTCGGCTAACTCATATGGATTAGTTTTTATTACCTTTTGGTAGTTCTATTTTTTATATGCTTTTTTTATACACATATAAAAAAAAGTGAATCTGATAAGTCCATGTAAGGATTATTAAATTCACTCACCATCCAGACTCTTATACGTTTTTAACTAGAAATAGCTGGTGTAGCGCTCTTTTAATTACTTCAGTTTGTAGATGATACCTGGATTACAGCGGATCATCTCAAATTGTTCGGTTAATCCCGTTAACGACTCCGATGCCCCAAGGAATAAGTATCCGCCTGGGTTTAAACTTGCCGCCAATTGATTTAACACTTTGGCTTTCATTTCAGGTGAGAAATAAATCAGTACATTACGACAAAAAATAACGTCAAACTTACCCAGCAGTGCATAGCTGTCTTTTAAGTTTTGCGGCCTAAAGTTAACCATTTGCTTAACTTTTGCATTCACCTTCATTTTACCATCACCGTTGTCTTCAAAAAACATCCGACGACGCTCTGGGGATAACCCTCGGCTTAACGCTAAGTTGTCATACACGCCTACACGACAAGTTTCTAACATGGTCTGAGAAATATCTGTTGCCGTGATCTGAATGGAAGGTAAGAACCCTGGACGCTTAGCTTGTGTTTCTAATACCGTCATTGCCATCGAATACGGCTCTTGTCCTGAAGAGCTCGCAGCGGACCAAATTTTAATTGGGCGCTTGTTTGCCGCTAATTCAGGTAAAATTTTCTCTGCTAACACAGTAAATGGATAACCATCACGGAACCACAACGTTTCATTGGTTGTCATCGCATCTACAGCCGCAATACGTAATTCACGATTACGTCCAGCGATCACATTTTGTAGTAATTCGGAAAGCGATGATAAAGAAAAACGATTCACTAACGGACTTAAACGACTACGCACTAAGTATTGCTTGCTATCGCCTAACACGATGCCACATTGAGTTTCAAGAAATCGGCAAAACTCACGATATTCTTGATCATTTACAGTTACTGCTGTCATTTACAACTCTTCTTTGTCAGTACGTTTCGGCATTAAATGCTCAATAATTTATAATAATTTTGGGTAATTACGCTGATGTTGCTGGCACATCTGGCATCGCACCTTTAACAGCGCGGCCTAACTCATCAGGGTTAAATTTAGGAATAAAAGCATTAGCCCCAACGCGCTCAACCATGGCTTGGTTGAAAACACCGCTGAGAGATGTATGCAAAATCACATGCAGATCTTTTAATTTTGGATCGTTTCGAATTTCAGCCGTTAAGGTGTAACCGTCCATTTCTGGCATTTCAATATCAGAAATAATCAATGACAACTGCTCATAAATCGAACCTTGCTCTGCCATTTCACGCAATTTCATGATGGCTTCTTTACCATCTTTTACCAATACACACTCGCAACCGATCGCTTCAATCGCACGTTGAACCTGCTTACGTGCAACGGTTGAATCATCAGCAACCAGTACGCGGCGAACTGCAGGGCCATTTTCAACTAAATCTTCTAATACCGTACCTGAGATATTGGTATTAACCTATGAGATCTCATCAAGGATTTTCTCTACATCTAAAATCTCAACCAATTCACCATCGATTTCTGTTACAGCAGTAAGGTAATTACTGCGCCCTGCACCTTGTGGTGGTGGCAAAATCGATTCCCAGTTCATATTAATAATGCGCTCGACAGATGAAACCAGAAACCCCTGCACTGAGCGGTTAAATTCAGAAATAATAATAAAGCAGTTCGTCAAATCCGTAATTGGACGCCCACCTGTTGCCAAGCTCATATCAATAACGGAAATAGTTTGCCCACGGATATGAGCCACACCTTTAATAAGAGGATGTAAGTTTGGCATTGCAGTTAACTGTGGACACTGCAGCACTTCTTTCACTTTAAAAACGTTAATACCGTAACGCTGACGTCGGTTTAATCGAAATGTCAGCAGTTCTAATCGGTTTTGACCGACTAACTGTGTCCGCTGATTCACTGAATCCAAAATACCTGTCATTGGATTAACTCCCTGTCGTATTTAAGTCCGCCCGCGAACACAAGTTCTCCACTCACGATCACATCTGATAAATAATCAAGTTATTAGAATATCTACCTATCATAGCGGATGTTATAGTAATTCTAATCATGACCAAAGAGCATTTACCGTGACAAGCCACAGAGATCAAAAACTCTTGCCGACAGTTATCGGCTTCTTACTGTTTTTCTTTAGCACAAATATCTTCGCATCAAATGATAGTGTGCTAGATTCGGTGCAGAATGCCGCTGAAGAGCTGATAAAACAGCAAATTTCCTTACCAGAAAAAGGGAAATTAAAAATTGAAGCAGCCAAGCTTGATAACCGCCTGCGTTTTTCTTCTTGCTCTAGCCCACTTGCAGCTTCTCTTCCGGGAAAACAAACGTTAAGTGGTAATGTCACCGTATTAGTTCAGTGCCCGACAGAAAATTGGCAATTATATGTCCCTGTGAATGTACAACTGACCTTGCCAAAGGTTGTGGCTGCTGTTGCTTTAGGGCGAGGAATGGTGCTCACTCCTGATAAGCTTTCTGTGCAAATGATTGAAAGTCGCTTCCAACGAGGTAGCAGTTTTGATGACCCGAGAGAAATTATCGGTTCTAAAGTAAAGCGCTCCGTCAAAGCTGGTGAAATGGTACAAGCGCGTGATATTTGCTTAGTGTGCCGCAATGACAGTGTCATTATTCGTGCAGGAACAGGCGGACTAAATATTGTCACGAAAGGCAAAGCATTATCTGATGGTGCTATTGGTGATGAGATCCGGGTACAGAACACAAAGTCTCGACGTATGATTGATGCTATTATTACTGCGGTTGGTGAAGTAACAGTCAAATACTAGCTTTTCTTATTGCTGAAAATAAATCATTTTATCTGCATAATAATCGCTAAAGTCTTAACCTACTTTGCCGATAGTTAGGTATCACAGTTAATTATTCAAGGTAATTATTATGGCAAATATAGATCAATTGCGTGGTGGGCAACCGCTTAACACCACACGTATTAGCCAACAAAAAACATCATCAGATAACCAAACATCTGCAGCAGCTAGCGTTGCCAAAGAGCAACATGATGAGGTATCACTTAGCTCGCAAGGTAAAGCGGTAGGTCAGATCCATCAACAATTAGCAACTGAGCCAAGCTTTGATGCTGGAAAAGTGGCAGAGATCAAACAAGCGATTGCCAATGGCTCATATACTATTGATGCCGATAAACTTGCAGCAAACATGTTAAAGTTCGAAGACGAGCTTAACGGGCTTTAATATAGTACCTGCATATTACGACTGAGATCAGTGCAATGAAACAGACACTTGGGCAACTGCTTGAAGTACAACAAACAACCTTATTGTCTTTAATCGATCTTCTTAAACAAGAAAGAGTGGCAATTACTCGCCGCAAGGCATTAGAAATCGAACAAATTGCCAAAGAGAAGCTTGATCTGATCTACAAAATCCAACAGCACGATTACTTGCTTTCTTCCCATGAAGAACGTGAACAATTAACGCAGATTGAAGAATACCAATCACAGGTTGCTGCAATCCAAAATCTCGTACAAGAATGTCAGCAATATAATGATATTAACGGTGAGGTTTTACAGCGTGCCCACTTGAGTTTTCATAAACTCAATAACCTATTCCAACAAAGCCGTGGACGGCACCAAATGACCTATAACAGCGAAGGTATCGCACAAAATGTTCGGTCATTAGGCACCAATCTCAAAGCATAATTACTAGAACATCACTTCTTGTTTATTCGGCATATGGAATACTTCTCCGTGTTGCTTCATACGTTCCATTAAACCGATATTGAGCTCCATTTCTGTCACATAGCTATCGCCGACAGGGTAGCTACGGATCACTTTTGCTCCACGGATCACCCCATCAACCGCACCGTCGGTATTCTCATAACCTAATTGCTGATCATCAAGAGATGTAGTCGCACTAATACGAAGACCATAAATTTGCTCAGACAGTTCACGATAAGCATCAAGTTTTGATGCTCGCATCGCTCGAATACTTTTCTCTTCCTTGGTTCTGCCTTTTTGCTCACTGATAGATGCGTAACCCACAGCTTGAATCACATCTTTACTTTGCGTTAAATCTGGGCCTGGCGGCTTTGTTCCACCAGAGGAAGTATTACTACAACCAGACAATAACAAGATAGCGGCAGCAACGGCTACATACAGTTTCATTCCTTACTCCCTAAGGCTTTAAAATCACATTATTATCAGGTCGATTACGCACATCAGAGCGCATGATCACACCATTTCGCAGTTGGATCTTATTCATAAAATCTAAATCGCGACCAATACGTTCAGCTGGTAAAAAGCCTTGTGCTGTCGCAATCACAACATTCGATCGCATACCAATAATGCGAGCATTCACCAGTACACCACCACTTTGACGCAACATGGTGCCAGTTAGCACATAATCAACAGGCTGCTGTGAGGCTAACTCTCTCCAATTGCGGCTAATACTAAAATCACCATCACTGGTCACTTTGATCACCCCTGTCGATTTATAATCCACAACAGTGAAACCACGTTGCTGCATCTGGTACATGAAGTTTTCACTCACCACGTTACCTAACCAGTTAGTTTCTGTCATATCTTGCAGATCAACAAAAGACGTCACGGCTAATGGTGTACTTGCAGTGAGATATTGATTAGAAGTGACAAGCTGATTGGCTAGCCCTTCAACAAAGTAATCAACCGTATGGCGAGGGGTATCAGTTAAAGAGTACGTCCCTGAAGAATATCGCTCTTTACCATTATAAACCGGAGGCGTGGTACAGGCTGTCAGCGCTAACGACAACACAATTACGATCCATTTCTTCATTTATAAACCCGCCTTCAAATAATGTTTTCTTTTATATCGTTTCAAAACTCAAATTCTTTAATGTGAGTGCCTAATTGGGAACACTCTTTGCATTCTTATTTTCATCGCATTAATAAAAAGCAAAAAACATACCTAAACGGACTGCTATGAATAAAAAATTTTCTCGTTACTTAGGCGTATTTTGCCTGCTATTTTCCAGTTACAGTTCAGCTCAATGGGTAGAAGTCACTGGTGAAGCCGTCATTTTAGAAAGTGAAGAAACTGCACGGGTGAATGCGCTGGAAGATGCGGTGTTCCAAGCAATGAAACATGCAGGCGGTGAGATCGCGAGCCTATCGTCACTAAAGCCTTATTTGTCAGAATCTCGCCAGCAATACCGATTCAGCGGTAACGAAGTTCGTAATATTACTATCCTTGAACAAAAGAAAGCTGGCGGCAAGATGTACATCACTAGCCGTATTGATATTTATCCATCGGCAAAAAGTTGCCACAAGACCCAATATAAAAAGGGGATCTTGCTAGGGAGCTTCTCGATCGCCGAGCCACAGCAAGCAGCAATGGGTAGTGTCTATAAAATAGGGAAAGACTTTGCAGCTATTCTAGGTAAACAAATACAAAAACGTTCACAAAGCTTTATTGTAACAGGCACGACGACTGTACCTTTTAGCGCAACTGATGCTTCTGCAATGACCATGCTTGCTGAAGATCACGATGCACAATATCTCATTGGTGGCGAAATTACTGATTTAACAGCCACCACTGATGGAAAATTAAAAAAAGAACAAGTAAACCGTCAGTTTGCCGTTAACCTCGAAATCATGGATGGCAAAACGGGTGAGATAATCTATCAAAACAATTACCGAGAAATTGGCTTATGGCCGTTTTCACGTTCGAGCCATGTTGATACACAATCAGCGCGCTTTTGGGTTTCTCCTTACGGTCAAAGCATTCAACGTATAAGCCAAAACATGATGTTAGATATTGAAAGTGCATTATCTTGCCGCGCTAGTCTACCTGAAGTGATCAACATTCATAACAACATCGCTCAAATGAACGTAGGTCGTGTCCATGGCGTAAGGCAAGGTGACAGATTAAAACTTTGGCACAGTGCTGGCTTTATCGATCAAAAAGGGATACCAAGAAATCGTATGGTAGAAACGGATATCAGTTTAACTGTTGATAGAGTTTATGAAAAATCATCAGAACTTATCGTTAATCAACCACAATTAGCGGCAAGCATTCAACCTGGTGATTTACTAACCAAGCAAACAAGGCCTTAGGAGTATTTCCTTAATTTTTTAAGAATATACCGTATAATACTCACATGCTCCCTTAGCTCAGATGGATAGAGCGTCCCCCTCCTAAGGGGAAGGCCACTGGTTCGACTCCAGTAGGGAGCGCCATATTTTTCAAAGGCTTAGCGATTTTCTATTGCTAAGCCTTTTTCGTTTCAGCGAAATCATGTGTAGTTATAGGTGTAGTTAGCAATATCCATAGATAACAAATAACACCTTACGGCTAGAAGCAGAATTTTTTCATCTCTTTTTTATTTGTGTCAATTAGGGCGCAAATTTCCGTTCACTCAAGAATGAATGAAGATTAAACGGCTTCGTCATTTTTCCATTTGCTCCCCTTTTCACTTCAAAATGACACTCTACCTGCATAATTTTCATACACCCTTCCGTATTGTTTTTAAACATCATGAAAAAAAATTAAATTTTTTTCGGTAAACAAATCATAAAAATAAAAATGCTAACTAACTATTTCAACCAGCAATCCGAAACCAGTAAATACTGATATGTTTAAGCGCATACATATCAGGCCTTACATCAGGCTATTTACAAGCTTTCAAACTATTTTATATGATTTCACCGCACCTTAAATGAGATACCAAATTTGAAGGCCATTTAATAATGAATAAGATTCTTATTACTCAAGATGATTTATGTGAACTAACAGGTAAAGGTCGTATAACAATATGGCGATGGATAAAAGAAGGCATACTTCCTGAACCTATGCGGATTAATGGTGTAGTACTCGGTTGGGATAACGAAACTATTAATAAATGGTTTAAAAGTCTTTACTCATCAAAAAACAAATAACACTAATTAGTATCTATTTTTAAATAACAACTTAAGGAAAATAAAAAATGAAAGATAAAACATTTGATTTTTCTCGTCATGTTTCATGGGAAACGGGCTCGAAGAAACTAATTAGAAAAAGTGCATTAGCAAAAAGATTTAATGTGTGTGTAGGAACAGTTGATAATAAGATTAAATCATCAGAATTACCCGAACCAATGAGACGAAATGAACGTATTGTAGGTTGGATGGAAGACTGCCTCGAAGAATGGTTCAAAAACAACAAACCATTTAAAAACAATGACTTAAACAGATTTCAACTTTTGTAATTTAACATCATTTGGTAGATAGAAAAACACCCCAAATCCCTATCTTATCACTGTTAAAACAACAACTTAAACCTCATAACCCATCAATATTAAGGGGGGTATATTATAATATGTACCTTAAACTATTAGACAATGTCACTATTATCTGTTCATGAAAAGTATCCATCTGTTTCTTATTATTTATATGATGAAACTGTTTGGCTTGTGTTTAATCAGTACGCTGGAATAATTGATAAAATACAAAATGCAATATGTCGTGAAGTAAGTTATATGATTAATAGATATTGTAGAATAAGAACAATATTATTTCACATGCATGTAAATTGTTATAGTGATGATAATAAAATCATATCTAGATTCATGAGAAGCTATATAAATAGATTAGAACGCAAATATAAGACGCACATTGGATATATATGGGTAAGAGAGCAAGCTAAATCAGATAAACAACATTATCATATCGCATTATTTATTAGTGCGAGGATGTGTTTAAATAGTTGGTATGCTGTAAATCTTGCTATAGATTTATGCCAAAACATACAAAAGATTGGAACAATACATTATGTAAAAAATGGACTGTATTCGATGTACCGCAAAGATCACGTATCAATACAAACCGTTATTTTACGCCTTAGCTACTATGCCAAACGCTATTCAAAAACATTAAGAGAACCTAAAACAAAGAGGTTTCATACTAGGCATCATAAATAATACGCCCTTGCCCCAAAGTAATCCTACAAAACAAACCCCATGAACCGAACCGATAAGTGCGCAATTAGCCCACCAGCATCATTCGCACTTATAGGAGCTAACAATGAACACACGGTTTAACCTTGAATCATTACCTTTGTGTGGTGCGAAAACCCGTAGTGGTGAGCCTTGTAAGCGTAGAGGCAATAAACGTAATGGAAGATGCAAACTGCATGGCGGTAATTCAACAGGTGCGAAAACAGAACAAGGAAAGATGGCATCTCGCCTTAATGCGTTAAAACAGTTCCCTAGTTGGTACTTTGGTGAGTCTATCCCCATGCACTACCAACAGCGAGCGTACAGATGCTTTGAACGGCTATACACACTAATGACAACCCAGCCTATCAACTGGCAACAGGTATTTCATTTAATTGATATAGACCGTATACCGCTTGAAATGCTCAAGTATCAAATCATGGAATTAACATCAGCCAATGAGTTATTGATGCTACAAGTCGCCCTAGACCGTTATTACCAAGAACAACACAGCGTACACCTTAGCTTTACTGTTTATCTGCCACAGCTAACACCCAATAGCTACAGCAGTGAGTTAAGTAAACCTCAACGAGAATACCTTGATAATTGGCTTAACAAACATAACCCATTAAAAGGCACATTCTTCGATACCAACCAATAATTATTCGTCCACCAGCCAACCGTCCAATTCGAGATGCTGGTGGATGTTCACCATGTAACCTTCTGCTACAATGCGCACAATTCTATTCTTGTCACTTTGATGAAGATTTTCTCATGCCTAATTCTAATTTTACCCAAACCGCTGCCTTCATTTGGTCTGTAGCAGACCTACTTCGCGGTGATTTCAAACAATCCCAATACGGTCGTGTAATTCTGCCATTCACCCTGTTACGTCGCCTTGAGTGTGTACTGGAAGAAAGCAAAGATGCTGTTGTTGCTCAAGCTGACAAAGTGAAAGCAATGAACCTACCAGAAGAAGCACAGGAAAAAATGATCCTACGTGCGACCAATGGCTTGTCGTTCTTCAATACCTCACCGATGAACCTAGGCAAGATGGGTCAAAGTGACATTAAAGATAACCTAGAAAACTACATTCAGTGTTTCTCTACCGATGCCCGTGAAATCTTTGAACACTTCAAGTTTGATGAATTTGTTGGTTTATTGGATGATGCAAACTTACTGTTTAAAGTGGTGAAGAAATTCGCAACAACAGACCTTAGCCCAAGCAAAGTATCTAATCATGAAATGGGCTTAGTGTTTGAAGAATTAATCCGTCGCTTTGCAGAGAGCTCAAATGAAACCGCAGGTGAGCACTTTACCCCTCGTGACATCGTTCGCTTAACCACATCGCTGGTATTCATGGAAGACGATGAAGCCCTTACCCAAGACGGCATCATTCGTACTATCTACGATCCAACAGCAGGTACAGGCGGTTTCTTATCATCAGGTATGGAATACGTTCACGAATTAAACCCTAAAGCGGTGATGCGTGCCTTTGGTCAGGAGTTAAACCCAGAGTCTTACGCTATCTGTAAAGCCGATATGCTCATCAAAGGGCAAGACGTTAGCCGTATCAAGCTAGGTAACACCCTATCGAACGACCAACTGCCTGCCGATCAATTCGATTACATGCTGTCTAACCCACCGTTTGGTGTCGATTGGAAGAAAATCGAAGGTGAAATCAAAGACGAACATACTCTAAAAGGTTTTGATGGTCGCTTTGGTGCAGGTTTACCCCGTGTATCTGATGGCTCATTACTGTTCTTGATGCACCTTATCAGCAAGATGCGTGACACTCATAACGTTGATGGCAGCGTAAATGATGGCGGTCGTATCGGTATAATCCTAAATGGCTCTCCACTGTTTACAGGCGGTGCAGGTAGCGGTGAAAGTGAGATCCGTCGTTACATCCTTGAAGCCGATTTATTAGAAGGCATCATCGCCCTACCGACCGATATGTTTTACAACACGGGCATTGCGACCTATGTGTGGGTACTGTCCAACAAGAAAACGTCTGAGCGAAAAGACAAAGTTCAACTGATTGATGGCTCTAACCTGTGTGGCAAGATGCGTAAATCGTTAGGCTCTAAACGTAACCTAATGAGCGAAGACGACATCAAACTCATCACCCGTACTTTTGGTAACTTTGAAGTGGTTGATGCCCGTGAGCTTGATAAGCCTGCTGAGCAAAAATCCAACCGTGGTCGTCAATCGTCCATCAGCAAAACAGAAGCACCAAAGACATTCGCCAGTAAGATTTTCAACAGCACTGACTTTGGTTACCGCCGCTTAACCATTGAACGTCCATTGCGTCTATCGGCACAAATCACCGATGCAGCGATTGAAAGCCTACGCTTTGCACCAAAGCCACTCAATGCGCCGATGGAGCGTTTATATAACGAGTTTGGCACAGCGTGGAACGAAGACAATTATGGCTACCTTGCGGAAGTTGAAACTGAAGTACGTGCTCTTATCAAAGCTGAGTTTAGCGAACTGAAAGAAAAACAAATCAAAGACCTGTTAGACAGCAAGTTATGGTTATTCCAACGCTCGCTAATGGATAAAGCTCAACAACTACAAACCGCAGTATCTGCTATGTCTGTTGGTGAAAAGATGGCTGGTGGTCGAGATGTAGTAAGCAACGATTTCAACCAATTCGACATCACCATGAAAGGCGCATTCAAAGCGACGGGTATTAAATTTGATGCCAAAGAGAAGAAGCAATTCTTTGATGCCGTAACGTTCAAGAATCCAGACGCCGAGCCTGTAGTTAAGAAAGTACTAAAAGAAACGGCACAGCCACTATACGGATCATTTAACTACAACGGTAAAGTGGTTGAGTTCCAACAAGATGGCGACCTACGTGATAACGAAAACGTGCAGTTAGACTCAAACGTCACCACCACAGAGTTGATTGAGAGCTACGTGAAGCGTGAAGTATTGCCACACGTTAGCGATGCGTGGATCAACGCCGATAAGCGTGATGAAAAAGATGGTGATATTGGCATTGTGGGTTATGAAATTCCGTTTAACCGCCATTTTTACGTGTATCAACCACCTCGTGCGCTCGAAGCGATTGATGAAGATTTGGCACTGGTCAGCGATGAGATTATGAGCCTACTGCAAGAGGTACGTTCGTAATGAATACATATCATTCATATGAAACTTATAAAGAGTCATCTATCGAATGGAGTGACGTTTTACCAACTCATTGGGAATCAGTTAGTCTTCGCTGGATTTCAACTATCTATGCTGGTGGTACTCCATCTAAAACCAATTTAAGCTTTTGGGAAAATGGTACTGTACCTTGGCTTAACTCTGGCTCTGTTAATCAAAGATTAATTATAAAACCATCCACATACATTACAGATCAAGCCTATAAAAATAGCAGTGCTAAGTGGATACCAAAAGATTCACTAGTAGTCGCCCTTGCAGGACAGGGGAAGACTAAAGGAATGGTAGCCCAACTAGGCATAGATTCTACTTGTAACCAATCTATGGCTGCTATTGTTCCGAATCAGTTGGAGTACGCTCGTTATTTATTTTGGTGGCTCAAGTCAAATTATCAAAATATTCGTAATATGGCTGGTGGTGACTTACGAGATGGGCTTAATTTAGAACATTTGGGAAGCATTCAATGTCCTTTGCCTCGTATACAAGAAAGTATTTCTATTGCAGCCTTTCTCGATCACGAAACAGCTAAAATCGACACGCTTATCGAAAAGCAGCAGCAACTTATCGAACTGCTTAAAGAAAAACGCCAAGCGGTGATTAGCAATGCGGTCACAAAAGGGCTAAACCCTGACGCACCAATGAAAGATTCGGGTGTTGAGTGGTTGGGTGAAGTGCCTGAGCATTGGGGTGTATCTCGTTTAGGTTTCCATGCGACAAAAATTGGTAGTGGTAAAACACCAAAAGGTGGAGCTGAAATTTATCAAGACTCTGGGGTTCTATTTCTTAGAAGTCAGAATGTCTACGATGATGGACTACGAATAGCAAAGTCAGAGTCCGTTTATATTAATGAATCAATTCACCATGAAATGGCTGGAACAAGTGTCCAAGATGGTGATGTACTATTGAATATAACGGGAGGTTCTATAGGCAGAAGTTGTCTAGTTCCTACTAATTTCCCTGACGCTAACGTTAACCAACACGTGTGTATTTTGCGATTACCTACATCTATTCGTGAATTTATCTCATTCGTTATGAAATCAAATTCAATTAAAGAACAAATAGATGCGTTTCAAACAGGTGGAAACAGAGAGGGGTTGAATTTTGAGCAGATTGCAAAACTTAAATTTACCTTACCACCACTAAATGAAATTAACTCGATCATAGAGCATATCAAGTCAATTACAGTTACGTTCAATACATTAGAAGAACAAGCACAACAAGCTATCCAACTAATGCAAGAACGCCGCACCGCTCTTATTTCAGCAGCTGTAACAGGCAAGATTGACGTTCGCCACTGGGTAGCACCAACCACCAGCAGTAACACCACAGAGGTACAGCAGGAAGTCAGCGTCTAAGAAACCTCTAGTACAGATTGCCCTTCACAGTCACTGTAAAGGGCAATGTAATATGATTAAGAATTAAACAATAGGATTGGCAGTTCGACTGATTGAAGCCCAATCAACTGAGCAGCAGACAAAGGGAAATCACATGACCACAAAAACGCTAGAAGCAAACGAATACCCACTCAAAGAAATATTTTGCGATAGCTATTCTTTTGAAATACCACGATACCAACGCCCTTACTCATGGGAAGTAGAACAAGCCGTTACGCTGGTGGACGACTTACTGCAATTCTTAGAAGAACAACCACAAGAGATACAGCACGCTAATCCCTATTTTCTCGGCAGTATTGTATTAATTAAACCCAATGGCGTACTGTCACAAATTGTTGATGGTCAACAACGTATCACAACACTCACCATTGTATTTTCAGTCTTACGTTCTTTAGTATCACCAGAATTAAAAAGTGCGCTTGAAAATGCCATTTTTCAAAAGGGTGATCCTATATTAATGACTGAAGATAAGCCTCGTTTAAAAACACGCTCTCGTGATCAAGCTTTCTTTAATCAATACATTCAGCAAGCAGACCAATTAAATGATCTACAAGCCTATCAAGAGATACTTAACGACAGTCAAAAGAACATGCGAAGAAACGCATTAGCTATCAAACAGCGTCTTGAGAACGAATCACCAGAGACGTTAAAACGCCTTTGTCAGTTATTATTAGTTAAATGTTTTTTAGTTGTCGTGAAAACATTGGATGTGGACTCTGCATATCGTATTTTTTCGGTTATGAATGATAGAGGGTTAGATCTCAGTGCTACTGACATTTTAAAGTCACTGATTACCAGTGAGATCACGCCAACGAATGACAAACAAGAAATCTACACCAAAAAGTGGGAAGACATAGAAGAAGACTTAGGACGCAATGCCTTTAATGCTCTGTTTGCTCATATTCGTATGATTGAAATGCGCACAAAATCCCGTTCTAATTTAGTTGCTGATTTTAAAACTCATATCAAACCCAACGAGAAACCAGAACAATTTATTGATGAAAAACTCACGCCTTACAGTGATGCTTTTAGTGATATTTTATCTCGCAGTTTTTCACATCCCGAATACAGCCAGCAAATTAACCATTCCCTAAAATGGCTTAGTAGCATTGACAATAATGACTGGATGCCCGTTGCCATTTATTACATTGCGAAATACCGTCAAGACGGAAAACGATTAGCTGAGTTCTTAAAACAATTAGAATGCGTTGCTTCGGTACAAATGATTAACCGTATTGCTGTCAACCATCGCTTAATTCGTTATAAAGCGATCCTTGATGCCATTGATTTAGGCTCAGAGTTTGAACAATCCGCATTACAACTTACAGACAAAGATAAATCCGATGCTCGAAAACAATTAGACGGTGATTTATACCTGTCGTCTCGTATTCGCTCGATGGTATTACTGCGCTTAGACGCTGAACTATCGGATGGTACAGCCAGTTATGACCTACCAAAAATCAGTGTAGAGCACGTTATGCCGCAAAAAATTGCAGATCAATCAGAATGGCGCTCATGGTGTCCAATGAATGAAACCCACCAGCAATGGGTTCACCGTTTAGGTAATCTTGTACTGTTATCTCGCAACAAAAATTCAGCAGCCAGTAATTACGATTTTGAGAAAAAGAAAAATGCTTACTTTTTACAGCATGGTTCATCAACGCCTTTCGTTCTCACCAATCAAGTATTGAGCTATGAAACATGGACTCCCGATATTATCGAGACTCGACAACAAATATTATTAGAAAAACTCTGTCAGGTTTGGAAATTAAATGACTAATGACACCACTCAAGAACGTATTTTTCAGGATGAGATGATAGCTCAAATGGTCGCTAACGGTTGGAAACTTGGTAAACCTGACCGTTATGATCGTGAGCGTGCATTATATTGCGAAGATACACTTCACTTTGTGCAAACCACCCAACCCAAAGAATGGGAAAAGTTTGCCAAAGTGTACCCCAATGACACCGAGCGTCACTTCCTTGATGCGCTGGTGGCACAACTGAAAAAAGCCGATAACAACGCCACCGATGCAGTTTCTCGCACTTACGGCACATTAGGCGTGCTTCGTCATGGCTTGAAGATTCGTAATGCCCGTTTCTCACTGTGTCAGTTTAAGCCAGAGCACAACCTCAACCCTGAAACACTGGCTCGTTATGAGCAAAACATCTGCCGTATTGTGCCAGAGTTAGTTTATAGCCCTTATGCTACTGCCGATCACCTAGCCCTAACGGGCAAAAAAGCTAAAGCGTGGCGCATTGATTTGGTGCTGTTTGTCAATGGCTTACCTGTCTCAACCCTTGAGCTGAAATCTGAGTTCAAACAAGCGGTACACAACGCCATTAAGCAATACAAGCAAACTCGTTTACCTAAAGATCCTGAAACCAAAAAGCCAGAGCCATTACTGACCTTCAAACGTGGTGCATTGGTACACTTTGCTGTCAGCCAATACGAAGTCTTCATGGCAACCAAGCTCGCTGGTGATGACACCTTCTTCCTGCCGTTTAACAAAGGTACAAAAGAAGGTGGTAAAGGTAACGATGTACCTGAAGATGAAAACCGCTACGCTACTGATTACCTGTGGAATGAAGTATTACTGCCTGAGAACTTACTAAAAATCTTAGGTAGTTTCATTCACTTGCAAATTGAAGAAAAAGAAGATTGGGAAGGACGCAAGTACAAGAAAGAAACCCTGATCTTCCCTCGTTACCATCAGTGGGATGTGGTGCGTAAACTTATCGGTGCAGCCATTGCTGAAGGTACAGGTAATAAATACCTCATTCAGCACAGTGCGGGTTCGGGGAAATCAAACTCCATTGCATGGACAGCCCACCAACTCTCTACCCTTTATGATGATCAAGGTGAAAAGCAGTTCCATTCAGTAATTGTGGTAACAGACCGCACAGTATTAGATGATCAGCTTCAAGATACTATCTATCAGTTTGAACATGCTGATGGTGTGGTAGGACGCATCAACAACAAAGAAGGTGACGGCTCTAAATCTGAAAAGCTGGCGGCTGCGCTAGAGAACTCACAACCTATTATCATTGTGACGATTCAAACCTTCCCGTATGTACTGCGTGCGATTGAAAACAGCGTGAGCTTAAAGCAGCGTAAGTATGCGGTGATTGCCGATGAAGCCCACTCATCACAAAGCGGCTCTACCGCTCGTCAGCTTAAAGAAGTGTTGATGACCGAAGAAGCCGATGATGATGTGATGTTATCGTCAGAAGATATTCTTGATGCAACTATGGCGGCACGTAAGAACAGTAATAATCTTAATTACTATGCGTTCACTGCAACACCTAAAGCGAAAACCTTAGAGTTGTTTGGTCGCTTGCCAAATCCTGATGAACCAGCGTCGAAAACCAACAAGCCACACGCCTACCATGTGTATTCTATGCGTCAGGCAATCGAAGAAGGCTTTATCTTAGACGTACTCAAGAACTACACCAGCTATCAAGTGGCATATAAGCTGGTTCAGAAGATGGAAGCCGCAGATAAAGAGGTAGACAGCAAGAAAGCCAAAACCAAGCTTAACCAGTGGGTACGCTTGCACGATTACAACATTTCACAGAAAGTAAAAGTGATTGTTGAGCATTACAAAAACCATGTGATGCACTTATTAGGTGGTCAGGCAAAAGCCATGGTGGTGACGAGCTCTCGTAAAGAAGCGGTACGCTATAAACTGGCATTTGATAAATACATTACCGAGCATGGTTATCAGCGTATTGCAGCAATGGTGGCATTCTCTGGTGAAGTGGAATTTAACGAAAACGATCCAGACAGCGTTGCATTACTCAATCAGAAATTCACTGAGAACAACATGAACCCGAACTTAAAAAAACGGGATATGCGTAAAGCGTTTGATAGTGATGATTACCAAGTGATGCTGGTGGCGAACAAGTTCCAAACGGGCTTTGACCAACCAAAACTTTGTGCCATGTACGTCGATAAACCGTTAGGTGGTGTGGAATGTGTTCAGACCTTATCTCGTTTGAACCGTACCTATGCAGGTAAAGCCGAATGCGGCACATTCGTTTTAGATTTCTTCAATGAGCCTGACGACATCTTAAATGCGTTCCAGCCTTACTATCAAACCGCTGAGCTGGTGGATGTTACCAACCCTAATCTTGTGTTTGATTTGTTTGAGAAGCTACGCTCAAGCGGTATTTTCTTATGGAATGAAGTCGAGCAATTCTGTGTTGCCTTCCTGACCAAGAAAAAATCTAATGCAGCAGTCAGTAACATCTGTAAACCAGCCGTTGAACGTTGGCAGCATCGTTATAAATCAGCGATTGAAGCATACATTCAATCTAAAGAGATGTTCGAGCGCACCAAGAAAACCAAAGATGCAGTACTGATTGCTAACGCTGAGAATGCCTTCAAAGAGTGTAAGCAGGAAAAAGACCGCCTAGAGATCTTCAAGAAAGACTTGGGTAGCTTTGTACGCTTCTTTGAGTTCATGTCACAGATTGTTGATTATGAAGATAAAGAGCTAGAGAAACTGAGCCTGTTCGCCCGTTATCTACGTCCCCTACTGCATGAGCAAAACGTGCAAGAAGATGAGATTGATTTAAGCAACGTGGAAATGAGCCACTACCGCTTATCAAAGATCCGTGAACAAGACATCAAACTCAAAGAAGATGCCGAGGATTACAAGCTAGAGCCAACAACTGATGTAGGTACAGCTAAGCCTAAGGATAAGAAAGAAGACTTCTTATCTCGCATCCTAGAGCGTTTAAACGAGCTTTTCGTTACTGATAACCTCACCGATAAGGATATGATCAACTATGCCTTTACGGTGCGTGATAAGTTATCTGAAAACGAAGCTGTGATGACGCAGATTGCTAACAATACCCGTGAACAAGCCATGCTTGGTGACTTCCCTCAAGCAATTGATGATGCGGTAATGGATAGCAATGAAGCACAACAAGAAATGATGATGCAGTACCTATCAAACCCAGAACTGGCGAAAGGCTTTGCCCGTGTCGTGTTTGATATGTTGAAGGGGTAGTAATAAACCCGAACATCATAATATTTGAGGCTATAGGCACTTACCTATAGCCTTTTTTATTGTTCATTTTTCAGCTAGTTGATTACGTATCACTGATAATCACTAAATATCACTGATTTATCACCACATCATCACTGAACATTTATCTTTGAAAGTCATAAAGTTACCGCCAAGAAATCAATTAGGTAACAAACCATGGCAAATAATAATCACAAAGCAAATCAAAGTAACAGCAACAAAGGCACATCAGGAACGAACAGCTCATATCAAAAAGTATTAGATAACCGTAGCAATCAGCTAAATCCCAATAATTCACGTTTCCAAGGCAAAAAATAAGGAGTACGGTATGCTAGATTCTTCTGATATGTCACAAGATGAATTGGATCTTTGGTCAGATATCAACAACCCAAATAATGATGCTGATATGGATGATTGGGCTGACGCTCATAACCCAAACAATGATGATTATTTAGGTGATTAAGCACTTTGCTGGTGGCATCAATCCACCAGCCATTTTCAATGATTAGTAAGACAATGACAGAACAAAAAGAAAAGCCCCAAAAAAAGTACCGCTACACAAAGCAATTAATCAGACTGGCTATCGAAAATGGTTATACAAATAAAGATATAGCAGAAAAGGCAGGATTCTCATCTGAGGGGCAAGTTTCTAAGTGGCGTAATGGAAAAGCACTGGCAACAGAACGGCAAGTACAGTTTTTCATTAATGAATTTGAGCATTTACTTAAACGTAAAATGGAACATCTTTTTTATAGTGAAAGTGAAAATCAGCATGAATTTACGTATCACAAAATAGAAGGTGAAATTGTCTTAACTCACACACTAAATTACAGAAGATACAATCCACAGCCAATGCAAAAAACAGGCTTATTTAGAATTATAATTGTCAACTCAGGTAATAAATTTCATCTTATAAAACAAAAGAAAGTTGGTCTCAATAATGATGGTTCAAATTTTCGTGATTTATTAAATAAGAAAAATTCGCATAGTGTTCAAGAAGCGAACTGGCTGTTAGTCGAAACGATTAAAAATTTAGAGCCACAACAACTGATTGATAAGATCGATTCAATCGAATCTACATACCGCAATTCGGAAGAGTACATCGATAAATTAGTACATCACGATACCATTCCATTAAAGTTCATTGTCAGACAGCTATTACTTAAACGTGGTTATTGCTCTAACGATATTATTGACCTTTGAATTAATTGGGTGATAATCAAGAATTCAAACAGTTCGAGGAGAACTTATCTCCTACACAAAGTTGGATACGCAACTTTACTTAAATGCTAAAGCATGAGCTGCACCACCAAGTCACCTAAATGGTACTTGGTCGTGTTATGGCATTTCTGGTACTAAGTGATTTGCCACTGGCTAGGTGAAAACGGTGAGCCAAGTAACCGAAACAATCCTTAGTAATATGGGATAGGGGTGGGTAAAGCCAGACCATTTGTCTTTATGACTTATCGTCTGGCTTTTTATTTACATCAACAAAAGTGACCTAAGTAACAATCAACCAAACAGAGAAATAACGTTACTGACCTCATTCTCATTTAATTTCGCTTCCCAACGCTCAAGAGCAACACGCTTCTCTTTAAAGTAATCATAACGGTCATAGTGTTTAGAGCTAACATCATTCATTGAGTGGTTTTGAATGCGATCTCTTATCTCTTTTGATATGCCAAGCTCCCCTGCTAGTGTCTTCACAGTGCGACGTAAATCCCTTGGCACAAACTTATTAAACTCAGTGTCCATACAAAACTTACGGATTTTTCTGGAAAGATAATTTGGGTCTAAATGTCCTGAAGCACTATCTCTAGGGAAAAGATAAACACTATCACCGCTGATCTCTTTCAATCGACGTAACAGTGAATAAGCTGTATCCGTTAATGGTATTAAGTTGGCTTTATAGTTTTTAGACACGTCACTCGCAATTTCAAATGATGCATTATCAAAATCAACGCAATTCCAACGAGTAGCCATCACTTCATAAGGACGTTGACCGCCTAAATACACACAAAGCTTGATAAGAATGTGAATGTCCTCATCAAAATACTGTGCTGATTCAGAACTCAATAATAAACGTAATTCATCCCATTTAAGCCAATGCTCACCAACTCTATCAGCATGTGATTGTTTAGGAACGGGAGTTACTGGATTAAATGTCACATTAAATAATGTTTCGATGCACATATTGGCAGGATCATTATCATGCTTTAATGCATGATTAAATGCGGCATGTAAGTACGAACGAACCTTGTTACTTTGAGAGCTTGCACCACGCTGTATCATTTTAGCTAAAACCAATTTGATATCATGAGGTGTAATATCTTTAGCTTTGGTTGCTGGTGGAATTACTGGATAAACATCTGTTTGAATAGCCTTTTTTACCCGCTCACTTGTTCGTTTGCCGTCTAACACCATTTGTTTAGTATAGCTATCAACTAACTGCTCTAAACTACCAAGCTTATTTTCTAAATTCTTTAATCGCTCAACTTCTTTCTCTGCTTGCTCTTTTGCTTCACGTTCTTTTTCTAACTCTTCCTTTGGATTGAGTCCTTCTTTCAACATCCCACCATAGCTTTGAGCTAGCGTACGGGCTGTATCTAATGCCATTTGTGGAAATGCGCCCAGTTGGATGAAGTAACGTTGACCATTTACGAAAAAACGGAAAACAAACACTTTTGAACCAGACGAATAACAACGAACGCCTAAACGACCACATCCACGTTGATTTGTCTTATCCCACAGGTAGTCAAAAGACTTGTTTGTTTTAAACCCTTTAATTTTTGTAGCAGTCAGCATTACAACCTCACATAAAATATAACGCTAACTTCGTATAACTAGGTGCAGTAACCTGTGCAGTTAGTGACGTAATAGGTGTAGTTAGCGTGTAATAGTATGCAAAACAAAGTAATACTATAAAACACGATTATCAACGTAAGATTATGATTTTTAATGACTATTAAACAGATTGAAATTAAATAAAATGAAATGAAATATCGCTTTAATTCGACTCCTAAGGGGAAGGCCACTGGTTCGACTCCAGTAGGGAGCGCCATATTATGAAAAGCCAGCCGAAAGGTCTGTCTCTTATACACAAATCCCTAAGCCAATGCTTGGGGATTTTTTTGAACTAATTTTATGTTTCATGATCTGATCATCTAAGCAATGATAAGGATGATTATGATGACCTATATAGAACCAACTCTTTGGGCTCAAAAACAATTCGGTCAAGCCGATCTTAATGACCCAAGACGCACTCAAAGACTCGTTGCTCTAGCTACCTCTCTGGCTGAACAACCTGGTATCCCTATCTCAAAACTCATCATCTCCCCAGCCGATATGGAAGGGGCTTATCGCTTTATTCGTAATGACCAAATCAAAGCAGAAGATATTGCAGAAGCTGGATTCTATGTCACAGCACAAGAAGCTTTTGAACAACAAACACTGCTTGCATTGGAAGATACCACTTCTCTAAGTTACTCACATCACAGCATACAAGATACACTCGGGCATTCCAATCAAGGTAATCGACACCGAGCAATGTTCGTTCATTCAACGTTGCTTTTTGCTCCCGAAACTCACACTGTAGTTGGTTTAATCGAACAACAACGCTGGACCCGAGATATTGAAAAACGTGGTCAAAGACACCAGCATGCAACTCGACCATACAAAGAAAAAGAAAGTTATAAATGGGAACAAGCATCTCGCCATGTTGCAGAGCGACTAGGCGAGAAAATGTCAGAGGTTATTTCTGTATGTGATAGAGAAGCCGATTTATTCGAGTACCTCACTTACAAGCACGAGCAACAACAACGATTTATCGTTCGCTCAATGCAAAGTCGCTGTATCGAGGAGCATGATAATCGTCTTTATGACTACGCTTCCAAGTTGTTATCAGCAGGAAGCAAAGAGCTAAAAATACCGCAAAAAGGCGGTCGTAAGTCCCGCACGGCTCATCTAGACATCAAATATGCTCCCGTGACACTTAAGTCTCCCGCTAATAAAAAAGAGTTCGATAATATCTCTCTCTACTATGTTGGATGTATAGAGCAAGGTGAGAGTGACGACAAGCTCGCATGGCATTTACTGACATCAGAGCCTGTAACGAACAAAGAGGAAGCACTTAACATCGTCAGTTATTATGAGCGTCGTTGGCTGATAGAAGATTTTCACAAGGTTTGGAAAAGTGAAGGCACGCAAGTTGAACAACTGAGAATGCAAAGTAAAGATAACTTAGAAAGGCTCAGTGTTATTTTGGCATTTATTGCTACTCGTTTACTCCAGTTAAGATTTATGAACGAATCTAAAGAGTTATCTAGTAGCTGTTGTGAACGGGTGTTAAAAGGTAAAGCGTGGAAGCTTATGTGGTTAAAATTGGAGAAGAAAAAGCTGCCCAAAGAAGCACCAAATATATCGTGGGCTTACAAAAGTATTGCACGGTTAGGTGGTTGGAAAGATACCAAGCGGACGGGTCGCGCTTCTGTAAAGACATTATGGCAAGGATGGTTTAGGTTACAAACCATCCTTGAAGGATATGAACTAGCTAAGTCTCTTGAACACAATGACTTGTGATCAAGAGACAGGCCGAAAGGTTGGCTTTTTTCATTTCTAAAGTCACTATTTCTGCTTCTTATTTATCATCCTTTGAATATTTCATTCTCTAGATTAACGCCATATTCACACTATCAATAGCTGCTGTTAATTACATTTATTGCCATTACAAAAACTCACTTACTTCTTACAGAACTCGATATTTTCCTGTTTTAAATCAGAGTAATATAAATCTGACAAGCTCTTTTTGAAACATTAACTTACAACATTTGAACATTGTTTTTTATTGTTTTGTGTATATACTGCAATCACTTCATAACTCTCATGTTGTGTATTTGCTTAGGACTTTTTTATGAAAATGAAATTAGCATCGATTATTGTTTCTGCTGCTCTTCTTGCCCCTGCTGCAGCAATGGCTAATACTCCAGTTCAGCTTTCTGTACCTGGCGTTAATTTACCTTCAGGTAACGTCACTGGCGCTCGTTTAAACGTTTTATACGGTCACACTAGTTCTGTAACAGGTGTGAACTTTTCTCTATTAGGTCTTTCTGATATCGATACGTTTAAGGGTTTAAACTTTGGTCTTGCATTCGGTGTAAACCGTACTCGCTCAATGATGACAGGTCTTGAATTCGGTCTAGCTAACTGGAACGATGGTAATGCGAAAGGTGCTGACTTTGGTGCTGTAAACTACACTGCTGGTAACTTCACTGGCGCACAATTTGGTACGTTTAACTACGCAGGCTCACTAAATGGCCTTCAGTTTGGTTTAGTAAACGCAACCGATCATATCAATAAAGGTATTCAGATTGGTCTAATTAACTACGACAAATCTGGTACTTTCGTAAGCAAGAGCTTACCTGTATTCCCTATTGTTAACGCACGATTCTAATTCACTCGCGTAAACAAAGAAGCCTCGCACCAATTTCTTTCAGCATAAAAGAAACGTAATGCGAGGCTTTTCTTTATCAAATAACAGGTATAAAAAAACCTCGCTTACGCAAGGTTTAAGAATTTGGTGGAGCTAAGCGGGATCGAACCGCTGACCTCTTCGCTGCCAGCGAAGCGCTCTCCCAGCTGAGCTATAGCCCCAAACGCAGTTACAATAAAATCTCGTCCTATTAGTGTCAATATCTCAAATTAGTTATTACTCGCTTTGTGAATTAGCTCAACATAATTGCCGTATCACAAGCTTCATATATTAATATTAAATATTATTTATTCACCTATCATTGACACCAATAATAAGCATGTACGGTTAAATAACCTTAATAGAAGCACTAACATTAAGGATTATTTACATGAAGTTCCCACTAACCTCTCTTCTCCTCACCACTATTGTTTGCGCGTCTTCTGCATATGCAGCAACGCCAGTTCAAGTGTCAGTTCCTGGTCTGAATTTACCAGCTGGTGATGTATCTGGGGTTCGTTTAAGTGCTCTTTATGGTCGAAGCCACAACGTAAAAGGTTTAAACATCTCACTATTAGGGCTATCTGATATTGATAACTTTACAGGTCTTAACCTTGGTATGTTTTATGGTGCAAACCGAACGCGTAATAGCATGAAAGGGGTTGAATTTGGTCTTGCTAACCTTAATGAGGGTACAGCAAAAGGGGCTGATTTTGGTTTGATAAACTACACCGCAAATAATTTCACTGGTGGTCAATTTGGGCTGTTTAACTATGCAGGAAGCTTGAATGGTCTTCAATTTGGCTTTATGAATGCTACCGTTCATATTAATAAAGGTATTCAAATAGGTTTAATTAACTACGACCGTTCCGGTACTTTCGTCAGCAAAGATCTTCCTGTTTTCCCTATTGTGAATGCAAGATTCTAAATACTAGATATAAAAAACGGAGCATCAATGCTCCGTTTTTCGTTTAAGCACAACAAACTTATGCGTTTGCTTCACGCTCTGCAATGTATGCAAGTGCCATCTTGATGCGAGCTACAACGCGCTCTTTACCAATAAGCTGCATTACTGCATCAACCGAAGGTGATTGACCTTGACCTGTTACAGCAACACGTAGTGGCATACCCACCTTACCCATACCTAGCTCAAGCTCTTCACAAACTTGTTCAATCACACCGTGTAGATTTTCAGTTGTCCACTCATCAAGAGCTTCAACTTTAGCTAGTGCAAGCTCTAGCGCTTCTTTTGCTACAGGGCGTAGGTGTTTCTTCGCAGCACCAGCTTCAAACTCGTTGAAGTCTTGGTAGAAATAACGAGATTGCTCAGCAAGTTCGATCAGCGTATTACAACGCTCACCTACAAGCTTAATAACTTCTGCAATCGCAGGGCCATTTTCAAGTGAAATTTCTTTTTGATCTAGGTGCCATTGCAGGTATTTTGCAACGTACTCAGGCTCTGCTGTTTTAATATAATGGTTGTTTAACCATAATAGCTTGTCAGTATTGAATGCTGATGCAGACTTACTTACTGACTCTAGGCTAAATAGATCGATCATCTCTTGTAGTGAAAAGATCTCTTGGTCACCGTGAGACCAACCTAAACGAACTAAGTAGTTTAGTAGCGCTTGAGGTAGGTAACCTTCATCACGGTATTGCATTACGCTTACAGCACCATGACGCTTAGATAATTTAGCACCGTCATCACCAAGGATCATTGCACAGTGTGCAAACTCAGGAACTGGCGCACCTAATGCTTCATAAATATTGATCTGGCGAGGTGTGTTGTTGATGTGATCTTCACCACGAACAACTTGAGTAATACCCATATCCCAGTCATCGATAACAACACAGAAGTTGTATGTTGGGCTACCATCAGTGCGGCGGATGATCAGATCATCAAGCTCACTGTTAGCAATTTCGATACGACCACGGATTTTATCGTCAAATACAACCGTACCTTCTTTCGGGTTACGGAAACGAATACAGAACGGAGAATCTTCTGTAGCCGCAGCGTTGGCCGCAACTACTTTCGGGTGGTTTGCATCATAACGAGGTTTAACACCTGCCGCCATTTGCTCTTCACGGATCTCGTCAAGTAGCTCTTTAGGGCAGTAACACTTATACGCTTTATCTTCTGCTAGTAGTTGATCAACTACTTCATTGTAACGATCAAAACGTTTTGTTTGGTAGTAAGGACCTTCATCCCAGTTTAACTCTAGCCATTCCATACCTTCCATAATGGCATCAATAGCTTCCTGAGTTGAACGCTCTAAATCCGTATCTTCGATACGTAGTACAAACTCACCGCCCATGTGTTTAGCGTACAGCCATGAGTACAGTGCAGTACGAGCACCACCTACATGCAAAAAGCCAGTTGGGCTTGGTGCAAAACGAGTTTTAACCGTCATTGAAATTACCTTATGAATGAAGAGCTACACAGTAAGGACTACTGTGTTCTATCTAATGGGAGGTATTTTAGCACTGTGGGGTAAATCTACAATATTCAAATAAAAATGGCATAACTCACTCACGACTTATGCCATAGCTAAATCTACAGGATAGTTTTTCCACCATTACTATCACAGAAGTATTGCGGTACAAATACATCTTGCTGTTGGTAACATTGCGATCGGTATAAACACAACGATAAATCGGAACACTTTGTGCACCATTACCACCATTTGCACCAGCACTGCCGCCTCCACTAGCATGAGCTAACGACGAGAAAACTGATAAAGTAAAAAACGAAATAATTACAAATATTTTCATTATTTTCCCCATACGTGAGTTAAATCACATTAATTATAGAAATGGGAAAATGTCTTATCGTCTTCTAAAGTGACAATTTTTCTTTATTCTTAAAAAAAAGAAAAGCTAGCACCTTTAGGTGCTAGCTTCTAATTTAACTAATTTTAGTTACGAATTACTTTACAGAGAAAGGAATCGTTAGAGTAACTTTAATATCTGACTCGTCTTGGAATGCGTTAGTGTAACCAGTCCAGTTAGGAGCATCTGAATCATTGTAGTATTTGGTGTAGTGCATACCTAGGTTAGCACCCTTAAGCGCACCACCCTGGATTGCGTAGCTTGCAAATACACTTGCAGCGTATTCTTTAAGCTCTTTGTAATCAGCAACTTCAGCACCTAAACCGAATGCGCCACTAATACCAGCGTTTAGACCAGTAGCACCGATGTCAGAGAAGTCACGAGATACAGATGCGAAACCTGCAAATTCGCCATCGTGGTTGAAGTCAGAACGGTTGTTCCACCAAATCTCGTAAGCACCATTTGATTGGCCGTAACCTTGAGTTGGACGGTATGCGAACCAGTTACCATCTTCACCAGCGTCAGTGTATGTTGCTTCAAGACGCATTGAGTAAGGGCCTGCAGCCCAAGATGTTAACATCGCTAACTGGTAGCCGTAATCATCTTCGTATTGCTTGTCATCTTTAACTACGTAAAGCTGTGGAGAGTAGTAGAAGCCGCCTTCAGTTGTTGCTTTAAACTTGAAGTGTGCGATTGAACGCTCATCAAGATTAGCGTAAGCAGTATCAATGCTCATGCCATTACCAAAGCCGTAACGTAGACCTACAGAGTAAAGCGTTGAACCTTCACCATCAGCGTATGAACGCATTTCATCAGTGTACTTGTACCATGGTGCTTTATATTGGTCAGCAACAACTAAACCAAGAGCTAGATCACCAAAGTTTGCACCGATTTCACCACCTAAGTATGTACCAGGAGCGAATGACCAGTTAACACCTAGAGCACTAGGTACAGAAGGTTGGAAGTAACCTAACTTAGCGTTTGCATTAGCACCAAGCTTGAATTTAAGAGCTGCTGTTGAAACAGAGATGCCACCTTTTTCTTTCTTAGACCAGTCAGCAGTATCCCATGTACGATCCCATGGTAGGAAGTTCATCTCATGGTAAGTACCGCCATCATTGAACAGATCCCACGTTGAGTAAACAACAAGATCTAAACCAACCACGTCTGCAACATAACCTGAGTTAAAACCTAGATTCATGAATACAGAACCGTGATTTAGGTTCGTTTCTTTTGGAGTGTTATTACCATCAGCGTCTACATTACCACGCTCACGGTCACGGAACCAAAAGTTCACATTACCACTAATAGTTGAATCGTTGAAAAATGCGATTTCTTCTTGAATTACTGGAGAAGAAACGTCCATTTCTTCTGCTGTAGCAGGCATTGCTACTGCACCTAACATTGCTGCTGTTAAAGCAGAAACTTTAAAAAACTTTGATTCCATGGAATAACTCCTAAAAGATATAAGCTGTTTACCTGTAACCTGAAAGGTTGGCCGCCGAAGGCTACAAGTAAATCTCCCATATGTTAGCCGAATCATTTCGACCAATTCATATTTTTTTCGTTCAAAATTGAACTTTGTTTAACTTCGTTATTAAGACTACTTTCGCAGCGCAAAACATCAATAAGAACTTAATTTCTTGTGTTAAAAATTTGATTCAGTGCAAAGTTTCTCTCCTATAGTGATCAAGTTCAAATGTTTTAACTCCGTCAAAAAGCAACATTGAAACCATTTAAAATCAATATCTTAAAAACAAAAAGACACTTAGTGTGATGCTGATCGTATTTTGAATTTCAATAAAAAAACGCCACAAAAATAACAAACATTTTATTAACATTTTTATTTATATTTTGCTTACTCTGATTGAACCGAACATATTGATCACATAGTTTTATACACTGTTTCATTTTATTCATAAAAAAACGCCCGTCCAAACGGTGGGCGTTTTTTGTAACTAAGTATGTTCTCGACTTTTACGCTGTTATTTCGACATCAAATCGACAAGTTTTTGCTCATCCCAGATCTCAATATCGAGCTCTTGCGCTTTTGCTAATTTAGAACCTGCCGCTTCACCTGCCACTAATAAATCAGTTTTCTTCGATACACTACCTGTTACTTTCGCACCTAATTTTTGTAGTGCAGCTTTAGCATCAGAGCGCGTTAATTGAGAAAGCGAGCCTGTTAATACCACCGTTTTACCTTCTAATGGTAATTCTATGCCCTCTTCTGGCTTTTCGATTTCAGGCCAATGAATACCGACTTCTTGAAGATCTTTCACAACAGCCATGTTGTGCTCTTCGCGGAAGAAATTAAAGATATGTGCCGCTACAACATCACCCACATCAGGCACTTCAATTAACTGCTCTTTCGTCGCTTGGCTAATTGCTTCTAATGTTTCAAAGTAATTCGCTAAATTTGCAGCTGTTGCTTCACCAACTTCACGAATACCTAATGAATAAATAAAACGAGGCAACGTTGTAAGTTTTGAAGCCTTCAGCGCATCAACCAGTTTCTGAGCTGATTTCGGCCCCATACGCTCAAGTACTGTCACTTCACCAGCGCTAAACTTAAACAAATCGGCAGGTGTCGCTACCATTTCACGATCAACAAGTTGTTCGATCACCTTTTCACCACAGCCATCAACATCTAATGCTTTACGTGATACGAAGTGCTTTAAGGCTTCTTTTCGCTGGGCTTGACAGAACAGTCCACCAGTACAACGCGCTACAGCTTCACCCTCTATACGTTCGATTTTAGACTGACAGACAGGACATTCGCTTGGAAATACAATCGCTTGAGCACTTTCAGGGCGACGAGACTCAACGACTGAGGCTATTTGTGGGATCACATCACCAGCACGGCGAATAATCACCGTATCACCAATCATTACACCTAAACGCTCGACTTCATCTGCATTATGTAGTGTTGCATTACTTACTGTTACACCGCCAACAAATACAGGTTCTAGTTTAGCGACAGGCGTAATAGCACCAGTACGCCCCACCTGAAACTCCACATTGTTGAGAACTGTCATCTCTTCTTGTGCTGGGAATTTATAAGCAATAGCCCAACGAGGTGCTCGAGCAACGAAACCAAGCTGTTGTTGAGTATCAATGTCATCAACTTTGATGACCACACCATCAATTTCATAGCCTAATGACTGACGTTTTTCACCAATACTCTGATGATAAGCAATCACATCTTCGATGCTATCGACTTTTCGGATCTCAGGACACATAGGTAAACCCCATGCTTTTAGCTGACACAGGCGTTCATATTGCGTTTCAGCAAGCTCGCGGCCTTCTACTACGCCGACGGCATAGGCATAAAAACTTAATGGACGTGTTGCGGTAATTTTAGGATCAAGCTGACGTAAGCTACCTGCAGCAGCATTACGCGGGTTAGCAAATGTTTTCTCACCTTTTTTCAGCGCTTTTTCGTTCAGTGCTTCAAAGCCCTTTTTCGGCATGAAGACTTCACCACGCACTTCTAAACGTGCAGGCCAATCCGTACCTTGTAGCTTCAATGGAATAGCGCGAATCGTACGCACATTATGAGTGATATTCTCACCTGTTGCGCCATCACCACGTGTTGCAGCTTGAACCAAAACACCATTTTCATACATCAGACTAACAGCAAGGCCGTCAAGCTTTGGTTCACAACAGTAACTCAGCTCAGATCCTGAACGAAGTCTGTCTTGTAAACGCTTTTGGAATGCACGTAGATCATCATCATTAAATGCATTATCTAACGATAGCATTGCTATTTCGTGCTTAACTTGGGTAAAGCCTTCTAATGCGGTACCACCAACTCGTTGACTAGGAGAATCTACCGTTACCCACTCTGGGTGATCAGCTTCAATTTTAAGTAATTGCTGCATCATTCGGTCATATTCAGCATCTGGGATCTCTGGATTATCTTCCACGTAATAACGATGTCCGTGATAATCCAATTGCTCTCTTAATGTGAATAATTCTTGCTGAAGGTCGATACTCATTCTCTTCTACCTAACAAAATCTTGATGATTGTTTTAGTGCGCAATCATAATATTAGTTACACGATACGTGTTAATTGCACCTAAATATAAATAAAAAAACAGGCTCCTTAAAGGAGCCTGATTATTAATTTCTTATCCTTATATTAAGGATTAAGCATTATTGTATTTCACAGACTTATCACGATATTGTGCAATACGGTTTGGCGTGATCATGACACGGTCTTGATCAAGTACATCTGCATTTAATTCATCTGCAATTTGCTGCGCTGTTTGTAACATCAAATTGAAGTTACTTGATGCTTTACCATGACAAGGCAACATTAAGAAGAAGCCAATACCTGGTGTTTCAAAGTGCTGATAATTTGTTTCAGGGAAAGAGCCCGGATTCAATAAGTTCGTCACAGAGAAGATAACAGGTTCAGTACCTGCTAAATCTGCGTGGCGATGGAATACTGAGTTTTCACCGAAGATCAAACCATGGCGCTCTAGGCATGCAAACAATGACGGACCACGTAAGATCTTACCGCTTCGTGCATGTACGCAAAGTGAGATGTAACTTGGTGGTAACGGCTCTGGCTCTGGCTCTGGCTCTGGCTCTGGCTCTGGCTCTGGCTCTGGCTCTGGCTCTGGCTCTGGCTCTGGCATGAACGTAAAGCTTGGTTCTTGTTTTGTTTTAACAGGTTCCACAACTTCTGGTTCAGACACTGCAACTGTAGCGACTTCTTCGACAACAGGAGCTACATCTTCAACTTTAGCAGGCTCTTCTGCCGGAACAAATTGAGGTTGAGGCTCTACAACTGATTTTTCAATAGGTTGCTCTACTACTTCAGGTTCAATCGCTACTGGCGTTTCAGCCACAACAGGTTGCTCTTGCTGTACAACTGGCTCTGTAATTACAGGCTGCTGAATAGGCGCTTGCGCTGGTGCAACTTCAGGTTGCTGCGATGCTTGAACAGGTGCTGGTTGGGCAACAGTTTCAACAATTGGAGCTGATGCTTCAACAACAGGTTCTGCAACCATAGTAGGAGCAACTTGTGGCTGAGGTTGTTGCACAGACTGCTGAGCAGGTTCAACAGGCGCAGTTGGAGTCACTACCGATTGAGGTTGAACTTGTGGTTTTACAACTTGAGCTTGCACAGGTTGAGGTGCCGCTTTTGCAGGTATATCATCACTGTCTTTTGCTGACATTTTTGGTAAATCGTCATCACCATCATCCAGCTCAATATCACCAAGTAATGGATCGTGTTGTGGACGTTCACCAAAACTGAAGCCTGGCTCTTTACGCTTTGTCGGTTTCGTTTTTTCTACCACTTCCTTTGGTGTACTCACGACACGCGCTTCGCTAACACTTTCTTCTGCGTCATCTTGAATCTCAAGCGGCGCTTCTTCGATTTTACCTAATGGCTTTTCACCAAACTTTGCTGGTTTCTCTTTTCTACTTGTCCATAGACCATGGAAAAGAAGCGCTGTAATAGCAAGCGCACCAACAATAATAAGAACCAGACGCAATTCCTGCATACGAATACTCTGAAATTAACTCGTTATCCCTAGACGGGGTTAATAATAGAAAAAAATCTACTAGGCAGACAAAATCTCTAGTTAGAATTTCTCGCCGATGACTTACTGTACCAAAACTCAAATGAGAATGAGAAGTTGAATATCGCTATTCAGTCAAGATAGTCTTTACAACGTGAGTTTTGCACACTTTTACACCACTTTTCATTATGAATGAAAGGATTTAGTGGCGTGTCAAAACTGTGACAACCATATTCAAATTTGATTCCATCCTATCTCGCCCGTTAACATGCAGCCTATATCCTCTTCCTTATTTCGACAATAGAATAGTCAAGGAAAAGCCGTTAAGGAGAAATGAATGTCACAACAGCATGTCATCAAATCAACAACCAGCGGTGCTGGCTACTTTTTTCAAGGGTTAAAACTAGTGACCCAACCAGGGATCCGTCGTTTTGTTATCATTCCACTCATTATCAACATCCTTTTATTAGGAGGTGCATTTGCAACCTTGTTGACGCATTTAAGTGGTTGGATTGATGGTTGGCTTAGCTATTTACCAAGCTGGCTAGAATGGTTGTCTTATGTACTATAGTCACTTATAGCTATAGCAGCCTTAGTGACCTTTTCCTATTTCTTTAGCACCATTGCCAACTGGATAGCAGCTCCCTTTAATGGACTATTAGCTGAATATTTAGAAGCTAAATTAACAGGCAAAGAAGCACCTGACGATGGCTTTAAAGCTTTGATAAAAGATTTGCCTCGCACCATGGGACGAGAATGGACAAAATTAAAGTACTATTTACCAAAAGCAATCGGCTTATTGATCTTGATGTGGATCCCTGCAATTGGTCAAACCGTAGCTCCTGTACTTTGGTTTTTATTTAGTGCTTGGATGATGACGATCCAGTACGTTGACTATCCTTTTGATAACCATAAAGTGCCGTTCATTGATATGAGAGATGCACTAAAAGAGAATCGAGGTCGTGCACTGAGTTTCGGAGCTATCGTCATGTTTTTTACCATGACACCAATCATTAATTTGCTTGTCATGCCGTTTGCAGTTTGTGGTGCAACAGCTATGTGGGTCGATCATTATCGCGAGCAATTTAAACGCTACTAAACAAGCATTATTTACTCACTTAATTCAAAGAGCACTTTTTTGTGCTCTTTTTTATTTTTGATAGCAACCAATAAATTCCTCTTTATTATCCTTTTTTAAGTAAAAGATATTTGTAAATTAGGCACTTGACGCTTTTACTCCCGCTATATATCTTAAGTTCAATACAATTCACATATTGATAACAATAAGATATAACCATTTATTACTTTTCAAATCACTTATCCAGTATATGCTTAATTCATATTACTTTTAACGTGTCACGAAGGAACGAAGCATGAGCAAGATTTACGAAGATAATTCGCTAACCATCGGTAATACTCCACTAGTACGTCTAAACCGTGTCAGTAATGGCAAAGTTTTCGCAAAAGTTGAAGCTCGTAACCCAAGCTTTAGCGTTAAATGTCGTATTGGCGCCAATATGATTTGGGATGCAGAGAAAAAAGGTCTATTAAAGGAAGGCGTTGAACTCGTTGAGCCAACCAGTGGTAATACAGGTGTCGCTCTGGCTTTCGTCGCTGCTGCTCGTGGTTACAAGCTAACGCTGACAATGCCTGAAAGCATGAGTCTTGAGCGTCGTAAACTACTAAAAGCACTTGGTGCTAACCTTGTGCTAACCGAAGCACCTAAAGGTATGAAAGGCGCGATTGATAAAGCAGAAGAAATCGTAAATTCAGATCCAAGCAAGTACCTTCTGCTACAGCAATTTAATAACCCGGCAAACCCAGAAATTCACGAAAAGACAACAGGTCCTGAAATTTGGGATGCGACTGATGGTGAGATTGACGTATTCGTGTCAGGTGTTGGTACTGGCGGCACATTAACGGGTGTAAGTCGTTTTATTAAACAACAAAAAGGTAAAGCGATTACCACTGTTGCTGTTGAGCCACTAGAATCTCCAGTGATCACTCAGACACTAAATGGTGATACAGTTCAACCCGCTCCGCATAAGATCCAAGGTATTGGTGCAGGCTTCATCCCTGGCAACCTAGATCTAGAACTGATTGATGAAGTTCAAAAAGTAAGCTCTGATGATGCAATTGAAATGGCACGTCGTCTAATGGAAGAAGAAGGGATCCTTGCTGGTATCTCATCAGGTGCCGCTGTTGTCGCTGCTAATAATATTGCAGCTCGCCCTGAGTTTGCTGATAAAAATATTGTTGTTGTGCTACCAAGTTCTGGTGAACGTTACCTATCAACAGCGTTATTTGCGGGCATTTTCACAGAAAAAGAAACACAACAGTGATCACACTTTGTAATACCAAACAGGCATAAAACCATGAAAAAAGCCCCATAGAGGGCTTTTTTGTTGCATTTTGAACTGAGCTTTAATATAAAACTCGCACGCTTTATTTTTAGCTCCGAAATAAAGGAGCAAAAACCGCGCATTTGTCGATTACAAGCAAGTTTCTCAAAAAACTTTGACTTGGATTAAAGCTAAGACATGATGCTATTAGGTAGTTTATAATGTAGCGGAACAAGCAAAGATATAAACTTATGCTTGTCATAAATAAAGTAATTATTAAATAAAATACTATATCTATCGGGGTGAATTATGTATCAGAAGCAAGTTGAAATCACAGCACCAAATGGTTTACACACTCGTCCAGCGGCTCAGTTCGTTAAAGAAGCTAAATCATTCGATGCAGATGTGACTGTAACTGCTAACGGTAAAAGCGCAAGCGCGAAAAGCCTATTCAAGCTTCAAACTCTTGGCCTAATCAAAGGCGCACAAATCACTATCTCTGGTGAAGGTGCTCAAGCTCAAGAAGCTGTTGACGCTCTAATTCAGCTAAAAGAAGATCACGACGGTTCTCCAGTTGCAATGTTCCGCGAAATCTAAGCTACGTTTATATACAAACGGGTTTTCAGTTTTTAGTTAATTAAAGGTAAAGCTATGATTTCAGGTATCTTGGCATCTCCAGGTATTGCTTTTGCTAAAGCACTACTATTGCAAGAAGAAGAGATTGTTCTAAACAAAACACCAATCTCTGCTGACCAAATCGATAACGAAATTCAACGTTTCTTCGACGCTCGAAAGAAATCGTCTGAGCAACTAGAAGTAATCAAAGAAAAAGCACGAGTCACGTTTGGTGAAGAGAAAGAAGCGATCTTTGAAGGTCACATCATGTTGCTTGAAGATGAGGAGCTAGAAGAAGAAATCATAGCCCTTATTAAAGACAAAACATCGGCTGACTATGCGATTTACTCTGTGATCGAAGAGCAAGCACAAACGCTTGAGTCTTTAGATGACGAGTACCTTAAAGAACGTGCTGCAGATATCCGTGATATCGGTAGCCGTTTCATTAAAAACGCATTAGGCATCAATGTAATCAACCTAAGTGCAATCAACGAAGAAGTTATCCTAGTTGCTAACGACTTAACGCCTTCTGAAACTGCACAAATCAACCTTGATTACGTTCGTGGCTTTATCACAGATATCGGTGGTCGTACTTCACACACTTCAATCATGGCACGCTCTCTTGAGATCCCAGCGATTGTGGGTACAAACGATATCACATCAAAAGTTAAATCTGGCGACATGCTAGTACTTGATGCAATCAACAACCAGGTTGTTATCAATCCAACTGATGATGAATTAAACAAATTCAAAGCTATTAGCGATGCACACAAAGCTGAGCAAGAAGAACTAGCTAAGCTAAAAGATCTTCCTGCAATCACGCTTGATGGCAAGCAAGTAGAAGTTTGCGGTAACATCGGTACAGTTAAAGACTGTGACGGCGTAAACCGTAATGGTGGTGAAGGCGTTGGTCTATACCGTACTGAGTTCCTGTTCATGGATCGCGATGCTCTACCTACAGAAGAAGAGCAATACCAAGCGTACAAAGAAGTAGCAGAAGCAATGCACGGTGAGCCAGTGATTATCCGTACTATGGATATCGGTGGTGATAAAGATCTTCCATACCTAGATCTACCAAAAGAAATGAACCCATTCTTGGGTTGGCGTGCGATTCGTATCAGCCTTGACCGTCGTGAAATCCTACGTGATCAATTCCGTGCTATTCTTCGTGCATCTGCACACGGTAAGATCCGCATCATGTTCCCGATGATTATCTCGGTTGAAGAAGTTCGCACACTTAAAGCTGCTATTGAAGAGTTTAAAGCAGAATTAACTGCTGAAGGCTTGGCTTTTGACGCTAACATCGAAATCGGTGTTATGGTTGAAACACCAGCAGCTGCAGCTATTGCACACCATCTAGCGAAAGAAGTTTCTTTCTTTAGTATTGGTACCAACGACTTAACCCAGTATACTCTAGCAGTTGACCGCGGTAATGAGCTGATTTCTCATCTTTACAACCCGCTATCTCCTGCTGTACTTACAGTGATCAAGCAAGTAATTGATGCTTCTCACGCTGAAGGTAAGTGGACAGGTATGTGTGGTGAGCTTGCTGGCGACGAACGTGCAACTCTACTGCTTTTAGGTATGGGTCTTGACGAATTCAGTATGAGTGCGATTTCTATCCCTCGCATCAAGAAAGTTATCCGTAACGCTAACTTCGCTGATGTTAAAGCAATGGCAGAGCACGCATTGTCTCTACCTACTGCTGCTGAAATCGAAGAGCACGTAGAAAAATTCATCGCAGAAAAGACCATCTGCTAATTAATAGCTGCAGATAATATAACAACGCTTAGGAGCATCGATATGGGTCTGTTTGACAAATTGAAGAAACTGGTTTCTGACGACAGCAATGAAGCTGGTGCAATTGAAATCATCGCACCTCTTTCTGGCGAAATCGTTAACATCGAAGATGTGCCAGATGTAGTATTTGCTGAAAAAATCGTTGGTGACGGTATTGCTATCAAACCAGCTGGCAACAAAATGGTTGCACCAGTAAACGGTACTATCGGTAAGATCTTTGAAACTAACCACGCTTTCTCTATTGAGTCTGACGATGGCATCGAACTTTTCGTTCACTTCGGTATTGATACTGTTGAACTTAAAGGCGAAGGTTTCACTCGCATCGCTGAAGAAGGCCAAACTGTTAAAGTTGGCGACACTATCATCGAGTTCGATCTTGCACTACTAGAAGAGAAAGCTAAGTCAACTCTGACTCCAGTTGTTATCTCTAACATGGACGAGATCAAAGAGCTAACTAAGCTTTCTGGCGCAGTAAACGTTGGTGAAACACCAGTTCTACGCGTTAAGAAATAAGCTCAGTTTTATAGCTGATAAAAAGCGCTATTTCGGTAGCGCTTTTTGTTTATCTGAACCAATAAAAAAGCACGCTACAAACAAGGTTTATAGCGTGCTTTTATTCAAATAATCAGCAGATCATTATAGGCTATTTAACATTGCCATTGATGGTGCAAAGAAGTATGCGCCAGTGACAGGTTTTGAGAAACGTAGCATCTGATCTGTCTTGCCATCAGTTTCACCAAACATGCTTTCAAGCTGCGCATCAAAGTGATGCTGACGCTGACAGTAAGCAATGAATAACAATCCGTGATCAGCGGTTACAGAGCCATATGGCAAGCTGTGACGTAAGATCTTTAAACCTTTACCATTTTCTTTAATATCAACACGACCTACGTGTGATGCAGCTGGAACATCTTCTAGCTCTACAGAATCTGTTTTGGTACGACCAATCACTTTCTCTTGAGCTTGAACATTCAAACGATGCCATGCTGGTAGGTTATGAACATAGCGCTGTACCATTACATAGCTACCACCTGCAAACTCACCTTCTGCAATCACACCCACGTTAGCACGATCTTCCGCTGTTTGTGGGTTCTCAGTACCATCGATGAAATCTGTCATGTCACGGTGATCTAAGTATTGGAAACCGTATGTTTCATCTAATACTTCTACATCCTGTGCCATTTTTTCGAAGAATACACGGAATGCGTAGAAGTTAAGATCATGACGATTAGAGTGGATATGTAATAGCACATCACCACTGGTTGCAGGAGCAACGGTATCACCCTTACCTAACTGACGAAACTCTGTTAATTCAGCAGGGCTTTGCTGACCCAAAGACTCCCAAAATCCTTTACCGAAAGCAACGCTGGCGTGTAGTTTGGCGTCTTGCTGCTCTGCATTCAAATCAGCAAGTAATTGATGAATAGACTGGCATTGAGCAATAACATTTTGCTTATTACCAACAACATTCATTACAACATAAAGGGCAAAGGCGCCACGATCTGGAACAATTGCTGGTTGGGCAATACTCATAGGTGTCTTCTCCTAACAGGATTTCTAATCAATAATGAAAAGTAATTATAACTATATAATTACGTAAATCATTTGATCCTGATGCATCACTTCCAGTTTTTACGCATTTTTACCATATTATTGGTCAATAGAGACAACAACGCCCTCTTATTAAAGAAGGCGTTGTTTAAATAGGAGTGTAATAAATGTACGGAAATTACGCCGTCATCACTTCAACTTGTAGCTTAACACGCTCTCCAAGTTCACTGTCTTCACTTTCAAATCGGATTGGCATATTTAGCCCTGTCGATAAGGTTTTCGCTAAAATAGTACGCCACCCCCCATCATCAAGACGCTCTTGAATTTGAAAAGCAATCTTCACTTCATCAGGAGAAACATCAAGTAATTGCGCACTACCTACCACTTCACGACATAAGTGATGCTGACTTTGACTTAAGCCATTAAAGAATACGGTTTCTTCACCCGGTAATAATGATAGTGAGGTGTTCACTGTCTGTTTTGATTTACAGCAACTACTCAGCTCAAAGCTAACATCAAGTAGCCAATCCGCCATCGCTAGCGGGCTTAGCAACGTACTTAGTAGCAATTGTCCTCGACCGAAATCATTCATTACACTTCCCCTTCACAGGCTAATCTGCAAATAAATCCCTCACCCGTGAGCTTCGTAGAAGGTAAAGTCCAAGCCACGTGGTTAACAACAAGGTTATGGCTCCAATCCAGTTAAAGGCACCATGGCTGATAACTAAGTGATGTATTTGCATTAAAATATCAATACTGTAGGCCGCGAGTAATGTTCTCTTTCCCTGCCGCCACAGAAAATTTATTAATTTGTTATTTTTATTTCGTTGCCCTGATAACCACATTAATAAAATTGCAGGGCTACCAATTACCATGCCTAGGTATAAGGTTTCGCGTATTGGGTAAATCAGCTCAAGAAGTTCTCCCCCTTGCGTTCTGCTTACACCCGCCATTACAAACACTAACCAAGCTTTGGCGTTAAAGAGCAACACGAACCACAGCATCGTATTAATTTTTAATTGTCCATGCTGATCATAAGCATCTATCGGATATAACAAGTCACTTCCCTCAAAGTACTATCCAATGAAATTTAGATCAGAGCTTAATAAACATCTCTGTAGTTCACAAACGACTCTAATCTATTCTTTCGATTTTTGAATAATAAGGACGGCGTTTTGTGCTGAAACGCACTTTTCAGTTTTTTATAATGCCGTAAACATCACAGTTTTTGATCTAAAAGAAACAAAAACAGCGTTTTTTATACACAGATCACAGACAGTAAAAGGTATAACTAAATTCTTTAAAAACATAACGTTACACATATAAAACACCGTTAACAATCCATTTACCCATTTCTGAAATTTTCCTACGTAATCAGTAAGATAAAAGCCTTATCTTTCTTGCCATTGAGTTACTACAACATCACCCTCAGCATTTCTAGGATATAATCATCGAATACATTCTATTTATCAGGGACGCTACTATGGCAAACAGAAAGCAATCAACACCTTCTCCTGAAACACAAGCTGAAGCGATGCGTATTGCTAAAGGTACACAAAAAGAAGGGCAAACAAAGGAACAAACACGACTTATTGCCCTCGGGATTCAAAAAGGGATCGAGCAATATAAAAAACAACAAAAAGCTAAAGCCCGTGAACACGACAAGCTGAAAAAGAAGATTGCGCGTACCAAAGCCTCAAATGATGCGGATAATGCACCTGAAGTCGTCACAGAAACGATTTACCAGCAAAGTAAGTTAGCGTGGGGATTGCTGGTTGCATCATGGATCGGCTTTATTGCTTATTTACTACTGCCAACATTCAAATAAGAAGGTATTGCTAATGGCTCACTTTCGCGCTTCACTTATTTTCTTATCGCTTTTGCTTACTGGTTGTAGTGAGCGGAGTGCAGATGTTTGGATGAGCCAAATTGCACTCCCTTGTGGCGATAAACCCAATTGTGTGTCGACCCTTGATAAGCGTGAAGACTTTACACTCTCGCCATTTGTGCTTACACCTAAAGGCATGGACGATTGGGAAGCAATAAAACAAGCAGCGTTAACATTGCCTGGAGCTCAATTAGCAGATCAAGCGACCCACTATTTACATATTGAAGCCACCAGCAAAGTCTTCCGTTTTGTTGATGATCTGGAGATAGTACAAACTGGCGATCATCTCGATGTCCGTTCAGCTTCACGTATTGGTTATTATGATTTTGGGGTAAATAGAAAGCGCGCTGAAATGTTGCGGGAACGACTCATTCAGAATGGTTTAATCGTAAACAAATAATTATTTGATAATGATTATCATTTAGATTTATACTAAGGTAAAAGCTCTTTTGAGAATTACCCACTATGAACAGAAACAGTTTGCAATTATTCAGTCTGCTTGGTGTAACCATTACCCTCGTATTACACATAGTTGAGCTTGCGACTAACTTAAAACAATCGTTAGCGTTAACCCATCTTATGTTTGAGTGGCTACCTCTTTATCTTGTTTGGGGTGCTATGCTGGCTATCAGTTACCAACAATGGCAGCCACAAAAAAGAAAAAAGCCACCTTTAGGTATCAGCTAAAGGTGGCTTGTTCTGGTGATCATGAATGCTATTACATTACTTAGTCATGTTTTTATCTTTACCGAGCGATAACAGCCAAATACAAATAGCTGCAACTGCAACAAACCCAGATAAAATAATCACCAGCATCGCTGCGTAACCCAGTACATGCCAGATCACCGACTCAAGTGTACTCATCGTCTCTCCTTAGGTTTATTGCCAGCCTTCAATATTTTTCATATCAGGAAGTTTATGTGCGATGCCTTTATGACAATCTACACAGGTTTTATCCCCCGATGCTAACGCTGTTGAGTGTAGTTTAGCACTACGAGGCGCTTGCTCTGAGAAATCCATATAATTGAACTCATGACAATTACGGCACTCTTGTGAGTTATTGTCCTTCATTCGCTTCCATTCTCGTTCTGCTAAATGCCCCCGGCGCTCAGCAAATTTTTCTGGGGTATCAATCGTTCCCATCAAGTGAGCCACAATTTCTTTCGATGCCTGTACTTTACGAACGATTTTGTCTGTCCAATTGTGAGGAACGTGACAATCCGAACAAATAGCACGAACACCAGAACGATTAGAAAAGTGGATCGTTTCTTGAATTTCTTCAACGATTGGTGCGTGACAACCAGCACAGAACTCTTCGGTATTGGTCTTTTCCATCGCAGTATTAAATGCGCCCCAGAACAATAAGCCGCCAATAAAACCCATGAATAGCACTAAACCCACAGCCACTTTACTCGGTGTTTTTAAGCGTAACCAAAACGTTTTTAATAACTTCATATATCATTCCTTACTTTGGTTACTGCAATGCACTAACACGTTTGAAGTCATTCTCTACTAATGGCTTAGCATCCGCTTGTGGAACGTGACACTGCTGACAGAAGTAACGACTTGGTGATACATCGGATAGCACCTGTCCTTCTTGCGGTGACACATAGTGCGTTATACTGATCTTGGTTGCGCCCATTTCTTTGGCATTTTTCCAGCTATGACAAGCAAGGCATTTGTTTGCGTTTAGTGACACTTCGTAATGACGGATCGTATGTGGGATCAACGGTGGCTGATACACATAATCGTTATCAATCACACCTTGATCTTTCGGATAATGCTTCATTGGATCAGCAGGGCGTGTATCTTCTAATTCCGCTGAACCACGTAATGATTCAAGGCCACCAATACCGCCCGGATTTAATATTTCTGTTTTCGCTACTGCTTCTGATACAGGTTTCGCCGGTGTTGATTCTTCGCTTTGCACAACCCCAGCCATTAATGCACTCACCGCTAATACAGCCAATAAGATTCTTTTCATGATGTTCTCCGCCAACAGGCTAATTCTGAAATGAGGCGAGTGGTTGATTCACTCGCCATAGGCAGGGTTAAACCTTGCTGATTTTAATTGGGCACTTTTTAAAATCGGTCTGCTTCGATAGCGGATCAGTCGCATCAAGAATCAGTTTATTGACCAAAATACGTGCATCAAAGAATGGGACAAATGCCAGTCCAACAGGTGGACGATTACGACCACGGGTTTCAACACGGCAGCGGATCTCGCCACGACGAGAAGCCACATTCACTTCATCACCACGGCGTAAACCACGTTTTTTCGCATCTTCTGGATGTAAATAACACAGTGCATCAGGAACTGCTTTATACAGCTCAGGTACACGGCGGGTCATGGTACCTGTGTGCCAATGCTCAAGTACACGACCTGTACATAGCCACATATCGTATTCGTTATCTGGCACTTCCGGTGGTGCTTCGTAAGGCGCTGAAATGATCCACGCTTTACCATCAGGTTTGCCGTAGAAGTCCCAGTCAGTGCCTTTTTTAGCATAAGGATCAGAACCTTCTTTAAAGCGCCACAAGGTTTCTTTGCCATCAACTACAGGCCAACGTAAACCACGTACTTGGTGGTAAGTATCATACGGTGCTAAATCATGCCCATGACCACGACCAAATGACGCATATTCTTCAAACAAGCCTTTTTGGACATAAAAGCCTTGTGCTTTGGCATCATCATTTAGTTCTTGTGTTTCACTTAATGGGAATTTATCAACCTGACCATTACGGAATAAAATGTCATACATGGTTTTACCACGATACTGAGGCATTTTATTGATCAGCTCTTCTCCCCACACTTCTTCTACTTTGAAGCGTTTAGAGAATTCCATGATTTGCCATAAATCTGATTTTGCTTCACCTGGTGCTTCAACTTGTTGATACCAAGCTTGTGTACGACGCTCAGCATTGCCGTAAGCCCCTTCTTTTTCTACCCACATTGCTGTTGGTAAAATCAGATCGGCAGCTTGCGCTGTCACCGTTGGGTACGGATCAGAACAAACAATGAAGTTTTCTGGATTACGGTAACCCGGTAAACGCTCTTCGTTAATATTTGGCCCAGCTTGCATATTGTTATTACACATCACCCAATACGCATTTAACTTGCCATCTTTTAACATGCGATCTTGTAAGACTGCGTGATAACCAGGCTTTGGCGGAATAGTACCTTCAGGCAGTTTCCAAATCTTTTCTGCGATTTCACGGTGTTTCGGATTAGCAACTACCATATCTGCAGGAAGACGATGAGCAAACGTACCCACTTCACGAGCAGTACCACATGCTGATGGTTGACCTGTTAGTGAGAACGGACTATTACCCGGCGTTGCAATTTTACCAGTTAGTAGGTGCAGGTTATAAACCAAGCTTTGCATCCAAACACCACGGGTATGTTGGTTCATACCCATCGTCCAAAGTGACATCACTTTTAGTTTTGGATCGGCATAGTATTTCGCAAGCTGAATCAGTTTTTCAGGCGCAACACCTGACATTTCTGACGCTTTTTCTACTGTGTATTCCGCAACAGAAGCTTTGTATTCCTCGAATGTCATTGGGAACATATCACCCGAGTTTGGATTTGCTGCTTTTTGTTGTAGTGGGTTATCGTCACGTAGACCATAACCGATATCTGTTTGCGCGCGTTTGAAATGGGTGTGCTTGTTAACAAAGTCCCAGTTCACCGCATCGTTTTGGATAATGTAATTCGCAATAAAATTGGCAATGGCTAAATCGGTTTGCGGTTTAAAGATCATGCCGTTATCAGCTAATTCAAATGAACGGTGCTGATAGGTTGAAAGGACATTCACTTTAACGTGAGGGTGACTTAAACGGCGATCCGTCATACGCGTCCATAATACAGGGTGCATTTCTGCCATGTTAGAACCCCATAGGACGAACACATCAGCATTCTCTAGATCGTCATAACACCCCATCGGCTCATCAATACCAAAAGTACGCATGAAACCCACTACCGCAGATGCCATACAGTGACGAGCATTGGGATCGATATTGTTAGAACGGAAACCAGCCTTCATCATTTTTGATGCGGCGTAACCTTCCATCACCGTCCATTGACCTGAACCAAACATGCCCACGCCCGATGGACCTTGCTTCTTCAGTGCCGCCTTCCACTTATCAGCCATTACATCAAATGCGGTATCCCACGATACTGAAGTGAACTCACCTTCTTTATCGTACTGACCGTTCTTCATACGAAGCATTGGCGTTTGTAGACGATCTTTGCCGTACATGATTTTTGAAAGGAAATAACCTTTAATACAGTTAAGACCTTTATTTACTGGCGCTTTAGGATCACCTTGAGTAGCAACAACTCGACCATTTTGGGTACCCACCAAAACAGAACAGCCAGTACCACAAAAACGACAAGGCGCTTTATCCCATTTAATTTTTGTTTCATCAGAACTAACAATTAAGTTAGTTGCTGACGCGGGTAAGGTAATACCTGCAACAGCGGCGGCTGATGCGGCAGCATTTGCTTTAACAAATGCACGTCTTGTCATCTTCATGAGTTGCCCTCAGGTTGCGTCTCAAAGTGCTCAATTTGGTGATACACCAAAAAAGTCGTTAACACATTTTCTAAGTTATTAATTTTATCTATGGTGTCGGTCACGTAGCCTTGGTTCTCTGTCTCAAGTACTACAATGATCTTCCCTTCTTCACTGTCGCCTGGTATTTCAGTATTCGGCATCGCTAAGATCTGTTGCTTTATCTCTTGTAAATATGCAGGTTTTACATGCACCACAAGGCTGGAAATATGAACTTCTTGTAAAGACATACAGACTCTCTTTTAAAACGTATTACTGGGTGCTTGCATCCACACGTGTCATGGTGATGGCTGAAACAGGACAACCTGAAACACAAGCACCACATCCGTTGCAATCATCACTAGACACCGTAGGCATTGCGACTTTTCCAACTTGAAGTTGAAATTGGATCGCTTGTGGTTCACACATATCACCGCAACTGCGACATTCGATATTATTCGATGCCATACAACCCTCATTGATAGTTGCGGTGGTTGCCCACGGTTGTTCTGTTTGGGCTAAAAACAATGGTTCAGGGCAAACATCGGCACACTGATAACAAAATGTGCACTCCCCTTCGCCTTGGCTAAAATCCACTTGTGGAAAACCACCATCGCCTTTAACAAGAATGTTTGTTTCGCATGCTTTGATACAACGTTCACAGCGAGAACAAATATCCGTAAATTCAGCTTCATTCTTCAGCCAAGGCAAACGTGGTAGGCTAGGCTGACTTCGACGAGTAAATAATTGTCGTCGAGAACGATCCACCATCTTCACCTCTCGCTTTGGAATATAAATGATTAAAAAACATAAAAAATCGCAGTATTAAGATATATTTATTTAATTCATTGGAATCACAAATACTAATATCTTGTTCATTTTTTTACATATCAATTTTAAATAATGAAATAATTGCTTAAATACCCCCTTAGGGGTAATTGATAGTGTTATTTGTTCTAGATCAATAAACAGACAGGATAAAACTCACATTATTCGATGATTTCACGCATTGCATTCATATGGTTTATGAAAAATTGTGAATAACGATTGTTAGAAAGGATTCATGTGGCAAAGAAAAAAACAAATTCGGTAACAAGCACCATCGCTCGTTCAATGGTACTGATTTTATTCATCTCTATTTCGACAACCTCACTCGCATTGATGACACTGACGTCTAGTTTAAATGATGCCGAAGCCATCAACATCGCAGGTTCAATGCGTATGCAAAGTTATCGCTTAGCTTTTGATGTTGAGACACATTCGCCATTACTGTCTGAGCACATTGAGCAATTTGAACAGTCGTTACATTCATCTTCTATGAAAGAGCTCAATCATTGGTTTGTCCCTAACGATATCCAACAACAATACAACCAGTTAGTACTACGCTGGGACGAGCTACACCCCATCTTAGAAACAGAAGACAACAAATCTTTCATTCAGCATGTCGCCCCTTTTGTTCATCGGGTTGATAAATTTGTCGCTGAGCTACAAGAATCTTCTGAAATTAAACTTCAACGATTAGCAACTATCGGTGCCATGGGGCTGACCACAATATTACTGATTGTGTTCTACACCATTCGCTACACACGTTTACAAATCGTCGCGCCACTCAATGATTTAGTGAATGCCTGTAAGCAAGTAAAACGTAAAAACTTTCAGTTCCGTGTTTGTAATGACAGTAAAAATGAATTGGGGATCTTAGCGCAGACATTTAGCAAAATGTCCTGTGAATTAGAGCAACTTTATGATGGGTTAGAACGTAGCGTTACAGAGAAAACCCGCCGTTTACGTCATGCTAATGAATCACTGCAAGTGCTTTACAACTGCTCACAACAGCTATCAGTTAGCCGCCTGACCACTGAGCAATTTACTAACATGTTAGAAACCATGATTGCGATTGATGGGTTAACAGGTGCTCGGCTTATCATCGAAGAAACAACAGGTAGCACAACTGAGATCCATGTGGGTAATCGCCTTGATAAAAACTGGCACAGTAATGATCTCTATATTGATGGCGAATTAATGGGGAAACTATGGTGGCAATATACTTTGCCATGTCCAGATCAGGCATTGATCGATAATATTTCACAAATTCTCGCCCGTGGTATTTATTACAACCGCGCTCAAAAACAAGCCGAGCACTTATTGTTGATGGAAGAGCGTGCCACTATCGCCCGAGAACTGCATGATTCGCTGGCGCAATCACTGTCTTATTTAAAAATCCAATTAACCATCTTAAAAAGAGAGTTAAATCAGATTGAGCACGGTGACAATATCAACCATACAGTGCAAGATATCGAGCAAGGGCTAAGTAGTGCCTATACTCAATTACGTGAGCTGCTTAGTACATTCCGTCTCACCATTAAAGATGCTAATTTTGGTGAAGCATTAAACCAAATGCTTGAACCACTGGAAGAGCAAACCGATGCACTGTTAGTGATTGATAACCACTTACCATCCATGGCGTTAGATGCCCATAACCAAGTGCATTTACTACAAATCATTCGTGAAGCAGTACTTAACGCAATTAAACACGCAGATGCTGATGAAATCACCGTCACTTGTTATCAAACTGCACAGAATGTTCATGTGGCGATCGGTGATGATGGTAAAGGATTTGACCCAACAGCAAGCAAACGGGATCATTATGGTTTAAGCATTATGCAAGAGCGTACATCTCGGCTTAATGGTGAATTACAAATAGATTCACATCCCCATCAAGGCAGTACTATCAGCCTGATATTTCCACTACAGAAAGGATAACAATATGACATGTTGGAAAGTCATGATTGTCGACGATCACCCTCTGATGCGTCGAGGGATCGGTCAGTTGCTCAGCATGGAATCAGACTTTCAATTAGTCGGTGAAGCCAGTAACGGTAATGATGCAATTGCTCTTGCCCATGAACAATCACCAGATTTGATTTTGCTCGATTTAAACATGAAAGGCATGTCAGGCTTAGATACGTTAAATGCTATGCGTAATGAAGGTATTTTAGCCTGTATTGTGGTGTTAACCGTTTCTGATAGTCGTAGTGATATTAAAACCCTACTCAATGCTGGTGCTGATGGTTACTTGCTCAAAGATACCGAGCCAGATGAACTCATTGAACTATTAAAATCTGCACTGTGTGGTGGCAAAGCTTACAGTACCGTAGTGAAAGAATGTTTGGCAGAGCAGCATTCAACTGATGATATGCTTAGTCAACTTACCGAACGTGAGCTACAGATTCTCCAAGAAGTCGCCAAAGGTCAACGAAATCGTCAGATTGCTGAGCAATTATTTATTTCAGAAGCAACTGTGAAAGTGCATATGAAAAGCTTGCTCAAAAAACTACAAGTTAAGTCTCGCACAGCTGCAACCATCTTGTATTTAGAATCGCAAGGCCAATAAACTCAAGTAGTTCAACCAACCTACTTTCACTAACAAAAAACCGCATTGCTACTAATAGCGAATGCGGTTTTTTGTTTAGGATGCTAATGCAGCCAATAAATCAGGCTCTCTTGCCTTAATCCACTCTAAGTCAAACGGTCCCCAATCACTCAAGGTGTAGTAACCATCATTATGACGACGCCCATCCTGAATAAAACTCAGCTCGATACCAATGCTAGGTAAAGCTTTTAAGACATCTTGAATGGTGCGACGAGGCCAACCTGTTTGTTCAATTAAGCGAGGGACATTAGGTCGCTCGGTATATTCCACTAATAATGCTAGGTAAAGTCGACGGGCAAAAACCGGATTCAGTTCCATTGAGGCCTCCATAAAATACTTTACTTATTATTAACTGCTAAGAAAATTTTATGTTGAGTTCGATCAAACCAGCTCAATCTTTACTTTCTCAAGCGTAAAAAGAAGTAACAATATTCCGTAAATTTATTTCTAAATTTAACGTTTCAATCCATTCTCCCTTTTTAGCAAAGTATCAATGCTTGCGGTCATTGTGTAATCTCGTTATAAAAGACCATTGATCACAACAATAACAAGTCAGAGCCTTCTATGAGTACTACCGCCTACGGCATCAAAAATTGCGACACCATTAAGAAAATGAAAAAGTGGTTTGAAGCAGAAAACATTGAATACACTTTCCATGATTACCGTGTTGATGGCTTGGATCGTGCTCAACTCGAAACTTTTGAAGCAGCCCTTGGCTGGGAAGCCATGCTGAACAAACGCGGTACCACTTACCGTCAACTAACTGATGAGCAAAAAAACAGTTTAAACCGCGACAATGCATTAACGCTGATGTTAGAACAACCAGCGATGATCAAACGTCCACTATTAGTACACAATGATGCGTACTACCTAGGTTTTAAACCCGCTCAATACCAAGAAATTTTTCAACAATAACAAGGATACAAGGATGTCTGATAGCCCAGTTATTGCACTTGCTAAAGATTTAATGAGCCGCCCTTCGGTAACCCCTGAAGATGCAGGCTGCCAAGATGTAATGATCGCTCGCTTAGAGCAACTCGGTTTCACTATTGAAACCATGGTATTTGAAGATACGACTAACCTATGGGCACGCCGTGGTACACAAGCTCCACTGTTTGTGTTCGCAGGCCATACTGACGTTGTCCCTTCAGGCCCAGTAGAGCAATGGCATACACCACCTTTTGAACCAACAATTATCGATGGCTACCTACACGGTCATGGTGCGGCTGATATGAAAGGTTCACTGGCGTGTATGATTGTGGCAATTGAGCGCTTTATTGCTGAAAACCCTGATCACAACGGTTCTATTGCGCTTTTGATCACCTCAGATGAAGAAGGCCCTTTCATCAATGGTACGACTCGTGTGGTTGATACCCTTGAAGCACGTAATGAAAAAATCGACATGTGTATTGTTGGTGAGCCATCAAGTACGCTGAATGTGGGTGATGTGGTGAAAAATGGTCGCCGTGGTTCAATCACAGGCGATTTGACGGTGAAAGGTATTCAAGGTCATGTTGCTTACCCTCACCTTGCCAATAACCCTGTTCACAAAGCACTTCCTGCATTAGCAGAGCTTGCTGCAACCACATGGGATAACGGTAACGAGTACTTCCCACCTACCAGTTTCCAGATCCCGAATATTGCTGCAGGTACAGGCGCATCCAACGTGATCCCAGGTGAGTTTCAGGTGCAGTTTAACTTCCGTTTCAGCACCGAGTTAACCGATACTGAAATTAAGCGTCGCGTACATTCAGTATTAGATGCCCACGGTCTAGATTACGATCTAAAGTGGACATTAAGCGGTCACCCATTTTTAACTGACAAAGGCACATTGGTTGAAGCTGTAGTTGCTGCAATTGAAGAAGTAAACCACCAGCAACCTGAGCTATTAACCACAGGTGGTACTTCTGATGGTCGTTTCATTGCTCGAACGGGTGCACAAGTTGTCGAGCTTGGTCCTGTTAATGCGACAATCCATAAAGTAAATGAATGTGTAAAAGTCGCAGATCTTGAAAAGCTTACTGACATGTACCAAAAAGTGTTAGAAAAAGCGCTGTAATCACATCACAATGAAATACATAAGCAGCCAGTTATTTTCTTCATGAGCTAAATAACTGGCTGCTTTTTATTATCGCTTTTATGACGAATATTAAGCCAAGTGCTCAAGAACAGTGATATGCTGAAAATACTCTTTATCACTCAATCAGTGAGGCTAATATGGAATGGCTTTTTAATCCGTGGGTAATTTCTTTTATTATTGTTGCTGTCATTGCCAGTAATATTGCCGCGCTCAAATATACCGCTTATATGAAAATTGGGATGCAGAAAAAGCACAAGTTATTTGACGATAAGCATCCTCTTAGTAAAAAAGAAGACTCTATACCTCAAGATAAAGACGACAAAGCATAAGCGTATCACAGACATAAAAAAAGCTGCCCAATGGCAGCTTTTTACATTTCATTTAGTCATTAATCACGGCTTAAGTAATCAGCCACACCCACCCACTTATAACTTGTTAACTCTTCTAAGCCCATTGGACCACGAGCATGTAGCTTTTGGGTTGATACCGCAACTTCCGCACCTAAACCAAATTGCGCGCCGTCCGTAAAGCGTGTTGACGCATTCACATAAACTGCCGCAGAGCCTGCCGCATTTACGAAACGCTCAGCCGCTTGTAAGTTGTTAGTTAGGATCGAATCTGAGTGGCTCGCATTATGTTTACGCATGTGGAAAATAGCCTCATCCACATTATTAACAACTTTAATGCCTAGCGTGTAGCTTAACCATTCAGTATCAAAGTCACCTTCCGCCACTTTACGCAGTGAAGATGCCTTACCTTCAAGTAAATTATAAGCAGTGTCATCGGCAACAAGCGTTACCTTTGCCTTATTCATACGCTCAACTAAACGAGATAAGAACGCTTCAGCTACTTTCTCATGAACTAATAGTGTATCTAACGCATTACATGCTGATGGACGCTGTACTTTTGCATTCTCAACCACATCTAAAGAGCGTGTTAAATCTGCACTATCGTCAACATAAATATGGCTGATACCAAAGCCACCAATGATCACAGGAATGGTGCTGTTTTCTTTACACATTTTATGTAAACCCGCACCACCACGAGGAATGATCATGTCCACGTATTGATCCAACTTAAGTAGCTGTGATACTAGATCACGATCTGGCTGCTCAATGTATTGCACAGAAGATGCTGGTAGACCTGCTTTTTCTAATGCCACTTGGATCACTTTTACCAGTGCCATGTTTGAGTGGAAGGTTTCACGACCACCACGCAAAATACTAGCGTTACCTGTTTTCAAACATAGCGCGGCAATATCAATCGTCACGTTTGGACGCGCTTCGTAAATAACGCCTACCACACCAAGTGGCACACGACGGCGGCTTAAGCGCATACCGTTTTCTAGTACACGGCTATCAAGCTCAGCACCGACGGGATCGTTTAGGTTAATCACGTTACGCACATCATTGGCGATACCCGCTAAACGTGATTCATTTAGCAATAGACGATCAACCAGCGCTTCAGACATGCCAGACTCAACAGCCGCATCAATATCTTGCTTGTTTGCCGCTAAAATAATGTCTTTATTACTTTCTAATTCATCCGCAATAATAGCTAGTGCTTTGTTTTTAATTGCTGTAGCGGTCGTTGCTAACTCGAAAGCAGCTTGCTGTGCTGCTTGTCCCATTAATTCAAGATTCACAATAATTCCTCGTTCTAATCCCTGTCGTGTAGCCAATGCTTATCTGTATTTATAGATACATGTCGTTTTAAATCACTACCATATCATCACGATGGATCGCCACGTGACCATATTCATAGCCTAATACTTGATGGATTTCTTGGCTGTGCTTTCCTGCTATTTTTGCCATATCTACACTTGAGTAACGGCAAATACCACGCGCTAATAGGTTATTATCTTTGTCAAAGATACGCACAACTTCACCACGTTCAAAATCACCTTTTACCATGGTGATCCCTTTCGCAAGTAAACTACTACCTCGTTGTTGCACAGCAGTGACAGCACCGTCATCAATCACGATATCACCTGCTGGAGGAGGACCTGCCAAAATCCAACGCTTACGGCTTTCAAGTGGTGATTCTAGTGGTAAGAAACGTGTACCTACAGATTTACCTTCTGCTAGTTCAATGATCACATCAGGACGACGACCAGCAGCAATAATTACTTCAATACCTGCACGGCGCGCCACATCTGCTGCTTGCAGCTTGGTTGCCATACCGCCAGTACCTAAACCGCCTACACTACCACCAGCTAATTTACGTAATGTCTCATCAATCGTGTGAACTTCACGGATCAACTCTGCATCAGGATTGCTACGAGGATCTGCGGTGAATAAACCCGGTTGATCTGTCATTAATAACAGTTTATCTGCGCCACCTAAAATACCTACAAGTGCTGATAAGTTATCGTTATCACCCACTTTGATTTCAGTTGTCGCAACCGCATCGTTTTCATTCACAACAGGAACAATGCCGTTATCTAATAGTGCAACGATCATGTCACGAGCATTCAAGTAACGCTCACGGTCATTCAAATCAGCACGAGTTAACAACATTTGACCGATATTGATCCCATAGATACCAAACAAGGTTTCCCATTCTTGGATCAAGCGACCTTGACCAACAGCGGCAAGCAATTGCTTACTTGCCATTGTTTTGGGCAGTTCGGGGTAACCTAAATGCTCGCGGCCTGCCGCAATTGCGCCAGATGTCACGATAATCACTTTATGTCCTTGGCGACGAAGCATCGCACATTGACGGACAAGCTCAACCATATGAGCACGATCTAACTTTAGCGTACCGCCAGTTAGAACGCTGGTGCCCAACTTAACAACAATTGTTTGTGATGCAGCAGATGCTGCAAGGTCTTGCTCTCGAGCATTGGTATTTTTGGTATCTGCCATGGGGATCAAACAAAATAAAAAGAAATAAAAAGTACTTTGTTTTATCAATACCGCTGACAAAGCACAAGAGAAAAACCGTTACGAAATGAATATAAATAGGCAAATATTTAATTAACACGCTGAAACGCCCATAAATTACACAAATTGCCATTAACACCAGTAAATTCCGTCGTCTCAAACAACAATTTGTAAAAAAAAGACACAAAAAAACCCATAAGCTATCTTATGGGTTTTATAAAATATCTAACTTTATTTATGCTAATTCAGTTAATTGGGTTTGCGTTAAATTAGAAGATGCTGAAAGCGTTAATTGGCATTCATCAACAATAAAAGGAGTTAGCTTTTCGTGGAAATCGACCAAGGTTTTCATCACTGCATCTTTGTGCTTGGCTGGTAATTTCCCTTCGTTCCATTCACCACTAAGATCATAACGCCCAAAGTCATAGCTGTATTCAAAGCCGTTATCAGTTGCGGTTAATACTAACCACCAACCCCAAAATTCACGCTCTTCAGGCTCCTTTTCTGCATTCACACAGCTCGCTAAACAATCAAAAAAGAAATAACCTTCTTGGGATTTTTTTTCTCGTAAGTAAGGTCCTAGTGCAGTTAATTTTGTCATTAAACGCCCGTGAGGCGGAAACAGAGTTGTCGTCGTCATTACTAATCCATCCATAGTCAACTGCAGTTATGAGTAAGCGCATACTCAACGAAAGAAGTACAGATCAACGATCTCATTACTTCATCATCATGATGTGCAACGAGATCATTATCATTATTTGTTATATTATGGTTGATGTTTGGTAAAATGCCAATGTAGGTATACGTATTTTTTAACAATATCAAAGCAGTATAAAAAAACGGAACAATACTTAATGCATTATTCCGTCATATTTTTGGCTCTATTATTTATTTACCAACAATTAGGCGAGTTTCTCGTCTAGCCATTTCACGACTTCAGTCATTGAGCGGTGATAACCATCATGTAGTGGCTTTTCAGGTAAGGTCAGTGCTTTACCGCCATAGCTTGATAACGCAATCAACTGATTATCCATCTCAGGACAAACCGGATCGTTTTTCAAACTGATCCCTAACATCGGCATATCAATACGGCGTCGGCCTAAAATCCCCTGATGTTTTAATGACCAAGCAGGTAAGTGTGAAATAATACTCGCTTCAGATTGACCATTTTTGCCCATGCGTGATGCTAAAACATCTAAGAACATACGCGGAATTTGCTCAATCAGCTTTGGCTGAGTCAACACACTATTAATCGCACCACCTAAACTAATGCATGTTTTTAAACGTGTTGGCTCCATAAAGCCTAAACGAATGGCTGCATTACCGCCCATGCGAATACCCAACATAGCTACTTTATGATGATCGACCCAAGGTACATCACGAATTTGTTGTAATAGTGCTTGGTGTAGTCGGCTAGTATCTTCCGTTAAGTTCCAACGATCACAATGCCCTACTGATGGCATGTCGAGTGTGACCATGGCATAACCTGCTGGGCCTAAATAATCTTCGTATAAGCGCCATAAATCGCACTGCAGTGTATCTAGGCCACCGCTTACAATGACGGTTGGTAATAATTTATCGGTACGTGGTAAATGAATGAAAGCTTCAAAGGTTTTGCCTTCATATTTGACATTGATAGTACGCATATCATGCGGACGTAATTCAATGGCTTCACGATAACTTTGATTGGCTTGCAGCTCTGCCTGATCGGCCAATTGATCCCCTTTAATATAAGGATATGCTGCAATGCTGTAATGAGTACTGGCTTTTAATAATAGCTCTGAGGCTTTTAATTTCTCGCCATCATTTAATAGCAAGCGTGCTTGTTTTTGGTAAATCGCGCCCAGCTGTGACCATTCATAACTCCAGTTGCCCGGCTTATAACCAATCACGGTATCTAATAAGTTTTCATCAGTACGCTGCGCCGTTGAACTCGCAATACGTGCTAATACCGCTTCAAGTTGAATGGGATCAACACCTTGCCAAATCCATTGTGGACGACGTAAAACACGGTACCAGCCAGCCTTACTCTCACCATCCAGCGCATTGTTCACTCGCCCACTACGCACATGAGCAATTTTAACCAAACTCGATGTTTCTTTAGAGGTTGGTCTTGGGGCAAATAACTTTTCGGACAAATTTTCAGGGGATGGCTCAGACACGGCACTCTCCACGTGGTCTTGATGATGTGTAGTGATGATATACCCAAAATCACTTACGTATGTCGATTTAAAACAAAAAAAGACGCCTTATCGGCGTCTTATTAATCAATCTTAGTTTACAGCAGCAAAGCAATAAACCTTGATAAAGGAAAAATGCTTATCGCTTAGCGATTGGATCGACAAACGTTACTGCCATATCCCATGGTTGTTCAATCCACGTTTCTTGCGGAATATCAACAACGTAATCATCAACAAGGTGTTTACCAGCAGGTTTCGCACATACGGTTACAAACTTGCCACGTGGGTACATTTCACGAATTTTTTCAGCAGTACCGCCAGTATCAACTAAATCATCAACGATGATAAAGCCTTCACCATCACCTTCTGCTTTCTTGATCACACGCATATCACGTTGGTGATCATGATCGTAGCTTGAGATACATACCGTATCTACGTGACGAATACCTAGCTCACGCGCCAAAATAGCAGCAGGAACCAAACCGCCACGACTAACAGCAATAATACCTGTCCACTGATCAGCTGGAAGTAGCTTTTCAGCTAGCTGACGGGTGTAAGTTTGCATGTTATCCCAAGTGATGATGAATTTATTACTCATAAACAAAGAACCTCTGGATCAACGATTCGAAAATCGCCATAAATTAGTAAAGCTTTATTAATCTAAAACTTAAAGAAAAATAATTTTCAAAAGGAACAGTGCGGAAATTACCCAAACACTGATATTCACGTCACGTCCCTTACCACTCATCGCTTTAACTGCAGCGTAAGTGATGAAACCAAGGCCAATACCTTCAGCAATTGAGTAAGTTAATGGCATCAATAAACAAACCACAACAACTGGTGCTGCTTCTGTTAGATCACGCCAATCAATCGCCACAAGGCCTGACATCATAAGAATAGCTACGTAGAACAATGCACCTGCCGTTGCGTAAGCTGGAACCATGCCCGCAAGCGGTGCAAAAAATAGAGCAAGCAGGAATAGTACACCAACCGTTACCGCGGTAAGACCAGTTCGTCCTCCGACTGCGACACCGGACACACTCTCGACATAAGAAGTGGTGTTCGATGTACCCAATAATGCACCAACTGATGTTGCAGTACTGTCTGCAAGTAGTGCACGGTTCAAACGCGGCAGCTTACCATCTTCGCCAATTAAATTAGCTTTGGTTGCTACGCCAACTAACGTACCTGCTGTATCAAATAAATCGACAAACAAGAAAGCAAATACAATTGAAATCAAACCAACTTCCATTGCACCTGCAAAATCTAATTGCATGAAGGTTGGTGCAATACTTGGTGGCATCGACATAATGCCGCCGTAGGTCACTTCACCAACTAACACGCTAATAACAGTCACGACTAAAATCGCAATTAATACTGCCGCTTTAAAACCACGATGCACTAACGCTATAGTCAAGAAGAAACCAAGCGCTGCCATGAGCACGGGAAAGCTGGTTAAATCGCCTACTTGCACTAACGTTGCTGGGTTATCAACAACGATGCCTGAAGTTTGTAACGCGATAAACGCAAGGAATAAGCCAATACCTGCCGAGATCCCTGTTCTTAGCGCCAAGGGGATCGAGTTGATGATCCACTCTCGCACCTTTAATAAACTCAGGGCGATAAAACATAGGCCTGATAAGAAAACTGCCGCTAATGCAACTTGCCATGTGTAACCCATACCTAGCACAACGGTATAAGTAAAGAAGGCATTTAGCCCCATCCCCGGCGCTTGAGCCACAGGATAGTTTGCAAAAAAGCCCATAACAAAACAGCCAATCATTGCCGCCAGACACGTCGCAACAAATACTGCACCTTTATCCATTCCTGTATTGGCTAGCATAGTAGGGTTTACAAAAATGATGTAAGCCATAGTTAGGAATGTCGTTAAGCCAGCAAGTAACTCGGTACGCACGTCAGTGCCGTGTTCCTTCAGTTTAAATAACTTCTCAAGCATGTTTCTCAGTTCCTTGGAGATAGACACGTTAGGTATTAAGCAAAAATAGAAAACGTTTGCGTTCTCAATTCGAGCGCGATTATAAACATCAGATCTATCAATTTCCAGAGAATATCGAGTAAATGCACAAAACTAAGACTAATAAATTTAATTTTGTTTTTTTGACGTTTAAGAACAGATAATAAGCAATATAAAATCAAGGCATTAGCACAAATATGCCAAATTAATATATTTCATCTATTTTATATTTATGAGATCTACAGCAATAAAACGTTTCTAAAGCTTAGGTCGCGATATGTGACAAACTCATCATGACGATTTAAAGGTAAAAAAAACGCCACTTCAAAACGAAGTGGCGGCGAATGTTGCAAATAACCGAAAGCGATTATTTAGTATTCTCAAGTTAGGGGGTGAACAAACAGTTCAGTTAGCTAGTCAGCAACTAGATAACAAAATTCTTTAGTAACCGAAGTAGCCAGGGTAAGTAAAGTTACCTGTGTAAACTGAACGGTTATTCCAAAAGTGTGCAATAGAATCAAATAGTTTCATTTTTAAATCACCTTATAAATAAGTAATCCAAATTAAGTACATAACTATATTTACTTAATCCTTGGATCATTTAGACCATCTTGGCCGCACTTATCTCGGTTCCTTGGAGGCGATATCTCGGGCTCATCCTGAACGTGTACAGTCGTTTCTCATAACCTCTATGAGATTGTAGAAATCATAACCATTTCGTAATTTACTTTCAAGCGTTTTTTTAAGTTCGTCACACTTTTCGTAAAAAAACGTTGTTAAACCATTTTTGATGTAACTTATTTTCATTTTAGAAAATAAACCATAGTTTCATAGTCAAAATAAAACAAATAAATATCTAAAATAATTGTGAGTGATGGTTATCTAATTGATAACCATTAAACATGATTCATACTTATGCATTATCGTATTTGCGGTTTAAGATTTTACTTTTTTCTCTACCTCCGCATTAGTCAGAATGATATGCTAAAAAAAATGCGATAGGTTTTATCGCTACATATTTATGTCATTTGGCGGCTAATAGCCTGACAAGTGTCACTAGCCCAATATTGTATAAAGGTAGGCTTCCGTGTCTGAAATCAGTCAACTATCACCTAAAGCCGTATGGCAATTTTTCGATCAAATCTGTTCTATTCCTCACCCATCTAAGCATGAAGAACAATTAGCACAATTCATCGTTGAGTTTGCTAAAAAAGAAGGCTTAGATGTACGTCGTGATGAAACAGGTAACGTGATCATTAAGAAACCTGCAACAGCTGGCATGGAAAACCGTAAAGGTGTGGTACTTCAAGCACACATCGATATGGTTCCACAGAAAAATGAAGAAACCGTACACGACTTCACAAAAGATCCTATCCAACCGTACATCGACGGTGAATGGGTAACGGCAAAAGGCACAACACTGGGTGCTGATAACGGTATGGGTATGGCAAGCTGCCTAGCTGTACTTGCAGCAAAAGACATTGAACATGGTCCATTAGAAGTACTGCTAACGATTGATGAAGAAGCAGGCATGACGGGTGCTTTCGGCCTAAAAGAAGGTTGGTTAGAAGGTGATATCCTACTAAACACTGACTCTGAGCAAGAAGGTGAAGTGTACATGGGTTGTGCTGGCGGTGTAGATGGCGCAATTACACTTGATATTAAGCGTGAAGCGACACCAGCAGATCACCAAGCAGTGAAGCTTGTATTAAAAGGCTTAAAAGGCGGTCACTCAGGTTGTGACATTCACACTGGTCGTGGCAACGCTAACAAGCTACTTGCACGCTTTTTAGCAGGTCACGCAGACGAGCTTGGCTTACGTATTAACAACTTCACAGGTGGTAGCCTACGTAATGCTATCCCACGTGAAGCATCTGTAATGGTTACTCTGCCAGCAGCTAATGTTGATCAACTGAATAACTTGTTCGCACATTTCCAAGCGCTACTAAGTGCTGAGCTTGGTCATGTTGAAACAGACATCAACCTATTTACTGAATCAGCTGAACTACCAGAAGATGTGATGGTAATGGCAGATCAAGTGCGTTTAATCAATGTACTAAACGTATGCCCTAACGGTGTGATCCGTATGAGCGATGACATTGCAGGTGTTGTTGAAACATCACTAAACATGGGTGTTATCACAACTGAAAACGACAAAGTTATCGTACTTTGTTTAGTTCGTTCTTTAACTGACTCTGGTCGTAGCTATGTAGAAAGCATGCTGCAATCGCTAGCAACATTAGCTGGCGCAGAATGTGCGTTCTCTGGAACATACCCAGGTTGGAAGCCAGATGCAGATTCTGAAATCATGCATGTATTCCGTGACATGTACCAAGAGATGTACGGTAACAAACCAAACATCATGGTGATCCACGCAGGTCTTGAGTGTGGTCTATTCAAAGAACCATACCCAGAAATGGACATGCTATCATTCGGCCCAACTATCAAGTTCCCACATTCACCTGATGAGAAAGTGAAGATTGATACCGTACAAATGTTCTGGGATCAAATGATCGCTGTACTGAAGAACATTCCTGTTAAAAAGTAATGTAACCCAGTAACAACAACGGGCTTAACGCTAAAAGACGTTAAGCCCGTTTTTTATGTCATTGATTCAGGCTGATGTTAAAAGCCAAAAGAAAGCTGCTGCGCTTTTAATCCTACTTCCAACCCAACACTTAAGCCGATTAAACGAATTTCACGATCATTTTGTCGTGTCATCGCCTCTTTTAATAAATCCACAAACTGCGTTTTATCTAATTTAGGGTATATATGCTCAACGGTTGTTTGCTGAAAATCGGCAAATTTTAACTTTACCCCTTGCTTTGCAATATCAAGCTCTGGACGGACTTTACGTAATCGCTGCTCTAGCTCAGGATATAACTGCTCTACCACTTGCCAACATTGCTCAAAGCTGGAAATGTTTTGACTAAAGGTACGCTCAACACCGACGGATTTTCTTTGTCGTTCAACAATCACCTCTCGCTCATCAATCCCATGAGCGCGTGACCACAGCGATTGCCCAAACTTCCCAAACTGCTGTAACAACAAATGGCGGTCATAATTTTGCACATCACGCCCAACGTACAAGCCTTTTTCATGCAGTTTTTGGATCGTCACCTTCCCTACTCCTGGAATTTTTTCCAGCTTTAGATCAGCAACAAAACTATCAACATCTTCAGGAGTGACGACATATTGCCCATTCGGTTTATTGAGATCGGAGGCGACTTTAGCAATAAACTTCACCGGTGCGACACCCGCAGAAGCAGTGAGCTGTAATTCATCTTCAATTGCACGACGAATATCTTGGGCAATTAAGGTCGCAGAGCCATGAAGCATTTCACAATCAGACACATCTAAATAGGCTTCATCAAGAGAAAGCGGTTCAATTTTATCGGTATAGCGTTCGAAGATGGCGCGTATTTGCTGAGAAACCTCACGATATACCTGCATTCTTCCCGGTACTAAGGTTAAATGTGGACACAACTTTAGTGCATGAGCGGTTGGCATGGCTGAATGAATACCGTATTTACGCGCCAGGTAATTACAAGTACTTACAACCCCACGGGCAGAGCGACCACTGATCGCGATAGGGACATCGCGCAAAGCTGGATTGTCACGCATTTCGACGGCGGCATAGAAACAATCCATGTCTACGTGGATGATCTTTCGCTGTACCGCTTTTTGCTCTGCAACTTCTGCCACATTCACACTCAACACACTGTTCATACATACAGCTATTATAACGGTGAATTACAATCGTTGGAAAATGAAAAATTGCTCATTATTAAAAATACAAATGAGATGAAATATTTTTCAAGCAAGATCACAAAATAATAAGAACTACAAATTATTGATAATAAACTCAATGTTTATAATGTTATAGATAACAATATAGTGCTATAACATTGTAAGCATTTGGTAAAAGGAGTTTATTTTGCAACATCAAGTACTTGTTGTTGAAGATAGCCGTGCATTTCGTCATTATCTTGATGACCAATTACAACAGGCAGGCTTTAAAGCGGTGTTTGCCGAAAATTTAGCGCAAGCAAAAAGCCTGTTAAGCGATCCTGAATCTTATCTTTGTGCAGTACTCGATTACTGTCTTCCGGACGCTCAAGATGGTGAGATCATCGATCTTGTGTTGAAACATAAGATCAAATCGATCGTGCTTACGGCACAATTCAATGATGAAATCCGAGAAAAAGTGCTTGCTAAAGGCGTCTTAGATTATCTGTTAAAAGACAGTGCAGCATCCGTTGCTTATTTAGTCCCTTTGCTACTTCGCTTAAAGTCTAATCTGGATCATAAAGCACTGGTTGTTGATGACTCTGATATGGTGCGCAACCACGTCAGTAACTTATTAGAGAAACAAAACCTCACTGTATATGAAGCTTCTGATGGTAATGAAGCACTGCAGATCATTGAAGATAACCCTGATATCAGCTTAGTGATCACCGATAACGATATGCCGGAAAAAGATGGCATTACCATGACCCGTGAAATTCGTCGTGAACACAGTCGAAATAAGATGGCGGTATTGGGTTTATCTGGTAGTAACGATAGCACCATGACGGCGCAATTTTTGAAAGTTTGTGCCAATGACTTTCTATACAAACCTTTCAATCAAGAAGAATTTAACTGTCGAATCCATCATATTCTTAATATGAAAGACACCTCAGATAAACTCTATCGCATGGCTAATCAAGATGCGTTAACCGGGCTTTGGAATCGTCGTTATTTCTTCACTCATAGCTGCTGCCAATCAGAATCACAGCAACGCAATATTGCCATGATAGATATCGACTTCTTTAAAAAAGTGAATGATACCTATAGCTATGATGGCGGTGATGCGGTACTCATTACCTTGAGTAAAATCATTGATGCGCACTTTCCTGAAGCAATTGTGGCGCGCTTTGGTGGTGAAGAGTTTTGCATAAAGCATTGTGGCAATTACCAAACATTTATTGCTACGTTAGAACTAGTACGTCAACGTATTGAGTCTATCACTGTTCCATATCTTGAGCAGAATATTGAAGTCACGATTAGTATAGGCGCAACCACCGGATTGGAAGATATCGATGAATTACTCAAAATCGCTGATGATAATCTTTATAGCGCCAAACAAAATGGTCGTAACCAACTAGTTAAATAGCAAAAAGCCTGAGTATTACTCAGGCTTTTCTTTATTTACTCATCGACTAATAACAGCGATTAGATGATTTGATTTTTCTTCCACTCAGCTTGACGAGCAGCACGTGCTTCACGCTTTTTACGTGCATCACAAGGCTCAGGGCAATCACACTCTTTCGCGATACCAATACCGTCTAAACCACCACAGCTACCGCTTACAGTTTTACGTTGAAAGATATAACCAACAGCCATTGCAACAATGACTAAAAGAAATACAGCAAATGTTGTTAAGTAAACAACCATGATCACCTCATTTATTTTTTAACGACGTATTGCTCAAACGTATCTGACTTAAATTCAACAAAGCCATCTTTGGTCTTTACAATCAACATTACAGGTAACTTTTCTTTATTCGCTAATGCTAACGACTCTTCTTCTCCCATAACGGAGAACGTTGTTGCGTAAGCATCTGCCGTCATGCAAGACGGCGCGATCACAGTAACAGACACCACATGGTTTGCAATCGGTTTGCCTGTTTGTGGGTTGATCAGGTGAGAATAACGCACCCCATCTTCTTCAAAATAATTGCGGTAATCACCCGATGTCGCAATCGCCATATCACCCGCTTGGATAATATCCTGTACTGCGCGTTCATTAGCAATCGGTTTTTCAATCGCGATACGCCAAGGCACATCTGAACGGTTCTTACCTTGTAGACGAACTTCACCGCCCACATCCACCATGAAGTCTTTCACATGCAGATCATCTTTTAAGTAATCTGCTACCACATCGACACCATAGCCTTTAGCAATAGAAGAAAGATCCACATACAAATCTGGCAGATCTTTTACTAACTTATTACCATCAGTAACACTGAGGTGTTGATAGCCAATCTCAGCTTTACGCGTTGTGATCTCTTGATCTGTTGGCGTTGATTCAGGGCGAGCTTCTGGACCAAAACTCCATAAGTTCACTAATGGACCTACTGTTACATCATAAGCGCCATTACTTAGCTTAGAAATACGTAGTGCTTCACTGATCACTTTTGCTGTTGCCGCAGAAACCTCAAAAGGTTGTGTAGATTGTAGCTGGTTAAATTGGCTTAATTCTGAATCAGGACGATAAGTCGACATTTGATCATTAACAAGCTCTAAACGCTTATCAATTTCTTTTTTGATCGCTTCAGGGCTTGGCAACCCATCTTGCTTAATGAGTTTTACTGAATAGTAAGTCCCCATTGTTTGCCCATTAATATCAATCTGCTGACGACTGTCACCACAGCCCGTCAACAGCATTATCGTTGATAACATCAACGCACCGCACAGCAGGAAACGTTTCACTTCATACTCCATCGTTCATGTTGTTCTTTAGTCTGAGCACTCATCAATCGAATTACTGACAAGTAACCACAATAAAAAACAGGTTTTAAAAGGGTTAGTAAGAAAAAAGGCTGACCATTCACTGGTCAGCCAATTTTATTGTGATCGAAGGGCTATGTATTAGCCACCGAAATCATCTAGTAGGATGTTTTCGTCTTCTACACCAAGATCTTTCAGCATGCTGATAACAGCGGCGTTCATCATTGGTGGACCACACATGTAGTATTCACAGTCTTCAGGTGCTTCGTGATCACGTAAGTAGTTTTCGTAAAGCACGTTATGGATGAAGCCAGTGTAACCATCCCAATTGTCTTCAGGTTGTGGATCAGACAGTGCACAGTGCCATACGAAGTTATCGTTTTCAGCAGCAAGCATATCGAAATCTTCAACGTAGAACATTTCACGCTTAGAACGTGCACCGTACCAGTAAGACATCTTACGCTTAGAGTGCAGACGCTTAAGTTGGTCGAAGATATGAGAACGCATTGGCGCCATACCTGCACCACCACCTACGAATACCATTTCTGCATCAGTGTCTTTCGCGAAGAACTCACCGAATGGACCAGAGATAGTACACTTGTCACCTTCTTTCAGTGACCAGATGAATGATGACATTTGACCTGGTGGTACGTCTGGATTATTAGGCGGCGGCGTAGCGATACGCACGTTTAGCATAATAATACCGAACTCTTCAGGGTAGTTAGCCATTGAGTAAGCACGGATGATATCTTCATCAACCTTAGACTCGTAACGGAATAGGTTAAACTTATCCCAGTCTTCACGGTACTCTTCTGGAACATCAAAGTCAGAGTACTTAATGTGGTGAGCAGGTGCTTCAATCTGGATGTAACCACCAGCACGGAAAGGTACTGATTCGCCATCTGGAATTTGTAGCTTAAGCTCTTTGATGAAGGTTGCTTTGTTATCATTAGAGATAACAGTACATTCCCACTTCTTCACACCAAAGATTTCTTCAGGTAGTTCGATGTCCATATCAGACTTAACGTTAACCTGACACGCAAGACGCTCGCCTTCACGTGCTTCACCTTTAGTGATGTGATCTAATTCTGTTGGCAGAATATCGCCGCCGCCAGATTTAACTTTTACACGACACTGACCACAAGAGCCACCGCCACCACATGCAGATGATACGAAGATACCGTTACCCGCTAGAGCACCTAGTAGCTTGCCGCCTGCACCAGTTTTGATCGCTTTTTCTGGATCGCCGTTTACTGAGATAGTGATGTCACCTGTTGGTACTAGCTTAGATTTAGCAAATAGAATTACTAAAACTAGAGCCAGGATAATCAAGGTGAACATGACTACGCCAAGAAGAATAATATCCATTGATATTCCTTACTTATCCTGATTACAGCTGTACGCCAGAGAAAGACATGAAGCCTAACGCCATCAGACCAACTGTGATGAAGGTAATACCTAGACCACGTAGACCTGCAGGTACATCTGAATATTTCATCTTTTCACGGATACCCGCAAGTGCAACGATTGCTAACATCCAACCTGTACCAGAGCCGAAGCCATATACGATTGATTCAACAAAGTTGTAGTCACGTTGTACCATGAACGATACACCACCGAAGATTGCACAGTTAACTGTGATCAACGGTAGGAAAATACCTAGTGCGTTATATAGAGGCGGGAAGAAGCGATCCAGAATCATTTCTAGGATCTGTACTAAAGCCGCGATAACACCGATGAAAGTAATGAAGTTCAGGAAGCTAAGGTCAACACCTTGAACTAGTGCACCATCTTTCAATAAGTATGTGTAAACAAGGTTGTTTACAGGTACTGCGATCGTAAGTACTACGATTACCGCAACACCAAGACCAAAAGAGGTCTTAACTTTCTTAGATACCGCAAGGAATGTACACATACCTAAGAAGAAAGATAACGCCATGTTCTCGATAAAAATCGAACGAACTAATAGGCTAAGATAATGTTCCATGTTCCCCTTACTCCTTCGCTTCTACTTGTTCTGGACGGAAAGTACGAATAATCCAGATCATGAAACCGATTAGGAAGAAAGCAGACGGCGCTAACAGCATTAGACCGTTAGGCTGGTACCAACCACCGTCAGAAACTAGTGGTAGAACCTGCATACCGAATAGCTTGCCAGAACCTAATAGTTCACGGAAGAAAGCTACTGTGATCAGTACGAAACCATACCCAAGACCGTTACCAAGACCGTCAATGAATGATGGTAGTGGCGCGGACTTCATTGCGTATGCTTCTGCACGACCCATTACGATACAGTTAGTAATGATAAGACCAACGAATACAGATAGCTGCTTAGAGATATCGTATAGGTACGCTTTTAGTACCTGGTCTACCACGATTACTAGTGATGCGATGATTGCCATTTGAGCAATGATACGCACGCTGTTCGGGATTTGATTACGTACAAGCGAAACAAATAAGTTAGAGAATGCAGTTACCGCAGTTACTGCGATTGTCATAACAAACGCTGTTTCTAATTTTGTTGTTACCGCTAGCGCCGAACATACACCAAGGATCTGAAGGGCGATTGGGTTATTACTGATAAAAGGTCCAAATAGGATCTTTTTCATTTCTTTAGCATCAGCCATTATTCAGATCTCCTGCACGTAGCTTAGCAAGGTAAGGACCGAAGCCTTGAGCACCAAACCAGAAATCGAAGGTGTGCTGTACACCGTTACTTGTTAGTGTCGCACCTGAAAGACCGTCAACACCGTGTTCGCTACCAGCTGGCGCGCCACCTTTAACAATCTTGATCATAGGCTTGAAGTTCATGTCGTACAACTTCTTACCAACGAACTGCTCACGCCATGTTGGGTTTTCAACTTCACCACCCAATCCCGGAGTTTCTGCTTGATCGTAGTAAGTGATACCGTCAACAGTATTACCGTCCATGCCAACAGCTACGAAAGCATACATCATTGACCATAGACCGTTACCGTGGATAGGTAGGATCACTTTCGTTGTTTGACCAGCTGCATCTTTAACAAGGTATACAGTTGCCACGTTCGCACGACGAATGATCTTCGCTAAATCTTCGCTAGCTGGAAGCTTAGTCGATTCTTTAGGATCTTTCGCTGCTGCACGTTGGTTGTATTGTGCAGCTGTTTGACCGTCAACTTCAGAAACATAAGTACCAGTCTTAATATCAACAAGCTTAGGCTCGATGAATTGACCGTATGTTTCTTTAACATTTGTTGTTGGTGTTAGTAGTCCTGCAACAGAAAGAATGTTGCGCTGTACGTCTAGTACCGCATTTTCTTGCTGCTTAGAACGTAGTGAAACAGCCGCCACAGATACGATTACTGAACACACTAAGCTCAATACAACAACAAAAAGCAGCGTTCTTTTAATGCTATCTTTATTACTTGCCATGGCGAGCCAGTCTCCGCTTGATGTTGCCTTGAACAACTAGGTTGTCAAATAGAGGTGCAAATAAGTTAGCGAATAGGATCGCTAGCATCATGCCTTCTGGGTATGCAGGGTTAACTACACGCACCATTACAGCCATCGCACCAATCAATGCGCCATACCACCATTTTGCTTTGTTGGTAAACGCTGCAGATACTGGGTCTGTTGCCATGAACATCATACCGAATGCAAAACCACCTAGAACTAGGTGCCACTGCCAAGGCATACTGAACATTGGGTTAGTATCAGAACCGATGATGTTAAATAGTGTTGCTGCTGCAATCATACCGATCATAGTACCTGCAATGATACGCCATGAAGCAATACCCATAATAACGATGAATGCACCACCGATAAGGATAGCTAGAGTAGAAACTTCACCGATAGAACCTGGGATGTGGCCGATGAATGCGTCCATCCAAGTGATGTTTTGACCAGTGATAGTGTTAACAACGCCTGCTTGACCACCTTGAGCCCACTGACTTAGCGGAGTCGCACCAGAGAAACCATCCGCCGCAGTCCATACTAGATCACCAGAGATCTGAGCTGGATATGCGAAGAATAGGAACGCACGACCTGCAAGTGCAGGGTTAAGGAAGTTACGACCTGTACCACCAAAAATTTCTTTTGCGACTACAACACCAAAGGTAATACCTAGTGCCGCTTGCCAAAGTGGTAGTGTAGGTGGAACGATCAATGCGAAAAGAATAGAAGTTACAAAGAAACCTTCGTTAACTTCGTGCTTACGCACCATACAGAACAACACTTCCCAGAAACCACCCACAGCAAATACAACTGCGTAGATAGGTAGGAAATACGTTGCACCAAGCAGCATCTTACTGCCCCAACCAGCGTCAACTGATAGGGTACCGCCTAGCATTTGGGTAAACCAGTAATGCCAATCAGCAGCAATAACACCCGCTAGTTTGTCAGCAGTGTAAAGGTGGTTAAGACCAGCAATAGCTTGGTCACCCACGTTGTACATACCCCAGAACATTGCTGGGAAGACCGCAAGCCATACCATGATCATTAGGCGCTTAAGGTCGATACTGTCACGAACGTGCGCAGAAGTACGCGTTACTTGACCTGGTGTGTACATGATTGTTGCGAATGCTTCGTATAGTGCAAACCAACGCTCATGCTTACCACCTGGTTCAAAGTGGTGTTCGATATCTTCGAGGAAATTCTTGAGACCCATGAATTACCCTTCCTTCTCAATTTTGTCCAAGCACTCACGTAGCAGTGGACCAAACTCATACTTACCAGGGCAAACAAATGTACATAGTGCTAGATCTTCTTCATCTAGTTCTAATGCACCAAGTTGTTGCGCGCTGTCTGAATCACCAGCACATAGATCACGAAGTAGCAATGTAGGTTCGATGTCTAGTGGCATTACTTTTTCGTAATTACCGATTGGCACCATTGAACGCTCAGAGCCATTCGTTGTTGTTGTCATATTGAACAACTGACCAGGGAAGAACTGGCTTAAGAATGTACGAGTTACAGAAAACTTGTTCTTACCAGGTGCAATCCAGCCCATGAATTCTTTTTCATAGCCTTCACGCAGTGCTGATACTTGTAGGTGGTAGCGACCTAGGTAAGCATGTGGACCATCAGCTTTCACGCCGTTAAGCACTGAACCTGAAAGTACACGTAGTTGACCAGGCATCATTTCTGAATCAGTTAGTTGCTCAACAGAAGCACCTAGGCGAGTACGCACTAGACGGGGCTTGTTGACAACTGGACCTGCAAGAGAAACAACGCGATCGGTAAATAGCTCACCAGTTAGGAACAACTTACCGAACGCAATAACGTCTTGGTAGTTGATGCTCCAAGCAATGTGGTTTGCATCTGCACCGTAAAGCATGTGAATGTGCGTACCTGCAAGACCCGCTGGGTGCGGACCGTTAAATACGTGCTCTTCAACATTTGCTTCAGATGAACGAGGAAGGCTAGCACCAGATTTACAAACGTAAACTTTACCGCTTGTTAGACGAGATAGGATCGTCAAACCAGCAATGAAAGCGTCGCTTTGCTCATTGATGATAACTTCTGGATTCGCAGCCAATGGATTTGTATCCATTGCAGTCACAAAAATAGCTTGAGACTCAGAACCTACTGCAGGAACCTTGCTAAATGGACGAGTGCGAAGCGCAGTCCATAGACCAGATTCAACCAATTGATCAACTACTACAGCGCGATCAAGTTGAGCAAGTTGAGCTGACTCATACTTATTAAATGTGATTTGCTCGTCGCCTTCAACATCAATCACTACAGATTGAAGAACGCGCTTAGCACCACGGTTGATTTCCGCTACCTTGCCGCTAGCTGGAGCAGTGAATTTTACGCCTGGATTCTTCTTATCTTCAAAAAGAACCTGACCTTTTTTCACTACATCCCCTACGCGAGTATGCATTGTAGGACGCATACCAACATATTCTTCGCCAAGCAAGGCGACTTTAGAGATGGCATTGCCATCATGTATCGCCTGGGTAGGAGTCCCTGAAATTGGGATATCCAGACCCTTTTTTATTGTAATCATACGCACTTGCACTACATTAAAGGGAAAAAGAATTTTCTATTGCGCAATTAAGACACGACTTTCCATGATTCGAAATCGGTCTACAGGTAAGACCTCACCTGTAAAGCACCAATACCGCAACATCTAGTTAACCACTGCACCACAACCTATGCGATGAGTAATTTTTCAAGGCGGCGATTCTACCATTAATCGAGTCGTTTTTTCTATGCTAATACGCGCGATTCCGACTGAAAACCAAGCAACAAATGAAGCGCAATAGTTTCATAACTTAATAAATTTGACCAAGCGCACATTTCTTAAAAATAACACAATTTAGCATTGCATTTATTTTCGATGCATTTTTTAACAAAACCGCCATTAAATCACGTTCAAATTAACCAACAGCAAACAAAATAATAACAACCCTGTATTCATTATGTGAATATTGATTGAATTTTTAAACCATTAAATCTATAGCTAATTTTTCACAATTTATGACAAATTCAAAATAAAATACTGGGTGCTATCGTTACCGCAGAAAATAAAAAAGGCCGTTATAACAACGACCTTTTATTTAAGAAAATTATGAGCTAATTAGCCAATTTGTGAACCACCTCGACAAGACGGCGATGTTGGCGCAGTCATTGATTCAGCCCACTCAGCTTCTGTATAAGTATGAATAGCTAATGCATGAATATGGTTTGCTAGTTCATCAGCAAGTACGCTATTGATAGAACGATGTCTCTCAATCAAACGTTGATCATTAAATTGCTCACTCACAACAACCACTTTGAAGTGACTCTCTGAGCCCGGTGGAACATTATGCATATAGCTTTCATTTAACACCTCTAAGTGCTTAGGTGAAAATGCTTCATTAAGCTTATGCTCAATACGTTGTTGGATCATGGTAAACCTCCGTCGACAATATCGCGCTATTGCCAAATCTTTCTCTCTTTTATTCTTGTTTTAGTGTCGTATTTCCTTTGCACTCGCGTGGTGTTCTGCGAAAATAGCCGACTATTTCGTAAACATACCTGAAAGTTATCCGCAATGAAACCAGAGCTAACCTTACATCAACGCACCTTAACGCTAAAACGCTTTCCAGTAAGGAAAAATGAAACTCTGCAAGCATGGGACGCCGCAGATGAGTACCTGATCAATCACTGTCAAGAAATGGAACTCGACCCTGAACGCCCAATTCTGATCATGAACGATAGCTTTGGCGCGCTAGGTTGTTGGTTTACTAATCAAGCACCAGTCACTAGCGTGACAGATTCCTTTATTGCTAAACAAGCATGCCAAGAGAATTTAGAACGCAATCAATTACCACCAATCTCTATTATTGATTGCCTTGCAAAATTACCGCAAAACCCACAATTGGTTTTACTTAAACAACCTAAAAATAACCGCTTATTAAGCTGGCAATTGCAACAACTTTGCCATTTACTTCCAGCTGACTGCATGGTGATCGCCGCAGGTAAAGTGAAAGAAATTCATACTTCAACATTGAAGCTATTTGAAAAATTCTTAGGTGAAACAAAAACATCGCTCGCGGTAAAAAAAGCACGTTTAATATTTTGTAAAGCCAATCCAAGCTTAGCCAAGCCCCTCCCCCGCCCAACACAATGGGATGTGCCTGAGCATAAGTTAACAATCACTAACCATGCCAATGTATTTTCTAGTGACAGTTTAGATATTGGCGGTCGTTTACTGTTAGATTTCATTCCACAAGATAAAAAATACCAAGACATTATCGATCTTGGCTGTGGTAATGGAGTGATTGGTATTAAAGCGGCGCAATTAAATCCACAAGCTAAAGTCACCTGTGTTGATGAGAGCTTTATGGCTGCGGCATCATGTCGAGAAAATGCCAATATTAACCTAGAAAATCCAGAACAGTTGACCGTAGTTAACGCTAACTGTTTAGATAACTTTGAACCTGACAGTGCAGATTTAGTACTTTGTAATCCCCCGTTCCACCAGCAAAATACCGTAACAGATCATATTGCATGGCAAATGTTTTGCGATGCACAGCGTACCTTGCGTAAAGGTGGTGAGATGATTGTGATTGGTAATCGCCAATTAGGCTACCATGAGAAGTTAAAACGCGTATTTAGCAATGTGAAACTGATAGGTCAAAACAATAAGTTTGTAGTATTACAATCAACAAAATAATCTAACGTCGTTATGACGCGAATTAATTGCTTGTGATGTTTAATAACATTCGATTTTTTCGTTTATATTTATACAACTAGCGCAAAGGAAATGGAGAGCATGAAAAAATACATCGTTATTGCAACTGCTTTATTAATGAGTGCATGTGCAAGCAACCCTGTACAGCCACCATTAGCTCTAACACTCACACCTGTGATTGCATCACAAACAGCTAATCACCTAAGCGTGCAGATGTCGAGTAAAGACTCACGAAGCCAGCAATATATTGGTGTTGTCGATAGCGGTGCGAAAAATGTTGAGGTATTCCAACCTGCTGAAAATATTGCAGCAACATTTCAGAATGCCTTAACAAAGCAATTGGCAAGTGAAGGGATCAAAGTAACACCTTCTGCGTCATCAAACATTGCTATTAATATTGAAAAAGCGCTAGTTAACGTAAAACAAGGCCTTGTTAAGTACGACATGAATAGCGAACTACAAATTGCGCTTGTGGTAACCACACCAAAAGGCACATTTAGTAAGCAATATTCAGCACGTTCTACTAAACAAGAGCCATTAAAAGTGAAACGTGAAGACATTGCGCAAAGCTTAGAAAAAATGATGAATTCAGTGCTCAATGAAATCGCCAATGATGGCGAATTACGTCAATATTTAACGGAGAATCTTTAATGCCACGTTTTTTACTCGCACTATGTTTACTGATTGCTTTACCTGTTAGTGCTGCTACTAAAGTTTTAGTAACAACAAACTTAGGTGATTTCACTATTCAGTTAAATGATGAAAAGGCACCAATTACTAGCAAGAACTTCTTACGTTATGTAGAAGAAGGCAGTTACAACGGTACGATCTTCCATCGTGTGATCCCTGGCTTTATGGCACAAGGTGGTGGCTTTGACAAAGACATGAACAGACGTCCGACTCATGCACCAATCAAAAATGAAGCAACCAACGGCTTGAAAAATGATACAGCGACCGTTGCCATGGCACGTACGCAAGATCCTAACTCAGCAACGAACCAATTCTTTATTAATTACAAAGATAACAGCTTCTTAAATGCTGCTGGTAACAATCCTGGTTACGCTGTTTTCGGTAAAGTGATCAACGGTTTTAATGTTGTAGAAGACATGGCAAAAATTCCAACAGGCTCGAGCCCTGCTACAGGCATGCAAGACGTACCACAAAAGCCAATCATTATTGAATCGATGAAAGTCGTTAAATAATAAATGATGCCACCTATGCCCTCATTCATAGGTGGCGTTTCCGCACTGCTCGTTTCCACAAAAAATTTCCTATCCTGAAATCTTGGTCTATCCATATATACCCAAGTAACTTCTCGGCAAGCACTGCTGAATTAACCACATATCTTGTTGTCGAATTAACAATGACCCAATGCGAACTTAGTTTAATGCTGCTAAGATCTGGTTTATAAAGATAAAATTACAGTTTCATTTTTGGCAAGTACCGCAATGGATGCTTGTGCTATGAGGAAAATATGGATAAAGCCATACAACAGGATAATACCACCTACTGGCGTGTGTATTTAAATCCCAAAGCTCTGATCATGTTTGCGCTCGGGTTCTCATCCGGTTTACCTATTCTACTGGTGTTTGGAACACTTTCTTTTTGGTTACGTGAAGCTGATGTTAGCCGTACCAGTATTGGCTTTTTTAGCTGGGTGGCACTGGCTTATGGTTTTAAGTGGGCATGGTCACCATTAGTAGACCGTTTTCCACTACCTATTTTTTCCAAACTTTTTGGTCGCCGCCGAGGCTGGATGTTGTTTTCACAGCTGATCATCATCTTGTCACTATGCGGAATGGCAACCAGTAACCCACAAACGGATCTCGTACAATTCGCCCTTTTTGCTATCGTGGTTGCGTTTGCTTCTGCAACCCAAGATATTGTTATTGATGCATTTCGTATTGAATTAGCCACTGTGCGTTTACAGGCAGCACTTTCTGCCACTTATATGGCTGGTTATCGCCTTGCAATGATTATGGCTGGTGCAGGCGCACTGGCTTTTGCAGCATGGTTTGGCTCAGACAGTGGCTATGATCCATCCGGTTGGAAAGCTGCTTACTTTATCATGGCTGGTATGATGCTAATTGGTGTGATAACTACACTGTTAGTTAAAGAGCCTAATATTGATAGTTCATCTATTGAAAAGATCGAAGATGAATACCAGCAAAAACTGCAACAGAAAGGCTTAGGCAAGCGTCAGGCTAAGTTAGGTGCATGGTTCTATACTGCTGTGATCATGCCATTCCAAGACTTTTTCCAACGCTATGGCAAGAATGCTCTGCTGATCTTATTGCTGATCAGCTGTTACCGTATTTCTGATGTTGTCATGGGCGTGATGTCGAATGCATTCTATGTTGATATGGGCTTTACCAAAAGTGAAGTTGCATCAATATCAAAAGTGTTTGGTGTGATCATGACGTTAGTAGGTGCTGGCTTAGGCGGTATCTTGGTGAATAAATTTGGTACATTGCGCATTCTTGCACTAGGTGCATTATTATCAGCGATCACTAACCTATTGTTTATGATCTTTACCTACGTTGGTAACAATATCGAAATGCTAACTTTAGTCATTTCAGCTGACAATTTAGGTGCTAGTATTGCAACAGCCGCCTTCATTACCTTTATGTCGAGCTTAACCAATGTGGCATTCTCTGCAACCCAGTATGCGTTATTCAGTTCGATCATGTTGCTATTCCCAAAATTCATTGCAGGCTTCTCTGGCATGTATGTTGATCATTTTGGCTACAACATCTTTTTCTTAACTACAGCACTGATCGGTATTCCTGTACTGATTTTAATCCGTCTAGTTGCGAAAAATTCAGCACTAACATCTGCTGAATCTCCTACCGCAATCGAAGAACAATAATCCTCTCGCACTTTAGGTAAGATTTCTGTTGAAAGCAGGGATCTTACCTCTACATTCTTTATGCAAATTGCATATTTTTGCTACCAAAAAAATCGCCTAAGAACATCAACCTCATAAAAAGTTCACTAAATGCGTAAAAAAAACGAACAAAGATCACGCTTATTTTGTAAATGTAATAGATTTCAGACGATCTAGATCACAAAAAGCAAAGGTTTGCGCAAACGTTACATTCCCAAGTGAGAGATTAAGCAATAGAATTAGCAGTACAAAAACGGGGCGGCCAAAATCCCGAACTATAGACCACCATAGCGAGATAAAAACATGCGCAAATCATTAGTAGCACTTAGCGTTTTAGCAGCAACAGCTTTACCTTCGTTAGCAAATGCAGCTGACTACTCTGATGACATCCACAAGAATGATTACAAGTGGATGCAATTCAATCTGATGTATGCTTACAAAGAACTACCTCGCTCAAATGATGCGCACACAGGTCATGACTATCTTGAAATGGAATTTGGTGGTCGTTCAGGCATTTTTGATTTATATGGCTATGTTGATGTATTCAACTTAACTAACTCTGATAGCCAAGATAAATCTGGTTCAAAAGACAAAATGTTCATGAAATTTGCTCCGCGTATCTCTCTAGATGCTCTAACGGGCAAAGATCTTTCGTTTGGTCCTATACAAGAAGTTTATGTCGCTACTTTAATGAACTGGGGCGGCGACAATGGCGGTGTAAATAACTACTTCGTTGGTCTAGGTTCAGATGTTAATGTTCCTTGGCTTGGCAAAGTAGGCTTCAATGTTTACTCTTTATACGATATGAATAAAAAAGACTGGAACGGTTATCAAGTATCGACTAACTGGTTTAAGCCTTTCTACACATTCGCAAATGGTAGCTTCCTATCTTACCAAGGTTACATTGATTACCAGTTTGGTATGAAAGATAAATATACATCAGCAAGTAATGGCGGTGCTATGTTCAACGGTCTTTACTGGCACTCAGAGCGATTTGCTGTTGGTTACGGCCTGAAAGCTTACCATAATGTATATGGCATCAAAGATTCAGATGCATTTAAATCATCTGGTGTTGCTCAATACTTCAGCCTTTCTTACAAGTTCTAATATTTCTTGTAAATGGCTTAAAAGGCGCTTTCATAGCGCCTTTTTTGATCCTGTGATTTACCAATAATGTTAGTATCTTACGCAAGATAGCGAAGAATGGATATAAACGTGAAAATCACAGTATTAGGTGCCGGAGCCATTGGCTCTCTTTGGGCTGTTGCATTAAAGCAGCAACAACATGATGTCCAAGTTTGGACGCGCTCTTCTAACCCTGATTATTCGGTTAATTACCAAGCCCTAAATGATAATCCACAACCCTTTCTCTTTACTGCTAATAACATTGAACACCTATCTCAAAGTGACTTACTGCTTGTTACCGTTAAATCATTTCAAGTGGAAATGGCATTAGCACCAATCATTAACCATATCCCAGCTTCTTGTATTATCGTGATCATGCACAATGGCATTGGTAGCCAAGAAATCATTAAGCAGCAGTTACCTACCCACGATACTTTGTACGCGACAACCTCACAAGCTGCTCTCAAATCAGAGGGACTGTTAAGGCATACTGGTAATGGACAAACCTTTATCGGTGCGATGCAAACAAATACACCTCGCGATTTTTCAAGCATTGCTGAATTGCTAGATCAAGCATTAACACCTTGCAAATGGCACACCGACATCATGCAGCCATTGTGGCAAAAGCTAGCGATTAACTGTGCTATCAATCCATTAACAGCAATCAACCAATGTTCTAATGGTGAATTGGCACAAGCGCAATATCAAAGCCAGTTAAAGCAAATTTGTAATGAAGTGGCACTGGTAATGACGGCTGAAGGTTATCAAACCACGGCGCAAGCGCTTTACAAGCAAGTATTAATGGTTACTCACGCAACAGCTAACAACTATTCTTCAATGAATCGTGATGTTTTTTATCAGCGTCAAACCGAAATAGACTATATTACGGGCTATCTTATTCGCCGAGCGAAACAATACGATATTGCTGTACCTGCCAATCAGCAGTTATGGCAACGGATCAAATCTATGGAGTCCTCATATCATGCATGAGCAAACAAAAGTGCTTCCTCGTGTGGCTGTATGCCTTGCCCCTGGCAGTGAAGAAATGGAAGCTATCAATACCATTGCGATTCTAAAACGCGCAGGTTTTGAGGTCATCGTTGCAAGTAGCGCTGAAGATGGCGCACTGATTTTAGATGGCTCACGTGGGATCAAGCTCGTTGCTGATACCCCATTAATTGCTATAGCTGATGAGCAATTTGACTGTGTGGTACTACCGGGGGGATTAAAAGGTGCTGAGCATTTTCGAGATAGTCCACTTGTCATTGAGTTTGTAAAACAGCATCACTACGACGGCAAACTGATCGCGGCTATTTGTGCCACACTGCCGGTCATGTTTATTCCTAATGAGTTATTTTCTCAATCGTTAATGACATGTCACCCAGCTTTCCAAAGTCAAATTCCAGAAAAGCAATTGCGTGTAAAGCGTGTGGTTTATGATAAAAATCATCGTTTACTGACCAGCCAAGGCCCGGGCACAGCACAAGAGTTTGCATTAGAGATCGTGACTCAATTAGAAAATAAAGCTAAAGCTGCTGAAGTTGCCGATCCTATGGTGGTATGGCCAAACATGCATTATGACGTGTTGCCTCGCACTTAATACTGATAGCTTAAACAGTTAGAAAACAAAAAGCCTCGCAACATTTGCGAGGCTTTGTTTTAGCTTTTAAATACAAGCATTCAGATTATAGAGGACGGTAAACTTTTACGTTCTCAAAACCATTTTCTTTTAAGTAAAGCGCTTGTAGACGGCTCATCACGCCACGATCACAGTACAGTAGGTAAGTCTTATCTTGTGGTAAGTCACCAAACTGTGTCGCTAGCTTATAGAAAGGTAAGTGCTTCACTTCAATACCTTCAAGCTCTAGTGGGCTTTCGTCTTCTTCGTCAGGGCTACGAATATCAAGTACGATAGCATCGCCAGCCACTTGATCAACTAGCTCAACTTCAGGTGCTTGCTCTTGGCTTTGTTTTTCGATGTCACGAATATCCATCACACGAGCCTCGTCAACAACACGATCAAGAATAGAGAAATCAAACTTCTCTTCTTCCGCTTCTAGCTTCGCTTTAACGGCTTTCACTGTTGGACTCTTAGAGATCACACCACAGAACTCTGGCATCGTCTTGGCAAAATCTTCAGTACCAATTTCACGCGCTAGGTTGATGATATCTTCTTTATCCCAATTAATAAGTGGACGTAAGATCAAGCTATCTGTCACGCCATCAATGTGACGAAGGTTAGTTAGGGTCTGGCTTGATACCTGACCTAATGCTTCACCAGTAACAAGCGCTTCGATACCAAATTTATCGGCAACTTTACCCGCAGCACGCATGAACATACGTTTTAGGATCACGCCCATTTTACCATCATCCACTTTCTCTAAGATCTCACCCACAACAGGTTCGAAATCAATAGCAATGAATTTAACTTTCGCTGAAGAGCCGTATTTATTCCATAGGTAGTGAGCGACTTGCTTCACACCGATCTCGTGTGCAGGACCACCTAGGTTAAAGAAACAGTAATGAACTTTACTACCACGTTTGATGTGTAAGTAACTTGATACACCAGAGTCGAAACCACCAGAGATCAAGCTTAGTACGTCTTCTTGTGTACCTAGAGGGAAACCACCTAGGCCTTCATGACGACAAAGTACTAAGTTAAGTAAGTTATGTTCGATTTCGATATTAACGGTAACGTCAGGCTTTTTCAGACGTACTTTTGCCGTTTCAATCGCTTGGTTAAGACCACCGCCCACGTAACGTTCAGCTTCGATTGATGTGAAATCGTGCTTACCCACGCGTTTTGCACGTACGCAGAATGTTTTGCCTTCAAGCTCAGGAGCAACAAGTGCTAGGGTTTGCTCAAAGACATTATGAAGATCAGTAAATTCCGTTTGCTGTACTTCAAGCGTGTGGTGAATACCCGGCGTTTGCGTCAATACTGCTAGAACCATGTCGCGCTTCGATTCATCCGGCTCATTAATTTCCAGTGAAAAACGACGGTTATAGACACTAACAGATTCAGACTGACGCTTTAGGATAATGCGTAAATTAGACTCAAGAATTTTGATAAAACGCTTACGCACTGAATCACTTTTAACAAAAATCTCTGGATGTGGTTTAACAATAAATTTCATAACACGCTTCGCTTCACTGGGCTAACAGTACAGAATAGAACCAATTCTTCACGGATGATATTGCAGATCATATCGCGTAAATTGATAGAGAGTACCAAACGGAATTAAAGGCGCGAATTATACAGCAAGCTATCGACCACTGAAACAAAGATATGAAAACTCACTAAGTTATCTTCAGCCATCACTGCTGCGCGTCATTAGCTTTCAATTATATTTACCTTAGTCACGATCATCTAAAGCGGCAACTATCATTTCAGTGACCTCGCTCTGAATCAGGCATCTTGAAGTCGCTTGGGGATAAAAGATAACGGCAGTGTTTCCACTGCCGTTATACCGTTTTAAACCACTCACTAGCACGTATTATTGAGAGGTAAAATCACTGCTAATTTCATCAGTCTCGTGCGGTTTACCTTGCATGATAGAAATTTCGACACGACGGTTTTTCGCTCGTCCTTCCTTAGTCTTGTTATCAGCAATCGGCATAGTGTCAGCTAATCCCACTACACGCATTTTGGTGTGATCAAACCCTTTCACTTTTTCCATTTCTTGCGCTACCGATACTGCACGCTGCGCTGATAGATCCCAATTAGAACGATATAGCTCTGAGTCCATCTGATCGTTAGCGGTATGGCCCGAAACCCGAATAATACCCGGTACGTCTTTCACTAATAACGCAATCTGGCGAACCAATGGTTTGAATTTGGGCTGCAAAAAAGCCGAACCTTCAGGAAATGCGCCTTTTTCACGAATACGGATCACCAATTGTTGACCAAGATTCTCGATTTCAATCACTTTATCGCTAATTTCACGCTCTAAGGCTTTGGTGAGCACTTCTTTTAGCTGATTTTGCATTTTATCGAGCTCTTCTTGCTCGTTCTCATTATTCTCTGTCGCGGTTTTCTTACTTTGACCAACGGTTAAATTACTCGCGTCACGTTGTGTGCCACCAGCACGATCTGAATCGCCTTCATGAAAATCCAACGTTCGCTGCGTCATATCAATGGTCTGCTGCATGATCACTTCAATCGGTGTTGGCTCTGGACGACCAGGACGAAATTCCTGTGCGATCACACTGGTGCCTTTAGGAATGTCATTGACTTCCAACATATTTTGCACCCCGAAAGCATATTTCATCGAACCTGCAATTTGCTTGAACTTCAACACATCCATTTCAGAAAACGACAACAACAACACAAAGAAACACATCAGCAAGGTCGCAAGATCGGCAAAAGTCGCCATCCACGGTGGCGCTCCTTTTTTACATTTGCATGCTTGTTCTTCCATTCGACCGTCTCTTACTCGTCAATGATGCTGCTACGTTTCTTCTCATGAAGATAATTTTTCAGGTAACCATCAATCACCCGTGGGTTTTGTCCATCTTGGATCGCTAAAACACCATCAAGAATAAGACGCTTATTTAGGCGCTCTTGCTCTTTACGTAGGGTTAATTTGTCAGCAATAGGAATGGCGACCATATTGGCTAACATTGAACCGTATAACGTTGTTAACAAAGCGACCGCCATGGCAGGACCGATAGATTTAGGATCATCCATGTTTGAAAGCATGGCAACCAAGCCAATCAAGGTACCGATCATTCCCATAGCAGGGGCTACATCACCAAAGGATGAGAAAATACCCACCCCTTGCTCATGGCGCTCATTGGTTAAAGAAATATCTTTTTGCAAAGTGCCTCGTACCACTTCAGCATCATGCCCATCCACCAGCATATCAATGCCTTTACGCATAAATGGATTGGCAATGTCCATTTCCTCTAGGGCTAAAAACCCCCCTTTACGCGCGGCATCTGCCATTTCTACAATTTTTGCAATTAACTCTTCAGGATTGTCCGTTTTAAATATGAAGGCTTTCACAGCAATTTTTGCAGCACCAAAGAATTGCCCAATGTTGTATTTCATTAGTACGACGAACGTACTTCCGCCCAACACAATCAATAATGATGAGGTATCAAAAAACATCACGAGATCGCCGCCAAGCAGCATCGCCATGACAATAAATGCGAATGCACCAAGCAATCCTATAAGCGTTGCCAAATCCAAAGCATGTTCCTCTTTTTGCTAGGTAAATATAACTGGCTTGCGTTTATTGACACTCAATTAACACATAGAAATCCTTCACTGAGATAATACGATTTAAAGTGAATCAAAACTTTAAAGCCGCCACCATATTCATGATTTAGTTTGCTAAAATTTGGCAGCAAGTGATGAATTTCTTCAGCAAAGTAACTCTTTATCGACCACAACAGTTTTTCATTTAGCTTTTTCTTAACCAATAAATGCTGACTATTTATGAAAATTACTGTCTGCGACACAGATTACTGTGACATAATTTGACCCCAGTAATTCTCTACGTTATTTTTCCTGCACTTAGATAAGAGTGAAAATGATATGGCAGCAAAAAAACCAGAAAATATGGCATTCGAAGCCGCCCTTGATGAGCTAGATGCCATTGTCAATGAACTAGAATCTGGCGATATTCCACTCGAAGATGCGCTAAAAAAATTCGAACGAGGCATTGCCTTAGCTCGCAGCAGCCAGCAAAAACTGACTCAAGCAGAGCAACGCGTAGAAATTTTGCTTCAGGCAGATGATGAAGCACCACTGACTGACTTTGAACCTAGCCATGACGAATAGTTCTCCTTTATCACTATCCCTTAAGTGCTATCAACAACGCAGCAACGATGTATTAGCCCACTGGCTAGCGACGCAACCTTTTGCTGATAAAGCCTTAATTAAAGCCATGCAGTATGGAACATTACTGGGTGGTAAACGAGCGCGTCCATTTCTGACCTATGTAACAGGGGAAATGCTAGGCGTCACTCAAGATGATCTTGATACACCAGCAGCAGCCGTTGAATGTATTCATGCTTATTCATTGATCCATGATGATTTACCTGCAATGGATGACGATGCACTGCGTCGTGGTCAACCGACCTGTCATATTGCGTTTGATGAAGCGACTGCGATTCTTGCAGGTGACGCACTACAAACCTTGGCATTTGAGATTTTAGCTAACGGTCAATTGAGCCAAGATGGCAATACCCAACGTATTGCTATGGTAAGTGAACTTGCTAAAGCCTCAGGTGCTGCTGGCATGTGTCTAGGACAAACTTTAGATCTTGAGGCTGAAGGCAAACATGTTGGATTAGAACAACTAGAATTAATCCACAGACATAAAACAGGGGCATTGATCCGCTGTGCTGTTCGTTTAGGAGCTTTAGCTGCTGGCGAGAAAGGTATTGCGATTTTGCCGCAACTTGATAAGTATGCCGAAGCGATAGGCCTTGCCTTCCAAGTCCAAGATGACATTTTAGATGTGATCAGCGATACCGAAACACTCGGTAAGCCACAAGGCTCAGATCTTGAACTTGATAAGAGCACATACCCAGCACTGCTTGGCCTTGAGGGTGCGCAAGAAAAAGCGCAGCTACTTTATCAAGAAGCACTACAAGCATTAGCGGCTATACCCTACAATACATCCCAATTAGAAGTTTTTGCCCGATATATTATCGAACGCAAGAGCTAAATCCGTATAAGCGCCGAAACTGTTATGACCTTGGATATCTCAAAATACCCTCATCTGGCACTTGCTAACACGCCTGATGAATTACGATTATTGCCAGCTGAAAGCCTTCCACAAGTATGCGATGAACTTCGTACTTACTTGTTGAAATCTGTTAGTCAGACCAGCGGCCACTTTGCATCAGGGCTTGGCACTGTCGAGCTCACGGTTGCCTTGCACTATGTCTACAACACCCCTTTTGATCAGGTAATCTGGGATGTTGGTCATCAAGCTTACCCACATAAGATCTTAACTGGTCGTCGTGATGACATGGCAACCATTCGTCAAAAAGACGGTTTGCATCCATTCCCATGGCGTGGTGAAAGTGAGTACGATACGCTTTCTGTTGGTCACTCATCTACCTCCATCAGTGCTGGTTTAGGTATGGCGATCGCAGCAGAAAAAGAAGGCCAAGGTCGTAAAGTTGTCAGCATTATTGGTGATGGCGCAATCACAGCGGGTATGGCATTTGAAGCCATGAACCACGCAGGTGATGTACACAGTGACATGCTTGTGATCCTAAATGATAACGAAATGTCGATTTCTGAAAACGTTGGCGCATTAAATAATCATTTAGCCCATTTGCTTTCAGGTAATTTCTACACTTCGATCCGTGAAGGCGGTAAAAAAGTGTTATCTGGTGCGCCACCAATTAAAGAAATGGTTAAGCGTGCAGAAGAGCACATCAAAGGCATGGTTGTTCCAAGCACCATGTTTGAAGAGCTTGGTTTTAACTACATTGGCCCAATTGACGGTCACGATGTTCATGAGCTAGTTAAAACGCTGAAAAACATGCGTAATCTTAAAGGCCCGCAATTTCTTCACATTATGACGAAGAAAGGTAAAGGCTATGCACCAGCTGAAGCTGATCCAATCAATTACCATGCAGTACCAAAATTCGATTTAAGTCAAAACCCACTGCCGAAATCGAAAAGTGCAAGCCCTACTTTCTCTAAAATCTTCGGTGATTGGCTATGTGATATGGCAGCCGTTGATGACAAGCTTATGGCGATCACACCAGCAATGCGTGAAGGCTCTGGCATGGTACGCTTCTCAAAAGAGTACCCAGATCAATACTTTGATGTGGCAATTGCCGAACAACACGCAGTGACATTAGCAACAGGTATGGCGATTGGTGGTTACCACCCTATTGTGGCAATTTACTCAACCTTCTTACAACGAGGCTACGATCAACTTATTCATGATGTGGCGATCATGGATCTTCCTGTGATGTTTGCCATTGATCGTGCAGGCTTAGTAGGTGCAGATGGTCAAACTCACCAAGGTGCGTTTGATATTAGCTTTATGCGCTGTATTCCTAACATGGTGATCATGGCCCCAAGTGACGAAAACGAATGTCGCCAAATGCTTTACACTCGCCATAAACATCAAGGTCCAAGTGCAGTTCGTTACCCTCGTGGTACTGGTATGGGTGTTGAGATTGAGCAAACCATGACTGAACTTGAGATTGGTAAAGGCTTAATCCGCCGTCACGGTGAAAAAGTTGCCATTCTTAACTTTGGTAGCATGCTAGGTTACGCATTAGAAGCTGCTGACAATCTGAATGCAACGGTTGCTGATATGCGCTTTGTCAAACCACTAGATGAAGAGTTAGTACTAGAGCTAGCTAAGACTCACGATATTATCGTAACAGTGGAAGAAAACGCCATTGCTGGCGGTGCTGGTAGCGGTGTGGTTGAGTTATTAATGAAAGAAAAATGCATTAAACCAGTACTAAACATTGGCTTACCTGATCGTTTCATTGAACAAGGCACACAAGCTGAACTACACGAAATGCTAGAAATTAATGGTAAAGGTATCGAGAAACAAATTCGCGCTTACCTTGCGAAATAACCTAGCAATCAAATCGGTTAGCTAACACCATTATTTAGCATCAGTACAAGTAACAAGAAGGTTTTCACTTGAGATTATTCTCTTCGTGAAAACCTTTTATAGCCTTTACATCTCCATGAGGATCATTGTTGGGATCCAATGCACATCTGCTTTTTCTAAACCACCAATATCACCATCACCCTTTACTCTCGTGATCAGTAATTCAGGATGCTGATTACTATCAATGACGATATTTTCAAACGGATAAGCGGCATAAAAATGATCTGCTCATTGGCGTTAACAGTAACAGGAAACCTGGCGGTAGAAAGTAATAAGCCCAAGCTCAAATATCGAAGATAGCTGCTCATTAAACAAACTTTTCACTGCTTATTTATTTGAGACTAGACAACTTCATTTTCTCTTTTGTAATAAATGCCTTTTTTATTATTTATACGACATTGTTTAGTGAATTTTACACACAAAAAAAGCTGCATCATGTGCAGCTTTTCAATATCTAAATCGAACTTAATTATTAAAAACCAAGCCAATAGCCTACGACCCATAAAGCAATCATTGCCATGAAACCCGCGAGGATATCATCGACCATGATCCCAAAGCCGCCTTTTACATGCTTATCTAACCAACTGATAGGCCAAGGTTTTACCATGTCGAAGAAACGAAATAGAATAAAACCAGTTAATACCCATTGCCAGCTTACCGTTGGGGCTATTGCCATGGTGATCCAAAAGCCAACAAACTCATCCCATACGATACTGCCGTGATCGTGTACCTTCATGTCACCAGAAGTAATGGTACAAATTTTCACGCCAATTAATGCTGCAACAAGCACGGCAACTAAGTACCAACCAAAAGGCAATTGGGCTAATAACAGATAGAACGGGATCGCGGCTAATGTCCCCATTGTGCCCGGCACATATTTCGCTAAACCACTACCAAACCCTGTCGCTAATAGATGCCACGGGTTACTCATTTTTAATAAATCTTTAGGATTGGTTGACACGTTCTATACCTTATTTACTTTCGCTCTCGAAATGATCCCAACCGGATAATTGCCAATTAACTGGTTCACCATTATTGAGCAGCACTATGCCTTTATTCTCGGTTAATTGACCAATTCGAGAGATCTGAATACCTTGTTTCGCCATTAATGCTTCAACGTCATCACACTGTTCAACTGGCACAGTAAAGCACAATTGATACTCTTCACCACTGCTCAGCGCCATCTGTTGTGCTTGCTCTGGTGTTTCACAAAACGCAGCCAGCTCAGCTGATATTGGTAGTGCTTCTGTATAAATTTCAGCACCAACATTCGAGCGTTTTAAAATATGACCAAGATCGGCGATGAGACCATCGGATATATCTAATGCTGCCGATGCTTTACCGCGCAGTAATGTACCCGCTTCAACTTGCGGCATAGTCATAAAATGACGCGTCATTAATGCTTGTGACAATGCTGTATTATCACACTGTTTATCTTTTAATAATAACGCTAAACCAGCAGCACTATCACCTAATTGACCGATAACATATATTGCATCTGTTGAACTTGCACCACTGCGAGTTAATGCTTGCCCCACAGGTACAAAACCTTGCACGGTTAATGTAATACTTAGCGGACCTTTAGTGGTATCACCGCCAATTAACTGCACATTATATTGCTCTGCTAATTGGAAAAAGCCTTCACAAAACGCACTGAGCCATTGTTCATCAAACGACGGTAAGGTTAACGCCAAAGATACCCAAGCCGGGGTTGCGCCCATGGCGGCTAAATCACTTAAATTCGAAGCTAAGGCTTTATGTGCCACCTGCTTTGGATCGGCATCTGCGAGAAAATGGGTACCTGCCACCAGCGAATCGGTACTGATCGCTAAATGATATCCTTCGGGGACACGCAGCAGCGCACAATCATCACCAATCGCAAGATCAACATCTGAACGGTTTATCTTCTGATGCTCAAAATAGCGCCCAATTAAATCAAATTCACCTGTTGCCATTATCGTTCAACTCATCCATTTTCAGCCACTATTATAGTGCCCTTATCTTTTCCGTTGCCTCATATCAACACAACAGATAAAAAAAAAGCCAGCAAAGCTGACTTCTTTTATCTACTCTCGTACTTCAGAAAATTACTTTTCTTTACGAAGTGTTGGTGCAGCTTTATCAAGTACACCGTTTACGAACTTGTGGCTATCTTCAGCGCCGAACAGCTTAGCTAGTTCGATTGCTTCGTTGATAACAACTTTAAATGGTACGTCTTCACGTTTAACCATTTCGTACATTGCAAGACGAAGTAGCGCTAGTTCCATTTGGTCTAGATCCTGTAGAGGACGAGACAAGTATGGACGCATCTTGCTATCAAGTTCCTGGTGGCTTACTACTACGCCTGTGAACAGATCACGGAAGTAGCTAACATCAGTATGTGGTGCAGCTAGTACTGGCGCATCAGCTTGATGTTCTTCTTCTTCAAACTTGTCGCCAGAAAGAAAATGTTGTTCGATATCAGCAACATTACCTTTAGTAAGTTGCCAAGAGTAAATAGCTTGTACAGCAAACTGACGTGCATTACGACGTGCGGCTGGTTTCACAGTAACCCCCATTATTAGGATTCGATTTGGGACAGGACATTAACCATTTCGAGCGCGCTTAGTGCAGCCTCTGCCCCTTTATTACCAGCCTTGGTACTGGCACGCTCAATGGCTTGTTCAATAGAATCTACAGTCAGAACACCAAATGCAACTGGAGTATTATACTCAAGTGCAACTTGTGCTAGACCTTTATTACACTCACTCGCAACATAATCGAAGTGTGGTGTACCACCACGAATAACTGAGCCTAGAGCAACGATAGCATCGTAACGATCGCTTTTCGCGATCTGTTGAGCAACTAGTGGTAGCTCGTAAGCGCCAGGGCAACGAACAACAGTGATGTTGTCTTCGCTAACTTGTCCTTGACGTTTCAGCGCATCTAGTGCACCTGAAAGTAAGCTTTCGTTAATAAAGCTGTTGAAGCGTGCAATTACGATAGCAACTTTTGCGTTTGGTGCCGCGATGGCGCCTTCAATTACCTTCATGGGCCTTCCTGTGACTATGTCTTTCCGGTTTGAGAAACCGCGGGAGTCTATCACACTTTGCAATATCTCTGCTACGGACAACCGTCGGTTTCAACCTATTTGTTAATATTTATTGCTTATCTGTCCTTGATTCGACCAATAAACAGCATTTGAAATGCGGTAATTATCAGAATCAATTGAGTAACTACCGCGAATGGAACTTATTTTAGCACTCGCTTTCAGCAAGTTTAATCGCAAATGTATTCAACAACTTCTAGACCGAAGCCTGAAAGTGAGTGATAACGTTGCGTGCTTGATGATAATAAGCGCATTTTGCTCACGCCCAAATCTGATAGAATTTGAGAGCCTACACCCACTTGGCGAGAAGGATCTTTCTGCGTCACCTTCACCTTAGGTTGACCCGCTTCTTCAGCAGCAATATTTTTCACTTTGTGAATAATCGATTCGGTTGATTCTTGCTTACTTAGCACAACCAACACACCGTTTTCTTCACTGATACGTTTCATCGCAGTCGGTAGCGTCCACTGGGTCGCACCTGATTGCAGAATATCTTTGAAAGTGTCTTGTAGGTGAACACGGACTAATGTTTCTTCACCTGCTTTAATATCACCTTTACGCAGCGCGTAGTGTACTTCGTTATCAATCTTGTCACGGTAAGTGATCATCTCAAACTCACCGAACTCCGTTGGTAAACGGCATTCAGCTACACGCTCAATCGTAGTTTCATGGTTATTACGGTATTCAATCAGATCAGCAATGGTACCTAATTTCAAACCATGCTTTTCTGCGAATACTTCAAGCTGAGGACGACGCGCCATGGTGCCATCTTCATTTAGGATCTCAACAATCACACTTGATGGCTCAAGACCAGCTAAACGTGCCACATCACAACCCGCTTCAGTGTGACCTGCACGAGTTAATACACCACCTTCTTGTGCCATTAGAGGAAAGATATGACCCGGCATTACAATGTCAGCCGCCGTTGCGTTTGGTGCAACCGCTGCTTGTACTGTACGAGAACGATCCGCTGCAGAAATACCGGTTGTTACTCCTTCAGCCGCTTCAATGGAGATGGTGAAAGGTGTACCAAACTGCTCAGTGTTATCTTGAACCATTAAAGGTAGATTCAATTTTTGGCAACGCGCTTTGCTTAATGTTAAACAAATTAAACCACGACCGTATGTCGCCATAAAGTTGATCGCCTCAGGGGTGATTTTTTCAGATGCAATGATCAGATCGCCTTCATTCTCACGATCTTCATCATCCATCAGAATAACCATTTTGCCCTGACGAATATCATCAATTATTTCTTTTGCGCTGCTTAAAGCCATAACACTACCCTTAATTCTTATGTACCTTAGCTAATTAGCTAACAATCGTATTTAGCCAAGAAAGCCCGTTCTTGCTAATAAATCCATAGTAACTTGTGATTTTTTGTCAGCAGCCTTATCACCCAACATTAAGCGCTCTAGGTAACGTGCTATCACATCCACTTCGAGGTTAATTTTACGACCAGGCTTGAAGGCATCCATGGTGGTTTCTAATGCCGTATGCGGAACAATGGTCAACTTAAACTCATCACCGTTAATTTCATTCACAGTTAAGCTAATACCATCAACAGCAACTGAACCTTTTTCTGAAATGTATTTCGCAAGATGTGCAGGTGCTTTTACCCAAAACTCAATCGCACGACCTGTTTGGTGACGCTCGATAATTTCCGCTACCGCATCAACGTGACCTGACACCATGTAGCCACCAAAACGTGTGGTTGGAAGCATAGCTTTTTCTAAATTCACCACTTGCCCCGCTTTGTAATCAGCAAACGCGGTACGCTTAATCGTTTCAAGCGAGAGATCTGCGACATAACCTTTGCCTGTCAGCGCTACAACCGTTAAGCACACGCCATTCGTTGCGATACTATCACCTAGCTTTACATCTGCTAGATCAAGCTTGCCAGAATCTACCGTAACAGAGATATCGGCACCTTTTGGTGTTAACGCCGTAATAGTTCCAGTTGCTTCAATAATCCCGGTGAACATGGTAAATCCTTGAATATTTGTTCTATAAATTAACTACGTTTAATGGCTGCAGTAATTTTCAAATCACAATCAACCATACGTACATCAGTAATATTAAGATCGATAACCTGATCCATCGCCGTCAATGTTGGTAAATTCATTAAACTTCGGCTATCAGCACCCATTAGCTTAGGCGCTTGATATAAAATCAGAGAATCAACTAATTGCGCATCAAGTAAACCACCAGCAAGCCCAGCACCTGCTTCAACCCAAATATGGTTAATGCCCGCTTCTGCTAACTGTCGCATCAATTCGGTCAAATCAATCTGCTGACTATTCTGGCGTGTAGGTACAACCCATTGTGATACTGATTCAGGCCAATCTTCATCGCCTTTTTCAGTACGAGCTAAAATCGTTTTCCCCGGAAGATGAAATAACTGATATGCCGGTGTTAAACGATTTTGGCTATCGATGATCACACGAATAGGCTGACGAACATCTTCTTGAGCGTACTGTGCTTGTACTTGCTCACCCAACTCAGACCAACGCACATTAAGCGAAGGATCATCAGCAATTACAGTGGCACTGGTAGATAAAATCGCACCAGCTTGTGCTCGGTGGCGTTGTACATCCGCACGGGCACAAGAACCTGTGATCCATTTGCTTTCACCATTGGCTAGCGCGGTTTTACCATCAAGGCTCGATGCCAATTTCAGCTCAACAAAGGGCATCTTCTTGGTCATTGATTTAATAAAACCAAGGTTTAGCGCTCGGGCTTCTTCTTCAAGCAATCCAACTTGAACATCAATGCCTGCCTTTTGCAGCATCTCCACACCGCGACCAGCAACCATAGGATTCGGATCAACCATGGCGCAAATCACTTTACTGATCCCGGATTTAATCAAAGCTTCAGCACAAGGTGGAGTGCGACCGTAATGAGAGCAAGGCTCAAGCGTAACGTAAGCTGTTGCGCCTTTAGCAAGCGTACCTGCTTGTTTTAGCGCAAACACTTCAGCATGAGGCTCACCAGCACGGTAGTGAAACCCTTCACCGACAATTTCTTCACCACGGGCAATCACACAGCCAACATTGGGATTAGGGGCTGTGGTAAATCTGCCACGCTTAGCTAATTGAATAGCGCGCAGCATCAACCGTGTATTTAGGTGAGTAAACATTAGAATTAAACTTAGCGCTCTAGTTTGGCAATTTCTTCACCAAACTCTCGAATATCTTCAAAACTGCGATAAACAGAAGCAAAACGAATATAAGCTACTTTATCTAGCTCTTTTAATGCTTCCATCACCAAATTACCGATCATCTCAGAGGGAACTTCACGTTCACCTGTCGCACGCAAACACGATTTAATATTGTTGATTGCACGCTCGATGTCATCTGTACTTACAGGACGCTTTTCTAAAGCTCGTTGAATACCGCCGCGAAGTTTTTCTTCATTGAAAGGATCGCGATTACCGTTAGTTTTCACCACTCGTGGCATCACTAATTCGGCAGTTTCAAACGTAGTATAACGTTCATTACAAGCTAAACATTGGCGGCGTCGGCGCACTTGGTGTCCATCTGCAACCAATCGAGAATCGATTACTTTGGTGTCATTCGCACCGCAAAAAGGACAATGCATTTAGCCTCCTACATTCAATCGGTTCAGTGTAACCTATTTCAAACCGTTAACGAGAATATTCGCCCTTTTTTTCTACGAATTCTGCTTAAAAAGCAATTAATAGTTGGTTTATTGTGCGTAACTTAAAATCTACAAATATTAAAAAAGGCTTACCCTAAGAGTAAGCCTTTATCGTCATAACACAGAGGTTATGCCATTAGATTCTCAATTTGTATTACGCGTATACAGGTAGACGCTTACAAATATCAAGTACCTTTGCTTTGGTTTCAGCAATAACAGTTTCGTTATCGATGTTATCTAATACATCACACATCCAACCCGCTAGCTGACGAGCATCTTCTGCTGTGAAACCACGACGAGTGATTGACGGTGTACCAACACGGATACCCGATGTTACGAATGGGCTACGTGGATCGTTTGGTACGCTGTTTTTGTTAACAGTGATGTTAGCGGCACCTAGTGCAGCATCAGCTTCTTTACCTGTAATGCCTTTGTCGATCAAATCAACAAGGAATAGGTGGTTTTCTGTGCTACCAGATACAATCTTGTAACCGCGTTCTAGGAATTCACCAACCATTACTTTCGCGTTTTCAACAACACGTGCTTGGTATTCTTTAAACTCTGGCTCCATTGCTTCTTTAAATGCTACCGCTTTTGCAGCGATAACGTGCATTAGAGGACCACCTTGACCACCAGGGAATACAGCAGAGTTCAGTTTCTTGTAAAGATCTTCACCTTCGTTAGAAAGGATCAAACCACCACGAGGACCTGCTAGTGTTTTGTGCGTTGTTGTTGTCACAACGTGTGCATGTGGTACTGGGTTCGGGTAAACACCTGCAGCAATAAGACCGGCTACGTGTGCCATATCAACGAAGAAGTACGCGCCTACTTTGTCTGCGATTTCACGCATGCGTTTCCAGTCAACAACTTGAGAGTAAGCTGAGAAACCACCGATGATCATCTTTGGTTTGTGCTCAAGCGCTAAAGCTTCAACTTCTGCGTAATCGATTTGACCGTTTTCATCGATACCGTAAGGAATAACGTTGTATAACTTACCTGAGAAGTTTACTGGTGAACCGTGTGTTAGGTGACCACCGTGTGCAAGGCTCATGCCTAATACGGTATCGCCAGCATTCAGTAGAGCCATGTAAACAGCATTGTTTGCTTGTGAACCAGAGTGTGGCTGAACGTTCGCATATTCTGCGCCAAACAGTTGGCAAGCACGATCAATTGCAAGTTGCTCTGCTTTATCAACAAATTCACAACCGCCGTAGTAACGCTTACCTGGGTAACCTTCAGCATACTTGTTTGTTAGCTGAGAACCCTGAGCTTCCATCACGCGCGGGCTGGTGTAGTTTTCAGAAGCGATTAACTCGATGTGTTCTTCCTGACGAGCTGTCTCTTCTTGAATCGCCGCAAATAGTTCCGCATCATAATCAGCAATATTCATATCGCGCTTTAGCATGTGTATCTCCTGATTCAGCTAATTTAAATACCATTTTGAGCAAAAACTGAAAAATCGCAATGCTAGGCGCCACGCGGACGCAAACGTTTTCGTCTTGCTTAAGAATTATCGTCTATCTTACAGAAATTGATCTAAATCAGGTAGCCCTAATTGATTTTTTTCTTCATGAATATGTCAGTTTATTTTCATTCCGCCATGAATTTTTTTCATGCCAAAAAACCTGAACAAATCGATTTTTAATTTATCAATAAGGCAAGCTTTTTTAAAACAAAGTCATTTACAAAAATGTAAACGATAACTTACAACAGGTAATTATAGATTTCAGCCCATTACTTTTATAAATTCCCGTTAACTTTTACTATTGCGCCATTATTTACAAGGAGTATCCGGATTGAGTAGTAGTAAACATCCTCTGCATGAAAATCTCATGGCGATTTTAACAGGGACATTCATTGTCGCGCAGGGCATCTTTTTCCTTCAGCAAAGTCAGCTTTTAACGGGAGGCACCACGGGCCTTGCGTTGTTACTTACCCATTTTGTCGATATCTCTTTTGGTAAGCTGTACTTTTTGATGAACTGTCCATTTTACCTAATGGCATGGTTTAGAATGGGACGAAGCTTTGCTATCACCAGCATTCTCTCTGGTGCGCTTGTCTCGCTGATGGTTGATAACATGCATTATGTGCTCACAATCAGCTGGCTAAATCCGATTTATTGCGCTGTCATTGGTGGCTTATTGATGGGACTAGGTATGCTGATCTTATTTCGTCATCACACCAGTTTGGGCGGGTTCAATGTACTGGTACTGTTTATTCAAGATAAATTTGGTATTTCAGCGGGTAAAATCCAAATGTCGATTGATATTAGTATCTTAGTGGCGTCTTTCTTCTTTGTCAGTCCAACTATTTTACTGTTATCTATTCTCGGTGCTGTAATGCTAAACCTTGTGCTTGCGATGAATTACAAACCAGGACGTTATAACCCTGTTATGCCTGATGTGAACTAACACTGCAGGCAATATACGAACAAATAAAAAGAGGCATTACATAAATGTAATGCCTCTTTTTAAAATCTTGTAAATGGTATTAGATTGCGTCTTCGTCTTCTTCACCCGTACGGATACGTACTACGCGCTCAATATCAAACATGAAGATCTTACCATCACCAATCTTACCCGTTTGCGCTGTTTCTACGATAGTATCAATACACTGCTCTGCCACTTCGTCGCACACAACAATTTCAATTTTTACTTTAGGTAGAAAATCAACCATGTATTCAGCACCACGGTATAGCTCGGTATGCCCTTTCTGACGTCCAAATCCTTTCACTTCAGAAACAGTCATGCCAGTAATACCCACTTCTGCTAGTGCTTCACGCACGTCATCAAGCTTAAATGGCTTAATAATGGCTTCAATCTTTTTCATCATCATCATCCTTTACATAGCTGAAGTCATAAAATTACTTTCAACCAACTGATTTAATTAAACTCATTATTACAGATCCCATCTCTAAATTTAAGTCTCTTTAAACTTCGTATATCAGGTTTCTATCCATTCTTCGTAATAATAGAAAAACAGAATAAATTAACACTAAGCTATTTATTGCTAAGATCATGTGTCCACGATAAGCAATAGAGATCAAATCAGGCAAATATGGAATCAGGCTTAATTTCATAAACATTGTGGTCGCTGGAATGTAAAAATACAGCGGGATAAAACCCCATTTCGCTTCTTTGAATAATCCAATACAAGCCAGTACACCAGAGATGAAAACAAGAAGAAGGATAATATCAGGGACGATAGCGATTAGTGAGTCGCTAAAGAGATGCTTAAATAAATCAGCCTGACGGAAAAGGCTCAATGCGACAAGCAGTGAAAGCACTTTCGATGCAACACGTAAACGCGTTGGTGTGGGAATATCCTGCCCCATAACTCATTCCTTTTGGGTAATAGTATTTCTATTACATTCTATTCCCGCAATTATAACCGTCTCTTTTCATTTCTTAATGTGATTCTTATCAATTACGAGATTAATCACCCAATATTTATTCATGTAGAATAAAAAACCGCCCATAACAGAGCGGTTTTATCATTATTCATTGGTGATTATTAACCAATGTTAACACGCGCATTTCGGAACATACGCATCCATGGGCTGTTTTCACTCCAGTCATCTGGATGCCATGAGTTCGCAACGGTTCTAAATACACGCTCAGGGTGTGGCATCATAATCGTTACACGACCATCGGTGGTGGTTACACCTGTAATACCATTTGGTGAACCATTCGGGTTCGCCGGGTATTGCTCTGTTAGTTTGCCGTAGTTATCGATGTAACGAAGTGCGACTGTATCTGCTTGCTCTAGCGCTGCTAAGTGCTCGGCATTACGTACTTCAACACGACCTTCACCGTGAGATACAGCAATTGGCATGTGAGATCCAACCATTTCATTAAAGAATAATGATGGGCTTTGTTGTACTTCCACTAAGCTAAAGCGCGCTTCAAAACGCTCAGATTCATTGCGTACGAAACGAGGCCATAAATCAGCACCAGGAATCAAGTCACGTAGGTTAGACATCATCTGACAACCGTTACACACACCTAACGCTAAGGTATCGTTACGATTAAAGAAAGCTTCAAACTGATCACGTGCCATGTTGTTAAACAGGATTGATTTCGCCCAACCTTCACCTGCACCTAATACATCACCGTATGAGAAACCACCACATGCAACTAAACCGTTGAAACCATCAAGTTTCACGTTACCCGCTAGAATGTCACTCATGTGAACATCTTTCGCATCAAAGCCTGCGCGATCAAATGCTGCCGCCATTTCAACGTGAGAGTTAACCCCTTGTTCACGTAAAATCGCCATTTGTGGCTTCGCACCAAGGTTAATAGCAGGAGCAATAAATGGAGCCGCTACATCTTCATTAATATCAAACGTCAGCTTCACATTTAGACCAGGATCTTGCGTATCTTTCTTCGCTTCAAACTCTTGTAATGCACCCGCTGGGTTATCACGCATCGCTTGCATTTGGTAAGTAGTTTCAGCCCATACAGCACGAAGATCGGTACGGTTTTGCTCTAGCACTAAATCGTTACCATTCCAGATACGCACTACATCTTCTTCAACCACAGTACCAATCACATGACTACATGCTTCAAGACCGTTCGCTGCCAGTACCGACTGAACCAAATCAAGATCATCAGTACGTACTTGAATAACGGCACCTAACTCTTCATTAAATAGGCTTGCTAGCACATCATCAATGGCATCTTCACCGCTTGTATTAATATCAACTTCAACACCCGTGTGGCCTGCAAATGCCATTTCAGCCAGTGTTACGTATAAACCACCATCCCCACGGTCGTGGTAAGCCAATAGTTTTTCATCACGTACTAACGATTGCATTGCATAGAAGAAGCCTTTTAGTAATTCAGGGCTATCCACATCTGCTGGCTTATCACCAAGTTGTTTGTAAACTTGCGCCAGTGCCGTTGCACCTAGGCGGTTTTTACCACAACCTAAATCGACTAATAACAGGCTAGTATCACCCTTGTCAGTACGCAGCTGAGGTGTCACAGTTTTACGAACATCTTCAACACGACCAAATGCAGTGATGATCAGCGACAATGGAGACGTCACTTCTTTTTCTTCACCGTCTTGTTGCCACTTGGTTTTCATTGACATTGAGTCTTTACCAACTGGAATTGTCAGACCTAGCGCAGGACATAGCTCTTCACCGACAGCTTTCACGGCTTCATATAAACCTGCATCTTCACCTGGATGACCTGCTGGTGACATCCAGTTAGCTGATAGGTTAATACGCTTCATATCACCAATATCACTACAAGCAATATTCGTTACCGCCTCACCTACCGCTAGACGAGCCGAAGCACCAAAATCAAGCAGTGCTACAGGTGTACGCTCACCCATTGCCATTGCTTCACCGTGGTAGCTGTCATAACTTGCTGCCGTTACCGCACAGTTAGCAACAGGTACCTGCCAAGGGCCGACCATCTGATCACGTGCAACTAAACCTGTTACCGTGCGATCACCAATAGTAATAAGGAAGGTTTTCTCAGCAACAGCAAGCAAACGTAGAATACGTTGAGTTGCTTCTGCTACATCAATACCGCTGCGATCAATAGCCTGACCTTCAACTTTCTGTGATTTCACATCACGGTGCATCTTCGGTGCTTTACCCAATAAGATATCCATAGGCATATCAATTGGTGTATTGTCGAAGTGACTATCTTCTAGGGTTAAGTGACGCTCTTCTGTTGCTTCACCTACAACCGCATACGGTGCACGCTCACGCTTACAAATTGCATCAAACGCCGCCATGTTCTCAGTGGCTACAGCAAGTACATAGCGCTCTTGTGATTCGTTACACCAAATCTCTAGTGGGCTCATACCTGGTTCATCATTCGGCACATCACGTAATTGGAATTTGCCGCCACGCTCACCATCATCAACAAGCTCAGGTAGTGCATTTGAAATACCACCCGCACCGACATCGTGAATAAAGGCGATTGGGTTAGCGTCCCCCATTTGCCAACAACGGTCGATCACTTCCTGACAGCGACGCTCCATTTCTGGGTTTTCACGCTGTACAGAGGCAAAATCTAAATCTTCTGCCGATTGACCCGATGCCATTGATGATGCAGCACCACCACCAAGACCGATATTCATTGCAGGGCCGCCTAGCACGATTATCTTCGCACCAACTGGAATTTCTTTTTTCTGTACGTGTTCAGCACGGATATTACCCATACCACCTGCGATCATGATCGGCTTATGGTAACCACGGATCTCTTCACCTGCGTGAGAAGTCACTTTTTCTTCGTAAGTACGGAAGTAGCCTAATAGGTTTGGACGACCAAATTCATTGTTAAATGCCGCGCCACCAAGTGGACCTTCAAGCATGATATCGAGTGCTGTCACAATACGATCAGGCTTACCAAAATCAGTTTCCCAAGGTTGCTCAAAACCCGGTACTTTTAGGTTAGATACAGTAAAACCAACCAGACCTGCTTTTGGTTTACCACCAATACCCGTTGCACCTTCATCACGGATTTCACCACCAGAGCCTGTTGATGCACCCGGCCATGGCGAAATGGCAGTTGGGTGGTTGTGAGTTTCCACCTTCATTAAGATATGGGTATCTTCATGGTGGTAGTTGTATTGGCGAGAGTCAGGATCTGGGAAGAAACGCCCTACTTTCGAGCCTTCCATTACTGCTGCATTGTCTTTGTATGCTGACAATACGTAGTCATGGTTTTTCTCGTAGGTGTTTTTGATCATCTTGAATAATGATTTTTCTTGGTCAACACCGTCAATCGTCCAATCTGCATTAAAGATTTTATGACGACAGTGCTCAGAGTTCGCTTGGGCAAACATCATTAATTCAATGTCATTTGGGTTACGACCAAGCTTAGTGAAGTTTTCCACTAAGTAGTCAATTTCATCTTCTGCTAATGCTAAACCAAGAGTGATATTGGCATCTTCAAGGGCTTTGCGGCCACCAGCAAGAATATCAACGCTTTTCACTGGTGCTGGCTCTGCTTGCTTAAATAGAGCAACGGCAGATTCAAATTGTTCCATGACCACTTCCATCATTCGGTCATGAATTAAGGCTTTAACTTGCTCTAATTGTGCAGCAGAAAGTGCACTACTTGATTGGATGTAATATGCCGTACCACGCTCAAGACGTTTAATGCTTTGTAAGCCACAGTTACGTGCAATATCAGTCGATTTTGAAGACCAAGGAGAAATAGTTCCCGGACGAGGTGTAACCAGTAACAACGTACCGCATGGCTCATGCTCTGCAATCGTTGGACCGTAAGTAAGAAGACTCGCTAGTTTGCTATGCTCATCAGCAGTAAGGGCAGCAGATACATCGGCAAAGTGCATAAACTCAGCATAAATACCTGACACAGGCAGATCGAATTCACGACAACGCTCTAGTAGCTTATTAACGCGAAACTCAGACAGAGCGGGTGAACCACGCAAAATTTCCATGTGCAAACGTCTCTCGATTAGCAGTTAAAGAAAAGTGATATTGGCCTAATCCCCAACAAACGTTGGCTGAATTACGTCAATGTCACCTCTTACTCATCCCTGTTTTTTAACTCATTAACCGAGTTAAAGCTTTAGCACCTGCGCAGTATAAGGGATTTTTTTTTGTGACGTAACACCTGACGCAACCGTTTGCGTGTTTTTTTTTCAATCATCCGTAAATTATCAGTAATTTTGACATTAACATGATTTTTTGAGTAAAAAGTAACCGATAAATCAATTGATGTTCGTTTTTTTGTATCAATCCATGAATTATCACACTCAACTTTCCGGTTCGGCTTTTCCGGTTTCTTCCTCTTTGATATAAATGGCAGCTCATTTTTAGAATAGGTCTGTGTTGTTGATATATATCCACTCTCTTACCAAGATGTACCGTTTAGTTATATCGCTAATGTTCACTCTGCTGTTAAGTGGTTGCCAGTGGCAAGATAAACCACAAGATGCTTTAGAGCGCATTCGCGAGAGCGGTGTATTACGTGTAGGGACATTAAACAATCAACTGTCCTATTATATTGGTGCAGATGGTCCAACCGGGCTTGATTACGAGCTAGCACAGCGTTTTGCCAAAGAATTAGGTGTAAAACTGGAAATGCAAACCATGTTTACCCTATCAGGTTTATTCCCTGCACTTAAAAACGGTGATGTCGATATTGTGGCTGCGGGCCTAACTGTAACGCCCCAACGTCTTGATGGCTTCCACCCAGCGCCTGCTTATTATTACGCTAGCCAAGTGGTGGTGTATAAGAAAGGCAAACGTCGTCCTCGTGATCTAGAAGAGCTCGCTAACACTCACCGTACTTTAGCGGTCGTCGCAAGCTCTAGCCATGAACGTCAATTAGAAGAGCTGAAAAAGAAATACCCCAATCTGACTTGGCAATCAATCAAAGAAACCGATATTGACGATCTACTCCGTAAAGTAGCTAATGGTGAACTTGATTACACTGTTGCGGATTCTGTCGATGTTGCACTATTGCAGCGTACTCACCCAGAAATTGCCATTGCACTTGAGCTTACAGAAGATGAGCCGATTAGCTGGTTTGTTAAAGACAGCAATAACGATAGCCTGTATGCGTTATTGATCGAATTTTTTGGTCATTTAAAGCAAACCGGTGAGTTAGCGCAGTTGGAAGAAAAATACTTTGGTCATGTTGAACAATTTGACTACGTTGATACCCGTGCCTTCTTGCGCGCATTAGATGACAAACTGCCTAAGTGGCAAGGGCTATTTAAGAAGTATGCCAATGAGTTTGACTGGCGTTTAATCGCAGCACTGGCGTATCAGGAATCTCACTGGAACCCACAAGCGGTATCTCCAACAGGGGTTCGTGGAATGATGATGCTCACTAACCCAACGGCGAAATCTGTTGGCGTGACTGATCGTTTAGATCCAGAGCAAAGTATTCGAGGTGGTACAGAGTATCTACGTAAGATGATCGCTCGAGTACCAGATAGCATCGATAGCCATGAGAAAGTATGGTTTGCCCTCGCCTCTTACAATATTGGCTTTGGACACATGATGGATGCCCGTCGCTTAACTAAAGCGCAAAATGGCAACCCTGATACATGGGCTGATGTTAAACAGCGCTTACCATTATTACAGCAGCGTAAGTATTACACGCAAACCCGTTACGGTTATGCTCGTGGTACGGAAGCGGTGAACTATGTCGAAGGTATTCGTCGTTACTATCAAAGCATCATTGGTTTTGAACAAACCCACAGTAATGCCCATGATAGTGATGATGTAGAGATTGTAGATGGCTTACAAACCATCACCGCACCTATTACTCAACAATCTAAACCATCAGCAGCGGCACAGACATCGAAGCAAGTCTCAAATGCCGAATCGACAACCTCCGGTGCTGTTGCTGCCACAACCTCAAAATAAAGACACAAAAAAGCTCAGATTAAATCTGAGCTTTTCTTTATCTAGATTAGAGCGGCTTACTCAATTGAGTCATTATTTTCAGCTTGCTGTTTAGCTAACTGCTTAGCCGCCTTTTTCTCTGCTCGACGACGTTTGAAGAACGCTTGCAGTTGTGCTCGACATTCATCAGCTAAGACGCCTGACACTAACCCAACATGGTGATTCACACCTTCATAGCTGAGTAAGTTCATAGTGCTTCCTGCCGCACCTGTTTTTAGATCGTCTGCACCATAGACCACTTTACCTACTCGGCTATGTACTATGGCACCTGCACACATAGGGCAAGGCTCTAAAGTGACATATACGGTAGTATCTAATAAGCGATAGTTTTCTAGCACTTTACCTGCTTGGCGTAATGCCATGATCTCAGCGTGGGCAGTTGCATCATGTTGTCCAATCGATCGGTTCCAGCCTTCACCGATAACCTGACCATTGTGCACAACTACCGCACCAACAGGTACTTCACCTTCACCTTCTGCTTTAGCAGCAAGTTCCATTGCACGACGCATAAAGAACTCGTCATTGTGCTCTACTTGAATCGTCATTATTTATACTTTCGATTACGTTTACTGTTCAGCTTACACATCATAATGGCTAATTTTAGGTAACTCTTCAGCTAAGAAGTCCACCAGCATACGTACCTTCGGTGATAAATGGCGGTTATGTGGATATAACGCCCAGATACCTTCTTCTGGCTCTTGGTAATTCGTCAAGATCGGCACAATTTCACCTGAATCTAAATCTTTATCTATATAGTAGTCAGGTAATTGAGCAATACCGATCCCTTTAAGAACAGCATCACGTAAGCCATAACCACTATTACAATTTAAATTACCCGTAACACGTACACTCTTTTCTTTACCTGATTCTTGGAAACGCCAATGGTCAAGGTTACCAATCAAACAGTTATGATGACGTAATTCAGATAGCGAATGCGGTACACCAAATTTGGCTAAGTACGCAGGCGAAGCACACACATACATAGTACGTGTGGTTAAGCGCTTAGCCATCATAGATGAACTGGTTAAACGACCAAGGCGGATCGCCAAGTCAAAGCTGCCTTCAACGAGATCGACCTGGCGGTTGGTTAAATCAATATTCACTTCAAGCTCTGGGTATTGCAGCATGAAGTCGTTCACCAACGGCATGATGTATTTTTCGCCGTACGTCACAGGTGCCGTTAACTTTATTAAGCCTTGAGGCGTACCACGTAAGTTACTCAGGGCACGCTCTGCTTCTTCTAAACCATCTAATACCTGACGACAATGTTGGTAATACACACTGCCTTCTTCCGTCAACGATACCTTTCTAGTCGTACGGTAGAACAGTTTTGTATTCAATCGATTTTCTAACGCACTGACTTGTCGACTCACTTGCGCCGTTGAAATACCTAATCGTTTCGATGCTGCTGTAAAGCTTTCTGTCTCAGCTACCGCAACAAACTCAGTCACGCCTTCCCATTGGAACATCTTACTTACCTACACTTTGATACCAACAAACATTATTACCGTTAGGTAAAAGTTATTTGCAACTTAACCCAATTATCATTTATCCAGAAATAAATACAATAGTCTCCATCGAATCGAGAGAGAGAAATTTTCGATTCCACCGAATTAATCACTACGCAGATATAAGACGACGTAGCAAAAATTAGAAGAGAAAAATAATGACTGACAAATTTATTAAATCAAAAGCAGCTGTTGCATGGGGTCCAAACCAACCACTATCAATCGAAGAAGTTGATGTAATGCTTCCTCGTAAAGGTGAAGTGTTAGTTCGCATCATTGCTACTGGCGTTTGTCACACTGACGCATTCACTCTATCAGGCGACGATCCAGAAGGTATCTTCCCAGCAATCCTAGGCCACGAAGGTGGCGGTATTGTTGAAATGGTTGGTGAAGGTGTAACTGGTCTAGAAGTTGGTGACCACGTTATCCCACTTTACACAGCAGAATGTGGTGAGTGTAAATACTGTAAGTCTGGTAAAACAAACCTATGTCAAGCGGTACGTGAGACACAAGGTAAAGGCCTAATGCCTGACGGCACAACGCGTTTCTACAAAGATGGTCAGCCTATCTTCCACTACATGGGTTGTTCAACATTCTCTGAGTACACTGTTTTACCTGAAATTTCACTAGCGAAAATCAGCAAAGAAGCACCTCTAGAAGAAGTATGTCTACTAGGTTGTGGTGTAACAACAGGTATGGGCGCGGTACTTAACACTGCTAAAGTTGAAGAAGGTAGCACTGTTGCTGTATTTGGTCTAGGTGGTATCGGTCTAGCAGCTATCATTGGTGCAACAATGGCTAAAGCAAGCCGCATCATTGCTGTTGATATCAACGAAGAGAAATTCGAATTAGCACGTAAGCTTGGTGCGACTGATTGCATCAACCCAATGAAATTCGACAAACCAATCCAAGAAGTGATCGTTGAGATGACTGACGGTGGTGTTGACTACTCATTCGAATGTATCGGTAACGTAAACGTAATGCGTTCTGCACTTGAATGTTGTCACAAAGGCTGGGGTGAGTCTGTAATCATCGGTGTTGCAGGTGCAGGTCAAGAGATCTCTACTCGTCCATTCCAACTAGTAACTGGTCGCGTATGGCGTGGTTCTGCATTCGGTGGTGTTAAAGGCCGTTCAGAGCTTCCAGGTATCGTAGATCGTTACATGGCGGGTGAGTTCCAGTTAGATGACTTCATCTCATTCAACATGGGTCTAGACAAGATCAACGAAGCATTCGATTTGCTTCACGAAGGTAAGAGTATCCGTACTATTATCCACTTCGACAAATAATATAATTACATAATAATAAATAAATGTGCGCAGAGGTCATCTCCTGTACCCTATCTCTGCGCCTAATCTGACTAAGAGAACATATCCATGCCTTTAGAAAACATTAGCTGTAACAAAACTGCTGGCGGTTGGCATAAACAATATACGCACCGTTCAGAAGTACTTAACTGTGATATGCGTTTTGCGATTTTCCTACCACCGCAAACAGCTGCTGGTCAAAAAGTGCCTGTAGTTTATTGGTTATCAGGTTTAACTTGTACCGATGAAAACTTCATGCAAAAGGCTGGAGCACAACGTATCGCAGCAGAATTAGGTGTAGCGATTGTAGCACCAGACACTAGCCCTCGCGGTGAAGGTGTTGAAGATGATCCAGCAGGTAGCTACGACTTTGGTCTTGGTGCGGGCTTCTACGTAAACGCAACAGAAGCGCCTTGGAATCGTCATTACAACATGTACGATTACATTGTTAATGAACTACCAGCACTTGTTGAAGCACACTTCCCTGTATCAGAGCAACGTGCGATCAGCGGTCACTCAATGGGTGGTCACGGCGCATTAATGATTGCAATGCGTAACCCAGAGCGTTTCACCTCTGCATCTGCATTTAGCCCAATTGCTAACCCAATGAACTGTCCTTGGGGTCAAAAAGCATTTACAGGTTACCTAGGTAGCAACACTGAAAACTGGAAACAGTACGATTCAAGTGAGCTAATGCGTAAAGCTGAGCAAAAACTACCTATGCTAGTTGATCAAGGTACTCACGATAACTTCTACACTGAAGGTCAATTACGTACAGAGAGCCTAGCTGCAGCGGCTAAAGCGAATAACTACCCAGTAGAAATTCGCATGCAAGATGGTTACGACCACAGCTACTACTTCATGGCGACATTTATTGAAGATCACCTACGCTTCCACGTAGAGCACTTCAACAAGTAATTAGAATCAGTGTTTAAAGAAATAGTTTCGTAATATCTTCAAACACTAAATAGAAAAAAGCCTCACTATATTTAGCGAGGCTTTTCTTTTATCTGCTGAAATTTAAATTATCAGTAACTTAAATTATAGGCTGTAAGTGTATGGTGCTTGAACACCTAGTGGAATGCCTAACGCCCAGTAAGCAAGTAGGAAGATGGTCCAACCCACTAGCATTGCAATTGAGTATGGCATCATCATTGACGCTAGCGTACCGATACCAGAGCTCTTCACATAACGTTGCATGTAAACAACAACCAGTGGGAAGAACACCATCATAGGTGAAATGATGTTAGATACAGAGTCACCTACACGGTATGCCGCTTGCGTTAGCTCAGGAGAAATACCTACCGCCATTAGCATTGGTACCATAATAGGACCAATCAATGCCCATTTCGCAGAAGCCGAACCGACCAGTAAGTTCACACTTGCTGTTAGTAAGATCATACCTACGATAGTTACCTGACCCGGTAAATTCATCTCTTGTAGTAACTGTGCACCAGACAATGCTAGTAATGTACCTAGGTTAGATTGCGTAAACGCCACTAAGAACTGAGCAATGAAGAATACCATTACCATGAAGCCTGCCATACCCGCCATAGTGGTAGACATCGCTTTAATAACATCACTGCTTTGCTTAAAGGTACCAGCCACTTTTCCGTAGATGATCCCAGGGATCACAAACAGAATAAAGATTAGCGGAACGATAGACTGCATTACTGGCGCATTGAACGCCGCAATTTCGCCTGTTGGTGAACGCAGAGGTGATGATTCAGGCCATACCGCCGCAACAAGTAAAGCAATACCTGCCACCATTGCCCAACCTGCGTAAGAAAATGCCTTACTTTCAAGCTCTGTGAAAGAGCCCATATCTGGTGCTTCTTCCGCATCCTCATCGATAGCCGTTTTACTTAAACGAGGCTCAATCACTTTATCTGTAATGTACCAACCGATACCCACGATAACGAATGATGATAAACCAGTGAACATTAGGTTCGCTAATGGGTTCACAATGTAATCAGGATCCATGATACGCGCAGCTTCTTGAGTAAAGCCTGCTAGTAATGGGTCGATACCTGATGGAATAAAGTTTGCTGAGAAACCACCTGATACACCAGCAAATGCTGCCGCAATCCCTGCTAATGGGTGACGACCCGCAGCGTGGAAAATAATACCGCCTAGTGGAATAACCAGAACATAACCAGCATCCGCCGCTGTGTGAGACACAATAGCAACAAGAATAAGCATTGGTGTAAGTAGCTTAACGGGTGTGACGTTAAGCATTTTCTTAAGGCCTGTATTAATAAAGCCTGATGCTTCAGCCACACCAACACCTAGCATTGCTACAAGTACAATACCTAGCGGTGCAAAGCCTGTGAAATTCTTCACCATGTTAGCAAGGAAGCTTGCTAATGCATCACCCGTTAATAGGTTATTTACTTGTACAACTTGTTGGGTCACTGGGTGAACTAAACCAAAATCAAATTGAGATAAAATTGCAGATAAAACCCAAACTGCAACTAAACCCCAAAAGAATAGCAAAGCAGGATCAGGGATCTTATTACCTACTCGCTCGATACCATTTAAAAATTTATCCATAGCGCTGGATGACTTAGGCGCTTGACTCAATGTTTTTTCGTTCATGGCAACTCCGTGCCCCTATATTGATTGTGTCTGCATAGTGGATCTACTTTTAAGTAAATCTCATTGTTTTCCTTCCAGCATTATATTGCTGAATTTAGGCTGAACGATTGTAGCGAAATAAAAGTTAAAAAAAGCGACATCATCTAACGAATAACTAAAGGTTATAACAATACTTTGTAAACAAGTATTAACTGTAAACACAAATGCAACACAATGATTTATATATCAAAACATTTTATCATCTAAACAGAAACACGGTGTTGATTGATAACTATACCTAATGATGATTTCCTGATTAGTTAGATAACAAATTAAGCATAAATAGTGGGAGTTTAAGGAGGAAGTGATTGAATATCGATATCAAATACAGCAATAAAAAAACCCTAATAAATGACTTATTAGGGTTTCAAGAATGTTAACTAGCGTTTAGTTACAGGAGAATATTATTCCCACTCAATCGTTGCAGGTGGCTTACCTGAAATATCGTAAACTACGCGAGAAATACCATCGACTTCGTTGATAATACGGTTCGATACTTTACCTAGGAAATCGTAAGGCAGGTGTGCCCAGTGTGCTGTCATAAAGTCGATTGTTTCTACTGCACGTAGCGATACAACCCAATCATATTTACGACCGTCACCCATTACGCCAACAGAACGAACTGGTAGGAATACAGTAAATGCTTGCGATACTTTGTTGTAAAGATCCGCTTTATGAAGCTCTTCAATGAAGATGGCATCTGCACGACGTAGTAAGTCACAGTACTCTTTCTTCACTTCACCTAGTACACGCACACCTAGACCAGGACCTGGGAATGGGTGGCGGTAAAGCATGTTGTAAGGTAAGCCAAGCTCTAGACCAATCTTACGTACTTCATCTTTAAATAGCTCTTTTAATGGCTCAACAAGACCCATTTCCATATCATCAGGTAGACCACCTACGTTATGGTGAGATTTAATAACGTGCGCTTTACCTGTTTTCGATGCAGCAGACTCAATAACATCTGGGTAGATTGTGCCTTGAGCTAGCCATTTCGCATTTGATAGCTTTTTAGATTCTTCATCAAATACATCAACGAATACGTGACCAATTTTCTTACGCTTCGCTTCAGGATCATCAATACCTGCAAGTGCAGATAAGAAACGCTCTTCTGCTTGTACATGAACAATGTTTAAGCCGAACTTGTCGCCAAACATGTCCATTACTTGCTGACCTTCATTCAAACGAAGTAGACCGTTATCAACAAATACACACGTTAGTTTGTCGCCAATTGCACGGTGAATAAGCATCGCAACTACAGATGAATCCACACCACCTGAAAGACCAAGGATAACTTCATCGTCACCCACTTGCTCTTTGATACGTGCAACAGCATCTTCAATAATGTTTGCTGACGTCCATAACTTTTCACAACCACAAATGTTCATTACGAAGTTTTCAATTAACTTCATACCTTGACGTGTGTGCGTTACTTCTGGGTGGAACTGAACACCGTAGAAACGCTTCTCTTCATTTGCCATTGCAGCAAATGGACAGGTTTCAGTTTCTGCTACTTTTACGAAATCAGATGGGATTTCTACCACTTTATCACCGTGGCTCATCCATACATCCATTAATGCAGTACCGTCTTCTGCTACTGCGTCTTGAATGCCTTCTAAGAAATGCGTTGGCTCAACAATCTTAACTTGAGCGTAACCAAATTCACGCTCAGATGAACCTGCAACTTTACCGCCTAATTGCTCAGCCATGGTTTGCATGCCGTAGCACACACCAAATACAGGTACGCCTGCTTCAAATACATATTGTGGTGCACGTGGAGAACCGGCTTCCGTTACACTTTCAGGACCACCAGAAAGAATAATACCGTTTGGCGCAAATTCACGGATATCGGCTTCATCAACATCCCAGCTCCAAAGTTCACAGTAAACACCTATCTCACGGATACGACGTGCGATTAACTGTGTGTATTGAGAGCCAAAGTCCAAAATAAGGATGCGTTGATCATGAATATTAGTGGTCGTGGTCATTAGTGAGTGTTCTCAAATAATTTTTATCGATTGGGAGCAGATATTCTGCTCCCGATGCTATGTATTACTTTCGTTAATTCTGGATAGCAGTATTAACGATTAACCCATACGGTAGTTTGGTGCTTCTTTAGTGATTGTCACATCATGTACGTGTGACTCTTTCATACCAGCACCTGTGATGCGTACAAATTCAGCTTTAGTACGAAGATCTTCAATAGTTGCAGAGCCTGTTAAGCCCATGCTTGAACGTAAACCACCCATTTGTTGGTGTACGATCTCTTTCATGTGACCTTTGTATGCCACACGACCTTCAATACCTTCTGGTACTAATTTGTCTGCTGCATTATCTGTTTGGAAGTAACGGTCAGAAGAACCTTTAGACATCGCACCTAGTGAGCCCATGCCACGGTAAGATTTGTATGCACGGCCTTGGTATAACTCAACTTCACCCGGTGCTTCTTCAGTACCCGCGAACATTGAGCCAACCATTACACATGATGCACCAGCAGCAATCGCTTTACACATATCACCAGAGAAACGGATACCGCCATCAGCGATAACAGGAATACCGTATTGATCAGCAACAGATGCTGCTTCTGAAATAGCTGTAATTTGTGGAACACCAACACCTGTCACGATACGTGTGGTACAAATTGAACCTGGGCCAATACCCACTTTCACTGCACTTACGCCAGCCTCAATCAGTGCACGTGCACCTTCAGCTGTTGCTACGTTACCGCCAACAATTGGAAGATTAGGGAATGCTGCACGCGTTTCACGAATACGTTGCAGAACGCCTTCAGAGTGACCGTGTGAAGAATCGATAAGCAGTACGTCAACACCCGCTTCAACCAGTGCTGCTACACGCTCTTCGTTACCCGCACCAGCACCAACTGCAGCACCAACACGTAGACGACCACGCTCATCTTTACATGCGTTTGGTTTACGTTCCGCTTTTTGGAAATCTTTTGCTGTGATCATGCCTTTTAGACGGAACTCATCATCAACAAGTAGCACTTTTTCAACGCGGTGTTGTTGCATGATAGCTTCAACTTCTTCACGTGATGCGCCTTCTTTTGCAGAAGCAAGTTTTGTTTTAGATGTCATTACATCTTCAACTTTCATTGAAAGGTCTGTAACAAAGCGAACATCACGACCAGTGATAATACCAACCAGTTCATTGTTATCAGTCACTACAGGGTAACCTGCGAAACCATTTTCTGCTGTTAGGCGTTTAACATCAGCAATCGTTGCTGTTGGCTTAACGGTTACAGGCTCTGAAACCACACCCGCTTCGAACTTCTTCACCATGCGAACTTGATTCGCTTGCTGTTCAATAGACATGTTCTTGTGAATGAAACCAATACCACCCTCTTGAGCAAGTGCAATTGCTAGGCGACCTTCAGTCACAGTATCCATTGACGCTGACACCATTGGGATATTTAGAGCAATATCTTTGGTCAGTTGAGTGCGCAGATCGGCAGTGTTAGGTAGAACGGTTGAATGGGCTGGAACCAGCAAAACATCATCGAAGGTTAAAGCTTCTTGTTTAATTCGTAACATTGCAATATCTCACACCGAATAGGTTTTAAAAGAAGGATAAAATATTGCGGTCGAATTATACGTACGAAGCAAACGTTTGGCTAGATTTTTTTTAATTTTTTTTCTTGACACTTTTTGATTGATAAGTAATATATTTCGGTTAACTATCCGGTGATGCGGTCAAGGAAATACGGCCAAGATCTGTCTATAGATCTGCCTGTGTGTTTTATGACTTAATCGGTTTTATTTTGACCGCCTGCCTTCTACTTTCTTCGATAGCAGGTACCATTCCCAGTGACCACTTTCTCTCCGCAAAGCCAAACTAATAGCCGTATTTACACCGTTTCTAGCCTTAATGCTCAGGTTCGTCTTATCCTTGAAAATGAAATGGGCGTGGTGTGGCTAATTGGTGAATTGTCTAATTTCTCTATGCCTGTTTCTGGCCATTGGTATTTCACGCTTAAAGATTCTCGCGCTCAAGTAAAGTGTGCAATGTTCAAAGGCAGTAACCGCCATGTCACTTTTAAACCCGGTAACGGTAATCAGGTTTTAGTCAAAGCACGCTTATCATTGTATGAACCTCGTGGTGATTACCAACTGATCATTGAAAGCATGCAACCTGAAGGTGATGGTCGTCTTCAACAGCAATTTGAACAGCTAAAAATGTCACTTGCAGCTGAAGGTTTATTTGCTCAATCGTTGAAAAAAGCACTGCCAGATCAACCTAAACGCGTAGGTATCATTACCTCAAAAACAGGTGCAGCACTACACGATATTTTGCATGTATTACAGCGCCGAGATCCGAGCCTACCCATTGTGATTTATCCAACCATGGTACAAGGTGAAGGTGCTGCGATATCTATTGCACAAGCGATTGGTCGCGCCAATGCGAGACAAGAATGTGATGTGTTGATTGTTGGTCGAGGTGGTGGTTCATTAGAAGATCTTTGGGCATTTAATGAAGAGATCGTCGCACGTACAATTGCAGCAAGCCAAATTCCGATTGTGAGTGCCGTTGGTCACGAAGTCGATGTGACAATCGCAGATTTTGTTGCCGATGTTCGCGCACCAACCCCCTCTGCTGCAGCTGAATTAATCAGTCGTGATATGACGCATCAAACACAACTGCTTGATCGTAAAAGGCAACAATTGCGTCATGCTATTACTGCTTATTTATCGCAGTCGCTACGTCAAACAACCCAGTTGCAACATCGTTTAGAACGTCAGCATCCGCAGCTTCGTCTTAATTTACAACAACAACATCTCGATGAAATAAGTCAGCGCTTAACCCAAGTAATGGCGAAAAAACTTCAAAAGCATCAACAACATGTTGAACATAACAACTATAAGCTTTCACTCTATTCTCCAGCATCATTAGTGAGAAACGCACAACGGAATTTAGAACGTAGCGAGCAGCGCCTTTATGATGCATTAGATAGAAAGCTGCTTAATGCTCGCCACAAATTAGCGGTTGCAGCAGAAAAATTGGAAACAGTTAGCCCACTAGCAACTCTGGCTCGTGGTTACTCTATTACTCGAAATGAGCAAGGTGATGTGCTCAGAAAAGCATCACAAGTAAAAGCTGGCGATACCTTGATCACAACAGTAACGGATGGTGAAATTCACTCAAGCGTGATCAAATAAATTACTCTCTTCAATAAATAAAAATGGCGCTCTATAAGCGCCATTTTTTACTATCATACTTGTTTAATTTAAGCTTGAGAGTTCATTCTAAACTGTACTTTTACCCGAGATTTAGATTTTAACTCATTGCAGTGATTACAAAAATAACTCGCAGAACCACAAGCTTGTAGCTTCTCTAATTGCTCATTACAGTCAGGGCAAAATACTGTTTTTTTTACTTCTTGCTGGCAAAAGTCACAAAAGTAACCCTGATTTTTCCAACTTAAAATGCTATTGCATTGCGGACAAATATTATCTGCCTTATCTGTCATGCCTTATGACCTCAGTACATCAATAATGTTACCGCCTGATTATTGAGCCCCTTGTAAGAAAATACAATTCCATCCATCGCAGAATTTCATCTTGCTCACAAAATACCATAAATAATCACTCGCTTTTTCTTTGCTAAACAAACCGAATAGGATCTTCGTGATGATCAACAAGCTAAGTGGTGATCATCGCATAAAACAAAGATGATCAGCGATCTGGTATCAAAAGAATATTTATAATTACACTTCCCGAAAGCATAAGTTACATGTGCTGCATTTGGATTTTATACGATATATTAATCTTTATTATTGGGTTATTTATGCATAGATCTAGTATATTACAAATCAAGATCTTACTGATTATTTTACTCAATATCGCAAATAGCTTGATGAAAAACTGGCACCTAAGCTTTAATACATTTTGTTCTCATCACGATTTCTTGCTCTGAAATCACCTCAAAACTCACCGTTATAGCAGAATATTCTGCTAAAGAAGAAACATGTGTCCCACCACACGGGATTTCAATACAACCCTCTTGAGCAAGATCGCATTGCCAATAACGCGAATCTGTTAAGTAATCGCCTTCTCTTCGCATTACAACTGGCGTTTTTAACGTTAACCACTGCGAAAGCTGCTGATTCATACTCACGGCGACCTCATCTAACGCCGTTAATAATTCGGCACTGTTTAAACCACGCTTACGTAATGTTTTACCTAAACGGTAAGTATCAGTGCTTAGATCTGGGGTTACTTGACTTTTTTCTTGGGCATAACTATGAAAATCGTAATAACCCAGTTCATCTTTACGACTTGGCTCTTTACGCCAAAACGCATGATGAAGCACTTTATTCAATGCCAATGAAGATAAATGACCAGCACTATGCCCACGGCTCAAACTTTGCTGATAGGCTTCGTTTACCGTTAATGTAATGATGTCTCCTACTGTAAAAGTTACAGCCCCTGACATCACGTGAACAACAACAAACACCCAACCTTCAGTATCACGTTTAACCGGAATATCTTGAGCAACAAAAAGGGTTTGGGTTGATAATTCTACGGCACCAACAACGCAATCCATCACCTCAACGATCTGACCGTTAAAACTAATTTGACCTTTATCAGCTGGATGATCTGGTCAAATATGGCTGACAGGATGAAAAGGCGTACATTGAGTCACAACATAATACTGCCCATTATTTGGGATCATCATTAATACTTGGCTTTCTATCTGCCACTGGTTTTGAGTAAATACAACTTGGGTTGGCGTGATCACTGACATTTTCAATCCTTTTTGACTATGAAAAAGCCCAGCACGATGGCTGGGCTCTCTATATAAAATTAAATCATATTCACTGATTAACTTGCATTGGTTTTTTCAAATACAAGGAACTTGTCACCAGCATCAACGATTAAGCTACTGTTAATCACTTCAATACTTGTTGCACTACGTAATACATTAAGCATTTCGTTCTCTTGCTTAACGAGCTCAGGTAGACACATCTTATGAGTCACTGCAGGTAGTGAAAAATCACCATCAGGCTCAACTTTACCTTTAAATAAATTACAACCAGTGAAACCTGTAACTTCCATATTAGGTTCAATATTTAATGATGGGCGACGCTTAGTGATACCAGGGATTTCAATGCCTCCCTTTAATTTCCAGCCACCAACCATTTGTGCTGATTTATCTAATTGCTGATTAGAAAAACAACTGGTTAATGAAATAGTGATTAATGCTAATAAGCATAGTGTTGCTTTTTTCATTATGACCTCTAAATGTTTTTTAATTTCAGTCTCATTAAATCGCTAACGAATAATCGTAGAGCGTCCTCCGCATAGAGCGACTAAATAAAAGTGAGCTAATGAGAATGTGATTTGAAAAATAATGCTTGTGAGAGCTCACTAGCATTGAATTTATCTTAGCGAGAAAACGCTAGATAGGTGTGACCAGTCTTAATTACTTAAGGATGATCTGTACTGAACGTTGTACGTAGTTAGTCTTAGTAGCAGCGTCAGTTTTGATTGGATCGTTGTAGCTTACAGAAGAAACAGTTAGACGAGATGCGTCGATACCGTTAGCTTCTAGGTAGTTAGCAACGTTTGCAGCACGCTCTGCAGATACTTTTTCGTTGATTGCAGCAGAACCAACTTTGTCTGCACGACCGATGATTTGAGCGTTAACTTCTGGGTTAGCTTGCATAGTTGCAATAACTTCACCTAGGTTGTAACGGCCGTAGTCGTTTAGCTTAGTTTGACCATTTTGGTATGGTAGAACGTAAGAAGAACGAGTTGGTACTTGAGACTCAACAGCTACTTCTTTAACAACTTCAACGTTGTTAGTAACAACCATTGGAGTTGCAGGTTGACCGAACTTGTAAGTCATACCCCAGTACGCTTGAGTTAGATCAGCGTGACCGTGTGAAGTACGTAGGTCTTGGTAGTAATCAGCACCGATTTGAGTAGATAGTGCGTGAGTGATTTGGTAAGACAGACCTAGACCAGCTGTTGGTGAGAAGCTGTCAGACTTCATGTGTAGCGCGTTGTCTGCAAAGTTCTTGTTATCAGCGTAGATGTAAGTTGCACCAACTTTACCGAACGCAGATAGTTTTTGAGTTAGAGGTAGGTTACCTTTTAGACCTAAAGTAGCTAGGTGCATGTCAGCGTTACCTAGATCGTGCATGTAGTCGTAGCTACCGTAAATACCGAAGTACTTGTTGAAGTCGTAACCAGCGTCTAGTTTAACACTTGGTGCTTCACCGTTTGCAGAACCAGGGAACTTAGAAATATCGCTGTTAGATACGTAACCCATACCTAGTGCACCACCAACCCAGAAACCAGATTGATCGTAAGAAGGTGCTGTTTGTGCAGGTGCTGTAACTGTAGTGCTAGTAGTTGCATCAGCTGCCATTGCAGATGTAGCAACACCTAGAGATAAAGCTGCTAGTACAGATAGAGATAGAGATTTCAATTTCATGTTTAACTCCATTGAGTAATGCTTAAACTTTTTTAAGTTTTGCTTTTTATAAATCTGCTTTTCTTAGTGCGTACTATTTTTTTAATGTGTATCGCAAAGCAGTTATTGTCAGGAACGGAATGCATTTTGTGACGAAGACGACATCTTGGCAAGTAATAAAAAATGATGTTCACAATTATTTGGGGTTTTTTCACTGACGTCAAAAAAATGACTTCTGAAAAGTTCCGCTTTCAGAAAAAAAATTGGATAAAGAAAAATAGAATCGATTTTATGTCATAAAACCAAGGTAAAAAAAGATAAAAAACAAACATAAAAAAATATAATTACAATAAAAACAAAAACTTAACAATAATTACTCTGTTCTTTTTATTTACCTAAAAAGGTTCAAATTAAGTATTCCCTACTTAGCTAAAAAACAATTCAATGTAAATTTATCCACACCAATCCCTTCTTGTTCGTTTTATTATCCCTTCCATAAATAAATTTTTTTGTTAGCATCAGCGCTAGTAATAAAGAAAAACAATGTTTTTTGTTTTTTCTGAAGCGCAAAACATCCTGATGAATGCTTCATGAATACTTGCTAATCGCTAAAAGACCCCACCTTATCGATGTCGTGAAATATAAGTACATAGATAAGTGCATTTAGCACTATAAATAATAACAATGATAAAGATGACAAAAGACACGACCTAAACCGTCATGTCTTTTCTTGATAGTGAAATAGGTAACTCGATGATCATATATAAGCAGGGTAAAGATTGCTTTGAGCCCCAAAAAAGCGCTTATTCTACGCCTGAGACCACAACTAAACTGAGTGCGAGCGAAACAAAGATACTGCAATATTTAATCGATAACAGCGGTGAAATTATTAGCCGAGATAAACTGTTAGAGATTGGCTGGTCAGACAAGGTTGTTGTACCTAACTCATTAAACGTTGCTATTGCGAACCTACGTAAAGCCTTTAAAACAAAAAATGAAATTATCATTACGATTAAAGGTGCTGGATTCACTATTGCTAAGAACACCTTTATACAGCAGCAAATTCAGCCTGAAGTCATCGTTGAAGATGAGTCTGTTACAGAGGAAGTGTCATCACTAACATCAAATACAGCTAAAGATGAAACAATGGTAAGTACGCTAGATAACAATGATGATGTTGTGGTTGATAGCACACCATTATCTCATTTCGCCAAAATTGGTTACGGTGCTTGTATTATCGCAGTACTCGCGTGGATTGGCTTATGGACAAGCAGTTGGCAATCACCGCCCTGCGTATCCGTTAATAATCAGCAAATCTGTGGTAACATTGAGCTCCTTAACTTAAATGAGTTGCCAAAAGATATGCCGACTAAAGGCACGGTATACATAGATTCAACAGGTAAACTACATGAAAAAAATTAAATACCTGATCATGGCATTAATCGCGCTAATGCTATTTCCTATTATTAACGGCATGGGGTGTGATTTTAACTACAAGCTGGTTTCTCCAGGACATGAGCAATTTGGCAGCTGTAAGTTTGGTCAATACACACTGATTGATTATCCTGATCCGAAGCAAGATAACGGCTATACCGTATTAAAAGGTCTTTACTTTTATGCCTTTGGTAATGCGGCGGTTTTAGTTACAAGTAATGAAGATCACACAAAGAAAATCACAGATTCTGCCATTGAAAGCTTAAATATGGTCAATAAACGTTTCTGGTATCAACTATCCATCAAACGATTGAATAAAGATCAATTCGTCATGTATAGCGCAAAACCGAAACCTAAATTACAAGTGATCCCTTATGACGGCACACTTGCGATGACTGACAGTGGTTCATAAATCACCCTAGCATAGGCGCTATTTCGTAGCGCCTGCTTATTCTTGTTGTGTTAGTCCTTCCAATATCGGGCATTTTGCGGTTTTATCACCAGGGCACTTCGCTGTTAGCGCTTCTAGCGTCTTCTTCATTTGCAGCAATTCATTAATTTTATTATCAATCTCTTTTAGTTTCTGCTGTGCTTTTTCTTTCACATCACGGCTTTGACGTCCTGTATCAGTTGATAACGCTAATAACTCTCGGCATTCATCCAATGAAAAACCAATCATGCGTGAACGCTTAATAAGTAATAGCTCTGCAATATGGCTTTGGTTGTAATAGCGATAACCATTTGCTCCTCGAGGAGCTGGAGAGATAACACCCTTGGCCTCATAAAAACGAATTGTTTTCGCTGTTAAGCCTGTTTTTTCAGCCACTTCACTAATATTAATCATCATTATCCCCTTATCTTTCTTTTATTATTATAAATAACGAAAACAGCCCTTGACCCTACAGTAACTAGAAGGTTTATCCTTAGTCTATTCTTTATTACTTTAAGGCGTAAGGGCTCGCAATGAATACCATTACTCTCCCACTTGCTAACGTCCACTGCATGAATTGTGTAGGGAAAATTCGTTCTGCATTAGCACAATTGCCTGACTGCCAGATCATCGATATTAATACCAAACAAATCACGCTAAGTAGCGATAGTCCACTTAAAGCTATTTACAAAAAAATCAAAAGCTTAGGCTATCAAGTTGGCTTTAATTACCAATTACCACTATCAGGTTTATCTTGTGGTCGCTGCGTAGCAAAAGTTGAAAATGCCTTCAGTCAACGCGATGATATCTTCAACTATGCCGTTACCAAACAACAAGCAGATGTAACGGGAGCATTAAGTGAGCAAACACTTACAGATCTCATTTCATCCTTGGGCTATCAGGTTGTATCTGAACCTACTGCACATACATTAACGTTTTCTCTATCAGGGCTTTCTTGCGGTCGATGCGTAGCCAAGCTGACAGATAAATTCAATGAAGCGGGTAATATCGAAATCATTGAGCTAGATAAAACCCATGCAAAACTACTCACAACGCACTCCGCTTCTGATGTGATTGCGATCATTACCGATGCAGGCTATCACGCTGAGCAACTCCTCACATTCAATGACCCAAACACGGTGGTATCGAAAGTACTTGAGGAGAATGAAGGAACGGAGCCAACATTAACAGTAGAACATTCACAATCTGAAGCAGTAAAACCAACAACGAATAACGTACAACAGTTACTACTATCTGGCATGACTTGCGCAAGCTGTGTCGCATCTGTTGAGAAAGCGATAAAACCGATTGCAGGCGTAGAAAGTGTTAACGTTAACTTAGCTGAACGTACTGCTTTAATAGCTGGTAGTCCGAATATTGAGCAAGTGATCCAAGCGGTTAAAGATGCAGGCTATGGCGCAGAAGTGAGCGAAGATGAGCAAACTCGTCGCCAACGTCAACAAGAGCAAAATACCCAAACCTTCAAAACGCACCTAAGAAATGCATGTATTGCATTAAGTTTAGGCGTACCCATGATGGCTTGGGGGATCTTTGGCGGCAGTATGATGATCGACTCAACCACCAGCCAATTAGCATGGGGATTTGTTGGGTTAATAACCCTATTATTGCTCGTAACTGTTGGTAAAGATTTCTATATCAATAGTTGGAAAGCATTTAAACACCACCGCGCCACTATGGATACGTTAGTCGCGCTAGGAACAGGTGCTGCTTGGCTATTTTCAATGTTAGTTGTGCTTAAGCCTGATATGTTTCCAACCGCTGCTCGCCATGTGTACTTCGAAGCCACAGCCATGATTATAGGTTTAATCACCTTAGGTCATGCACTTGAAGCACGTGCTCGTAGCCAAACATCCAAGGCTTTAGAGCGTCTTATCGATCTACAACCTCAAACCGCTATCGTGGTTGAAAACGGCATCGAATCAGAGCGCCCACTAAGTGATGTTAAAAGCAATATGATCTTACGTCTCCGTCCTGGTACGAAAGTGGCTGTTGATGGTGTTGTGATTGAAGGCAATACCTATATTGATGAATCCATGCTGACTGGTGAGCCATTGGCTGTACATAAGCAAACTGGGGATAACGTTCGGGCAGGTACGATAAACCAACAAGGCTCATTACTCTTTAAAGCCGAGCATATTGGTAGCGATACCATGTTGGCACGTATTATCCAGCTAGTTCGCCAAGCACAAAGCAGTAAACCCGCTCTTGCACGTTTAGCCGATACTATTTCAAGCATCTTTGTACCAAGCGTGATGATCATTGCCATAATTACCGCAATGGTTTGGTATTACTTTGGTCCTGCACCATCGTCGGCGTATATGTTAGTTGCCGCAACTACCGTTCTGATCATCGCTTGTCCTTGTGCACTTGGCCTTGCAACGCCAATGTCTGTCACTGTCGGGGTTGGTCGTGCCGCTGAGCTCGGGATCTTAATTCGTGATGCAGAGGCAATGCAGCAAGCTGCGAATATCGATACTGTTGTATTAGATAAAACAGGCACGCTTACTGAAGGTAAACCACAAGTTGTGAGCATTCAAAGCTATAACAACTTAAACGAAGATCAGCTGCTACAACTAACAGCAAGTTTAGAGCAAGGCTCAGAGCATCCTTTAGCCAATGCCATTATTCAATCAGCAAAACAAAAAGGATTAACACTCTCACCAGTCAGTGATTTTGCAGCAACAGCGGGTATGGGTGTCTCAGGTATCGTCAATACGCAATCTGTTATGCTGGGTAACGAAAAACTCATGGCTAAACACAATATCGAAATCAGTCAGGTACAAGATGACTTTGATCGTATTGCTGCACAAGGTGCAACATCGGTTTATTTAGCGCAAAACAATCAGTTAATTGGCATTATTGGTATTAGCGATCCGCTACGTAGCGACTCATTAAGTGCCGTAAAACGTATGCAAGACATGGGCTTAACGGTTGTAATGCTAACTGGCGATAGCTATAAAACTGCGCAGGTTATTGCTAATAAGCTGGGTATTAACGACGTTGTTGCTGACGTATTACCTGATGGAAAAGCGGCACAAATCAAGCAACTTCAGCAACAAGGTAAACGTGTTGCAATGGTAGGTGATGGCATTAATGACGCCCCTGCATTGGCCTTAGCTGAAGTAGGGATTGCGATGGGTAGCGGTACAGATGTGGCGATTGAAAGTGCCCAGTTTACCTTAATGCGTCACTCTCTTCATGGTGTCGCTGATGCGCTAGAACTATCAAAAGCAACCTTACGTAATATGAAAGAAAACCTATTTGGTGCTTTTATTTACAATAGCTTAGGTATTCCAGTCGCAGCTGGTGTGCTCTACCCTCTCACAGGGGCATTATTAAGCCCAGTGATTGCTGGTGCTGCAATGGCGTTATCATCCATTACCGTAGTAACCAATGCCAATCGCTTACGTTTATTTAAACCAAGTTATCAGCCTCAAGTAACAGAGGATAAATAATATGTTTTTATTACTCGGTATTGCAGCTATCGCATTTATTGTTTGGTGGTTCTGGCTTCATCCAAGTATTCACCAATCGAACTAACAAGAACCCACAAATAAAAAGGTTACTTCGGTAGCCTTTTTGTTACGCAACTCAAATATTTTGTTATAACTAAGAAAGCATTTCTTTTTAGGAACAAGATAAATAATGATTAAGTCTTTGCTTTCAAAAGCCTTACTACTAATTCCTTTTATTTCTCACCACGCACTGGCAGAGCCCATTGTTTGGAAAATCTATGATAACCATCGCCAATTTTATGTATTGGGTTCCATTCATGCGGGCGAAAAAGAGATGTTTCCCTTACCTCAAGCTTTTTTATCCCAATGGAAAAAGGCCGATGCACTCGTTGTTGAAGCGAATATTTTGCAGCATAGCGCACCTGCAACTCAGAATAAAAAACCGCCCTATACTCAAGAAACGCTAAATAATGAACAGTTAGAAAAGCTTAAAACTATCGCAGAATCTCTCTCGCTACCTTATAAACTGCTCACAAGTCAGCCTCCTTGGCTAACAGCGACTTACCTTCAATTAACACTCGCTAAACAGCTAAATCTATCAACAGATCAAGGTATTGATTACGTTTTATTAAAGCGAGCAGAAGAACAGCATATTCCTATCAAATCATTAGAAAGTGTAGAGTATCAATTAAACTTACTACAAAACCTACCACACAACGGTAATGGCATGTTGCTTGAAACAATTGACCACTGGCAACAAACTAAAGCCTCTTTACAGTGTCTTGTGGATGTATGGAAACAAGGGGATAGTGAAAAATTCACCACCTTATTCAATGACACCCAATATGATCCAGAAACAAACGAAGCATTGATCTTTGCTCGCAATCGCCACTGGGCTGAAACCTTAACCCAATCACCTGACTACCAATCAGGACGCTTTATGGTTGTTGTTGGTGCATTTCATTTAATTGGTGAGCAAGGGCTACCAGCATTAATGAAGCAAGCGGGCTTTACAGTAGAGCGGATCACGAAAGGTACAACTGCACAATGTGAAGACTGGGAAACAATCCGTCAATCATAGCCATGATTATTCACCAAGATAATGAAAGACATCAAATGTAAAAAAGCCCCGTCCTTTGACGAGGCTTCTTAATAAGTGGTCGGTGAAGAGCTGGTTTTTAATAGTTCAAGAATCCCCGCCCCTCTGGTCCCAAACCAGATGCGCTACCAAACTGCGCTATTCACCGACTTTGTAAGTAACAGTATTTTCATACCACTACTTGAAATAGTGGTCGGTGAAGAGGGATTCGAACCCCCGACCCTCTGGTCCCAAACCAGATGCGCTACCAAACTGCGCTATTCACCGACTTGTAAGTAACGATATTTTCATACCACCACTTGAAATAGTGGTCGGTGAAGAGGGATTCGAACCCCCGACCCTCTGGTCCCAAACCAGATGCGCTACCAAACTGCGCTATTCACCGACTTGTAAGTAACGGTATTTTTATACCACTACTTGAAATAGTGGTCGGTGAAGAGGGATTCGAACCCCCGACCCTCTGGTCCCAAACCAGATGCGCTACCAAACTGCGCTATTCACCGACTTGTAAGTAACGATATTTTCATACCACTACTTGAAATAGTGGTCGGTGAAGAGGGATTCGAACCCCCGACCCTCTGGTCCCAAACCAGATGCGCTACCAAACTGCGCTATTCACCGACTTTGTAAGTAACGGTATTTTTATACCACTACTTGAAATAGTGGTCGGTGAAGAGGGATTCGAACCCCCGACCCTCTGGTCCCAAACCAGATGCGCTACCAAACTGCGCTATTCACCGACGAAACCAACAACGCTCTGCGCCGTTGAGGTCGCTTATAATACTCCCGAAATTGTTTTTATCAACCCCTATACGGTATTTTTTTTTGTAACGAATTCTTTTGCTCACCAAGCGAGCAAAATTGCGATTTTTCGGTAACTTAAGTGATCCAAAGCGCATTACTGCATACAACAATGAAACAGCCTTTTTACTCTTGTTCTAGATCATGAAAACACAAACGTCACATTGTTTAAATAACAACCATCACTTCGACACACTAAGGATACACATGGACTTCTGGTTAGATCTTTTATTTGGAAACAGTATTGGATTAGCTTCTATGCTTGTGATTTTTGGTGCCCTCGGACTCATGTTATTTTTTGGCGGCTACTTCATTTACAAAGCATCGACAGCAAATCCTCCTCACTAGCAACATTTAGCAATACGCATATTGCATCCAGGGCTTTCTCTCTTTGGCCCTGGTCTTTTTCTTCTTTTTTATCCCTTTCCTTCAGCTAGGCAAGATCTGGTTGCACTTGTATAATCAAAGTCATCGGTTCCTAAAGTGAAAGTCCTATGTCAGATAATAATGAATTCGATCTTTTTAAAGAGATGATGGCCGATGTTGCGCCAATCAAACAAGACACGGTGACCATTTCGCAAAAATACACAGTGTCTGAATCGCAATTAGCGCGCCGTATTGCCGCTCAAAGCTTGGCAGAAAGTGACTCTGAGTACCTATCATTAGATAACGCTACTATGGTGAAACCTGATGATATGATCGAGTTTAAGCGAGACGGGGTACAAGAAGCCGTGTTCCGTAAAATGCGCCAAGGTAAATACGATATTCAGGGGCGATTGGATCTTCATAAGAAGTCACTTCAACAGGCCCGTGATGAGATCCTTACTTTTCTGAAACAATCCCAGCGTTTAGATATTCGCACAGTGATCATTGTTCACGGAAAAGGTGAGCGTTCAAACCCACCAGCATTGATGAAAAGCTATGTCACTACATGGTTAGAGCAAATTTCCGATGTGCTTTGTTTCCATTCAGCCCAACGCCAACATGGTGGTACAGGTGCGCTGTATGTGATGCTTAAAAAAAGCCCTGAAAAGAAATTGGAAACACGTGAGCGTCACTTAAATCGTTGCAGCTCATAACAGATCCAATAAACAAAAAGAGCGGTTAAACACCGCTCTTTTTATATCTTCAGACACTCAAACCGACCAAAGTACCCGACACGCCAACGCAATCAACACCACGCCAGATAACCGATCAATCAATTGCGCTCGGCTCCGTAATGCTTGCAACACTTTAGGATAAGAAAGTACACAAGCAACAAGGGTATACCATAGCCCATCAACCAGTAATGGTGTCGTTACAATCACTATTTGACTACTTAGCTCATTGCCTAATGCAACAAACTGGCTAAACAAAGCGAGAAAATAAAGGGCTAATTTAGGATTTAATAACGAAATCATCAAACCATCACGGCCTGCTTCAAACAATGATGATGGCTTACCTGCAGCTAATTTTTCAGCCACGCCCCCTTTTGAACGTAATGCATTAACCCCTAAATACGCTAAGTAACCAGCACCAGCATAGCTAATCACATTAAATAACGTAGGTGATTGCTTTAAGACCACAGCTAACCCCAACAGAGTTAACAAAGCATATAACCCAACGCCACAGGCATGAGACCAAGCGGTTACCAAACCATGCTGACGACCGCCAGATAAACTATGTTTCGCCACTACCGCTAAACTGGGCCCTGGTGACATAGCCCCTAGTAGACAAATTAATAATAAAGAAAGCCAAACCATGATTGTCATAATATTTCTCCTCGTTGGTATCAACTTACCAAGCGAGAGACATAAGTAGAAATCAAAAGATATCATCAAAGCCATGATCTAAAATCATAGCCTTGCCGTGAAATAATACAGTTACTGAGTCATGGAATACATGGATGTCTTCATTAACGTTAGCACACGCTCCCGTAACCATTGATGAGACAACTCATTGTCATATTTAGGATGCCACAGTAGCCAATAGTGATTATGTACACTCGGAAATGGCAACGGCTTATACACCACATCGTAAAAACGTTGCATGTTGGCAGCAATATGCTCAGGGATCACCAGTAACATATCTGTACGACAAATCGTATTGAGGGCCGATCCGAAAAAAGGTACTAAGGTGTGAATGTGACGCTCACAACCCAGCGAACGTAACTGGGTATCGACAAAACTATCTTTATCACCACCACCGTTAACTGAAACATGTTTATAAGCGGTGAACTCAACAAGAGTTAATGACGATTGCTTTGCTAACACATGATGTTGACTCATTACACATACCGCTTGATCAGTACCGATTTGCACACCTGATAAGCCATCAGGAATAGCAGGTGCCATAGTGGAAACAAGCTGAATATCAAGATCGCCCAATTGCTCTGTATAACTTGGAGACCATAACTGATAACGTACATCAACCTGTGGTGCTTGGGTAGTTAATAGCTCAACAATATCTGGGAAAATATATTGGGCAACATAATCAGACGATGATAAAACCACCTTGCCACGCCAGTCTTGCGGGGTGAATTGCTCTGGCTCAAAAACAGCATCACAATCGGCAAGTAATTCAGTGATTTTTTGTTGAAGCGATAAGGCACGAGGTGTGGGTAATAAACGATTTCCCTCTCGTACTAATAGAGGATCAGAAAAGATTTCACGCAATTGTGTCAGTTGCCGACTCACCGCCGACTGCGTGATGTGTAAACGCTCAGCGGTACGGGTTACATGGCATTCATCCAACAACACATGTAAGGTTCGTAATAAATTTAAATTCGGCACTGACACAATTTTTCACTCTCTATCCGTATTGAGCGAGCTCGATGTATTACTCGGCTTTACCGATGTCGGCAAATTTACCGCCCGTTAAGGCAACAAGATCTTTCGCTGCAAGTTCAATATCTAAACCTCGACGACCCGCACTGACAAAGATAGAGTCAAAATTTTCTGCCCCGCTATCAACTAAAGTCGGTAAACGCTTTTTCTGACCTAATGGGCTAATGCCACCCACGATGTAGCCTGTTACTTTCTCAGCTAATTTGGGATCTGCCATTTCAGCTTTTTTACCACCAGCGGCTTTTGCAGCAGCTTTCAAATCTAACATTCCAGAGACTGGCACAACTGCCACCGCAAGATTTTTAGGATCGCCATTTAGCGAAAACAATAATGTCTTAAATACACGGTTAGGATCGATACCCAGAACTTCCGCAGCTTCATGACCAAAATTGGTGTTTGCAGGATCGTGATCATACTGATGCACTTGGTAAGATATTTTTTGTTTTTTCGCTAATTTAATCGCTGGAGTCATGATGATTTCGCTCTCTGTTTCACTCAAACAGCTGTGGTTAATTCCCCCATATAGCCAAAAGCGCTATCAAAGAAATTAAGAACATCTGTTTACCAATCCTGATTATATCGCTAGTTCATACAACTGAGCTATAGCACAGCAAATTCGTATAACAAAAAAGCGCACCTGAACAGTTCAAGGTGCGCTTTATCAAACTACGATTACGGCTTACTTATAAACAATCTCACCTTTTGGTGCGAACTTGTTTACATCAATTGGTGAATGCGTTTCTAAGTATTGTTTCAGTACTTCTGCATCCACAAAGCCTGTATTTACGTGACCATCGTGGTTATTGATTTTCGGATAACCATCACCACCCGCGGCGTTGTAGCTAGGTACGGTGAAACGGTACGTCTTATTCATATCTAATGGCTTACCACCAATTTTCACGTTACTTACTTGACCGTTTTCAACCGTCATTGAAATACCGTAGAACTGTGCGTAAGAACCAGAATCAACAGGCTTAGTCGCGACAACATTTAGGTAATCCAATACTTCCTTACCCGTCATATCTGTGTAAGTCACGATGTTGCCAAATGGTTGTACGATCAGCACATCTTTATAAGTAATGTCGCCGCCTTCAATCGAATCACGCACACCACCAGAGTTCATTACAGCAAAATCAGCTTTCGCACGCTCCATATGTGATGCACCAATTAAGCGACCTAGGTTAGTTTGCTTAAAACGAACCACGTTACGATCGCCTTCTAACTTACCGTTAGATGCTGCAATCTTAACATTTAGCTTCTCTTGGCCTTGCTCTTGGAAAGGTTTTAGGAAGTTGTACACTTCTGGGTTTTGTGCGATTTCATCTTGGATGAACACACGTTTGCTAGAACCGTCATCTAACTTGATTTTCTTCTTCAAGTTAACTGGCACTAAATCATAGCTCACCAGTGATAATTCACCGTTCTTAAATTCAAAGTCAGCACGACCTACGTATTTACCCCATTCGTGCGCTTGCACAATCCACGTACCATTTTGCTGATCCGGTACACACTTATCACCTGGTTGGAAGTCTTTATTAGCAACATTCAGGCCTTCCATACAAACAGGCTCTTGTGAGTGTCCACCCACAATCATGTCTAAATCACCTTCATTAAGGTAACGTGCTAGTGCCACATCACCTGGTGCATTAATACCGCGCTGACCGTTTTCATAGTGGCCCATGTGCGTTGCTGCAATGATCACATCCGGCTTTTCTGTTTTCTCAAGCTCTGCGATCACTTTCTTCGCTTCTGCTTTTGGATCACGGAACTCAACACCACCGATGTATTCTGGGTTACCAATCTTTGCTGTATCTTCTGTGGTTAAACCAATCACAGCGATTTTAATGCCTTGCTGCTCAAAAATTTGGTACGGCTGGAATAAACGCTTACCCGTGTTCTTGTCGTAGATATTGGCAGAAAGCATTGGGAAGTTCGCCCATTCTTCTTGCTTACGTAATACTTCAAGTGGGTTATCAAATTCATGGTTACCTAATGCCATTGCATCGTAACCGATCAAGTTCATACCTTTGAAATCAGGCTCTGCATCTTGCAGATCGGATTCTGGAACACCTGTGTTCACATCACCACCAGAGAGCAATAAGCTAGTACCACCTTGTGCTTCTACTTCGGCACGGATCTGATCAACTAACGTCTTACGCGCAGCCATACCATATTCACCGTTCTGGTTTTGCCAGAAACGACCATGGTTATCGTTAGTATGAAGGATAGTGATTCGATAAGTAGTATCAGCATCCCATGCTGGAGAGGCGTTTTCCGCTGTTGTTGCACAACCAGAAAGAAGAGCAAGTAGAGCGGCGCTTAATGCTGTTTTAGCAAATAGGCGTTGCTTCATGGTATCCACCTTAAAATATTCTCTAATGGCGATTTCAAGCGTAATTGTATTTTCGCTAAACCGGAACAATTTATATGGTCACATTTTCACCACAAAAGCATGTACTTAGAAGTAAAACAATGTGACCAGAATCGTCAGTTTATATAAATAAAAACGTATGACTTTTCTATTTTAAATTTTTGTTAACGGGATCACTTCGTAGATTTCAAAACTATTGTTTATGTCACATCAAGGCACAAAAAAGCCCAGTTAATACTGGGCTTATCGAAAATAGTTATCGTCAACTCTGTTTTATAGTGAATAAAATCACATTATGCATTAGCCAGTTTTCGACTTGGATGCTTCATGACAATCGCGATAATCGCGGCAATCGCCAAGAAGAAACAATAGTAAGAATGTGCCACCACATCCAATGGTGATAACTCAAATACTGAACCTAATAACAATGCTTGTGCACCATAAGGTAAAACCCCTTGGATCACACATGAGAAGATATCAAGCAAACTTGCAGAGCGGCGCGGCGTTACCCCGTTTTCATCAGCCAGTTCACGAGCAACACCACCAGAAACAATGATTGCTACCGTGTTATTTGCGGTACAAAAGTTAGTTAAGCTCACTAAGCCCGCAATACCAAATTCACTCGCACGCAGGTTTTCAGACGCTTTATGTTTTGAACTAAATACATTGATAACTCGGCTAATGCTTTGCGTTAAGAAAGCCAAACCACCTTGCTGACGCATTAGCTCACTGATACCACCAATTAGCATAGATAACAGGAAGATTTCCTGCATGTTGCCAAAGCCGCCGTAAATGTCTTTACCAAAATTCGTTAAGCTATAATCTGCAACTGATGTTAGGCCAACACCACCAGCTAATAAAATACCTACAGATAGCACAACAAACACATTTACACCTGATACAGCCAGTACCAAGATCGTGATATATGGCATCACTTTTAGCCATTCAATTGGTGATGTTTCTGGCAATTGCGTCACAGAGCTATTGAAAGTAAATAACACAATCGCTGCTATCGCTGCTGGAATAGCAATTTTCACGTTCTCACGGAATTTATCTTTCATCTGACAGCCTTGCGAGCGAGTCGCTGCAATTGTGGTATCAGAGATAATAGATAAGTTATCACCAAACATTGCGCCACTGAGGACAACACCAGCAGTTAATGCCACATCCATGCCTGATGCTTGAGCAATACCTAGTGCAACGGGAGCAACTGCGGCAATGGTACCCATTGATGTGCCCATTGCAGTTGCAATAAAAGCAGAGATCACAAATAGACCCGGTAAGATCATGCTCGCAGGAATTAAGGCTAACCCTAGATTAACCGTAGCATCTACCCCACCTGACGCTTTCGCCACAGAAGCAAACGCACCTGCCAATAAATAGATCATACACATCGCAATAATATCGCTGTGACCTACGCCACGGATAAACTGCTCAATCGCTTTATTTAGTTTTTCTTTACTGAGTAAGATTGCCACAACCACAGCAGGTAATGCTGCAACTGGCGCTGGTAATTGGTAAAAAGCGAAATCAACACCTTGCATCGTTAGATAAGTACCTACCCCAATAAATAAGGCTAAGAAAATACCTAACGGTAATAAGGCAAGTGCGGATGGTGGAATATTTTGATCTTTTTTGGCTGTGCTTGGCATGACGACTACTTAACATCTATTTGTAAATTGACAGTTAGACTAAATGGATGCGATCACAGAGTCAACATCTAGACGTCTAAACATCCAAAAGATATGTAACTAAATTACATAAACAGTCATCATCGTAATGATATTTAGGCTTGTCGCAAACAAAAACTCTTAAGCATCTTAAGATAAAAATGCGAGCATTATCACCAATACAAATAACTTTAATGATAAACATGTCATTAAATAATGCGCTTAAGCTTAACAATCACTAGAATTCGTTAACATTATACTGGATTTTAGGGATATATAATGCAGTTAACATTAAAACAAAAACTCATCGTCGCCAGTTTATCCGCCGTCATAGTGATGGCGACTGCGCTTACTTGGCTTTCTGCCAGTCAAATAGCTTCACAAGCCGAGCATGAACTCTATGAACGAGCAGAAAATCTCACTCAAGCTGTAAGTGAAAGTATTGGCGATTGGGTTGCCATTCGTAGTGATATCATCAATTCTGTTGAAGAAAACACTTCTAATGCTGAAATCGTCCCCTTTTTAAAACAAGCGCGACTAGCGGGTCAATTTGAAGATTTATATTTCGGAAGTAAAGTCGGTACAGCCACCAGCTCTTATACTGAACGCGATCTATCATCTGTCGATCCTCGTACTCGTCCTTGGTATCAACAAGCTCAGCAAGCCAATAATACAATTATTTCTCCCGCTTACCTCGATACCTTAACCAAAGCACAGATGATCACCATAGCGAAACCTGTGTATCACAATGGGACTTTTTCCGGTGTGTTGGGTGCTGACATCCTAATTACCCAATTGATTAATGATGTCATTAATTTAAACGTTGGTGAAAATGCCTTCGCCATGTTGATCAACAAGCAAGATGGCACTTTCCTCGCACACCCTGATAAACAATTACTGCTACAGCCAATTGCTCGCTATAGCAATGACTTATCAATCAATTCTATTGAACAACAAATGCAGAGCCATGACTTTGCAAACCTAACCATTAACGGTCAAGCTAAACAGCTTTACTTCGCGAGTATTCCAAATACTCAGTGGCTGCTCGCTATTAGCTTAGATACCAAAACAGAACAAGCTGCTCATAAGGCACTACTTTTCAAGCTAATACTAGCCGCGGCTGTTATTGCGCTATTGGTTATTTGTAGTGTGGCATGGTTAGTGAATTTCCTATTCCGCGATTTAGATCGCGTATCAAAAGCACTAGCAGAAATTGCGAGTGGTGAAGGCGATCTGACGCAACGTATTGAGCCAAAGAGCAATGATGAAGTGGGACAGCTTGCTAAGAACTTCAACCAATTTGTTAGCAATATGCACGCAATGGTGATGCGTTTAAGCCGTGTATCTGATTCATTGGGTCAACAATCAAAAGTGACTGCGGCCCAAGCTCAAGAACGCAGCTCACGTATTTTGCACCAGCAAGATGAGATCAATATGGTTGCGACAGCGATTAATGAAATGTCAGCCGCAACGAAAGAGATCGCTTACAACGCAGAAAATACCGCACGTACCGCTGAAGAAACGGTTGCAGCATCAGATCACGGTGCAACTCAGGTCAATCAAAGTCAGCAATCTATTTCTAGTTTGGCGCAAGAAGTGGATACTGCAACAACAGTGATCAGTGAGCTAAATAATCATGCCCAAAGCATCACTACGATCCTCTCAACCATCCAAGGTATTGCCGAGCAAACGAATCTACTGGCATTAAACGCAGCGATTGAAGCAGCTCGTGCTGGCGAGCAAGGTCGAGGTTTTGCGGTTGTTGCTGATGAAGTACGAGTGTTAAGTCAACGTACTCATGCATCTACCCAAGAAATCCAACAAATGATTGAAACCCTGCAGCAAACTACAGCTCAAGCCGTTGGGATCATGGAAGATAGCCGCCATTTATCTGAAACCAGTGTTGATGATGCAAGTTCAGCCTCTGCAAGCTTGGCGCAAATTACGTCTGCAGTGAACAACATCAATGATATGGCAACACAAATTGCCTCTGCGGCAGAAGAGCAATCATCAGTGACATCCGAGATCACCCGTAATACAGAGGGGATTCGCGATGTATCAAATGAGCTTGCAATTGAAGCCAATGAGGCCGCACAACAGGCGGCAGAGTTATCTCAATTATCTAACGAGTTACAACAAGAAATTCGTCGCTTTAAGCTCTAGTCATTAATGCTCGACACATAACAAAAAGGCTTGCGCTATTAATAACGCAAGCCTTCTTTTTATCTCAAATTTATTCGCGATTAAATCAAACTAAAAAGAATCGCAGCTACAGCCAATGTACCCATTAGTAAAATGAACCAAGTGCTGATCTTGCCACGATACATTTTCAAACTCTCGATACGGTATACCGCCAGCATCGGCATGATAAACAAGATCATCGCAATCACAGGGCCTGATAACGCCTCCATCATACCGAGAATGCTCGGGTTCATTACCGCTGCAAACCAAATAGAGAAGAACATGATCACCACACCGATCTTATCGATGGTTTTCAGTGGCAATTTAGTTTGTTTAGCCACAATGCCATTAAAACTTTCACGTGCACCCATGAAGTGACCTAAGAATGACGAGGTGATCGCAATAAAAGCAATCAGTGGGCCTAGCAACATAATAAAGTGACTGTCTTTTACGTTTGCAAGGTAAGACAGCACAGAGACATTATCCGCTTTAGCTTGCTGTAGTTGCTCAGGAGTTAAACTCAACACGCATGAGAAAACAAAGAACAGGACAAATGCAATCAGCATCACTGACGTACGCTTTAAAATTGATTCTGATTTTTGCTTAGCCCCATCGGCATACTGACGGCGCTGAGCATTAACAAAACCAGAAACCACAGGCGTATAACTAAACGCAAATACCACCACAGGAATGGCTAACCATAGCGATGAACTGAACTCAACAAAGCTTTGGTTGAAATTAAGGTTTGGCATGTGCCAGCTTGGGATCAAGTAAATTGAGATCCCCGCCAAGATAAATGCTAACGGGTAAACAATCACTTCAAACGCTTTTAGCATCGCTTTTTCACCCGCTAACATTACAGTGATCATCACAAAGACTAAACCACCAGATAGCAGCACACGTGATGGCGCTTCTAAACCCAATTGGTGAACAATAAAGCTATCAACGGTATTGGTTAAACCCACACCATAAATAAGCAGAATTGGGAAAATCGACAGAAAGTACAACAGGGAAATTAAGCGACCATAACCTGTGCCAAAATGCTCTTCTACCACATCAGTAAAGTCGGCATCAGATGAAGATGATGAAAGCACAAAACGTGCTAATCCTCGGTGCGCCCAGAATGTCATTGGCCCTGCCAATAACGCCATGACGATCAAAGACCAAAAACCACCAGAGCCAATATTAATCGGTAAAAATAAAATACCGGCACCAACAGATGTACCAAATAAACTCAACATCCAACGGGTGTCATGCTGAGTCCATTTAGATAAACGTGTTGTTACTTCTTGTCCGGAGTGCTCTTGAGTGGTTGTTAGTGACACGGGAAACTCTCTGCTCGAATAAAATGCTGCGGCAAGTATGAAACCACAGCCGACAAGTTTCAAAAACAGTGAGACAAACATCACACCATAAAAACAGATACCTCAAAAGCATACCAACTGTATTTATTTAAATTAGTGAAATTTAACTTCAAAAAAACAAGTCAAAGATAGAATAAAATATCGTATTTTTATGTTTTTTGAATTTTAATAAATCGAATACTTATCATACAAAACAAACGTTTTATCATGCTATTGGCACAAAAAAGCCCAGTGATTCATCATCACTGGGCTTTAAAGAGAAGCTGATAAACTTAGTTTACTTCAATAGGAGCGAAGCTCTTAATAAGATCATCAAGTTGCTTAATTTGAGCAAGGAATGGCTCAAGCTTATCTAGTGGGAACGCAGATGGACCATCACATAGTGCCTGATCAGGTGTTGGGTGAGCTTCCATAAACAAGCCTGCAATACCCGTTGCAATACCAGAGCGAGCTAGATCAACGGTTTGCTCACGACGACCACCAGAAGCCGCACCTAGTGGATCACGACACTGTAGCGCATGCGTTACGTCAAAGATAATTGGGCTGCCTTTTGATGCTTTTTTCATTACATCAAAACCAAGCATATCAACCACTAGGTTATCGTAACCGTGCAGTACACCACGCTCACATAAGATCACATTGTGGTTGTCACATTCCGCGAACTTCTCAACGATGTTACCCACTTGACCTGGGCTCATGAACTGTGGTTTTTTCACGTTGATCACTGCACCTGTTTTCGCCATCGCTTCAACAAGATCAGTTTGACGCGCAAGGAATGCAGGAAGCTGAATCACATCAACCACATCAGCAACAGGTTGTGCTTGCTCACGCTCGTGAATATCAGTGATGATTTTCACACCAAAAGTATCTTTGATCTCTTGGAAAATCTTCAGACCTTCTTCCATACCTGGACCACGGTATGAATGCACAGATGAACGGTTAGCTTTATCAAAAGACGCTTTAAATACGTAAGGAATACCTAACTTTTCAGTAACCTTTACATAGTGCTCACAGATTTGCATCGCTAAATCGCGAGACTCAAGCACGTTCATACCGCCAAATAGGACAAATGGCTTATCATTCGCTACATCAATGTCGCCAATGCGAACAGTTTTTTGTTCCATCATATTCGTTATTCTCTTTTAGTGCAGAGTCAAAGGCTCATCAAAGAGCGTCTCTACTTGCGTTTTGAGTAAATCGGCAGCCGGATCTTCAGGGCATTGTTCAATAAAGTATGAATAATCCATTGCAGCGGCATGACTACAGTCGAGTTGCTGATAAATATAGCCACGGTCGCGGATCTCATGAGGATCGCCAGGGCTAAATAACAGCGCTAAATCACTACAACGTAAAGCGTCAGTGAAATGCTCTTCTCGAAGCAGCGCACTTTTCATCACAGTTAACCAACGAACAAGAATTTCGTGATTCTGCTGTGTTTCTAAATATTCCGGCTTTAATTCAGTAAACGGGCCTCGATGACCAATCAACCAACTACGTAAAATATGAGTGCTTACAAACTCACCATCAAACGGGTTGATGTATTGCACATCACCTTCTGTCCATGTCGCCTTTAATAAAAATTGCGTCGGGAAGCCTACACTTTCTACAGGGAGATCAAGATGCTGTGCTAGATAAACAAACAGTGCACCTAAGCTAACAGGGATCCCTTTACGGCGCTCCAATACCTTATCTAAAAATACATTATCTGATGAAAAGTATTGCTGATGATCGCCTTGAAAACCCCACTCACGATAAAATAAGCGTAATAGCCCTTCTAAACGAAGGCGAGGATCGAGCTCTTCCATTAACGCGTGTTCGGCTTCTTGAGCTAATTGAGATAACTTTAATTGCACCCAATGGGCTGGAAATTCAGGATCAATTTCCGCCATCATCTCAATAGCTCCGTCCACTAATGGGCGAGAATTGAGTTCATCTTCATTAAACTGCATCATGATCTAACCTAACTTAACCGAAAATCGACGTCTTAGTGACCGCCAATTGTGCAGCTAAAAATACCCAACCCAACGCACCTAAAAAGGCAAACGTCTTAAAGACTTTGTTCTTACCCATGTGCAGCGTGACATAACCAAGGGCAATGTAAGCCAGCACACACGTTAGTTTTTCTGTTAGCCAGCCATTTGCTGCGGTAAACGGCATAAAACCAGTAATAAAGATAAGTGCCACACCTGATGCTAATAAAATCGTATCAACAATATGGGGAGTGACTTTAAAAAACTTTTTATTCAACAGTGATGAGTTTGCCATCATCATGATATAGCGGGTTACGAATAACAGCACACTCAGTGCAATTGCCACTAAGTGAATGTGTTTCATCGCCATATACATCATCATCTATTTTTCTCCTTGCCAGCAACCCATCGTTACTCGATCGAGTCCTGCATAATCTTGACTGGTAGAAACTTGTTGGTATCCAAGCTGCGCTAAAATCTCACGTACTGCAGAGCCCTGCTCAAAGCCATGCTCCATCAATAACCAACCACCGATAGCCAAATGTTGTCGTCCTTGATCGCTGATAATGCGAATATCAGCTAAACCGTTATCGTCAGCGACTAGCGCACTCTTTGGTTCAAAACGAACATCGCCTTGAACAAGGTGCGGATCAGCTTCATCAATATAAGGTGGATTACTCACAATCACATCAAACGTTTCATTTTGTTGTAACGGTGAATACCAACTGCCCGCTAAAAAGCGAGTATTTGAAATTGATAAACGTTGGCTATTTTCTAGCGCTAAATCAGCCGCTTCTTGACGTAAATCGATGCCTGTTACTTGCAACATTGGACATTCAGATGCAATCGCTAAAGCAATAGCACCTGTACCTGTACCTAAATCCAATACTTTAGTAGCTGAAGCTGAAATTTTTTCTAATGCCAGCTCAACTAAACGTTCAGTATCAGGACGTGGAATCAATGTTGATGGTGAAACCTTTAATGACAGTGACCAAAACTCACGTTCGCCAATAATGTAAGCTACAGGCTCACCATTAATACGACGGGTGAGTAACGCTTGAAATGCCTCATATTGGGCATCATCAAGCTGTTTTTCTTACCATGTCAGTAAATAGCTACGCGGTTTATCGAGAACATGACATAGCAAAACAGCACTATCTAACTGCGGGCTATCTGAGCCCGCCGTTGATAATTGTGCTGTTGTTTGTTTTAAAACCTGTTCAATGCTACGAGGCATTAGTTTTGCTCAGCCATTGCAGCAAGCTGATCCGCTTGGTGCTCTTGTAGAACAGGTTGAATTAGTGCGTCTAGATCGCCTTCCATCACTTCATTTAAACGGTAAAGTGTTAGCGTAATACGGTGATCTGAAACACGACCTTGTGGGTAGTTGTAAGTACGAATACGGTCAGAACGATCACCTGAACCTAGTAGGTTACGACGAGTGCTTGCCTCTTCAGCGTGACGCTTTTCTTCTTCCGCTTTAATGATACGCGCAGCAAGTACAGACATCGCTTTTGCTTTGTTCTTATGCTGTGAACGCTCATCCTGACATTCAACCACAATACCTGTTGGTAAGTGAGTAATACGAATAGCAGAGTCGGTGGTGTTAACGTGCTGACCACCTGCACCTGATGAACGGAAGGTATCGATTTTCAGATCGCCCGTGTTAATCTCTGGAATTTCAGCTTCTGGCACTTCAGGTAGCACAGCAACAGTACATGCTGATGTGTGAACACGACCTTGAGACTCCGTTGCAGGAACACGTTGTACACGGTGACCGCCTGACTCAAACTTCAAGATACCGTAAGCACCGTCGCCGTTCACTTTTGCGATCATTTCTTTGTAACCACCTTGCTCTGCACGGTTTTCGCTGATCACTTCTACACGCCAGCCACGACGCTCTGCGTACTTGCTGTACATACGGAATAGATCACTGACGAAAATACCTGCTTCATCACCGCCAGCACCAGCACGAATTTCCACGAAACAGTTGCGATCATCGTTTGGATCTTTAGGCAGCAATAGCACTTGAAGTTCATCTGCTAGACGCTCAATTTCAGCTTTCGCTTCTTTGATCTCTTCTTGTGCCATTTCACGCATTTCTGCGTCGTCTTCTTGTGCCATCTCTTCAGCGGCAACTAAGTCTTCTTTCGCTTGTTGGTAAGCTTGGAAACACTTGGTTACTTCTTCTAACTGTGAGTATTCTTTTGATAACGCACGAAAACGGTTTTGATCCGCAAGTACATCAGGATCACCAAGGAGATGTTGAACTTCTTCATAACGTTCAACAAGAGTTTCTAATTTAACTAAAATTGATTGCTTCATAATCTTCTAATCGTGCTTAGCGAAAGCCAAAGGCGATCAACTACTAATCGTTATAGGAATCCAGACCGAGAGCTTCACGGATCACCACTAATTTGTCAGATTCGCCATTTTTAGCGACCTGCTGCATAGCTTTGGTTGGAGCATGGATAAGCTTATTGGTCAGTTTGTTACTGAGCTCTGCTAAGGCCTTCTCAGGATCGGTACCATTAGCAATGGCTTGGAGGCTACGTTGTAGCAACTCCTGTTTAATTTGGTCGGCAAATTGACGATAATCACGAATACTATCAACGGCTTCTAGTGAGCGTAGCCATTGCATAAACGCTGCACTTTCTTCACTTACAATGGCTTCAGCCTGAATGGCTGCAACCTTACGCTGCTCACGGTTCTTCTCTACAATCGAGTGAAGATCATCAACAGAATATAAGTAAGCATCGTTCAATTCGCCAACTTGTTGTTCAATATCACGTGGAACAGCAATATCGACCAACAGCATAGGCTGGTGACGACGTTGCTTCAGTGCCGCTTCAACCATGCCTTTACCAACAATCGGTAATGGACTCGCCGTTGAGCTGATCACAATATCTGCTCGGTGAAGATGCTCAGGAATTTCTTCTAAGCTGATCACCTCAGCACCGAATTCACGCGCAATACCTTCAGCACGCTCACGAGTACGGTTAGCCACAATTAAACTGTTACAGCCCTGTTCAACAACATGACGAGAAACTAATTCAATCGTTTCACCCGCACCTACCAGTAAAATAGTAACACCGGATAAAGACTCAAAAATTTGGCGCGCTAAAGAACACGCAGCATAAGCCACAGATACGGCATTACCACCAATATCTGTTTCCGTACGTACGCGTTTCGCTACTGTAAAGGTTTTTTGAAACAGCTTTTCTAAGGTGCCACCTACTGCTTCAATGTCTTTTGATTCCGAATAAGACTGCTTCACCTGTCCTAGGATTTGCGGCTCGCCCAATACTAACGAATCTAGGCCACAAGCAACACGCATTAAATGACGTGCTGCTGCTTGCTCTTCATGAAAGTACAGGCTTGGCATCAGTTCTTCGGCTGTGATCTGATGAAATTTGGTCAACCAGTCAATGATCACACCCGGCCCTGACTGTGAAATTTCACAGTAAACTTCAGTACGGTTACAAGTAGAAACTATAACCCCACTTAATACTTCAGGGTGGTTTTTCAGCTGCTGCAACGCCAAAGTGAGCTTTTCTGGAGAAAATGCCACTTTTTCACGTAAATCAACAGAAGCTGTTTTGTGGTTGATTCCTAATGCAAGCAAGGTCATGGAGACGGTGTACCCACTTCGCTTGTGAAAAAAATCTAAGAGAGAGGGATTTTACTTGATGCCCTGACGTAATAAAAGGTAGCTGACGAAATCAATCAATAATGATGGCATTTTTCTTGCCTTAAGCGCCTAATTTCCTCGTTATTTTTGGTTATTATTTGGCTTTAATTAAAATAATCGCTATTGTTTTGGCTCATTCTTATTACGAGCTGTCATCATGAAATTACGTAATATAGCCTTTATAGCTATCACGTTTGCCTTATTATCAGGCTGTGCACAAACGCCGAAAAACACCCAAAAAGTAGATTGGAAAACCCATCAAACCCAGCTAAAAAGCCTCACCGATTATCAAGCGAAAGGTGTGTTTGGCTTTTACAGTCCTGAGCAACGTATTCAGCTGACATTTAATTGGAAAAATCACAACGATGAATACCAATTAATCCTTATCAAAATGTTCAAAACCGTATTAAATTTAAACTCGAAGCCTAACAATGTGACCTTGGTTGATCCTGATGGGAAAACCTATCACGGCACAGATGCAACCCAACTGGTTAAAGAGATAACGGGACTTCAATTGCCTCTATCACAAATGCGAGATTGGCTCATTGGCTTACCAACTCGTGCTGATACTTACCAATTGAACAACAACGATCAAGTTGCTTATTTAGCTAAAGACATTAATGGTCAAGTATGGGAAATGCATTACAACACGTATAATGACCACACCCCTGCATTACCAACACAGATGATTCTGAGCCAAGGTGAACTGCAAGTTAGAATAAAAATATCACAATGGTTAGCTAACTAAATTAGCGTAAAATTTTACCGTAACCCTCAAACACACGAGCATTGCATGAGTCAAAACATCCCTTTTGATGTTGCTAGCCAATGCCCAGCACCCGCTAAACTCAATCTATTTTTATACATCACAGGTCAACGCCCAAATGGCTACCACGATCTACAAACCCTTTTCCAGTTTGTCGATTATGGCGATACCCTCACTATCACACCACGCCGTGATAACCAGATCCTTCTAACACCTGCGATTAAAGGTGTTAAAACAGAAGATAATTTGATCTACCGAGCAGCTGAAGCACTTCGTCAAGCCGCTAACTGTGATTTAGGGGCGGACATCCATATAGATAAAATTCTACCTATGGGTGGTGGTCTTGGTGGCGGCTCTTCTAATGCAGCAACCACACTCGTAGCCCTTAACCATTTATGGCAAACCAACCTTTCTGTTGATGAACTGGCTGAAATTGGTTTGAAATTAGGTGCCGATGTGCCCGTTTTTGTACGTGGTACCAGTGCATTTGCTGAAGGTGTTGGTGAAAAATTACAGCCAGCAGAGCCAGAAGAAAAATGGTTTTTAGTAGCCAAACCCGATATTAGCATCGCAACTGTTGATATTTTCACCCATCCAGATCTTCCAAGAAATACAGAAAAACGCAGTCTAGATGCCCTGTTACGCGGAGTTTACGAAAACGATTGCGAGAAAATTGTAAGAAGTCTTAATCCCGAGGTTGATCAGGCGCTTTCGTGGCTGTTAGAATACGCGCCATCAAGATTGACCTGCACTGGCGCTTGTGTATTTTCGGAGTTTAATACGCAGGAAGAAGCCAACGCAATTTTGAAAATTTTACCTGACTGGCTCCACGGATTTGTCGCAAAAGGTGTCAACACGTCTCCTCTTATGACAGCCTTAGCCGCACATTCTACGGATTGTCAGTAATTACAACTTGGACGCAACCTGAGGTTTACACCGTGCCTGATATGAAGCTGTTTGCTGGTAACGCAACACCAGAACTAGCCCAACGCATCGCTGATCGTCTTTATATTTCATTGGGAGATGCAACGGTTAACCGTTTCTCCGATGGTGAAGTATGTGTACAAATTAATGAAAACGTACGTGGTAGCGACGTATTCATTATCCAATCAACTTGTGCACCAACGAACGACAACCTAATGGAACTGGTTGTTATGATCGATGCACTACGCCGCGCTTCAGCTGGCCGTATTACAGCAGTAATTCCATACTTTGGTTATGCTCGCCAAGACCGCCGCGTTCGCTCTGCTCGTGTGCCAATCACTGCAAAAGTAGTTGCTGATTTCCTTTCTAATGTGGGTGTTGACCGTGTTCTTACTGTTGACCTACACGCTGAGCAAATCCAAGGCTTCTTCGATGTTCCTGTAGATAACGTATTTGGTAGCCCAGTTCTTTTAGAAGACATGCTAGCAAAAGATCTTCAAGATCCAGTTGTGGTATCACCAGACATCGGTGGTGTTGTACGTGCTCGTGCTATTGCAAAACTACTTGATGACACAGATATCGCTATCATCGATAAGCGTCGTCCACGTGCTAACGTATCTCAAGTAATGCACCTAATCGGTGACGTTGAAGGTCGTGACTGTATCATCGTTGATGACATGATCGATACTGGCGGTACCCTATGTAAAGCAGCAGAAGCGCTAAAAGAGCGTGGTGCGAAACGTGTATTTGCATACGCTACTCACCCAGTATTCTCAGGTAGTGCACTAGAGAACATTCGTGAGTCTGTGATTGATGAAATCATCGTAACTGACTCAATTACGCTGACGAAAGAGATCGAAGCGACAGGTAAAGTTTCTGTATTAACACTATCAGGCATGCTAGCTGAAGCTATTCGTCGTATTAGCAACGAAGAGTCAATCTCAGCAATGTTTGAGCACTAATACGTTAAAAGTTAAATATTAACGTCGCTATTATTTAACGCCTCGCTTTTGCGGGGCGTTTTCTTTTATCAAGCAGTCAAAAATAACCGCTAAAGCACAGTCGTATCAATTTTAGTTAATTTGATATAATATATGGCGCGTTTTGAGCCCGACTCCCAGTAACTCATCACTACTTTCAACACAAGTACAACCAGCATAGTTACTGGCGTATATAACAAGAGAGATAAACGTGAGTAATAATATTCGTTTACTTGTTGGCCTAGCAAATCCGGGTCAAGAGTATGCTAGAACTCGCCATAATGCAGGTGCATGGGTAGTAGAAGAGCTAGCACGCGTTCACAATGTAACGCTTCGCCCCGATCCAAAATACTTTGGCTTAACGGGTCGAATTACAACCAACGGGCAGGATCTTCGCTTATTGATCCCAACCACTTTCATGAACCTGTCAGGTAAGTCTGTGGCTGCGTTAGCAAATTTCTTCCAATTTAAACCAGAAGAAATTCTTGTTGCTCACGATGAACTCGACCTACCACCTGGTGTTGCGAAATTCAAAAAAGGTGGTGGTCACGGTAGTCATAATGGCCTTCGCGATATCATCAGCAAAATGGGCAACAATAAAGATTTCTATCGCTTGAGGATCGCTATCGGTCACCCGGGCGATAAAAACAAAGTCGCTGGCTACGTACTTGGTAAAGCACCAGCTAAAGAGCAAGAACTGATTGATGCAGCAGTAGATGAATCTGTTCGCTGTATTGATTTATTGCTCAAAGACGGCTTAACAAAGGCGCAAAACCGCCTACATTCATTTAAAGCAGAATAGCCAAGCCAATCGACTTCTATTTTGCCGCTATAGTGCAGTCATTCGTACTATAGTTGAGTTGTTACACAGAATAATCACCAAAAGGGTTTTAAACCATGGGTTTTAAATGCGGTATCGTAGGTCTACCAAACGTTGGTAAGTCAACTCTATTCAACGCCTTAACTAAAGCGGGCATTGAAGCAGCAAACTTCCCGTTCTGTACTATTGAACCAAACACAGGTGTAGTACCTGTTCCAGATCCTCGTATGGATGCTCTAGCAGTTTTCGTTAAACCAGAACGTATTCTGCCAACGACAATGGAATTTGTTGATATCGCGGGCCTAGTTGCTGGTGCATCTAAAGGTGAAGGTCTAGGTAACAAATTCCTAGCTAACATCCGTGAAACAGATGCAATTGGTCACGTTGTTCGTTGTTTCGAAAACGACAATATCGTACACGTTGCTGGTCGTATCGATCCGCTAGAAGACATGGATATCATCAACCTTGAGCTAGCAATGGCTGACTTAGACACTTGTGAGCGTGCTATTCAGCGTTTAGCTAAGCGTGCTAAAGGTGGTGACAACGATGCTAAATTCGAAATCAAAGTACTAGAGAAAATGCTACCTCACCTAACTGAGGGTGGCATGCTACGTGCGCTTGAGCTAACTAAAGAAGAAAAAGTAGCAATTGATTACCTGCACTTCCTAACGCTTAAGCCAACCATGTACATTGCTAACGTAAACGAAGATGGTTTTGAAAATAACCCATTCCTAGACGCAGTAATGGAACGTGCGGCACAAGAAAATGCCGTTGTTGTTCCTGTATGTGCGGCAATCGAGTCTGAAATTGCAGAGCTTGATGATGCTGATCGTGAAGAGTTCCTAGCTGATCTTGGTATCGAAGAGCCGGGTCTAAACCGCGTGATCCGTTCTGGCTACGAGCTACTTTCACTGCAAACTTACTTCACTGCTGGTGTGAAAGAAGTTCGTGCATGGACTATCCCTGTAGGTGCAACAGCACCAAAAGCGGCTGGTGTGATCCACACAGACTTCGAAAAAGGTTTCATCCGTGCTGAAGTTATCGGTTACGACGACTACATCAACTGTGGTGGTGAAGCTGGTGCTAAAGAAGCAGGCAAATGGCGTCTAGAAGGTAAAGAATACATCGTTAAAGATGGTGACGTTGTTCACTTCCGCTTCAACGTGTAATTTTTCACCTGTAAAAAGCATATAAACATTCATAAGCCAGCTCTTTAGCCTGTCTCTTATACACAAATCCCTAAGCCAATGCTTGGGGATTTTTTTGAACTAATTTTATGTTTCATGATCTGATCATCTAAGCAATGATAAGGATGATTATGATGACCTATATAGAACCAACTCTTTGGGCTCAAAAACAATTCGGTCAAGCCGATCTTAATGACCCAAGACGCACTCAAAGACTCGTTGCTCTAGCTACCTCTCTGGCTGAACAACCTGGTATCCCTATCTCAAAACTCATCATCTCCCCAGCCGATATGGAAGGGGCTTATCGCTTTATTCGTAATGACCAAATCAAAGCAGAAGATATTGCAGAAGCTGGATTCTATGTCACAGCACAAGAAGCTTTTGAACAACAAACACTGCTTGCATTGGAAGATACCACTTCTCTAAGTTACTCACATCACAGCATACAAGATACACTCGGGCATTCCAATCAAGGTAATCGACACCGAGCAATGTTCGTTCATTCAACGTTGCTTTTTGCTCCCGAAACTCACACTGTAGTTGGTTTAATCGAACAACAACGCTGGACCCGAGATATTGAAAAACGTGGTCAAAGACACCAGCATGCAACTCGACCATACAAAGAAAAAGAAAGTTATAAATGGGAACAAGCATCTCGCCATGTTGCAGAGCGACTAGGCGAGAAAATGTCAGAGGTTATTTCTGTATGTGATAGAGAAGCCGATTTATTCGAGTACCTCACTTACAAGCACGAGCAACAACAACGATTTATCGTTCGCTCAATGCAAAGTCGCTGTATCGAGGAGCATGATAATCGTCTTTATGACTACGCTTCCAAGTTGTTATCAGCAGGAAGCAAAGAGCTAAAAATACCGCAAAAAGGCGGTCGTAAGTCCCGCACGGCTCATCTAGACATCAAATATGCTCCCGTGACACTTAAGTCTCCCGCTAATAAAAAAGAGTTCGATAATATCTCTCTCTACTATGTTGGATGTATAGAGCAAGGTGAGAGTGACGACAAGCTCGCATGGCATTTACTGACATCAGAGCCTGTAACGAACAAAGAGGAAGCACTTAACATCGTCAGTTATTATGAGCGTCGTTGGCTGATAGAAGATTTTCACAAGGTTTGGAAAAGTGAAGGCACGCAAGTTGAACAACTGAGAATGCAAAGTAAAGATAACTTAGAAAGGCTCAGTGTTATTTTGGCATTTATTGCTACTCGTTTACTCCAGTTAAGATTTATGAACGAATCTAAAGAGTTATCTAGTAGCTGTTGTGAACGGGTGTTAAAAGGTAAAGCGTGGAAGCTTATGTGGTTAAAATTGGAGAAGAAAAAGCTGCCCAAAGAAGCACCAAATATATCGTGGGCTTACAAAAGTATTGCACGGTTAGGTGGTTGGAAAGATACCAAGCGGACGGGTCGCGCTTCTGTAAAGACATTATGGCAAGGATGGTTTAGGTTACAAACCATCCTTGAAGGATATGAACTAGCTAAGTCTCTTGAACACAATGACTTGTGATCAAGAGACAGGCTCTTTAGCTGGCTTATTTTGTATTTAACAACCAACGCTTCGTAATTCTACCGTCACTAGAATTAATTGATGCACCTCACATTTATCAATATTTTAGGCTGACAAAGTCGATTTCAGTTTGTCATTCGCACACATCGTCCAAATATCCGACGAACAAACGGATTTTCCCGATATTTTCAAAAAAACTGTTGACGGTTTTCGCTGGTATGAGCATAATGCGCCCCGTTCCCGACACAGTGACTCACTAAGAGCCACGGTGATAAATAGGAAAATGGCTACGTAGCTCAGTTGGTTAGAGCACATCACTCATAATGATGGGGTCACAGGTTCGAATCCCGTCGTAGCCACCATTCAATTTTCAACGTAAAATTGAATATCAGTTTATTATACTGATAATATGCGGAAGTGGCGGAATTGGTAGACGCACCAGATTTAGGTTCTGGCGCCGCAAGGTGTGAGAGTTCAAGTCTCTCCTTCCGCACCATTCTCAATAGAGTTGAGAATCGCTATTTTAGCGCTGTAGGTCTATCGCCAAGCGGTAAGGCAGCGGCTTTTGATGCCGCCATTCCCTGGTTCGAATCCAGGTAGACCTGCCATTATTTAAAGAGTATTGATAAACGTCAGTATTCTGTGTTGGCTACGTAGCTCAGCTGGTTAGAGCACATCACTCATAATGATGGGGTCACAGGTTCGAATCCCGTCGTAGCCACCATTTATTCTTCAACTCAGCTTTTACCAATTACTGTTTTGATTAATACAACTAGAGACAACAGTTATTCATAACTGATAATATGCGGAAGTGGCGGAATTGGTAGACGCACCAGATTTAGGTTCTGGCGCCGCAAGGTGTGAGAGTTCAAGTCTCTCCTTCCGCACCATTCTCTCTAGTTTTAAAAGTCTTGTGATAAACAAGCGCTGTAGGTCTATCGCCAAGCGGTAAGGCAGCGGCTTTTGATGCCGCCATTCCCTGGTTCGAATCCAGGTAGACCTGCCATTATTTAAATTGATTGCTATCGCAGTCAATTATGCGGAAGTGGCGGAATTGGTAGACGCACCAGATTTAGGTTCTGGCGCCGTAAGGTGTGAGAGTTCAAGTCTCTCCTTCCGCACCATTCTCAATAGAGTTGAGAATCGCTATTTTAGCGCTGTAGGTCTATCGCCAAGCGGTAAGGCAGCGGCTTTTGATGCCGCCATTCCCTGGTTCGAATCCAGGTAGACCTGCCATTATTTAAAGAGTATTGATAAACGTCAGTATTCTGTGTTGGCTACGTAGCTCAGCTGGTTAGAGCACATCACTCATAATGATGGGGTCACAGGTTCGAATCCCGTCGTAGCCACCATTTATTCTTCAGATCAGCTTTTACCAATTACTGATTTGAAAATACAACTAGAGACAACAGTTATTCGTAGCTGACAATATGCGGAAGTGGCGGAATTGGTAGACGCACCAGATTTAGGTTCTGGCGCCGCAAGGTGTGAGAGTTCAAGTCTCTCCTTCCGCACCATTCTCTCTAGTTTTAAAAGTCTTGTGAATAAACAAGCGCTGTAGGTCTATCGCCAAGCGGTAAGGCAGCGGCTTTTGATGCCGCCATTCCCTGGTTCGAATCCAGGTAGACCTGCCATTATTTAAATTGATTGCTATCGCAGTCAATTATGCGGAAGTGGCGGAATTGGTAGACGCACCAGATTTAGGTTCTGGCGCCGCAAGGTGTGAGAGTTCAAGTCTCTCCTTCCGCACCATTATTCTTCAACTCAGTTTTACCAATTACTGTTTTGATTAATACAACTAGAGAAACAACAGTTACTTGTAACTGACAATATGCGGAAGTGGCGGAATTGGTAGACGCACCAGATTTAGGTTCTGGCGCCGCAAGGTGTGAGAGTTCAAGTCTCTCCTTCCGCACCATTCTCTCTAGTTTTAAAAGTCTTGTGATAAACAAGCGCTGTAGGTCTATCGCCAAGCGGTAAGGCAGCGGCTTTTGATGCCGCCATTCCCTGGTTCGAATCCAGGTAGACCTGCCATTATTTAAAGAGTATTGATAAACGTCAGTATTCTGTGTTGGCTTCGTAGCTCAGCTGGTTAGAGCACATCACTCATAATGATGGGGTCACAGGTTCGAATCCCGTCGTAGCCACCATTTATTCTTCAACTCAGATTTTACCAATTACTGTTTTGATAATACAACTAGAGACAACAGTTACTTGTAACTGACAATATGCGGAAGTGGCGGAATTGGTAGACGCACCAGATTTAGGTTCTGGCGCCGCAAGGTGTGAGAGTTCAAGTCTCTCCTTCCGCACCATTCTCTCTAGTTTTAAAAGTCTTGTGATAAACAAGCGCTGTAGGTCTATCGCCAAGCGGTAAGGCAGCGGCTTTTGATGCCGCCATTCCCTGGTTCGAATCCAGGTAGACCTGCCATTATTTAAATTGATTGCTATCGCAGTCAATTATGCGGAAGTGGCGGAATTGGTAGACGCACCAGATTTAGGTTCTGGCGCCGCAAGGTGTGAGAGTTCAAGTCTCTCCTTCCGCACCATTATTCTTCAACTCAGCTTTTACCAATTACTGTTTTGATTAATACAACTAGAGAAACAACAGTTACTTGTAACTGACAATATGCGGAAGTGGCGGAATTGGTAGACGCACCAGATTTAGGTTCTGGCGCCGCAAGGTGTGAGAGTTCAAGTCTCTCCTTCCGCACCATTCTCTCTAGTTTTAAAAGTCTTGTGATAAACAAGCGCTGTAGGTCTATCGCCAAGCGGTAAGGCAGCGGCTTTTGATGCCGCCATTCCCTGGTTCGAATCCAGGTAGACCTGCCATTATTTAAAGAGTATTGATAAACGTCAGTATTCTGTGTTGGCTACGTAGCTCAGCTGGTTAGAGCACATCACTCATAATGATGGGGTCACAGGTTCGAATCCCGTCGTAGCCACCATTTATTCTTCAACTCAGCTTTTACCAATTACTGTTTTGATAATACAACTAGAGACAACAGTTACTTGTAACTGACAATATGCGGAAGTGGCGGAATTGGTAGACGCACCAGATTTAGGTTCTGGCGCCGCAAGGTGTGAGAGTTCAAGTCTCTCCTTCCGCACCATTCTCTCTAGTTTTAAAAGTCTTGTGATAAACAAGCGCTGTAGGTCTATCGCCAAGCGGTAAGGCAGCGGCTTTTGATGCCGCCATTCCCTGGTTCGAATCCAGGTAGACCTGCCATTATTTAAATTGATTGCTATCGCAGTCAATTATGCGGAAGTGGCGGAATTGGTAGACGCACCAGATTTAGGTTCTGGCGCCGTAAGGTGTGAGAGTTCAAGTCTCTCCTTCCGCACCATTATTCTTCAACTCAGTTTTACCAATTACTGTTTTGATTAATACAACTAGAGAAACAACAGTTACTTGTAACTGACAATATGCGGAAGTGGCGGAATTGGTAGACGCACCAGATTTAGGTTCTGGCGCCGCAAGGTGTGAGAGTTCAAGTCTCTCCTTCCGCACCATTCTCTCTAGTTTTAAAAGTCTTGTGATAAACAAGCGCTGTAGGTCTATCGCCAAGCGGTAAGGCAGCGGCTTTTGATGCCGCCATTCCCTGGTTCGAATCCAGGTAGACCTGCCATTATTTAAATTGATTGCTATCGCAGTCAATTATGCGGAAGTGGCGGAATTGGTAGACGCACCAGATTTAGGTTCTGGCGCCGCAAGGTGTGAGAGTTCAAGTCTCTCCTTCCGCACCATTATTTAGAGACCCACTCTTTGAGTGGGTTTTCTTTTATCTGCTAAATATTATTTCACAATGAATAATATCCAGATAAATAAAAAGCCGAGTGACAATGTCTCTCGGCTTTTTGCTATCTCAATTATCAATAATTGTTATCTAAATACCCATGGCATACTTCAACACTTGTTTTTTCATCACACCAGCATGATCGGCAATACGTAATCCTGCATTTCGTAAAAACTTCATTGGCGCTAAATTATTACTAAAAGCAACGTAGAAAAAATCCATTCCCGTTTGCATTACAAGATTGTCAGGGCGACGACGTTGCTCGTACTTGTGTAGCACTTTAGTTTCAGCCCACAATTCTCCCGCAGCCTCTATTTCCTGCAGTAGTACATCTACATCTTTAAAGCCCAAATTCACACCTTGTCCCGCTAATGGATTAATGGTGTGAGCAGCATCTCCTAGCAAAACCACATTGGGTTTATAGTAAGTTTGAGCATGGCGACGTGTTAATGGGAAGCTACCGTGATTAATCACCTTAAACTCACCTAATTCATCAGGAAAAACCGCTGAGATTTCAGTATGAAGCTGAGTGGCTGTCATATGCGATAAGCGTCTGATACGTTCTGGGCTGTCATACCAAACCAGTGAGCCTTGGTGTCCTGGCAAAGGTAAGAATGAACGAGGACCTACTGGCGTAAATTGCTGCCAAGTAATGTCTTGCTGCGGCAAGGCGGTTTCTACATTGATTAACATACAGTGCTGGCGATAATCCCATGCTGTAATACCAATACCGGCTTGTTGGCGCACTTGAGAATTAGCACCGTCTGTGCCGACTAATAATCGACACTGTAATGTTTGCTTATCTTCAAGCTCAACAATATAGCCACCTTCAGTATGCATTGCTGATACCATTTTTGCAGGACACAACAAGGTTAAGTTATCGGCGCTTTCGAACTGTTGCCACAACGCTAGCTGTAATACACGGTTTTCAACGATGTAGCCTAGTTGCGCTAAGTTCATTTCATCTGCATTAAAACGTGTTCGGCACTCAGGGCTTTCCCACGTTTCCAGACGCTTAAATGGGCATAAGCGCATCTGTTTTACAGCATCCCAAGCGCCTAAACGCTCTAGTAAGGCAACCGAGTTAGGTGATATTGCGGAAACACGCAAGTCCATTGGCTGTGAGTCTGTATACGGCTGAGGAGCAAAACCTTCTAAGACTGCGACCTCAATCCCTAATTTTGCTAAGCCAAGTGCTGTTGCTGCGCCAACCATGCCGCCACCAGCAACGATGACATCGTATTGTTCCATTATTTACCTACCTATTACGTTCAGGCTTGTTATTTGGTTATAATCCAATAAACCATCATATTGACTCGAATTGTATAAGAAAATTCAATAAACAGGGAATGTAACCACGCTTAACATTCTCTCTTTTGTGCTGCTATTTTTATCTAAGGGAACAATATTCATCATGCTTAAACGCTTTTTCTTGAAACTCTTTTTATTTGCTCTGTTGTTCCCTATTGTCCTAGTTGTAATTTTCAAATTTGTAAACCCACCATTTTGGGGCTGGGAGATTAGTCGTACCCTGTTCCCACCTCAAGGTTATCCTGAACATATTCAACATGAGTGGGTCAATTTAGATAAAATATCTAAGAATATGCAGTTAGCTGTCATTGCCTCAGAAGATCAAACCTTTCCTGAGCACCATGGTATTGATGTGCAAGCAACCCTAGCAGTATTAAAATACGCAGGCAAAAATGGCCCCGATCGCGGCGCAAGTACGATTAGCCAGCAAGCTGCTAAGAATATGTTTTTATTCCCTGTTCACTCATTTATTCGTAAAGGTGTAGAACTGTACTTTTCATTATTAATGGAAATCGTTTGGGGTAAGGAACGTATTTTAGAAGTGTACTTAAATATTATTGAGTTTGGCCCAGGGATCTATGGTGTGGAAGCTGCGAGTGAGCATTTCTTCCACATCCCAGCGAGTCGTTTAAGCGCACAACAAGCAGCACAATTGGCAGCGGTGTTACCGAACCCTTATAAGATAAAAGCATCACCAATGAGCAATTATGTTTACCAACGTACTCTATGGATCCGTCGTCAGATGCGTCAACTGGGTATGGTAACGCTTGATAAAGTCTATAATGAACAGTCACTTTTTAAATCATTCCACATTTATCCTTAGTAAAGAATAAACCCACAATTTATTCGGGGTGGTGATGATCTGGTCAGAGCGAGTTTAAAGCAGTACAATACGCGGCTTGCTACAGGTGATGACAATCTATGTCCCCTGTCAGCCCGTAATCTGAATGTAATGAAATCAACACTACGAGCGAAGAGTTAGAGATGGCGAAGAAACTGCTGATCAAAACCTGGGGCTGCCAGATGAACGAATACGATTCATCTAAAATGGCAGATCTTCTTAATGCAGCTAATGGCTTTGAGTTAACGGAAATCCCAGAAGAAGCAGATGTTCTGCTACTTAACACCTGCTCGATCCGTGAAAAGGCACAAGAGAAAGTTTTCCACCAATTAGGTCGTTGGAAAACATTAAAAGATAAGAAGCCGGATCTTGTGATCGGTGTCGGTGGTTGTGTAGCAACCCAAGAAGGCGATTCTATTCGTCAACGTGCACCTTACGTTGATGTGATTTTTGGTCCACAGACTCTACACCGCCTACCAGAAATGATTAAACAGTCGCAATCTGACGATGCGCCTGTTATGGATATCTCATTCCCTGAAATTGAGAAATTTGACAGCCTACCAGAACCACGTGCAGAAGGCGCAACAGCGTTCGTTTCTATCATGGAAGGTTGTTCTAAATACTGTACTTACTGTGTAGTTCCATACACACGTGGTGAAGAAGTTAGCCGTCCACTTGATGACGTACTATTTGAAATTGCCCAACTTGCAGAGCAAGGTGTACGTGAAGTTAACCTACTAGGTCAAAACGTAAACGCATACCGTGGCGCAATGCACGATGGTGAAATCGCATCATTTGCTGAACTGCTACGTCTTGTTGCTGCTATCGATGGTATTGACCGTATTCGTTACACAACAAGCCACCCTATCGAGTTCACTGATGACATCATCGAAGTGTACAAAGATACGCCAGAGCTTGTAAGCTTCTTACACTTACCTGTACAAAGTGGTTCGGATCGCATCCTAACTATGATGAAGCGTCCACACACGGCTATCGAGTACAAATCTAAAATCCGTAAACTACGTCAAGCACGTCCTGATATTACTATCAGCTCTGACTTTATCGTGGCATTCCCTGGCGAAACCGATCAGGACTTCCAAGATACAATGAAGCTGATCCGTGACGTTGATTTTGACATGAGCTTTAGCTTCATTTTCTCTGCGCGCCCTGGTACGCCAGCAGCGGATTACCCATGTGATCTTACAGAAGAAGTGAAAAAAGAACGCTTGTACGAACTACAACAACAGATCAATACTCAAGCTATGCGTTACTCACGCCAAATGCTAGGTACTGAACAACGTATCCTTGTAGAAGGTCCATCGAAGAAGAACGTAATGGAACTTCGTGGTCGTACTGAGAACAACCGAGTTGTTAACTTCGAAGGTTCTGCTGATTTAATTGGTCAATTCGTAGACGTGAAGATCACTGACGTATTTACTAACTCACTACGCGGTGAGCTAGTACGTACAGAAGCTGAAATGAATCTTCGTGTTGCGATGACTCCAGCAGAAATGATGGCGAAGACTCGTAAAGAAGATGAATTGGGTGTAGGCGTTTATACTCCATAGTAAATCGTAATCGCTTTATTGAAGCATTACGTATTACTAGAGTACGTCTTCTGCCCTATGTATATGGCCGCCACTCGGCGGCCTAAATGAGAGGCAAACCTTGAGCAAAATAATTACTGTAGAATTTACCCTGGAACCTGCCGATAACCAGCGCCTTTCCAGCCTCTGTGGCCCTTTCGACGACAATATCAAACAATTAGAACGCCGTTTGGGTGTTGAGATCAATCACCGTAGCAATAACTTTAGCGTTGTGGGTAAACCACATACTGCCGAAGCTGCTACCAATATCATTAAAGATCTCTACGTTGATACCGCCCCTGTGCGTAATAACATTCCTGATATCGAACCGGATCAAATCCACCTTGCGATCAAAGAATCTGGCGTATTAGAGCAAACAACAGAATCTTCTATCCCATACGGTAAAGAAATTCACATCAAAACTAAAAAAGGTGTGATTAAGCCACGTACACCAAACCAAGCACAATACATTGCTAACATGGTGACGCATGATATTACCTTTGGTATTGGTCCTGCTTGTACGGGTAAAACCTACCTTGCCGTTGCTGCGGCGGTCGATGCATTAGAGCGTCAAGAGATCCGACGTATTCTATTAACGCGTCCAGCGGTTGAAGCTGGTGAGAAATTAGGTTTTCTACCAGGCGATTTAAGCCAGAAGGTCGATCCTTACCTTCGACCACTCTACGATGCACTATTTGAAATGTTAGGCTTCGAGCGAGTAGAAAAATTAATTGAACGAAATGTGATTGAAGTTGCCCCATTAGCATATATGCGTGGACGTACCCTTAATGATGCATTTATCATCCTAGATGAGAGCCAAAACACCACGGTTGAACAGATGAAAATGTTCCTAACCCGTATTGGTTTTAACTCATGTGCAGTGATCACCTATGACGTTACCCAGATCGACTTACCACGTGGGGCTCGTTCAGGTCTACGCCATGCGATTGAAGTATTATCTGATGTTGATGAAATCAGCTTTAACTTCTTCCAAGCCGATGACGTTGTTCGCCATCCCGTTGTTGCTCGTATTGTGCAAGCGTACGAAACATGGGAAAGCGAAGATCAGAAGCAACGCAAACTTGCAGAACAACGCCGTCGCGCTGAGCAAGATGCGAAAGAAGCCGCGTTAGTTGCTGTTGCAGCAGCGGCAAAAGTAGAATCAGAAAAGAGTAACTAATGGCTATTTACCTTGATTTACAATACGCCACTGAAAGCCAAGATGGACTGCCAACTGAAGCAGAATTCCAACAGTGGTTAGATGCAGCCGTTACCCCTTTTCAAGCTGATGCTGAAGTCACTATCCGCTTAGTGGATGAAGCTGACAGCCATGAGCTTAACCTTGAATACCGTGGTAAAGATCGTCCAACCAACGTGTTATCTTTTCCATTTGAAGCGCCTCCGGGCATTGAATTGGAACTGTTAGGCGACTTAATTATTTGCCGACAAGTGGTAGAAAAAGAAGCACTTGAGCAGAATAAGCCGCTAACAGCACATTGGGCACATATGGTTGTACATGGCAGTCTTCATCTGCTAGGTTATGATCATATTGAAGATGATGAAGCTGAACAAATGGAAGGTTTAGAAACAGAAATCATGCAAAACATGGGCTTTGTTGATCCTTACATCTCTGAAAAGCAATAATATTTAATACCGCGATTCATCATGTGATGGATCGCATTTCCGTGGCATCGTCCACTTAGCTGACAAGCTATTTGCTGAAAGTAAATAATGAACGAAGATAACCCCCAAACATCTGAAGGTCCGAGTAGAAAGTCCTTCTTTGAACGTATTGACCAACTGTTTCAAGGTGAACCACAAAACCGTGAAGACTTGGTTGAAGTTTTTCGAGATTCAGAAGAAAACGATCTGATCGACCACGACACTCGCGACATGCTCGAAGGTGTAATGGAAATTTCTGAAATGCGTGTACGTGATATTATGATCCCACGTTCACAAATGATCACGATTGAGCGTTCTCAGAAGTTAGAAGATCTGATTGATTTAATTGTTGAAGCCCAACACTCTCGTTACCCAGTGATCAGTGATGACAAAGACCACGTTGAAGGCATTTTGCTAGCCAAAGATCTTCTCCGTTATCTGCTTCCTGATAGCGAACCTTTTGATATGGACAAAGTGCTACGCCCTGCCGTTGTTGTGCCGGAAAGTAAGCGCGTTGACCGTCTATTAAAAGAATTCCGCGAAGAGCGCTACCACATGGCGATTGTGGTTGATGAGTTTGGTGGTGTTTCCGGTGTTATCACCATTGAAGATATCCTTGAACAAATCGTTGGTGAAATCGAAGATGAATTCGACGACGAAGAAGAGCAAGATATCCGTCAGTTAAGTAAACACACTTATGCGGTAAAAGCACTGACAACCATTGAAGATTTCAATGAACTCTTCCAAACCTCATTCTGCGACGAAGAAGTCGATACCGTTGGCGGACTTGTGATGATGAGTTTTGGTCACCTACCAACCCGAGGTGAAGTTGTTGAAGTTGATGGTTACTCGTTTAAAGTGACTTCTGCCGATAACCGTCGTGTTATCCAGTTACAAGTAACGGTTCCTGACGAAGCATTTCAACCGACTATTACTTCTTAAATAATGACAAAAAAATCATTACTAACGTTGGGACAGCTGCTCGCAGCGGTCCCAGCGGGTGCCATTGCTACCCTTTCTTTTGCACCTTATAACTATTGGCTACTTGCGCCATTATCTCTCATTGCCTTTTTCTTCTTACTCCAGCATAAAACGGCTAAACGCTCTGCTCTGATCGGTTTCCTTTACGGTTTAGGCATGTTTGGTACTGGTATTAGCTGGGTACACGTTAGTATTGATAACTTTGGTGGTATGCCAAAGATCGCTAGCGTATTCTTGATGAGCCTATTAATTGGCTATCTTGCACTTTATCCCGCGCTTTTCGGTTACCTATACAATCGTATTAACCGTCATCGTCCTTTCCACCAGCTACTACTTACAGGTCCTGTGATCTGGTTAATCCTAGATTGGATCCGTGGCTGGTTATTTACTGGCTTTCCTTGGCTATGGATGGGTTATAGCCAAATTGATAGCCCTCTTGCGTCTATTGCACCTATCTTTGGTGTCGAAGGTATTACGCTTGCATTAGTGCTGAACTCTGGTGCCATTGTTGCTGCAATTAGTTACCGTAATTGGAAACCATTATTAATCCCTGTTGTGATCATTGGTCTATCATTCTGGGCTGGTAAAGCACAGTGGGTGAAACCTGATCCGAAAAACAGTGTTACGGTGGCATTAATTCAGGGCAACATCCCGCAAGAAAAGAAATGGGATCCGAATGAGCGCTGGCCGACCTTGATGAAATACATGGATCTGACCCGTGAAAACTGGGGTTCTGATCTGATCATCTTACCAGAAGCGGCAATTCCTGCTTTAGAAGCCCACATTCCTGTGTTCTTACAAGGATTAGATGATGCAGCCCGCGCTAATAACAGCACAGTGATCACTCAGTATTCTTGATCAGAAACCAGATGGTCAGTTCTTCAATAACATCTTAACCTTAGGTGTAGATGCTGACGGCCCGTATAACTACGACACAGCGACACGATACAGTAAGCATCACCTGCTACCTTTTGGTGAGTTCGTGCCATTTGGTGATTTACTTCGCCCTATTGCACCATTGTTTAACTTACCAATGTCGTCATTTAGCCGTGGTGCGTACGTACAGCCAAACATTCAAGCACATGGTTACTCTATTGCACCAGCACTTTGTTATGAAGTGGCATTTAGTGAGCAAATGCGTGAAAACATCACTAATCACACAGAAATGTTACTGACTTTATCGAATGATGCGTGGTTTGGTCGCTCTATTGGTCCTTTCCAGCATATGGAAATCGCTCAGATGCGCGCCCTAGAGCTTGGAAAACCACTATTGCGTGCAACCAACACAGGGATTACCGCTGTTGTTAATCACGAAGGTCATATCACCAAAAAGTTACCGCAGTTTGTAACTGGTGTTCTAAAAGCAACAGTGATCCCAACAATTGGGATGACGCCATACACCACCCTTGGTAGTTTACCACTGTACTTCTATAGCTTATGGGCATTTGCCTTATCGTGGATTCTGATCCGTCGACAACGCGGACATTTCCGTGACACTCGAGAATTAGAAACCGAGTAAAGTGAATAAAAAGGTGAAGATTTAAGCTTCACCTTTTTTTTAATCACATGGTATGTTGGTTGAATAAATAACCAAATACTTATAAACACCACATACAAAGAACCTATGATTCGCAAGGCTCTCCCCCAAAGCCTTACGTAACCTGCAAGGATCGGATTAATGAAAACGATACATAAACTATTTATTACCTTATGTACCTGTATCATGATGCTGAGCTCGACGTCAGCACTAGCACAAGATAGTGATACACAAAAAGCACTCGACTTGTTCTATCAGTCACCACAAACTCAGCCATTCTTTAAAAGCGCTTATGGTTATGTCGTTTTCCCTTCAGTTGGTAAAGGCGGTTTTTGGGTCGGTGGTGCTTACGGCAATGGTGTTGTCTTTAAAGCGAACCAAGCAACTGGCTTTGCTAAACTATTCCAAGTATCTATTGGCTTACAATTTGGTGGACAGGCTTACAGTGAGATCTTGTTCTTCCAAGACAAGCGCGCGTATGACAATTTTGTTAGCGGTAGCTTCGAGCTAGATGCTCAAGCATCAGCTGTCGCCTTAGATGAAGGCGCCTCGGCAAAAGCAGGTACAGCTGGCGCAGGTGCAGGCTCTAACGGTGAATACGCAACACGCAGCTACATTAATGGCGTTGCTATCTTCACTAAAGCCAAAGGTGGTGCCATGATTGAAGCATCACTAGCTGGTCAAAAGTTCACTTTCGAGCCAATGACAGAAGCGACACGTAATGTGAAAGGCTACGACAAGATGGTACCTCAAGGGCTACAGAAACCTGCTCAAGAAGCAAAAACTGTAAAGCCAGCTGAAACCATTAAAACGCCAGCAGAAGAAAATGCAGTGGTTGTTGAAACTTTAGAGCGTCCTGACGACATCTAATCAAACCTAAACGCTATATATAAAAAACGCAGCTCTCGGGCTGCGTTTTTCTTATCGACTAAAACGAACTGTTTACGGCTCAAGCGGCTGACGGCTAAATTCTTTACAGCCACATTTAATACATGGCTCAATACGAGTCACATGTGTAATGGTCTGTTGATGACCGCATTTCTCACAAACTAAATGTCCAAGCCCTACTAACTCGCCTGAGTGATACACCCCTTTGTGTTTAATATCATCCATTACTTCTAGCCACTCTAATTGTGTCTTATCCGTGATTTCAGCAAGGTGCTGCCAAATGGTTTCACTTACTAACTTATAGAATGGGCTTTCTTTGAAAGGCTCTGGGCTGTTTTTCGCTTCTTCACTGAAGGTTTTTAGATCACTTTTTAAATACGCTTCAATTAATGCAAGCTCATCTTTGGTCATATCGCTGGCGGCTTTACCATACAGTTCAGTCGTCTCAATAAACTTCTTAAGCTCTTGTGGGCTATTTTTTAATGTCTCGGTGACTTTTTCTAATAGCGCTTCGTAATGTGCTTTTTGTTGAGTCATGATGTTTCTCCTTAGCCTATATTGACTAAAAGCGTGCTGAAATACCGCCAAATACAAGATTAAAGGTATCGAATTGCCTTCAGCTATTGTTGACACCTTTACCTTTGGTTATTCTATGCCGATTCATTTGAATGTGTTTATATCAAACTCACACTATTCCGGATGCCATCGATGCAAGAACAATATCGTCCACAGGACATTGAACAGAAAGTTCAAGAACATTGGGACAACAAAAAAACCTTTGTTGTTAGTGAAGACCCTAATAAAGAAAAATTCTACTGTCTCTCCATGTTCCCGTACCCAAGTGGTCGACTGCACATGGGTCACGTGCGTAACTACACTATCGGTGATGTTATCTCTCGCTACCAGCGCTTACAAGGTAAAAATGTAATGCAGCCAATCGGCTGGGATGCATTTGGTTTACCGACTGAAAATGCGGCAGTGAAAAATAAGACGGCACCTGCGCCATGGACTTACGAAAACATCGAGTACATGAAGAACCAACTTAAGCTATTAGGCTTTGGTTACGATTGGAACCGTGAGTTCGCAACATGTACGCCAGAATACTACCGTTGGGAGCAAGAGTTCTTCACTAAGCTTTACAACAAAGGTCTTGTTTACAAGAAGACTTCATCTGTTAACTGGTGTCCAAACGACCAAACTGTACTTGCTAACGAGCAGGTTGAAGATGGTTGCTGTTGGCGTTGTGACACACCAGTTGAGCAAAAAGAGATCCCACAATGGTTCATTAAGATCACTGAGTACGCACAAGAGCTACTTGACGATCTTGATCAACTAGACGGTTGGCCTGAAATGGTAAAAACCATGCAGCGCAACTGGATTGGTCGCTCTGAAGGTGTTGAACTAACATTCAAAGTTAAAGACAACGACGATCTAGAAGTTTACACAACACGCCCTGACACACTAATGGGTGTGACATTCGTAAGCATCGCAGCAGGTCACCCTCTTGCAGCAAAAGCAGCTGAGAATAATCCAGCACTTGCAGATTTCATTCACGAATGCCGTAACAACAAGGTTGCAGAAGCTGATCTTGCAACCATGGAAAAGAAAGGCATGGATACTGGCCTAACCGCTATCCATCCACTAGATGGTCGTGAAGTACCTGTATACGTAGCAAACTTCGTACTGATGGATTACGGCACAGGTGCAGTAATGGCAGTACCTGCGCACGATCAACGTGACTTCGAGTTTGCGACTAAGTACAACATCGACATCATGGCAGTTATCAAGCCAGAAGATGGTAGCGAGCTAGATATCGCTGAAGCGGCATACACTGAAAAAGGTGTCCTGTTTAATTCAGGTGAGTTCGATGGACTAAACTTCCAACAAGCATTTGATGCCATTGCAGCAAAACTTGAAGCTGAAGGTAAAGGTAAGAAGACAGTTAACTTCCGTCTACGTGACTGGGGTGTATCTCGTCAACGTTACTGGGGCGCACCAATCCCAATGGTAACCACTGAAGATGGTGAAGTTCACCCAGTACCAGCAGATCAACTACCAGTGATTCTGCCAGAAGACGTGGTAATGGATGGCGTGACTAGCCCAATCAAAGCTGATAAAGAGTGGGCGAAAACTACCTTTAACGGCGAGCCAGCACTACGTGAAACAGACACGTTTGATACCTTCATGGAATCTTCTTGGTACTACGCACGTTACTGTTCACCACAAGCTGACGACATCCTAGATCCAGAAAAAGCGAACTACTGGCTACCTGTAGACCAATACATTGGTGGTATTGAGCACGCATGTATGCACCTACTGTACTCTCGCTTCTTCCATAAACTACTACGTGATGCTGGCTACGTAACATCTGACGAGCCGTTCAAGCAACTACTATGTCAAGGTATGGTTCTTGCTGACGCATTCTTCTACGCCACTGATAAAGGTGGTAAAGAATGGGTTGCACCAACTGACGTAACTGTTGAACGTGACGGTAAAGGTCGCATCACTTCAGCTGTTGATACTGATGGCCGTAACGTTGAACACTCAGGCATGATCAAAATGTCTAAGTCTAAGAACAACGGTATCGACCCTCAAGAGATGGTAGACAAGTACGGTGCTGACACAGTACGTCTATTCATGATGTTTGCATCACCTGCTGACATGACACTTGAATGGCAAGAGTCTGGCGTTGAAGGTGCTAACCGTTTCCTTAAGCGTGTTTGGAAACTAGTCCGTGAACACACTGAGAAAGGCGCAGCAGAAGCAGTTGATGCAGCAGCACTAACTGCAGATCAAAAAGCACTTCGTCGTGATATTCACAAAACTATTGCAAAAGTAAGTGATGATATCGGTCGTCGTCAGACATTTAACACTGCGATTGCTGCTATCATGGAGCTAATGAACAAGCTTGCTAAGGCACCTCAAGAGTCTGTACAAGATCGTGCAATTCTTGATGAAGCGCTAAAAGCGATTGTTGCAATGCTTTACCCAATCACTCCACATATCTGTTTTGAAATGTGGACTGCACTGGGCGAAACAGACATTGATAATGCACAATTTCCACAAGCTGACGAAAAAGCATTAGTGGAAGATGAGAAACTGATCATCGTTCAAGTTAACGGTAAACTACGTGCAAAACTGACTGTTGCAGCTGACGCAACCAAAGAGCAAGTAGAAGAGCTAGGCTTAAATGATGAGAACGTGACTAAGTTCACTGATGGCTTAACGATTCGTAAAGTGATCTACGTTCCTGGTAAGCTACTAAACATCGTAGCGAACTAATCAAGGTTACTTTTCTTTGTTAGCTCGTCTAACATAGCAATAAGCTCAAGATCCCCGCTTCTGCGGGGATCTTTATAATTACAGTCATACTTTTACTTGTTGCGCTTTGCGCACTGCTTTTTACTTCAAGGAGCTGACTTTCGTGAAAAGTTTTTTCTCGGCAAACCGCCTTACTCGACTACTTATCATCACTCTTCTCGCGCTTACAACAGCTTCTTGTGGCTTCCACCTTCGTGGTAATTACATGCTGCCAGACGGCATTGCTAAACTGTCATTAACCAGCTTTGACCCATACGGCCAAATGACGCGTATGGTGCGATACCAATTTAAATTGCATGGCATTAGCGAAGTTGCACCGGCAAAAGACGTACCGAATCTAAACATTAATAGTGAGTCTCAAGGTGAGCGTACTTTATCGATTTATCAAAATAATGGTAAAGCGGAATACGATTTAACCCTAACGGTTAACTACTCGGTGACTATCCCAAATCAAGGTCAACAGACTTACACTACTAAAGTCACCCGTACTTTCCTTGATAACCCATTAACGGCGCTAGCGAAATCTGTAGAACAAGATGAGTTAGTAAACGTGATGCGTGAGCAAGCTGCACAACAAATCATGCGTAAGCTTGCACGTCTAACTGCTGTATTTAAGAAAATTGAAGAAGATAAGCTCGACTCTCAACTTAAAGAGATCCTAAACGAAGAAGATAAACAAGAATCTTCAGATGACACAGGCAAAACAACAATCACAACTTTGCCGACTAATGCATCAGAAACTCAGCACAGCAGCCATAACGCACAATGAGAGTTTACCCAGAACAACTGACGCAGCAACTTGATAAAGGGCTGCGTCAGGCCTACCTATTATTTGGTAATGAACCACTACTCAAACAAGAGTGTGGCGATAGCATCAAACAACTTGCCCAACAGCAAGGTTTTCTTGAACGCCACCACTTCACCATTGATAACCAGCTAGATTGGAACCTTGTGCTCGACTGCTGCCAAGCCATGAGCCTATTTTCAGCCCAGCAAATCATTGAGCTAGACGTGCCTGACACTGGCTTAAATGCCAATCAAGCTAAAGCCTTGTTAGAGGTTATTGAACATTTAAACCCTGATATTTTATTAGTGCTTACTGGGCCTTATTTAAATAAGAAACAAGAAGCAACCAAATGGTTTAAAGCGCTTGATGCCATTGGGTTATATGTGCCATGTAATACGCCTGATGCCAAACAAATGCCGCGCTTTATTCAAGCCCGCTGTCGATTATTAGGATTAAAACCTGATCATGAATCGGTACAAATGCTGGCACAATGGCACGAAGGTAATTTGTTAGCGTTAGCACAAAGCTTACATAAGTTGGTTTTGCTCTACCCTGATGGTGAGCTGAATATTGTTCGCTTGCAAGAAGCACTCAGTCGCCACAATCACTACACCCCATTTCAGCTTGTCGATGCCGTATTGGCAGGCCAAGCCAAACGTAGCCAGCGGGTATTGCGTCAGCTACAAGGAGAAGGAGTTGAGGCGACAATCTTGTTACGCACCTTGCAACGTGAACTAACCCAACTCTACAAAATGCAGGAAATGGGTAAAAAAGGGACCCCGCTTAATATTATTTTCGAGCAATTTCGGGTGTGGCAAAACCGCCGTGAAATGTATATCGGTGCGCTGCATCGTCTACCACTGACACGACTTGTCGGCATTATTCGCCAGCTCACCCAATTAGAGCTACAAGTGAAAACCGACTACGACACCAATCCATGGCCTGCGTTAAGTGCGCTATGTGCTGAAATCTGTGGTTTCGATACCCACTTACACTACGCATAACCCTCGCATCTCAACGGTCATCAGTCATTGTTGACCGTTTTTTCCTAAATCTCCCCTTAAGCGGTCGAAAAATCATCGTCTGAACCTTGTCCTTTTATCGCTGTCAGATAAGAGCATGGTATACTGCCGACCTTATTGCGGTCGGAAAACTTTTTACACCTCTAATCCAGTAGTAAAATAGAACGTAACGACTACACATTTTTAACGCTTATTGAGGGAATCCCTTTGCAAGTTCAAGAACTACACGATTTCATTGTTGATAAAATTGACGATCTTAAAGCACAAGACATCGTAACTATTGATGTACAAGGTAAATCAAGCATCACTGATGTAATGGTGATCTGTACTGGTACTTCAAACCGTCACGTTTGCTCTATCGCTGATCACGTTAACAAAGAATCAAAGTTAATTGACTTCCCTCCTTTTGGTATCAGCGGCGAAGACGATGGTGAGTGGGTTATCGTTGACATGGGCAACGTGATGCTACACATCATGCAAGAAGACGCACGCCAAATGTACCAACTGGAGAAGCTTTGGAGCTAAGAGAGTCATGAAGCTTCAATTAATCGCAGTCGGCACTAAAATGCCAAAATGGGTTGAGGAAGGTTATAAAGAATATAGCCGTCGCTTCCCTAAAGATATGCCGTTGGAACTGATTGAAATTCCAGCGGGTAAGCGCGGTAAGAACGCTGATATTGCACGTATTCTTCAAAAAGAAGGTGAAGCAATGTTAGCAGCCGTTGCTAAGGGTAACCGTATCGTTACTTTAGATATTCCAGGTAAACGCTGGGATACCGAGCAACTAGCAGGTCAACTAGAAGCTTGGAAACTGGATGGTCGCGATGTGTCAATTCTAATTGGCGGACCTGAAGGTCTTGCACCGGCTTGTAAAGCAGCCGCAGAACAAAGCTGGTCACTATCACCATTAACACTACCGCACCCGTTAGTGCGCGTTGTGATGGCTGAGAGTTTATACCGTGCATGGAGCATCACGGCTAACCATCCGTACCACAGGGAATAACCATAGATGAGACAAAAGCGAACCCAGATCCGCGACCATCGCGCTGAGTCGGCGCTATTTTTCCGTCGAGCTCTTGTCTCATTCATTGGAATTATTGTCTTGGTCAGCGTTTTATTGTTCAACCTATTCAACATTCAGGTTGAACAACACCAAGACTATAAAACCCGTTCCAATGATAACCGGATCAAAATTGTCCCAGTATCCCCAAACCGCGGTCTTATCTATGATCGTAACGGCATACTGCTAGCTGAAAACCGCCCTATTTATAATCTCGAAGTCACCATCGAAAAAGTGCCCGATATGGAGCAAACCTACACAGCACTAAAATCTGTGTTGGGATTAACCGATGAAGACATCGAACGATTCAAAAAAGAACGTCGTCGTACCCGTCGTTTTAAATCTGTGCCGATCCTTGAAGGCTTAAATGAACAGCAAGTGGCATTATTTGCTGTTAATCAGCATCGTTTCCCTGGGGTTGAAGTAAAAGCTTACCTTAAACGCTACTACCCATATGGCGACTCTCTTACTCATGTGCTGGGTTATGTCGCTAAAATTAACGATCGTGATCTTAAAAAGCTCGATCAAGATGGAAAGCTTAGTAACTATAAAGCCACTCGTGATATCGGCAAGCTGGGTATTGAGCGCTACTACGAAGATCTATTACACGGTACTTCTGGCTATCAAGAAGTGGAAGTGAATAGCCGTGGTCGCATTATTCGCACCTTAAAATACGTACCGCCAATTCCGGGTAAAGATATCAAACTGAATATCGATCTCGGGCTGCAGCTCTATGTGAAAGAGCTATTAACTGAACGTAAGTTAGATCCAGAAACGGGCGAAGAAATCATTAAACACAAACGTGGCTCTGTCGTTGTTCTCGATCCAAAAGACGATGCGATTTTAGCCATGGTATCGAGCCCAAGTTACGATCCAAACTTATTCGTAAGAGGGATCTCAGGCAAAAATTACCGTGAGTTACTAAATAACCCAGATCGTCCATTGGTTAACCGTGTCACACTGGGTATTTACCCGCCAGCATCAACAGTTAAACCAATGATTGCTGTCGCCGCGTTAACTGAAGGTGTGGTAACGCCAAAAACGACTCGTAACGATCCTGGTTGGTGGCAAATTCCTAATTCAACCAGTCGTAAATTCCGTGATTGGCTTCGTTGGGGACACGGCCCAGTGAATATATACAAAGCGATTGAAGAGTCAGTGGATACTTACTTTTATCAAGTCGCCTATGACATGGGCATCGATCGTCTATCAACTTGGATGAACCGTTTTGGCTACGGCGAATACACAGGTATCGATATTCACGAAGAAAGTAAAGCCAATATGCCGACTCGTGATTGGAAACAAGCTCGTCATAAACGTCCTTGGTATCAAGGCGATACGATTCCTGTGGGTATCGGACAAGGTTATTGGACAGCCACACCACTACAAATAGCCAAAGCGACATCTGTACTGGTTAATAACGGTGTCGTCCATCGTCCACACCTATTAAAAGATATTGTTGATGAAGAAGTAGAAAAACCTGCTGAATTTAAAGACTTTCCACCTATTTCGGAAGTCTCACCAGAGACATGGGAAATCGCTCGTGAAGGCATGCACCGAGTACTATATGGTACCCGTGGTACTGCACGTAAAGCGTTTTACAATACGCCTTATGAAGCCGATGGTAAATCAGGTTCAGCACAGGTATTTGGCCTTGCTGAAAACCAAAAATATAATGCGGATGAGCTAGAAGAACGCCTACGTGACCACGCTTTATTTACCGCATTTGCACCATTTGATAAACCTGAAGTGGTGGTCTCTATGGTGTTAGAAAATGCTTGTGGTGGTTCGAGTAATGGTGGTCCAATTGCACGAAAAATTTTCGACCATATGCTTATCAAACCGAACCCTGAGAGTAAATCTGAGTCCAACTCAGCACTTACTGCAACAGAAACAACAGAGGTACAACAATGAGTATTATGGCGGCAATCGGTAACAAGCGAACACTAAGTGAACGCTTACATATCGATGTGCCACTATTACTAGGGATCTTAACCCTGATGGGGTTTGCCCTGATCATCATGTGGAGCGCAAGTGGTCAAAACGTTGCCATGATGGAACGTCAAGCCATGCGCATGTTGATGTCACTTGGCATCATGGTACTGCTGGCACAAATCGCCCCACGCCATTACGAAACTTGGGCTCCTTACCTCTTTGGTGTTGGCTTACTGTTATTATTCAGTGTATTAGCGTTTGGAGAGGTATCAAAAGGTGCTCAACGTTGGCTAAATTTAGGTTTTGTTCGCTTTCAGCCATCAGAACTATTGAAACTCGCTGTACCTTTGATGGTGGCAAGATTCATTGGTAATCGTCCACTACCGCCATCAATGCGAAATATCATCGTCGCATTAGTGTTGATATTCACACCGACGATATTAATCGCCAAACAACCGGACTTAGGTACCTCAATTTTGGTAGCAGCATCCGGCATTTTTGTTCTGTTTCTGTCAGGAATTAGCTGGAGACTGATTATCGGCGCTTTAGTATTACTCGGAGCCTTTATTCCTGTGTTATGGTTCTTCCTCATGCACGACTACCAGCGTACGCGCGTCATGACTTTGTTTAATCCAGAGTCTGATCCACTGGGTGCGGGATACCATATTATTCAATCAAAAATCGCTATTGGCTCTGGTGGCATTAGTGGTAAAGGTTGGCTTCACGGTACTCAATCTCAGCTTGAATTCGTTCCTGAGCGACATACGGACTTCATTTTTGCGGTGATTGCAGAAGAATGGGGCTTAACCGGTGTGATTGGTTTATTAACAATTTATCTCTTTATCTTAGGTCGAGGATTATTGTTAGCAAGCCGCGCTCAAACTGCATTCGGGCGCATGATGGCTGGCAGTATTGTATTAAGTTTCTTTGTTTATGTATTTGTAAATATCGGTATGGTAAGTGGCATTCTGCCTGTTGTGGGCGTTCCATTACCTCTAGTGAGCTATGGCGGTACATCCATGATGACCCTCTTAGCAGGCTTCGGTATTTTGATGTCTATCCACACTCACAGAAAAATGTTGTCTAAGGCGACCTAAATGCGTTCACTTTTTTTATTGTTTTTTGTTCTACTTGCAGGATGTAGCTCCTCGCCTGATAAACCTCAACAGCCAGAGACAAAAACAGAACACGCCACTCCAGGCTTATTATTTAAACCGAATACTCCAACGAATGATGATCCCAATGCTGGACGTTATTCATTAAAAGATGACCGAGCACCGACTGTAGTACCTGATTTTTCAAAAGTACCACCTGTAGTGCCGCACTATGAACCATACAGCCGAGGCGGTAACAAAGATTACACTCTACGTGGTAAGCGCTACCACATTATAAAAAACACCAAAGGTTACACTGAAACTGGTTATGCCTCTTGGTACGGTGAGAAATTCCACGGTCATAAAACCTCTAACGGTGAAACATACAATATGTTCGCCATGACAGCAGCACACAAGACGTTGCCGTTACCGAGTTTTGTACGTGTAACCAATACCCGTAATGGTAAATCAACCATCGTACGTGTTAACGATCGAGGTCCATTCCATGATGGTCGTATCATCGATTTAAGTATGGCTGCAGCGGCAAAAATCGGGGTAATTAGCCTTGGAACGGCACCAGTAAAAATTGAAGTGATTAATGTACCTAAGCCTTCGAGCAAAGAAGCGATGAAGAATTCACCCATTCCTCATCACTACTTCGTTCAGTTAGCGGCAGTAAATAGTTTGGCGAAAGCCGAAGACATGCGTAAAGCGCTTAAGCGTCAATACAATACAAATGTAGATATTGAGCAAGTGGATAATCGCACAGTCTACCGTGTACGTTTAGGTCCTTTCATGGATCATAACGATGCAGAAAGACAACTAAGTAAAGCGAAAGCACACCACTATCCAAAAGCCTTTATCATCACAGCTAACAGATAATATGAACCTAATTTTAATTTAGGAATCATAACTACGCTTGTATGTTCAGGATTAAAAAGCCAGAACATACAAGCTGATTTTTGTTCACTACAACGAGTTAAACACCCGCATTTGCACGGATTACGTCCGCTTAATGTCAATAAATGAGGATCTTCCTTCATTCCACTGATAGCTAGGGTGTTATCTGCTATAGTGAGCGCCATTTCTTGTCTTAGATAAACTAAAGTTATAATAACCATGAAGAAAACAGCTGCGCTTTTCCGTTCTGTAGCCATTTCTGCCACTTTGCTGGCTTCAGCTACTGTTGCTGCATCACCAGCAGTCGTACCTGAAGCTCCACAAATCGCGGCAAAAGGCTATATCCTTGTAGACTATAACTCAGGCAAAATCCTTGCAGGTCATAATGAGTATGAAAAGCTAGCGCCTGCTAGTTTGACTAAAATGATGACCAGTTATGTTATCGGTCAAGAAATCAAAAATGGCAACATCTCACCAGACGACACGGTTGTTGTGAGCAAGAATGCATGGGCGAAAAACTTCCCTGGCTCATCAAAAATGTTCCTTGAAGTGGGTAAAACAGTCAAAGTTAGCGATCTAAACCGCGGTATCATTGTTGATTCTGGTAACGATGCGTGTGTTGCGATGGCTGAGCACATTGCGGGCTCTCAAGAATCATTCGTTGATCTCATGAATGGTTGGGCGAAGAATCTTGGCATGAAGTCTACACACTTTGCTAACGTTCACGGTTTAGACCGCCCAGACCTATACACAACACCATACGATCTATCTATTCTGGCTCGTCACCTGATCAGTGATTTACCGAATGAATTTAAGATCTACAGTGAGAAATCATTCACATACAACGGCATCACTCAATACAACCGTAACGGTCTACTTTGGGATAAGAGCATGCACGTTGATGGTCTAAAAACAGGCCACACAGATAACGCAGGTTACAGTCTTGTAAGTACTGCTACTGAAGGCAACATGCGCCTTGTTGCGGTTGTAATGGGTACTGCAAGCAAGAATGCTCGCCTAGCTGAAAGCAAGAAGCTATTAAACTTCGGTTTCCGCTTCTACGAAACACTGTCACCAAATAAGAAAGATCAAACCATCGAAACTGAAAAAGTATGGATGGGTGATACTGACACAGTAAACTTAGGTGTGGCTGAAAATACTTACGTAACGCTACCACGTAGCCAAGCAAAAGATTTAAAAGCAAGCTTCGTGCTAACGAAAGAGCTAAAAGCGCCTATCATCAAAGGTGAAGAAGTAGGTACTTTAACTTACAGCTTAGGTGATAAAGAGGTAGCACAATACCCACTTGTTGCGCTAAACGATGTAAAAGAAGGTAGCCTATTTAGCCGTATGGTTGATTACGTAATGATGCTAGTGCAAAACTGGTTCAAGTAAAACGTAACTAATTACCCCCAAATCGTAAAGGGAAGCTTCGGCTTCCCTTTTGTTTTCATTACCAAATACAAACATTGCTTTTCCAAAGCCCTACAGACAGCATCCACTACTTGTTTTACACCGAATGACACATTAAGATGCCTGCCTTACACTTATATAGCGGTGTTGAAAGACAACATTGAAAGCGAACCTTGGAGTTCTATATGCAAGAACAAGAGCAACCAAAACTAAAAGATCTACTTGAATTCCCTTGTAGCTTTACCTACAAGGTAATGGGTGAAAACAAACCTGAACTTGCAGATCGTGTTGTAGAAGTAGTCCAACGCCATGCGCCTGGCGATTACACCCCTAAAGTTACCCCAAGTAGCAAAGGGACTTACAGCGCCGTTTCAATCAATATCACAGCGACAAGCATTGAGCAGGTTGAAACGTTATACAAAGAGTTAGGCGATATCGATATCGTTCGCGTTGTACTATAAGCAACGGCATCAGGCGGCGCATGACGTCGCCTGTTATTTCCCTTCATCACGCTTCTTATAATTCCCACTTATTATCCATAACTCCTTCATCACTCGTTAACAATACATCTGCACCAAGTTTAGGTATAATGCTCAGACCTAGCCTTCTTTATGATTGGCATCTTCATTAATATCTGGGTAGTAAATTGCACAAAGCACTTATTATTAAAAACCTTGGTCGTCGTGATTACCAAACGACGTTCGATGCCATGCATGACTTCACCAATAACCGTACTGAAGACACAGCAGATGAAATTTGGCTAGTTGAACATTCACCTGTATTTACCCAAGGACAGGCAGGCAAAGTCGAGCACCTGCTCAACACAGGAGATATCCCAGTTGTTCAGAGCGATCGTGGCGGTCAAGTGACTTACCATGGTCCAGGTCAACAAGTGGCTTATATCTTGATCGACTTACGCCGTAAAAAAATCGGTGTGCGTGATTTAGTCACACACATTGAAAATACGGTAATCAATACCTTATCCCACTTTGGGATTCGCTCTAACGCTCGCCCTGATGCCCCTGGTGTGTATGTTAATAATCAAAAAATATGCTCACTTGGCCTACGGATCAGACGTGGGTGCTCTTTTCACGGTCTGGCACTCAATATAAATATGGACTTGGCGCCTTTCCTTCGCATTAACCCATGCGGTTATGCAGGAATGGAGATGACGCAAACGGCGTTACTCAATGGCCCAACTGAACTGACGGAAGTTCAGCCTGTACTCGTTGAAGAATTAACTAAATTACTCGATTATCCGAAAGTCGAGTGGATGACGGAAAGCAATCAACCATGAGTAAACCAATTAAAATTGAACAAGGCGTCAAATATCGCGATGCCGACAAAATGGCTTTGATCCCTGTTCGTAATGTTGCGGATGAAGAAACGCCAAAAGAAGTGTTACGTAAACCTGAATGGATGAAGATTAAATTACCGTCTGACAGCCAACGTATTCAGGAAATTAAATCTGCACTGCGTAAAAACAAACTTCACTCTGTGTGTGAAGAAGCCTCTTGCCCAAATTTAGCAGAATGTTTTAACCACGGTACAGCAACCTTTATGATCCTAGGTGCTATCTGTACGCGTCGTTGTCCATTCTGTGATGTTGCCCATGGTCGTCCACTACCACCTAATGCTGAAGAGCCAGCGCACCTTGCACAAACTATTGCTGACATGAAACTACGCTACGTAGTCGTGACATCTGTTGACCGTGATGACTTACGTGACGGTGGTGCGCAACACTTTGTTGATTGTATTAATGAAATCCGCGCAAAAAGCCCAGAAATTCATATTGAAACATTAGTACCTGATTTCCGTGGTCGTATGGATCGTGCATTAGATATCTTCCGTGATACGGCACCTAACGTGTTCAACCACAACCTTGAAACAGCGCCACGCTTATACCGTAAAGCGCGTCCGGGTGCTAACTACCAATGGTCTTTAGATCTGCTGAAGAAATTTAAAGAGCTTCACCCAAATGTTCCTACTAAGTCAGGTTTGATGATGGGTTTAGGCGAAACCAAAGAAGAGATCATTGAAGTATTAAAAGATCTACGTGCTCATGGTGTAACCATGCTAACACTGGGTCAATACTTAGCACCAAGCCGCCACCACTTACCGGTTGAGCGTTATGTGCCGCCTGAAGAATTTGATGAGCTAAAACAAATCGCACTTGATCTTGGCTTTACTCATGCTGCTTGTGGTCCATTTGTACGTTCGTCGTACCATGCCGATCTTCAAGCCCAAGGTGTAGAAATTAAGTAATCAATAGCACTTAATTACAGCTAACCAAAAATACAGATACAAAAAAACCGCTTTAAATAAAGCGGTTTTTTTTATCAAGCTAATGCTTACTTTTGAAAGCCAGCTGCAAATGCAGGCGCTGCTGATTCTAAAATATCATCGGTTACAGGCTTACCTTCACTATCGGTAATATTGATAGAAGTACGGTTACCTAAATCACCGACTAGAATGCGGTATTTATCATCCGTCAGTTTCATTGGTTTAGTACCCAACTCTTGCCAGAATTCGTCATCTGGTTCACGGTACTTAACATCAATTAAACCTTGTGAACGGTTACGATCTTCAACCGTAAAGCCAAGCTTTGATAATACTGTTGGCAGACGCTCCCACATGTCATTGTAAGAGGCACGTGCAATCAGTACTGGTAAGCCACTGCGATCCACGCCTAATGAAATTGGAACATGCTTAAGCTGTTGAGCCGCTGCTAAACGCGCTTGTTCACGGATATCTTCATCATACTTAGACATGACTAAGTTAGTCATCAAAATGCTGTAACGACGCTTATTATCAGCTGTTACTGGCATTGTTTTACCGTCTTCACGCCAATCCGTTAAGATAATACGGTAGCTATTGGTTGATGGTGACTTTTCAATGCTGTAGCGACTACCAATTTCGCTATCTTCATCTTTATTGGTCCAACTCACCCAATCAGTATCAATTTGATCAGCACTTTGCTTAGCTATGCCAATATTGTTTTTACTGATCAAGCTCTGAGTCACTTGCCATAGCTTAGAAAGATCAGAGCTGCGAGGCAATTGTACAGTCACACCATCTTGATCCACGCTTGAGCGCATACCAGGAATGAGATTTAAAACCTGCTGCGGTGGTCGAATATCAACGCTAGCGCCAACTTCGCCTTTAAAATTCTGGCTAGGTATAGCGTAAGCTGCACTACTAAAAGGGGCGGCTCCTGCTGGCAAAGTCCATGATTCTAAAGGTTGAGTTTCAAGATAGTTAAAATCCTGATTTGCCTGACGGCGAGCTTCTGACCCGCTAGAACAGGCTGACAAACTCGTTACCATGAATGCAGCTAATGCTAGCCGATATTTATAATTCATTTATGCTCCTGCGCTCCTACGCTTGTGCAACTTAAAGCACACTAGCATCCAAAAGAGCCTGCTTAACAATCGGTTGCTGTGACTCGCTTAAAACAGTTAGCGGAAGTCGTAAATCACCGTTTTCAATTAAACCTAGTTGATGTGCTGCCCACTTCACAGGAATTGGATTAGCTTCAACAAATAAGTTGTTATGTAACGGCATTAAACGCTGATTAATTTCTTGTGCAGCGTCAATTTGACCACTTAATGCTAATTTAAACATTGTTGCCATATCTGCTGCAGCAATGTTTGCTGTAACAGAGATAACACCATGACCACCTTCAGCGACAAAATCTACAGCTGTAGCATCATCACCGCTTAGTTGGATGAAATCTTCACCACAAAGTTCCCGCGTTTTTTTCACACGAGATAAATCTGCTGTCGCATCTTTAATACCGATGATATTTTCGATCTTCGCTAAACGCGCAACAGTTTCTGGTAGTAAGTCTACCGCAGTTCGTCCCGGTACATTGTAAAGAATTTGCGGAATATCTGTTGCTTCAGCAATCGCTTTATAATGTTGGTATAAACCTTCTTGGGTCGGTTTATTATAGTAAGGCGTCACACTTAAACATGCCGCAACACCCGTACCAGAGAAAAGCTTAGTAATTGTGATGGCTTCATGTGTAGCATTGGCACCCGTACCTGCGATAACTGGCACGCGTCCATCAACATATTCCAGTGTTTTTAATACCACTTTAATATGCTCATCCACTGTCAATGTTGCTGATTCACCCGTAGTACCTACGGCAATGATCGCATCTGTACCAGCATCAATATGGTGGTCCACCAGCTTTTGCAGGCCGACATAATCTACTTCGCCTGTAGCGTCTAGTGGCGTTAATAGCGCAACCATGCTTCCTGTAAACATGTCCATCTCCCCTCTTCTTATATATCCAAACGGCTCTCTCACCATCACCTTGTGGGGATCTATGCTAAAGCGGTTAGGGTATAACTTTGTCATGGTACTTTTGAGTGGCTGTAAACTCAAGTAAAGGCTGAGCGAAAACAGTGAACTAACCTACTTTATCTCCTGCTTTCATCACATTTTTCGACTTTGAAAGTCAAATATTGAACAACAGAATAATACAGGTACTTTTTTGTTCAAAAAGCCGCCAAAAACTGCGCAAAATCTTCGCTTTTTTCTAACGAAATTTGCCATCGTTTCAGCATGACTCTGTGCTAACATGCTTAGATAATTATTTAACAATGAAGACCAACATGGAACATTACCTTGTAATAACTGCTGTAGGTACTGATCGCCCAGGTATCTCTGATGAGATCACCCATCTCGTTACCCAATGTGGCTGTAATATTGTCGATAGCCGTATTGCCCTTTTTGGTTCTGAGTTTACCCTGATCATGCTGCTATCTGGTAACAACAATGCGATTTCTCGTATTGAATCAACGTTACCGCTAAAAGGCCAAGAGCACGATCTGATCACGGTAATGAAGCGTACAAACAAGCATAAGCAGCGCTTCTTCCCTTATACAGCAGATTTCCATGTTGAAGCTAATGACAGCCCGGGTCTTATCAAACAATTTACTCATTTCATGGCAAGTCGTCATATTGATATATCTGCATTAAGTGCCAATACACTTGAGAGTCAATCTGAAGGCGTAATGAATCAACTGGTGCTTCAAATTAATACTAACTTGCCTGAAAACTGTAATTTAATGACGCTACAAGAAGAATTTGAAACCTTGTGCAAATCAGTTTCAGCTTCTGGTTCAGTGAATTTTATTGGTCATAAAAACTAACTAAAACGTACCTAAACTTCATTGTCAGCCTTAATTTATTCAGACACCTCGGTGTATTGAATCACAATAACTAAAAGGATATTTCTATGAATACGCTCACAGCTGGGACACCAGCACAAGCATTTACTTTAATGAATCAAGATAACGAGCCTGTTAGCCTAAGTGATTTTAAAGGTAAGAAAGTATTGGCTTATTTCTATCCAAAAGCCATGACGCCAGGCTGTACGGTTCAGGCATGTGGTCTACGTGACAGCAAAGCAGAGCTTGACGAGAAAAATGTGGTTGTACTTGGTATCAGCATTGATCCTGTAAAACGCCTACCTAAATTTATTGAGCGTGATAACCTCAATTTCACCCTATTATCCGATGAAGATCATGCCGTTGCAGAGCAGTTCGGGGTGTGGGGCTTGAAGAGTGTCATGGGCCGAGAGTACAATGGTTTACACCGTATCAGCTTCTTAATTGATGAAAATGGCACTATTGAACACGTATTCAATAAGTTTAAAACCAAAGATCACCATCAAGTGGTATTAGATTATTTAAATCAATAATCATCACTTAAGTATGCTCATTGATAGATATAGAAAAGGCCGCATCTTGCGGCCTTTTTCATTGGTTATACTTGCTCTACATCATCAAGTTCATCTTCAGCAGAAAGCAATGCGCCCCATACGGCTTTTACTAATGTTGCTAATGGGATTGCGAAGAATACGCCCCAGAATCCCCACAAACCGCCAAACACTAAGACTGCGACAATAATCGCTACTGGGTGTAAATTCACCGCTTCAGAAAATAAAATCGGAACTAATACATTGCCATCCAAGGCTTGAATAATGCCGTAAGCTAACAGCAGCCACCAGAAATCCGGTGTCCATCCCCATTGGAATAATCCCACCATTGCAACAGGCACAGTTACAGCAGCCGCACCGATGTATGGGATCAATACAGATAGTCCAACCAGCACGCCAAGTAACACGGCATAACGTAAGTCCATCACTGCAAAAGTGACATAACTGGCGATGCCAACAATTAAGATTTCAATGACTTTACCGCGAATATAATTCGAGATCTGCTCATTCATTTCACTGCCTACTTTACTCGCTAAACGGCGATTTTTAGGTAGCACTTTTAGCAAAGTCTGCATCATTTCATCTTTATCTTTTAGTAAGAAGAAGATCAGCAATGGCACCAGAATCAAATACACACCTAAGGTTGCAATACTCACTAACGATGCAAGAGAGCCTTTTACAACGCTTTCCCCCATACCCAACACTTTTTCACGTAAGTTATTCATCAAATCGACAACTTGCGCTGGCTGGACAAAGTCTGGATAACGCTCAGGTAGGCTTGATACATACACTTGTAAGTCATTAAACATCTTTGGTACGTCTGCCGTTAAGTTCACCACCTGATGCCAAATAGTCGGTACTAAGCCAAATAATGCTAAGCTCATTAATCCAGCAAAGAGCAATAAAACTAGCATCACAGAGAAGGTTCTCGGCAGCCCAAGTTTGGTCAACCTTGCAACGGGCCACTCTAGTAAATACGCCAATACAATCGCAACTAACAGTGGCGTAATTAAGCTACCAAAGAAATAAATCGTTAGAAAACCACCGAGCAAAATGGCGACTAAGCTGACGGCATGGGGATCTGAGAATCGACGCTGATACCAGCGATTTAACATGTTCAACATGTAGAGGCGTGTCCTTTTTTCACTAACATGACAAGCTGAGTGTTATCGTTAACTACAGTGTCAATAATGTATCCATGGTTAAGCAAGTAACGAGGAATGTCGCTTCTTGCACCGCTGTCAGAAATACGCAGTTCAAGCTGTTGTTCAGAAAGAAGTTTTGCGCACGCGCGTTTTGCTAGCAACAGTGCCAGTGGGCAGCGTTGTGTCGTTAAATCAAGCGATAAAATTTCCATTGCTTTAAGTGACAGAGATTTGCTATTGCCGTATTGTAACCTCAAGCACAACCAAGATGCGAGATAGATAAAGGACATGATTCACAATAACGAACCTATGGAGTCATTCGTTGTCCTAACTCTTTAGATATTAAAGATAACTTACAAGGTGGTAGTATCTTTCCCATGTTTCGATTTACCAAAGCACCAACCTATCTTTTGCTTTCTGCTCTGCTTAGTAGCAGTCTTCCAGCTACTGCTAGTGATGCTAATCGCTTACCTGAAATGGGTACGACTGCCGCCTCAACGTTAACTATCGATAAAGAACTTGAATATGGCGACGCTTATATGCGGATATTAAGTGCTAGCCAGCCAGTCATTAATGATCCGTTATTGTCCGACTATGTTCAATCATTAGGTCATAAGCTGGTTGCCAGTGCTGACGATGTTCGAACCCCTTTTCATTTCTTTTTAATTCAAAACCCAGAAATTAATGCGTTTGCTTTCTTTGGTGGTTACGTTGCTATCCACTCTGGGCTGTTTTTGCATGCCAAAACCGAAAGCGAGCTCGCCTCTGTAATGGCCCACGAAATCGCTCACGTTACCCAACGTCACTTAGCGCGAAAAATGGAAGCCGACGCTAAAAAAACACCATTGAGTACCGCTGCATTAATTGGCTCTTTATTGTTAACTATTGCTGCTCCAGAGGCTGGGATTGCAGCGATTCACGCAACGACAGCTGCAAATATACAAGGGCACATTAACTTTACTCGCAGTAATGAAAAAGAAGCTGATCGCATTGGGATAAAAACATTGGCAAAAGCAGGCTTTGATGCACATGCAATGCCGCGCTTTTTTGGTCGTTTAGCGGATCAATATCGCTATACCTCTAAACTGCTTGCAATGTTGCTCACTCACCCATTGCCAGAGTCTCGTGTCACCGATAGTCGTATGCGTGCACGTAATTACCCAACCGTGATACTGCCGCCTTCTGAGCGTTACTTATTAGCACGCTCTCGTATTGTGGCGCGTAATGCTAACTTTAGTGAAGCGTCATCACTAAACTGGCTAAATAGAGAGTTGAAAAAAGCCGCGCCAAATCGTCGTAAAGAACTTAATTACGGCAAGGCATTGGTCTATCTTGATAATGGTAAATATAAACAAGCACATCAATTACTGGATCCATTACTGGCAAGTGAACCCAATAACCTGTTCTTTATTGATGCGGCAACCGATCTTGATCTGTACCAAAAGCAATATGACCGTGCCATTTCACGTTTAACGACAGCGCTAAAAGGCAATCCTAACAGTAATGTATTGCGCTTAAATTTAGCTAACGTCTATTTAGAATCAGGAAAATATCAGCAAAGTATCCAAATTCTAAATCGTTATACTTACGATCACCCCAAAGATACCAACGGCTGGACATTACTCGCGAAGAACTATGCCAAGCTCGGTAATCGTAGTGGTGAACTCGCAGCATTAGGAGAACTACTGGCACTTCGCGCTCAATGGGATAAAGCCATTAATAACTATACTCAAGCAGCGCAAATCGCAAAGTTAGGCTCAATGGATCAAGCTCGCTATGACGCACGTATTGATCAACTACGCTTTGAACGTCAACGATTTAAAGCGCTACAGAAATAAATTTTAGTAGCCAGCGTATTTAATACGATTACAATAACTACATAACAATTAAGTAAAAAATAGCTCACGCATAGAATTAGGAGATGTCATGTCAGTTACTATTTATCACAACCCTCGTTGTTCAAAAAGCCGTGAAACGTTAGCGCTATTAGAAGAAAAAGGCATTACACCAACAGTTGTGAAATACCTTGAGCAAACACCAAGTGTGGCAGAGTTAGAAACGCTATACCGTCAGCTCGGTTTAGACTCTGTGCGTAAAATGATGCGAACTAAAGAAGCAGAATACAAAGAGTTAGGCTTGGGTAGCGATGATGTTACTGACAGCGCATTATTTACAGCAATGGCAAGTCATCCAAAACTGATCGAACGCCCGATTGTCGTCAATGGTGATAAAGCTGCATTAGGTCGTCCACCAGTGCAAGTACTGGATATTTTATGATGCAAAAAATCTTAGTCCTTTATTACAGCAAACACGGTAATACCCGCCAATTAGCCCGTCATATTGGTCGCGGTATTGAACAAATCTCTGGCTGTGAAGCGGTACTAAGAACGGTTGCTGATATTGATCCAAATGATCATCAGCAACCTTATACTGATCCTTTAGTCTCCCATCAAGATCTAAAAGACTGTATTGGGCTTGCGATGGGAAGCCCTGTACGTTTCGGTAATATGGCCGCACCACTGAAACACTTTATCGATAGCACCAGCCAACAATGGTTATCAGGCACATTGATAGATAAACCAGCTTGTGTATTTACTTCATCTTCATCTATGCATGGCGGGCAAGAAACCACACTGCAATCGATGCTTTTGCCCTTATTACATCATGGCATGTTAATCGTGGGGATTCCTTATTCCGAACCAACCCTGCATACCACGCAGCATGGCGGAACACCTTATGGTGCTTCTCACCTTAATACAGGAACCAATAAGCAATTACATAAAGATGAAATTGAGTTAGCACAAGCATTAGGAAAACGCTTAGCACACACAGCAATGCTACTTCATCACTCCTGATATTAATGGCTTACGAAAAGGATGATTCGATGCCTCCAATGCAACCTCGCACTTTATTTGTCCACCGATTTGCACTCTGTGCCAATTTAAGTTTGATGCTATGGGTCGCCCTGTGGCAGATCGTGATTTCTCCCCATCCACATTTGAATAATTGGGTAATGGCTGCGCTTTGGATATTACCAATGCTATTACCTTTACGTGGTATGCTAGCAGCGAAACCTTATACCCATGCATGGTCGAACTTTATTTTAATGTTCTATTTCTTGCATGCATTAACCATTTTGACCATTGATGAAGGGGAACGCTGGTTAGCAGCCATTGAGTTTGTCATCGTCTCTGTTGCGTTTCTCAGTAATATTCTTTTTGCCCGTCTTCGAGCCAAGGAATTAGGAATAAAATTACAACGCTTATCGCAAGTTGAACGAGAAGAGCGTGAACGTTTTGAGCCACCAAAAGAATAAAACAGAGACTAAAAAGCCCTCAAACTGAGGGCTTTCTTACTTTAACGCTAAACGAAATTTAGTTATGCCATGTATAAATATTATCTGGTGCTACATAGTTCTCGCTTTGTTGTAAAGAAGGCTGTACTTGAGTAGCACTAACATCAACAGCATTCGATGAGGTACTCACATCGGTTGCAGGTGCTGCTGTTACCGCTGAATTATTATTCGTTACAGCATAATCATCAGCACTAATGCGGCTGTCATGGCTCAACTCACGTTTAAATTCTGCTGTCGACGCTGACAAGTTCATGCGAAAAATAACTTTGTCACCTTTAATATTTACAGCATTCGCACTACTTACTGTCGTCATATGATTAAGCATGCGCTCTAACGTAAAGAAATCTTCTGTAGAGTTAACATTATCAACTTCAATATTCACTTCACCAGCAGCACTACTACCCAATGCTAAGGCATATTTTTGCGCCAGTTGATTAGCAACTTGATTCATCATATCAGTGCTTGCTTGTGCTAATGTACCACTTGCTTTACCAGTGATGGGTTGAGTGTCTGTCGCAATAGTGCTCGGCTTTTGCGTATATAATTGCCATGATAATTCAACCTTGTCATCACCTTGCTGAATCGCTTTTACTAATAGCAATCCACCAGCGTTGTAGCGCTTACTCGCACTTGAAATAGGATCGACAAAACTGCCCCATAAGTCAGATACATGCAGTGCGGTTACATCATTAAAATCACCAATAGGGAAAGTAACAGGCACGCCACGAATATTCGCAGCTTGTTTGGTGTCAGCCACTAAAGCATTGGTTGATTGATCCCACAAAATATCACGACTATTACCGTTATCATCAGCCATCCAAACTAAAATATCAGGGCGTTGTTCACTCCAGTAATTTGCTTTTGCTTGCGTTAATAATTGTTTAATTTGCACCTTATCAAAGCTTAAATTTAGCGTCTGCTGACCATTGTCTTGACCATAACTAAACTGGCTAACATAACCCGAACTGTTTTTCAGCGCTTGGGCTATCACATTATTCTTAGCAATATTTTGATCACCCGTCACTTTGATCAGCACTTGTTTAAAGCCCTGCTCTCGTGCTGTTTGATCAGCATTCTGTCCATCAGCAGGCATGACTACTTGAGCCTGATATAAATTACTAACCGTCGCAGCTTTAATCGGTAAAGCCAGTAACGCTAAAAACAACAACGCAAATCGCAACATAAAGCACTCATTATTTACTAAAGTAAGTTGGCAAAAAGAAATTGAACATCAGCGAGTTCCTAAACCGATTGACGTCTTGTATAGAAACACGGCTTACCATCAATTTATCCTACAATATGTACTTTTTCCTGAACCAAAACAATACAGCTTGCAAGAAACAAACCACATGCTTTAAAAAACTTCTCTAGTCACAAATATCAGTCATTAAATAATTAGCAGTTTTTTTCTCTTAGTACGCTAGGTAATCGTTTGCTTTTTGTGATAGCATTGCGCGATTTTTTTTATGACAAGGTGATTTTGAGTATGATGCAGGTATTACAAGGTGCCCAAATGTTATTCGTCGCATTTGGTGCTCTCGTTCTTGTTCCGTTACTTACTGGGCTTGATCCCAATGTGGCACTTTTTGGTGCTGGTGTAGGAACCCTCCTTTTTCAGCTTGTTACCAAACGTTCTGTTCCTATCTTCCTAGCCTCATCTTTCGCGTTTATTGCTCCAATTATGTACGGTATCCAAGCTTGGGGTGTTGCAAGCACCATGGGTGGCTTGATGATGGCGGGTATTGTTTATGTTTTGATGGGTGCTGTGATTAAAATTCGCGGTGTTGGCTTTATTCATAAACTGCTACCACCTGTAGTTGTTGGCCCGGTGATCATGGTCATCGGTTTAGGTTTAGCGCCAGCAGCTGTGAATATGGCTGTAGGTAAAACAGGTGACGGTGGTGTTCAGCTTATCGCACATGACACTGCGCTATGGATTTCAGCCATTTCATTAATCGTGACCATTGGCTTAAGTGTGTTTGCCAAAGGCATCTTAAAATTAGTACCGATTGTAGGTGGTATTACTTCAGGATATTTAGCAAGTTTAGCATTCGGTGTGGTGGACTTTACCCCGGTGCATAATGCAAGTTGGTTAGCACTTCCTAACTTCACTTTCCCTGAGTTTAATATTAACGCTGTCCTTTTCATGATCCCTGTTGCCATTGCACCTGCAGTTGAGCACGTGGGCGACATGCTAGCGATTTCCAACGTAACAGGTAAAGACTACCTGAAAAAGCCAGGCCTGCACCGTACAATGGCTGGTGACGGTATTGCGACGATTGCAGCCTCTATGGTGGGCGCACCGCCTAATACTACTTACTCTGAAGTAACGGGTGCGGTAATGCTAACGAAAGCATTTAATCCTGTGATCATGACATGGGCGGCAATTACTGCATTAGTATTAGCGTTCGTAGGTAAATTAGGCGCAATGCTACAAACCATCCCTGTGCCTGTAATGGGCGGGATCATGATCTTGCTATTCGGCTCTATAGCAACCGTTGGTCTAAATACACTGATCAAAAACCAAGTCGATTTACACAAAGCCCGTAACCTTGTAATTGTTGCGGTAACACTGGTATTTGGTATTGGTGGGATGGCATTTGGTATTGGTGAGTTCAGCCTGCAAGGTGTGAGCTTATGCGGTATTGTCGCGATTGTTCTTAACCTGATCTTGCCACAAGATTTAGGCGAAAATCATATCGTTGATAATGCGCAAATTGAAGGTACTGAACATCTATAAGTCGCGATGAATTAAGTTAACGTTATTTAACGTTAGCTTATACTGAACTTATCACTTTATAAGCTCTGAATATAAAAAACCGGACATGGCGTCCGGTTTTTATTTAAATCTTGTTTACTAATTACTTAGTACCGAAGATCTTATCGCCTGCATCACCAAGACCAGGAACGATGTAGCCTTTGTCATTTAGCTTCTCATCGATAGCTGCAGTGTATAGCTCAACATCTGGGTGTGCTTTTTCTAATGCTGCAATACCTTCAGGTGCAGCCACTAGTACTAGAACTTTAAATTGCGTACAACCGTGCTCTTTTAAAAGATCTAGTGTCGCAATCATAGAACCACCAGTTGCCAGCATTGGATCAACAACCAGCGCAATACGCTCATCGATGTTTGATGCTAGCTTGTTGAAGTATGGTACAGGCTCAAGTGTTTCTTCATCACGGTAGATACCAACAACACTGATACGTGCACTTGGCATATGTTCAAGTACACCGTCCATCATGCCAAGACCAGCACGAAGAATAGGTACTACCGTCACTTTTTTACCTTTGATTTGGTCGATCTCAACTGGACCGTTCCAACCATCAATGGTCACTTTTTCTGTCTCAAAGTCTGAAGTCGCTTCATATGTCAGTAGGCTACCAACCTCAGTTGCTAACTCACGGAAACGCTTAGTGCTGATGTCACCTTCGCGCATAAGACCAATCTTATGTTTAACCAGTGGGTGCTTTACCTCAACAACCTTCATCTTCTGACTCCCGAGCAAATAAAAAATAAAATCGCATTATTATATACTAAGCCAAACGATTGCTGATAGTAGTAAACGTTTAACTGTTTACTTAATACCCAGTCAAAAAAAATGACGCAAACGTTTTCCTTTAGGCTGTGACTGCTGTTATCATACCCCAGCTTTTTTACTTTAATACGTTGAGGGATCATCTGTGAGCAACAAAAACTCTTCTCTTAGTTACAAAGATGCTGGTGTTGATATCGATGCTGGTAATGCATTAGTAGACCGTATTAAAGGGGTGGTAAAACGTACGCATCGCCCAGAAGTGATGGGGGGAATTGGTGGTTTTGGTGCACTTTGTTCACTACCAACCAAATATAAAGAGCCTGTTTTAGTATCAGGTACTGATGGCGTAGGTACTAAACTTCGCTTAGCTATGGATTTAAATAAGCACGATTCTATCGGTATCGATCTTGTTGCTATGTGTGTTAACGATCTTATTGTTCAAGGTGCAGAGCCTTTGTTCTTCCTTGATTACTACGCGACAGGTAAGCTGGATGTCGATACAGCAGCAAGTGTTGTTACTGGCATTGGTGAAGGCTGTATTCAATCAGGTTGTGCATTGATCGGTGGTGAAACGGCTGAGATGCCAGGTATGTACCACGGTGAAGATTACGATGTTGCTGGTTTCTGTGTCGGTGTGGTTGAAAAAGCCGATATCATTGATGGTTCAAAAGTAACAGCTGGTGATGCTCTTATCGCTGTTGGTTCAAGTGGTCCTCACTCAAACGGTTACTCACTTATCCGTAAGATCATTGAAGTTTCAAACGCTGACTTAAACGAAGAATTAGAAGGTAAAACACTTTCTGATCACCTGTTAACACCAACCAAAATTTACGTAAAATCAACGCTGAAAATGATGGAAAGCTGTGATGTTCACGCGATTTCTCATATAACTGGCGGTGGTTTCTGGGAAAATATCCCACGTGTGCTACCAAAAGGCACAAAAGCTGTTGTTAATGGTGATAGCTGGCAATGGCCTGCTATCTTCAACTGGCTACAAACGGCAGGTAACGTAGAAACTTACGAAATGTACCGCACGTTCAACTGTGGTGTAGGCTTAGTGATTGCCCTACCACAAGCGCAAGCACAACAAGCTATTGATATCCTAAATGCTGAAGGCGAAAATGCATGGCTATTAGGTGAAATTGCCAATGCTGCAGAGAGCGAAGAGCAAGTTGAGATCAAGTAATACCATGAATAATATCGTCGTCCTTATTTCAGGTAGCGGCAGTAATCTTCAAGCGATTATTGACGCATGCAGCAATGGCGTAATTAAAAACAGTCAAATTACTGCTGTGATCTCAAATAAAGAGAATGCGTACGGATTAGAGCGTGCACGTGCTGCCAATATTGAAGCGATACATATCGCGCCTAAACAATATGGCAACCGTGAACAATACGATGATGCTTTGGCTGAACGTATTGAGCAATTCAACCCTGATGTGGTGATCCTTGCTGGTTTTATGCGTATTTTAAGCGGTGATTTTGTCCGTCGCTTTAAAGGGAAAATGTTAAACATTCACCCCTCTTTATTGCCAAAATACCCAGGATTAAATACCCATCAACGTGCGATAGATGCAGGCGATACAGAACATGGTACTAGCGTGCACTTTGTTACAGAAGAGCTCGATGGTGGACCTGTTATTCTTCAAGCAAAAGTCCCTATTTTTGCTAATGATACCGTTGAAGAAGTGACGGCTCGGGTACAAAAGCAAGAACATGCAATTTATCCGCTTGTGACTCAGTGGTTAGCTGAAAAACGCTTAACTATGATCGATGGCAAAGCGGTATTTGATGGTGAAATCCTTCCCCCACAAGGCTACGCTGCCCAATAAAAACAAAAGGCGATCTGATGATCGCCTTTTCTCTTTCTGCTTATCGCATTTCAGTCATATCGATTACTGAATGACTCAGCTATTTGTCTTCAACCACCAGCTGATTAAATACTGGCTCACCAAAATGGAAAACAATAAATTCTCCTGTTGCCATTTTGTGCCAATTTTCATCATTGGTTAAAGGCTGAGTAGCAATCACAGTCACCACGTCTTTAGGTGTCGTTTCTTGCTGAAAATCAATCGTGACATCTTCATCAATAAGAGATGCTTTACCAAACGGCGCTCGACGAGTGATCCAATGTAAGTTATTGGTACAATAGGTAAGTACGTACTCACCATTACTTAATAACATATTGTAAACACCGAGCTGACGTAACTGATCACAACACTCTGCAAAATAGCTAAAAACAGGATTCAAATCATCTGGCAGTACTGGAAATTTCGTTTCAAATTGATTCAATAACCAACAAAAAGCGATCTCACTGTCAGTATCACCTACCGCTTGGTGTCGCCCCGTCTTTAAGCTCTCATAACCCGTCAACTGACCATTATGCGCAAAAGTCCAATAATTGCCCCATAACTCGCGAGTAAATGGATGGGTGTTTTCTAAATTCACCGCCCCTCGGTTGGCTTGGCGAATATGACTCACCACTGCACGACTCTTTATTGGGTATTCTTGGACAAGTTCAGCAATACGCGATTGACAGCTTGGGTTTGGATCTTTAAATGTACGAAAGCCTTTACCTTCATAAAAGGTAATACCCCAACCATCACGATGAGGGCTAGTATTTCCCCCACGCTGCATTAAACCGGTAAAACTAAAACAAATATCGGTTGGCACATTTGCGCTCATGCCTAGCAATTCACACATATTCCTTTATGCCCTTTTGTTATTCATTAACGATACTTCTCAACGGTCAGTGTTAAGCTTGGCTTATTCTGCCGCCATTTCTTTTTCAACTAGCATAATTAAAATATGGATAATTTTAATATGAATTTCTTGAATGCGATCAGCGTAACCAAAATGAGGGACACGAATTTCCACATCTGCTAGACCCGCCATTTGACCGCCATCTTTACCCGTTAAAGCGATGGTCTTCATGCCTTTCGCTTTTGCCGCTTCAATCGCTTTTAAAATGTTGCCCGAGTTACCTGATGTAGACAGACCAAATAGAACATCACCTTTTGCGCCAACCGCTTCTAAGTAGCGTGAAAATACGTAATCATAGCCGAAGTCGTTACTTACACACGATAAGTGGCTTGGATCTGAAATAGCAATACCAGGGTAACCTGGACGGTTTTCACGGTAACGACCTGTTAGCTCTTCAGCAAAGTGCATTGCATCACAATGAGAGCCACCATTACCACAAGACAGCACTTTACCGCCCTGCTTGAAAGAATCTGCCAATAGCTTAGCTGCAGCTTCAATATCAGCCATATTTTTATCATCACTTAAAAAGCGATTTAGTACGTCAGCCGCTTCAGTTAGTTCAGCACGGATCAAATCCTGATACATAAGCCATTCTCTCTATTATTCTTTAGATACAAATCAAGCGGGTAAATACCCGCTTGATGTTTTAAATACACCGTTATTCGCAGTTTACATACAAATAACTTACAGTGTCGACTCCTTAACCGAGCCATTGTGAGAATTAATCATTAAAACTTGCTGTAATTGACCAACTGAGTGCGATAAATGCACATTCTCAGCGTCAAAAACACCCGCATGATAGAGCTTACGTTCAACATGCGATTGTACACCCACTAAATATACTGGTAGCTCTGATAAACGATCGAGTGCCGTTTCAAAGGCATGAATCGCTGTAATATCAATGGTTGATACATCACTGAAATCAAGCACTACTGCACGTGTTTCAGTGGTTGCGTGCTCAATCACAGAAAACGCTTTCTCGCTCGCAGCAAAGAACAGCGGACCATTGATATCATAAACCACCACATCATCACCAAAGTTTAAATGCGGATGTTCATCATGGGTAATTGTCACCGTTGTTAACGTTGCAATACGCTGAATAAACAGCACACCAGCCAATAATAGACCAACGATCACTGCCACAACCATATCGAAAGCAACCGTTAGAATGAAACAAGTCATTAATACAGCGACATCACGACGAGGTGCCACTTTTAACGTATGCACGAAGTGAGGTGCTTCAGACATATTCCAAGCCACCATGATAAGCAAGCCAGCTAATGCACTCATTGGAACATAAGAAAGTACAGGTGCTAATACAATCATCGCTGCTAATACAAATAGCGCATGAGTGATACCTGAAATCGGTGAAAATGCACCTGAACGGATATTTGTTGCTGTACGTGCAATCGCCGCCGTTGCTGGAATACCGCCGAAGAAAGGCACCACCATATTCGCAATACCCTGACCAACTAGCTCAGCGTTTGGATTATGTTTCTTGCTTGTCATACCGTCAGCCACAACAGCACACAGTAATGATTCAATACAACCAAGCATGGCAATGGTTAATGCAGACGGCATTAACTCGATCACGGTTGCCCAATTGAAAGTATCTGACTTCCATAACGCCATAAATTGTGGCGCTTCTTGTGGAATACCGTGGCCCACAATATCACCAATGGTGTAGCTAAATTTCTCACCAAGCAAAGTAACATGCTCAGGACCAAATTTATTTAATGCTAACGCTAAAATCGTACCGACAAGCAGTGACACAAGGTGTGGTGGAATACGTGTTTTTAATTTTGCCCAACCAATAAAGACAAAAATCGTCACGATACCCACTATGGCGTCAGCATAGTTTGCGGTTGGCATTGCGTGTGCGTATGCCATTACTTTTTCAGGAAAATGGATTGGACTACCTTGAATATGTAGACCTAATAAATCTTTAAGCTGTAAAAAAGCAATAACAAAGCCGATACCCGCCGTGAAACCTGTCGTTACTGGATATGGCACATATGCCACCAGCTGACCTAGGCGAAATACGCCCATTAATAGCAAGATGATCCCCGACATCATGGTCGCCAACATCAAGCCTGATAAGCCGTATTTTTGGGTAATCGGTAAAAGGATAACTACAAAGGCCGCTGTTGGACCTGTGATATTAAATCGTGAACCACCTAATAATGCAGCTAAAAAGCCCGCCACAATCACCGTATACAATCCATGTTGTGGTGGTACACCGACAGCAATTGCCAATGCCATTCCCAAAGGAATAGCCACAATACCTACAGTAATACCCGATACAATATCGGCACGAAATTTAGAGAAGGAATAACCATCCTTCCACGCCTGTGATAAAGCATGAAATAACAACACAACAAAACCTCTTGCACTTTGCGTACATTTGATAAACAGGAATTGATGTCAACCCGATGTAGGGGGTCCGGCGGGCATGTGTCAGTCGGAATCGGGAAAGGCAACAAAAGGAAATACTATTCCGCTGCGATGATTAAAGTGTAACCACCTGTAATAACGTGAACAGCATCACAATACGGCATATGTTAACGCTCTGCTAAAAATCTGCAAGTGAAAAAAATAATCACGATGATCTCGATCAATCCCAATAAAAACCTGACTCTACCGCATTTTGTATACGTAACAGTTTACTTTCATAGAGAGAATTTAATTTACATTTTGTTAAAAAATACATTACAATCAAAATTAAGTGGTAAGACCTCTTACCTTAAATAATAATTACCCTACAATAATATAAGAGAATGCGTAGCAAAGTACTGAACTCCCCATAATGAAGTCAGGTATCGCTTAACTATTCCTGATTATGTGTAAACAGTATTGCTACACAGATTAAGGAGAATCATTATGGTTACGCTTGCGTATGTCATTGGCTTGATCGGTGCTATCTGCATCTTGGCGTATAATCGCGCATCGCTTAAAACATTTACCGTAATAATTGCCGCAGCTTTAGCTGTTGGTAGTGCATTATCGATAACCAGTATATTTAGCTGGATAGTTTTTGCAGCGATTGCGATCCCTCTTAATACTCCTTTTATTCGAAAAAAATACCTCAGTAAGCCTGCACTCAAGGCATTCAAAGGTGTCATGCCAGAAATGTCGAGCACAGAGAAAGAAGCCATTGATGCTTGTACTGTGTGGTGGGAAGCCGATTTATTTAGCGGTGATCCTGATTGGAAAAAACTCCACAACATTCCAGCCCCTACATTATCAGCAGAAGAGCAAGCCTTCTTAGATGGTCCTGTTAATGAAGTCTGCCGTATGGTTAATGACTTTCAAGTTACCCATGAGCTTGCCGATCTGCCCCCTGAAGTCTGGCAGTATCTAAAAGACAATAAGTTCTTCGCCATGATCATCAAAAAGCAATATGGCGGTTTAGAGTTTTCAGCTTATGCACAATCGCTAGTGCTTCAAAAACTAACCAAGTGTGTCAGGTGTACTATCATCAACCGTTGGTGTGCCTAATTCATTAGGTCCAGGTGAATTACTGCAACACTATGGTACTGAAGAGCAAAAAGACTACTACCTACCTCGTTTAGCTGAAGGTAAAGAGATCCCGTGTTTTGCCCTAACCAGTCCAGAAGCAGGCTCAGATGCTGGCTCAATCCCTGATTTTGGTATTGTCAAAAAAGGCATCTGGCAAGGTGAAGAAGTACTTGGTATGGAGTTAACGTGGAATAAGCGTTACATCACCCTAGCCCCTGTTGCGACAGTACTTGGCCTTGCTTTTAAACTCTCTGATCCTGAACACCTACTCGGTGATCAAGAAGATCTTGGTATTACTTGTGCGTTGATCCCAACTGATCTTAAAGGCGTGGAAATTGGCCGTCGTCACTTCCCTCTTAATGTGCCATTCCAAAATGGACCGACTAAAGGTAATAAGATCTTTGTACCTATCGACTTCATCATTGGTGGTCAAGAGATGGCAGGACAAGGCTGGCGTATGTTGGTTGAATGTCTATCGGTTGGTCGTGGTATTACCCTACCATCTAACGCGACGGGCGGCTTAAAAACCGCAGCCATAGCTACTGGTGCTTATGCTCGTATTCGTCGTCAATTTAAAATGCCAATCGGTAAAATGGAAGGTATTGAAGAGCCACTTGCTCGTATTGTTGGTAATGCTTATGTGCTTGATGCTGCAAGCACGTTAACGGTGGCAGGTATTGATTTAGGTGAAAAACCCTCAGTGATTTCTGCCATCGTGAAATACCACTGTACTCATCGAAGCCAACGCGGTGTGATTGATGCAATGGATATTGCTGGTGGTAAAGGGATCTGTATGGGGCCAAGTAACTTTTTAGCCCGTGGCTATCAAGGTGCGCCTATTGCCGTTACTGTTGAGGGAGCGAATATTCTCACTCGTTCAATGATCATCTTTGGACAAGGGGCGATCCGCTGTCACCCTTATGTATTAGAAGAAATGAATGCCGCTTATAACGATGATCCACAACAAGCATTAGATAGCTTTAATAAAGCCGTCTTTGCCCATATCGGTTTTGTTATCAGTAACATGGTACGTTCTTTCTGGCTAGGCATTACCGATGGCTACGGCTCGACAGCACCACGTAAAGATAAAACTGCTCGTTACTACCAACAACTTAACCGTTACAGTGCTAACCTTGCTCTGCTTGCTGATATTTCGATGGCAGTACTTGGTGGCTCACTCAAACGTAAAGAGCGTTTATCCGCCCGCCTTGGTGACGTGTTAAGCCAACTCTATTTGTCATCAGCTACGCTTAAACGCTATGCAGATGAAGGCTATCAAACACAAGACTTGCCGCTAGTGCATTGGGGATTACAAGACTCACTCTACCAAACAGAGAAGGCATTAGATGGGTTCTTGAAAAACTTCCCAAATAAATTCATTGCGGGCGCACTACGTGTTGTCTTATTCCCGCTTGGACAGCGTCGAATTAAACCTAATGATAATTTAGATCATACGGTAGCACGTTTAGCACAAACACCATCAGCAACACGCGAACGTTTAGGTCGTGGTCAATACCTTGAAGCAACAGAGCATAACCCTGTCGGTATGATGGAAACCGCTCTTAAAGATATCTTAGCGGCAGAGCCTCTTTATGATCGTGTTTGTAAAGCTGCCAATGAAAAACTGCCATTTATGCAATTAGGAAAAGTGGCAGACAAAGGATTGGAGCTAGATGTACTTGAACACGCTGAAGCTGAACTACTACGCCGAGCCGAACGTGGTCGTCTGCGCACCATCAATGTTGATGACTTTGAGCCTGAAGAGCTTGCAGCAAAGTCAAATACTAACCCAAAGCGATCCATTAATAACGCCGCATAGATATTGAACCTTACAGTAACTAAAACAAAGGGAGGCTCATTGCCTCCCTTTTTATGTTCATTTTACTATTTAACGAAATACAGTTACCCCATTACGATGGCAACACTAGCTCATCCTGTTTTTCTTTGCGGCGTTTTTTGAACATTCTCCATCCCAAAATACTGCCAACAATAAAGAAAATAATCGCAATATTCCCCATGATCATAATACGTATGGTTTTCTCGCGAGATTGCTTCTGCTGCTCAATATCATGCAAAATTTGCTGGCGTTGTTTTTCCGCTTCTATTGCAGCCTGATCAACGACATGATTTTCAGCTCGAATATTCTTTACAGCGGCAAAATGGCTTTTTACTAATGGGAAAATCAGCTCTCGTTGATGCAATCTGTCTGTCCCATACACCCAGCCACTCCATGCATATTTCCCTGTCATATCATCATTAGGTAATGCAATAGATAGCTCATTTTCAGTCGGTAATGCGCGTTGTTGAATGATCTGTTGTTTATTCTTAGGTGATGAATATTGGATGTAAGAAGCCAAAGAGCCAACCACTAGCGCATCATCTTGAGGTAACACCACCAGCTGATGAGGATCTTGTGCATTATGACTTTTAATTAAGGTTGCAGAAAAAGGCTTAGGATAAACCAACACTTCCTGCTCTAACGCCCGTGAGAACACCCCATTCATCGATTTGATCACAACACGGTATTTACCCGGCTCAACATCAACAGGTAGTGATAGAGTAAAAATACCGTCTCCAGCTTTTTCATCGCGATCTTGTCCGTCATCTGCAAAATCACCAATCACTGTCGGCTCTGGCTGCATATTGTTAGGCAACACCTGCTCATCAGCAATGAACGGATAAAACAAAATCCGCAATTTCACTCGTTCCAAAAAGTCACGAACCGTTAACGGTTGTTCGTTTTGTAATAACTGAGCTGAGAATTTCAGAACTTCGGATTGATATAAATTTTGCGGTAACGTATCAGCCGTTAAGCGAAGATTCGACAGCAAAGTAATACGATTATCTTGCGATACCCGCCCAATAGCTTGCCAAGGTCCAGCCATTGGTGAATCAATAGAAATAATATCGAGATCGTCTTCAGAGTACCAAGACACATTTTTCGGATGGCGGCTTGAATAATATTTCGAGCCATCAGGGGCAACTAAAATAACAGGACGACTTGGCTCTTCACGTTTAACCATGAACGAGACTTGTTTAATAGTAGGATCAACACGAAAGCGGTTATCAAGCCACGTCATTTGATCATTGCCTTGCGCCCAAGCAAACAACGGCCAAACAGCCGAACATATCCATAACCGCTTTAGCATAACTCTCCTACAGACGCCAAAGAACGTCAGCTTTTTTACCGATCAAATCAAGCCTTTCTTCATGTGCAGTTAGTTCATCGGCAGCAGCAAGGATAACCTTTAATCCTTTTCGATCCCCCGTTAAACGCTTAATTGCAAATTCGGTATCGCTATCACCTTCACTGTCGCTACTTAACTTTAATGATGTTTGACCACCAGTCATCATTAAGTAAACGTCAGCCAGGATCTCGGCATCAAGCAAAGCGCCGTGCAGCGTTCGGTGAGAGTTATCTATGCCATAACGAGAACATAAAATATCAAGGTTATTGCGTTTACCAGGGAACAAGCGTTTTGCCATTTCCAAGGTATCGGTCACCTTACAGATATCTTCGGTCTTCTTAAGATCAGAGCCCATTAAATGGAATTCATAATCCATAAAACCGATATCGAACGACGCGTTGTGAGCGACAAGCTCTGCGCCATCGATGAAATCAATAAACTCTTGGTGGATCTCAGCGTAACTCGGTTTACCGACTAAGAATTCATCAGTAATACCGTGAACATCAATTGCCTCAGGATCGATAGGACGATCTGGTTTGATGTAAACGTGGAAAGTGTTATCGGTCAATTTACGGTTGATGATTTCAACCGCACCAATTTCAATAATACGATGGCCTTCGTAATGCGGGCCGCTCATATTCATACCTGTGGTTTCTGTATCGAATACAATAATGCGTTGGTTAGTGGCTTTCATAGTGGCTTATGTGTCAGACTTAAGTTTTTATCTAGGGCAATACTACCAAATATGATGAAGCAGGTAGAAATTTTCACAGATGGTTCTTGTTTAGGAAATCCAGGCCCTGGTGGCTATGGCGCGGTACTGAGATACAAACAACATGAAAAAGAGCTCAGCGACGGCTTTTTCATGACAACAAATAATCGTATGGAGCTACTTGCTGCCATTGAAGGGCTTGCAAGCCTAAAAGAATCTTGTCGCGTTGATCTTACCACTGATAGCCAATATGTACGCCAAGGAATTACCCAATGGATCCATAATTGGAAAAAACGTGGTTGGCAAACGGCAGATAAGAAACCAGTTAAGAATGCGGATTTATGGCAACGGTTAGATACAGAGACCCAACGCCACCAAGTACAATGGCATTGGGTTAAAGGGCATGCTGGACACCCTGAAAATGAACGTTGTGATGATCTTGCAAGAGCTGCTGCGGAATCTCCCAATCACACTGACGAAGGCTATCAAGCAAGCTGATTTAGCAACTACTTTTGCTTTGCTGCTTCACTTCTGGCTTCGGTACGACAATTCACTTGTAACGGAGCCAACTGACGCCTCACTTTCCATTTCGGTTTTATTGGCTTTAATGGGAATGTGCGCTTTCTAGCAACAATAAAATACATGCTGCCAATTGCAGATAATGGCTCTGATAGGATGTTTTCTAACCAAGCAGAACAAGCTAAATGGCGGGTTGCAGGCAGAACAGCAAATGTTTCGTGATAAATAACTTCGTAATTAAGCAGCCCTAACCAATCCATTACCCGTGACGATAAATACATCCGACCATTCCAAGGTGCTTTGTTACGATTCCACGGTAACAGTCCGCAAATACCATTAATACTCAATGGATTATTACCACTTAGCAATAAATAGCCATCATCAACCATTACTCTATCTATTTCACGTAACAAGCGATGGGGATCGGATGAATAATCAAGCTGATGAATAAGCAAACAGGCATCAAATGACTTCTCAATAAAAGGTAATTCAAAAGATTCAGCTTCTACGTTACGATAAGTACTGAATTTATCTACACTAATTTGATGCTGGATATTACAATGACCACTGGTCAGCTCTGCACTTAAGCCACCAAGCTTTAACATATGGTAACCAAACAGCTTCGGACACCACTCATCGATTCGAGCTTGTAATAACTGTGCCACCCATTCTCCATTGGTCACATCAGACCATGAATAAGGCACTTCGATATGTGTTACTGTACGCGCTGGCTTCATAATAGTACTGCTCAACACCTGAATAAGGCTGGAGAAGAAATTCATGCTAACAGTTAAAAGCATACCCGCATTTAATGACAATTACATCTGGCTCATTCAAAACAAAGAAAATCATTGTGTTGTCGTCGATCCGGGCGATGCAACATCGGTTTTTGAAGCACTAGAAAAAAATAATCTTACGCTGGACGCCATTCTTATCACCCACCATCACTCTGATCACATCGGTGGGATCAGCGAGCTAAAACGTCGTTTCCCAACTATCAAAGTAGTCGGTCCTGCGAGCGAGCCAATTCCAGGTATCACCCAACCTGTCGAAGATGGCGACCAAGTCGACATTTTCGGTGAGCGCTTTATGGTCATGAGCGTACCAGGTCATACACTAGGACACGTTGTATACGTGGGAGATGAGAAACTATTTTGTGGTGACACACTTTTCTCAGCAGGCTGTGGTCGCTTATTTGAAGGCACACCTGCCCAAATGTTCGACTCACTACAAAAAATTGCAGCTCTTCCTGACGAAACAGAAGTTTTTTGTGCCCATGAATACACCGCAAGCAACCTTTCTTTTGCCCTTGTAGCCGAGCAAGACAACCCACATTTGCAGAAATATCGCGATAACGTTATCCGTCTTCGCGCAAACGGTGAAAGCACGCTGCCATCAACATTAAGCTTAGAAAAACTGATCAATCCATTTCTTCGTTGTGATCAGCCAAGCATCAAACGTTCTGTCGCAGACAAAGCGTATGACGACTCTGATCTTGAGACATTCGCAGCACTTCGACGTTGGAAGGATAAGTTTTAATTGACGAAGTCTTGTCACTAAGGTGGTTGGACAAGTATTATCTCCAGCCACTTTATAAAAAGACGACTGTCATGAAATCACGAATTCTATTAGCAAGCGTGCTTTTGCTTGTAGGCTGTGAAACTACACAGCCTCCTACCCAAAAAGCCGATACTAACGATACGAGTACTGTCGTTGAAAAGCCTGCAACAGTAACACTTCCTCCTTTATTTGAAACTCAGCCAAGCGAGGAGGTCACTGAGGTTAAAAAAATCACACCTCAGCAGCAAAAAGATGTCTGGGATCGCATTGCTATGCAAATCGATACCCCTATCCCTAATAACAAACGTATCCGTTACTACCGCAACTGGTACTTAAAACACCCTCGTAACTTAGAAATCATTGCCGAACGCGCCCAACCGTTTCTGTACTACATCACAGAGCAGGTTGAGAAACGTGGCTTGCCTTTAGAAATCGCCCTTCTTCCTATTGTAGAAAGCTCATTTGATACTAATGCCTACTCAAGCAGTGCCGCTGCTGGTCTTTGGCAAATCATTCCTGATACAGGTCGCCGTTTTGGCTTAAAACAAAATAGCTGGTACGACGGTCGCCGCGATATTATTAAATCTACAGAGGCTGCATTAGACCTACTAACTTACTTAAACAAGAAGTTCGATGGTAATTGGCAATATGCTTTAGCTGCCTACAATACTGGTGAAGGTCGTGTATTTAGTGCGATTAAGAAAAATAAAGCTCTCGGCAAACCAACGGATTACTGGTCGCTAGATTTACCCCAAGAAACCAGCAGCTATGTACCAAAACTGTATGCTGTTGCAGACATCATCAAACACCAAAACAAGTATGACTTGCACTTGCCAGCAATCAGTAATAAACCTGCTGTTGCGCTCGTCAAACCCAAGACTCAAATGGATTTAGATATTGCGGCTAAATTTGCAGGTATCAGTACCGCTGAAATTAAAAATCTAAACCCTGCTTATCGTCGTGGTGTTACCGCTCCTAACGGTTTAAATCACTTACTGCTACCGATTAATCACGTTAATGAATTTAATCGTGCATTTGCCAATAACAAACGTAAATCATTAAGCACACTGACAACGACCTATACTGTTAAGTCAGGTGATAGCTTAGGTGTGATTGCAGAACGTCATAACACCAGTGTGGCTGCGCTTAAACAAGTAAACCACCTAAAGAGCAGTCATATCCGTATTGGTCAAAAATTAAAAGTGCCATCGTCGTCAACCTCTCTGGTTAACGTTCAGCACCGTACGGCAATAAAACAGACCCATCATATCGTGGGCCCGGGTGATACTTTGTGGGCAATTGCTCGTCAGTACAATACTTCAGTTAGCTCGCTTGCAAAAGCGAACAAGCTATCAACGAAAGCTACATTACGCTTAGGTCAAAAGCTAAAAGTCAGTACGATTTCTTCGGCAAAAAGTAATATCAAGCCGACGAATAAATCAAAAACGATTAGCTATAAAGTGAAAAGAGGTGACAGCTTAAGTGTTATTGCTCAACGCCACAAAGTTACAGTAAAACAAATAGTAAAATGGAATAATCTCGATAATAAAAAGTATCTAAAACAAGGCCAAACACTCAAATTGATCATAGATACCAGCAAGGTTAAAGCATGACACCCTCGAAAAATCCATTAATTGCTCTCGTTGATCTTTTCCGCTCACCGATTGATTGTTTTGCAGCGGTTTATGAACGTCCTAAATGGGCGTTCTTACCCTATCTGATCATTATTCTTGGCTCATTTATCTTTTGGGGTGGGTATTTTAATCACGTAGATCTCGCTTGGTTACAACAAGCGATGCAAAGCCAATTAGGTACTGTTAACGAAGAAGTTAAACAAGCATGGCTAACAAAGGAAGTGCTATTAGCAGGTGAAGTCTTTAGTGATTTTATTGGTAGAACGGCAGTCATTTTTCTATTAGCGTTATGGCTAAAAATGGCAACGAAGGGCAGCCAATATCAGCATAGCTATGGTAAATGGTTAGCTGCATCTTGTTTTATCATGCTACCTGCATTTATTGGCGATATTGCGAGTTACATTAACGTTCTCTTTAATCATGCCAATATTCTGCCGAATGCCGCTGATTTAAACAGTATTAATGGGTTATTAAAGCTGCCGTTAAATAATCCTTGGGCGCCGTTTGCAACCACCATTCCGCTACTTGCACCATGGTATATCGCATTAACTTATGCCGCTGTAGGTGCTTGGACAGACTTTGATCGCTCTCAAGCCATCATTATTGCTGTACTGCCTTGGATTTTAACACTGATTGTTTAGTCACTTTTGATCCTTGTGGCCTAACACAACAAGCTAATGTGATGAGTGATTTAATCTAAACGTTGCTAATAGTGGATTATGATCAGAAGCATCCGTTCGTGGTGCTTCTGATGTCACTAGCCTTAAATCACGATAATACAAGTGATCCAACGGCTTACCTAATACTCGAATACGTTGATCTTCTGCAAAACTGACTTCTTTTAAGCCTAATGAATGGGCAAATGACTTCAATACTTTGATCCTGCCTTGACGCCAAGTATTAAAATCCCCCGCCAAAATAATTGGTCCAGTATGTTTTGATAATACTGACTTTAAGCTATTAAGCTGCGCTTTATATTCATCCAATCCCAACGCAAAATTCACCCCGTGTAAATTCACCACAGCCAATGTTTGCCCATTAGATAATGAAAATTCAGACAGCAATGCTGATTTTGGCAAACGAAGCCAAGGCTCCATCGCTAAATAAGCACAGGTTTGCTTTGCATCAACACGCGATAAATTCATTACACCTGCTGGCGTATCAAGAAAGCGAAACGCATTGGCCATTCTCACCGTCCAGCTATTAGCATCTAAATAAGATTTTAAATCCGTATTTAAGCTCGCTTCTTGCAATAAGACTAAATCCGTTCCGTGCGCATACTGCTCTAATGCGCTACGCCAATTACTGCGCTGTTGCTTATAAATATTCCAAACTGCCACTGTTAACTCACCATCAATATCTAATGGTGGTGCTATGACGCTTTCCATACAACGGTATGAAAAATGAGGAGCAAAAACCTCATTGGTGACATCTGGCTGAGTGGATATATCAAATGATGCGTTAAACGCACCTAAGCCTAAAGCACCAGCAACAACTCCGACACCAGCAACCAGTTTTGTTTTTGTGTAACGTGCCATATTAACCCTTAAACAGAGCAAGTCAGCTCATCAGAAATGAGCTGACCAAATAAGAAAGTGAAGAATTAAAAACGTGACATTGCCTGTTTGAGGAGAAAAGGATCAGTAATGCTGTCCATTATCGTAATAAGCAGTTGCTGTTAACGCGGTGAAAATCACGGCCACATCTTGATCTGCATTATCTACCGCTTTACGAACAGCAGCCGTAATTACAGCAGCGACTTTATCTTGCGTCTCTTGCCCACGATCAAACCATAATACTTCAACAAACGGGTAAGCATCTGATACTTCGCCATCGAAGATAAATGAAGCTGGAATGTGCTCTAGTGTAAAATCTTCTCGAGGACATGACATTAACGGCTGTAAATCATCAACTAATTCCGTTGATAGTGCTTTTACCGTATCAAATTCAACAGCACGAAAACGAAGATGAGGCATAAAGTATCCTTAATGAGTTAAAGTTAGCTGAACTAGATTACCACTTAACATAGCCTAAGCTCGACAGTTAATTGTTAGTACTCCGTCAATCTCATCATCCATGATCATATACCTTTAGTTTTTCATCACCATAACAGAGAAGAAAAATAACTATGCAAACTCGATAGGTGGATAACAACCCTGTTCTTTTTCTTAAATAAAAATACAAAAAACATCGGTATTTCTGACGTGGCTTTTGAATATAGCAAGGGGGACTGGGTAGGCACTCCGGGGATTCGGCCGGGCTGGTGATCCAGCTCCCAACATGCGATGGCATTAAATACAGCAAAATCAGCTAGTTATTACTGAAATACAAATGCAAAAAAGCCTCGTCATCTCTGACGAGGCTTTCGAATATGGCAGAGGTAGAGAGATTCGACCGGGCTGGCGATCCAGCTCCCAACATGCGATAGCACTAAATACAGCAAAATCAGCTAGTTATTACTGAAATACAAATGTAAAAAAGCCTCGTCATTTCTGACGAGGCTTTCGAATATGGCAGGGGTGGAGAGATTCGAACTCCCAACACGCGGATTTGGAATCCGCTGCTCTGCCAATTGGAGCTACACCCCTGTAGTTCGTGTTTAACGAGACGACGCTCAAATAAAGTGGCGGAGCGGACGGGACTCGAACCCGCGACCCCCGGCGTGACAGGCCGGTATTCTAACCAACTGAACTACCGCTCCACACGGAGATAAAACTTTCGTTTTATCCGACACCTGTCGTTCAGAACAAGTATCTTATCTTTTTTGCTTTCAGATTTTTCTTAAAAATCTGAAGACAGAAAGTAAAGCCTGGCGATGTCCTACTCTCACATGGGGAGACCCCACACTACCATCGGCGCTATTACGTTTCACTACTGAGTTCGGCATGGGATCAGGTGGGTCCATAACGCTATGGTCGCCAAGCAAATTCTTTATTTACTTTCAGTTTTTAAAAAACTGAAGGCAAAAGTAATCTTAGAAAGCTGATTCTCAAACACACGTTCAAGTGTTCTTGGAGTCCGTATAAAACCCCTTGGGTGTTGTATGGTTAAGCCTCACGGGCAATTAGTATCGGTTAGCTCAATGCCTCACAGCACTTACACACCCGACCTATCAACGTTGTAGTCTTCAACAACCCTTTAGAGACCTTAAAGGTCTAGGGATGACTCATCTTGAGGCTCGCTTCCCGCTTAGATGCTTTCAGCGGTTATCGATTCCGAACTTAGCTACCGGGCAATGCGTCTGGCGACACAACCCGAACACCAGCGGTTCGTCCACTCCGGTCCTCTCGTACTAGGAGCAGCCCCTCTCAATCATCCAACGCCCACGGCAGATAGGGACCGAACTGTCTCACGACGTTCTAAACCCAGCTCGCGTACCACTTTAAATGGCGAACAGCCATACCCTTGGGACCGACTTCAGCCCCAGGATGTGATGAGCCGACATCGAGGTGCCAAACACCGCCGTCGATATGAACTCTTGGGCGGTATCAGCCTGTTATCCCCGGAGTACCTTTTATCCGTTGAGCGATGGCCCTTCCATTCAGAACCACCGGATCACTATGACCTGCTTTCGCACCTGCTCGAATTGTCATTCTCGCAGTCAAGCGGGCTTATGCCATTGCACTAACCTCACGATGTCCGACCGTGATTAGCCCACCTTCGTGCTCCTCCGTTACTCTTTGGGAGGAGACCGCCCCAGTCAAACTACCCACCAGGCACTGTCCGTAACCCCGATAAGGGGCCCACGTTAGAACATCAAGCATACAAGGGTGGTATTTCAAGGACGACTCCATAACCGCTAGCGCGATTATTTCACAGTCTCCCACCTATCCTACACATGTAGGGTCAATGTTCAGTGCCAAGCTATAGTAAAGGTTCACGGGGTCTTTCCGTCTAGCCGCGGGGACGCAGCATCTTCACTGCGATTTCAATTTCACTGAGTCTCGGGTGGAGACAGCGTAGTCATCATTACGCCATTCGTGCAGGTCGGAACTTACCCGACAAGGAATTTCGCTACCTTAGGACCGTTATAGTTACGGCCGCCGTTTACCGGGGCTTCGATCAAGAGCTTCGACCGAAGTCTAACCCCATCAATTAACCTTCCGGCACCGGGCAGGCGTCACACCGTATACGTCATCTTTCGATTTTGCACAGTGCTGTGTTTTTAATAAACAGTTGCAGCCACCTGGTATCTGCGACTCCCGGCAGCTTAGAGAGCAAGTCTCATCACCGCTAGGAGCGTACCTTCTCCCGAAGTTACGGTACCATTTTGCCTAGTTCCTTCACCCGAGTTCTCTCAAGCGCCTTGGTATTCTCTACCTGATCACCTGTGTCGGTTTGGGGTACGATTCCTTATAATCTGAAGCTTAGAAGCTTTTCCCGGAAGCATGGCATCAATGACTTCATCACCGTAGTGACTCGACATCGTATCTCAGCCTTAAGATGGTCCGGATTTGCCTAAACCATCAGCCTACATACTTGGACCTGGACAACCGTCGCCAGGCTCACCTAGCCTTCTCCGTCCCTCCATCGCAATTATAAGAAGTACGGGAATATTAACCCGTTTCCCATCGACTACGCCTTTCGGCCTCGCCTTAGGGGTCGACTTACCCTGCCCCGATTAACGTTGGACAGGAACCCTTGATCTTCCGGCGAGGGAGTTTTTCACTCCCTTTATCGTTACTCATGTCAGCATTCGCACTTCTGATACCTCCAGCATGCCTTACAGCACACCTTCAACGGCTTACAGAACGCTCCCCTACCCAATGTGCAAAAGCACATTGCCGCAGCTTCGGTGTATAGCTTAGCCCCGTTAAATCTTCCGCGCAGGCCGACTCGACCAGTGAGCTATTACGCTTTCTTTAAATGATGGCTGCTTCTAAGCCAACATCCTGGCTGTCTGAGCCTTCCCACATCGTTTCCCACTTAGCTATAACTTTGGGACCTTAGCTGGCGGTCTGGGTTGTTTCCCTCTTCACGACGGACGTTAGCACCCGCCGTGTGTCTCCCGGATAGTACTTACTGGTATTCGGAGTTTGCAAAGGGTTGGTAAGTCGGGATGACCCCCTAGCCTTAACAGTGCTCTACCCCCAGTAGTATTCGTCCGAGGCGCTACCTAAATAGCTTTCGGGGAGAACCAGCTATCTCCGAGTTTGATTGGCCTTTCACCCCTAGCCACAAGTCATCCGCTAATTTTTCAACATTAGTCGGTTCGGTCCTCCAGTAAGTGTTACCTCACCTTCAACCTGCCCATGGCTAGATCACTCGGTTTCGGGTCTAATCCTAGCAACTCATTCGCCCAGTTAAGACTCGGTTTCCCTACGGCTCCCCTAAACGGTTAACCTTGCTACTAAAATTAAGTCGCTGACCCATTATACAAAAGGTACGCAGTCACCCAACAAGTGGGCTCCTACTGCTTGTACGTACACGGTTTCAGGTTCTATTTCACTCCCCTCACAGGGGTTCTTTTCGCCTTTCCCTCACGGTACTGGTTCACTATCGGTCAGTCAGGAGTATTTAGCCTTGGAGGATGGTCCCCCCATATTCAGACAAGATAACACGTGTCCCGTCCTACTCGTTTTCACTGATAATGCGTTGTCGGTTACGGGGCTATCACCCTGTATCGCAGAACTTTCCAGAACTTTCACCTAACGCAAAACTAGCTTAAGGGCTAATCCGGTTTCGCTCGCCGCTACTACCGGAATCTCGGTTGATTTCTCTTCCTCGGGGTACTTAGATGTTTCAGTTCCCCCGGTTCGCCTCGTGCTGCTATGTATTCACAACACGATACTTACTTATGTAAGTGGGTTTCCCCATTCGGAAATCCCAGAGTCACTGGTTTTTACTACCTTCTCTGGGCTTATCGCAAGTTAATACGTCCTTCATCGCCTCTGACTGCCAAGGCATCCACCGTGTACGCTTAGTCACTTAACCATACAACCCCAAGAGGTTTCACTCTTAGTCTTCACTTAAAAAGTGAAATAAGTTGGTCAAACAACCAAGGTTTGTGTCTCTCCTCTTCGATCAAAAAGAGCAAGACGTTGGTTTTTCGCCGGACTCGATACAAGACACTTGAATGTGTTTGTTTTGAGAACTCGTTTTCATCTTTCGATGAAAACTATAAATCAATCTATTGATTGAATTTACTAGTCAGCTTTCCAGATTGTTAAAGAGCATTGTGTTTATCGTTAGATAACCACTGTTTAAAAACACTCAAGTGAATGCATTTAAAGAGTGGTGGAGCTATGCGGGATCGAACCGCAGACCTCCTGCGTGCAAGGCAGGCGCTCTCCCAGCTGAGCTATAACCCCAACGATATAAAAGACTTAAAACCGCCACTTTCATCTGAGAGAAAGTGGTGGGTCTGAGTGGACTTGAACCACCGACCTCACCCTTATCAGGGGTGCGCTCTAACCACCTGAGCTACAGACCCAAGTCTTTTTGCGTTCTTTGCTATTAACCAAGCAATCTGTGTGGACACTGCATTCAACAGCAAGTCTTTAGGTAAGGAGGTGATCCAGCCCCAGGTTCCCCTAGGGCTACCTTGTTACGACTTCACCCCAGTCATGAACCACACCGTGGTAAACGCCCTCCCGAAGGTTAAGCTATCTACTTCTGGTGCAGCCCACTCCCATGGTGTGACGGGCGGTGTGTACAAGGCCCGGGAACGTATTCACCGTGACATTCTGATTCACGATTACTAGCGATTCCGACTTCATGGAGTCGAGTTGCAGACTCAATCCGGACTACGACGTACTTTCTGGGATTCGCTCACTCTCGCGAGTTGGCAGCCCTCTGTATACGCCATTGTAGCACGTGTGTAGCCCTACTCGTAAGGGCCATGATGACTTGACGTCGTCCCCACCTTCCTCCGGTTTATCACTAGCAGTCTCCCTGGAGTTCCCACCCGAAGTGCTGGCAAACAAGGATAAGGGTTGCGCTCGTTGCGGGACTTAACCCAACATTTCACAACACGAGCTGACGACAGCCATGCAGCACCTGTCTCAGAGTTCCCGAAGGCACCAAAGCATCTCTGCTAAGTTCTCTGGATGTCAAGAGTAGGTAAGGTTCTTCGCGTTGCATCGAATTAAACCACATGCTCCACCGCTTGTGCGGGCCCCCGTCAATTCATTTGAGTTTTAATCTTGCGACCGTACTCCCCAGGCGGTCTACTTAACGCGTTAGCTCCGAAAGCCACGGCTCAAGGCCACAACCTCCAAGTAGACATCGTTTACGGCGTGGACTACCAGGGTATCTAATCCTGTTTGCTCCCCACGCTTTCGCATCTGAGCGTCAGTCTTTGTCCAGGGGGCCGCCTTCGCCCCCGGTATTCCTTCAGATCTCTACGCATTTCACCGCTACACCTGAAATTCTACCCCCCTCTACAAGACTCTAGTCTGCCAGTTCAAAATGCTGTTCCGAGGTTGAGCCCCGGGCTTTCACATCTTGCTTAACAGACCGCCTGCATGCGCTTTACGCCCAGTAATTCCGATTAACGCTCGCACCCTCCGTATTACCGCGGCTGCTGGCACGGAGTTAGCTAGTGCTTCTTCTGTAGGTAACGTCAAACAATGCCGCTATTAACGACACTGCCTTCCTCCCTACTGAAAGTACTTTACAACCCGAAGGCCTTCTTCATACACGCGGCATGGCTGCATCAGGGTTTCCCCATTGTGCAATATTCCCCACTGCTGCCTCCCGTAGGAGTCTGGACCGTGTCTCAGTTCCAGTGTGGCTGATCATCCTCTCAGACCAGCTAGGGATCGTTGCCTTGGTGAGCCATTACCTCACCAACAAGCTAATCCCACCTGGGCTAATCCTGACGCGAGAGGCCCGAAGGTCCCCCTCTTTGCTCCGAAGAGATTATGCGGTATTAGCTATCGTTTCCAATAGTTATCCCCCACATCAGGGCATATTCCCAGGCATTACTCACCCGTCCGCCGCTCGCCGCCCTTAACGTTCCCCGAAGGTTCAGTTAAGTCGCTGCCGCTCGACTTGCATGTGTTAGGCCTGCCGCCAGCGTTCAATCTGAGCCATGATCAAACTCTTCAATTAAAGTTTTGTTGGTCTTTCGACCGACTCAATGAATACTGTTAATTCATCATAAATGATGAATGAATTGACTGTGCTGATACCGAAGTATCAAATTGGTCACTAGTATCATTGATAAATCTTTTTGACTAATCATTCAACGAGTGCCCACACAGATTGCATGGTCAAATTGTTAAAGAACAATACTGACATCAACGCTTGCCAGTGGCTCGCTCCGTGTCAGTGAGGTCGCATTATAGGAATATTTTTTTCGCTGACAATAGTTTTTTTAAGGTTTTTTCTTTAATCGCAATCGTTTGTCCAATTTTCAAACAACAATCACAAAATAGGGTATTTTTTCACTAACGAAGACGTTTTAAGATCTAAAAAAGAAAAGCAGCGTCAAAACGCTGCTTTTCTCAATCCATCAATTATCTTTAGCAATATTAGGTGGAGATTATTACTGTGCTAACCAAGCTGGAACATCTGCAATGCTGTCTAATACGACGTTTGCTAATACTTCACCTTCTTCGGTGATTGGCTTGCCTGTGCGCACTAATACCTTCACGGCAACATCGGCAGCAGTTGCTGCTTTCATATCATCTGCTTTATCACCAATCATGACTGACTTTGACATGTCAATCTTGAGGAAATCACGAGCAGAGATAAACATACCAGGCTTTGGCTTACGACAGTCACAATCTTGTAGGTAATCACCTTGACCTTTTGTCGCATGATGTGGGCAGTAATAGATACCGTCAAACTCAACACCATTATCAACAAAGTTCCAATCCATCCATTCTGTCAAAGATAGAAATTCGTCTTCAGTGAACATACTACGAGCAATACCTGATTGGTTCGTTACCAATACTAATAGGTAGCCCATCTCTTTTAATTTTTTACATGCTTCAAACACACCATCGACGTATTCGAAATCATCAACGGTATGTACATAGCCATGATCAACGTTAATTACGCCATCACGGTCAATAAAGACTGCAGGTTTGGTCAAAGGTTAGCCCTCATAAATCACAATTTCTTAGATTATGGCACGAGTTAATAGTGAAAAGTACTCGTTATTCACTAACTCGTTGGTAGGAACTCATTTAGACGTCTAGACGTAAAAATAGCTATTGACAGGTTTTGTGATAGAACATAGCATCACAATTACAGGATGATTGCTTATTTAACACCATTAAAACAATCGACCGTAAATTTATACAATAGATATTTAATATCATCCAATAGTTTTATCTAGGAGCAGGACGTTCAATGATAGAAATAAAACAACTCAATAAAGTCTTCTATCAAGGCGATAAGGCTATTAACGCATTAAGCGATATCAACCTTACGATTCAGCAAGGAACTATCTTCGGGGTTATTGGCTCATCGGGCGCAGGTAAAAGTACCCTGATCCGTTGTGTTAATTTGTTAGAGCGCCCTTCTAATGGTAAAGTGATTGTTGATGGTGTCGATCTTACGGCCCTATCTAATCAAAAGCTGACACTGGCTCGTCGCAAAATCGGCATGATTTTCCAACATTTTAACCTTCTTTCATCTCGCACTGTTTTTGATAATGTTGCATTATCACTAGAACTTGCCAATACAGATAAAGCGACGATTAAAGCAAAGGTAACTGAATTATTGGCTTTAGTGGGGCTTGAAGATAAACACTTAAGTTACCCATCAAATTTAAGTGGCGGTCAAAAACAGCGTGTTGCGATAGCACGTGCGTTAGCTTCTGATCCAAAAGTACTACTGTGTGATGAAGCCACCAGCGCATTAGATCCGGCAACTACGCACTCAATTCTTGAACTACTACAAGAAATCAACCGTAAACTAAATTTGACTATTTTGCTGATCACCCATGAAATGGATGTGGTTAAGCGTATCTGTAGTGAAGTCGCCATTATTGGTAGCGGCAAATTAGTTGAACAAGGAGCCGTTGGTGATATTTTCTCGCATCCTAAAACTGAATTAGCTAAAGACTTTATTCGTTCAACGTTGGATTTGTCGATTCCAGCAGACTACCAAGCTCGCATGACACCAACTCAAGTTGAAAACTCATTCCCTCTTATACGTTTAGAGTTCACTGGTGCTTCTGTAGACGCCCCATTGATCAGCCAAGTAACCCGTAAGTTTAACTTAGATATCAGCATTCTTAGCTCTGATATGGATTACGCAGGCGGTGTGAAGTTTGGATTGATGCTGGCAGAATTTTTCGGCGATCACACCGCCGTTGATAATGCGGTTGATTTTCTTCGTCAAAATAAAGTGAATGTTGAGGTACTTGGCTATGTCGCTTAATGATTTAACCCTATGGTGGCAACAAAATACCCGCCTGATTGATTTACTTATTGAAGCACTGGGACAGACATTAACCATGGTGTTTGTATCAGGGCTAATTGGTTTTGTTATTGGTATTCCGCTGGGTGTTACCCTTCACTTAACCAAGAAAAATGGCTTATTAGAAAATACCGTTGTAAATAACATCCTTGGCATTATCGTCAATATCGGTCGCTCTATTCCTTTTATTATCTTGCTGGTTGCAATCATTCCTTTTACCCGCTTTGTAGTCGGTAGCTCAATTGGTACTGCAGCAGCAATTGTACCTTTAGCGGTAGGGGCTATTCCTTTTATTGCTCGCTTAGTAGAGGGGGCATTGTTAGAAATTCCATCTGGCCTCGTGGAAGCAGCCCAATCTATGGGAGCAACACCGCTACAGATCATTAAGAAAGTACTATTGCCAGAAGCGTTACCGGGCATCATAAATGCGGTGACGATCACCTTAGTTACTTTAGTGAGCTATTCAGCGATGGCGGGGACCGTTGGTGGCGGCGGTCTAGGTGATGTGGGTATTCGTTATGGCTACCAACGTTTTGATGGCACTGTTATGGCTATCACTGTCGTCATTCTGATCGTACTGGTACAAATTATTCAATCTGTCGGTGATTACCTCGTAAAACGTGTTGATCATCGATAATCAAAACACTTTAAGGAAAACCCCATTTTAAGGAGAAGTTGTATGGCGTTTAATCTAAAACATGTTTTTGCTCTTGCAGGTGTTGCAGCAGCCCTATCATTAACAGGCTGTGGTGAAAAAGAAGCCGTGGTTGATAACAGCAAGGTAAAAATTGGCGTCATGGCAGGAGCCGAAGAGCAAGTTGCTGAAGTTGCAGCAAAGCAAGCGAAAGAGAAATATGGTCTTGATGTTGAGCTTGTGACCTTTACTGATTACGTATCACCAAATGCGGCACTAGAAGAAGGCTCAATTGATGCCAATGCATTCCAACACAAGCCATACCTTGATCAGCAAATTAAAGATCGTGGTTACAAATTTGCTGTCGCAGGTAATACATTCGTTTACCCAATCGCAGGTTACTCAAACTCAATTAAATCTGTTGATGAGCTAAAAGAAGGCGATAAAGTAGCTGTACCAAACGATCCAACTAACCTTGGTCGTTCATTATTGCTACTTCAACAACAAGGCCTTATTAAGCTAAAAGACGGTTCAGGTTTAACAGCAACTGTATTAGATATTGTTGAAAACCCGAAAAACCTGAAGATTATTGAGCTAGAAGCGGCACAACTTCCACGTTCACTTAATGATGTAGCACTGGCGATCATCAACACCACTTACGCAAGCAGCATTAACCTAACACCTGAACGTGATGGTGTGTTTGTAGAAGATAAAGAATCGCCATACGTGAACCTGATTGTCTCTCGTGCAAACAATGTAGATGCGGAAAACGTGAAGAAATTTGTTCAAGCATACCAATCTGAAGATGTCTATAACTCAGCGAAAAACATCTTCAATGGTGGTGTGGTTAAAGGCTGGTAATCTCAGCATTTGATCATCATACACTTATCGGGTAGGTCTCAGCACCTACCCTTTTTTATGTTATATTCTCAGCTCTTTTGACTTCTTAGCTGGCTTCATTTCATGTCTTATAGCATTGATCCTATCGGTATTATCCTCTCCCCTTATAAAGAAAAATTTGCGGTTCCTAGACAGCCAGGGTTAGTACCGAGTGCACGTTCTGAAATTATATTGCAAGGTGCAGCAAATTCATTAGAAGCGGTAAGAGGCATCGAACAATTTAGCCATTTATGGCTGTTATTTTTATTTGATCAGAATTTAGAAGCAGGATGGCGCCCAACTGTTCGTCCCCCTCGTTTAGGTGGCAATGAACGTATTGGCGTGTTTGCTAGCCGTGCCACATTTCGTCCAAATGGCATTGGTATGTCAGCGGTCGAATTAAAAGGGATTCGCCATGAAAACGGCAATGTGATCATCGAATTAGGTGGGGTCGATCTGGTTGATGGCACGCCTATTGTTGATATAAAACCTTATATTCCTTATTCAGACAGCTTGCCACAAGCACAAGGTGGCTTTGCATCAAGCACGCCAGATCTAATGCCAGTGTGTTTTAGCGAAGCCGCACTCAATCAACTACCAGCAAAAAATAAAGCCTATTATCAAACCGTGATCAGTGAAGTATTAACCCAAGATCCTCGTCCGGCTTATAAGAAAGGCAAGCCAGATCCTAAGCAATACGCTGTCCACTTGTTTGATTTTAATGTGCACTTTTCGGTGACTGAACAACAAATAACCGTTAATCAGATCGAGAAAGTTAATCAATAGTAGATCTTATACAGTTCTCTTTGGCGAATAGCGTGTAGGCTGGTAAGATATTCGGCTATCGTCAGATCGCTGACGGGCGGGATTTATCCCTTCTTTTTTAATTTAATTAATCAACGGATACCATCAATGCGTACCAGTAATTATCTTCTTTCTACTCTGAAGGAGACTCCAAACGACGCAGAAGTTATTAGCCACCAGCTAATGCTACGTGCAGGTATGATCCGTAAGCTGGCTTCAGGTCTATACACCTGGCTACCTACAGGTCTGCGTGTACTGCGTAAGGTCGAAAACATCGTTCGCCAAGAGATCGACAATGCAGGCGCAATCGAAACCTTGATGCCCGTTGTTCAGCCGTTTGAACTATGGGAAGAAACAGGCCGCTCTGAGAAAATGGGCCCTGAACTACTTCGCTTTACTGACCGCCATACTCGTCCGTTTGTGCTTAGTCCAACAGCAGAAGAAGTGATCACAAGCCTAGTACGCAACGAAGTTAGCTCTTACAAGCAACTTCCGTTGAACCTGTACCAAATCCAAACTAAATTCCGTGACGAGCGTCGTCCACGTTTCGGTGTAATGCGTGCACGTGAATTCTGCATGATGGATGCTTACAGCTTTGACATTGACAAAGAAGGTCTACAAAAGTCTTACGATGCAATGCACGACGCTTACTGTAAAGCGTTCGATCGCATGGGTCTTGAGTACCGTCCAGTATGGGCTGACTCTGGCGCAATCGGTGGTAATGGCTCTCAAGAGTTCCACGTATTAGCAGAAAGCGGCGAAGACTTAATTGCATTCTCAACTGAATCTGACTACGCAGCAAATATCGAAAAAGCAGAAGCACTAGCCCCTGCTCACGATCGTGCAGCGCCAACGGTTGAGCTTTCTGTTATCAATACACCAAATGCGAAAACTATCGATGAGTTAGTTGAGCAACACGGTATCGCTATCGAAAAAACAATCAAGACGCTATTTGTTAAAGCTTCTGATGAGATCGATGCGCCTATCGTAGCGCTATTAATTCGTGGTGATCACGAATTGAACGAAATTAAAGCAGAAAACCTAGATTGTGTTGCTTCTCCACTGGAAATGGCAACAGAAGAAGAAATTCGCCAGTTCGTTAACGCAGGTCCAGGCTCACTAGGTCCTGTTGGTCTTGAGCTACCATTCATCGTTGACCGCACAGTTGCTGTAATGAGCGATTTTGCTGCAGGTGCAAACATCGATGGTAAACACCATGTTGGCATCAACTGGGGCCGTGACGTTGAACTAGGTCGTGTTGAAGATCTACGTAACGTAGTTGAAGGCGACCCAAGCCCATGCGGTCAAGGTACGCTAATGCTTAAGCGTGGTATCGAAGTAGGCCATATCTTCCAACTAGGTACTACGTACTCAGAGAAGATGAACTGTGGCGTACTAGATTCAAACGGTAAGAACGTAATCCTAGAAATGGGTTGTTACGGTATCGGTGTTTCTCGTGTTGTTGCTTCTGCTATTGAGCAAAACAACGATGAAAACGGTATTATCTGGCCTGACGCAATCGCACCTTTCCAAGTGTCTATCGTTCCAATGAACATGGCGAAATCTGAAGAAGTGAAAGAAGCGGCAGAAAAGCTGTACGCTGAACTAACTGCTGCTGGTATCGACGTGCTATTTGATGATCGTAAAGAGCGCCCAGGTGTAATGTTTGCGGATCATGAATTGATCGGTATCCCACACACTATCGTAATTGGTAACCGCAGCCTAGAAAATGGCGAGATGGAATATAAGAACCGTCGCGCTGGCACTAAAGAAGCCGTTGCTGTAAACGATGTTGTTGAGTTCCTTAAGCAAAAACTAGCTTAATTGAAATACTCATAACATACTGAAAAAGCTGCCGAATATGGCAGCTTTTTTTATTAATAAAAACCTCAGAGTCTCCCCCAATTTTTGATGTAACACGTTAAAGTCGTTGCATAACCGATTGTTACGATTGATCTGCGCTTAAGATCCCCTATAGTGACAAACTAAATAGTTAACGATCTTGTAGCGATGGAACAGGCTTTATTTAAACACGTAACCTCATCTCCTTCCCCTAAGCTAAAGCAAAAACCTTTAGCCGCAGATCAACGCCTGTTGATCCTGCAAAAGCTACAAGGGAAGTTAGAGATCCGCTTACTATTTGAGATCCTATGCCGCGAGCTCGATAAACAAATTGATATTTGTCGCCTCGTTTGGCGCTTAGATAAAACCACCACCTTGATCCGTCAAGGACAAGCAAGTCCTCATCAAAAAAGTTTTGCTCTTCGCTTTAGTGATACCTGTTTAGGTACTCTGCAATATTCAACCTTATACCCACTGGATGATGACGAAATCAGCTTGCTACATACTTATCATCGTCTATTAGCAGGTCCATTATTTAACGCTATTGAATACCGTAAAGTAAAAAATATGGCATTAATGGATCAATTGTCTGGCTTATGTAATCGAATGTGCTTTGAGCAAGATATTCATCATGCCATTGCTATGAGTGAAAAGCGCAGTGTGGAGTTAGTACTGTTTATCTGTGATTTAGACAACTTCAAACAGATCAATGACAACTTTGGTCATCTCGATGGTGACAAAGTGATTAAGGCATTTTCTCAAGCCTTAAAACATGCGATCAGAAATTCTGATCGTTGTTACCGCATTGGTGGCGATGAATTTATTATTTTACTGCAACCTGCAAGCCCACGTTCTGAAATCAAAGTCGCCGCAAGGATCAGCGACTACATCAATCAAAGCCCTATTCTTAGTACTCTCAATATTGGCTTTTCTTATGGTACAGCAACCTTTACTCAAGGTGATTCGATGGTATCTCTAATTGAACGCGCCGATCGTAAACTCTACCAACACAAGCGCAATAAATAATCATTCCGTTGTTCTAAACACCATAACTACTACGTTTTTACATTGTTTAACGCTATGATATTTATACCCAAGCGACTTCAATATGCCTGATTCAGAGCGAGGTCACTGAGTTGAATTCAAGGAAGGCAACGAAGCGGAATAGCGAGCTCTTTCCAAGTTGTCTGACGCAAGAAGTCGGCTCAGTGACACGCTTCCAAAGGGCGAGCGTCCTTAGCTCTCAGACTTTGTTAACAATTCTCAATGTAGAACCACTATATCTACGAATCGTTGCTGCGCCTGAGAACTAAGGTCGTCTCGCTGAACACTGCATCTTGAAGTTACTTGGGTATATAACATTTGAGAGTATTCAAATAGATATTGTTATCTCTTTGAATATTTTCTAAAGAGGGCTAATTATGCAAGTTTATCAATGTGGTGAGCTTATTCGTGCGACCTATGCACAAATTGGAAGTGGCGATCAAGGATACATTCCTGCAGCTATTGCCTGCGCAATCAAAACTTTCAACGATATTGCAGAAAACACCAGCCTACCGCTAGAAGTGCGTGAACGTGCAGCTTTTGCTGCGGCTAATTTATTAATTAGTGATCATGAGGACAAATAATGGACTTAGCTAAATTTGAATCCATGGATCCTATTATGTTGATGAGTATCGTTAACATGAAAATCCGTGATGAATTCCAAAATCTCGATGAGCTTGTTAAATACTACGATATCGATCGTCAAAAGCTGATCGATAAACTGGCAAGTGCTGGATTTGAATACCAGCCTGAAGCCAAACAGTTTCGCTAAACAAAAAACGGAAGCTAAAAGCTTCCGTTTTTATTTCTGGATAAAACTCTTATTAGCCTTTAAAAATCGGCAGTAAATTTGCCATTGCCATAATATGGAACACGGCAGTGACTACACCAAAACCAATCACGACATACACCGTCACATTACCGCCCGGTACCACAAACCCTTCTTTCGACGCTTTACATTGACGGGTTTTCTTCGCTAACAATGCCGGAATAATACACGCCCAGATAGTCGCCGCTGCACCTGCAAGTCCAATCGCAGTAAGAAAACCAAACGGTGACACTAATGAGAATAATAGCGGTGGAATAAAGGTGATCGCCCAAGTTTTCATGCGGCCTTGTTTGCTGTCTTCAAAGCCAAAAAAATCTGCAAGGTAATCAAAGACGCCTAAGCCGACACCAATAAATGACGACACAACAGCAGCGATTGAGAAAATACGGATAGCCTGCTTCACACTATTAGAATCAATTACGCTATCAAGAGCATGAGTGAGTGCATCAATACCACCACCAGCAGAAACTACAGGGCCAAACGCATCACGCGGCAAATTACCAAAAATACATAATACCCATACCAAGTAGAAACCTAACGCAATAAAGGTACCGCCTAAAATCGCATTTTTCGCACGGTATTCATCTCGGTAGTAATCACGCATCGTACTAACTGAGTGATGGTAACCAAACGAGGTCAATGCAATCGGTAACAAGGCTAACGCATACGGTGAGTAACTAGCATGTAAATGTGTCGTATCAAGCAGCACTGGTATCTGAATATTAACCGCTAAACCAGAGATACCGATTAAAAAACTCACCAGCATAAAGACAATCAGTAGAATTGAAATACGATCAACAGCGCGAGTTGAATGTAGAACAAACGCAGAGCATACCGCTACAAATAACACTGACGCTAACTTTTCATTAATGCCGAGCAAGTTACTGAAAATCATGCCTGATGATGAAATGTAAGCATAAAGCAAAATACAACCAACAAAGTACAGTGACAGATTGTTGATCACGTTGATTTTACGATTTAGTACATCTTTGGTGATGGTATTAAAAGACACCTTAAAGTTGTAATGCTTTAGTGCTTCTAACAGTAACCAACCGGATAAGGTCATCATGACCATGGTCAATGAGATCGCAATAACACTCCAAAATGTCCATGCACCCGCCCCCGCACTCGGTAAACCTAACATGCCTGCGCCAACACAAACGCTTGCAATAATGCATGCACCGCCAAGTGTGGATGGTTTGCTCATATCTATTCCTTACAGCTAACGTATCAGTGAACTAGTACATTAATATTTTTTATATTATCTCGCAATAAAAAGTTACCAAATAGATAAAAAAACAACATTAAAGTAATCATCTGCATATACGTCTAGATTTCCCCCAACTTTCAAGCATAAAAAAACACCGCAATAGGATAACTATTACGGTGTTTTTAAACTTGAATTAAATCGTATCAAATTGTGCTTTATCGAGTAACTTAGCAATTAACGCTTCATAAGTTAAACCCGCTTGGGCTGCAGCCATTGGATAGACACTACGCTCTGTCATCCCTGGAATGGTATTCATTTCAATTAAATACACATCGTTATTTTCAGTTAACAGCACATCTACGCGCCCCCAACCTCGACAACCTAACGCTTTATATGCAGCCTTTACAACTTGCTGCATGCTCTTTTCTTCTTGCTCACTCAAATCTGATGGACAGTGATAAGTGGCACTTTGTGTTCCGAACTTAGCACTCCAATCAAAAAACGTATCTGAACAAATTTGTACTATAGGCAGCGCTTCATCATTCAATACTGCACAGGTATATTCACGTCCAACAATAAATTGCTCTACTAACACTTCATCATCATATTCAAATGCAGCTAGCAGTGCTTGCCATAATTGTTCTTCATTATCGGCTTTAGCAACCCCAATACTACAACCTTGATTTAAAGGCTTGATCACAACAGGAAATGTGATTTCACCACAGACCTTTAAAATATCAGATTGAGATGTCGATTTACGTACCAATACCCAAGGTGCGGTCAATAAACCATTTGCCGACCACACTTCTTTCGTTTTCAGTTTATTCAGTGAGATCGCTGATGCTAAGACGCCACTTCCAACGTATGGGATCTGTAAAATATCAAGTAATGCTTGGATATGTCCGCTTTCGCCTAAGCCACCATGTAAAGCAATAAATACTTTATCCAGCTTATAAAGATTCAGCATTGAGAGATCAATGCTACATGGATCTAGCTGTATTACGTCATGCCCTAAGGCTTTAACTGCAGATACAATTTGCGCCCCAGACTTTAGTGATACTTCTCGCTCACTCGATCTGCCGCCACATAGAACACCAACCCTCATTTACATTCCTTACTGAAAGAATAAAGCGCCAAAAATACAATAAATTTAACGATTAACTAACTAGTAAATAGCAAAGAAACTAATTGAATATAAGTTATGTGACCTTTATTGAAGATTTATAAAATTGATTGGTTAAATTCGGTGATTAATAGCAATATCATCGCCTGAAAAATCGGCAACAACAAAATAGCCAACAACGGCTACAAGTTTGTCGCCATAAAAAATAAAAGGCGTTCGACTGCGTAACCAACTCGGGACTTGATACTCTTGAAACAGTTTCTTGAGTTTACGACTACCACTGCGTCCTAATGGTTTGATGGGATCGCCTTGATAACAAAAGCGCACCGTAACTTGCTCATCTTTTTGTGGGTATCGAAGCGCTTTATCACAACCGCTTTCCGATAATACTAACGCGCCTAAATCCTGTGGTAGTTGACATGCAGCATTAAGTTCAAGTGATGCTTGCCATTGACTGATATCACTCCATTGCTGCAGTAAATACAATTTCCCTTGGCTGCGACGAACTTCGACATTTGACCAACATAACTTAGGGTTGGCATCTTGTTTCGCTAATACAACGTTAAACCAAATCTGCTCAAGTTGAGCTAAAGACGGCATCACCACTTTTTGTCGTTTTAACCATTGTCTAATCAATGCCATTCCAACACGCTGAGTAGTATTTTTAGCCAGCAATAAACTCCCATCTTGCTGCGTTGCTTGAGCCAACTGCGTCGATAATAGCTCTTCTAATAACGCTTCTTGTTCACCACACAATGCACTACTTCGTGCAACCGCTTTATGGATGCCCGACCAACGTTCTACCAGACGAGGGGTGATCTGATGACGGATAAAATTACGATCGTAACGCTCATCTTGGTTACTCTCATCTTCCACCCATTCAAGTTGGTGAGCCTTGCCGTATTGTTCAATCTCAGCACGAGTCACATTCAATAACGGTCTTAAATGTGTACCTTTAGCAAAAGGTAAAATAACGGGCATTGATGCTAATCCAGCAGGACCACTACCGCGTTTAAGCGCCAACAAAAAAGTCTCTATCTGATCATCACTGTGTTGTGCCGTTAATAAGGTATCTCCCTGTTGAACATGTTTAGCTAATGCCTTGTAGCGAGCCTCTCGCGCTGCTTGTTCAAGACTGATACGGTTTCCCGTCTCAACCATCACTCGTTCAACATCGCAGCTGATCCCACTTTGCTTTGCCCACGCTAAACATTTCTCAGCCCACACATCGGCATTGTTACTCAAGCCATGATGTACATAAACGGCATGGCAAGAATAAGTCGGGTATTGAGCAATAAATCGAGCCATTAAATCCAGTAACACTCGCGAATCTAACCCACCACTAAAAGCAAGAACAAAACTTTTACTGCCGGCATTGTGGGTTGTGAGTAGTTGGCGAGAAAAAGAGGGATATAACATGGCTTCTTTCAACATAACGATAAAACACCAGTTTAACGCAGCAATAGGCCGCACTAAACGAGAAATACAAAAAAGGCCAGCATCATGCTGACCTCTTCATTTAATAACATGCAGTTATTTAACAGTAGCCGTAGCTCATTAGACGCTGGTAACGACGTTCTAGTAACGTTTCAGTGTCCATTGTGTCTAACTCTTCAAGCGTTGCTTTCAGCTGAGCTTTTAGCGTGTTAGCCATTAATGGCACGTTACGGTGCGCACCACCTAGTGGCTCTTCGATAATGTTATCAATTAGCTCAAGCTCTTTAAGACGAGGTGCTGTCATACCCATCGCTTCTGCCGCTTGTGGTGCTTTATCTGAATCACGCCATAAGATTGATGCACAACCTTCTGGAGAAATAACAGAGTAAGTTGAGTATTGCAGCATATTAACGCAATCACCCACACCAATCGCTAGTGCACCACCAGAGCCACCTTCACCTACAACGTTACAGATCACTGGAACTTTTAGACCAGCCATCACTTTAAGGTTCATTGCAATTGCTTCTGATTGGCCGCGCTCTTCAGCACCCACCCCCGGGTAAGCACCTGCTGTATCAATGAAAGTGATCACAGGCATATTGAAACGCTCTGCCATTTTCATTAAACGTAGCGCTTTACGGTAACCTTCAGGCTTTGGCATACCAAAGTTACGTTTTACTTTTTCAGTCGTACCACGACCTTTTTGATGACCGATCACCATCACTGGGCGACCATCAATACGCGCAATACCACCCACCAATGCTTTATCATCAGCAAAAGCGCGATCACTCGCTAATTCATCAAACTCTTCGAACATGTGCTCGATGTAATCAAAAGTATATGGGCGCTGAGGATGGCGTGCGAGTTGCGCAACCTGCCATGCACCAAGATCACCAAAGATTTTCTTGGTTAGCTCTAGGCTTTTCTTTTCTAGTTGCTCAATTTCTTTTTCTAGATCAACCGAGTTAGATTCATCACGACGAGATACATCACGTAATGCTTCAATTTTTGCTTCTAGTTCTGCAATCGGTTGTTCAAACTCGAGGAAGTTCAGGCTCATACCACTTAAAATCCTTTTGCTTATGATGATGATAGGGTTCTTATTACCCTATCATAAACCATTAAGCTAACTTAATTAAACTCAAGCTCGACCTGCTTATCACCTAGGAGTGTCTTAAGATCAGAAATTAACTGATCCGCTGGCGTAATTCGCCATTCTGTTCCTAATGTGAGTTTGGCACGGGCATTCGAGCGCTGATAGTACACGTTTACAGGCACTGTACCTGCTCGGTGTGGTTCCAGCACTTGGCTGAAACGGGCGAAAAACTGCTCATCGATCTGCTGTTCGGTGACTGAAATCGCAAGACCACGGAGATGTTTTTCTCTCGCTTCTGATATATCGAGCACTTCACGCGCTGACATTCTAAGGCCACCATTGAAATCATCAAAGCTGACCTGTCCTGATACCACCACTATTTTATCTTTTTCAAGCAGATCAATGTAACGATCTAAGGCATCAGAGAATAGCATGACTTCCATTCGACCTGAACGATCATCTAATGTCATCAAACCAATTCTGGTGCCACGTTTGGTTGTCATCACTCGGGCTGCAATTACTAAACCTGCAACCGTGGCTACTTTATCACGCCCAGTTTGCTGCGCGTCTTTCAAGCGCCAAGTCGTGTAATGCTTTAATTCAGGAATATAAGCATTGATCGGGTGACCTGTTAAATACAAACCTAGGGTTTCACGTTCACCTTCCAGCCAGACTTTATCTGGTGACTCTGGAATGTTAGCGTATTTGTGCTCTACTTCTTCAGGCGCTGCCGTAAGAACACCAAACATGTCAGTTTGCCCAAAAGCTTCTGCTTGGTGATGCTGACTTGCCGCTTTAATTGCATCATCAAGTGTTGCTAACATAGCTGCACGGTTAGGTCCTAAGCGATCCATTGCCCCTGATTTGATCAGCTTTTCAAGTACACGCTTGTTCACTTTTTTGGTATCGATACGAGCACAGAAATCGAATAAATCTTTAAAGTGGCCGCCTTTATCACGGGCACTAATAATATTCTCGATCGGGCCTTCACCCACACCTTTTACCGCACCGATACCGTAAACCACAGCACCTTCGTCATCAACGTTAAAGCGGTACAAGCCTTTGTTGACATCAGGTGGCAGCAGTTTCAGATTCATACGGTGACATTCGTCAACCAAGCTAATGATCTTGTCGGTGTTATCCATATCTGCGGTCATTACCGCTGCCATAAACTCGGCTGGATAGTGGGCTTTTAACCATAACGTTTGGTAAGACACCAAGGCATAGGCGGCGGAGTGCGATTTGTTAAATCCGTAACCGGCGAATTTCTCCACCAAGTCAAAGATTTTCATTGCTAGTTCGCCATCAACCCCGTTCTTGATCGCCCCTTCTTCAAAGACAGCACGCTGTTTTGCCATCTCTTCCGGTTTTTTCTTACCCATCGCACGACGTAGCATGTCCGCACCACCAAGGGTGTAACCAGCCAGTACCTGTGCGATCTGCATTACCTGTTCCTGATACAGGATGATGCCGTAAGTCGGATCAAGAATGTCTTTTAGTGACTCGTGTTGCCATTTTTCATCAGGGTAAGACACCGCTTCTCGACCGTGCTTACGGTCAATGAAGTTATCTACCATGCCTGATTGCAAAGGTCCTGGGCGGAACAGTGCCACCAATGCGATCATATCTTCGAAACAGTCAGGCTGAAGACGTTTGATCAGATCTTTCATACCACGGGATTCAAGCTGGAATACTGCGGTAGATTCTGAGCGTTGCAGCATGGCAAAAGATTTCGGATCATCCATCGCAATAGCAGCGATATTGACTAGCTCTTTACCTTGCTCAATTAAGCGAGGGTTGATCAGCCCCAACGCCCAGTCGATGATGGTTAATGTACGAAGTCCCAAGAAGTCAAACTTAACCAAACCTGCGGTTTCAACGTCATTCTTATCAAACTGGGTAACCGGGTTATGACCTTCCGCATCACAGTACAACGGCGCAAAGTCAGTGATCGTGGTTGGTGAGATCACAACACCATCGGCGTGTTTACCAGCGTTACGTGTTACCCCTTCAAGGATGCGACACATATCAATCAGATCACGGACCTCTTCATCCGCATCATAAGATTGACCTAGCTGAGGTTCGGCATCAAACGCTTTGGCCAGTGTCATGCCCGGCTCGGCTGGCACTAACTTAGAGATACGATCGACGAAACCATACGGATGCCCCAGTACACGGCCGACATCACGGATCACCGCTTTTGCCGCCATAGTACCAAACGTAATGATCTGCGATACCGCATCACGGCCATACATTTCCGCAACGTGATCAATAACCAAGTCACGCTTATCCATACAGAAGTCGATATCGAAATCGGGCATGGAGACACGTTCAGGGTTCAAGAAACGTTCGAAAAGTAAGTCAAATTCCAATGGATCCAAATCGGTAATTTTCAAAGCATAAGCCACTAATGAGCCCGCACCTGAACCACGACCAGGGCCTACTGGTACATCGTTATCTTTCGACCACTGGATGAACTCCATTACGATCAAGAAATAACCTGGGAACCCCATCTGGTTAACAACTTGAAGCTCCACATCCAAGCGTTCATCGTATTCAGGACGACGCGCTGCACGCACTTCAGGATCGGGGAAAAGGAACTCTAAACGCTCTTCAAGGCCTTCTTTGGATTTCATGACCAAGAAGTCTTCGATACTCATATCACTGGTTGGGAAGTTTGGCAGGAAGTACTCCCCTAAACGCACAGTAACATTACAGCGTTTAGCAATTTCTACCGAGTTTTGCAGCGCTTCTGGAATATCAGCAAACAGCTCGCACATTTCTTCTTCACTACGAAGATATTGTTGCGCACTGTAGAGCTTTGGTCGGTTAGGATCGACAAGCGTATAACCATCATGGATGGCAACACGAATTTCGTGCGCATCAAATTGATCTGCCGTCAGTAAGCGCACATCATTGGTGGCAACAACGGGCAAATCTTCTTTTTCAGCCAGTTCGACCGCAAAATGTAAATAAGCCTCTTCATCGGCACGACCTGTGCGCACCAACTCTAAATAGTAGCTGTCAGGGAAATGGGTTTTATAGAAGCTGATAAAACTATCAACCATCTTCTGGTTGCCTTTAAGTAAGGCTTTACCCACATCACCATTTTTGCCACCAGAAAGGACAATTAAACCTTCACGGTGATTAATCAGCCATTCTTTGTCAATAACTGGCAGGTGTTGTACATGTCCACGCTGATAGGCTTCTGAAATCAATAAAGTTAGATTTTTATAACCTTCATTGTTCGCCGCTAAGATGGTGAGTTCAAATAACTCATCCCCCATTTCCGCCGACTGAACTTTGAAATCAGCGCCAATAATTGGCTTCATTCCAGCATCATGGGCAGCAAAGTAAAACTTCACCAAACCACACAGGTTGGTAAAGTCTGTAATAGCGAGTGCTGGCATACCGAGATCCGATGCCTTTTTGACGATTGGCTTTACTTTCGCCAAACCATCAATCATCGAAAAATCACTATGCACACGAAGGTGGATAAAACGTGGTTCTACCATGACAACCTAATTTGTTACGTTACTGAATTAAGAAAATTATACCCGAAACCGGATATGAGAGGTATTGAGGCGATAAAAAAATGGCACAGCTGGATGCTATGCCATCGATATTGTTGTTCAGGCGAGCAGACTTAATCTAAACCAAGAATGCGCTTAACAGGCTTGAAGCTTTTACGATGCTGTTCGATCGCACCATGTTGCTCTAGCGCTTCAAAATGCGCTTTGGTTGGATAGCCTTTATGTTTCGCAAAACCGTATTGAGGATATTCGGTATCTAATGCTTCCATCTCACGATCACGCGTTACTTTGGCAATAATGGATGCAGCACTGATCTCAGCAACACGTAAATCCCCTTTCACCACAGCTTGGGCAGCCATTGGTAATTCAGGGACTTTGTTACCATCAATCAAGACGAAATCAGGCTGTATGTGTAAACCCGCCACCGCACGCTGCATTGCCACCATGGTTGCTTGTAGGATATTCAGCTCGTCAATTTCATCAGCTTCACAACGACCTAATGACCACGACAAAGCTTTTTCTTTGATTTCATCAAACAGCAGATTGCGTTTTTTCTCAGTCAGTTTTTTTGAATCCGTTAAGCCTTCGATAGGGTTATTCGGATCTAAAATCACTGCTGCTGTTACAACAGCACCCACTAACGGACCACGACCGACTTCATCTACCCCTGCAATACAATTAGCTTGTGGGTAAACAAACGGTTCAAATTCTTTTTTCTCAGCCATATTACGCTCTATCAATTAAAGCTAATACTGCATTCGCTGCTTGCTCATCAGCATTACAGCGAATGGTTTTATGCATTTGTTCAAATTTCACCATCAACGCTGATGTATCACCATAGAGGATCTTATCGACTTCGTGATAAAGCTTCTCTGGCGTGCAATCTTCTTGCAGCAGTTCTGTCACTAGCTCTTCGTCTGCTAAGATATTCGGCAACGATACATACTTAGTTTTAAGCATTTTTTTAGCTAGCCACGCCGTTAATGGTTTTACTTTATAGCCCACCACCATCGGACGTTTAACAAGCATGCACTCGAGCGCAACTGTTCCCGATGCAAGCAATACTGCATCAGAGGCAATCATCACATTACGAGCCGTATCATCAACCAATACAAAATCAAGCTCAGGTGCTGTCTGCTGCCATGCTTGCTCAAACTGTGCACGGCGTTTTTGATTGACTAATGCGACGACAAAGCCTAAATCAGGATGTTTAGCCTTAAGCTGTTTACAGGTTTCGATAAATGGCGGTGCGAGCATGTCCATTTCACTGCCACGACTACCCGGTAATACCGCCAGCCAGCGTTTATCAGGATCTAACCCCAATAATGCTTGTGCTGCCGCTTGATCGGTTTGCAATGGGATTGCATCAGCCATGGTGTGACCGACAAACTCACAAGGGACATTAAACTTATCGTAAAACGCTTTTTCAAACGGTAAGAATGCAAGCACAAGGTTGGTTGCAGCTTCAATTTTAAAGATACGCTTTTGACGCCATGCCCATACAGATGGACTGACATAGTGCACGGTTTTAATACCGCGATCTTTTAAGTCTTTTTCTAGGCGTAAGTTAAAATCAGGCGCATCAATACCAACAAACACATCTGGCGGATTATCGCTAAAGTATTTAACTAGCTCTGCTTTGACCTTAAATAATCGAGGTAAGCGACCTAATACTTCAACAATACCCATAACGGCAAGCTCTTCCATATCAAACAAGGCTTCACAACCTTCAGCTTGCATACGAGGCCCCGCAACACCAACAAATTCTGCGTCTGGGTATTGCGCTTTAACAGCTTTAATAAAACCTGCACCTAAAATATCGCCGGAGATTTCCCCGGCGACAATTCCTATTCGAAGTGGCTTCGTCATTAGCGAATAATACCGCGAGTCGAGTTTTCAAATAGCTTTAAGAATAAACCAATTGATGGGAAATCTTGGCTCATTTCCTCTAGTACTGGTTTTACTTCTGCTAGTGTTTTACCAGAACGGTAAATTTCTTTGTAAGCACGACGGATAGCATGTAGTTCAGGCTTTTCAAAACCACGACGCTTTAAGCCTTCGATATTAATACCAAATGGTTTTGCGTGGTTACCTTGTGCCATTACAAATGGTGGTACGTCTTGAACAACGATAGAACCACCACCAATAAAGCTATGTGCGCCTACCGTACAGAATTGGTGTACTGGCGACAGTGCTGAAATAATCGCGTAATCTTCAACGGTAACGTGACCTGCTAATGTCGCGTTGTTACCCATGATAATGTTATCGCCAACAACACAGTCGTGAGCAATATGGACGTTAACACAGAAAAGGTTATCACTACCGACAATAGTCACACCTTTATCTTGTACCGTTCCACGGTGCATCTGTACGCTTTCACGGATCACGTTGCGATCGCCAATCACAAGGCGAGTCGCTTCACCTTGGTATTTTTTATCTTGGCACTCTTCGCCGATAACAGCGAATGGGAAGATACGGTTATCTTTACCGATCACTGTTGGACCTTTGATCACAACATGTGACATCACTTCAGTGCCTTCACCGATTTCAACATCAGTGGCAATATAAGTGAATGGGCCAATTTTCACGTTAGCGCCAATCTTTACCCCGTCTTCAATGACTGCTGACGGGTGAATTTGTGCGGTTTCATGGATCATGAGAATACTCGTCGTGCACATTTAAGTTCAGCAGAACACACTACTTCGCCGTCAACTTTCGCTACGCCGTTAAACATAGCAATACCACGACGCTCTTTTAGAAACTCAACTTCTAGCACTAGTTGATCACCAGGACCTACAGGCTTACGGAATTTCGCTTTATCGATACTTGCAAAGTAGTACAGTTCATTCTCAGCTGGCGCACCAAAGGTTTTAAATGCTAACAAACCTGTTGCCTGTGCCATTGCTTCTAGGATCATTACGCCTGGGAATACCGGCATATTAGGGAAATGACCAGTAAATTGAGGCTCATTGACAGAAACATTTTTAATTGCTGTTAACGTCTTACCTTCATCATAGTTGATCACACGATCAATCATTAGGAATGGGTAACGGTGAGGAAGCAGTTCCTGAATTTCTGTGATGTTTAGCGTCTTATTTTCGCTGGTCAAAACTAAATTCCTGTCTTAATGAGAATAAAATAATATTCAATATCAATGCAAAACGGCCTACACAAAGGTAGGCGCGTTAACTTATTAGGTAAAATCTTACTTATCTTTTGCTGCGAGTTCTTTCTCAACAGCTTTCAAACGCTTGTTCATATCGTCAATACGATGAACACGCGTTGCAGTCTTACGCCATTCGCGGTTGGTTTGTAATGGAATACCAGAAGAATACATACCTTTTTCTTCGATACTACGCATTACCATGCCCATACCAGTGATGGTCACACCATCAGCAATTTCAATATGACCATTTAATACCGACGCACCGCCAATGATGCAGTATTTACCAATTTTGGTACTACCTGCGACAATTGTACCACCCGCCATCGCTGTACCATATCCGATCTGCACGTTATGAGCGATTTGCATTTGGTTATCAATGATCACGTTATCTTCGATAATAGTGTCATCTAACGCACCACGGTCAATCGTCGTACATGAGCCGATTTCAACGCGATTACCAATACGCACAGTACCAAGCTGAGGAATTTTAACCCACTCACCTTTATCGTTGGCATAACCAAAACCATCAGCGCCAATAACAGTGCTTGACTGCACTAAACAATCACTACCTAGCTCAACGTTATGGTAGATAGTTACATTCGCCCAAAGCTTAGTGTTATCACCAATCACTGCGTTTTTGCCAATAAAGCAACTCGCACCAACTTGTACGTTATTACCTAATGTAACACCCGCTTCAATCACCGCATTATAGCTAATAGCCACATTGTCACCTAGCTGTGCAGTTGGATCTACAAATGCTGATACTGCAATCTCCGTTGCTGCAGCCTGTGTTGTATCGAGTAACTGTGCAACTAATGCATAGCTTAAGTAAGGGTCCTTAACTACTAATGCATTACCTTGGAAGAACTCTACATCCGCTTCTCGTAGCATTACTGCATCAGCTTTGCAATCAGCAAGTTGCTTACGGTATTTGCTATCAGAAAGGAACGTTATTTGACCTTCCGCTGCCTTGCCCATTCCAGCAATAGAATGAATTTCCACAGAACCATCACCACGAAGTTCCGCACCTAATTTTTCAGCTAGTTTAGCAAGAGTGATTGCAGCCATATTTACCTTATACCTATTGTAACAACAGCCACAAAAGTGGCTGTTTGATACCATAACTACCGATATATTGGGTTAAATGCCAATATATCGGTCATTATTGCTTTGTGTTACTGATTATTTTACCGCAGCAATCACTTTAGAAGAAAGATCATCTTTCTTATTTGCGAATAAAACTGCTTGTGCATCAAGTACAACATCGTAGCCATTTTTCTTCGCTACAGAGTCGATTGCTGTACGGATTTTCTTAACAAGCTTTTGCTCTTCTTCCATACCACGACGACGTTGATCTTCTGCTAATGCTTGTGCTTTTAGCTTGTAATCAGAGTCAAGTTGAGCAAGTTCACGTTGAAGCTTTTGACGTTGTTCTGAACTCATTAGCTCACCATCACGCTTCATCTTGTCGATTTTGCTCTTCATCTTTGTTTCGATTGAACGTAGTGCCGCTACACGACCACTAAACTCTTTCTTCAACTTATCTTGAACCTTGTAACGCTGAGCTAACTCAGACATTGCCTGACCTGTAGATACGTAACCAATTTTTTGTGCAGCTTCAGCTGCATTAGCGTACATTGACGAAGATAGAATTACCAAGCCAAGACTTGCTGCTTTAATCCATTGTTTCAAAAGTTCTCTCCTCAAAAATTAGAATGTCTGACCAATTGTGAATGTGAAGAATTCCTCATCATCCCCTTCATATTTCTTGATTGGTTTCGCAATCGAGAATACAAGTGGACCCATTGGCGACATCCACTGTAAAGCTGCACCTGCAGAGGCGCGGATCATACCTGGATCAGAGTAATCCGGGATATTTTTAGTATTTCCTGCAGGGTGATACTCAGTATCCCAAACAGAGCTTGCATCCACAAAGAAGCTGGTACGGATCTGATTTTTTAATTCATCCGATGCAAATGGTGTTGGAACAATTAACTCCATACTTGCAAGTGCAATAGCATTACCACCAGCTGCATCATCACTATTCACCCAACTTGGGTTATTGCCTTGACTACCAGACGGATAAATCGCTTTTGGACCTACGGTATTTGAACGGAAACCACGAATCGTACTAAAGCCACCAGCATAGAAGTTTTCGTAGAATGGCATTAACTGATCACTACCGTTATCCGTCTTACCATAACCATTACCGTAACCAAGACGACCACGAAGTAATAGCGAGTAATCTTGTTTTTCCGTTAACGGAATGTACTGGCGTACGTTGTAGTTCGCTTTAAAGTACTGCGAATCCGAACCTGGGATTGTCATCTTAAACGAGAAATCCTGACGGTTACCCGATGTAGGGAAGTAACCTCGGTTTAAGTTGTTACGTGTCCAACCAATCGTCCAACTAAAGTCATCTAGTTTAATAGCGCTATCGCTATTTAAGTTAAAGCCATGAGCTTTTTTAAATTGGTTAACTTGATAATAATCAGAAACATTCGAGATCTTGTTATGATCGTAACCTAAGCTAAAGTTGAAGTAATTTAGCTCATTGTATGGGAAGCCCCAGGTTAAGCTCGTACCGTAACTTTGGTTGGTGTAATCCGAGATATTGGCATCAGATGCTTCAAACTCGTTGTAGTAAACACGACCCCCCAAGCTCACATTGTTAATCGTGAAGTATGGGTCGTTGTACTCTAGGCTAATGTTCTTAGAGTAGTCATTCGTTTGTGCATTGATACCAAAACGGTTACCAGTACCTAAGAAGTTATCTTGAGTAAGGCCAGCTTGGAAACTAATACCTGATTCAGTACCGTAACCAACACCAAAGTTAACACTGCCTGAGTTTGCTTCTTTGACGTTGTATTTGATATCGACCTGATCATCAGAACCAGGTACTCGTACAGTTTGTACATCAACATTTTCAAAGAAACCAGTACGATTCAGACGTGTTTTACCTGTTTCAATCGCTTTTGCGTTTAACCAAGTGCCTTCCATCTGACGCATTTCACGACGTAATACTTCATCTTTAGTATTGGTATTACCACGGAATTCAATGTTACGTACATAAATACGTTTGCCTTGCTCAACGTTAACAATCAATGATACTTCATTGTTCTTATCGTCAAACTCAGGATAAGTCGTTACTTGAGGGTAAGCATAACCCGCTTCACCCAGCTTACGCTTAATCGCTTCTTCTAATGCAGTTACTTCTGCACCGTTATAAACCGAATTAGGCTTAAACGTTACTAGCTTATCAAATTCTGCGACACGACCTTCTACATCACCACGGAACTGTACATTTTTAACTTTGTACTGATGGCCTTCATGGATTTTTAAGGTGATGTACACGCCTTTTTTATCTGGCGAGATCGATACTTGCGTTTCATCTAAACGATACTTCAAATAACCATTATTTAGGTATTGAGAACGTAGCGCTTCTAAATCGCCTTGTAACACCTGCTTTTGGTACTTTTCATTCGCCATAAAGTTCCACCAAGGCACATCGTCCTTGAGTATGAACTTACTGCGTAATTCATCATCACTGAAAACATGGTTACCTAAAATGTTAATCTGCTTAATTTTTGCAGACACACCTTCAGTGAAAACAAATTTAACATCAGCACGATTACGAGGAAGAGGTGTTACAACAGCTTCTACTGTCGCGTTGTATTTACCTACGCTGTAGTAGAAATCCTCAAGCCCTTTTTCAATCTTTCGTAGCGTTGTACGATCCAAAGCTTCGCCTACTCGTAAGCCTGACGCTTCCAAGTTTTCTTTTAGCTGTTCAGCTTTGATCGCTTTGTTACCAGCGAAAGTGATATTGGCAATAGTAGGACGCTCAGTCACATCTATCTGAAGTGTATTACCGTCGCGGTAAACTTTAATATCTTCGAAGTTGCCAGAAGCATAAAGTGATTTAATTAGTTCTGAAATATCCTGTTGATTAACAGTATCTCCAACGCGAACTGGCATCTTTAACAATGCAGCACCTAACGTGACACGCTGAAGCCCTTCAAAACGAATGTTATCAACTACAAAATTATCTTCCGCACTATGCGCAACGCTACTGGTTAAAAGCAGCGATGCGACCAACAGTTTTTTAATCGCCATTACTGTTCTGATTATTCCTTGCTAAAAACGCATTATTAAAGACGGGTAAAATCATTGAATAGCGCAACGGCCATTAACGCAACCAAAATGGCTGATCCCACTCTATAGCCAATATCCTGAATTCGTTCTGAGACAGGACGACGAGTCACCGCTTCGATAGCGAAGAACATTAAATGCCCTCCATCTAACACTGGCAGCGGTAACAAATTAACTATACCTAAATTGACACTAATCAATGCCAAAAAGCCGAGAAAATACACTAAACCGAAATCGGCAGTCATCCCCGCCCCTTTCGCAATTGAAATAGGCCCACTTAGGTTTTTTATTGCAACATCACCTGTAAACAACTTAGTTACCATATCGAATGTTAAGGTCACTAGTTGTTTTGTCTTTTCAGTAGCCTTCACTACTGCTTCAAGTGGACCAAACTGTAAATTAATTTTGTATGACTCAGGCCATGGTTCAATAGATGGCGCTAAACCGACATAACCAATTTTACTACCGTCAGGTTCAACCTTACTGTGAGGGACAAGTGATAACATCACAGGTTGCCCGTCTCGTAAGACTTTAACAGATAATTGCTGATCAGGGTGCGTACGCACAGCATCAACAAACTGCTGCCACTCAGTTACAGGTTTTTTATCAATTGCTACAATCTTATCATTTAATTTAAATCCTGCATCTACTGCAGCACTATTATCCACCAATTGCGCGACATTTAACGTAATTGCAGGTCGATAAGGCATTATACCTAAGGTATTTAGTACTTGCTGTGATTCAGGATCATAAGACCAATGTGATAAATCTAAAGTGCGACTAACAACAACATCACTATTCGGCTCTGTTGCGGTGATTTGCATCGTTTTATCACCGATATGAGAAACCATTGCCATATTGGCAGATTCCCAATCAGAAGTTTCGATTCCTGAAACTGATTTAAGTTCCATTCCAGGTGTAATTCCTGCTTGCGCCGCGATCGATTGTGGTACGACTTCACCAATAACAGGTTTAAGTGCAGGAACCCCAATAAGATAAACAACCCAATAAGCAAAAATCGCAAACAAGAAGTTAGCTAATGGACCTGCTGCAACAATCGCACTTCGTTGCCATAACTTCTTATTATTAAACGCCATATGACGTTTTTCAGCAGGTACTTCTTCTACCCGCTCATCCAGCATTTTTACGTATCCGCCTAAAGGAATCATTGCTAGAGTATATTCAGTGCCATCTTTGCCAACTCGGCGCCACAACGACTTACCAAAGCCAATAGAGAAGCGTTCAACATACACACCACAGCGACGTGCTACCCAAAAATGACCAAATTCATGGACAGCGATTAGAATCCCTAAAGCAACTAAAAAAGCACTTAAATTGCGGATAAATTCGATCATGCAAATTCCTTGATGATGATATCGGAAGCCAGTTGACGAGCCTGTTTATCAATATCCATTACCTCATCAATATCTTGAGGTTCAACAAGCTCGGATATTTCTAGCACTTTTTTGTTCACTTTAGCAATATCAGTAAAGCGAATTTGACCGGATAGAAACGCAGCAACAGCAATTTCATTCGCAGCATTCAGTATTGTTGTTGCCGCTTGACCTTGATAGCACGCATCAATAGCTAGCTTCAAACACGGGTAACGGTCAAAATCAGGCTTTAAAAATGTAAATTCACCAACTTGGCTAAAATCTAGCGGCGCAACACCTGCCTCTACACGCTCAGGATAAGCCATGGCACAAGCAATAGGTGTGCACATATCAGGCAATCCCATCTGAGCGATCACTGAGCCATCTTTATACTGTACCATTGAATGGATCACTGATTGAGGATGAATAATTACATCCATTTGCTCACGGCTAGCATTAAATAACCAGCGCGCCTCAATATACTCTAGACCTTTATTCATCATTGTGGCTGAATCCACAGAGATTTTAGGCCCCATTGACCAGTTAGGATGCGCTATCGCCATTGCCGGCGTCACATCATCCAGCTCACTAATATCGGTATATCTGAACGGACCACCAGAGCCCGTAAGCAGCATTTTACTCACACCAGATGCGGATAAATCACAACGCCCCATTCGCTGTTGGATATCAGCGGGTAGTGATTGAAAAATAGCATTATGCTCGCTATCAACAGGTAACAGTTCAGCGCCGTATTTTTCACACGCATCAATGAACATTTGCCCGGTCATCACCAGCGCTTCTTTATTAGCAAGCAAAATACGCTTACCTTTTTTCACTGCAGCCATCGTTGGTAATAAACCAGCCGCGCCAACAATAGCCGCCATCACAGTATCAACGCACTCTAATGCAGCAACATCACAGACACCTTGCTCACCAGACAGAACTGTTATCTCTAGTCCGTGCTGTTGTAGCTTTTGTTCTAGTAATTTTGCGGCACCAACATCAAACATTGCTGCATATTGTGGTTTCCATAACTGACAAAGTTCAAACATCTTATCGACATTTGAACCTGCAGCTAATGCCGTTACCTCAAACAATTCGGGGTTATTTGCAACAACATTTAAAGTGCTACTACCAATCGAGCCTGTAGCCCCAAGGATCGTTAACTTACGCATAAATTCACTTACATTTACAAAAAAGGCAGCGTAATGGCTGCCTTAAAAAAGAGATGGCTTACATTAACCAGAGATAGAGTAATGCAAAAACAGGTATTGCTGCGGTTAGGCTATCAATACGATCTAAAATACCACCGTGACCCGGTAAAATATTACCACTGTCTTTCACGCCAGAAGCACGTTTAAACATACTTTCGACCAAATCACCTAGCACTGAAATCACTACAGTAATAATAGCAATCAATAACAGGCTTGAAATCGATACAAATGGAATAGCCAGTAAATTCGCGCCAATCCAAGTAATGATAACCGCTAGTACCACACCACCAATTAAGCCTTCGATCGTTTTATTAGGGCTAACTGCAGGTGCCATTTTATGTTTACCAAAGCGTTTACCAGAGAAATAAGCGCCAGTATCTGCTGACCAAACAAGGAAACACACCAGTAAAACTAGCTTAGCACCATGATAAGGATCATTGCTGTAATCCACTGCACGTAACATTAAAATACTCCAAAAAAATGGAAGTAATGTTAGTAGGCCGAAAAGTTGTTTTACAAAAGAATTAGATGCCCATAACTTATCGGTTTTGGGATACGTTATCGCTAAGAAAGAAGCAATTAACCACCAAATGCCACCGATCAGTAATACGCTATGTAGACCACCACTTAATGCTGATAGTGATGTTGCATCTACTGGTAATAACACTAGGCTTGCACCCAATGCAATCACAGGTAGAACCATCGCACTAATACGAGATGATGCATTAACAAATTGAGTCCATTCCCAAAAACCAACAAGGGTTACAGCTGCAATCGCAGCAACAAAGGCTGGAAACGGTAAGAAGAAAATACCCGCAATGACAAGTGGTGCGAGGATTAATGCGGTAATTATTCGTTGCTTTAGCAAACTGCGTCCTCTATATAATTATTGTATAGGCTCAAAGCCCTAGTCGTTGTAAATAATAACGCCAACGCACATCACTGAGCATTGGCGAAAAATAATAACTTTTATTTTAACAATGCTTGTATCTGTTCGCCTGTACAACCAAAACGGCGTTCACGAGTCACAAACCACGCTACTGCGTTCATCAAGCTCGTTTCATCAAAATCAGGCCAGTGTTGTTCAGTAAAATACAGCTCTGCATAAGCGGTTTGCCACAGCATAAAATTGCTGATTCGGCACTCGCCACTGGTACGGATCAACAGATCAACATCAGGAAGCCCATAGGTTGAAAGACCAGATTCTAAATCCTGCTCTGTGAGTTCGCTGATATCAAGACCATTATCAACGGCGCGCTGTGCTAGCTGTTTAGCTGCTTCAAGAATGTCCCATTGACCACCATAATTGGCTGCAACATTGAGCACCATACCAGTATTATCAGCAGTTAATGCTTCTGCTGTGGCAATTTTTTCTTGTAAGCGTCCACTAAAACGCGTGGTATCACCGATGATACGTAATCGAATATTATTTTTATGTAGCCTTTTTACTTCACGACTTAATACGGTCATGAAAAGCTCCATCAGTAGCGATACTTCAGCTTCTGGACGACGCCAGTTTTCACTACTGAAAGCAAAGAGCGTTAATGCTTTAATACCAAGACGATTTGCAGTAGAGACTGTCTTTCGCACGGCTTCTACGCCAGCCTTGTGGTCAAACACCCGAGCTTTGCCTTTGGCTTTTGCCCAACGACCATTACCATCCATAATCACTGCGATGTGGTTTGGAAGACAATCTGCCGAAAGCCCAGCCTCGATTGAATGCTCTGCCATCTCTATCCCTCAAAAAAAAGCGCCGTGCTGCACGCACAGCGCTCCTAATCATTTAAAACTAATTACGTTTTAAACTTCCATTAACTCTTTTTCTTTCACTTCTAGAACAGCATCGATGTTCTTGATAGCGTCATCAGTTAGTTTCTGAATTTCGTCTTGTGCACGACGATCATCATCTTCAGAAATTTCTTTGTCTTTTAGTAGCGCTTTAACGTTCGCGTTAGCATCACGACGAATGTTACGTACAGCAACACGGCCTTGCTCAGCTTCTGCACGTACAATCTTAACAAGATCGCGACGACGCTCTTCTGTTAGCGGTGGAAGTGGAACACGGATCACAGTACCTGCAGACATTGGGTTTAAACCAAGATCTGACATCATGATCGCTTTTTCAACTTTAGGCGCTAGTTCACGGTCAAATACTGTGATTGCTAGTGTACGTGCATCTTCTGCAACAACGTTAGCAACTTGGTTTAGCGGTGTGTTTGCACCGTAGTACTCAACAGAAATAGTATCAAGTAGGCTTGGGTGTGCACGACCTGTACGGATTTTCACTAGTTGGTTTTTCAGTGCTTCAACACTTTTTTCCATGCGCGATTGTGCGTCTTGTTTGATTTCGTTAATCACGATAAATACCCTTGATTATTCGGTCACAATAAAAAAGCTATTATTACTTTTTTAGTTAATCAGTTGTCCACTGTGCTTAAGCGCTAGTGATTAGCGTGCCTTCTTGCTCACCCATTACTACACGACGTAGTGCGCCTGGCTTATTCATGTTGAATACGCGGATAGGCATCTTGTGGTCACGAGCAAGTGTAAATGCCGCTAAGTCCATTACTTTTAATTCTTTTTCAAGCACGTCTTGGTAGCTTAGCTTATCACAAAGAGTTGCATCTGGGTTTTTAACTGGATCGTCTGTGTAAACACCGTCCACTTTGGTTGCTTTCAGTACAACATCTGCTTCAATTTCGATACCACGTAGACACGCAGCTGAATCAGTTGTGAAGAAAGGATTACCCGTACCCGCAGAGAAAATAACTACACGACCTTGGCGTAATTGGCTAATCGCATCAGCCCAGTTGTAGTTATCACACACACCGTTAAGAGGAATAGCTGACATTACTCGAGCGTTCACATAGGCACGGTGCAAAGAATCACGCATTGCTAAGCCGTTCATTACAGTTGCTAGCATACCCATGTGGTCGCCCACAACTCGGTTCATACCTGCTTCTGCAAGGCCTGCACCACGGAATAAGTTACCGCCACCAATAACTAGGCCCACTTGTACGCCTAATTCAACGAGTTCTTTGATCTCTTGAGCCATACGGTCAAGAACTTGTGCGTCAATGCCGAAACCTTCTTCGCCTTGTAGTGCTTCACCACTTAGCTTAAGCAAAATTCGTTGATAAGTTGGTTTTGGATTTGTGGTCATGTGTTTTACCTTCCAGGCTAACTTGAGATATGGAGTTGTAAAAAGACCGCAGCCATGGCTACGGTCTTCTATAAGCTATTCGCTAAAAAGGATTAACCTTTTTGAGCCAATGCTACTTCTTCAGCGAAGCTTAGGCCTTCTTGCTTCTCGATACCTTCACCAACTTCTAGGCGAACGAAACCAGAAACAGAAACACCAGCTTCTTTAAGCACGTCACCTACAGTTTTCTTAGGTTCCATGATGAAAGCTTGACCAGTTAGAGAAACTTCGCCAGTGAACTTCTTCATGCGGCCTTCAACCATCTTTTCAGCGATTTCTTTAGGCTTGCCTTCGTTCATTGCGATTTCAACTTGAACTTCGCGCTCTTTAGCAACTACGTCTGCTGGTACGTCAGATGGGTTAACGTACTCTGGCTTAGATGCTGCAACGTGCATTGCAACGTGCTTAAGAGTTTCTTCGCTACCGTTACCAGCAACAACAACACCGATACGCTCACCGTGACGGTAAGTTGAGATTTGCTCACCTTCGATGTAAGCAACACGACGGATAGAAACGTTCTCACCGATCTTAGCAACTAGAGCAACACGTGCTTCTTCGAATTGTGCTTGAAGCTCTTCAACAGATGCTTTGCTAGCTAGAGCAGCGTCAGCTACTTCGTTAGCGAAACCTAGGAAGTTACCATCTTTAGCAACGAAGTCAGTTTGACAGTTAACTTCTACAAGTGCTGCAGTAGTTTCGTTGTTCTTGATGATGATAGTACCTTCAGCAGCTACGTTACCCGCTTTTTTAGCAGCTTTTGCAGCACCGCTCTTACGCATGTTTTCGATTGCTAGCTCGATGTCAGCGTTAGCTTCTACTAGCGCTTTTTTACATTCCATCATGCCTGCGCCAGTACGCTCACGCAGTTCTTTAACTAGGGCAGCTGTAACTGTTGCCATTGTCATAATCCTCAGATTGAATTCTTTGAGTAAAAATCAGGGGCCTTTAGCGGCCCCTGGTAACCATTCTTAGTTTACACAAGGTAACTTAAGAGGCTCTGTAAAGTACCAAGTACTTATTAAGCTTCAGCTACGAAACCGTCTTCTTCAGCTTGAACAGCGATATCTTGGTTGCGAGCTTCTTTAACAGTTTGAGCTACAGCACCAGTGTAAAGCTGGATCGCACGGATTGCGTCATCGTTACCTGGGATAACGAAATCAACACCGTCTGGATCTGCGTTTGTATCAACAACAGCAAATACTGGGATACCTAGGTTGTTAGCTTCTTTAATTGCGATGTGCTCACAATCAGCACCAACTACGAACATTGCGTCTGGTAGACCGCCCATGTTCTTGATACCACCTAGTGATTTCTCAAGCTTTTCCATTTCACGAGTACGCATTAGCGCTTCTTTCTTGGTTAGCTTCTCGAAAGTACCATCAGTAGATTGAGCTTCAAGATCTTTAAGACGCTTGATTGACTGACGAACAGTTTTCCAGTTAGTCAGCATACCACCCAACCAACGGTTGTTTACGTAGTACTGGTCACAGCTTACTGCTGCTTCTTTGATTGATTCGCTAGCTGCGCGCTTAGTACCAACGAAAAGAACTTTACCTTTACGAGCTGCAATTTTTTCAATTTCAGCTAGTGCTTCGTTGAACATTGGTACAGTTTTTTCTAGGTTGATGATGTGTACACGGTTACGAGCGCCGAAAATGAATGGCTTCATTTTTGGGTTCCAGTAACGAGTTTGGTGACCGAAGTGTACACCAGCCTGAAGCATGTCGCGCATTGATACAGTTGCCATTGAATAATCCTCTATGGGGTTAGGCGTCCACATATCCCATCTTAAAACCGACCCGATGACAGCAATAAGCTATCGTTATCTAATAAAAGATAACCGAGCACCCCGGCAGATGTGTCGATATGTGTGAATAATAAAATTAAGTATGTATGACTCAATCAAGTCGCACCTTCGTACCTATATATTAGTGGCAAAGCACAAATACACTTAGTATGAAAGTAACAAAATCACTGATCACGGCGCGCTTTATACCACATATTTAGTCGCTAAATCCAGTCAAATCTGGTTATGAGAATTAATCTTATCTTTCCTTTCTCCCCTAGCGACTGGTAACATAGCGTTATAGCAAAACATACGAATAGAGACGATTATATGAGCATTAAGATCAAAACGGCTGAAGAAATCGAAAAAATGCGCGTAGCGGGCCGTTTGGCTGCTGAAGTGCTAGAAATGATCGAACCCCACGTTAAAGCTGGTGTAACTACCGAAGAGCTTGATCGTATTTGTCATGACTACATCACTAAAGAGCAACAAGCGATCCCTGCACCACTAAACTACCACGGTTTCCCGAAATCAATCTGTACTTCAATCAACCACGTTGTTTGTCACGGTATTCCAGCAAAAGCTGATGAAGAAGTACCTGAAGCTAATGGTAAATTCAACAAGCCTGCAGTGCTTAAAGATGGCGACATCATCAACATTGACGTAACTGTCATTAAAGATGGTTACCACGGTGATACCTCTAAGATGTTTGAAGTGGGTGAAGTATCACTTGAAGACAAGCGTCTTTGCCGCGTTGCACAGGAAAGCCTGTATCTAGCAATCAAGAAAGTAAAACCTGGTGCACGTGTTGGCGATATCGGTACTGCTATTCAAAAATTCATTAAAGCTGGTAATAGCCGTTTCTCTATCGTTAAAGACTACTGTGGTCACGGTATTGGTAACGAGTTCCACGAAGAGCCACAAGTGGTTCACTACAAAAACAACGATCGCACTGTACTAAAAGAGGGCATGTGTTTTACGATTGAGCCAATGATCAACGCTGGTAAATTTGGCTGTGAATCAGATGATCAAGACGGCTGGACTGTTTACACTGTAGACGGTAAGAAATCAGCACAGTGGGAACACACGCTACTAGTAACAAAAGAAGGTTGTGAGATCTTAACACTACGTAAAGAAGAATCACTGCCTCGTCTAATGCACAACGCATAATTGTTACTCAGTTAACAAGATAATAAAAACCGACCATTTGTGTCGGTTTTTTTCTATCTATACATGTTGTTCCGATGTGGTTGTGGTTATAGTAAAGCTAAGATTCAACAATGGCATGGACAGCAATGACGGATACACTTTCTCTTCAACTTGATAGCTACGCAGATCAAGACATCACCCAAGAAAAACTACGCCAAGCATTAACAGCATTTGCAGAGCATCAAAAACAACGGTTTTTCCAACATGTTCCTATTGCTGATCTCGTCACTGAACGCAGCTGCTATATCGATCTATTACTCCAACGTTTATGGCACTTTTATGGTTTTTCACTACAGGAAGATTTAGCGTTAGTCGCGGTTGGCGGTTATGGTCGAAGTGAGCTCCACCCCTTATCTGATGTTGATATTCTTATTTTAAGTGAAAGTCCTATTGAGGAGGCTGTCGGTACCAAAATCAGCGAATTTGTTACGCTTTTGTGGGATCTACGCTTAGAAGTAGGACAAAGTGTCCGTACCGTAACTGATTGCTTTAACATTGGCAAAGACGATTTAACTGTTGCTACCAACCTTACCGAAGCCCGCTATCTTTGCGGTAACAAAGCCATCTTCGAACACCTTACTGGAGTCTTAAACTCAGAAAACTTTTGGCCTAGCCATGTGTTCTATCAAGCTAAACTTGAAGAGCAGAAAGTTCGTCATGCTCGCTATCACGACACCACTTATAATCTTGAGCCCGATATAAAATCGAGCCCCGGTGGTCTTCGTGATATTCACACCTTAAGTTGGGTTGCTCGTCGTCATTTTGGTGCCACCAGCTTATTTGAAATGAGTCGTCATGGTTTTCTTACTGATGCTGAATATCGAGAACTCGTCGAGTGTCAAAATGAACTCTGGCGGATCCGCTTTGCTTTACATATTGAACTGCGTCGTTATGACAACCGTTTAACCTTTGATCATCAAGCATCAGTCGCAGCAAACCTTGGCTACCAAGGTGAAGGGAATCAAGCGGTTGAAATGATGATGAAAGAATTCTATCGCACCCTACGCCGCGTTGCTGAGCTTAACAAAATGTTGCTTCAGCTGTTTGATCAAGCAATTATCACGAATAAAAGAGATGTCGCGCCAGTTGTATTAGATGAAGACTTTCAAATTCGTGGGCACTTAATTGAAGCGACCAAACCCGCTTTATTTCAGGCTCGTCCCGAAACCATTTTAGATATGTTTCTACATGTGGCAAAAAACTCTGAAATTGAAGGTATTGCGGCGCCAACACTGCGTCAATTACGTACTGCTCGTCGTCGTTTAAATCGTTTTCTCATTGATATTCCTGCTGCCCGTGAAAAATTCATGGGGCTTGTACGCCAACCCAATGCGTTGCAAAAAGCCTTTCGATTAATGCATCGTCATGGCGTCTTGTCTGCATACTTACCGCAATGGAGTCACATTGTCGGTCAGATGCAATTTGACTTATTCCATGTCTATACCGTGGATGAGCACAGTATTCGAGTGATCAAAAACCTCAATAAGTTTGCAGATCCTGAAAACAAACAACGTCATCCAATTTGCTGTGAAGTCTATCCTCGTATTGTCAAAAAGGAGCTGTTGATCCTCGCCGCTATTTTCCATGATATTGCCAAAGGGAGAAAAGGCGATCACTCAGAGCTTGGAGCGGTTGATGCCTATGAGTTTTGTATTCAACATGGGCTTTCACGCCCAGAAGCCAACATCGTGTCATGGCTGGTGAAAAAGCACTTACTAATGTCAGTCACAGCACAACGTCGTGATATTTACGATCCTGAAGTAGTAGCAGAGTTTGCTAAGCAAGTTCGTGATGAAGAGCGCCTTGATTACCTTGTTTGTTTAACCGTTGCCGATATTTGCGCCACTAACCAAGACTTATGGAACAGCTGGAAACGCACCTTGCTTGCTGAACTTTATTACTCCACCCAAAAAGCGTTACGTCGAGGGCTGGAAAATACCCCTGATGTACGTGACCGCATTCGCCACAATCAACAACTAGCGTCAGCAATTTTACGTAGTAAAGGTTTCCAGCCTCGTGAAATTGAAGTGTTATGGCAACGCTTTAAAGCCGATTACTTCTTACGTCATACCCATAAACAATTGGCTTGGCATGCCGAAGCACTATTGCAACACGATCATGAAAAGCCACTCATTTTATTGAGCAAAAAAGCCACGCGCGGTGGTACAGAAGTCTTCGTTTACAGCAAAGATAAAGCCAAACTGTTTGCTATTGTGGTGTCAGAGCTTGATAAGAAAAACTTAAGTGTCCATGACGCCCAAATCATGAACAGTAAAGACGGTTATACCCTAGATACTTTCATGGTGCTTGATCCTAATGGTAAAGCGATCAATGAAAACCGCCATACCACGATCCGTCGAGCATTAACCAAAGCGCTCACTGTCATGAAATCAGAGCGTAAGATCCGCCGAGCACCTCGTAAGCTATTGCATTTCAATGTCCCAACAGAAGTCAGTTTTCTACCAACCAAAACTGGTAAAAAAACCATGATGGAACTGGTTGCCTTAGATATGCCAGGCTTACTTGCTAAAGTGGGCTCAGTGTTTGCCGAGCATAACGTTAGCTTACAGGCCGCAAAAATCACCACCATTGGAGAACGGGCTGAAGACTTCTTTATTTTAGTTAATGAGCAAGGTAGCCATCTAACCGAAGAGCAGCAAGAGATCTTAAAAGCGTCACTGATCAAAATGATTAATAAACACGCCTGATTTAATTTTCATAACGAACACAATTGATAACAAAAAAAGCCTGCGTAATGCAGGCTTTCTTTTTAAAGTTGGACAACAAATTGATCAAACCAATCTTGTGCCACTTCTAACGGCTCAAAGTGTATACCAGCATCAATATCTAACCTTGGCTGTAATGATTTAGCACCAAGCTCTGAAAGTAATGCATCAAATTGGCGTCCAGCGCCACAGAAACGATCTTCACCGTAACTCGAATCACCCATAGCAATCACACCAAAACCTTGCTCAGGTAACAATGGGAACTGATCTTGTAATGCGACATACAGCGGCAGTAGATTTTCAGGGATCTCGCCTTGCCCTGTTGTCGATGAAATGATCAACACCGTATCATCTTTATAATCAAGAAAATCATCGAGTGTCGGATCAAAATACACTTGAGTATCAACCGATGCCGCGCTGCTAGCTAATGCTTCTGCAAGATCTTCTGCGCCACCATAAACAGATCCAATAAAAATACCTAACCGAGCCATTGTGCCCTCCATTGCCACTGTTGTGTTATTACCACTGTGGCAATGATAAGCTTAAAAATCAAGCCAGTGAGGTTTGACTTGTGAAAGCGCGATTAGTCTCGCACTAATAGATCTGATGACCAATTAAATGCCGATATTACACGTTGCCATGTTTCATCGATATCAGCACGAATATCAATCGGCTCACCTGTGATCGGGTGAGCAAACTGCAACCTTGATGCATGTAGCATTAAACGATGACAATCATAATGTTCACGGAACATGCGATTATGACGTCCATCACCATGATTAACATCACCAATGATATGGTGACTTAAATGATGCATATGACGACGTAACTGATGCTTACGTCCTGTCTCTGGTTTCATTTCCACTAAGCAATATCGACTGGTTGAATAGCGACCTACTGCAATGTCAGTCTCGACTGTAGCTAGTGGTTCATACGCCGTAACAGCAGGCTGCGCTTCTTTCTCTTCCGATGCATTTTTATCGGCGATTTTATCAAGCTCAACCTTGAGTGGATAATCAAGCACCGCCGCTTCTTTTATCCAACCACGTACCACTGCATGATAGGTTTTATGCATATCGCGACCAGCGAACATTGGCATCATTTCTGCTGCAATTTCACTTGATAAACCAAACAACAATACACCTGAAGTCGGGCGATCAAGGCGATGTAATGGGAACACATGTTGGCCGATTTGATCACGCAATGTTTGCATCACAAAAACAGTCTCATGACTGTCTAACCAAGAGCGATGCACTAACATACCCGCAGGTTTATTTACCGCAATTAAATATTCGTCACGGTATAAAATTTCAAGTTCCATTACATGTACTCAGTGTTGTTTAAATAGTAAATCAAGCTGACAAGTGATCGCTAAAATCGCCTCAACACCTGTTTGCTCTTTCATGGCCTCTTCAACATAAGGACTAATTTCAAACCTTTCAGGCAAAGGTAATCGCAGCGCAATTAACTGACCAAATTTAGGTATAAAAATCCATTGCAGCCATTGATGACAATCAAGTGTATCTATTGCAAAAGGCTCTGTACTAGCCAATGCTTGAGGATCAGGAGGCGTTAATTGCCAATGACAATGTTGGCGTAAAACCACTTCTAACTCATCAAGTAGACGCTGGCTATGATGATACTTATCCATTTTTCCTCCTGAACTAAAGCCGCGCAGAATAGCATCGGATAACACATCACCCAAGGATTTGTTCATTTGTGCCCTATTCCACTCTCACAACACTTCATCCCATATATTGATATAAAAATAAATCCTTTCGTGAATAGGTAGGATTGCCCCGTTGCAAAAGTTATACTGAATTTCTGATTGAGGAGCACAGATATGTCCATGGATAAATTTCACACCCTAACCCAACTACTTGATAATGCAGGCTGTCAGTACAATATTTTTGATCTCGGCCGCCGTGTTAACGAAATTGACGTTTCACAATTTAAAGCGGTAGAAGACAATCGCCAGCCTTATCCATGGTCATTACAGCAACACGCACACTTAGCCATTTCATTTTGGCAGCCAAACCACTCGCCATGGATTTGGTTTTTACGTTTGCCGCTTGACGAACGTGGTTTATTAAAACAAGCCGCTGTGGGTGATTTTATTAAGTATGTGATTGAGGCTATGGGCGCGACACTCAATGCTGAGCCAACAGAAGAAGAGCAAGAAAAACTAGCAGCCAATCCTTATACTTTTAAACCTACTGATGACAAGATGGCTATTTTCCATGCTCAACTTCGTCAACAGTTAGACTTACCTGCCAGCCAATATTATGAGCATGCGCAGCATTACTTATCAGGTCAATTGGATTGGGAACAATGGCAAGGTGTTGGCTTACAAGGACTCGCTGATATCTGTGCGCGAATGAAGCAAGAAAATAATGCGACTTATATCCGTAAATCGATTACGAATTTACCGATAACACCGCTTTACGCTTTATTAGGCTGTTTAGAGCATTGTCCATTATCAGACACACTGAGTGCGCGTATTAATGAACACCTTGACGCTGAAATCAATAGCGACAATCCTGACATTTTTCTGGTATCAGCATTAATCCGTGCCTTATCGGGTAGTAACATCTCACTGTTACATCAATCACTTAAGAATATTCTCGATAAACCTGAACTGTGTCATCGTGAAGTTTTAATTGCCATTGCTGGTCGTTGCTGGGCTGGATTATCAAGCATCGACATTGCGGCTAAATTCTTATTGCGCCTAGCTCAAACAGAAGATCAAGCACTGTTTAATCAGCTGTTTGCCGATCTTGTTATGCTACCTGCTCTACGTGGCATCATGCTGCAAGTATTACATGGTCAAGCGGAGCCTGAATTGATCGCTGCAATTCAAAAATTACAACAACATGCGCGTGGGCAGTAATTAGCCTACTCTCGGGAATTAATCGATGGAAAACTTATTAGGAATACTGCTCGTTGCAATCATTGCTTTTTTATTCTGGCAGCAGCGACGACAAACCGAGCTAGCGCAATATTTTATTGAGCAACGCTGTAAAAATATGGGATTACAGCTGCTAAGTTTTGCTAGAGGTAAACACAAGCTTAAAGATCACCATGGTGAATGGGGTTGGCGGACAGTATTTATCTTTGAATTTTCTGCTGATGGACATGATGCTTATCAGGGCTACTTAGAAATGAAGCGCCTACGAGCAAGTCACTTCTTTATTCCACCGCATCGGTTGCCTGAAGGTGAAGAGTATTAATTTTTAGCCACAAAAAGAACGGGCGCAACATCTGTTGCGCCCTATGGCTTTACATGTAGCACTTCCCGCTACTATGGTGCTCCCTGCTATCAATCCTTGATATACTTAAGTCCCCAGTGTAACTCCAAACCCCATCCAAGAGTTGCTCTTCGGTAGTTCCTTGACCCGTCAATATATCCGATACTGACTCTCTCTCCCGTTCCTGGAGGTGTCCCTACTTCATCCTAAAGTTGTTCCTGACTTCATCAATGAAGGTATTCCCTACTCTATCCTAGAGTGTTCCACTTACTCCATCCTAGAGCGCTATCCCTAAACTTCGTTCCTAAAGTGTCCGTGTCATCCAGACTAGTAAATGTCCTAATTTACTGCACCACATCCTGTAGTGTCCTGCACAATCCTTGTTAGATAGCTCCGCTATCTATTTCTCATCCTGAGATTAGCTAATCCTTAGCTGTTCTAAATCCAATGTCGTTCCCTTTCGACACGATAAATATTACCGCATTAGTCATTGAGAACAACATATATATAGAATATGAAAGAATAAAACATTTTATTAATATGTTAATTATTTGGTTAAGCGCTTGATTATATTTATATATTGAAAATCTATTACTCTTTTTCTAATGCAAAAAAAGAATTACTCCCACAAGCTTGTAAGAGATCTCTTACAAGATGAATGGCTAAATAGACCATAAAGTCTAATAAAATAGGCAGATCTAGGCCAAAAATAGTAATAATGTTAAAAAATCGATCGCATAGAAGTGAAGGAGGTGAAGCGTGTGGAAAGTTTTTCGAAGGCAGAAAAAAGAGCGGGCGCGACTTTCGTCGCGCCCTTAGGTCTTACTTGCAGCATTCCCGCTACTATAGTGCTCCCTGCCTCATTCCTTTGACTGCCGTTTCCTTCAGCATTGTCCTTATACTTCGTCCTGAAGTTGTTCCTTTGGTTATCCTAACCCGTCATCACATCCTGTTCTGACTCTCTTCTCCTTCCTGGAGGTGTCCTTTACTTCGTCCTGAAGTGTTCCATCTGTCATCCTGACTGGTAAATATCCTATTTACCTTACCGTATCCTACGATGTCCCTTCACAATCCTTGTTTGATAAACCATCCTAGTTCACCAACTTCTCATCCTGAGATACTACATCCTGTAGTCAATTCCTGTTCCGTTCCGTCAGTTCCTTCCGACACCATTAATATTACGTTATGCACCATTAAAAACCTACACCCTTAAATTTATTTATTTTTCAGAAAAAATAAACCACAAGGAGAAGATTGATAAAATAACAATAAAAACATAATGTTAATTATTTAATATAAGATATTTTTGAAACCTAAAATGCATATTTCCCACGCCTTTGTAAGAGATCTCTTACAAGAAAGCTAGAGATTAGTGATTCTTATATTTTCACATTCTTTTACATTTGGTGTTTTCACTGCGGAAATGGCGCAGTAAAGCCACAACAAATGACCTTAAGCACAATAAAGGTGGGGGAATCAATAAAGATATTTTTCTTCAAATAAAAAGAGAGGGCGCAACTTTCGTTGCGCCCTTAGGTCTTACTTGCAGCATTCCCGCTACTATAGTGCTCCCTGCCTCATTCCTTTGACTGCTGTTTCCTTCAGCATTGTCCTTATACTTCGTCCTGAAGTTGTTCCTTTGGTTATCCTAACCCGTCATCACATCCTGTTCTGACTCTCTTCTCCTTCCTGGAGGTGTCCTTTACTTCGTCCTGAAGTGTTCCATCTGTCATCCTGACTGGTAAATATCCTATTTACCTTACCGTATCCTACGGTGTCCCTTCACAATCCTTGTTTGATAAACCATCCTAGTTCACCAACTTCTCATCCTGAGACACTACATCCTGTAGTCAATTCCTGTTCCGTTCTGTCAGCTCCTTCCGACACCAATAAGATTACGCTATTGGTTATTTTAAACAATCTACCCAAACCAATAGTTTATAAAATAATGAGATTCTATAAATACCAACGCTATTAGAATCAATATAAATCATTAACTTATCGTTAATAACAAAGAAATCAACTAAACATGTAATCGATTTATCTTACACCTTTGTAAGAGATCTCTCACAAAGCCAAGAGTCAAAAAAGACAATAGGAATGCACTATACTTTGCTTAGTATCTAAGTCATGATGATAAGGAACTGCTCATGGAGCCATTCCAGCACAATTTATCCAATCTATTTAGTCAATTAGGGCTAAATAACTCTGATGAATTTATACAAGTGTTTATCACTCAGCATCAGCTGTCTCAGCAACAACATATAACTGAGGCACCTTTTTTCTCAAAGGTACAACGCCGATTTATTCAAGAGTGCCAAGAGCAAGATGCAGATTGGTGTGAGGTAATAGATCAACTCGATGCATTACTAAGAAAGTAAATGCGGTTATAGATGTAGGATACAAAAAGAATGTCGACAATCACTCAAGAATTAGAAAGTGTCATTGCAGCATTAACAACCGAAGGTAAAGAGCCTTCTGTTGCACTGATCAAAGCACGATTATCTAATCCCCTGCCAATTCCTGTGATTATTAAAGCACTGCAAGCATGGAAGAAAAACGCAAAAGTACCGACAATTGAAAAGCAAACCAAAACATTAACCGCAGATGAGCGCATTGCACAATTGGAGCAACAAGTCACAGCCCTATCTGAGCGCTTAGCAAGATTAGAAGCACAACAATAATAAAAGGCTCCCTCCGGCTGTCTCTTGATCACAAGTCATTGTGTTCAAGAGACTTAGCTAGTTCATATCCTTCAAGGATGGTTTGTAACCTAAACCATCCTTGCCATAATGTCTTTACAGAAGCGCGACCCGTCCGCTTGGTATCTTTCCAACCACCTAACCGTGCAATACTTTTGTAAGCCCACGATATATTTGGTGCTTCTTTGGGCAGCTTTTTCTTCTCCAATTTTAACCACATAAGCTTCCACGCTTTACCTTTTAACACCCGTTCACAACAGCTACTAGATAACTCTTTAGATTCGTTCATAAATCTTAACTGGAGTAAACGAGTAGCAATAAATGCCAAAATAACACTGAGCCTTTCTAAGTTATCTTTACTTTGCATTCTCAGTTGTTCAACTTGCGTGCCTTCACTTTTCCAAACCTTGTGAAAATCTTCTATCAGCCAACGACGCTCATAATAACTGACGATGTTAAGTGCTTCCTCTTTGTTCGTTACAGGCTCTGATGTCAGTAAATGCCATGCGAGCTTGTCGTCACTCTCACCTTGCTCTATACATCCAACATAGTAGAGAGAGATATTATCGAACTCTTTTTTATTAGCGGGAGACTTAAGTGTCACGGGAGCATATTTGATGTCTAGATGAGCCGTGCGAGACTTACGACCGCCTTTTTGCGGTATTTTTAGCTCTTTGCTTCATGCTGATAACAACTTGGAAGCGTAGTCATAAAGACGATTATCATGCTCCTCGATACAGCGACTTTGCATTGAGCGAACGATAAATCGTTGTTGTTGCTCGTGCTTGTAAGTGAGGTACTCGAATAAATCGGCTTCTCTATCACATACAGAAATAACCTCTGACATTTTCTCGCCTAGTCGCTCTGCAACATGGCGAGATGCTTGTTCCCATTTATAACTTTCTTTTTCTTTGTATGGTCGAGTTGCGTGCTGGTGTCTTTGACCACGTTTTTCAATATCTCGGGTCCAGCGTTGTTGTTCGATTAAACCAACTACAGTGTGAGTTTCGGGAGCAAAAAGCAATGTTGAATGAACGAACATTGCTCGGTGTCGATTACCTTGATTGGAATGCCCGAGTGTATCTTGTATGCTGTGATGTGAGTAACTTAGAGAAGTGGTATCTTCCAATGCAAGCAGTGTTTGTTGCTCTAAAGCTTCTTGTGCTGTGACATAGAATCCAGCTTCTGCAATATCTTCTGCTTTGATTTGGTCATTACGAATAAAGCGATAAGCCCCTTCCATATCGGCTGGGGAGATGATGAGTTTTGAGATAGGGATACCAGGTTGTTCAGCCAGAGAGGTAGCTAGAGCAACGAGTCTTTGAGTACGTCTTGGGTCATTAAGATCGGCTTGACCGAATTGTTTTTGAGCCCAAAGCGTTGGTTCTATATAGGTCATCATAATCATCCTTATCATTGCTTAGTTGATCAGATCATGAAACATAAAATTAGTTCAAAAAAATCCCCAAGCATTGGCTTAGGGATTTGTGTATAAGAGACAGCCCTCCGGAGCCTTTTGTTTTAATGCCGTTAGTGTACTTTGCTATTGGAAGTTCCAAGAGAGATTTGAAACCAAGCGACAATCATCACACTTAAAATGGAATAAGCCGTGTAATGGCTCTCCTACTCGCCAATCCTGACCACAACTAGGACAAGTACGACTCGCTTCACTTTCTAGATTTTCACCACCTACACGATATAAATAGTAATAGGTTGGTACTTGAGTCTGGCGCTCTAAATTCTCGCGCAGCTTATTACCACGTATAAATAGCTCACTATCAATGTCACCAATTTCATGTAGTGCCATTTCAATCGCTGGTTTGCTCTTATTCGCCATTTGAATTTCATCAAACGCTTGCCATTCTGTTTGCCACTTCACCAACGCTTTATGATCACCATCAATCGGTGCTTGAGTTTGATATAACGGGATCGGCAATAATGAATCACCACTACGTAATGGCGAGCACGTGTGGACATAAGTAGTGTATAACACTTGCCATGTAGGACGCGCAGTTTCTGCCACTGATTCTGAATTTAAATCAACACCTAGCACTTTAATTTTCGGTGCTAATAAACAAGCATCACTGAGCAACTCAAAACAACGGGTTACCTGTGGGCTATTAAATTTAGGATGCAGACTGTCTTTTTCAGGGCATACGGCACGTACACGAAAAATCCCGTCATCAATCGTAATTGGAAACTCACGCCCTAACACCTGACCGTTGTAACGCAAGTCATCCATCAAACCATTAATCGCACGATCAACACGAGATAAGGTCGTATTATCAAAACACTCAAACTGTAACTCAACAACGTACACGTTTTTATTCCTCGATAAGCACTGGTTGCAATTGCGTTAAAAATTGCTCCACGCTTTCAGCAAGCACTTTTCGTACATCTTTACCCAATGTTTCAAGCAGTACATTACCCGTTAAATTACAGATAGAGATCACTTCAAATTCAGCTTCTAATGCTGCAATAAATACTGTTGGTTTTAACTTTAAACGACGCTGCGTTACTAAGTGGCCCAAAATATTTTGTTGAAGGCGGTCAATATCTTCTTCATTAAATGCTTGGAGAAGATCTAATTCAATCTCGCCAAATTTCGCCTGCATATCACCACTAAACTGTGAACAGTAAAACGCATGAATATCGTCATGCAATGTCAGTTCAATGCCTTTTTCAACCCCGTCTAAGCGTCCCATTGGATTTCTTAGCTCAGGTTTCCATGTCACAGCATCGCCAGAGTCATGAACAACGCACGGTGAATCTAAGCCAACAAGATCATGACTTTCTGGAAAACCGCGATCTGCATCACACCATACTTGCAAATAACGAGAAGAAAAATCAGATAAAGCACGGGTAACTAGATGATTCATTCGCAACCTCATTAAAGATTCAGTAAACTTTAGGTTTGAAAACCGTTTTTACGGACTATCAATTCTAATCCAAGAGTGTCATAGACAGTATGAGTAAATATAAAGACGCTAAAGAATTAGCAGGTTTAACCCTTGGTAAAACCACTGAGTATAAAGATCAGTACGATCCATCGCTACTACAAGCAGTGCCAAGAAGTCTAAACCGTACCGATCTTAATATCAGTGATGATGCACTCCCATTCACTGGCTATGATATTTGGACGTTGTACGAATTGTCTTGGCTAAACAGTAAAGGGTTACCGCAAGTTGCTATTGGTGAAGTGCGTCTACCTGCATCAAGCCCAAATCTTATCGAGTCAAAATCATTTAAACTGTATCTCAACAGCTTCAACCAAACGCGTTTTGAAAGCTGGCAAGATATTGCAGACACACTACAAATCGATTTGTCTCGCTGTGCAGGTGCAAATGTTGATGTCACCATTCAACCACTTGAAGATTTCAGTGAGCAGCCTATTGTGAATTTCTTTGGCGCTTGTATTGACGATCAAGATATTGAAATTGACGATTACAGCTTCAACCCAGCACTACTTGAAGGCGGTGTTGAAGATGAAGAAGTGGAAGAAATCCTACACAGCCACCTACTAAAATCTAACTGCTTGATCACTAGCCAGCCGGATTGGGGTAGCGTGCGTATTGCTTACAAAGGCAAGCGTATTAATCGTGAAAAACTATTGCGCTATATCATCTCGTTCCGTAATCACAACGAGTTCCACGAGCAATGTGTAGAACGTATTTTCAGCGACATCATGAAATACTGTAAACCAGAATTATTGACGGTTTATGCACGTTATACTCGCCGTGGTGGCTTAGATATCAACCCATATCGCACAAATATGGGTAAATCTCCTAGTGATAACTTCCGCTTAGCTCGTCAGTAATTCGACCTCGATAGCGAAAACAACATTAAGTCCAGCAAAAAAGTTTACTTTGCTGGACTTGATGCCTTAAGCCAGTAAAATCAACACTATTCGTTTTTTGCAGTCTTGGGATGATATGTTTTTTCGCCGTTTGCTTTGTACTGGTCTCGTTTTATGCTCACTTTCTTTCAGCCTACAAGCAAAAGTCTACACTGTCCCAATGCTTTCCGAGGCCAATGGTTTACTATTAAGTCAGCCAGAGCGTGCCCTTTCGCTTACTGAAAAATACCTCAGTCAACGCCGTCTAAGTAAACCTCAAGATCCTGCTCGTGTTCATATTAATGAAGAGAGCGATCACACTATTCGCACCCCGTTGAACACGGTTAATGCACTCCAAATTCAAGCAAAAGCGCTATCTATTTTGCATCGCTCTGAGCAAGCTATTTCAGTGGTCAAAAAAGCTGAACAAATTGCGAGTGATAATGGCCTTATTTACCCTCTTTACGAAAGCCGTTTATTACTGGCGGAATTCTATTGGGAAAATCTGCGTAATAGTGCCACTGCATTAAAGATGCTCGACAGCATCGAAAAAGAAAGTCGTAAAGCCCCATCACTAAAACTGACTAAACAACTTCAAGTACTTAAATACCGCGCATTAATGCTACGCGCCAATATTGAGTCAAACATTGGTGCCGATGAAAAAGCTGAAAAGCTCTACATCAAAGCGAAAGGCTATTTGGTTGCTCTTGATGATCAAGATGAATTGATTAACTACCAATTAAAACTAGGTCAGCATTACTTAAAACATCATCATTATGATATGGCGTTGGATCGCTTACTCAGTGGCTATTGGCTAGCGGTTGAAACCGATGACCAAGGACAAATCGCGCAAGCTAACTACTACTTAGCCGAGCTATTTGATGAGCGAAAAGTCTATGACAAAGCGTTAGATCACGCGACCCAAGCTGGTGAGTTTTTCGAGCGTTACAAGCGTAGCCAACAGCTAGCAAAAACCCTGACTTTAATTGCTTCTATCTATGAGCAACAAGGGCGTTACAACCTAGCATTAGTGCATTATTTCAATGCTTTAGATCAGGAAAACCAGCTTCAACACGAGGTTCGTTCAGCACGGTTACGCTTGAACATTGCTCGTGTTTACCTGCATTTGTATAACTACACCAAGGCTGAGCAATATATTGTTCAAGCCCGTAATTTGGCGCAACAAAGTGGTAATGAGAAGATTGTTGCTGAAAGCCAGATTTTACAAGGTCAACTAGAGCTGGCTGAAAATAAGCTCGATAATGCTGTTACATCACTTCAAGCAGGATTAATTTCCGCAAGCCGTATAGGTGCTATCAAGCTACAACTGATGGGTGAATCTATCCTATCGGAAGCTTTTGAAAAGCAGAACGATTATTACAATGCCCTTTTAAGCCAGCGTCGTTACGAACAACTTTACGCCAGCAAACAAGAAAGTATTGCCAAAAGTAATGTTGAAGTATTTAAGCAGCAGCAAAAAATGATGGAGCGTTCACTGAAACTCGAAGAGATGGAACGTGAACAATTTGAGAGCGAGAAAGCACTGTATAAGCAGCAAAAAGTCTCTATGGTGCTGATTGGCTTACTTGCAGTGATGCTACTACTTCTACTCCGTCGTCAACATATATCAAAACAGCTAAAAGAGCAGCTGTCACAGTTACGAGTAGACTACTACACCCACCCTCGTAGTGGTTTACGTAACTTACGTATGCTCAACGCCCGTTTAGCTAACTCACTGCAACAAAGTAGTGCTAACTTCGAACAATGGCACTTAGGGGAAATCATCAATGAACCACTAAGTGACCGCTTACGTTTCGCGCTTTTTGAAGCAACGTTCTTAAAGCGTATTTATTTAGAACAAGGCTATAAGCAAGGGCTTGATGCGGAAAAAGCGTTTGGCTCTTACTTAAAAGAGCAAGTATTAGAACCTGCCAGGATCTATCACTTCTCTGATGCGATGTTCCTCTACATTGAGCCGAACGCCCGCTTAAGTTGCGATCCAAAACAGCTGGCTGATTCATTACAGCAGCTAGTCGATAACTACACCTTGAAAAACAACCTCAATAACTCTATTCAGGTTGGTATGGCTGAGTATCCATTCTTGCCAAGAGCATACACTGCGATTAACGACCAAGAGCTGATTGATATTTTATTAATGGCTGTGAATGCAGGCCTGAATATGAATGACACAGATCCTGGCAGCCACTGGGTGCATTTATGTGCCATTGATGCTGCACCTGCTGCAAGTTTCGTCTGCGGGGATATTCGTCGCTCTTGTATTGAAGGTATCGACAAAGGGTTAGTTAAAGTACGTAGTTCATCAAAAGCAGAAATTATCTGGAATAATGATCACAGTACTGACACAAAGGTAAGTTAATTTGTTCAGGCTTTTTTTTCGGTGTCGATAATAAACCAGATAAGAAGAAATCTAAGACATTGATTAAAAATTAAAAAGCTTAGATATGATAGGGATATTAATTGTAATTGTATGAATGTGTAACCTGTGACAGATATTAATGCCGTTGTTTCTGAAGTGAGTAGTTTGAAGCAACGTTTAGATCAAGCTCAACTTTCTTACCGTGATGCCTCTTTAAAATCACGGCGTGAAATCGTTATCTTAAAACGTCTGATCACACGTTTGGTCATCGCTTGTCGTGGCATCAATAAAGAGCTTGATGAGCGCTTACAAAGCATCAGCCATGAACTCGAACAACCAACAGACATCAGTAAACTTATTCCACGTCTTGCCATTGTTGAGCGTTTAGTCACTCAACAAGCCGATATTATTCATAAGCAAAATCTTCGTTTAGATCAGAAAATCCATCAAGCAGGTGAAACCTTATCCCGTTATCGTGATCTTCCCGTACAACTACGTCGTGATCTTCGTGCGGTTCTTTCCCATGATTCTGATCTATTACTCGATAATCACTTACGTATTTTGCGTATTGTTGAACTCTATGAGCGTACGATCAAATTGGTCTCTGCCAATAAAGTACCGCAATTGGCACAACACCAAGCTGAGCCAACATCGACTCATCAGCTTGAATTAATCTCCGAACTGCAATATTTGATCACAGAGCTCGATTTTAATGGTGAGTATGGCGACAAACTGCAAGAGATAAAAAATCAGCTAACTAACGATATTGATACTGAAAAGCTAGCAACACTACAATTCCAAGTGCTGCGTTTAATTTTGGATGCCACGTTATACGAGCGCCAAGCATCACAAACATTTTTAAACAATATCAATGGTGATTTAGCTGAACTACAAAAAAACACCAATCAAACAGCAGGTAAATCTTTGGTGATCCACCAGCACCGAGGAGAGTTAGACAGTGAGTTATCGCAAGTATCACAACAACTTAAAACCGAGATAAACACGAATCAAAGCCTTAAAAAAGCGAGCCCAGAACTCACATCTGTCGCACAAGAATTAGATAGCATTGTAGAGCGTAATATTGCCCTAAAAGAGCGTGAACAAGCACTAATAGAGCAACTTCAGCACAACGAGAATCAAATTCAGCAACTTATCGAACAAACACATCACTATCGCCAACGTTTGCAAGATCAAGAAAAAAGCATGCTGCGTGATTCTCTTACTCAAGTGTATAACCGCAGTGCATTTATGGATCGCATTGAACATGAATACCGTAACTGGTTACGCTACCAACACCCGTTAGCGGTTGCGCTGATCGATATTGATAACTTTGCCACAATTAATGATAACTTTGGTCATCTCGCTTGTGATAAGGCACTTAAAATTATCGCAAAATCTATTCAGCAATGTTTAAGTGATACCGACTGTTTAGCGCGAGTGAGCGGTGATAACTTTATGCTGCTCATGCCTGATAGTGATGAACAACGTAGAAAACATCTCCTAACTAAGATCCGAGAAGCCATAAGCCGTTTACCATTTCGGTTTAAAGATAAAAATATTTCGGTTTCAGTCTCCATTGGCGCTACATTGTTTGAAGGAAATGATGATCATCACGCCGTTATTGAACGTACAGAAAAAGCCTTAGTGAGTGCTCAAAATGCCGGAACTAACCGCTTAATTTGGATTTCATAATCTTCACTTATAAACGGTATTTCACCCTGAAAATACCGTTTCTTCCTATAAATCAAATTATTAGTTTGTAAGATACTCCCCTCGCTTTTTATATTCATCACTAGTCAAAGCCTAACTCTCTGTGTATGGTAATAAAAACAACTACAGAATATATTTCCTTCACCGCATTACTCTCTAATCAATAGGAAGGAAATAGCCTTAATAACAGTCTATTACTCTACTTGATACCATATTAAGCCAGAGCCAAGGTGAAGTTTCATTGTTACCAGGGAGGTTACTATGATCACACATATCAGCCCAGTAGGTGCTATGTCCCTACTTTCTCAAATTGAAGTGGATAGCTTAAAAGCGACCGCTTGCAGTGATTTATACCGTCTATATCGTAACTGTTCATTGGCAGTGCTCAATTCCGGTAGTCATACCGATAACTCAAAAGAACTATTAGAAAAAAATAAAAACTTTGATATTAACCTCAAGCGTCGTGAGCGTGGGATCAAACTTGAGCTAGTGAACCCACCTGAGCATGCATTTGTTGACGGTAAAATCATTACAGGTATCCAAGAACACATGTTCTCAGTACTGCGCGATATTCTCTACGTAGATTTGCACGTCGCACGCCGTAACGATATCGATCTTGAGAGTCCACCACATATTACTGATTTCGTATTCAGCTTACTGCGCAACGCACGTACGCTTCATGCTGGTGAAGATCCCAATATCGTTGTCTGTTGGGGCGGACACTCCATCAATGCCACGGAATACCAATACACCCGTGAAGTGGGCAATGAACTTGGTTTGCGTGAATTAAATGTCTGTACTGGTTGTGGACCGGGCGCAATGGAAGGGCCAATGAAAGGCGCTGCTATTGGTCATGCTAAGCAACGCTATGGTAGCAGTCGCTTTATTGGTTTAACGGAACCATCAATTATTGCCGCCGAGCCGCCTAACCCAATCGTTAATGAGCTGGTGATCCTGCCAGATATCGAAAAACGTTTAGAAGCCTTTGTGCGTGTTGGTCACGGTATTGTGATTTTCCCAGGCGGCGCAGGTACCGCTGAAGAGCTACTGTATATTCTGGGTATTTTAATGCAGCCAGAAAATGCCGATCAGCCTCTGCCTGTTATATTGACGGGCCCTAAAGAAAGTGAAGCTTATTTCCGCACTCTCGATGACTTTATTCTCAATACCCTAGGTGAAGAAGCGACGAAACATTATCAAATTATCATCGATGATCCTGCACAGGTGGCGCAAGTGATGAAAACAGCCATGGCAGACATCAAGGAGCACCGCCGTTCCAATGGTGATGCTTATTGTTTTAACTGGTCATTGAAGATCCCAGATGAATTCCAAATGCCGTTTGCGCCCACTCATGAAGCTATGGCTAATTTAGATCTTCACATGGATCAACCTGTTGATAAACTCGCTGCCAATCTACGTCGTGCCTTTTCAGGTATTGTGGCAGGTAACGTAAAAGAAGAAGGCATCCGTGAAATTGAAAAACATGGTCGCTTTAAGATCGATGGTGATAAATACCTAATGGATCGCATGGATAAACTGCTACAAGATTTCGTCGAGCAGCAACGTATGAAACTACCGGGTAGTAAATACGAACCGTGTTATGAAATTATCACCGCTGAACCCGCAACAAAATAATCACAACATTAATGATTATAATTGCGTACAATAAGGAGCCTTAGTGCTCCTTTTTATTTACATAGAAATCATTTATGGCTATTCATCTTGTTGTTATTGATGCTCTTAATCTTATTCGTCGTGTTCATGCCGCTCGTCCGGGTGAGCCAGATGTTCCAGCAACAGCAGAAACTTGTTGTCGAGCATTGAGCAAAATCATCAAGATCAGCCAACCTACCCATATCGTCGCTGTGTTCGATCATCATGGTGACGATCGCGGCTGGCGTGCAGAAATCCTCCCGCATTATAAAGAAGGCAGAAAGCCAATGCCTGATGAGCTCATGACGGGCATGGACATTATTCAAGATGCATTTATGAATATGGGGATTGATTCTCTATTATCTGATGGCGATGAAGCCGACGATCTCGTTGCCACCCTTGCGCTCAAAGTCGCTTCTCGTGGTGAACAAGTCACCATCATTTCAACCGATAAAGGTTACTGCCAACTGCTGCAACCTACATTGCGTATTCGGGATTATTTCCAAGAGCGTTGGCTAGATAGTGCCTTTATCGAAAAAGAATACGGTGTCGCTCCCGATAAGCTGACTGACTACTGGGGATTAGCTGGTATTAGCTCAAGTAAAATTCCAGGTATTACAGGTATAGGGCCGAAAGCGGCAGTGGAATTATTACAGCTTTATCCAAATTTAGAGGCGATCCTTGCTGCTGATGACTTACCAGCTAAGTGGAAAAAGAAAATTGATGGTAATCATGAAATAGCGCTTGCCAGTAAAGCAGCATCAAGCTTAAAAACAGATTTAGCATTAGGGTTTAACCTGCAAGATATTCGCTACCACGTACCGCAAGCGTAAAATAAAACAATAGATACAAAAAACGCCACTGACTATCACTAGCCAGTGGCGTTTTGCTATCTATTCAATCCACGGCATTAGTGTGGAGAGCGTGTATCTAAACGCTGAATGTGAACCGTGATTTCTTCACGATCATGGTAAAGATGCTTCGCTTGAAGCTTAAACTTCACACCGTTTTGGATCAGGAAGACTTTCAGATTTTCAATATCTTGCAGCACTTCATCGTAACGGCCTTTCATTGGTAGTTTTAAGTTAAACAGTGCTTCTTTAGCCCATGCTTTAATTAACCACTCACCCATTAAGTGCGCAACACGTGCTGGCTTTTCAACCATATCACATACAATCCAAGTTACGTTCTTACGCGGTGGCTCAAACTTAAAACCATCAACCGCGTGGTGTTTAACTTGGCCTGTATCCATAAGGCTTTGTGCCATTAAACCATTATCAATGGCGTGAACGAACATAGAGCGCTTCACCAATTGGTATGTCCAACCACCAGGACACGCACCTAAGTCCACACCCCACATGCCCGGTGCTAAACGCTCATCCCACTCATTGCGTGGAATAAATACATGGAAAGCTTCTTCCAATTTTAGCGTTGAACGGCTTGGTGCATCAGCTGGGAATTTTAAACGTGGAATACCCATGAAGAACTGTGAGTTATTCGAGCTGTAAGAGTAACCGACGAAACAACAACCCGGTGCAACAAAACAAACATGTAGCACTGGTTTTTTGCTGTTGTCTTTCGTATATAAGATCTCACGCTTACGCATGGCTTGGCGTAGTGGCACAGTAAACTTACGGCAGAACTTTAATAGCTCTTTTGCTTCGTTCGTATCTGGCGTTTCAACACGTAGATCGCCACATTTCGGCACATCATCACCAATCGCTTCAAGAATCGGTGAGATACGATCATCTGCTGGAAGATCGGTTAGCATTTGCGATGAAGCAAACATTTGACGTGCGAAAATAAGCTGTGAGAACGGCTGTTGTTGGATGAACTTATCCGCATCACCAGCTTGGTAGAATTCAAACAATACGTAGCCTGAATTGTTTTTTACCCGAGGGAAACCAAACAATTCCAGCGCATTTGCTTTGTCTTGAACTTCACCTGCACATTCTTTTTCAAAGCCAGGACGACAATACAATAAAACATGATTCACGTTGGAACCCTCAAGCTGAACGCCAGGTAGCGATTGCAAGCATTACCCAGCCAATAATAAAACATACTCCGCCCATCGGCGTGATGGGACCAAACCACTTAATGCCTGTTAATGCCAACGCATATAAGCTGCCACTAAAGCAAATTATACCAATGGCGAAAAACAGAGCGGCGTATAATACAGCTTTTGACGACAAAAAGCGTGTCAATATTCCACAACCGAGTAACGCTAAGGTGTGCCAAGCCTGATACTGGACGCCAGTTTTAAACACATCCAATAAATACAGTGATAAATGGTGCTTTAAACCATGTGCGGCAAACGCGCCTAGCCCTACCGTTAATGCACCACTGATCGCTGCGATAAACAGTATCCAACGGGTGCGGTTTTCCAATCCGTTAGCCATTACAGGTTTCCTTAATAAAACGAGCTAGCTGCACTACTGTTGTTTCAATGTTTTGCGCTTCGGTATACCCCGAGGCTTTACGCGGTTTAAAGCTATGATCGCCATCAGGCAAGAAAGCAATGTCTACTTGAGGTGAAAACGTCCATTCAGCCATTTCTGCTTTAGTACCAAACGTATCGCGCTCACCCTGTAAAATCAGCGTTGGCGTTGATATGGTTTTTAAATGATCACCGCGAAAGTTTTCAGGCTTACCTGGCGGATGAAACGGAAAGCCTAAACACGCCACACCATTAACTTTTGTCGCACAGTTTTCGACGTCAGGGCTTTCAGCGGCAATGTCCGTTACCATCAAACTTGCCATTCTGCCGCCCATGGATTTACCACCAATCACTAACGCGTTATCTGCAAAGTTTTCAATATGGCGCTGGAAGTCGAGTAGCAGTTTTGGCTGACGATCGGGCGGACGCTTTTTACCGTCTTCACCCCGTTTCACCATATAAGGAAAATTAAACCGAACCACACGAATATCGTGCTTGGCTAACCCTTCGGCAACGGCTGTCATAAAGCTATGATCCATACCTGCTCCTGCGCCATGTGCAAACAAAAAAGTCGCTATCGCAGTGCCTGATTGTGGCTCATTGATCATGTATTCACTGGCTAAGTTCGACATCAGGCATGTCCTCCTGCTCACGACGGGCTTTGGCTAATACCCAATCTCTAAAAATTTGAATACGTCCAGTCTCTGCTTGGCGCTCTTGGCAGACAAAATAGAATGCGTTCTTACTCACCAGCACTTCATCAAATGGACACACTAAACGCCCGGCTTCTAGCTCGGGTTGTGCTAATACATTATTACCAAGCGCAATACCCTGACCGTGTGCTGCAGCTTGTAACACCATGGTCGAGTGACTGAAGATCGGACCTTGGTTTACGTTAACGCCGGAAATGTTGTAATGGCGAACATAGTTCTTCCACTCTTTACGCGAGGTATCATGCAATAAAGTATGAAACTTCAAATCATCAAGGCTATGTAGTGATTTATTTCCCATTAACAGCATAGGTGAACACACTGGCATCATAAATTCTTGATACAGCTTATCAGCACGAAGTCCCGGCCAATTGCCTCGACCGTAATAAATCGCCACATCGACATCATCGGTCAGTGAACCTTCATCTAAATCGACCGCTTTAATACGCACGTCAATATCTGGATGTTGTTCATTAAAATCAGTTAAACGCGGCACTAACCATTGGATAGCAAAACTTGGAGGTAAACTAATGGTAAGTGCACCTTTTGAGCCTCGCTCTAACACCTTATCGGTAGCATCTGAAATGGCAGAGAAAATATCTTTAATATCGAGAAAATACCCCTGTCCTTCTTCAGTTAATAGCAAAGAACGGTTACGTCTTCGGAATAGTTTTAATCCTAAAAATTCCTCTAACGCTTTAATTTGATGGCTAACTGCAGCTTGTGTGACAAATAATTCTTCTGCCGCACGAGTAAAACTCAAGTGCCTTGCTGCCGCTTCAAATACCTTTAATGAGTTGAGCGGGGGTAAACGTCTAGACATACTTTTCTCGACTATTTAATACATTAGTTTTTTTAATCCTGAACATTATAAATTGTCCATTGTTCAACTGCTAGAGAAACCCTATTATTCCTCCCGCAATGTTGAGTTAACCATCTGTTTTTTGCCCTCTGGCTAACCAGCTTATCAACATTGCATGTTGTGTTTGCATATTGTCCGGATCATTCCGGATGGATGGAATTTCCATCCTTTACTTCCTGTATTTTTGACTTTCCTGTCAAAGCTATTGTTAGCACTGCGCCCCAACGCAGTGCTATTTTTTTATCAATTAAAAACCATCATCACTTGCTCTGAAGACCATTTCTTAGCATGATCCGCTGTTCAAATTTCAGTAATGTGAACGACCATGACGACTCAATTCGATATATCAACCATTTTGGCTCAATTTCCAGCATTACAACATGCTGACGGTGAGCTACCTCCTGTGTATTTAGATAGTGCAGCTACCGCACAAAAGCCAGCGGTTGTGATCGATACCCTTACTGAGTACTACCGTGGTTACAATGCCAATGTACATCGCGGCAGCCATAGCCTAACGGCGAATGCCACATTACGATTTGAGCAAGCCCGTGAAACGGTTAAAGACTTTATTGGTGCTGCAAGCAGTAAAGAAATTATTTGGACGCGTGGTGCTACTGAAGCATTAAATTTAATTGCCCAAACATACGGTCGAGCAAACCTGCAAGTTGGTGATGAAATCCTTGTCAGTGAGCTAGAGCACCACGCCAATATCGTGCCTTGGCAGATGATTGCAGCAGAAACAGGCGCTCGAGTGGTGAAAATCCCGATGCATCCAGACTGCACTTTAGATATGGATGCGTTCTATACACTACTCTCTGATAACACCAAGATAGTTGCTGTCGCGCACATTACCAATGTCACTGGCACACGTAACCCAATTGAAGACATTATAAATGCTGCTCATCAGCACAATGCCATCGCTGTGATTGATGGTGCTCAAGGGATTGCTCATGAAAATGTGGATGTGCAATCGCTAGATGCAGATTTCTATGTTTTCTCTAGCTATAAAATTTATGCGCCAGCGGGTATCGGCGTGCTTTATGGTAAACAAGCCTTACTTGAAGCTATGCCGCCTTGGCACGGTGGCGGTAAAATGGTGGAAAAAGTCTCTTTTGGCGGCACAACTTTCGCCGCGCTACCGGGAAAATTTGAAGCAGGTACACCTAATGTCGCAGGCAGCCTCGCTTTAGCCGCTGCGATAAACTGGTTAAATAATCTTGATCGTAAAGGCGCTGAACAACACATCGCCAAGCTTCGCCAACAAGCGATTGATGGCATTAAAGGCATTGATGACCTGCGTATTGTTGGCTTGCAGCCAGAGGCCAGCTTATTCTCTTTTGTGGTCGATGGCGTCCATCATCAAGATATTGCGACCTTGCTTGATCAGCAAAATATCGCGCTACGTGCTGGGCATCATTGTGCTCATCCTATGCTTGATGCGCTAGGCTTAACAGGGACATTACGAGTATCATTAGCCCTTTATAATACCGAGCAAGATGTAGAACGCTTCATTGCAGCACTACACAAAGCTTGTGACTTACTTTAATGCGTTATCTGGATTGAACATTATGGCTGAACTTACGCTTCCTTCTCACCCTTTCGGCACCGACATTACAACGGCTGATATCGTGGCTCAAATGCAAACGGCTTCTGGCTGGGAAGATCGCTACCGTGCTGTGATCCAACTAGGTAAGAAATTGCCTGTAATGGCAGAAGAAGACAAAGATGAGCAATTGAAAGTAAGTGGTTGTGAATCGCAAGTGTGGCTTCGCCACCAGCAAGTTGATGATCGCTTTTATTTTCAAGCAGATTCCGATGCGCGAATTGTGCGTGGATTAATTACCCTCGTACTAGCCGCTTATCACGGTAAAACAAGCACTGAGATCCGTGAGTTTGATATCGATGGTTACTTTGACTCGCTAGGCTTAATTGCTCATTTAAGCCCTTCTCGTGGTAACGGCTTAAAAGCCATTGTTGAACAAATTAAGCAATTAGCTAACTAAACTGCTTAATTGCTAAAGCAAATTATAGAAAGCTAAATACAAAAAAGCGGATCATCGGATCCGCTTTTTGCTATTTGAAAATCTTTTCGATGCAGTATCTATTAAGCCAAAGCATTACTTTTTATGTTTCTCAATCAGCTTACGTAAGATCTGCGATACCGCAACAAAACCAAAGGTTGCAGTGACTACCGTGGCAGCACCAAAACCGCTAGCACAATCCATACGCTTCGGTCCTTCTGCAGTTGCTTTCACAGCACATACCGAACCATCAGCTTGTGGGTACTTCAATTGCTCTGTTGAGAACACACAATCAATACCAAACTTACGCTTTGGATTTTTCGGGAAGTTATGATGACGACGCAGCGTATCACGCAATTTCTTCGCTAATGGATCTTGAATTGTTTTGGTTAAATCTGCGATTTGAATTTGAGTAGGATCCATCTGACCACCCGCACCGCCAGTGGTGATCACTTTAATTTTATTACTTTTACAGTAAGACAGCAGTGCCGCTTTTGGCTTCATGCTATCAATCGCATCCAGCACGTAATCAAAATCTTTTGATAGGTATTCTGCTTGGTTATCAGGAGTGATGAAATCATCAATCAAATTGACCTTACACTCAGGGTTGATCAACTGAATACGCTCTGCCATCACTTCGATTTTACTTTTCCCTACCGTACCTGTCATGGCATGGATCTGACGGTTAATGTTAGTCACACACACGTCATCCATATCAATCAACGTCAGCTCACCAATACCTGAACGCGCCAACGCTTCTGCTGCCCATGAACCTACACCACCAATACCGATCACACACACGTGTGCTGCACGAAGGATTTCTACTTCGCTATTGCCGTATAAACGACGTGTGCCGCCAAAACGTTGGTTGTAACTATCAGATGCTGGAGTATCAAGTTCGCGCATAGTACTTCTTCACAGAGATGATGGATGGATAAAGAAAGAGTGCGTTTTTATACGCACTCTTAATAAGATTGTCCAGTTGTTAGCATCACTCAAGCTTGTTGGTAATGCTTTCTAACAGTACCGAACTATGGCTTAAGCCAAGGGTCTTGAGTTGCAGTCCCTTCTAAGCCTAAACGCCATACACGACCAAAGTGCTTGTAGTGACCAGCATCAGTACCTGCTTGCTTACCCATACCGTGGTAAAGATCGAGGTGGTTTTTCTTCACAGCACCACCTGTGTCTAGCGCAAGTAACAGGCGTAAAACGTGTTTACCAGTCCAGTGACCTTGTGCATCAAGCTCAGGTACTTCTGCAAGTAGCGCAGAGCCCATAGGAATGTACTTACGATCAGCTGCAACAGCGGCATTGGCTAGCAATGGAATACCTGCGCTACCTTTTACATCTAAACTCTTATGTGGCTTAAAGAAAACAAACGATGGGTTTTGCTCTAGTAGTTCACGTACTTGTGATTCACTGTGCGTCGATACCCATTCTTGAATCGCTTTTAGTGACATTTTTTCTTTAGGCACTTCACCACGATCAATCAGCACACGACCAATACTTACATAACGGTGACCGTTTTTGCCGTTGTAACCAAAATACTCTAGTTGATCGTTATCTTCATAATGCACAAAACCACTGCCTTGTACTTCCATCATGAAAATATCTAGCATAGATTTGCTGTAACCTAACTCCAAGCCCTTACCTTTTAACGCGCCGTTATAAATTTCTGCGCGAGATGGGCAACGACCATTACACTTAGGCATTGCATATACAGGGTAACGAAACTCTGCATTAGGTGTATGACGAAGTTCAATAACAGGTGAATAGTAACCAGTGAACATCACGTTACCACGGTTATCACCACCGCCCATTTGAGCCGCTTCAATACCGTAGCTAGACAATTTACTTGGATCACCACCAGCACTGATCCACTTTTCTAGTTGCTTGTATAACGGGCCATATTTACGCGCCATCGATGGTGAGCGTGTCACTACCATTTCAGCTTGCGGTGCAAACGTTGTGTAATCACGAGGCTTATCTGATTTAATCGTTGAGACACGATTTAAAACATGTGAGAAGTAATTACCAAGATATTGATGCGCAAGTGGATTTTTTTGAATTTCAGCTGGTTCATTAAGTTTCACTGCATCATCAGATGCACAACCTGCCAAGCCAAATAGAATAAGAGCGATTGTTGCTTTACGTAACACGATAGATAAGCCTATAAAAATTTAAAAAAGCGATATAGCCAAGAAGATGAATATGCATTTATAACGGCAATAGTAACAAAGCCCAAGCCATATAACGTCATAATCTTAAACCATATTTGTATCTAAATGTCATTGAAGTGTCTGCATTTCCATGTAAATAAGGAGGATATTTATTTTATCTATAATTCAATAAGTGTCATATTTTTGTCACACTCAACAGATTTAATAAAAGCGTCACAAAAAATACACAACTTACAAATTTATAATAAAAATATCGCACTCATAAGGACATAAAGAGATGCAAGTACCACTTAAAGTTGGCAAAGATACTTTGTTAGATCCCAATGCTATTGAATATCAATGGATACGAAATTTAACCAGCGAGGGGGTTCCTCAACAACAAATCAATAACGTTATTCAGCACTGTCTCGGTGGCACCCCACAGACGGCTGAACTCATGAGACAAATAGCCCTCAAGCAAAGTTCCATTCACGAGCTACTAAAACTGATTTAATGATAGAGGTGTTCGTAAAAAAGTCGAAATATAGTGCGCGGGTTGCTGACGGATAAAGGTGTTTTTTACATAAATATAGCTGTATAGCTCCCCGCCTAAACGATAACTGAGCGTTTGACCGTCCCATTCATACGTCGTCGTCACTAAGCGGTTTTGATGATAAATCCCTAAAGGGCCGATTTCGAAACTATCAGCGGCATATTTTGCGACATCATGTTCTTGCCAATGACCATAGATCCCAACCGATGACGCAGGCTGAAATAGATTCGATAATGAATGTTTAGAGACAAACACCCCAGCTAGCACTAACCCACCGATTAATAAACAAAGCAGCATAATGACATGCGAACGCTTAGTTGGCTGAGTCGTCATATTATCTTGTGATAATTGGGCTTTATCCAATCTTCATCTCCAGAATAATCTTATGGTTAGATTAAGTATGACGTCTCAATGTAAATACCTAATTACCAACGTAACATCTTGGTAAATACTATCACTTTAAGACTGTACAAATTGACAAATTAATTTACTTTATCCATATAACTTTTTTGTACATGGATGTCAGATAGTGAAAAGACGTAGTACGCCGCTGGTTAAAGGATTTAGACAGTCAGCACCTTATTTAAATGCCCATGTTGGGAAGACGATGGTGATCATGGTTGGCGGTGAAGCCTTTGCCGATCCCAACTTCAGTAATATCGTCAACGATATCGCCTTACTTAATAGCCTAGGCATTCAAATCGTGATTGTCTATGGTGCTCGCCCGCAAATTAGTGCATTACTTGCAGAGCAAGATTGTTATTCTCCTTATCATAAAGGGATCCGCATTACTGACGAACGTTCCCTTGAGATAGCTAAGCAAGCTGCGGGGCAACTGCAATTAGATATTACTGCGCGTTTTTCAATGGGACTCCACAATACACCAATGGCTGGCGCACAAATCAATATCATTAGTGGCAACTTTATTGTTGCCCAACCGCTAGGGATTGATGACGGGATTGATTATTGCCACAGCGGAAAAATACGTCGGATTGATACGGATGCGATTAAGCGTCAGCTTGAACAAGGCTCCATTGTTTTACTTGGCCCGATCGCCAGTTCGGTAACAGGTGAATGCTTTAACCTCACCTCAGAGGAAGTTGCGACCCAAGTGGCTATTCGCTTAAAGGCCGACAAGTTGATTGGCTTTTGCTCTGAGCTTGGTGTTCTCGATGACAATAGCGAAGTGATCTCTGAGCTATTACCTAATGAAGCCGATGAAATCCTACAAAACCTGATTGATGAACGGGCTCAAGATTGTGGCACGGGGCGTTTTCTTCGTGGCGCAATTAGCGCATGTCGAGCAGGTGTGCCTCGCAGTCATTTAGTCAGTTACAAAGAAGATGGCGCATTAATTCAAGAGCTGTTTTCTGTTGATGGCATTGGTACCCAAATCGTGATGGCAAGTGCCGAAAAAGTACGTCGCGCCAATATTAACGACATTGGCGGTATTCTTGATTTAATTCAGCCTCTAGAACAAGATGGCATTTTAGTTCGACGTTCACGAGAACAACTAGAGCAAGAGATCACCCAATTCACCATCGTTGAACGTGATAACTTAATCATTGGTTGTGCCGCCCTCTACCCCTTCCCCGATGAGAAAATGGCAGAAATGGCTTGTGTTGCCATTCATCCTGACTACAGAGATGGTAACCGAGGCGTACTGTTATTAAATGAGCTTTGCCAACAGGCTCGCCAACAAAAACTAGAACATTTATTTGTGCTAACTACGAGAAGTTTACATTGGTTCAGAGAGCAAGGATTCTCTGAGTGTGATGTTGAAAGGCTGCCGATGGCTAAAAAAGCACTATACAATTACCAAAGAAGATCAAAGATCCTGATAACAAAACTCAAATAAATGACAATAAATTAACAAACCAGTCATTGTTGGCAATATACTTTCCCGCTTCTATAACTTATAGAACAACCGCTCAACACATAATTATTACAGAAAGTATAAAGCAAAGGTAAGTAAAGCAGCTTATGATGAGTTTAATTTTCTTATTACTTTTGATCGCCATGGTCACGGCGTTCATTGGTAAAAAAAGCATGGGTTATGCGTTTTTCGCAATCTCTGTCGTTCTGGGTCTGTACTGGTTTAATCACCACGCAACCGACACCCTATCCATTTTGTTATAACGGGGGCGATAAAGAATGAATAATAAACACGTAACCTTGCTCAACACACTTGGTCTACTAGGCATTACTTTTGTACTGCTCATGGGCTCCGTATTACAAGTTGCTTGGAATGAATTGCCTTGCCCATTGTGTCTATTGCAGCGCCTTGGCTTTGTGATGGTCATGTTCGGCTTCATGCTAAACGTGGTTTACGGCACACAGCAACGCCACTACGGTGTTATACTCGTTGGTGCGTTATTTGGCGCAGCGACCGCGCTTCGCCAAGTATCACTACACGTTATTCCAGGTACGCCTGGTTTTGGTAGCCCTATTTTAGGTATGCACTACTACACGTGGGCATTTGTGATCTTCGGTATGACGATTGCGGGTGTTGCACTACTGTTGATGCTATGGAATAAGGACTGGACAAGCGAAAACTACCAAATGAATAAATTTGGTAAATTTGTTTGTATCTTGGCGATCGTCGCTGTCTTGATCAACGTTGTTTCAACTTTCCTTGAATGTGGTCCTTACCAATGTCCAGATAACCCAGTTAGCTACTGGTTACTCGATATGTTCAAGTAATACGAATAAGCCCAAAGAAAACGCCAGCGGTTATGCTGGCGTTTTTTATTCATAATACTTTGAGGAAAACGATACTAAACCAATAACTCAGATAAACCACTGGCACGTTCAGTACGCACTTGCACACTTCGACGAATCACATCCGGTTGTGCATACAAATACAGTCTTGCTTTTGCACGGGTAATACCGGTGTAAATCAGCTCTCGAGTTAAAATTGGCGTAAAGTCATGTGGTAACACCATCACAGTATCGGCAAATTCCGAACCTTGCGATTTGTGGATCGTCATTGCAAACACCACTTCATGATCAGGAATACGACTTGGTAAGAAACCACGGATCGTGCCATCGGGCATTTCAAAATACACTTTTAAACGGCGAATACCGTCAACCGCTTCTGTTTCTGGCTCTAACATGGTGATACCAATATCACCGTTATACAAACCGACAGCGTGATCATTTCGAGTGATCATAATCGGACGACCTTGATACCAAGTATCATCCCCCGGATTGATCTTACCGCGATGCGTTAACTCTTTTTCAATTCGGTAATTTAAGCCAGCTACACCAAAATCACCTTCACGTAATGCACACAGCAAACGCACGTTGGCAAACGCATCTAATACCACTTTGGGCTCACGTTGCTCGGCAATCGCATCCAGATAATCAAAATAGAAGGTCGTAACCTGATTGATCATCGACTGATAACTTTCAGTTGATAACGCATAGTGATGGATATCTTTAAAGCCTTGCTGCCATACTTTATCCACCAGCGCAGGGCGGCCACTATTGATTGCCTTCGCTAACTGACCAATACCTGATTGGGAATGGAAGCGATAACTCTTTTGTAGCATACACAAACAATCTGCTACTAAGCTTAAATCTAACGAAGTGCTATGTAAGTCATAGCCTGTTAATTGGCTTAATACCTGACCTTGTGAGCCACTATAACCTTGGTTTGCAAACGAGCAGATATCACCTAACACAGCACCCGCTTCAACTGATGCCAGCTGATCTCTATCACCTAATAAAATCAGTTTTGCGCCAGCTGGCATTGCATCTAGTAAGCGCGCCATCATAGGTAAATCGACCATTGAGGCTTCATCGACCACCAGCACATCAAGGTGCAGTGGATTTTCTTTATGATGACGAAACTCAACACGCCCCGGAATCGCCCCTAATAGACGGTGAATCGTGCTCGATTGAGTAGGAATACGCTCTTTTACCGACTTTTCGATAGGCAGTGATTTAACCGCTGAACTGATCGATTCTGTCAGTCTTGCCGCCGCTTTACCTGTTGGTGCAACCAGCATGATATTAGGGATGTGCTCATCACCTGCTTGCATCACCAGTGCCGCTAACAGTTTTGCGACCGTGGTGGTTTTACCGGTACCTGGACCGCCTGAAATCACCGCAAATTGACGGGTTAACGCCACGGCTGCAGCCACTTTCTGCCAGTTCAAACACACATCGAATGGGATCAAACCATCAAGCTGCGCTAAATCGGTTTGTTGTTTTGCCGAACTTAAAACAGTATCGATACTCACCCAATCCAGCGATTCAGGTTTAACAATATCAAGCATGTCACAAACTAGTGTTTGACGAGCTTGCGGCGTGTCAGCGTTGGACAACGCTTCGAACAGATAGCCATAAGAAACAGGGAACAAACTATCTAACGCTTGATGCATCTCGGTTAGCTGCTCTGGATTAAATATCTGCTGTTGATTACCTGCATTTTTTGCCATCGATAAAATCTTAGCGGCAACCGTTTGTTCAAATTGCCAGTAACGGCTTAAGTACAAACGGCCATGCTCAATCACTAAAGGCGTAGCTTCAACATTGCCAGCTTTTACTGTCGAAACAACAGTAAACTTAGTGAGTAACTCCGCCCATGACGATGGCTCAGGCATGCCATCTAAAAGCTCAATAGCCACACGAGACGGCAAGCCCAATAATCGTTGCGGTGTGATTTTATCTAACATCACACACACATGCCCCTTACCTAGCTCGTTACTAGCAATTGCTGCCACCAATGCCGCTAAATCAGCTTGTTCAGCAGGGCTGTGATAAGCAACGAATTTGGCGAACTGGTAATCAAGCTGACGTAACACACCTTGTTTAGTTAACGCTTGTAGTCGTTTAAGCATGAGGTAATGCTCCATCAATTAATAAATCCAGTTCATCTAATAGTGCTTGCGATGGTTTCGCATGGAAAATACCACTGTCGCTACCCGCCTGAATACCACGTAAGAACAAGTAATACACGCCACCAAAATGGGTGTCGTAATCATAATTAGGAATACGACTACGTAAGAAACGTTGCAGTGCTAAGGCATAAATTTGGTACTGCAAGTCGTAGCGGTGATCACGCATCGCTTCCACTAACTGCTCGCCACGATAGACTTGCGGATCATCACCCAGATAATTCGATTTCCAGTCAAGTACGTAGTATTTGCCTTGATGCTCAAACACCAAGTCGATAAAGCCTTTTAGCATCCCACTCACTGAGCTAAACCCTAATTCACCCGCTTTGGCGGAAATGGAATCATGTTTCGCGATCACTTTGTTCAGTAGTGGTGATTGCAGCATTTCAATTGGCAGTAAAAACTCCATTTCCGTTAAGCGTTGTTGTGGCGTTTTTTCTGCCAGCAACAATTGCTCACCATCAAGCGCACAATTGAGCACATCTTGAATTAGCTGCTGCAATACAGGTAGCCACGCCAATTCATAATGCTCCAACTCAAGCAACTCGGTTAATTTGGCGACTGTTTCAGGGCTATCAACAGGACGAGTAAATTCAATCTCTTCAAACACGGTATGCAAAAACGTACCCGGACGCGCACCACGAGGGAAAGTATAAATGGAGTATTCAGGCTCTAACTCAACCTCGGCATCAGGGCTTTCTGAACCATCATTTTGAAGCGCATCCGTTTGGACTGAATCAATATCAAAGTCTGGCAAATCTAAGCTACTGTCATGGTGTGCTTGATGCCCTTGTTTTACCAAGTTGGAATAACTGGTCATCCACCAGTTACGTTCAATCTGACGTTCAAACTCACGACGGGTTAATGCTTGGCTTTGCTCATCCAGTGCTTCCCATTTATCTTCAGGGAGCACAGGTGGCTCTTCAATGGTAATCGTTGGTTGAGTTTCAGATAACTTCGCCAGTGCAAGCTCTAACGCAGCCACACCACACTCTTCGCCATTTTGAATTAAATAACCCATGGCTGATTTATGCAGTCCCGTTGGCTCTTTGGTACTACGACCATTTCGAACCTAGCGCCATACCCACAAAACAACCGTATACCGCACGGGTCAGAGCTACGTAAATCAAACGTAAGTCTTCAGCTAAGCGCTCTTTATCTGCTTTAACAACCGAGTCTTCATGCTTGGTGATATCTAAAATCGTTACATTCTCGGCTTCATCGTGATATTTCACTTCACCTTTGTTATCAACGGCACGGAAGCTACACACGAACGGCATAAACACCAGATCATATTCCAAACCTTTTGATTTATGGATAGTGACGATTTGCACCAAGTTACGCTCTGATTCCAAACGTAAAATTTGCTCATCAGAATTACCGTTTGGCTCTGCCACATTTTCAGCTAACCAACGTAGCAATGCGTAATCACTGTCTAAGGTTTGGCTGGCTTCTTGCAGCAATTCGCCAATATGCAGTAAATCCGTTAAACGACGCTCACCGCCTTCTTCAACTAACAAACGCTCAGCGATATTATTTTTCGCCATGACGCTGCGCAGCATCGGCATCACGCCGCGCTTTTGCCATTGCTGACGATATTGTTTAAAGCTATTTACCGCAATTTCCCATTCGTTCTCATCGTTATTAAGGGTATCAAGCTCAATCGCTGTTAACGCAAATAAACCAGACGCTAATGCTGATCGTAGCGCGCGATCATCTTCAGGGGTTAATACTGCTTGCAGTAAACGTTGAACATCTGCCGCTTCTGCGGTTGAAAACACACTATCACGATTTGATAAATACACACTGGCAATGCCTTGGCGTGCTAGCGCTTCTCGCACTAACTTGCCTTCACGACCAGTGCGCACCAGTACCGCAATATCACCCGCTTTCATAGCTTTAGCTTCACCACCTTCTTTATCTAAAAAGTAGCCTTGCCCTTGTTGTGAGCGCTCAAGAATATGCTGAATTTGCGCTGCGGTTGCCTGCGCCATAGTAGATTCATATTCACCTTTGGTAACAGGTTTACCCTCATCATTATCTTGCAGCCAGAAAGTTAACGCGTGCTGTTTTTCGCCATTGAGCCACCAGCTTCGCTCTGGCGCTTTAGGGCTATGACCAACAGGTTCAAAGGTAATGTCTTGATCGTAAATAAACGGACTGTTGGGATGGGCAAACACACTATTCACAGAGGCGATCATATCGGCTGTCGAACGCCAGTTTGTGCCTAGCGTGTAATGATCTTGAACCTGTCGACGAGCTTGAATATAGGTAAAAATATCAGCACCACGAAAAGCATAAATCGCCTGCTTCGGATCACCGATCATAAACAAACCACACTCAGGATGATCTTTATAAACGGCGCTGAAAATACCGTATTGCAAGGGGTCAGTATCTTGGAATTCGTCGATCATCGCCACCGGATATTGACTGCGGATCTTACTTGCCAGCAGATCATCTTGATCATGCTCGATCGCAGCACCTAACTGAGTAAGAAGATCGTCAAACGATAACCAGCCTTTATGTGCTTTGGCTTGAGCGAGTAGCGTGCGACAGCGTTCAATCGCATGAGCTAATAATGGATCCCGTAACGTTGCTGGGTTATCAATCAAGTCATCGATAGCTACAAACACACTATGTTGCGGTGCTTCACCTTTCGGGGTTTTCTCGATTAATACTCGCTGTGAAAACTTATCTAACTTATCAGGTAGCTCATAGCTATCGGTGGCTGCATTTGCCCACTCATTTACCTGTGCTAACCAAGTGGGTAAACTCTTTTTGGTATAGCTGCGCTTATTCACGTCAGAGTTGGCAATTAACGCTTCTAAATCAGCAAAGTGCTCTTTCCACAACGTCTTAAAGCCATTAATGCGCTCAAGGTTCTGTTGGTGTAACTGCTCTAAGTCCGCCGTCATGGCTGAGACAGATAATTTGACTGGTGCATCGGTTAAGCTATTACCGATATCTTTTAATAAAGCTGCTGGCGATGACCATAAATCACGAATTTGTGATGCCAGCGAGCAAGGTAATTGATAGAAATGGCTTCGCCAATAGTCAGCCACCACCAAGCTTTTTAGCTGGCTTTCATCGGTTACAAATTCATTGTTGAAACGACAGCCTGATTCAAACGCATTTTGAGTCAACATACGCTGACAGAAACCATGAATGGTATAAATCGCCGCTTCATCCATTTGGCGCTCAGCCTGCAATAAAATATTCGCGGCCGCTTTATGATCTGGGTATTCAGATAACAACGGCTCAATGACAGGATCGTGACTAACACCTCGGCTAAAAGCGAGTCGAGCATCATGGATACGTGCGCGAATACGATCACGCAGCTCAGCCGTTGCCGCCTCTGTAAAGGTCACCACAAGGATCTGATCAACCGTAAGCTCTGTAGCGTGGCGTGTTTGTACGCAGCCATGACCTAACAATAAACGAAGGTATAAACTGGCAATGGTGAAGGTTTTACCCGTACCCGCTGAGGCTTCAATTAAACGGGTGCCATGCAGTGGGAACGCCATTGGCTGCAAAATGTTGGTCTGCGTTTGTGCCGTCATGATTTTACTTGTCCCATATCATCAAATTTGAACGCTAAAATGATCATTGTTATTTCAAGGTGATCTTGCTCACATCACTAATGTGATCAAACACTTATAAGCGAAGATTAAACGATCAAATCCTGTTTTATTCTAATATTGTGAGAACTTACTCACGGTTTGTCTTACAGCGGTTAGTTAGTATCTGCGCCAGAAACTTGGTCACCTCTGGATCGGTGGCCGTACAGCGAACACCCTACAATTAATAATGATTTGCTGGCGGCCACACTACTCTCTCTATTCCTGCTTCACTTCTTCACTGTTTAGCACTGCCGCTTGTAACACTTTCAATGCCAATACATAACTGGTTTGCGCAAGCTCATCATCCCAATGTGTCCACACGCGATTGATGTACTCATCAGCACCTTCACCAGCAAAAAGATAACCATCGTTAAAACAACCCGCCATCTTGTCGTAAGCTTTTTCAACCGTCAGTTCGTCATCTTTCCAATTACCTTGTTTATCAACACAAGCTTGAATACCTGCATGTGCCGTTTTCGGGAAATATGCCAATGGCTGATTTAAACCTTGATAGTAAAGCTCGATTAATTCTTGTAGGTAACGCTTTGCAGTTTCTGCATCAATTGGATGAAGAATAAGGTATTTATCGGTGCCAATCAGATGTGTTTTTTGCATTGCTTGAGGTTGGCTAATGGCTAAACACAGGTGATCACACCAAGCCGCCAATAAATCCACCGAGCGCACTTTACCGCTACGAAAACGCATTAAACCTGATTGATAACGCTGCTTTAACCAGCCTTGTAGCAAAATAGGATGACCATTAACGTCAAAGCGAAGACCCACTTCTTGATCCGCTAATGGCGCATGCACCAAAGGCTCGATCTTATCGACCAACTCCCCAACTGAAGATCGGCTAGCATCTAAGTCAATTTCACCAAATGCCGCCACAGGTAATCGACCTGCAGCTTTTTGCTCTTGTGCAAAATGACTAAAGATCTGATCGGGATCTTGGTTCGTCATTTTGGCATCAAGTAATAGACCTAATAGATCATTTTTGATGTGATAGCTTTCTAGCTGATTAAGCACAAATGGCTCATCATCTTCAAGCAAGCCCATTGGTGGCTCAAAGTAAACTTTCAAACGGCGGTTAAAGAAATAACGTACAGGCAAACGCCAAAAACGTTGTAGCTCGGCAAGCTCTAGCACTTGTTGCTGATCGTCTGCAATTGGCTCTGGTGGTAATTCACTAAGTTGGAATGGCTGACTCGCTTGTCCTTCACGAGCTGCTGCAGGTAACCATTCAATGGCATAACTGCCTTTCTCGCCAGTAAACGCACTTGGGCTAAATGGCACTAATGGATGGTGCTCAATCAGTTTTTGTTTAATCTTCTCTGCTGATTCATCAACAGCTAATGGCTCATCACCTTCAAGGCAGTAACCTTGCTGGCAATATTCCACCAGCTCACTAACCAAGACTGAAGCTATCTTCTCCGCGTTATCTTGAATTGAGCGTCCAACATAGCTGATATATAAGGTTTGCTGCGCAGAAAGCAATGCTTCTAAGAATAGGTAACGGTCATCATCACGACGGGAACGATCGCCTGCTTTAGTACGACCATTCATTAAATCAAACCCTTCAGGCGCAATGTTACGAGGGTAAGCACCGTCATTCATGCCAAGCAAACACACTACATCAAAAGGGATCGAGCGCATTGGCATCAAGGTACAGAAGTTTACTTGCCCAGCAAGGAAACGCTGGCTAACTCGCTCGCCCGATAGTTTATCTCGTAAATATTGGGTTAACACCGCTGGCGTAATGTCGGTTTGATATCCTGCATCTGAAAGCTGCTCTTGTAAGCGGTGTACGTTATCGCGGATCGATTTCAGTACTAATTCACCTTCAAGCTCGACAGCAAAGAAATCATCCAATAGTTGATTTAATATGTCTGACCAACCAGCGACTGTGTGTGGCTCCGCTAACACTTCACGGTAACTAATTAAGCAATCAATAAAACCTGCCAACTGACCTGCTAATTCTGCATCAATACCCTGCACTTGATCGTAAGCAGAAATGCCTTCAAACAAGCCCGTATCATGTGGCATGGCATAACCCAGTAACATTCGCTGAATACCAAACAGCCAAGTATTTTGCATCTGCTCAGGAAGGTCAAATTGACTCGATGTGTGCTGATCTAAGCCCCAACGCACCCCTGCTTCTTCTATCCACTGTTTTACTTTCTCAAAGCTTTGGCTATCAAAACCAAACTTATTCATCACCGCAGGCACTTCTAATAGTTCCAGCAATTCGGAAGCATGACAGCGACTATCAGGTAGAGTTAACAGACGTAAAAAAGCCAGCAAGATTGGATTTTCTTGCTCTGCGGTTCGGTCTGAAATGGAGAATGGGATGTAGCGGTTACCCGGCGCATTACCAAATACCGCTTGGATCGCAGGGCTGTAGGCATTGATATCTGCCACCATCACGATAATGTCGCGCGGCTTAAGATCAGGATTTGCCTCAAACATGGCTAAGAGTTTGTCATGCAGCACTTCCACTTCACGCATTGGGCTATGGCATGCATGAATAGAGAGTGAGTTATCATCTGCAGCAATGGGGAATTTATGCTCGCTAGATTCAAGTAACTCATCATTTTGACGATCAATTAATTCAAGAATATCGTATTGAATAGCATGCAATAAATTATCTGGCTCAATATCTACAAAACCATCATCGTTTGTATTTACATTCATACCGGATAATAAATAAACATTATCACGCCCCAGTTTTCCCATTGAGGCTAGAAGACTGTTACCACTTAATTTTTCAACCATCTCGTCATAAGATGTTAAATCATCATCTTTGTAGTCACTCAATACTTCATCAATACTATTTTCGATAGCTCGTAACTTAACTCGATTTTTTGCTGCTAATCGCGCAAGATGCTTATGATCGCGAATATCTCCCCAGTAATAACGACAAGGGTTGGTAAACATTAAATGCACGTCAATATGCTCACCAATAGCGGCAAGTGCATCCAAATAACGTGGGGGTAATGATGAGATACCAAACACAAACAAACGCTGCGGTAAACCTGCTGCAATTAATGCTTCTTTACCTTGTGATGCGTTGTAGTTTTGTAGCGTTTCAATAAAGTGTTCGTACAAGTTAGCACGATGATAAGGCGATTGCCCTAATGCCAAAGTCTGATCATACAGTGCTTGCCATAAAATAGGCTGCCAAGGGTGTTCACCTTCTAATTCAGCAACCGTTTCTCCCGCTTCCCACTGTTGGATCCACTCAGGGCGATACACTAAATATTGGTCAAAAATATCGGCAATCTTTTCGGCTAATTGATAACACTTTAGGTTGTCGTCATCACCGTCTAAATAGCGCTGTAGTGCTTCAAACTCTGGTTGGTCAAACTGTGCTGGCAACACTTGCATTAACTTCCACGTCATCGCTTCTTTGTTAAATGCACTACGCTCTGGCACATCTGCCAACACTTGGGTAAACATCTTCCAAATAAAGGTCGCTGGCAGTGGAAAATCAATATTGGCTGCGACACCTAATGATTTCGCCAGCTCCATTTTTAGCCACTGCGACATCCCTGGGCTTTGCACCAGAATTTGTTCTTTTTCAAATGGATTGGCTAACGGTTGCAGCCGAATAAGCTCCACCAGCAAAGATTTTAGCAGGTCGAGTTGATTTGAATGGTAGACAGTAAACACTTAGGTATCTCACAGCAGGTGATGAATAACTAAATTGTCTACCATGAATTGAACACTGTAAATACATACAGGCGGAAATATTAAAATATCGTCCTAGCCCTAAAACAAAAAAGCCCGATCTCCTAGATCGGGCAACACACAAAATATCGGTAATAGAGTAGGCAAATATCCTTAACTTACCTGCCTACCTACCATCGCTATCAGATATTTTGTGGACAGTGTTTACTGCTTTTAAATAGTCCACCGAATGGACGGTAAAATGCTAAATAACGAATTGCTACATAGCCAATAATAATACTTGCAACATAAAGCTCGATGGTTGCTAGACCGTGTACTTGCGCAACATAGTGAGCATCAAAGCCGTAATTTTTCATCCACGCTGCAGTTTTAAATAGTGCTGTTGCACCAATTGCCATTGGGAACGTAAAGGCTGCGTAACCTGGGCTGAACTCTAAGCGTAATAAACGGAAGAAAGCTAAGTAAATGACCGCTGTCATCAACACTGCAATACCTGCTAGTAATGCAACCACTACTGGTGATGGATTTGCAGTCACTGTTAAGTAACCCGCTAATGATAGACTTGCTGGTGCTGCCATAATCGCAATAGTTGGTTTTGCAGCATCTGGCACTTCATCACGGAACATAAAGCGGTAAATCATCATTGGAAGCATAACTGCATATGACAACATACCAAAGATTAACAATACGTTTGCTAATGGGTGTAACTCTGCAATACCAGGGAACGACACATCAGCAACAATAATACCGATTGGCGGTACGAACCAACTTGGCACCATATGGTGAAGATGGAAGTCACATGCACGGTGGTAAATAAATAGTGTTAAGAAAATAACGTGTAAAATTACCGCAAATAACCAAAGGTAAGCACCTGCTTGCGCTGATACATATAAACCAATCGCTTTTGATACCACCATTAATGCCATCGCAAAGGTAGGAACAACACTACCTACTACATGGTGAGATAAATCACCCCATAATAATTTTGGATGGAATATAAATTTTGTAATTAGAACAAGTAACATTAATGCCGCAATAACCGCACCTGTCATTTGAGCGTAGCCATGCAGTGTTGCACCATTTTCCCAGCACCATAAAACACTACCAATACCCAGTGCTAAACCTGCCATTGGTGTTGGTGCACCAGCTACTTTTCTTTTCGTCGTCTTAATCATGTTCTCTCTCCGCCTTTATCTGATAGCTCTTAGCGAATTGTCTGTGTCTTTTTGATGTAGCAAGTATATCCAGCTTGATTGTTTTATAATATCTGAATATATTTAACTGCATGTTAAGTTAAACTGAACCAAAATTTTAGAGGCGAGATTTTACCGTCGTTGATGATAAATAACGACCTTGCACAATGAGTTTTCAACAAAGGATAGTTATGAATATAGCGCTAAAACAATTGAAAGTTTTCGTAACCGTTGCTCAAGAACGTACTATAACTGCAGCCGCCGAGAAGTTATTCCTATCCAAGCCAGCAGTAAGCATGGCATTGTCTGAGCTAGAAAAGCAGCTTGATCATAAACTGTTTGATCGCAACAACAACCGTCTACTGATCAACGAACAAGGTAAGAAACTCCTACCGTTAGCTGACGAATTATTAGCGCGTTCTAACACCATCGAAAAGCTGTTTGATCAAGAAGATATTATTGCTGGCGAATTAAAGATTGGATCCAGCGATACAGTGGGCAACCAACTCACCCCATTTTTGATCCGAGACTTCCGAGCTCATACCCAGCACCAACACCAAAAACTGTTCATTTCAAACACCGCACATGTTTGCCAAAAACTCAGTGAATTTGAATTAGATGTCGGTTTTGTTGAAGGTAAAGTACAGCACCCTGATCTTATTGTGCAGCCATGGCTCGAAGATAATATGGTAGTGGCTTGTCACCCTGAGCATCCACTGGCACAAATTGAAGAATTACGTTTATCTGATCTGGAAGATTCCGAATGGGTGCTTCGCGAAACAGGCTCAGGTACACGTGAGTTTTTCTTAAATCGTTTAGCGCCACGTTTAGAACACTGGACACCAGCTTTTGAGCTTAATACCACAGAAGCAATCATCAATAGTGTTACGGCTGGGCTTGGGATCACCTGTATTTCTCAACGTGCGGCATTACATGCGGTTGAAGAAAAACGCATTGTATTACTACCAATGCCATTAGATATGCGACGCCAATACTGGCTGATTTTCCATAAAGAAAAATACCAAAGCCCATTGCTAGAATCCTTTATTCAATTTAGCCAACAATGGACATTTGATTAATCGCCATAACACGCCTTAAAAAGCTGGTTAAACACGATTATCACCTACACTATAAGCAATAATTTGGCTGATCTCAGTAAGGGATCGGCCTGATTCTTGTTGCCAATCATTAAATGCATTTTGCGCATTTCGCCATGATTTTAATGTGTCTCGCCCACCATCCACAATGCCCGTATGGCGCAAATAACTTTCTACATCTTTAGTAAACAAAAAGCTGTCTTTGCCCATTGCACGTAAACTGTAAGCACCAGTTTTTCCGCCAAGACGTTTGCCTTGTTTCTTTAAATACAGCCATAAGCCTACGATATCTTGCTCAGGCCATTCGGCCACCATATTAGCAAATGAGCCATATTCAATAGCGGCACGGTGGATCATGTTGGCATTATCAGGGATTGTCATTACCTTCTTTAAGTCACGAATGATCTCAGGATCTTGGGCTTTACGCTCCCACATTTCCTCAGGCATTAAACCCATTTTCTCGATATCAAAACCAAAGAAAACTTTTTCAAAGCCATCCCATTTATTGCGTACAACTTGCCAACGGATCCCACACTGAAAGATCTTCTGGGTTAAACATGCAAGCCAACGATCGTCGGTAATTTGTTGTAACTCTGTGCAGCTTAATGGGGTTGATAATCGCTGCTCTAGTGCGATATCACCGCCCTTTCTTTCTGCTGCACGAGTGTAAATCTGGTTAAATTTTTCTCTGGTCATCACATTAACACGCTTAGCACTGGACGAAGCTATTATGCTACTGTATAAACAGCCAGTAAATCAATTTGGGAGAGGATGACCATGGCTGTTATCGTCAAATATGTAGTTGAGCGCAACGGAGAAGAAAAGATGACTTTCACCTCTAAATCCGAAGCCGACGCATACGACAAAATGCTAGATATGGCGGATGAAATGTTTACTTTACTGAGCGAAAGTGAGCTTTTCGAAGATGAAGCCAAACAAGAAGAACTATCTATGTTCTTAGCGCAAAAGCGTGAAGAAGTATTAGTCGCGTTAGGCGCGAAAAAAGCAAAACCTGCAGCGAAAAAAAAAGTAGCGAAGCCTGAGCTAGTCGCTGATGGCGAAGCGCAAGAAAACGCAGCATAATTTTTTAATTATCCCGTTCGCTGTCAAAACCTCCGTTGTGGAGGTTTTTTTATACCTTAATTTCTTTCTATTTTATTTATCACTGAGTTACTCACAGCAAATTGCTCCGTGTATTCGCACTATATCATTCCATTCAGGCAATATTTCCGTGAATAATCCATCATTTTGCTCTGATTCTTCGTTCCACTCTTCTATATCTTTAAAACTCTCTTTATGATGGTTTCATTAACCGAGAGTTATTGCGCTTGTAATAACCTGTCGGGCTCATCTTGATGTTCCACCTCAATGTAAGGTGTATTTAACATCACATTTTTTGTAATGGAGAACAGGTAATCATGTCTAGCTTTTCACTTGCCCTAGGTACAGCCACTAAAAACCGTGATGGAAAAATCATTGAAGCGTTTTTCCCAACCCCAACGCTACATCCATCAGAAGATCTAGTAAAAAGCATCGCAGCTATCGTTGATTACCGTGGTGGTAACCAAGCGATTGAAGTAACACCTGAGCAATGTGCCGCTATCGCTTCTGCATTTGAAGACGCTAACGATGAAGTCAGCGCACAATTTGCAGCAAAAGCAACACTATCATCACAGCCACTTGTAATGGTGATGTTAAAAACTGACATCGCACCAGCGTCTGTTGCTGAAGGTTTCCTAAAGCTACAACTTATCTCTCACCGTTTAGTTAAGCCTCATGGCGTTGTTCTTGATGGTATCTTCGGTCTTCTACACAACATCGCATGGACTAACCAAGGTCCTATCGATCTTCCAGAGCTTGCTGAGCGTCAAATGGATGCGCGTCTAAACGGTGAAACAATCACTGTCGACTGTGTAGACAAGTTCCCTAAAATGGTGGATTACGTGGTACCAACAGGTGTTCGTATTGCTGATACTTCTCGCGTTCGTCTTGGCGCACATGTTGGTGAAGGCACAACTGTTATGCACGAAGGTTTTATCAACTTCAACGCAGGTACAACGGGTGTGAGCATGGTTGAAGGCCGTATCTCTGCAGGTGTTGTTGTGGGTGATGGTTCAGATATCGGTGGTGGTGCATCTATCATGGGTACACTTTCAGGCGGCGGTAAAGTAGTGGTTTCTATCGGTGAAAACAGCCTACTAGGTGCGAACGCTGGTCTTGGTTTCCCAATGGGCGATCGTTGTACTATCGAATCAGGTCTATACGTAACAGCGGGCTCTAAAGTACAAATGCTTGATGCTAACGGTAAGCCTGTAGAAGTGGTTAAAGCACGCGATCTTGCTGGTAAGCCAGATCTACTGTTCCGTCGTAACTCAATGACGGGTCAAATCGAATGTTTAACTAACAAAACAGCGATTGAACTAAACAGCGAGCTACACAGCAACAACTAATTTCGTTGCTAACTAGATAATAAAAATGTATGGTCCGCCCCGTTATTGCAACTACAATATTAGTAATAACGGAGTTGCGCTAATGTATTCGGAGTCAAAATTAGGCATATTAATGTCCTAGCTCCACGATGATATCCGCGCCAGATTATCCTTAAAAAGCGAAAAGCATTTATTGCTGTTTTTATTATCAGGTTATTAATCTGGCCGATTTACCGTTAATGTCATCACTTGCATTGTCGTTGCAAACTCGGTTATGACTGCGATGCAGTCTTAAACGCTTGGCGGTGGTATAACACCGCCCAAGCTATTCTTGCTAATTTGTTAGCCAATGCGACAACAACCACATTGAATGGCTTACTGGCTCTTAAATCTACCAGCCATTGTCCGAAGACTTTACCCGTTGTCTCTAACCTTGATAATACAGCTCTTGCGCCATGAATGAATAATGTCCGGAGATGTTTATTTCCTCGTTTACTCACCCCAAGTAACTTTGTTTTACCTCCCGTAGAGTATTGTCGAGGCACTAACCCTAACCAAGCAGCCATATTCCTTCCATTTGAAAAGTTACTGGCGGCACTAACATCTGCCACACACAGGGTTGCTGTTAAATCACCGATGCCAGGCACAGTTTTTAATAACTTAGCCAATTCATGTTGCTCAGCTAGCTGTTTCAACTTCGTATCTTGTATTTTTATCTGCTCATTAAGATACAAATAATGTGCGTGAATTAAGCTTAATTCGTACATAAGACTTTGTGGAAGAGTTTGATATTTTTGGTCTGCTATCCACTGAAAAAGCATCTTCATTTTCGCATGTCCTGTAGGCAAGCTCAGTCCAAACTCTAACAATATCGCTCCGATACGAGACATACAGGCTGTTCGCTCCTTAATAAAACCATCACGGATACGATGAATGACAGCAATGACTTGTGCTTCTTCTGATTTAACAGCAACAAAGCGCATGGAAGGTCGACTTGCTGCTTCAGCGATAGCTGCAGCATCAATGAAGTCATTTTTATTGCCTTTCACATAAGGTTTTACATACTGAGGAGGAATGAGTTGAACTTGATGCCCAAAATCAGCACATTTACGGGCTAACCAATGTGCACCACCACATGCTTCAAATGCGATAGTGGTGGTTTCTAAATTTGCGAGAAACTTTAGAAGTTGGCTTCGATTATATTTCTTACGTAGCACCTCTTTACCTGCGTAATTGTGTGCACAGCATGAAAGCAGTGTTTACCTAAATCGATACCTAAGATGTGGATAGTAGACATATGGTTCACCTCTTTGAAAGCCTACCCTAAGCCTAACGGCTTAGGATGAGGCGGACCATATAATTAAGCGGCGCACTCAATACAGTGCGCCGATTTTTTATTATGCTATGTAAATAAACCTAGTTTTTATAAGCTATAGCAGTTTATTTTTCTGTTTCCGCATGTTCAGCTTTCTTTTGAATAATATAAATAAAGGGATTACTGAATGAGAATTTACTCCCCTTGGTTGTTAAGCGCTTATCTTTCATCGCCCCTAACACTTCTTTTTGCGCTTTAATTAACGCGAAGAATCGCAGCATAATAAAACCAATTAAAATCGGTAAAAAAACCGATCCCGCCTCATTTGATTTCAAAATAAAACTCACTGCAAGCCAACCAGCAATCATCGCCAGCAATAAATAAAAGGGCGCAGTTTTTAATTCAATCTGAATCTCGTTATCCGTTTCGCGTCGTTGAAAAAAGAATTTCACTGTTTCATCCACCTGTTAATTCACTTAATTTAGAATCTCATATCCCGATAAACGCTATCAAGTAGATTTGTATTTAGAAATATCAATGCCTGCTCATTTTTCATAGAAATGAGTACAAAAAACGTTCACATTTACACTATTTATTCATTAAAACAACATTAATATTTGCAACTTCAAGTATTCATTTTAGGAATATTAAAAGCAGAACCTTGGTGCTACTTTTTTTCCATCAGGTTTTATTCGGTTTATATGGCGTTTTATTTCGTCATGTACCTATCAAGACCTAATAAAAATCTTAAATATGGAAATGATATAAGTAGGTCAATATGGCTAGTACAGACACGATAAAAAAAGGGAGAATTGGCGTATTCGCCTTGGCAATGTTAAACATTGTTGCCGTGGTCAGTTTACGTGGTCTTCCCGCTGAAGCGGAATATGGTTTAAGTTCGATTTTCTACTATATTTTTGCTGCGATTGTTTTCCTTATTCCGGTTTCACTGGTTGCAGCAGAGCTCGCAACGGGTTGGTCTGAAAAAGGCGGTATCTTCCGCTGGGTAGGTGAAGCTTTTGGTCCAAAGTTGGCATTAGTTGCCATGTTCATGCTGTGGATTGAAGTAACGGTGTGGTTCCCAACCGCATTAACATTCGGTTCTGTATCCCTTGCTTTTATGGGGCCAAACCATTCATTTGACCAAGCCCTTTCAGAAAATAAATTCTTCGTGCTTGCGATTGTACTAGCTATTTACTGGATAGCGACTTTCATTGCCTTACACGGCACAGAAGCCTTCTCTAAAGTCGCTAAATGGGGTGGCTTAATCGGTACAGTGATCCCTGGTATCGTCTTAATTGTCTTAGGCTTTGCTTACTTCTTTGCAGGCAATACTCCACAAATCCAATTGGGCTGGGATAAGTTAATTCCTGACTTCTCTAACTTTAATAATGTTGTTCTCGCTGCCAGCATCTTCTTGTTCTATGCCGGTATGGAGATGAACGCTATTCACGTTAAAGAAGTTGATGACGCGCCACGTAACTACCCTATTGCGATTGCCATTGCAGCCATTGGTACAGTGTGTGTATTCGTACTCGGTACACTTGCGATTGCCTTTGTTATTCCTCAAAAAGACATCAGCTTAACCCAAAGCTTACTTGTGACTTACGATGACATGTTTGCATGGGCTGGCATTAGCTGGGCTGCACCAATCATGGCAGCATGTTTAGCGCTTGGTGTACTAGCAGGTGTTGTAGGCTGGGTTGCAGGTCCTTCTTCAGGTCTACTTGTGGTAGCGAAAGGCGGTTACTTACCTCGTTTTTGGCAATACACCAATAAACACGGTATGGCATCACACATCATGTTGATGCAAGGCCTACTTGTTACTGCACTATCTGTTGTCTTCGTAGTACTACCATCAGTGCAAGCGGCTTATCAAACCTTAAGTCAGCTTACCGTGATCCTATATCTTGTGATGTACCTACTGATGTTTGCAGCAGCGATTCACTTACGTTACAGCCAACCTAACCGCCCTCGTGCATTTAAGATCCCTGGCGGTAACGGTGGTATGTGGTTCATTGGTGGCCTAGGTTTTGTAGGCTCTTTAACTGCATTCCTATTCTCATTCATTCCACCGGGTCAGATCTCTGTTGGTAGCCCAGAAGCATACGTAGGTATCTTAGTTGTGCTAACCATCATCTTTGTCTCTGTGCCGCTATTTATTTACAAAGCCCGCAAACCACACTGGAAAGATCCAGCGGTTACAGACTTTGCGCCATTCACTTGGGAAATTGAAAACGTGCATCCAGGTGTAATTAACCCATCAGACAAAGTTACTCACACATTGAATCAATAAGGAGATGAATATGTCGTGTTGTAAAAAAGATGTCGCTGCCGTTATGCAACAAGCATTTGATATGCATAAAGGAAACAAAGATGGCGCTAATGCTTCTTACATCCCGTTCCTAGCATCGGTTCCATCAGATTTATGTGGGCTGGCTTTCGTCTCTGTCACAGGCGAAGTTATCAAAATCCAAGATGTTGACTACAAATATGCCATTGAGTCGATTTCCAAAATAATGACATTAGGCTTAGCGCTTGAACAATCTGGTGCTGATGCTGTTCACAGTAAAATTGGTGCCGATCCAACAGGCTTACCATTTAACTCTGTAATAGCACTGGAGCTTCATGACGACAAACCATTAACCCCGCTCGTCAATGCAGGAGCAATGGCAACAGTGAGCCTAATTGAAGCAGAGGATAAAGAGCAACGCTGGCAAAAAATTCTGGCGTTTCAATCAGCTCTTGCTGCTGCCGATATTGAGCTGTCAGAGGATGTTAACCAATCAGAGCAAACCACTAATGCACATAACCGTGCTATGGCACTACTACTAGAATCCTCTAACCGTATTTACTCAGATCCGCTTGAAGCGTGTGATGTGTACACCCGCCAATGTTCAACACTATTTAATACTGTTGAGCTAGCAACGGTGGGTGCAACTTTTGCCAACGGGGGCAAAAACCCTGTCTCTGGTAAACAACTAGTTAGCCCTGAAAATGCCGCGCATATTCTTGCGGAAATGATGATGGAAGGGCTTTACGACACCTCTGGCGACTGGGCTTATGACGTCGGTTTGCCGGGTAAAAGTGGCGTCGGTGGTGGCTTACTGACCATCATCCCTAATGTGGGTGCACTCGCTGCATTCTCCCCACGTCTAGACCAATTTGGTAATAGCGTACGTGGACAATTAATGATTAAACATGTCGCTCAAACAATGGGTTGGAACTTGTTTAATAGCAAGCAACACTAAGGTAGGAAGAAAATTATGGCTCTTCATGAAGTAAAACGTCAAAACGAAAATGACCCAATCTTTGGTTCAGATATCATCAACAACGTTGCGGCAACTACTAAGCTACCACAGCACGAACAAGCACCTAACGTGATCTACCAAATGATCCGTGATGAACTTTACCTTGATGGTAATGCGCGTCAGAACCTTGCAACCTTCTGCCAAACTTGGGAAGAAGATGAAGTGCATAAATTAATGGATCTTTCTATTGATAAAAACATGATTGATAAAGATGAATACCCTCAGTCTGCTGAAATTGAAGGTCGTTGTGTTCATATTTTAGCGGATTTATGGAATTCACCAGAATCAGCAACCACCGTCGGTACTTCAACTACAGGCTCTAGTGAAGCCTGTATGTTAGGTGGTTTGGCGGCACTATGGCGTTGGCGTGAAAAGCGTCGTGCACTCGGTCAACCAACTGATAAGCCAAATATGGTGTGTGGTCCTGTCCAAGTATGTTGGGAAAAATTTGCCCGCTACTGGGATATTGAGATGCGTGAAACAAAAATGGCGGATGGTCATTACTACATGACGCCAGAGGACATGTTAGAGCTTGTCGACGCTAATACCATCATGGTAGTTCCAACCTTCGGTCAAACCTTCACTGGTTTATACGAAACAGTAAAACCATTATCTGATGCGCTAGATACTTACGAGCATGATACTGGTAACTCAATTGATATCCACGTCGATGGTGCAAGTGGTGCAATGTTAGCACCGTTCTGTGCTCCAGAAATTGAACCTTGGGATTTCCGCTTACCACGTGTGAAATCAATCAGCACTTCAGGTCATAAGTTTGGTTTAGCACCACTGGGTTGTGGTTGGGTTGTATGGCGTAACAAAGAAGATCTACCAGAGGGTTTAGTATTCCATGTCAACTATTTAGGTGGTGACATGCCAACCTTCGCCTTGAACTTCTCACGTCCAGCGGGACAGATCATTGCACAATACTACAACTTCCTACGTTTAGGTTATGAAGGCTACAAACGTATTCACGATAACAGCTACAACGTCTGTGAATACTTAGTGAAAGAGCTCAACAAATTTGATCTCTTCGAGTTCATCTTTGATGGTAACCGTGAAAAAGGTATTCCTGCGATCTCTTGGCGTTTAAAAGCAAATGCCGATGTACCATTTAGCTTATATGACTTAGCTGATCGTCTACGTACCCGTGGTTGGTTAGTACCTGCTTATAGCTTACCTGCGAATGCACAAGAGATAGTGGTGCAGCGTATTTTAGTTAAACAAGGCTTAACTATTGACCTTGCTAATCTACTCATCGCTGACTTTAAACGTTCTATCGACTTTCTTAACGCTCACCCACAGGCGGTATGTGAAGAAAATGATGTGAAGACATTTGATCACAGTGGTCGTTAATTAACGCCCTAAAAACATCTAAGGCTGGTTAATTCCGGCCTTTTATTTTTGCAAACACTAAGCCCATTTTTACTCCTCGCCTATCCTTTTTTCCGTGCTAGATTTATACCCATCTCATTGATCGTATAGGCTCACTATGTTTATTCACACTATCGAAATTATCTGCATTATTGCCTTTGCATTAAGTGCTGTGATCAGTGAGTCTAATAAAGGCAAAGATATCGTCAGTATCATGGTGATCGGCTGGGTAACCGCACTTGGTGGTGGTACCGTTCGAGATGTTATTCTCTCAACTAACCAAGTATTTTGGATCCGAGATCCCTCTTATTTTTGGACAGCATTAATTAGCTCATTTATTGGTTTTTTTCTCGCCCCGCACTTACGTCGGATCAAAGCTGAACGTCTTATTGTATTCCTGGATGCCATTGGCATTTCCATGTTCTCAGTGTTAGTTACCAAAGATCTGACCGCTCAACATTATGCACCTTATGTTGCGATCACCATGGGGATGATCACTGCGGTATTTGGTGGCGTATTGCGTGACATTCTAACTAACCGTCCAACCATGTTTAACAATACGGAATTCTACGCCAGCCCAGTCATTATTGGCTGTTATTTATATATTCTACAAACCCAGCATCACATCAATCCAGACGTAGCAACACTCACCAGTATTGGCTTTATTATCGCGTTGCGCATGTACATTGTAATTAAGAAGATCACCTTCCCTCGTTGTTTACTCTTAAAGTAACGCTATTCATTTTCAAGCGAGGCACTTGCTACGCTCTTTTTCCCAATAATGGCGAGTGCTAACCCTAATATTGCAGTAATAAAAACAATCATCGCTAACGCATGCACATTATCTAAATGCACTCGCCAAGCAATAAAAATAAAGATCGCAGCAAATACCATTTGCCCCGCGCCTGATAACGCACTCACCGTACCAAACTTATTACTATAAGGAACAAGTAACAAAGATTGAGAGCATGGGTAAATCAACGCTTGCGCAATGGCTATCCCAATAAAGCCTAATGTCACAGTAAATAACGTAAGAGGAAATAATAGAAATATAACCACAACCGTTAATTGAATAACGGGAGCGATAAATACGATATGGTGAGTGCCGTAAGACTTCCTTAAAACAAAACATAACCAACTAGCTAAAAGAAAAGCTATTGCGGGCACAATTGACCAATAAGCATAGTTTTCTGAAGTAAGGTGTAATTGGTCTTCTAAAACAAACGGAGCCAGTGATCCTGAAAAAATAATCAATGCCCAATTAATCCAACCGATAACAGTATAAGAAAGAAAATACCGATCTTTTAATAACGCATAGTAATAATTAAATATCGGGATAACAGGAATAGAAGCGCGTAATTTAGATAAGGTTTCCGGTAAATAAAACACTAAAACCAAATACCCTAAAGCGCTATAAACAAATAAACCGATGAAAACCGCTAACCAGCCAAAATGGTGATTAACCAAACCACCAACAATGGGAGAAAAAATTGGCGTAAAAGCGGAGACTATCGACAACCCCGTCATAGCAGATAAGAAAAATTTATTCTTATAGCTATCATGTAGCATCGCTCTAGCTATCACAGATTCACAGCCGCCACCAATCCCTTGAATAAAGCGAGCGAGTATTAAAAGATAAAAGCAATCGTGAAAGTACAACAGCAAGCCTAAACCTAAAATAGAAAGGAATAAGCCGATTAATAATACACGCCGCCTACCATAAACATAAGAAAGCGGACCATAAAATAGTTGAGAAGGGCCGTATCCAATCAAGTAACTAACAATGAGGCTTTCAGCAAGTGATTGATTAATTGAAAAGTCTTTTTGTATCCAAGGCAACAAAGGAAAAATGAGTCCTAAACTGAGTTGCCCCATGCTCACAATTAAAATAGCTAAAAAGAAAATATTCCAGTTCTGCTTAATAACACCTGTTACTTGCTCAGTAAGGGGAGTTTCCGTTGAAGTATTCATGACAACACGCCAATAGTGTGTAAATTGCCATGCTATTTTATGCCTCTCTCTTCACACAATTGACGCTTAGTTAATCAATTTAAGTTTTTCATATTCTCTTTTGCTTTAACGAAAAGAGAACAACTCAAACCATTAATTTTGATAATTAATAACCACAGATACATTCATATTTTTACTATCAACTTACATTTACCTTACAAACCTCTGTCATAAAAAAGGAACTTATAAGGAAAATAGAGCCCAAGACATTTAGGAGAGTATTATGAAAAAGAACATGGTTTTAGGGTTAATTGCACTTGTTGCGTTATCAAGCGTATCACTAACTGGCTGTAATGAAGATTCACATGCCAGTGAGCCAACAGTTGCACACATTTTATCTGTTGAAGCAGTAACAAAAACAGTAACAGAGCCGCATCAAGTGTGTGAGCAAGTTGCTGTAACCCATAAAGCCGCTCCTAAAGATGAAAACAAAATCTTAGGTACTGTTGTCGGTGCCGTTGCAGGCGGTGTACTTGGTCATCAAGTTGGTGGTGGTAACGGTAAGAAAGTAGCAACCGTAGCTGGTGCGGTAGCTGGCGGTGCTGCTGGTCATGTAGTTCAAGGTAAAATGCAAGAAAACAACACAACCACTACAATGGAAAAACGTTGTCACACTGAAAATACGAAAGTAGAAAAAACCATTGGTTACGATGTGACTTACAAGTTAGGTGATGACGAAGATACCGTTCGTATGGACAAGAAGCCAACTGGCAAGACGCTACCAGTTAAAGATGGTGAAGTTGTTATCTAATCTTTAAGCTAACGCGAAGAGCATTCCAAGCCCTGCTAGTCATAGTGGGGCTTTTGTTTGCGTATAAGAAACAGAAATGAATGAGCTGAACATTCTGCTCACCCAACTAAACTTAATCTATTTCTTCCAGACGCAAAAAAGCCCTAATCTTTCGATTAGGGCTTTTTCAAATAAGTGGCGGAGCGGATGGGACTCAACGCGCACGGCCAGTGCCGGACCCAAGATTCGAAGCACTTTTAAGGGTCGCACATAGCAAAAAACCTCAGCATTTCTGCTGAGGTTTCTTTAAGAAGTGGCGGAGCGGACGGGACTCGAACCCGCGACCCCCGGCGTGACAGGCCGGTATTCTAACCAACTGAACTACCGCTCCGACGAACATGGATGTTCTAATATCGCGAAGCCATGGATGGCTAATAGCGATAACACCACATGCGATATCCATAGTTCAAATAGATATCTAATTTTCTAACTTCCAGCATAAAGCTAAAAGTGAAATTTAAAGCCTGGCGATGTCCTACTCTCACATGGGGAGGCCCCACACTACCATCGGCGCTATTACGTTTCACTACTGAGTTCGGCATGGGATCAGGTGGGTCCATAATGCTATGGTCGCCAAGCAAATTCTTTATTTACTTTCAGTTTTTAAAAAACTGAAGGCAAAAGTAATCTTGAAAAGCTGATTCTCAAACACACGTTCAAGTGTTCTTGGAGTCCGTATAAAACCCCTTGGGTGTTGTATGGTTAAGCCTCACGGGCAATTAGTATCGGTTAGCTCAATGCCTCACAGCACTTACACACCCGACCTATCAACGTTGTAGTCTTCAACAACCCTTTAGAGACCTTAAAGGTCTAGGGATGACTCATCTTGAGGCTCGCTTCCCGCTTAGATGCTTTCAGCGGTTATCGATTCCGAACTTAGCTACCGGGCAATGCGTCTGGCGACACAACCCGAACACCAGCGGTTCGTCCACTCCGGTCCTCTCGTACTAGGAGCAGCCCCTCTCAATCATCCAACGCCCACGGCAGATAGGGACCGAACTGTCTCACGACGTTCTAAACCCAGCTCGCGTACCACTTTAAATGGCGAACAGCCATACCCTTGGGACCGACTTCAGCCCCAGGATGTGATGAGCCGACATCGAGGTGCCAAACACCGCCGTCGATATGAACTCTTGGGCGGTATCAGCCTGTTATCCCCGGAGTACCTTTTATCCGTTGAGCGATGGCCCTTCCATTCAGAACCACCGGATCACTATGACCTGCTTTTCGCACCTGCTCGAATTGTCATTCTCGCAGTCAAGCGGGCTTATGCCATTGCACTAACCTCACGATGTCCGACCGTGATTAGCCCACCTTCGTGCTCCTCCGTTACTCTTTGGGAGGAGACCGCCCCAGTCAAACTACCCACCAGGCACTGTCCGTAACCCCGATAAGGGGCCAACGTTAGAACATCAAGCATACAAGGGTGGTATTTCAAGGACGACTCCATAACCGCTGGCGCGATTATTTCACAGTCTCCCACCTATCCTACACATGTAGGGTCAATGTTCAGTGCCAAGCTATAGTAAAGGTTCACGGGGTCTTTCCGTCTAGCCGCGGGGACGCAGCATCTTCACTGCGATTTCAATTTCACTGAGTCTCGGGTGGAGACAGCGTACTCATCATTACGCCATTCGTGCAGGTCGGAACTTACCCGACAAGGAATTTCGCTACCTTAGGACCGTTATAGTTACGGCCGCCGTTTACCGGGGCTTCGATCAAGAGCTTCGACCGAAGTCTAACCCCATCAATTAACCTTCCGGCACCGGGCAGGCGTCACACCGTATACGTCATCTTTCGATTTTGCACAGTGCTGTGTTTTTAATAAACAGTTGCAGCCACCTGGTATCTGCGACTCCCGGCAGCTTAGAGAGCAAGTCTCATCACCGCTAGGAGCGTACCTTCTCCCGAAGTTACGGTACCATTTTGCCTAGTTCCTTCACCCGAGTTCTCTCAAGCGCCTTGGTATTCTCTACCTGATCACCTGTGTCGGTTTGGGGTACGATTCCTTATAATCTGAAGCTTAGAAGCTTTTCCCGGAAGCATGGCATCAATGACTTCATCACCGTAGTGACTCGACATCGTATCTCAGCCTTAAGATGGTCCGGATTTGCCTAAACCATCAGCCTACATACTTGGACCTGGACAACCGTCGCCAGGCTCACCTAGCCTTCTCCGTCCCTCCATCGCAATTATAAGAAGTACGGGAATATTAACCCGTTTCCCATCGACTACGCCTTTCGGCCTCGCCTTAGGGTCGACTTACCCTGCCCCGATTAACGTTGGACAGGAACCCTTGATCTTCCGGCGAGGGAGTTTTTCACTCCCTTTATCGTTACTCATGTCAGCATTCGCACTTCTGATACCTCCAGCATGCCTTACAGCACACCTTCAACGGCTTACAGAACGCTCCCCTACCCAATGAAGCAACTTCATTGCCGCAGCTTCGGTGTATAGCTTAGCCCCGTTAAATCTTCCGCGCAGGCCGACTCGACCAGTGAGCTATTACGCTTTCTTTAAATGATGGCTGCTTCTAAGCCAACATCCTGGCTGTCTGAGCCTTCCCACATCGTTTCCCACTTAGCTATAACTTTGGGACCTTAGCTGGCGGTCTGGGTTGTTTCCCTCTTCACGACGGACGTTAGCACCCGCCGTGTGTCTCCCGGATAGTACTTACTGGTATTCGGAGTTTGCAAAGGGTTGGTAAGTCGGGATGACCCCCTAGCCTTAACAGTGCTCTACCCCCAGTAGTATTCGTCCGAGGCGCTACCTAAATAGCTTTCGGGGAGAACCAGCTATCTCCGAGTTTGATTGGCCTTTCACCCCTAGCCACAAGTCATCCGCTAATTTTTCAACATTAGTCGGTTCGGTCCTCCAGTAAGTGTTACCTCACCTTCAACCTGCCCATGGCTAGATCACTCGGTTTCGGGTCTAATCCTAGCAACTCATTCGCCCAGTTAAGACTCGGTTTCCCTACGGCTCCCCTAAACGGTTAACCTTGCTACTAAAATTAAGTCGCTGACCCATTATACAAAGGTACGCAGTCACATAACAAGTATGCTCCTACTGCTTGTACGTACACGGTTTCAGGTTCTATTTCACTCCCCTCACAGGGGTTCTTTTCGCCTTTCCCTCACGGTACTGGTTCACTATCGGTCAGTCAGGAGTATTTAGCCTTGGAGGATGGTCCCCCCATATTCAGACAAGATAACACGTGTCCCGTCCTACTCGTTTTCACTGATAATGCGTTGTCGGTTACGGGGCTATCACCCTGTATCGCAGAACTTTCCAGAACTTTCACCTAACGCAAAACTAGCTTAAGGGCTAATCCGGTTTCGCTCGCCGCTACTACCGGAATCTCGGTTGATTTCTCTTCCTCGGGGTACTTAGATGTTTCAGTTCCCCCGGTTCGCCTCGTGCTGCTATGTATTCACAACACGATACGTGCTTATGCACGTGGGTTTCCCCATTCGGAAATCCCAGAGTCACAGGCTTTTACTACCTTCTCTGGGCTTATCGCAAGTTAATACGTCCTTCATCGCCTCTGACTGCCAAGGCATCCACCGTGTACGCTTAGTCACTTAACCATACAACCCCAAGAGGTTTCGTATGTTCAAACAACCAAGGTTTATGTCTCTCCGATCAAGCGAGACGTTGGTTTTTCGCCGGACTCGATACAAGACACTTGAATGTGTATTGTTTTGAGAACTCGTTTTCATCTTTCGATGAAAACTATAAATCAATCTATCGATTGAATTTACTAGTCAGCTTTCCAGATTGTTAAAGAGCATAACGCAAAAGCGTTAATCAATAACAAATGTTATTCATTAGCACTTTCGCTATTTTTCTAAAACCATTTCACCAAGCAATCTGTGTGGACACTGCATTTAACAGTAAGTCTTTAGGTAAGGAGGTGATCCAGCCCCAGGTTCCCCTAGGGCTACCTTGTTACGACTTCACCCCAGTCATGAACCACACCGTGGTAAACGCCCTCCCGAAGGTTAAGCTATCTACTTCTGGTGCAGCCCACTCCCATGGTGTGACGGGCGGTGTGTACAAGGCCCGGGAACGTATTCACCGTGACATTCTGATTCACGATTACTAGCGATTCCGACTTCATGGAGTCGAGTTGCAGACTCAATCCGGACTACGACGTACTTTCTGGGATTCGCTCACTCTCGCGAGTTGGCAGCCCTCTGTATACGCCATTGTAGCACGTGTGTAGCCCTACTCGTAAGGGCCATGATGACTTGACGTCGTCCCCACCTTCCTCCGGTTTATCACCAGCAGTCTCCCTGGAGTTCCCACCCGAAGTGCTGGCAAACAAGGATAAGGGTTGCGCTCGTTGCGGGACTTAACCCAACATTTCACAACACGAGCTGACGACAGCCATGCAGCACCTGTCTCAGAGCTCCCGAAGGCACCAAAGCATCTCTGCTAAGTTCTCTGGATGTCAAGAGTAGGTAAGGTTCTTCGCGTTGCATCGAATTAAACCACATGCTCCACCGCTTGTGCGGGCCCCCGTCAATTCATTTGAGTTTTAATCTTGCGACCGTACTCCCCAGGCGGTCTACTTAACGCGTTAGCTCCGAAAGCCACGGCTCAAGGCCACAACCTCCAAGTAGACATCGTTTACGGCGTGGACTACCAGGGTATCTAATCCTGTTTGCTCCCCACGCTTTCGCATCTGAGCGTCAGTCTTTGTCCAGGGGGCCGCCTTCGCCACCGGTATTCCTTCAGATCTCTACGCATTTCACCGCTACACCTGAAATTCTACCCCCTCTACAAGACTCTAGTCTGCCAGTTCAAAATGCTGTTCCGAGGTTGAGCCCCGGGCTTTCACATCTTGCTTAACAGACCGCCTGCATGCGCTTTACGCCCAGTAATTCCGATTAACGCTCGCACCCTCCGTATTACCGCGGCTGCTGGCACGGAGTTAGCTAGTGCTTCTTCTGTAGGTAACGTCAAACAATGCCGCTATTAACGACACTGCCTTCCTCCCTACTGAAAGTACTTTACAACCCGAAGGCCTTCTTCATACACGCGGCATGGCTGCATCAGGGTTTCCCCATTGTGCAATATTCCCCACTGCTGCCTCCCGTAGGAGTCTGGACCGTGTCTCAGTTCCAGTGTGGCTGATCATCCTCTCAGACCAGCTAGGGATCGTTGCCTTGGTGAGCCATTACCTCACCAACAAGCTAATCCCACCTAGGCTAATCCTGACGCGAGAGGCCCGAAGGTCCCCCTCTTTGCTCCGAAGAGATTATGCGGTATTAGCTATCGTTTCCAATAGTTATCCCCCACATCAGGGCATATTCCCAGGCATTACTCACCCGTCCGCCGCTCGCCGCCCTTAACGTTCCCCGAAGGTTCAGTTAAGTCGCTGCCGCTCGACTTGCATGTGTTAGGCCTGCCGCCAGCGTTCAATCTGAGCCATGATCAAACTCTTCAATTAAAGTTTTGTTGGTCTTTCGACCTACTCAATGAATACTGTTAATTCATCATAAATGATGAATGAATTGACTGTGCCGATTTCTCTTATAAATAAAAGTTATCGTATTGGTCACTAGTATCATTGATAAATCTTTTTGACTAATCATTCAACGAGTGCCCACACAGATTGCATGGTCAAATTGTTAAAGAACAATACTGATTCCGTCGCTAGCCAGTGGCTCGCCCCGTGTCAGTGAGGTCGAATTATAGGGAGAGATTTCTCGCTGACAACCCTTTTCTGCTCAATTATTTTTGTTCGCACAAGTATTAAACAAATCACTCATTAATGATCAATAATCACACCAGAACTCGAATTATTAATATATACAAAAACGCCCTACTTAAATGCAGGGCGTTCATTCATAGTCATCAAATCAGAAAATTAGATTTGCTGAGCAACAATTTCATCATCTTTTACAGATAGTGTTATCACTTTACCCGGTACAAATTTACCTGATAGTAAATCTTGCGCTAACGGGTTTTCGATATATTGCTGGATAGCACGTTTCAATGGACGCGCACCATACACAGGATCAAATCCGGCTTCTGCAATTAAATCTAACGCACTATCATCAATATCAAGACGGTAATCTTTTTCAGCCAAACGTTTTTTCAAACGCTCAATCTGAATGCTAGCAATATTTTTGATGTTCTCTTTACCAAGCGGATGGAACACGACTGTTTCATCAACACGATTAATGAACTCAGGACGGAAATGCTGACCCACCACTTCCATTACTAATGCTTTGATACCGTCATAATCAAGATTACCGAAATGCTCTTGAATACGATCAGAACCTAAGTTCGACGTCATGATGATTACTGTATTGCGGAAGTCCACTGTACGACCTTGACCATCAGTCAAACGACCATCATCTAACACTTGAAGTAAAATATTGAACACATCAGGGTGTGCTTTTTCTACTTCATCCAGTAATACCACTGAATATGGACGACGACGAACAGCTTCTGTTAAGTAGCCACCTTCTTCATAACCAACGTAACCTGGAGGCGCACCCACTAGACGAGCCACAGAGTGTTTCTCCATAAACTCAGACATGTCGATACGAACCATTGCCTCTTCACTGTCAAACATAAAGTTAGCCAGTGATTTACATAGCTCAGTTTTACCAACTCCCGTTGGACCTAAGAATAAGAATGAACCAATTGGACGTTGTGGATCGGCAAGACCTGCACGGCTACGACGGATTGCATTAGCTACCGCTTCTACGGCTTCATCTTGACCAATCACACGATGGTGTAATTCATCTTCCATACGAAGTAATTTATCACGCTCACCTTCTAGCATTTTTGATACTGGAATACTGGTTGCTTTTGATAGCACATCGGCAATTTCAGTATCCGTGACTTTGTTTTTCAACAAGGTCATTTCTTGCATTTCAGCTTGCGCGGCTAGATCTAACTGTTTTTCTAGCTCAGGAATACGACCGTATTGCAACTCAGACATGCGGTTTAAATCGCCTGCACGACGAGCAATTTCTACATCAGTACGTGCTTGCTCAAGTTCAGTTTTAATATGTTGAGTGCCAGATAGTGCAGCTTTTTCTGCATTCCACACTTCTTCTAGTTCAGCATATTCGCGCTCTTTAAGGTCAAGCTCTTCTAGCAAATCACTCAAACGCTTATGACTTGCATCATCGTCTTCTTTCTCTAATGCTTGCTGTTCAATCTTAAGCTGAATGATACGACGCTCTAAACGATCCAAAGACTCAGGTTTTGAATCAATCTGCATACGAATGCTTGATGCCGCCTCATCGATAAGATCAATCGCTTTATCTGGTAGCTGACGATCTGAGATATAACGGTGTGACAATGTCGCTGCCGCTACAATCGCAGGATCGGTAATTTCAACATGGTGATGAAGCTCGTAACGCTCTTTCAAACCACGAAGAATCGCAATGGTATCTTCGACACTTGGCTCATCCACCAGCACTTTTTGGAAACGACGCTCAAGCGCCGCATCTTTTTCAATGTACTGACGGTATTCATCTAATGTTGTAGCACCTACACAATGAAGTTCACCACGAGCCAATGCAGGTTTTAGCATGTTACCCGCATCCATTGAGCCTTCGCCTTTACCAGCGCCAACCATGGTATGAATTTCATCAATGAATAAGATCACACGACCATCTTCTTGCGATAATTCATTCAATACCGCTTTTAGTCGCTCTTCAAATTCACCACGGAATTTTGCACCTGCGATCAATGAACCCATATCAAGAGAAAGCACACGTTTATCACGCAAGCCTTCAGGCACTTCACCGTTAACAATACGTTGTGCTAAACCTTCAACAATCGCTGTTTTACCTACACCCGGCTCACCGATGATCACTGGGTTATTTTTAGTACGGCGTTGAAGCACTTGAATGGTGCGACGAATTTCATCGTCACGACCAATCACAGGATCTAATTTACCCTGCTCTGCACGCTCGGTTAAATCGATAGTGTATTTTTCCAATGCCTGACGATTTTCTTCTGCATTAGGATCATCGACTTTTTGACCACCGCGAATTTGATCGATCGCTTGCTCAATATTTTTCGCCGTTAAACCGAGCTCTTTAAATAGCTCACCCAATGGGCCTTTATCTTCAGCAGCCGCTAAAATGAATAGCTCTGATGAAATGAATTTATCTTTTCGCTTTTGTGCCAACTTATCGCACATATTAAGCAGCACGCCCATGCCATGTGAAAGCTGAACTTCACCGCCAATGCCGGTTACTTTTGGCATTCGGTCTAACAGTTCAGCAAGACGTGAACGTAACTGGGTAATATCGATGTTCAAAAGGGTGAGCAACGGACGTACGGTACTACCATCTTGATTAAGCAATGCCACCATTAGGTGTGCAGGCTCGATATACTGATGGTCTCGCCCCAGAGCCAGCGATTGCGCATCAGATATTGCCGATTGAAATTTGCTGGTGAATCGGTCAAGACGCATAAGTTCTCCCAATAAAATTCTTAATAAACTAATGCTATATATATGGATACTCAGGGTGTATTTTTCAACTCTGCAAATCGCAATATAATGCTGCAAAAAAAGCGGGTGATCTTATTGAAGATCACCCGCTTAATAATAGATTCAGCTTTAAAATAGAAAAGTATAAAGTTTACTCTTCAGTTAACCAGACTAATGATGCCTGACGCCCTGTGACTGACTGACGACGGTAGGAGTAAAACTGCTGTTCATCACTGAACGTGCAATATTCTCCCCCATATACCTCTGTAATACCTAAACGCTGCAAACGTTGTTTAGCCAGTAGATACAAATCTGCCAGCCACTTATCACCATGAGGTTTAAATGCAAGTTCAGCATTGGCATCAACCGCCATAAACTGTTCGCGCACTTCACCACCAACTTCAAAAGCATCAGGACCAATAGCAGGACCTAACCACGCCATGATGTTATCAGGTGTACAATCGAATTTATCAACCGCATTTTCAATAACACCACTAGCAAGCCCTCGCCATCCGGCATGTACGGCAGCAACTTCAGTACCTTGCTTATTACAAAACAAAACAGGTAAACAATCTGCCGTCATGATGGCACAGGCTAATCCCGGAGTGCGAGTAAAGCTACCATCGGCATCTGGTACTGATGAAAGTGCAACATCAAGCTCGATAACGTCAGCACTATGGATTTGGTTTAACCACGCAGGTGATTCAACTAACTCACAGTATTGCTTTAAGCGTTCACGATTTTGCTTAACATCGCTTTCGTTATCCCCAACATGTAACCCTAAATTTAATTCATGATAAGGCGAAGCACTTACGCCACCAGAGCGCGTAGTGCTAATTGCTTTTACCGATTTAGGAGCTGGCCAGTTAGGAATAATCGCTTTCATTAATAATCGTCTTCGCTGTTTTCTAGTGTGTCTTTACGCAAGATATCAATCATAGCCACCATGTCATTTGGCAATGGTGCATGCCACTCCATCTTCTCACCAGTGATTGGGTGATCTAAACGCAACATACGCGCGTGAAGAGCTTGGCGATCAAATGCACGTAGTGCCTGAATAAATTCAGGAGACGCATTACGAGGTGGACGAGGACGACCACCGTATGTCACATCACCAATCAAAGGATGGCTTAGGTATGACATGTGAACACGGATCTGGTGTGTACGACCCGTTTCTAGGCGTAATACAATACGGGTATGTTCACGGAAACGCTCAGCAACACGGTAATGGGTGATCGCATCTTTACCCATTTCATGTACAGCCATGCAAGTACGTTTTGTTGAGTGACGACCAATTGGCTTTTCAACCGTACCGCCGCCCGTCATTTGACCAATCGCTAATGCTTCATATTCACGAGTGATCTTACGTTTTTGCAACGCACGAACTAAACGAGTTTGCGCTTGAATTGTTTTCGCAACTACCATCAAGCCCGTTGTGTCTTTATCAAGACGGTGCACGATACCAGCACGTGGTACTTCTGCTAATGACGGACAATGATGCAATAATGCATTCAATACTGTACCGTCTGGCGTGCCCGCACCTGGGTGAACAACAAAGTCACGCGGTTTGTTGATCACAAGAATATCGTCATCTTCATAAACGATATCTAATGGGATGTCTTGCGCAACCCAACGTACTTCATCTTCAATTTCAGCTTGGATGAATAACTCTTCGCCACCCATCATTTTTTCACGAGGTTTCTTGACGACTTTGCCATTCACTGAAACCATACCATTTAAAATCCAGTCTTTAATACGCGAACGCGAATAATCTGGATATAATTCAGCAACAACCTGATCCAGGCGCATGCCTAATTGGCTTTCACCAACTGTGTTTGTTAATTCTATTTGCTGTGCCATAGCGAACTTTTTTAAAAAGCGTGGGACTAATTGCCATACGCTGCGTAAAATATACCAAGCTTAAAACTATGCTTGATGTAACCTAATATAGTGTCATTGTATCTGTTAACGGCTCAGACCGTAATGGATCGAGCAAAATAAAATTTTTATCAAGGAAACTAACGCCGCAATGAAACGCCTGACAATCACGACTCTTCTTGCCGTAGCCCTTCTTTCAGGCTGTTCGAGTAAAGAAGAAGTAATACCAGATGTTCCACCATCAAACCTGTATGCGACAGCACAAACTGCGCTACAAAGTGGTAACTGGACATCGGCTATCGAACAATTAGAAGCGCTTGATTCACGTTACCCATTTGGTGCTTATTCCGATCAAGTACAGCTAGATCTCATTTACGCTTACTACAAAAGTGATGATCTTGCGCTAGGTGAAGCAACCATTGAACGTTTCTTACGTTTAAATCCCGATCATCCACAAGCTGACTGGGTTGTGTATATGCGTGGCTTAACGCATATGGCACAAGACCGTAGCTTTATGCATGACATGTTTAATATCAATCGTTTTGACCGTGATCCAACGCCATCACGCCAAGCATTTACTGATTTTAAATACCTGTTAGAACGTTACCCTGAAAGTGAATATGGCGCAGATGCTAAAGCACGTATGATCTTTTTGAAAAACCGTTTAGCCAATTACGATTTAGCAACGGCTGACTTCTATGTTCGCCGTGAAGCATGGATTGCAGCAATTAACCGTTGCCAGCAAGTACAACGTCTGTACCCAGATACAGAAGCTGCACGTGAGTCATTGAAGTTAGAAAAAACTGCGTATGAGAAACTTAACTTACAAAAAGAAGTGGAACGTACCGAAAAGATGATGAAATTAAATCCAGCAAAATAATTATTCGCTCAATTTAGTTTTATGAAAAAACAAACGGCAGCTTTTTTAGCTGCCGTTTTTTTATCTGTTGTTATTTACCACAATAATTTTGTGCCTTCTGCGTTAATTTTTTAACAATTAAGCACTTAACCGCACGAACAAAAAACACACAAATAATTAAAATGGTTATATAAAATCCCTAGTTAGCACAGGCCACCAGCGTTTCACCTTTGTTCATACTGCCTTAAATATTGATCGCATCTCAAGTACTTTTTATAAACTTTTTTGCTACAAACCCATGATGATCACAGATTTTTTTGCTGAGAATTATTAAAAGATGAAATGTGATATAAATCACATTATTAAGTTCTAAATTTAGTAATCTGAACTCAACCCAACGAAGGGTAGCAAACGAGGAAGATAATTATGACATTAGAAATCACTGGCAAAAACATCGATATCACCCCGGCTATCCGTGAGCGTTTTGAATTTAAGTTCAATAAGTTAGAGAAGCTTCAGGTACCGCTAATCAAAAAGCATGTTGTGATTAGCAAAGAGCCAAACAAGCAATTCAAAGTTGAAGCTGCAGTTAATATCGCAGGAGGAGAGTTGGTTGCTTCTGCAGAGCATGATGACCTGTTTGGTGCAATTACAGAGCTTTACCAAAAGCTTGACCGTCAGCTTAAAAAGCAAGCTCACAAACCTAATGCACGTCGTGCTAGCCACAGTGAAAAACCTGGACTAGTTGAAGAAGAAGTAGAACTAGACGACGCATAATCATCGCTACATTATAAGGATTTAAAATAGCCCCGCTCTGCGGGGCTATTTGCTTTATCGTATTAACGTTCATTAACACTTCAATGTTTTATCACCACTCTTTTTCCATCCTTAGTCATTCCCGCTAATCTGCTTGACATTAAATACCCCGCTGCATAATGTGACTAAAGATAAAAAGTGACCACTCAGCTTGTAATAAACACACTTAAAGCACCTACACCAATAGGTATCACTGTGTTTATTTAGATAAGCTACATTCGGAAATCTGATAGGGACGCCAATGACCGATACTCGCTACTCTCTCGACGACATTCGTAAAAATGTTAGTCGTATCGATAACGCTTTACTTGAACTACTGGCAGAGCGACGTACGCTTAGTTTAGAGGTGGCAAAAAGTAAAATTAGTACAGCCAAACCTGTTCGTGACCAAACTAGAGAGCAAGAGCTATTATTAAAGCTTATCGAAACAGGTAAACAACATCAGTTAGATCCACAGTACGTAACACAGATCTTCCACACCATTATTGAAGATTCGGTTTTATTTCAACAAGCCTACTTACAAAAGCTAGCGAACCCTGACAGTGCAAACCCATCAGCACGTGTCGCATTCCTTGGCTCAAAAGGCTCGTATTCGCATCTCGCTAGTCGCAATTACTTTAGCCGTAAGCAAACGGATTTAGTCGAGATCAGCTGCTCAACATTCCGTGATATTTTCAATATCGTTGAAACCAGCAATGCTGACTACGGTGTATTGCCGATTGAAAACACCAGCTCTGGCTCAATTAATGAAGTTTACGACTTATTGCAGCACACTAGCCTTTCTATTGTTGGAGAGATCACTCAACCGATTGAACACTGCTTGCTGACGGCGGTAGAAACCAGTATAGAGAAGATTGATACCTTATATTCTCACCCACAACCCCACCAGCAGTGCAGTGAATATCTCCACAGTATGGGCAATATCAAACAAGAGTATTGCTCAAGCACAGCTGATGCAATGGAGCAAGTTGCTGCGCTGAAACAACCTAACGTAGCGGCAATTGGTAATGCATCCAGTGGTGAGCTTTATGGTTTAACCGCAATCCAATCTAACATTGCGAACCAACAAGAAAACTTTACCCGCTTTATTGTAGTGGCACGAAAAGCGGTTGATGTGACATCCTTGATCCCTGCAAAAACCACATTGATTATGTCAACGGCACAAAAAGCAGGATCACTAGTTGAGTGCTTACTGGTACTTCGTAATCTTAATATCAATATGAGCAAGCTTGAATCTCGCCCTGTGATTGGTAATCCATGGGAAGAAATGTTCTATGTAGATGTAGAAGTGAATTTGAAATCTGCCACTATGCAGCAAGCATTAGAAGAACTTACTCGCCTAACACGCTTTATCAAGGTATTAGGCTGTTATCCAAGTGAAAATGTTGCACCAACGGATGTTGATATTATCGAGTAATATTTTCCAATAGATAATAAAAAGCCCGTAATGATCATCAGATCATTACGGGCTTTTTTAATCATGCACTAACTATGCTTTACGATGAGTTGAATCGTTCGCCTGCCTAAGCAGTCCCTGGCTCTCTGCTAAAAAATGTTCAGCGTAATCGCCAAACCATCCTGATACCTGACCAAAGGCTTGTTTAAACGCCTCTTTGTCTTGAGCATCTAGCATTTCAATCGCTTCACCAAAGCGCTGATGGAAACGTTTGATCATCGCAATATTCTGTGGTGCCGACATGATAATGTCACCGTACAATTGTGCGTCCTGAGCAAACAGACGCCCTACCATCGCCAGCTCTAAGCGATAAATAGGTGAGCTTAACGACATTAACTGTTCTAGCTTAGGATCTTCTTCAGCAAGGTGAACACCGTAAACAAAAGACGTAAAGTGACGTAGCGCCTGGATCAAGGTCATGCCCTGATCATGTTCAATCGCACTGATACGATTTAGCGTTGCGCCCCAAATCTGAAATTGCTCCAGTAACCACTGGTAACTTTCAGGGTTACGACCATCACAGTACACAATCACCTGTTTTGCCAGACTTGGAATATCAGGACCAAACATTGGGTGCAGACCAACCACAGGGCCTTTGTGTACTTCCAGCATTGCCTGTAATGGACCACTTTTCACCGATGTTAAATCAGCAAGTAAGCAATCTTCTGGTAAGTTACCTAGCTTTGCGATCACAGACTCTGTTAAGTGGATAGGTACAGAGACAATCACCATACCCGCATCATGCAAGATCTCATCTGCACGATCCCAGTCTTGGCTGCCTAATACTTTTACTTGATAGCCTGATAACGTCAGTAAGCGATTAAATAATTTACCTAATTGCCCATTACCACCAACGATCACAATAGGTCGTAATTCAGGGTTTAAACACTTAAAGCCTGAATCATTTTCACTGGAATATGACTCTCGCATCGTTCGGCGAAGTACATCTTCAATCAAATCCGCTTGCACACCTTTACGTTCTGCTTCTTCACGACGAGAAGCCAACATGGCCGCTTCACGATCTGGCGCATAAATAGGTAAACCATGCTGGCTTTTTACCACGCCCACTTGCTCGACTAATGCAAGACGTTGAGCTAATAGCTCAACCATTTGACGATCGACATCGTCAATTTGATCTCTTAATTTGCTTAACTCAGCAACCATGATTTCTTTCTATCCGTAATTATTTAATTCGATCTTGTAAAAACGGCACTAATTCCTTATGTGCCTGACGCAATAGTTGTTCTGTCGTTTCCCAACTAATACATGCATCAGTTATCGATACACCGTATTTCATCTCATCACGAGGAAGATCAGCACTTTGATTTCCTTCATTCAGATGACTTTCAATCATCAATCCAATAATAGACTTATTTCCTTCACGGATCTGATGAATAACATCTTCAGCAACTAGAGGCTGGCGACGATAGTCTTTACGAGAATTGGCATGGCTACAGTCTACCATTAAGGCAGGAGAAAGACCTGATGCAACCATCTCGTTTTCACATTCTCTTACTGAAACAGAATCATAGTTGGTTTGCTTACCACCACGTAAGATAACGTGACCATCAGGGTTACCTTGGGTATTGAGTAATGCAACCTGCCCCTCGGGATTAATACCCATAAACTTATGACCTGATGCTGCCGCCTGCATCGCATTAATCGCAGTTGCCAAGCTACCATCTGTACCATTTTTAAAGCCAACTGGCATGGATAAACCGCTTGCCATTTCACGGTGTGTTTGTGATTCGGTAGTACGTGCGCCAATAGCTGCCCAGCTAAATAAATCACCTAGGTACTGCGGACTAATTGGATCCAGGGCTTCAGTTGCTAAAGGAATACCTTCTTCTACTAAGTCGACTAATAATTGACGACCAATATGCAAACCTTCTTCGACGGCAAAAGAGCCATCAATATGTGGGTCGTTAATCAATCCTTTCCAACCGACTGTGGTACGCGGCTTTTCAAAATATACGCGCATCACAATGTAAAGTTGATCACTAAGCTCTTCTGCTAACTGCTTTAACTTCTGTCCATAAGCTTTGGCTTGCTCTACATCATGAATGGAGCACGGTCCACATACAACCAGTAAACGATGATCTCGCTTGTGAATAATATCTGCGATAGTTTCACGGGATTGCTCAACAAAAGACAATGCTTGTTCTGAAACAGGTAGGTTTTGTTTTAGCTTTGCAGGCGTAATAAGAACAGATTCATCTTCGATATGAACATTATTGAGTTGGTCTTTTTGCATAGTGGCATCCCTGTCGTTGATTTGTTAGCGCGAAACACAATCCTTGTTCCGTTATCACTATATCCATTAGTAACATCATGCTAACAAACATAACAAGCCTTGATGGTTTAATGCAATAGCACTGTAAATAAAAAATACCACTTGTAAAAAAAAATTTACACCGCTAATTCAATGCAAAAAATAAGAGCGAACAAACTGACTGTGCCCGCCCTTATTTCATCATTCTTTTTCGTATAATTATAATATTGGCTCGCGTGACATATAACGCTCAAAACCTTGTTGCCATTTTGCTTTAAATAATGGGACTTCACTACGATATTCACAGATTCCCCAATTTGAATCCCCTTGCTCACCTAACTGCAATACATGCTCAATCGAGCAGTAGTTATCACGACCTTTATTATAGCCTTGCATATATTCTTGATGATTAGGCGTTTCCGTCGCGTCATATTTATCTGAAATTTTATCTAGTTTTTCTGTCGTTAGCGCAACTCGACCACCAGCACCGTCATAAAAACCGAGCTTTTCAAAATTTCCTTTGCTGATCAAAGAGGACTGTGTGACACAGCCAGATAGAAAAACAACAGAAATCACACCTAGCGTAGAGATTAGCTTCATCTTTTTTTCCTCTTATTTTTCGTAAAAATCGTCTTTTCTATTCAACTTAAAAGCATTTCTTTTCAGATTATTCACCCTTCATTTGATGTTAATCAAAATAAGCATAAACAAACCAATAAGTTAAGAATTACAAAACATGCACTTCAACAATTATGAATTTTATACAACATGAGGATTATTTAACCTATTACTATCTTCAAAAATTAGTGAGTAATTTATATGGATTCAGTAACGATACAGCCAACATCAACATTACCTCACTATTTGCACGGTTCTGTGACTTTAGTCGGTGCCGGACCTGGTGATCCTGAGCTACTCACCGTTAAAGCTTTAAATAGTATTCTCGATGCTGACGTTATTTTGTATGACTTTCTTGTTTCACCAGAGATCGTTGCTCTATTTCCTAAGCAAAGTCACGCTATTGCTGTTGGCAAACGCTGTAATGGGCAATCAACCTCACAGCAAACGATTAATGAACTTTTATTGCAGTACGCCCAACTAGGCAAAAAAGTTTGCAGGCTAAAAGGTGGAGATCCTTTTATTTTTGGGCGTGGCGGAGAAGAAGCACTCTTTCTAGAGCAACATAACATTCAGTGCGCCATCATCCCTGGTATTACTGCTGCAATGGGATGCTGTAGTTATAGCGGTATTCCATTAACCCATCGCCAAGTATCACGCGGATTTACAGTTATCACTGCACATAGTCAAAAAGATACACATCAAATTAATTGGCAAGCATTGGTCGAATTACAACATAGCTTGGTTTTTTATATGGGGCTCAATCGAGCCGAGCAAATTGCAGCACAATTAATGCGTCATGGTATGGCGGCATCGACTCCTATCGCCATTATTAGCCAAGGCACAACACCAAACCAAAGTCAGCTCATCACCTCTTTAGCTCAGCTACCCGAACAACTTGCGAAGCATGCTCTACCAAGCCCTGCACTTATCGTGGTTGGCGATGTGGTTACCTATCATCATCAAATCCACAACACCTTGCTTCGTGATATCGAATATTACTTATAAAGGCTACTGATCATGGAAAAATATCTCAGTATGGATGAGTTGAATGACGTCTTTCGTCAGCTCGGCTCACAATACAAAATTATGGCGCCCGCCTATGAACACTTTGGCGGCCGTTTTGCTCACACCGATAACCTGCTTTACCAAGAAGTGAAATCAGCAGAACAAATCGTGTGGAAGAAAAAATCTCATTTTTCACCTAAAGAAGTGGTATTGCCTATCACTGAAACCCTGTTTTACTTTAATGGTGATGAGTTAAGAGAGTCCCGCATCGATCCAAGACCGACCCTACTTTTCCTTCGTAGCTGCGATATTCATGCGTTGGAACGTCTTGATCATATGTATTTGAAAAATGGTGGTAATGCGGATTACTACTACGAAATGAAACGTAAAAAACTCAAACTCATTCTGCTCGAATGTAGCTCAAGTTTTGAGAACTGTTTCTGTGTCTCAATGGGGACTAACCAAACCGATAATTACGATGCCGCAGTTCGATTTAGTGATGACGGCCTTCATATTCAAATCAACGATAATAGCTTGAAACCGCTATTTGAAACCGTTGGTACAGAAACAGACTATCAACCACAGTTTGTTCAGTCTAACCCAACAACAGTACGTACGCCTGACCAAGTGTGTGATGATCCGAACCTCATCAGACAGATCCTGCAAAACGATCCAAGCTGGGCACAATACGATAGCCGTTGCATTGGTTGTGGTCGTTGTACTACCTCTTGTCCGACATGCAGTTGTCACAGCGTATTTGATGTCGCTTATGATGAAAATCCAACTCAAGGTGAGCGCCGCCGTCAACAAGCCAGTTGTATGACAGGTGACTTTACCAACATGGCTGGCGGTCATAAATTCCGTGAAAAAACCGGTGAGCGTTTACGGTACCGTGCATTGCATAAAGTCAATGACTACAAGGCACGTGAAGGTACTAACCATATGTGTGTTGGTTGTGGTCGTTGTGATGATCGCTGCCCACAGTACATTTCTTTTACCACCATCGTTAATCGTATGACCGATATTGTCGAACAACACCTCATTGATCGTCAAAAGGAGAAAGCTGATGTCTAGTCAATCAACCGCTCACCAATGTAGTTGCGGTGATCATAAAAATATCCTATTACCAAAAGCTTACCCTATTTTGGCAATCACTAAACACACAGAGCTTGAGTGGAACTTCCGTGTTGCTAAAGATTTTGATGCCAAACTAGGGCAATTTGTTGAAGTCTCTCTACCAATGGTCGGTGAAGCGCCAATTTCAGTCTCTGATTGCGGTGATGATTACGTTGATTTATTGATCCGAAATGTCGGTAAAGTAACCAATCGTCTCTTTGAGCTCAATGTTGGAGACAATGTTTGGATGCGTGGCGTTCATGGCAATGGTTATCCAATAGAGCACTATCATCATCGCCATCTTGTCATTATCGCTGGCGGTACGGGGGTTGCTCCAGTTAAAGGGCTAATGCGCCACTTCTCTGAACACCCTGAAAAAGTGAACGGTATGGACATGATCCTCGGTTTTAAAAATAAAGAGGCCGTTTTATACCTTGATGAAATGCCGTTATGGCGTGAACGTCAAAACCTCATCACCACCTTAGATGAAGGTGAAGAAGATAAAGAATTTCATCTTGGTTTAGTGACCGCACATATCGACAAACTGGATCTGTCTGATCTTGCCAATACCCAAGCGATTGTGGTTGGCCCACCTATTATGATCAAATTTGCAGTACAAGCACTGTTAAAAGAAGGACTCACCAAACAACAAATTTGGGTGGATTACGAACGTCGTATGGCCTGTGCTGTTGGTAAATGTGGGCATTGCCGTATGGGGGAAAAATACGTGTGTATTGATGGTCCTGTATTTCGTTTTGATGAAGCTGAGCATTTGGTCGATTAGGAGGAAATTATGGGATTAGATATCGATATTATTAAAACCCGTGCTAAAGGTGATTATCGCCTATCGAAAGTACGTGGTGAGTGCATGATCAGTGTACGTATTCCCGGCGGTATTATGCCTGCTTATTTATTATCAACAGCGCAGCATATCGCAGAGAAATACGGCAATGGGATCATCCACCTAACAACACGACAAAAGCTGGCTATGCCAGGTATTCATTACCGCGACATTGATAAAGTAAATGCAGAGCTTGAGCCCTTTATTCAAGATATTACTGTCGAAATGTGTGGTATTGAAGTTGAAGATACCAAAGCGGGTTACCAAAGCATTGCCGGACGTAACATTGTCGCTTGCCAAGGTAGCCGTATTTGTCAAAAAGCTAACACCGATACTACAGGGCTTGCTCAACGCTTAGAGCATCACATCTATCCACAGCCTTATCACTTAAAGATTGTCGCAGCTGGTTGTCCTAACGACTGTGCAAAAGCGAATATGGCTGACTTTGGTATTTTAGGTATCGCTAAAATTAACTTTACACCAGAACGCTGTATTGGTTGTGGCGCTTGTGTACGTGCTTGTCAGCACCATGCTGTTAACTGTTTATCATTGAAAAATGGTAAAGCGGTGAAAGAAGAGAGTAAATGTATTGGCTGTGGTGAATGTGTATTAGCTTGCCCAACATTGGCATGGCAGCGCGATCCAAAACAGCTTTATATGGTTAAGCTTGGTGGACGGACATCAAAGAAAACGCCGCGTGTAGGTAAAACATTTTTAAATTGGGTAACTGAAGATGTAATTCATCAAGTGATCAGTAACTTACTTGAATTTGAAAAAGAGATGCTTGAGGGCACACCCGTTTACCTTCATATGGGGCACTTAATTGACCGAGCTGGCTACCACAAATTCAAAGAGCGTGTATTACGTGGGGTAACATTAAACCCCGAAGCACAAGTTGCAGAGCGTATTTACTGGTCAGAAGAAGAATACGTTGCCAATATTCATTTAAAATAAACGACGTTACAAATCCGATAGCCTATCTCGTTGATAGGCTTTCATAGTGCATGATTTCAATACATGTCATGCAATACAAAAAAAGCCCACCTTTCGGTGGGCTTTTTAATTAAACGTCTAAACGTCAAGCGTTTAAAGCTATTACTTAGATAGCTTCTCACGGATACGCGCTGATTTACCAGAACGCTCACGTAGGTAGTACAACTTGGCACGACGTACTGCACCACGACGTTTAACAGTAATGCTGTCAACTACTGGAGAGTGAGTTTGGAACGCACGCTCAACACCTTCACCGTTCGAAATCTTACGAACTGTGAATGCAGAATGTAGACCACGGTTACGGATTGCGATTACAACGCCTTCGAAAGCCTGTAGACGCTCACGGTCACCTTCTTTAACCTTAACCTGAACAACAACAGTGTCACCTGGTGCGAATGCAGGTAGGTCTTGTTTCATTTGCTCTTGCTCAAGAGCTTTGATGATGTTACTCATTTGGTATATACCCTAGAATAAACTGATACTAAATTAATTAAATGCTTGCTTTATGTTCGCGGATAAATTCCGCTAGCAAGAATTCCTGATCGTCAGTCAGAGCTAGGTTTTCCAGGAGCTCTGGTCTTCTCAGCCATGTACGGCCCAACGATTGTTTTAATCGCCAGCGACTAATATCTTTGTGATTGCCAGACATTAATACCGAAGGTACTTCCTGTCCGTCCAACACTTCTGGTCTTGTGTAATGAGGACAATCTAACAAGCCATTTGCAAAAGAATCTTCTTCTGCTGACGCAAAGTCACCTAATACGCCCGGTACAAACCGAACAACAGCGTCTACTAACGTCATGGCTGGTAGTTCACCACCCGTTAACACAAAATCACCGATAGACCATTCTTCGTCTACCTCTTGTTGGATAATGCGCTCATCAACCCCTTCATAGCGACCACAAATAAGAATCAGATTCTCATTGGTTGCTAACTCCTCAACACCAGCCTGATCCAGCTTACGGCCCTGAGGGGAAAGGTAGATTACTTTAGCCTTACCTTTTGCAGACTGTTTAGCAGTGTGAATGGCATCGCGCAATGGCTGCACCATCATTAACATACCTGGTCCACCACCGTAAGGGCGATCATCCACCGTACGATGTTTGTCGTGCGTAAAATCACGAGGATTCCACGTTTCGACAGTCAAAAGGCCTTTTTTTACCGCCTGGCCTGTTACCCCAAAATTGGTAATGGAAGAGAACATTTCAGGAAAAAGGCTGATTACACCAACCCACATGTTACTCACCTTATTACCGGAGGTTAAAACTCAGGATCCCAGTCAACTTCGATCCGCTGAGCAGTGCGATCAATCAACTTGATGACCTGCTCATCGAGGAACGGAATTAAGCGTTCCTTCTGCCCAAAAGCATCTTTTAAGTTCGCCTTAACAACTAACACGTCGTTTGAACCTGTTTCCAGGATGTCTGTAACTTTACCTAGGTCGTAACCTTCAGTTGTTACTACAGACATACCAAACAACTCACGCCAGTAGAATTCTTCATCTGACAATGCGGGTAGTTGCTCAGCCAATACAGCGACTTCAGCGTTAGTGAAAACTTGGGCTTCCTCGCGGATGTCCATGCCTTCTAGCTTAGCCACTAGGCCTTGGCCATGGCGTTTCCATGATTCAACATGGAACTCTTTCCACTCGCCCTTTACTTTAATTAGCCAAGGGGTGTAAGAGAAAATGCTTTCAGATTGTTCGGTGTAGGAAAAAACTTTGAGCCAACCCTTGATACCGTAGGTGGCACCCAGTTTACCGACAATAATGTGGTCTTGGTTTTTATTGCTCATCGTTTCTCTTCTACCTTAAAAATCAAATTAAGCTGCTTTAGCTGCATCTTTGATTAGTTTTGCTGCGCGGTCAGTCACAGAAGCGCCTTGACCTACCCAGTGGTTTACGCGGTCTAGGTCTAGACGTAGACGCTCTTCTTGACCCTTAGCTAGTGGGTTGAAGAAACCGATTTGCTCGATGTTACGACCGTCACGTGCACAACGTGAGTCAGCAACAACGATTTGATAGAATGGACGCTTCTTAGCGCCGTGACGTGCCAAACGAATGGTTACCATATCGTCCTCTTTGCATTACTGTAAATTAAATTGGCCCCGCTTAAAAAACGGGGCCCGTGCCAAAATAAAGCCTCGGAATTTTACTCTTTAGAACGACGAATGCAACTTCTTTAGTTACTTTTTCGCCAGTAAAATAACCGATCGACTTTAAAATCTTTTAAAATTATATAATTAGCGACCAGGGAACATGCCACCGCCAGGCATCATGCCTTTCATTTGGCGCATCATGTTCTTCATTCCACCCTTCTGCATCTTTTTCATCATCTTCTGCATTTGAGTGAACTGTTTCAATAGACGGTTTACGTCCTGAACCTGAGTACCAGAACCCGCTGCAATACGTTTTTTACGAGAACCTTTGATAAGTTCTGGTCGTGCACGCTCAGCTTTGGTCATCGAGTTAATGATCGCTTCCATTTGAACGAAAATCTTATCGTCCACTTTATCTTTCACATCAGACGGCAGTTGTGACATACCAGGAAGCTTATCAAGCATTCCCATCATACCGCCCATGTTTTTCATCTGTTGTAACTGGCTACGGAAGTCTTCTAAATCAAAGCCTTTTTTATCTTTGAATTTCTTCGCCAGTTTTTCTGCTTCTTTCTTATCAACGTTACGTTCTAGATCTTCAATTAAAGAAAGAACGTCACCCATACCTAAGATACGTGAAGCCACACGGTTCGGGTGGAACGGCTCTAGTGCGTCGGTCTTTTCACCCACACCCAAGAATTTAATTGGCTTACCTGTAACATGACGAACAGATAATGCCGCACCGCCACGCGCATCACCATCAACTTTAGTCAGGATCACACCTGTTAGCGGTAGTGCATCATTAAAGGCTTTTGCCGTGTTTGCAGCATCTTGACCTGTCATGGCATCAACCACGAACAATGTCTCAACTGGGTTTAGGGTTTGATGAACGTCTTTAATTTCATCCATCATCTCTTCATCAACGTGAAGACGACCAGCAGTATCGACGATAACCACGTCGTAGAACTTTAGCTTACCGTGCTCTAATGCAGCCTTGGCAATTTCTACTGGTTTTTGCTCAACATTAGATGGGAAGAAATCGATACCGATATCACCTGCTAATGTTTCTAGCTGTTTGATCGCCGCAGGACGGTAAACGTCGGCAGAAACCACTAATACTTTTTTGCTATCACGCTCTTTTAATAGCTTACCTAGTTTACCGACGCTGGTTGTTTTACCTGCACCTTGTAAACCTGCCATTAAAATCACAGCCGATGGCTGACAGCTTAAATCTAGACCTTCGTTTTCTTCGCCCATCACCAATTCAAGTTCAGCTTGAACGATCTTGATGAACTCTTGACCTGGGGTCAGGCTTTTTGATACTTCAGTACCAACAGCGCGCTCTTTTACACGCTTAACGAACTCACGAACAACGGGCAGCGCAACATCGGCTTCGAGTAAGGCCATACGTACTTCACGTAGGGTATCCTTGATGTTGTCATCCGTAAGGCGACCACGGCCGCTGACATTTTTAAGCGTTCGCGATAAACGCTCGGTTAAATTTTCGAACATGTAGTGCTACTCGCTCGTTACGCAACTCAATCAAAATTGCAAAATCACTAAAATTGGCACAAGTATACCGCAAAAAGCCCCTCGCTTTCATGTAATCCGCTGTCACTTTTAGGTATTACGTTGGCGGCGAAGGTTTGAGCAAGGTATAATTGCCACTCTAAAACCTTATAAAATAGCCATTAGTTAATACGGAGCTATCTCATTTATTATGGATATGTTACTTGCTATTCCAGCCGTTGGCTTTTACATCATTGCACTTTTGCTGGTGATCCCAGGACTTGCAAATAATAACGGCATTAAAGCCCAGCCTGTTTTCGCAGCCGCAAGCATTGCGATTGTGCTACATATCCTATTGCTTAAAGATCTTATCTTTGCTTGCTCAGGACAAAACCTCAGTATCCTTAACGTTGCATCGTTGATCAGCTTGATTGTGGCAAGCTTGACCACGGCTGCAATGTTAAAAATGCGGATTTGGTTTTTGCTGCCTGTTATTTACAGCTTTGCTGCAATCAACTTAGCAGCATCAGCATTATTGCCGGGGGCTTTTATTACCCATTTAGAGGCGCATCCGCAAGTATTACTGCATATTTCTCTTGCGTTGTTCTCATATTCAACCCTGATGATTGCTACTTTATATGCAATTCAACTGGCTTGGCTTGATCATAAGCTAAAACACAAAAAGAGCTTAGCGCCGAATCCTAACATTCCACCGTTAATGATGGTTGAACGTCAACTTTTCAAGATCATCGTGGTGGGATATGCGTTATTAACGGTCACTTTATTCACCGGATATCTGTTTATTCACGATATCATAGCCCAAGGTAAAACCCATAAAGCGATACTATCATTATTAGCTTGGTGTGTTTACAGCGTCTTATTGTGGGGTCACTACCGACAAGGTTGGCGTGGGCGTCGTGTGATTTGGTTTAGCTTAATTGGCGCCTTTCTACTCACACTGGCTTACTTTGGGAGCCGCTTCGTAAAAGAAATTATCATTGGTATGTAATTAACATAGCCTAATCTTGATTCATATAGAATCTCACTATAATTAAAACATTGATAACTTTGCCCTATTGGGCTTTCAGCTTGTATAAAAAATTAAGGATTACAACTTTTGGACGATATCTCCACGGGTGTACTGTTCTCTCTACTCATTTTAATGATCATCCTATCAGCCTACTTCTCCAGTTCAGAAACAGGCATGATGGCACTAAACCGCTACAAACTGCGTCACATGGCCAACCAAGGTCACAAAGGGGCAAAACGTGTTGAGAAGTTGCTTTCTCGTACTGACCGCTTAATTGGCTTGATCCTGATCGGTAATAACCTTGTAAATATCCTCGCTTCTGCCATCGCTACTATTTTAGGTATGCGTTTATACGGTGATGCTGGGGTGGCTATTGCAACTGGTGCACTAACCATTTTAATTCTCGTTTTTGCCGAAGTGACGCCAAAAACTGTTGCTGCGCTTTATCCTGAACGTATTTCTTACGCCAGCAGTATTGTTTTAAATATCTTAATGAAAGTGCTTTACCCATTGGTATGGTTTGTTAATGGGATCACCAGTGCTTTCTTATTCTTGCTTGGTCTGAAAAGTAGCAACAACAGTTCTTCAAAATTGAGCTCTGAAGAGCTACGAACAGTCGTCAATGAAGCTGGCGGCTTGATCCCACGTCGTCACCAAGACATGCTGCTTTCAATTCTGGATTTAGAAAATGTAACCGTTGAAGATTTGATGGTGCCGCGCAGTGAAATTGCAGCGATTAACGTAAATGATGATTGGAAATCAATTGTTCGTCAGTTAAGCCATTCTGCTCATGGTCGTATCGTGCTGTACCGTGACAATATTGATGAAGTGGTGGGTATGCTACGTGTACGTGAAGCGTATCGCCTTATGATGGACAAAAACGATTTCAGTAAAGAAAACCTACTGCGTGCTGCCGATGAAGTGTATTTCATTCCAGAAGGCACACCACTGAATATCCAGCTGTTGAAGTTCCAACGCAATAAAGAGCGTATTGGTTTGATTGTTGATGAATACGGCGACATTCAAGGCTTGATCACTGTAGAAGATATCTTAGAAGAGATCGTCGGTGAATTTACTACCTCTATTGCACCAACGTTAGCTGAAGAAATTACTGCTCAAAGTGATGGTAGTTTAATGATTGAAGGCAGTGCCAACATTCGAGATTTGAACAAGAGCCTAAATTGGAAACTGCCAACTGATGGTCCTCGAACCTTAAATGGTTTGATCTTAGAGCACTTAGAATACATTCCAGAAAATCAGGTCAGTATTATGATTGCTGATCATAAGATGGAGATTGTGGAAGTGTCCGACAATATGATTAAGTTAATCAAAGTGTTACCAGACAACCCATAATGAACAAAAAAAGCCGACATGATGTCGGCTTTTTTATTATCTGTTGTTTTACCACCAGCTTATTTTACTTTTAGCTCTTGTAACATCGCATCTGGGAGTGCCAACTCATTATTTAAGTTAACAGAGATCCCTTGCGCTAGGATCGTTTGAGCAATTTGCTTCGCTTCATCTAATGAGTGCATGTCATAAGTACCGCACTGATATTCATTAAGCTCAGGGATCTGATTTTGTGACTCAACCTTTAGTACATCTTCCATCGCCGCTTTCCAGCTAGCAGCAACGACAGCTTCTGTTGGCGTACCAATTAAGCTCATGTAAAAACCTGTACGACATCCCATTGGGGAAATATCAATAATTTCGACATCTTGCGAGTTTAAATGCGCACGCATAAAACCAGCATAAAGGTGTTCTAAAGTATGAATACCACGCTCACTTAAAATATCGACATTAGGGCGACAAAAACGCAGATCAAACACAGTAATAGTGTCACCTTTTGGAGTCTGCATGGTCTTTGCCACACGAACCGCAGGTGCATTCATCTTAGTATGATCAACGGTAAAACTATCGAGTAATGGCATTGTTTGCTTCTCCTTGCACGTAAATCCTGACTTATTCAATTATTGGTGTTTTTCCTAAGTTAGCAACTTATGAATTAAAACCACCAGCTTCTATTACTTTCTAATTCTTTGCGGCACTGTTTTAGCTGCCAACCATAATTCTTCGATTGCTGCTCTACTTTACGCGCAACCTTGGTCAACCATGGCTTTTTCCAATACGTTCCACGTTTATAGCCACCTCGCCCTTCATGGTAAGCAAGGTATTGACGATACGCATCCCATTTAGAGATCCCAAGCTGACGCTGCGTTTCATGGGTATACCAGCCAACAAACTGTAGTGAATCACCAAAGTCGGTACGAGATCCACCATGCCCGGTGTGTTTTTGAAAATCTTCCCATGCTGGATCTTGCGCTTGTGCGTAACCATAAGCACTGCTCACACGTCCCCAAGGAATAAAACCTAGTACGTAATCTTTTGGTGGTTGAGCATCATGGCGAAAGCTACTTTCTTGCTTAATAATTGCCATCGCCACATTGATCGGTGTACCCCACTCTTTTTGCATATCAACAGCATCGTCATACCAACTTGGGTACTGACGGAAGATATTACAAATATTCGACTGATCCCGTGGCGGCGCACTGGCACACCCTGTCACAATGAAAGTGATACCGAGTAACAAAAAGAAACGAAGAGAAAGCTGCATATATACTCGCACGTTAAAAATAAGGCATGGATTGAGTACGACAGGATAGCAAGATGAAAGCGAATGGAAACTGAAAGAAAGGTATGATCATCCATGTTATATCTGTGCGCATCACAAAATATAAAAAATAATAAGCTGGTACCGTCCTGATACCAGCTTTAATTCACACGAGAAGCTTATCACGTTCTCTGTGCTGCTATTTATAATCCGATATTAATGTCGGCAAAATAGTTATCAAGGTATTCGTCAAAAGAGACAGTGTCATCACGTTCGATTTGCTGTTGCTTCTCTATTGAGTGATGTACTTCTTGTTCAAACGTTTTTGCATCATAAAAGCGGAAACCTTGCTCATTTAGGTAACCTAAATGTTGTGCCGCTAACTTGTAACCTAAATTACCAATGCCTTGCTCCGCTTTAATTTGCTCAAGCAATTGCGCTGAGAGCGTACGTTCAGGATGATGAATCCAACCTAATAAACGCTCACATGTTTGTTGGTAAAGAGTGTTACCGTTTAGCTCATCAATGGTTTTCGCTACTTGCTCCAATTCAGCAAAGACACGCGAACCCCAATCTTTTAAGCTTAAACGCTCACCAGCACAGCCAATCTTAAGCATTAGCTCAGGATTACGACCGTCAACCACAACACGGTTCCAGTTATCACGCCAGCAAGCTAACTCGCTGTCATCCATATCCGCAGATGGTGTTAATACCGCCCACGTTAGGAATAAATCAAGGAAACGAACTTGATCTTCACTGATACCAATCGGGCTAAATGGGTTTACATCTAACGAACGTACTTCGATGTACTCAACACCGCCACGCTTTAGTGCTTCTGATGGTTTTTCACCACTTTTGGTAACACGTTTTGCGCGAATTGGCGCATAAAGCTCATTTTCAATCTGTAGCACATTACTGTTTAGCTGACGACGTTCACCATCAACAATCACACCAATGTCAGCAAACTCTTTTGACGGAGTATGAATCGCTTTATTTAAGCCTTCTAGGTACTGATCTAAGCTATTAAAGCCAATTTTCAACGAGCTTTGCGCATTATTGGTGTAACCCAAATCACTTAAACGTAATGCTGTTGCATTCTCTAAGTAATAGGTACCTGTACCCACTTTGCTAAATGATTCCTTCACTTTGTCGTCTTTAATAAAAGAGCCACAAAGTGCAGGAGACGCCCCAAATAAATAAGGAATTAACCAACCAAAACGGTAGTAATTACGGATCAAACCAAAGTATGCATCCGATACTGATTCTTGGCGTTGCTCTGGCGTTTGCTCACCAAATAGACCATCCCAAAAACTATCAGAGAATGAGAAGTTAAAGTGAACACCAGAGATGATCTGCATCACGCTACCATAGCGATGCTTCAAGCCTTCGCGGTAAAGCGTTTTCATACGTCCAGTATTCGATGAACCGTATTGCGCTAAAGTAATATCATCTTGCGAGCCAACAAAACATGGCATCGACATTGACTATAAACGCTCACCATCCATTTTGCTTAAAGCAAATTTATGGATATCTTCAAGTTGCCATAACAGCTGATCAACATCGGTTGATACTGGTGTAATAAATTCCAACAATGATTCGGCAAAATCAGTTGTGACCCACTTATTGGTTAGTGCAGAACCTAATGCCACGGGATGAGGTTGTTGGGATAAATGCCTGTCAGCAGTAATTCGAAGTGACTCTCGTTCAAGTCCACGCCCAAACTGGGTTAATGCATCAGCATGAGTAGAAAGCTGCTGTAACCTCTGTGAAAAATCCATCAAGGCTATTCTCGTTTTAATCTAATTTAAGGAAAACAGAGTAATCATTATTGCGTGTGATTACCATCATTTATATCAGCAAAACTTGCGAAAGACTTTTACTGAATGGTAACAACCAGCACCCTGTACTGGTTGTTACCGAAAGCACAATTATTTCGTTAGGGAGAGAAGATGAACAGGTAGCCCTAATGTCTTCAATTGTGGTTCTAAGCTTTTCGCATCACCAACCACAATGATTTGATAGTCTTTAGGGTTAAACCATTTTTCGGCAAGTTTATCCATCGTGGATTTGCTGATGCTATCGACAATATGATTACGTTGCGCGACAAAATCTTTAGGTAGATGATAAGCCAAGATATTACCTAATAAGGCTGCTTTTTGGCTTGGTGTTTCATAACTAAGGGCATCTTGCTGACCTACCGCTAAGCGCATAAAGTTAACTTCTTTATCGGTTAACCCTGATGTACTCATTTTCTTAAGTTCAGCTAAGAATTCTTTAATCGAAGCAACAGTAGTATTCGCGCGAACTTGAGCGTAATACACGCCGAGTCCTACCTCTTTACCACCACTGAAGTAACCGCCAGCGCCATAGGTATAACCTTTATCTTCACGTAAATTCATGTTGATACGGCTATTAAAGTTACCAGCTAAGTTAAAGTTAGCTAACTGGGTTTTAAATAGCTCCCCCGTTGCATCAAATGGCATCCCTTGACGCGCTAAACGGATCACCGTTTGTGGAGCATTAGGCTTATTCACTAACCAAATTGCTTGCTGCTTTAATACAGGTAGAACTTGTGGCGTAATACTTGGTGCTGGTGCCCCTTGCCATTGACCAATAGGCGCTAATGCTTTCGTTAATTGAGATTGGGTGATATCCCCTACCACAACCGCATCAGCACTGTTTGGCGTGTAATAACGCTTATAGAAATCTTTCACATCTTGCAGCGTAATACGACTCAACGTTTGTTTCGTACCATCAGATGGACGACTAAATACCGTCCCTTTAAATAATACTTCTCGGGTTGCTTGGCTTGCTAACCAATCAACACTTTGGTGCTCATAAACAATACCTTCAATCATCTGCTTTTTAAGGCGGTTAAAATCACTTTCTGTAAACGCAGGATGGAATAAACGTTGTTCCAATAGCGCCATGGTTTCAGGTAAGTTTTTGGTTAATGTGCTTAGCGATATTGTTGTGTCATAAAGCCCTGCATGAACAGAAATACTACTGCCTAGCGTATCTAACTTAGAAGCTATTTCTTCAGCAGTAAACTTCTCTGAGCCTTCATTCATCATGGCTGCGGTTAGCTCAGCTAAGCCCTCTTTACTCGCCGGATCTAAACGACGCCCTGCTCGGTACTGTTAACTGTAAGCTGATGGTTGGGGTTTCTTGATACTGAGTACCAATCACTTTGATCCCATTCGCTAAGCTAAACTCGTACAAGGTTGGCATTACCGCTTTAACAGGTTTTGAAGCCTTCGGCATTACTGAGCGATCAAAGTTGTCTTTGACGGTGCGATACGCCAGATCTTTATCTTCAATCTTGGTATTTTTCGGTAACACGCGCGGAGCTGGCGTATAGTTAGGTTTTGCCGCCTGAAGCTGTAATTCACCATGTGGAACAACACTTAGCGTGACACTAGGGTGCTGATAAATGTACTGGTTGTACGCTCGCATAACGCTTTGCGTATTCACTTTATCAATGTTCGCTAGATCCGTTGATATATAGTTAGGGTTACCAAAGAATGTCTGATAAGCCGCTAGTTGTGAGACCTTACCGCTGACACTTTGTAAGCCATAAATCGCACTCGCTTCAACCGAACCTTTAATTTCATCCAGTTGGGCTTTCTTGATCCCTTGTAGCTCAATACCGTTAACGACTGACATCACTTCTTTACGTAATGTATCTAGGTGACCTTTGTCGCCACTTGGTGCCATCGCATACACATACATGGTACAAGCGAGCTCTGCACAATCTTGAAATGCGCCTGCATCAACTGCTTTACCTGTTTTCACCAGTTTTTGATAGAGCAAGCTATTGGTACCGCTACCAATCACTTGGCCTAACATATCCAATGATGGTTGTTCTGCTGCGCCTAAATACGCTGTCGGCCACCCCATCATTAACATTGGCTGCTTAATATTATCTTGCAGTGTAATGTAACGATCAGACGGCAATGTCACAGGCTGCTTCGGTGCATTTTTTACTTCTGGACCTCGTGGAATAGAGCCAAAGTATTTATTCACCCATTCCAATGTCTGCGCTTTATTGATATCACCACCAATGGTTAAGGTAGCATTGTTTGGCCCGTACCAACGCAGGAAGAAAGCTTTAAGATCGTTAACATCAACACGATCTAAATCTTCTACATAGCCAATGGTTTGCCATGAATATGGATGGCTACGTGGATATAAAGCTTCCGCCATTTTTTCATAAATCAAACCATACGGACGGTTTTCAAAATTTTGCGCACGCTCGTTTTTCACCGTATCACGCTGAATTTCGAACTTACGCTGAGATACCGCATCAAGCAAAAAGCCCATACGATCGGACTCAAGCCACAAGACTTTTTCTAATTGGTTGGCTGGTACCGTTTCAAAATAATTAGTGCGATCTCGGTTAGTACTGCCGTTTAAATTACCGCCAGCTTCAGTGATCAATTTGAAATGCTGCTGATCGCCGACATGTTTCGAGCCTTGGAACATCATATGCTCAAAGAAGTGAGCAAATCCTGATTTACCTTGTTGCTCGCGCGCTGAGCCAACATGGTAAGTCACATCCACATTCACTAACGGATCAGAATGATCAGGCGATAAAATAACAGTAAGTCCATTGGCTAAACGGTATTTACTATAAGGGATCACAGCTTCTCCCTTCACCGCTTTGACTTGCTCGACAAACGTCACCCCTTTCGGTAACGCTTGCGTTGATGACTGCTCTACAAATTGACTACAGCCCGTTAGTGACAGCACAGCTGCACTCAGGATCCATTTTTGCACTCTCGAATTCCTTAAAACGGTAATGATGGGAAAAGTCCCAGTACAATTGCGGCTAATGCGATATAACGTAATGTTTTTCCAATAAATATAACTACAGCACACCACCAAAAACGCATGCGTAGCCAGCCTGCCGCTAAACATAAGGGATCACCAATAATAGGCATCCAGCTTAGCAACAAGCTCCAGTAACCGTATTTTTTTAACCACAATAAAGCTTTATGACTCTGTTTTTGCTCGGAAGTTTTATCGGGAAGTAAAAGCCCTAACCAATAATTAGTGAGACCACCTAAAGTATTACCTATTGCGACAACAGCAACAATTTGCCAAATCGGGTTATCACCTAGCTTAACTGCCGCAATAAGGTTAGCCTCAGATCCACCAGGTAACAAAGTTGCACTTAAAAAACCGGTTGCAAATAACACCCATAATCCCGTATCACCGGAAAAAAACTCAGTCATTGATTAACGCCTTAATATATTGATGACGCAGTGTGCCACTGGACGATAAACGTTTAAACCGTTTTTATTATGCTTAAAAACAAAAAAAGGCAGCGATATGCCTGTCTCTTATACACAAATCCCTAAGCTGCAGCTTGGGGATTTTTTTGAACTAATTTTACGTTTCATGATCTGATCATCAAAGCAATGACAAGGATGATTATCATGACCTATATAGAACCAACTCTTTGGGCACAAAAACAATTCGGTCAAGCCGACCTTAATGACCCAAGACGAACTCAAAGACTCGTCACTCTAGCCGCCTCACTGGCTGAGCAACCTGGTATACCTGTCTCAAAACTCATCATCTCCCCTGCAGATATGGAAGGGGCTTATCGTTTTGTTCGTAATGAGCAAATCAAAGCAGAAGATATTGCAGAAACCGGATTTTATGTCACAGCACAAGAAGCTTTAGAGCAACAAACACTTCTTGCATTAGAAGATACTACTTCTCTAAGTTATTCACATCGCAGCATACGAGATGATCTCGGGCACTCTAATCAAGGTAATCGACACCGAGCGATGTTCGTTCACTCAACCTTGCTTTTTGCTCCCGAAACTCAAACAGTTGTTGGTTTAATTGAACAACAACGTTGGACTCGAGATATTAAAAAGCGAGGGCAGAGGCACCAGCACGCAACTCGACCGTACAAAGAAAAAGAAAGTTATAAATGGGAGCAAGCATCTCGCCATGTTGCAGAGCGACTAGGCGAGAAAATGTCAGAGGTTATTTCTGTATGTGATAGAGAAGCCGATTTATTCGAGTACCTCACTTACAAGCACGAGCAACAACAACGATTTATCGTTCGCTCAATGCAAAGTCGCTGTATCGAGGAGCATGATAATCGTCTTTATGACTACGCTTCCAAGTTGTTATCAGCAGGAAGCAAAGAGCTAAAAATACCGCAAAAAGGCGGTCGTAAATCCCGCACGGCTCATCTAGACATCAAATATGCCCCTGTGACACTTAAGTCTCCCGCCAATAAAAAAGAGTTCGATAATATTCATCTCTACTATGTCGGATGTATAGAGCAAGGTAAAAGTGACGATAAACTCGCATGGCATTTACTGACATCAGAGCCAGTAACAAATAAAGAAGAAGCACTTAAAATCGTCAGTTATTATGAGCGTCGGTGGCTGATAGAAGATTTTCACAAGGTTTGGAAAAGTGAAGGCACGCAAGTTGAACAATTGAGAATGCAAAGTAAAGATAACTTAGAAAGGCTCAGTGTTATTTTGGCTTTTATTGCCACTCGTTTACTCCAGTTAAGGTTTATGAACGAATCTGAAGCGTTATCCAATAACAGTTGTGAATTGGTGTTAAAAGGTAAGTCGTGGAAGCTCATGTGGTTAAAATTGGAGAAGAAAGCGTTGCCGAAAGAAGCGCCGAATATATCATGGGCTTACAGAGGCATTGCACGATTAGGAGGCTGGAAAGATACCAAGCGGACTGGTCGCGCTTCTGTAAAGACATTATGGCAAGGATGGTTTAGGTTACAAACCATCCTTGAAGGATATGAGCTAGCTAAGTCTCTTGAACACAATAACTTGTGATCAAGAGACAGGCGATATGCTGCCTTTATCTTTAATAACGAATTATGGAAGTATTAGCCACCAACCAGTGCTAACAAAATACCTGCAGCTACTGCTGAGCCTAATACCCCTGCCACGTTTGGTCCCATTGCGTGCATTAATAAGAAGTTTTGTGGGTTTGCATCTAAACCTACTTTATTAACCACACGTGCCGCCATCGGTACCGCAGATACCCCCGCCGCACCGATCAGTGGGTTAATTGGCTCTTTACTAAAGCGGTTTAACGCTTTTGCCATTAACACACCGCCGCCAGTACCGACACTGAATGCCACCGCACCTAGCACCAAGATACCCAGTGTTTCGATCTGAAGGAATGTTGCAGCTTCAAGTTTTGAACCTACACCTAAACCAAGCATGATAGTCACAATGTTAATAAGCTCGTTCTGTACTGTATTTGACAGACGATCAACCACACCAGATTCACGCATTAAGTTACCTAAACAGAACATACCAACCAGTGGGGTTGCTGATGGTAGGAACAAGATTGTCATTAGCAATACCGCTAATGGGAACAATACTTTTTCCATCTTCGTTACGTGACGAAGCTGTTGCATCTGAATTTGACGCTCTTCAGGTGTTGTTAACGCCTTCATGATCGGTGGCTGGATAATCGGCACCAGCGCCATATAGCTATATGCCGCAACCGCAATTGCACCTAAAAGATCCGGTGATAAGCGACTTGCAAGGAAGATAGCTGTAGGACCATCCGCACCACCAATGATAGCGATTGATGACGCATCAGCGAGCGTAAATTCCATACCCGGTATAACATTCAATACAATTGCACCGAATAAGGTAAAGAAAATACCAAACTGCGCTGCCGCACCTAATAACAAGGTTTTAGGGTTAGCAATCAAGGCACCAAAGTCGGTCATGGCACCAACCCCCATGAAGATCAGCAGTGGGAAAATTCCCGTTTCAATCCCCACATAATAGATGTAGTACAGTAGACCACCTGGATCTGTGAACCCAGCATTAGGGATATTGGCAAGAATGGCACCGAATCCCATCGGCAATAGCAATAACGGCTCAAAGCCCTTACGAATAGCCAAAAACAGTAGACCACACCCGACGATGATCATCACGATCTGACCAAACTCGAAGTTCGCAATCCCTGTTTCGGCCCAGAGTTTTAATAAACCTTCCATGGTTACCTCTTATGCCAAGCTAATGATTGGCGAGCCAACAGTCACAGAGTCACCTTCTTTAACATGTAGTTGGTCAACGACACCACTACGTGCTGCACGTACTTCTGTTTCCATCTTCATCGCTTCTAAGATCACTAACACATCACCTTCAGTTACTTGGTGACCTGGCTGAACGTTGATCTTAAAGATATTACCCGCTAGCGGTGCTCCTACCGCCTCTGCAGCAGCACTTGGCGTAGGCGCAGCGACAGGCGCTGATGCTGGCTGTTGCGCCACTTCCACAGAAGAAAGCTCACCACCTTCTGCAACTTCAACGTTATAAACCTGACCATTTACACGTACGCTATAGCTTTCAACCTCAGCAGCAGCTTTCACAGCAGATGCGGCAACAGCAAGCTCTTCACCCGTAGGTGCTGGCTCGAAAGCATCAGGGTTGTTACGATTTTTAAGGAAGTTAAGCCCAACTTGTGGGAATAATGCGTAAGTTAATACATCATCAACTTGCTGCTCAGCAAGTGTAATACCGTCAGCTTTCGCTTTCGCCACTAATTCATCTGTTAACGTTGATAGTTCATCAGCAATCAAATCAGCAGGACGACAAGTGATTGGCTCAGCACCATCAAGCACTTTTGCTTGAAGCTCGCTATTTACTGGCGCAGGCGCAGCACCGTATTCGCCTTTTAAAATACCGGCTGTTTCTTTACTGATGCTCTTATAACGCTCACCTGTCAGTACATTCAATACAGCCTGAGTACCGACAATTTGTGATGTTGGCGTAACTAATGGAATAAAACCAAGATCTTCACGTACACGTGGGATCTCTTCTAATACTTCATCAAAACGATCGGCTGCACCTTGCTCTTTTAACTGACTTTCCATGTTAGTCAGCATGCCACCAGGTACTTGTGCTAGTAGAATACGTGCATCAACACCTTTTAAGCTGCCTTCAAATTTCGCATATTTTTTGCGTACATCACGGAAATAGCTGGCAATAGGTGCGAACTTTTCAAGATCTAAGTTCGTATCACGACCAGTACCCTGTAGCATTGCGACTACCGTTTCTGTTGGTGTGTGGCCGTAAGTTTGGCTCATTGAAGAAATAGACGTATCAAGAATATCGAGTCCAGCTTCTACTGCTTTCATGGCAGTTGCTGTTGAAAGTCCTGTTGTTGCATGACAGTGCAAGGCTAATGGAATATCACACGATGCTTTAATACGTTTGATCAGCTCTTCGGCTTCATAAGGCTTGAGTAACCCCGCCATATCTTTAATACAAATCGAGTGACAGCCTAGATCTTCCAAACGCTTAGCCAAATCAGTCCATGTATCTAATGTATGTACAGGGCTAGTTGTGTAAGAAATGGTACCTTGCGCATGAGCACCAACATCAACAACAGATTTAGTTGCTTTTTCAAGGTTACGTACATCGTTCATGGCATCAAAAATACGGAAAACATCCATACCATTCGCGTGTGCGCGCTCAACAAACTTCTCTACAACATCATCACCATAATGACGATAGCCAAGTAGATTTTGTCCACGAAGTAACATCTGCATAGGTGTTTTTGGCATCACTTGTTTTAATGCGCGCAGACGCTCCCAAGGATCTTCACCAAGATAACGAATGCACGAATCAAAAGTAGCGCCGCCCCATGTTTCTAACGACCAATAACCCACATCATCAAGTTGAGCGGCAATTGGCAACATATCTTCAAGGCGAAGACGGGTAGCAAATAAAGATTGGTGTGCATCACGCAATACCACATCGGTGATAGCTAGAGGCTTGGACATGTTCAAAACTCCTTGTAAGAATAAGTGTCCTAAAATCAAAACTGTTTATTAGTTGAAAATATCAGCTCGAGCTTTTCGCTTGGCGATACTGATGCACAGCGGCTGAGATCGCTGCAATCACATCAGGTTTAATACCGTTTTGATTTGGGGTCACTGCCGATTTGACAGTTTGAGGCGCTTCAATTGGCTCTGCTGGCGCAAGTTTTGCCAACAGTTTCACCAAAAAAATAAGGATTGATAGAAAGACAAATACAACAACCATTCCTGTTGCCATAATTACCGCTGCTTGCCACAGCGTATCTCCCAGATCAGTCATCATAAATCCCTTCTAGTTGTGACCGTAGTGTTAACGATTATCATGACAATTAAAAACAAGTCAAACCGATTTACAAAAATTGATTAATTTTGCAACATTAGTCTGATTTTTGCTCAAATTAAACATAATTATCAGTCTTTATTGCAGAATTTCTTTACATGCAGCCACAGTATTAATGGTGATACACATATCTAAAGGATAAGATTTTAAGATACTGATATTTAATAAAAAGAAGAGAATAAGAATAAATTTTTAAACGCGAGATATAAGCTTAAAACACAGAAATTACCATGATAAATAATGGGTTAGATACCCTTATTGATTCTAAGTAAATAAAAGCCAAGTTCTATTATTCTCACAAAGAATAGAGCTTTAATAAAACAAACAATGAATGGAAATGAAAAAGCAACAGATATGAAAAAAGCCCAGCCAAAGGCTGAGCTTTTAAACAATGGTGCGCGCGGGAGGATTCGAACCTCCGACCGCCTGGTTCGTAGCCAGGTACTCTATCCAGCTGAGCTACGCGCGCACTAAATCGGTGTTGCAGTAACAAGCATTAAGGCTCATCACTTTAAATAATGGTGCGCGCGGGAGGATTCGAACCTCCGACCGCCTGGTTCGTAGCCAGGTACTCTATCCAGCTGAGCTACGCGCGCACTAAATCGGTGTTGCAGTAACAAGCATTAAGGCTCATCACTTTAAATAATGGTGCGCGCGGGAGGATTCGAACCTCCGACCGCCTGGTTCGTAGCCAGGTACTCTATCCAGCTGAGCTACGCGCGCACTAAATCGGTGTTGCAGTAACAAGCATTGAGGCTCATCACTTTAAATAATGGTGCGCGCGGGAGGATTCGAACCTCCGACCGCCTGGTTCGTAGCCAGGTACTCTATCCAGCTGAGCTACGCGCGCACTAAATCGGTGTTGCAGTAATAAGCATTGAGGCTCATCACTTTAAATAATGGTGCGCGCGGGAGGATTCGAACCTCCGACCGCCTGGTTCGTAGCCAGGTACTCTATCCAGCTGAGCTACGCGCGCACTAAATCGGTGTTGCAGTAACAAGCATTAAGGCTCATCACTTTAAATAATGGTGCGCGCGGGAGGATTCGAACCTCCGACCGCCTGGTTCGTAGCCAGGTACTCTATCCAGCTGAGCTACGCGCGCACTAAATCGGTGTTGCAGTAACAAGCATTGAGGCTCATCACTTTAAATAATGGTGCGCGCGGGAGGATTCGAACCTCCGACCGCCTGGTTCGTAGCCAGGTACTCTATCCAGCTGAGCTACGCGCGCACTAAATCGGTGTTGCAGTAACAAGCATTGAGGCTCATCACTTTAAATAATGGTGCGCGCGGGAGGATTCGAACCTCCGACCGCCTGGTTCGTAGCCAGGTACTCTATCCAGCTGAGCTACGCGCGCACTGTCTTTCTTCTAGGAAAGATATTCCTTTTAGCTATAAAAAGGAATAACGCAGTCGTCAAACCTTACCTCGCGGTAATTATTGACAACAGCAAAAGAATGGCGGTGAAGGAGGGATTCGAACCCTCGATACGGGATAAACCGTATACTCCCTTAGCAGGGGAGCGCCTTCAGCCTCTCGGCCACCTCACCACACAAATCGGTGTGAATAATAAGTTTACAACTTATCACTCTAAATAATGGTGCGCGCGGGAGGATTCGAACCTCCGACCGCCTGGTTCGTAGCCAGGTACTCTATCCAGCTGAGCTACGCGCGCACTGAGTGTCTTTTTAGACGTTCTTATTTAAGAAGATTAAACAAGAATAAATGGCGGTGAAGGAGGGATTCGAACCCTCGATACGGGATAAACCGTATACTCCCTTAGCAGGGGAGCGCCTTCAGCCTCTCGGCCACCTCACCACTCAAATCGGTGCGAATAATAAGTTTAAAACTCATCACTCTAAATAATGGTGCGCGCGGGAGGATTCGAACCTCCGACCGCCTGGTTCGTAGCCAGGTACTCTATCCAGCTGAGCTACGCGCGCACTGAGTGTCATTTAAGACATTCTTATTTAAGATATTAAACAAGAAAAATGGCGGTGAAGGAGGGATTCGAACCCTCGATACGGGATAAACCGTATACTCCCTTAGCAGGGGAGCGCCTTCAGCCTCTCGGCCACCTCACCGTCTTTCGGGGGCTCATATTACTGTCAGCCAAAAATAAGTCAAACACTTTATTGATAAAAAACGACAATCTCTGACTGCATGCGTACTTAATAGCCAATGAGATAATTTATACAACGTAAGCGTTAAAATATTCACTCATTTTTAACTTATTTGCTGCTATTCCCTTTGCTAATTAAATAAATATTTTAAATAACCGCATATAGCAGATACAAAAAAGTCCAGGCTTTTATACCTGACCTTTTTAAAATTAGTAGTTGCCAGAACCCTGAGAGTCAGTTTCTTTTTCCGCTTGAATTCGCATGTAGATCTCTTCGCGGTGAACAGATACTTCTTTAGGTGCATTAACACCAATACGTACTTGGTTACCTTTAACACCTAAAACTGTAACGGTAACTTCGTCACCGATCATTAGAGTTTCACCTACGCGACGTGTCAAAATTAGCATTTATGTGCTCCTTGAGTCATCTCAATCTTATAAGAATTTAACGTTTATTATCCAATATTATTTACGTTTTCGTAAATAGCCACTGCTCAAGAAACAGCGAGATATGATTGATTATCCAGACTTTGGACATCAACCACAAACTTTTTATGGATTAAATCTACAGCAGCGACATGATCTTCATCATCAATCAACAAAGATAAACACTTAGCGTCACCCTGATAAGTATGCACTTTAATGCTAGCCTCTTTTAACACTTTTTGGACGGCATCCAAACAATGTTGCGTTCCATCTCCAACCAGAGACAAAATTGAGACCATTCCAATATGGCGCATTTTACTATCAAAAACTAGCTTCAAACGCGCAATATCATCATTTGCAGCAACTATTTGTGATTTATTCTCATCACTAGCGTGATCAAGAATCCACGGCGTTAATCCAAATAATGTAATTTGCTTGCTAAGCTCTGCTTTTGGTAGCGCTATTTCTAGCAATACATGCTGCTTTTGTAGCGCGACACCTATGATAGTTGATGAAACCATACTATCAAAATTTACTAGCGTTCCTTCGCCTTCATCAAAAGAAGAAAGCACTCGAAGTGGAACGCGATGCTGACAGGCGTACTCTACAGATTGCAATTGTAGCACTTTCGCCCCTAAACGTGCCATTGACGTCATATGGTCGAAGTGGATCACATCTAGTCGTGTTGCTGTAGGAACGATTCTTGGATCAGTGGAGTAAACACCATCGACATCGGTAAAGATCTGACATTCGTCGGCATCTAACGCACTGGCAATAGCAACCGCAGTGGTATCAGAGCCACCACGGCCCAAGGTAGTGATGTTACCTTCAACATCACGACCTTGGAAACCAGCAACGATAACAATGTTATCGTTGCCAAGTAATGCTGTCATTCGTTGCGTTTCTACTTCACGAATGGTGGCATTATTAAATGCATTATCAGTTCGAATAACAACTTGATCAGCTGTCAACGATACCGCACTGTAGCCACGTTTATTCAGTGCCATGGCTAACAAGGCAATTGACACCTGCTCGCCCGCAGCAAGCAATACATCCAGCTCGCGCGGTGTTGGTACTTCGTCAATTTGCTTGGCTAGACCTAATAAACGATTGGTCTCCCCTGCCATAGCAGAAAGAACAACGACAACTTGATGGCCAGACTGGCGTGCTTTAATGACACGCTCAGCCACCGCTTCAATTCGCTCAATCGAGCCAACCGATGTTCCACCAAATTTCTGCACTAATAGTGCCACATTACCTCTCCAGTGATTACAGTTTGTCAGCTAGCCATGGTGCAACGGTTTCTAGTGCTGCAGGTAATGCTGCTGCGTCTGTACCGCCTGCTTGCGCCATATCAGGACGACCGCCGCCCTTACCGCCAACTTGTTGAGCAACTAGGTTAACTAGTTCACCCGCTTTAACTTTGCCAACAAGATCTTTTGTTACACCAGCAATCAAGCCAACTTTATCGTCGCTTACATTACCTAGTAGAACTACACCACTACCTAGCTGATTCTTTAATTCATCAACCATGCCACGTAGGGCTTTGTTATCAGCACCGTTAAGTTTTGCGATTAAAACTTTAACGCCGTTGATCTCTTGCGCTTGGTTGATAAGGTTTGCGCCTTCTTGAGCCGCTAGCTTATCTTTTAATTGTTGAATTTCTTTTTCTAGTTGCTTGCTGTGTGAAACTAATGCTTCCACTTTGCTAACAACTGATGCTGAATCCGATTTAACTAGACGAGCTGTCTTAGCAAGCATTGCATCTTCAGTGTGCATCGCTTCGATTGCAACAGCACCTGTTACCGCTTCGATACGACGAATACCTGCAGCGATACCGCTCTCAGATAGGATCTTAAACAGACCAATGTCGCCTGTACGATTCGCGTGAATACCACCACAAAGCTCAGTTGAGAACTCACCCATGCTTAGTACACGTACTTCATCGTCGTACTTCTCGCCAAACAGTGCCATTGCACCTTTCGCTTTCGCCGCTTCGATGTCCATGATATTGGTTTCAATCGCATGGTTAGCACGGATTTGGTCGTTAACCATAATTTCTACAGCACGTAGTTGTTCTGGTTTAACTGCTTCTAGGTTAGAGAAGTCGAAACGTAGACCATCAGCTTTTACTAATGAACCTTTCTGAGCGACATGCTCACCTAAAATGTTACGCAGTGCTGCGTGCATTAGGTGTGTTGCTGAGTGGTTTAGGCTAATTGCTGCACGGCGCGCTGAATCTACAGACGCTGTTAGTTTTTGACCAACAGTTAGCGTACCTTCAGCTACTTGACCTTTATGACCAATAGCTGCACCGAACTTTTGCGTGTCAGCAACGTTGAACAGTACACCTTCAGCAGTAAGAATACCGCTATCACCACATTGACCGCCTGACTCTGCGTAGAATGGTGTGTTCGTTAGTACAACTAACGCATCTTCACCTGCATTTACGCTGTCAACAGCAACGCCATCACGGTATAGGGCAACAATTTCACCTTCACCGTCTGTTGCGCTGTAACCACAGAATTCTGTTTCAGCATCAACTTTGATTGCATCGTTGTAATCAACACCAAAGTTACCCGCATCACGAGCACGTTGACGTTGTTCTTCCATTGCCGCTTCAAAACCTTCTTCATCGATAGAGAAGCCACGCTCACGAGCAACATCGTTGGTTAAATCAGCAGGGAAACCGTACGTATCGTATAGTTTAAATACTGTTTCACCATCAAGCACTTTACCGTCTAAGTTATCTAGTGCTTCGTTAAGAATTGTCAAACCACGGTCAAGAGTACGACCAAAGTTGTCTTCTTCAATCTTAAGAACTTTTTCTACTAGCTCTTGCTGTGCTTTTAGCTCTTCACCAGCAGTACCCATGATCTCAGCAAGAGGACCTACAAGCTTGTAGAAGAACGCACCTTGTGCACCTAACTTGTTACCGTGACGTACTGCGCGACGGATAATACGGCGAAGTACATAACCACGACCTTCGTTTGATGGCATAACACCGTCAGAGATCAGGTAAGCACATGAACGGATGTGGTCAGCAACAACGCGTAGTGATTGGTTAGATAGATCGTCAAAACCGATCACTTTCGCCGCTTCTTTGATTAGCGTTTGGAAAATGTCGATTTCGTAGTTTGAGTGTACGCCTTGCATGATTGCAGCAATACGCTCAATACCCATGCCTGTATCAACAGAAGGCTTAGGTAGCGGTTCCATTGTGCCGTCAGCTTGACGGTTGAACTGCATAAATACGTTGTTCCAGATCTCGATGAAACGGTCGCCATCTTCTTCTGGTGTGCCTGGACGGCCACCCCAAATGTGATCACCGTGATCGTAGAAAATTTCTGTACATGGACCACAAGGACCTGTGTCACCCATCTGCCAGAAGTTGTCAGATTCAAAAGGCTTACCGCCTTTCTTATCACCGATACGCACGATACGATCAGCTGGAATACCTACTTCTTTGTTCCAGATATCAAATGCTTCATCATCCGTTTCATAAACGGTAACAACAAGGCGATCCGCAGGAAGCTTAAGTACTGATGTTAAGAATTCCCAAGCGTATGCGATAGCGTCATGCTTGAAGTAATCACCAAAGCTAAAGTTACCTAACATTTCGAAGAATGTGTGGTGACGCGCTGTAAAGCCTACATTTTCAAGGTCGTTATGCTTACCGCCTGCACGTACACAACGCTGTGCCGTTGTCGCTCGCGTGTAGCTGCGCTTTTCTAAACCTAAGAAAACATCTTTAAATTGGTTCATACCCGCGTTTGTGAACAACAATGTTGGGTCGTTCGCAGGTACAAGAGAGGAGCTTTCCACGATTTGGTGGCCTTTGCTCTCGAAAAACGCAAGATACGCACGGCGGATCTCATCAGTGCTCATGTACATTGGCAAATCCTGAATTAATGCTTTTATTGAAAGACAGAAAATCATACTTAGGTGATCTTCTGACTCACCCTTTATTGGTGCGTAATACACACTTTTGATAAAAGGCTGAGTTGAGTAATCGAACTAAGATAAATTTTTTGGGGTCTATTGTAAAACAACGGTGGCAATAACAGGAAATGTTATGTGGACAAATGCATTAAATAATCGAAATGTTTAATGCATTTGTCTGTGTAATTCTCACGATTGAATGAGATTTACAACGAATAAAGCAGATAGTGGCAAGTTAGTCGCTATTTCGAAATTTCTTTTTCAGATAATCCCTGCACAGAATTGAGCAATGATGAAACGATAGAATCGCTATCAATACTTTCACCATTAAGTACGCGTGCCAAAATATCGCTCGCAAACTGCTGTGGTGAAATCACGATATCAGGATTAACGCTTTTTACTTTATTGATATTTTTACTGTCGTTAACCAACGCAACAGTCCGCGCATTACTATCAAGCTCTATTGCTGATAGCACAATAAACGCGTTATCGGCATCATCATCACTCAATGCCAAGATAGCTTTGGCATTCATCACGCCAGCTTGCGTTAAAATCTCACCATCGCTGTAATCGCCAACCACTACATCAAGATCTTCTAGTAAGTCTTTCGCTGCTTGCTGAGTACGCGGAGAGACAATCACGGTGATTGGCTGTTTCCGTGATGACAATTGTTTAATGGTATTCACTGCAAGGCTTGATAAGCCACAAATAATAAAATGATTGGTTCTATTCATCTTTTTGCTATTACCTTTAACGAGTCGTTCAAAACCACTATGAACAACCGGGCCTAATACGGATGTTGCCGATGTTGCAAATACGGTAATACCGGAAACAATCACAGAAATGGTAAATAATCGCGCAGGCTCAGAGACCGGAACAATATCACCGTATCCTACTGTCGACATGGTTTCTATCGCATAATAAAACGCCGTCAACAGTGAAGTGATCTTAGGTTCAAAACCATCACCAAAGTACAACGCACCATAGGTTGACGTGAGCATTAAGGTGATCACACTGATCAAAGCAAAAATACTACCCGCCGCAACACTGCTTCTTGAAAAATGACGTCGAACTAAGAATAAAATAACCAATGAAATCAAACCATAATGAATATTATAGATTTGATCTGGGTGGATATGTGCCGTATAGAGAGTATCGATGATCATCAAGGTAAAGCTGATCATCCATGAGATCCTAGCTCGAAAAAATAATCCTATCGAGCTTAGCGCAATAAAGACACCCAACATAAAATATGGGGCATTAGTTAAAAACGTATGGTTGATTTGCTCGTAATTTTTAACGTTAAAAATAGCAATAACATCAACCTGCAAACCATAAATGGTGTGGAATATAAGGCCACTATTGGCAAGGACAAATAGCGCGACAAAAATATGTCTAATGCTATAAAGCCACAACGCAAAACGGCGTAGAGTACGTCCAATCCAACGCAGTAATGAAAAACCTTCTTTCACCTAACACACACCTACAAAGTATTATCAACGACTTACATTCACAGTTTAGTAAATAAAAAATGATGTTCAGGTATATTAGATCAAAAACCAGCTAATGACAGGGATTTAAATGTCTATTTTCAAAAACAAAAGATATAAAAAAACCCAACCTGTTGGCTGGGTTTTCACGATTAAAGACGTCTTAGAATGCTTCGTCTTCTTCGATATCCATGTTGTCTTGTGCTTCAGATGTTTCGCCTTCCGTTACAGGGCTAAGTAATAGCTCACGTAACTTCGCTTCGATCTCTGCTGCTGTCTCTGGATTCTCAGTTAAGAACTTACACGCATTTGCTTTACCTTGGCCGATCTTATCGCCCTTGTAGCTGTACCAAGCACCTGCTTTTTCTACTAGCTTGTGCTTAACACCTAGATCAACTAGCTCACCGTTACGGTTAAAGCCTTGACCGTAAAGGATCTGTGTATCAGCTTGCTTAAATGGTGCGGCAATCTTGTTCTTAACTACTTTAATGCGCGTTTCGTTACCAACAACTTCGTCACCTTCTTTGATAGCGCCAGTACGACGGATATCAAGACGAACAGATGCGTAGAACTTCAGTGCGTTACCACCAGTAGTCGTTTCTGGGTTACCAAACATCACACCGATCTTCATACGGATCTGGTTGATGAAGATACACATACAGTTAGACTGCTTTAGGTTACCTGTTAGCTTACGCATTGCTTGAGAAAGCATACGTGCTTGTAGACCCATGTGTGAGTCACCCATTTCACCTTCAATTTCAGCTTTAGGTGTTAGTGCGGCAACGGAGTCAACAACGATAAGATCAACGGCACCAGAACGTGCTAATGCATCACAAATTTCTAGAGCTTGCTCACCTGTATCAGGCTGAGAAACTAAAAGCTGATCGATATCTACACCCAACTTTTGTGCGTAAATAGGATCCAGTGCGTGTTCAGCATCGATGAAAGCACAGGTTTTTCCTTTACGCTGAGCTGCTGCAATCGTTTCAAGTGTTAAAGTTGTTTTACCTGAAGATTCAGGACCGTAGATTTCTACGATACGACCCATTGGTAAGCCACCAGCACCCAGTGCAATATCTAAAGATAGGGAACCTGTTGAAATTGTTTCGATATCCATAGTACGGTTATCGCCCAACTTCATGATTGAACCTTTACCGAACTGCTTCTCAATCTGGCCTAACGCTGCGGCAAGAGCCTTTTGTTTGTTGTCGTCCATTCGACTCTCCAACGGATGCTAAAATGAAATTTCTGAACTGTTTGAATGCAGACTAGTATACTGTCTATTCATACAGTGTCTATAGGTGACTACATTTTTTTTGTTAAATATGCGTCAGCCCACTTTTACTCATTCACGCTTTTTACTCGCTCTAGCATGACAGACAAGGCTTTAGCAATCGCTTGTAATCTGACTGTTTTTCGATCGCCTTCAAAATGACAACAAGTGGTGTATCGCCATTCTGTACTATCAGCCCAACAAAACCACACCGTACCAACAGGCTTTTCAGCAGTGCCTCCGTCAGGACCAGCAATACCACTGATCGCTACACTAATATCAGCACGAGATGCCGCCAATGCACCACAAGCCATTTCAAATACAACGCCTTCACTGACTGCACCAAACTCTGCCAGTGTTGCACCTGAAACACTCAGCATCTCTTGCTTTGCTTCATTACTATAGGTGACAAATGAACGGTTGAACCATGCTGAGCTACCAGGAATTTCAGTGATGGCATAAGCGACCCCACCACCGGTACATGATTCTGCGGTTGTCGCAATCCAACCTTTATCTTTTAAGGCTAGTCCTAAATCAGTGACCAGCTGTTCAATATTCATTTGTTGCTCCTTGCTAATACGATTAATGATGGTGCATAAAAGCATGACTTCATCATACTCAATACAATTAATTTTGTGACTTTACGCCTAACAACTACCATTGCAAATATCTTAAAAAAACTCGCTATCCCGCTTTGCCCTATTAGCGGATTCACGTATCCTTAGCGGTCAAAATTCATTGGTCGTGCTGTCAATTTAGCATGACATAGTTCAAGCAAGAGTAGGCAATATCGTGACGATAAAAGGCTTAGAAAAACATACACCTATGATGCAGCAGTTTTTGAAAATCAAAGCTGAGAACCCTGACGTTTTACTGTTCTATCGAATGGGTGACTTCTACGAGATGTTTTTTGATGATGCAAAACGCGCCTCTCAACTGCTTGATATCTCATTAACAAAGCGTGGCTCAACCAATGGCGAGCCTATCCCTATGGCGGGTGTGCCTTACCACGCAGTAGAAGGTTACCTAGCCAAGCTAGTACAGCAAGGCGTTTCTGTCGCTATTTGTGAACAGATCGGCGATCCTGCAACAAGCAAAGGTCCAGTAGAACGTAAAGTAGTTCGTATTGTCACGCCAGGTACTGTCAGTGATGAAGCCTTACTTAATGAACGTCGTGATAACTTAATTGCTGCAATTTACACCGAAAATAACAAATTTGGCTACGCAACCTTAGATATCACATCTGGCCGCTTCATGCTCACAGAGCCTGCTAGTGAAGAAGAAATGCAAGCTGAGCTTCAGCGCACTAGCCCTGCTGAACTGCTTTATCCAGAAGATTTCACTTACCTGCATTTAGTTGAACCGTTTAAAGGTAAGCGTCGTCGCCCTATTTGGGAATTTGAATTAGACACTGCACGTCAGCAATTAACCCTGCAATTTGGTACTCGTGACTTGGTCGGTTTCGGCGTTGAAAATGCAGAACTTGGCTTATGTGCGGCAGGCTGTTTGATGCAATACGTTAAAGATACCCAACGTACTGCGCTACCACATATTCGTGCGATCACCTTAGATACCAAAGATCATGCAGTGATCTTAGATGCCGCCACGCGTCGTAACCTAGAGCTTACGCAAAACTTAGCTGGCGGCTATGACAACACACTGGCATCGGTACTCGATCAAACTGCAACCCCGATGGGTAGTCGACTGCTAAAACGTTGGCTCCACCAGCCTATTCGAGATCAAAAACAGCTTAACGGTCGCTTAGATGCTATTGAAGCATTTAAAGGCAGCGGTATGTTTGTTGATGTCGCTGGTGTACTACGTCACATGGGTGACTTAGAGCGTATTTTGGCACGTTTAGCACTACGCTCTGCACGTCCTCGTGACTTAGCTCGTATGCGTACCGCTATGCAATATCTGCCAGAATTAGCAGATTTATTAGCTGAAGTGCCACAAGCTCGCATTAGTGATTTAGCGACGTATGCAGCTCCAATGGATGAGCTATGTGAACTGCTTGAACGTGCGATCATTGAAAACCCACCCGTGATCATCCGTGATGGTGGCGTATTAGCACCGGGCTATAATTCAGAGCTTGATGAATGGCGTGATCTCGCTGATGGCGCAACCAAATTCTTAGAAGAATTAGAAGCTAGCGAACGTGAGCGTCATGATATTGATAGCTTAAAAGTTGGCTTTAACCAGGTACACGGTTTCTTCATTCAAGTCAGCCGTGGTCAAAGCCACTTAGTACCAAGCCACTACGTGCGTCGCCAAACGCTAAAGAATGCCGAGCGTTATATCATCCCTGAGCTTAAAGAGCATGAAGATAAAGTGCTTAACTCAAAATCTAAAGCACTCGCCTTAGAGAAAAAGCTATGGGAAGAGCTATTTGATCAACTGTTACCACATCTTGAGCAACTACAAAATGCGGCAAGTGCACTTTCTGAACTTGATGTGCTAACGAACCTTGCTGAGCGTGCTGATAGCCTCAATTACTGTCGTCCTGAATTAATGGAGCAAACAGGGATTGAGATCACCGCAGGTCGTCACCCTGTGGTTGAACATGTGTTAAGTGAGCCGTTTATCGCTAACCCTATTTCGCTGCATCAAGATCGCCGCATGTTGATCATTACTGGTCCTAACATGGGTGGTAAGTCAACTTACATGCGTCAAACCGCATTGATTGCATTAATGGCACATGTGGGCTCTTTTGTTCCAGCAGAAGCAGTAAAAATTGGTCCACTAGATCGTATCTTTACGCGTATTGGTGCCTCTGATGACTTAGCCTCTGGTCGCTCAACCTTCATGGTTGAAATGACAGAAACGGCGAATATTCTTCATAACGCCACCCAGCAAAGTTTGGTGTTAATGGATGAAATTGGTCGTGGTACCAGTACTTACGATGGTCTATCTCTGGCATGGGCAAGTGCTGAATGGCTGGCAGATAAGATCTCAGCCATGACATTATTCGCCACTCACTACTTCGAACTAACAGAGCTGCCATCACTATTAACCGGATTAGCGAACGTTCACCTCGATGCTGTTGAACACGGTGATGAAATCGCCTTCATGCACGCAGTCCAAGAAGGTGCAGCGAGTAAGTCTTACGGCCTGGCGGTAGCGAGTTTAGCTGGTGTTCCGAAATCTGTAATTAAGCGAGCTAAGATCAAGTTGCAACAACTAGAAGCATCAGGTCATCAGCAAGCGCTACAACCTGACGCTTTAGCTTCACAAGCACCAAAAGAAGAGCATCAATTAAGTTTGATCCCAGAGCCTAGTGAAGTGGAAGAAGCATTAGCGAATGTGAATCCTGATGATTTAACCCCACGCCAAGCATTAGATGAGTTATATCGATTAAAAGCACTGCTTTAATCTTTAACTCGTTCAGTAGACACAAAAAAGGACGCTTCTGCGTCCTTTTTTCTTGTTACTATTTCAATGTATTTAGAAGGTGGTAAAAAAGTTACACTGAATCGAGTAAATTAAAGCTCTTGATTAAAGAGCGACTCAATATTAAGTCCTTGGTGCGTTAGCATGTCACGTAAGCGGCGCAAGCCTTCAACTTGAATTTGGCGAACACGCTCACGGGTTAAACCGATCTCACGACCAACATCTTCAAGGGTTGATGCTTCATAGCCCAGCAAACCAAATCGACGCGCTAACACTTCACGCTGCTTAGGATTAAGTTCTTGTAACCAATGAACAATTGAGTTTTTGATATCATCATCTTGGGTTGATGACTCAGGACTTCCACCTTTTTCATCAGGAATAATATCAAGCAGCGCTTTTTCTGAATCGCCACCGATCGGATTATCTACCGAGCTCACTCGCTCATTTAAACGCAGCATACGATTCACATCATCAACAGGTTTTTCTAACTGTTGCGCAATATCTTCCGCTGTTGGCTCATGATCCAGCTTTTGTGCCAATTCACGTGCCGTACGTAAATAGACATTGAGCTCTTTGACCACATGAATAGGTAATCGGATGGTACGGGTTTGGTTCATGATCGCCCGCTCAATGGTTTGACGGATCCACCATGTCGCATAGGTAGAGAAACGGAAGCCACGCTCAGGATCAAACTTCTCAACGGCGCGGATCAGGCCTAAATTACCTTCTTCCACCAAATCGAGCAGTGCAAGCCCTCGGTTACTATAACGGCGTGAGATTTTCACCACTAAACGAAGATTACTCTCAATCATTCGTTTACGTGCGACCTCATCACCGCGCAATGCACGACGTGCATACAAGACTTCTTCTTCTGCGGTGAGAAGAGGCGAGTAGCCTATCTCACCGAGATAGAGTTGGGTAGCATCTAATGCTTTTTGAGTTGCTTCATATTTAGCAATATCGGCGTCATCATCGTTAACCGATATTGCTTCAGTATCAGAACTATCATCAGCAGACGGCATTGGAACGTTCATTTCCACGTCTTCGTCTAAAGTGAATGAATCAAGGTTTGTGGCTGTGCTGCTTCTACTCATAGCGCCTCCCAGATGGCGAGTTAGCAAGACATTACAACTTCATCATGTCATCTCTAATTGCTGCATCATTGATTTTTCGTTTCTTATTTAGGTAAGTAGCGCATTGGATCCACTGATTTACCCTTATAGCGAATTTCAAAATGTAGCCTTACACTGCTAGCCCCAGTGCTTCCCATGGAAGCTATCTTTTGCCCAGCTTTTACTGTTTGTTGCTCTTTTACCAAAATCTTATCGTTATGTGCATAAGCACTTAGATAATCTTCACCATGCTTGATAATGACTAAATTACCGTAACCCGGTAACGCATCACCCGCATATACAACAACACCTGCTGCGGTTGCTTTAATCGCTTCTCCTCGCGTACCTGCAATATCGATACCTCTATTGCCATTTTCTGAATTTGAGAATCTAGCAATAATTTTACCTTTTACAGGCCAAGCCCATTTCGATGTTGATGGGGTTGTGCCCGGCTTAGTTGTTACAGGTTTGTTAACATTTGAGTTTTCAGAGTACTCTTTTGGTTTTGCCTGTGCAACCGTTTTATTGTCTGTTTTTTGTTCAACAGGTTTTGAAACAGGTTTAGGTTTACTCACTGGGGTCGGTTTAACCGCTGGAGTACTCACTGAAGAAGATGATGAACGACTACCGCTTGGAATAGCTAATCGTTGGCCTGGGTAAATAATGTATGGTGGCGCTAAATTGTTTAGGCTAACAATATCTTTGACATTTTGACCTGTTACATAGGAGATAAAATATAGCGTATCCCCTTTACGTACCGTGTATGAATCCCCTCTAAAGCTACCACGCTCTAATTGAGAATAGTCTTTGTTAAGATTGGCAACCGGAGCTGGTGTATGGCTACTACAAGCTGATAGCAGAATCATACTGGTTACTGCTAACAAAGAAGGTTGAATAATTTTTTTCATCATACACTCTGTACTCATGGTTTAAGCCAAATCTCCAGCCACTAAAGGCACAAATCTTACGGGTTCAATCACGGTTTCGCAAAATGCTTCGCCATTTCGGACAATCAATTTCAATTCTTGCTGTTGGCAACCCACAGGCAAAATTAATCGTCCACCATCAACAAGTTGCTCAAGTAAGCTCTGGGGAACTTCACTTGGTGCTGCCGTCACGATAATGGCATCGAAAGGCCCTTTATTTGCCCACCCTTGCCAACCATCACCATGCTTTGTTGATATGTTATGTAACTCTAATTGTTTAAAGCGTCTTTTCGCTTGCCATTGCAAGGCTTTGATACGCTCAACTGAATAAACATGCTCAACAAGTTGAGCTAACACTGCTGTTTGATAACCTGAGCCTGTGCCAATTTCTAACACTGAAGATTGGTAAGTTAAGCCCAATAACTCGGTCATTTTTGCAACAATGTAGGGTTGAGAAATTGTCTGCCCACTACCAATCGGTAGCGCATTATTCTCGTATGCTTGAAAAGAGAAAGCTTCATCAACGAAGCGTTCACGGGGAACAGTCGCTATCGCATTGAGTACACGCTGATCGCTGATCCCTTTATTACTTAAAAATACGATTAAACTATCAAGCTGACTTTGATACCGCATGGTTACTGGATCTCCACATTTTGCATCCAGCCTTCAACCCCAACCATGGCATCATGCGCGGTCAAATCAACTTGCAGTGGGGTTATCGAAACCGCACCTTGTTCTATGGCATAAAAGTCAGTGCCTGGGCCTGCATCTTGGCATTGACCAGGAGGGCCTAGCCAGTAGAGCGTTTTACCACGAGGATCTAACTCTTTGATCATATTTTCAGCCCGATGACGTGCACCTAGACGTGTCACTTGCCATGGCCTCAACTGTTCAAAAGGCACATCTGGAACATTAATATTTAAGATATTGTTGCTCGGTAATGGCTGTTGCGATAGCTGCTTAACAACTTGTTGAATCACTTTCGCTGCTGTTTCAAAATGCTGATCACCAACTAAAGAAACCGCAATCGCTGGCACACCAAGGAAGTGACCTTCAGTGGCTGCGGCAACTGTGCCTGAATACAGCACATCATCACCTAAATTGGCACCGTGATTAATGCCAGCAACCACAATATCGGGACGTGCATCTAGCCATTCATTTAGAGCAAAGTGCACACAATCCGTTGGTGTTCCTTGAACCGAGATACGATTTTTACCTTCTTCTCGAATACGTAACGGGTAATCCAGAGTTAGCGAATTTGATGCCCCTGATCGATTTCGATCAGGGGCAACAACTATTACTTCCGCTAATTCACTTAATGCTTTTGTGAGTGTATTAATACCTTCGGCAAAAATACCATCGTCATTACTGATCAGAATTCTCATCATTCACTACCTCATCTTGAAGTGGCATGATCAACTCACGCACTACCGAGGTGGCAAAACTACCTGCGGGTAGAGCAAATGAAACAATCAAATCCTTCTCTTCGAAATGCCATTGCATCTTTTTAGGCATAAGTAACAATGGACGACGATCGTGGCGCATGCGGTTATCACGCACAAGTTTAACTAGCGCAGGCTCTTGTTCTACAATCGCTAGTTCAAACGCTCGTGCATCACCTTGCGTTGGTAGTGCATTATCACCGAGTAATGGACCTGTAATAGCAAGCTCACCGGATGCAACTTGCTGCTGTAATGCATCCGTAACCACATCCGCGACAAAGGTACGCTCATCACCTGCAGCTTGTAAGCAATCACCAGCGATAATCGTTGCCGCTAAACCTTGCTCAATACGCTGTGACAATACTTGGTTAAACATCCAAGAACGTGCTGCTGAAAGATAAAAACTACGCTTGCTCTTATCACGTACACGGAACTCATCGTTGCCCCAAGCACGTGCTTTAATCACGTTATTACCACCATGACCAAAACGCTGCTCACCAAAATAGTTGGCAACACCTTGTGCTTTGACTATTTCTAGACGCTCAGTTAATGCATCAAGGTTATCTAGATCAGTAAGACGTAATTGGAACCAGTTACCCGCTAAATCACCTGGGCGTAATTTTTTATCGTGGCGTGTCACTTCAAGAATTTCGACACCAGGATGTTCAGCTTCAAACTGACTAAGATCAGGATCGACTTTGCCCGGCAAGTGAACACTTAACCACTGCTCAGTCACCGCATGACGATCTTTAAGTCCTGCCCAGCTCACGTCACGTGATTTCACGCCACATGCTTTTGCTAACTCGTTCACTACATACTTGGTGTTTTCACCGACCTTGCGAATTTTCACCATTAGGTGTTCGCCTGTACCGCTAAACTCAAAACCGAGCTCTTCATTTACGATGAAGTCTTCAGGGTTAGCTTTAATGCGTCCGTGACAAACTGGTTTTGCATGAAACCAGTTAAAACAATCCATGATATTTTCCGCAGTGTGAGAGTGAGACATAAGCTCAAGATACCTTTTTAATTAAAACAACGGCTTCACAAGCAATGCCTTCTTTACGTCCAGTAAAACCCAAACGTTCAGTTGTCGTTGCTTTAACATTAACATTAGCGACATCTGTTTCTAAATCTTCCGCTATTGCCTGACACATGGCATCAATATGAGGTGCCATTTTGGGTGCTTGTGCCATGATAGTAACGTCTACATTACCTAAGCTATAGCCTTGCGCCTTAACTTTACTGTAGACATCACGTAATAAAAATCGGCTATCAGCCCCTGCCCACTCGGCATCGGTATCAGGGAAATGGCGACCAATATCACCAGCACCAATCGCACCTAATAGCGCATCACATACCGCATGAAGTGCTACATCACCATCAGAGTGAGCAATTAAACCTTGTTCATAAGGGATAGCAACGCCACCAATAATAACCGGACCTTCACCACCAAATTTATGAACATCAAAACCATGACCAATACGCATTATGAACATTCCTTTAATAGTTGTTGTAAGTAGAACTCTGCTAACGCTAAATCTTCTGGCTGCGTGACTTTTAAATTATCAGCGCGACCTTTAACTAACACTGGAGAATAACCACAAAACTCAAGTGCTGATGCCTCATCGGTGATCACAGCATCTTGTGCCAATGCGGTTGTTAATGCTTCACGCAGTTGTCCTGCTCGAAACATTTGTGGGGTAAGTGCATGCCACAATTGTTCACGATCAACAGTGTGATCAATCACGTTGTCTTGTTCATTCACTTTTGCACGTTTCATGGTATCGCGAACAGGTGTTGCTAAAATCGCACCACACTCGCTTTGCTGAGCTGCAACCATTAACTGACGAAGGTCGTCTAATCGTACGCAAGGTCTTGCCGCATCATGCACCATCACCCATGCATTATCATCATTGATAGCCGCTAAACCTGAAAACACAGAATCTACTCGCTCTGCGCCACCATCAACCACGGTAATACGAGGATCATTAGCCAGCGGCAAGGTTGGAAAATACGGATCTGTTTTACTAACCACAATAACCACGTGTTGAATTTCAGGCAAACTTAATAAACGCTCCACTGAGTGCTCAAGGATCGTTTTTCCCGCAATCGTCAAATATTGTTTAGGGCGATCTGCTGCCATACGACTACCAACACCAGCCGCAGGAACAACAGCAATACATTTATCGATCATGGATGGTTATCTCATTACTTAATTAGATAGTGTAATTAGTTATTATCACCAACCACACGAACAAATGTTTCTCCTGGTTTCACTAAACCAAGATCGGTACGAGCACGTTCTTCAACTGCTTCTTTACCACCATGCAGATCTTTGATCTCGGCATACATCTGCTGGTTACGCTGGTGAAGCTCTGCATTCGCTTTTTCTTGTAGAGCTACACTTTCTTCAACGGCAGTATATTCATTCATACCATTTTTGCCATACCAGAAGTCGTATTGTAACCAAGCTAAAAGCCCTAATAAAACAATAATAAACAGGCGCATAATTCTCCCTGCGAAATAATTGGTAACAGCAAGCTGCATTCCAATTGTCGAAGATTTTGAATAAATCCGCACAATTGGAATACATTTTGCCAAGCAGTAATAATCCCATAATCGGGTAACTGTGACCACAATTATGCAGTGAGAGTTCACAGGGTTATTACTTAACAGCTAATTTTGTTGAAAATAAACACAATCATGGCCGCTTCAATTCATCGAAAATAATGATTAACCCAGCTTATATTAATAATATTTATCGATTAATTCTGAGAGTATATTTTCTTTAAAGCTAAAAAAACCGCCTCTTGCAAGGCGGTTTCTTTTAACCTAATTGAGTTACCTCAATCATGCTTAATTAAAAATTAAGCTTGGCCTTTAACTTCTTTAAGACCGTTGAAAGGAGCACGCTCACCTAGTGCTTCTTCGATACGGATTAGTTGGTTGTACTTAGCAACACGGTCAGAACGGCTCATAGAACCAGTCTTGATTTGACCTGCAGCAGTACCAACAGCTAGATCTGCAATAGTTGCATCTTCAGTTTCACCTGAACGGTGAGAGATAACTGCAGTGTAACCAGCGTCTTTAGCCATCTTAATAGCAGCTAGAGTTTCAGTTAGAGAACCGATTTGGTTGAACTTGATTAGGATTGAGTTAGTGATACCTTTCTCAATACCTTCAGCTAGGATCTTAGTGTTAGTAACGAATAGATCGTCACCTACTAGCTGGATCTTGTTACCTAGTAGTTCAGTTTGGTGCTTGAAGCCATCCCAATCTGACTCGTCTAGACCGTCTTCGATAGAAACGATTGGGTATTGGTCAACTAGCTCAGCTAGGAAGTGGTTGAACTCTTCAGAAGTGAAGATACGACCTTCGCCTTTTAGGTTGTACTCTTTCTTCTCTGCGTCGTAGAACTCAGATGCAGCACAGTCCATAGCTAGTGTTACGTCTTTACCTAGCTCGTAGCCAGCAGCAGCAACAGCTTCTGCGATTACTTCTAGTGCTTCAGCGTTAGACTTAAGGTTTGGAGCGAAACCACCTTCGTCACCAACAGCTGTGTTGTAGCCTTTAGACTTAAGAACTTTAGCTAGGTTGTGGAATACTTCAGCACCGATACGTAGTGCTTCTTTAAGAGTCTTAGCGCCAACAGGTTGAATCATGAATTCTTGGATATCAACGTTGTTGTCTGCGTGCTCACCACCGTTGATGATGTTCATCATTGGTAGAGGCATAGAGAATTGACCAGCAGTGCCGTTTAGCTCAGCGATGTGCTCGTATAGAGGCATGCCTTTCGCAGCAGCTGCTGCTTTTGCGTTTGCTAGAGATACAGCTAGGATTGCGTTAGCACCGAAGTTTGATTTGTTTTCAGTACCGTCTAGGTCGATCATGATTTGGTCGATTTCAGCTTGATCTTTTGCATCTTTGCCGATTAGCGCTTCAGCGATTGGACCATTTGCTGCAGCAACAGCTTTAAGAACGCCTTTACCTAGGAAACGTGACTTGTCACCATCACGAAGCTCAAGAGCTTCACGAGAACCAGTTGAAGCACCAGATGGCGCAGCAGCCATACCTACGAAACCACCTTCTAGGTGAACTTCTGCTTCAATTGTTGGGTTACCACGTGAGTCGATGATTTCACGAGCTAGAACTTTAACGATCTTAGACATTGTGTTTCCTCTTGCTTTATCTTCAAATTAAAAGCTAAAAAAATAGCTGTAGCTATAACCACTACAGCTATCAGTAATCCTTACTGGTTAAGCTCACCACGGTGGAACTCGCCCGCCGCTTTAACAAAACCTTCAAACAATGGATGACCATCACGAGGTGTTGATGTGAACTCAGGGTGGAACTGTGCAGCTACGAACCAAGGATGATTCGGAACCTCAATAATTTCAACAAGTTTCTTATCAGCAGACAAACCAGATACTTTAAGACCTGCTTTTTCAAGCTTAGGTAGTAGCATGTTGTTTACTTCGTAACGGTGACGGTGACGCTCATGAATCGTTGGTTGTGCGTATAGTGCACGTGCTTTTGAGCCATCTTGTAGATGACATAGCTGAGAACCAAGACGCATTGTGCCGCCTAGATCAGATTTCTCTGTACGCTCTTCAACATTACCTTCGCTATCTACCCACTCAGTGATAAGACCAACAACTGGGTGTTTAGTTTCAGCATTAAATTCAGTTGAATGCGCATCCGCCATTTTGGCTACATTACGAGCGAACTCGATAAGTGCAACCTGCATACCTAGACAAATACCTAGGTAAGGAATTTTGTTTTCACGTGCATATTGAGCAGTAAGGATCTTACCTTCAACACCACGGTTACCAAAGCCACCAGGAACTAGGATAGCGTCAAGACCTGCAAGTACTTCTGTACCTTTAGATTCAACGTCCTGAGAATCGATGTATTTGATCTTAACTGATAGACGGTTTTTCAGACCCGCGTGCTTAAGCGCTTCGTTCACTGATTTATATGCGTCTGGCAGTTCAATGTATTTACCAACCATACCGATAGTAACTTCAGCTGTTGGGTTTGCTTCTTCGTAGATTACTTGTTCCCACTCAGAAAGATCAGCTTCAGGTGCTGTGATACCAAAGCGCTTACACACTAGTTCATCAAGACCTTGAGACTTAATTAATTGTGGGATCTTGTAGATTGAATCTACGTCTTTCATTGAGATTACAGCTTTTTCCTGTACGTTACAGAACAGTGCAATCTTCGCACGCTCGTTCGCAGGGATCATACGATCTGAACGACAGATCAGTACGTCTGGCTGAATACCAATTGATAGTAATTCTTTAACTGAGTGCTGAGTTGGCTTAGTTTTTACTTCGCCAGCAGCTGCTAGGTAAGGAACAAGAGTCAAGTGCATGAACATGGTGTTTTCACGACCTTGCTCTACTGCTAATTGACGAATAGCTTCCATAAATGGCAGTGATTCGATATCACCTACAGTACCGCCTACTTCAACAATTGCTACATCATGACCTTCAGCACCCGCTAATACGCGAGATTTGATTTCATTGGTGATGTGAGGAATTACCTGAATCGTTGCGCCTAAGTAATCACCACGACGCTCTTTGCGTAATACGTCTGCGTACACACGACCAGCAGTAAAGTTATTACGCTTTGTCATTTTGGTACGAATGAAACGCTCGTAGTGACCAAGGTCTAGGTCAGTCTCTGCACCGTCTTCCGTAACGAATACTTCGCCGTGTTGAATTGGGCTCATCGTGCCTGGATCAACGTTAATGTAAGGGTCTAGCTTCATCATAGTCACGTTTAGACCACGTGCTTCTAGAATAGCTGCAAGTGATGCAGCAGCAATGCCTTTACCAAGAGAGGAAACAACTCCGCCCGTAACAAAAATGTAATTCGTTGTCATGTTTAACCTGGAAGATTGGTGTAGAGGATAAAAAGTATCTGGACGGGAAATTAGTATACCAGACACCATTTATCGCCACAACGTGAAAACTATCACACTGCACTTTGATTTTTTTTGTCTCAAATCAAGTTAGCGGTATGGCTTTGAAAAACATCATTTTTTACGTTCAACCTACTATCCATAGCGATAAATAAGCTCAAATATATTCTATAAAGGGATTTTTATTTATCTTCTGGTTTCTCTTTTACCCGATTCCATTCTGCATCAAGTTCAGATAATGAACACTGACTGATCAGCTTTCCTTGTTCTAGCACATTTTTTTCAACTTGGCGAAAACGCTTTTCAAACTTTTTATTGGCTTTCTGTAACGCAAGCTCTGGTTTTACATTGAGATGACGACTTAAATTCACCACCGAAAAAAGCAAATCCCCTAACTCTTCTTCAATTCTCTGTTGTTCCGGCACCGCTTGAATCACTTCATCCATGACTTCATCAAGTTCTTCTTTTACTTTATCAACCACTGGCGCTAATTCATCCCAATCAAAGCCAACATTTGCGCAGCGCTTTTGGATTTTATCTGCTCGCATCAAAGCAGGTAACGCATTGGGAATATTCGCCAGCAAACTTGAATCTTGCTCTTTCTCCGCACGCTCTTTGGCTTTTTCCGCTTCCCAATTTTGTTTAACTGCGGCTTCATCTGCAAAATCAGCATCACTAAATACATGGGGATGGCGACGAACCAGCTTTTCATTGATCCCAGCTACGACATCATCAAACTCAAACAGCCCTTGCTCTTTTGCCATTTGACTATAAAAGATAACTTGGAACAGTAAATCACCCAGTTCTTCTTTTACATCACTCCAGTTTTTCTGCTCAATGGCATCTGCCACTTCGTAGGCTTCTTCAAGGGTGTAGGGAACGATTGAATCAAAGTTTTGTTTCAAATCCCATGGACAACCACGGTTTGGGTCTCGCAGCTGAGACATAATCGTTAATAATTGTTCTATCTGAGATGATTTTTTATTGTCCATACCATTCACACTCTAAAAATGGCGCTTGTCGCTTTCACTTCAAGCGCCTTAACATCGATAGTTAATACTAGAAAACTAATCTAGCAATTCATAGCAATGATCAGTCATCATTATGTTGGCAATAGTGATGTTCATCGTTGTGATGTTCTTTTCGATGATCACAATTTTCATGGTGATTATCATTACAATCATGGTGATGTTCGCATCGACTATGATGTGAATGATGATGCCTGCATCCCTGATGATGGTGTGACTCTTGATGTCGACAGTCAGAATGATGAGAGCACGCATAGTTATCATCGTTTGACGGTTGTGCTAATACAGCATGTGGCATTAGCAGTGAGATAAACAATAACAACGTACTTGCAAGTCGCTTGTCAGCCATAAGATTTAATAATTTTAATTTCATCACATATCCTTTCATATCCATTATTTTGCCTGCTCCGTCATAAAGGTATTTGACCCCGTTTTCATTCCCTGCACACAAAGAATAAATAGTAGTAGCTGTTTTATTTCATGACTCGGTATATTCATGAAGTTGTTATCAGGAATAATAAGTATCGCCACAAGTAATAAAATACTGATAACGCTATTTTTAGTTAATAATTTAAATAGTAATTTTTTCATAATAGTTCTCCTGCAGCGTTATAAATAAAGCCACATCATTAATTCTTTACAACTATCACTCACCGATATTAGTTGGGTGAATAACATTTCTTAATTAATACTTAATCCGAACATGAATAATATTCAGAGATAAGTGAACTATTTTATTATCGGAGGTCGATATATAGATTTTATTACCGCAACGACCACTGACTCCTGGAGATATTCAATCGGCAAGAGATCACTGATACGCGCAATAACTAACGGAGGAAATGAAAGTAAGTTGAAGACATTGCTGCTAGTGCGAGGTAAGACTCGACAACACGGACAATGTGAACAGTCGCTACAACCATTATCACACTGCAAGCAACAGTGTTCTGATTGTTGAATGGCTGAGTACTGGTTTTGCAAGACGTCTTTTATATTAAAAGACGATACTACTGACTGAGCAGTTGAAGTATTTTGACTCATATATGCAGCATTCACACTACTACCTAATAGTAATATTGCGATAAATAATGCATATAATATTTTATGTAAATTTGAAAAGTACATACTGAGTCTTTATTTTTAAGAGAAGTAAATACTATCGAGCTTATATATATGAGTCAACATCTAGACTTGTTTAAGATCATTTAATAATGACATTAATGATTAAAAATAAAACCATATATTGATATTCATTATTTGCCACTACTCATTATGTTGTATAAATAAAAAAGGGCAGCTTATTGCCACCCTTTATATACTTTATTTTTAATTAGCCATATAAGCGTTTCGCTTCAGCAACGTCTTTGACTTGCTCTATACGATTCAGGACACGGCCTAATACTTCTAAGTCCGTAAGCTCAAGTTCGAAGTCCATGATCGACATTTGTTTTTTATAATCGACACGACTCTTCATCCCCGCCACTTTCACTTTTTCATTCATCAGTGTATTGGTTAACTCTTTTAGTAAGCCATTACGCTCTGATGCGGTTACTCGCACAGTGATAGTGTAATTACCAACAAAACCACCGCCCCAAACCGTATCAATGATACGTTCAGGTGCATGGTGACGCAGTTCATCTAACTGCTCACAATCCATGCGGTGTACCGAAATACCACGACCTTGAGTCACAAAGCCTTGAATATCATCACCCGGAATTGGCTGACAACAACGAGCAAGATGGGTCATTAGGTTATCAACCCCTTCTACCACTACAGCATCACGTTGTGGTTTCTTATGCGTTGCCGCTTGCTTGTTGCTTGCTTCCGCCAGTTTCTCTAATAGTTGCTGATCTTCTTCTTCCGCAGTTGGCTTATTCACTAACGCATTAATGTGATTAATCACCTGATTAATACGTAAATCGCCGCTACCGATCCCTGCGTATAACTCTTCAGGTGTATTTACATTAAAACGTTTCGCCGCATAGGTTTGCGCATCTTTTAATGTCGCATGAATTTTCACCAACTCAGCTTCTAAGATCTCTTTACCTGCGATGATGTTCTTATCGCGATCTTGCTTGCGGAACCAAGCATGCACCTTGGCACGTGCACGACTAGATGTTACAAAGCCCAAGTTCGGGTTTAACCAATCACGTGATGGGTTTGGCTCTTTTTGCGTGATGATTTCAACTTGATCACCCATTTGAAGATGGTAAGTAAACGGAACAATACGCCCTTCTACTTTAGCGCCAATACAACGATGGCCCACTTCAGAGTGAATATGGTAAGCAAAATCTAGTGGTGTTGCATTTGATGGTAAATCAACCACATCACCTTTTGGTGTAAAGGCATAAACACGATCATCAAATACCTGACTACGTAACTCATCCAGCATTTCGCCAGAATCCGACATCTCTTCTTGCCATGCCAGTAATTTACGTAGCCAATTGATTTTCTCATCATAAGCCGACTGTGCACCGCCTGATGCGGTACCTTCTTTGTACTTCCAGTGTGCCGCAACACCTAATTCAGACTCTTCATGCATTTGCTTGGTACGGATCTGAATTTCAATGGTTTTACCTTCAGGGCCCAATACCACTGTGTGGATAGACTGGTAACCATTAGGTTTTGGGTTAGCAACGTAGTCATCAAACTCTTTTGGTAAGTGACGGTATTTGGTGTGCACTACACCTAATGCGGCGTAACAGTCTTGCAGTTGATCTGCCACAATACGTACTGCACGCACATCAAATAATTCATCAAACGCGAGATTTTTCTTCTGCATTTTGCGCCAAATACTGTAGATGTGCTTAGGACGACCTTGCACTTCTGCTTTAATATTTGATGCTTTCATTGCTTCTGATAAATCATCAACAAAGTGAGTGATATAGCCTTCACGGTCGATACGACGCTCAGATAACTGCTTTGCGATTTGTTTGTAAGTATCAGGATGCTGATAACGGAAGGCGTAATCTTCAATTTCCCACTTAAGCTGACCAATACCAAGACGGTTTGCTAATGGTGCATAGATATTGGCACACTCTTGAGCTGCTGCACGACGCACTTCATCTGGCTCATTTTTCACTTCACGCAGATTACAAATACGTTCAGCAAGTTTGATAACGACGCAGCGGAAATCATCCACCATGGAAAGTAGCATGCGACGAATGTTATCCACTTGCGCCGTTTGTGCCGCTTCTTCTGCCGTTGATTTTAACTGGCTGATCGCACACATTTGTTCAACACCTTGAACTAAGTGAAGGATCGTACCGTTATATTCTTCTTTAACTTGCTCGTGACTGTAACAGCCCGCTTCAACCAGAGGATATAACATAGCGGCGATCAGCGTATCGGCATCCATACTTAAGGTAACAAGAATTTCAACCATTTCACGGCCGCGCCATAATAATAACGCACCGTTCTCTTGATCAGTCGCTAACTCAATACAGCGCTGATATGTTCCCTCAATACGGCTCGATACTTTCGCATCTTGACGTAAGCTTTCTACCCACGAGGCAAGCTCAAATGTAGTATTTTCCTTTAAATGCGCACCGCGTACTGCGACCATGTTTCTATCCTGTTTTCTCTCTGAATACCGATGAATGTCTTACATCACATTGCTATTTTTCTTTATTGTGATTAACACTTAACAAACAACGCCATTGATTCTAAATGCCCTGTATGAGGGAACATATCCATCATACCGAGACGTGCCAACTTATAACCTTGTTGTAACAAAATTTGGCTATCACGCGCTAATGTTGCTGGGTTACATGATACGTATACCACTTTGCTTGGCGCTAAATTCACAATATGCTGCATTACGCCAGCAGCACCTGCGCGTGCAGGGTCTAACAAAATTTTATCAAATTGCTCCTGTGCCCACACTAATTTCGTTACATCTTCGTCTAAATTTGCCTGATAAAATGTAGCATTATCTAGACGATTTGCGACAGCATTTGCCGTTGCGCGTGCCACCATTTCATCTACACCTTCAACACCCACCACCGCTTTAGCGCGACGTGCTAAAGGTAAACTGAAGTTACCTAAACCACAGAATAGATCTAACACCCTATCTTGTGGCTGAACATCAAGCCAATTTATCGCTTGCTCAACCATTTTCTGGTTCACAGCACGGTTAACTTGAATAAAGTCTTTTGGTGAGAAGGTTAAGCGAACATCTTCAATATCGTAATAAGGTTGTTCACCCGCCACTTGCTCTAACTCATCTGACGATGGGGCTAAAAACAGCATTAGCTGATGCTCAGTCGCAAAGGCTTTAATTGCTGCAAGATCTTTATCATTAAAAGGCTGCAAATGGCGAATTAGCAATACGCAACCATTGTCTGCATTCACTAATTCAACATGGCCTAAATGTTTGCGACCTTTTAAACCAGATAAAAGTTCGCGTAACGCTGGCAATAAACTATCTAGCTCAGTGGCAAGTACTGGACATGAGGTCACATCCACAATGTCTTTGCTCTGCTTTTTACGAAAACCGAAGACCATCTGACCATTAGGTAACATACGCACACTAAAACGCGCACAACGACGGTAATGCTCACTTTGCCCAACAATAGGAGCAACTTGCGTCGTCCCTTCTTCTGTGATGGCAAACTTTTCCATCAGTTCAGTTAATGCCTGCTGTTTGGCGATAACTTGACCTTGGTGGGATAAATGCTGCAAGTTACAACCGCCGCACTGGTCATAGATCGGACAATGAGGTTTAATACGCGCAGAGCTGTCTTTTAAACGTTTGATCACGCGAGCACGGGCATAATTCTTTTTGTCTTCCGTCAATTGAACGACTACAGTTTCGTCCGGTAATGCACCGTCGATAAATACTGGTTTATTGTTCAAATGGCCGATGCCAGCGCCGAGGTGATCTAAACGGCTAATTGTTATTTCTTTATGCTTGGTATCGGTTTTACGTTTTTGAGGCTTAAAAAAGCGTGCCATAAAATTTTGCTCACTGTTCAGACATTGAGTGTTTGTCGAAGAGCGCTAGATTCTTTAACCTAGTGCCACAGATGGGGGCTAATTCTCCCATAGATTTGTCTGCTTGTAATTAAGAGAACCATGACCAGATATGGACTTCGTGCCAGAGTCTTCACTCTGACATTAGCACCTACACTTATTATCGGCTTATTATTAAGCGCATTTTTTACCATGAGCCGTTATCAGGATCTGGAACATCAGCTTATTTCGACAGGTGCAAGTATCATTGAACCTCTCGCTATTTCCGCTGAATACGGCATGACAGAAAAGAACCGAGAAGCGATTCGTCGGCTCATTGGTTACACCCATAGAAAACATTCTGACATTATTCGTAGCATCGCCGTTTTTGATAATCACAACCACATTTTCGCGACGTCTAACTTTCACCGTAATTTTGAATCCTTCATGTATCCAGAAGGAAAACCCATCCCTCGGCTACTCGATACGCAACTGACCGACAATACCTTAATACTCCGTGCGCCTATTCTAACGGAAGGGCAATTTGGCTCGAATGTAGGCAGTGATGTCCGTGGTAAAGCCTTGGGTTATATTGCAATAGAACTCGATCTAAGCTCACTCCGTTTGCAACAATATCAAGAAGTATTTACTGCCCTGATGGTACTACTGCTTGGTTTAACCTTATCATCGCTCTTTGCATATCGCTTGATGCAAGACGTAACTCAACCTATCTCTCATATGATCAGTGTGGTAGATAGAATTCGTCGTGGTCACTTAGATATCCGAATTGAAGGTCGTCTATTAGGTGAGCTCGATACGCTGAAAAATGGTATTAACGCCATGGCAATTTCATTGTCGGAATACCACATTGAAATGCAACAAAGTATCGACCAAGCCACATCAGATTTACGTGAAACTCTTGAGCAGCTTGAGATTCAAAACGTTGAACTAGATATCGCAAAAAAACGTGCACAGGAAGCTGCACGTGTGAAATCTGAGTTTTTAGCCAATATGTCCCACGAACTACGTACGCCACTTAATGGTGTGATTGGCTTTACTCGCCAAATGCTAAAAACCAAACTCAACACCAGCCAGAAAGATTATTTATTAACTATTGAGAATTCAGCCAATAACCTGCTGACCATCATCAATGACATTCTTGATTTCTCGAAACTGGAAGCAGGTAAGCTGTTACTGGAAAACATTCCATTCGACTTTACAGACTCCCTCGATGAAGTAATGCGCTTACTAGCGCCAAGTGCCCACGAAAAAGGCCTTGAGCTAACACTGAAAATCGATAATCGCATTCCACCAGGTTTGATTGGTGATCCACTGCGTATTCAACAAGTGGTGACTAACTTAATTGGTAATGCGGTGAAATTTACTGAACACGGTAACATTGATGTGTCAGTTGAACTGAAATCAGAGATCGATAACAACATCGAGCTGCAATTTATGGTGCGCGATACTGGTATCGGTATTTCTGAACGTCAACAAGCGCAGTTATTCCAAGCCTTTAGTCAAGCTGATGCGAGTATTTCTCGTCGATACGGCGGTACGGGGCTAGGTTTAGTGATCACCCAGAAACTGGTGAGTCAAATGGGCGGTGAAGTGAGCTTAACCAGTCGCTTACACCAAGGTTCGACCTTCTGGTTCACTATCAAGATGAACAAAACAGATCTGCCTGTATCCCAACCGATTGATACCACTTCGCTTGAAGGTAAGTCATTACTTCTGGTTGAAGCTAACATGCAAGCGGCCTCCGTGATCCAGCAACGTCTCATGTTAGCTGGTGTGCATGTCACTTACCGCGCTTCGATGCCAGATGATCTGGATCGCCATGACTTTGCTCTATTGTGTTTATCACCAGGTGAGCAACCACCACTACCAGTCATACTCAATGATGTATTTAAAGCCGAACAAACCGCTGAAAAAGTCTTGGTTTGCTTACCGACAACAGAGCTTGCACTCTCAGAAAAACTAACCCAAACCGGTGTTTATGCTTGTCTTGGTAAACCACTGGCACAGCGTAAATTGTTTGAAGCCTTATGTGATAATGATGATGAGCTCATCAGTGAGTTGGAAGTTCCATTATTACCAACCACTGCAGAAACGCTGCAACCACTAACGGTGATGGCTGTTGATGATAACCCTGCGAACTTGAAACTGATCTCCGCCCTGCTCGGTGAGCGAGTAGAAACAGTTATTACCGCAACTGGTGGTAAAAAGGCTGTTGAGTACGCCCAGAATAAAGCTTTTGATTTGATCTTTATGGACATTCAAATGCCGGAAATGGACGGCGTTACAGCATGTCAGAAAATCCATGAAACAGCGCTGAATAAAAATACCCCAGTAATTGCGGTGACAGCTCATGCTATGGCTGGCGAGCGCGAGCGTTTAATTAATGCAGGTATGGATGATTATCTGACTAAGCCTCTGGAAGAGCATATTTTGCAACAGATCTTAGCTAAATGGATTGCACCAACAGCCTCACAAGCTAATACAGCTTTAAACAGTCGAGTACCTGTCACGCTTGAAGAGCAAATAGAAAACGTACCAGCAATACCCGTGGTAGCTAATAACAGTATCAGTTTTGACTGGGATTTAGCGCTTAAACAAGCCGCAGGTAAGCCAGATTTAGCCCATGACATGCTACAAATGCTGCTCGACTTTATGCCAGAAGTGGAAATGCTGGTTAATGAAGCATTAGACGGTAAAGATGTGGATCTATGACTACCGATCCACAAACTCCACGGTAGCTGTGCTTACAGTGGTGTTCCTCGCTTGAAGAACCTCTGTTCAGAGATCGAAACCGCACTAAAAGCCGATGCGACCATTGATGATGTTGAGCCAGAGTTACTCGAGTTGATTGATGAAATGGATAATATCGTTAAAGCATCGAAAGATTATCGACACTAACAAGTGCTCATTTTAAGATCAAAAAAGCGGTAGCCAAAACTACCGCCTTTTATTATATCTCGCTATGACCTATCAGAGCATGAACACTAGCTTTCTAGAATCACCGTTGCCACCGCATAACGACGTTCATCAGCTATCGTTAGATGGACATGATTCACACCCATCATTTGCGCTAGCTCTTGCGCCTTACCTGATAATGTAAGCAAGGGTTTACCACGCTCATCATTGGTGACAGTAAAATCTTGAAAAGACACACCACAAGCGATACCAGTACCTAGTGCTTTCGATGCTGCTTCTTTAACTGCAAAACGTTTTGCGAGAAAACGGCCTTTCAGCTTAAGCTCTTGATAACGTTCAAGCTCAGAGCCAGACAAAATTTTATGCGCAAACGCCTCGCCTGAACGTGCTAAGACTTTCTCTACCCGTTCAATTTCAGCAATGTCTGTCCCTAAACCTAAAATAGCCATTAACGACGCGCTTCCTGCATTAAGTCACGCATATCAGTAACGGCTTTTTCTAAACCATCAAACATTGCACGTCCCATAATAGAGTGGACCAATGTTTAGCTCGTAAAGCTCAGGTAATGCCGCAATCGGTTTCACGTTGTGATAAGTCAAACCGTGACCAGCATTGACTTTAATACCTAAATCATGAGCATAGCTTGCGCCAGCTGAAATTTTCTTCAGCTCATCTAATTGTGCTTCTTCAGTCGTCGCTTCTGCATATTGGCCTGTATGAAGCTCAATAAATGGCGCACCACATGCGTGAGCTGCATCAATTTGCGCGCGATCAGCATCGATAAACAGAGACACTTTGATCCCAGCTGTAGTTAGTTTTTCTGTTGCCGCTTTTACTTTCTCAAGCTGACCTGCCACATCCAAGCCACCTTCAGTGGTGAGCTCTTCACGCTTTTCCGGCACCAAGCAAACATATTCAGGTTTCACTTCCAAGGCGATAGCAATCATCTCATCCGTGACTGCCATTTCAAGGTTCATACGCGTTTGAATCGTCTCACGTAGAATGCGAACGTCACGATCATTAATGTGTCGACGATCTTCACGTAAATGAATGGTAATACCATCTGCGCCTGCTCGCTCAGCCACTTCTGCTGCATGAACAGGATCAGGGTAACGCGTGCCACGAGCATTACGTAGAGTGGCAATATGATCGATATTCACGCCGAGTAGTATGTTGTTCATGTTCCGATTCTCCTTCCTCGCGGGATAAACAATTCCCGGCTTTTTAATGGCTTAGAACCAAGATACGGTTTTAATGCCATCCTTGTAAATCGTTTTGCTGCACGCAATTGCTCTGGAGTTTCAAAGCATCTTGCAGCAATGGCTTTAAGTTCATTGCCTTTAAAGGTCATTTGCCCAATTTTCATCGAAGCAATAAACCCTTGCTGTTCACGATAGTTATAGGTCATATCGTCTTCAACACCTAATCCACTACCAGCACAATGAAGAAAATCAATGCCATAGCCAAGGTGATGAAGCAGTGAAAGCTCAAAGCGACGCAAAGCAGGCTCTGGGTTATCCGCTTGTGCCAATTCCCGCAGCGCATTCAAATAGTCCAGAAACAACTGAGGATACGGGGTGTGATTGCCTAAGACTCGCACTAGGATTTCGTTCACGTACATAGCCGAATATAAAATATAGCTACGCATCGGTAAACCAATACTAATGGGTTCAGCATGAGTAAGAACAGGCATCGCGCCTTTGCCACTCCACTTCATAAACAAGGGAGTAAAAGGTTGCAGTGTGCCTTTGAGATTAGAACGCTTACGACGAGCGCCTTTAGAGAGAAGAGTAAGACGGCCATGATCCTCACTGAATACATCAAGGATCAGGCTCGTCTCACTATAGGGACGAGAATGAAGGACAAAACAACGCTGTAGCCCTTCCATTACTACCCTTATAAGTCGTCAATGTAACCAAGGCTACGCAGTGCACGTTCGTCATCTGCCCAACCTGATTTCACTTTAACCCATAGCTCAAGGTAAACCTTACGTTCAAACAAGTCTTCCATGTCTAAACGAGCTTCACGACCGATCACTTTGATCTTATCGCCGCCTTTACCAATCACCATTTTCTTCTGGCCTTTACGCTCAACCAGAATCAAACCGTTGATATCAAAACCATCAGTTTCTGGGTTGTAGTCGAATCGCTCGATTTCAACCGTTACCGAATATGGCAATTCATCACCCGTAAAACGCATTAGCTTTTCACGAATAATTTCAGACGCCATAAAACGCTGAGAACGATCGGTTACGTATTCTTCAGGGAAGTAGTACTCACATTCAGGTAAGTGCTCACGTACGATCTTCTCTACCGCATCAATGTTAGTGCCATGCTTTGCTGACACAGGAACCACATCAACAAATTCCATCTTGCTTGCAAGCTCTTGCAAGTGTGGGAATAGCTCATGCTTATCTTTAACATTATCAACCTTGTTAACCAATAACACTGTTGGTAACTGACTTTTCGCCAGCTTGTTTAATACCATCTCATCGTCATCAGTCCACATGGTGCCATCGACAAGGAATAATACTAATTCAACATCAGTTAATGAGCTGCTTGCAGCACGGTTCATTAAACGGTTGATAGTGCGTTTTTCTTCGATGTGTAATCCTGGGGTATCAACGTACACAGCTTGGTAGCCGTCACGAGTATCGACACCCATAATGCGGTGGCGCGTAGTTTGTGGTTTACGAGAAGTAATAGATAACTTCTGTCCCACTAAGCGGTTTAACAAGGTTGATTTACCGACATTCGGTCGACCAACAATGGCAATAAAGCCACAATGTTGTTTATCTGTCATGATTCCAACTGATTTAGTGCAAGTTCTGCTGCTGCCTGCTCTGCCTTGCGCCGACTGCCGCCTTTGCCGATCACAGGCTTATCCAAACCTGTTACGTCACATTGTACCGTGAACTCTTGGTTATGAGCTTCACCTTGTACCTTAATTACAGTATACGCAGGTAGCGGTAAACGGCGACCTTGTAAGCACTCTTGCAAGCGAGTCTTAGGGTCTTTTTGATTGATACCAGGCTCAATCGTTTCAAGACGTGTTTTATACCAAGTCAGTACAATTTCACGTACTTTTTCGATATCGCTATCTAGGTAAATCGCGCCAATGATTGCTTCAACACAGTCCGCTAGAATTGAATCGCGACGGAAACCGCCACTCTTTAATTCGCCTGGGCCAAGTAGCAGGTGATCACCTAGTTCGAATTCACGACCTAGCTCTGCCAATGTTTTGCCACGAACCAATGTTGCACGCATTCGGCTCATATCACCTTCATCCACTGAAGGAAAACGGTGATATAAGTCATCAGCAACAACAAAGCTTAAAATAGAATCGCCAAGAAATTCTAAACGCTCATTGTGATTGCCATTAGCACTGCGATGTGTCAGTGCTAATGTCATCAACTCACTATTATTAAATTGGTAGCCCAGCTTACGCTGAAGCCTATTCGCTGGAGTTGTCATTTTCTCTCGATTATTTAATGCTACCGATACGATTGAAACGTACGCCGGTAGGGATCCAAGATGGAAGTACACTATCTGCTTTACGATCAAATTCAAAACTGATCCAAATAGCCACCGCCTTGCCAACTAAGTTCGCTTCTGGCACAAAGCCCCAGTAACGACTGTCAGCACTATTGTCACGGTTATCACCCATAACAAAATAGTTTCCTTCTGGCACAACCCACTCACCTACGCCTGGACGAGGCTCATAAGCCATACGACGATCACGACGTAATGGGTTGATCAGAATGTGATGATTCACATCACCTAATTGTTCGTTAAATTGCACTAAACGCGCCATGCCTTGAGTAAATTCGCTATCTGTCATATCAGTCAGTTTTACTGGCTTACATACAGATGTGCCTTTAGGCTGGATACACAATTGCTTGTCTTCACTGTAACGAACTGTATCGCCAGGTAGACCTACAACACGCTTAATGTAGTCAATCTTTGGTTGTGGCGGGAATTTAAATACCACCACGTCACCACGCTTAGGCTCGCCCGTACTTACGATTTTATCGTGGAAAACAGGATCACGTAGACCATAAGCAAATTTTTCTACCAGAATAAAATCACCTACGTATAGCGTTGGAAGCATTGATTCTGATGGAATTTGAAAAGGTTCATAAATGAAAGAGCGGAATACCATGATCAATGCAATCACAGGGAACATTGAACTTGCAGATTCAACCCATGCAGGTTGTGGCGCAACACTTTCTAGCGTTTTTGCATCAACTTGACCACCAGATTGCTCAGCAGCTGCTGCGATTTTTAATTTGCGCTTTGGTGCCCATACAAACTTGTCGAGTGCCCAAATGATACCCGTCACTAGCGTGGCTAGTACGAGGATCAACGAAAATGTATTTGCCATGTTATTCCTTATGTTATTTCGATCAACAACGCATTTGTTGACCTGCTCTGCCCCATTTAGAGCATCAGAGTAAAAGAAAGTGCCATTTAATTAATAAATAAGCACTTTCTTATCGTTTCGAACTCTTGCTAGCTAAAGATGATTACTTATCTTTACCCACATGAAGAATTGCAAGGAACGCTTCTTGAGGCAGTTCAACGTTACCGATCTGCTTCATACGTTTCTTACCTTCTTTCTGTTTCTGCAACAGTTTCTTCTTACGACTCACGTCACCACCGTAACATTTCGCGATTACGTTCTTACGTAACTGCTTCACTGTTGAACGTGCAATGATGTGGTTACCGATAGCTGCCTGAATCGCGATATCGAACATTTGGCGAGGAATGAATTCTTTCATCTTCTCAACCAAGTCACGACCACGACCTTGAGAGTTATCTTTGTGCGTGATAATCGCTAGGGCATCAACACGATCGCCGTTTAATAGAATATCAACACGAACCATGTCTGACTCTTCGTAACGCTGGAAGTTGTAATCCAGTGATGCATAACCACGAGAAGTCGACTTTAGACGGTCGAAGAAATCCAGTACCACTTCTGACATTGGAATGTCGTAAGTCAGTGCAACTTGGTTACCGTGGTAAACCATGTCTACCTGCGAGCCACGTTTTTCCACACACAGTGTGATCACGTTACCTAGGTAATCACTTGGTACTAGGATATTACAACGTGCAATCGGCTCACCGATCACTTCAATATCATTAACTGCTGGCAGTTTAGCTGGGCTATCAACGTACAGTGTTGTACCGTCAGTTTTCTTCACTTCATACACTACAGTTGGTGCTGTGGTGATCAGATCTAGGTTGTATTCACGCTCTAGACGTTCTTGGATGATCTCCATGTGAAGCATACCCAAGAAACCACAACGGAAACCAAAACCCAGTGCTGATGAGCTTTCTGGCTCATAGAACAATGACGCATCGTTTAGGCTCAATTTACCTAGTGCATCACGGAAGTTTTCGTAATCGTCAGACGATACAGGGAATAGACCAGCGTAAACCTGTGGCTTCACTTTTTGGAAACCAGGTAGTGGTGTTTCACAGCCATTCTTTGCTAGTGTTAATGTATCACCTACAGGTGCACCTAGGATGTCTTTAATACCACAAACAACCCAGCCCACTTCACCTGTGTTTAATTCGGTTTTATCCACTTGTTTTGGCGTGAAGATACCTAAACGGTCAACACCCCAAACTTGACCTGTGGTCATTACTTTGATCTTGTCATTCTTCTTCAGTTTACCGTTCTTGATACGAACCAAAGAAACAACACCTAAGTAGTTATCGAACCATGAGTCAATAATCAGTGCTTGTAGTGGCGCTTCAGGATCACCTTCAGGTGCAGGAATTGCTTCTACAATTTTTTCCAGTACGTCATCAACGCCTAGGTAGGCTTTCGCTGAACAGCGAACCGCATCAATAGCATCGATACCAACAATTTCTTCAATTTCTTCTGATACACGCTCTGGCTCTGCAGCAGGTAAGTCAATCTTGTTTAAGATTGGCACTACTTCTAGGTCCATTTCGATAGCTGTGTAACAGTTAGCTAGCGTCTGGGCTTCTACACCTTGACCAGCATCAACCACCAGCAATGCGCCTTCACAAGCCGCAAGTGAACGTGATACTTCGTATGAGAAGTCAACGTGTCCTGGTGTGTCGATAAAGTTTAATTGATAAGTCTCACCATCTTTAGCCGTGTAATCGAGCGTCACGCTCTGGGCTTTGATAGTAATACCGCGTTCGCGTTCAAGATCCATGGAATCCAAAACCTGCGCAGCCATTTCTCGATCAGAAAGGCCGCCACAAACTTGAATTAGACGGTCGGATAAGGTCGACTTACCATGGTCGATATGTGCGATAATCGAAAAGTTACGAATGTGCTTCATGAATTGGCGTGACTAGCTCGTGATTAAAATGAATGGGATCTTACGATCAAGTTGTCGGATTCTACCGAATTTAAACGCTACTCGCTATCTTTCGATGCGGCATTTATCAGCTTATCTGATGAAATCGGTGCGCCGAGAACTCGAATAAGGGTTGGCTTATACGCAGAATTACCCTCTAAACGTTTGGCGTAGTATCGTGCAATAAGTAATCCAACAGTGGTAGCAATCGCTGCAGAGCCAATAACACCTAGCTCATTACTTCCTGCTAAATCAATAAATACCCATTGCCCTAGAGCACTACCCAAGACTAAAAATAGCAGTGGTAGCATATAAACTAATAGCGCGGAGCTTAACATACTTCGCTCGGATAAACCGATTTCTACCACTTGCCCAATAGTTAACGGGGATTTGGTCATAATTTTTATATCATGAACACGACCGGGTATCGCTTTACTCACAATACCCGTACCGCAACTCTCCCGTGATGCACAATGACCGCAGCTGGTTTGTTGCTGGCAACTGACCGTTACCGCCCCTTTGTCCACTGCTGTCACTGTTGCTAACGTGCGCATCATTACTGATTACCTGCTCCAGTCTTTGCTTGTGTACCTTTAGTGTTATCGAAAGTCACACTTTCTGCAATTTGTCGTGCAGTAGACGGTGGAATATCCCCCACCACAGTAATTTCTTTATTGTCTTTAACAATATTGCTTAATGTACGACGACCTTGACGAACTAACTGCCCACTTATTGCGTAACTATCAATATCTGATACATACACTGAGAAGCTAAACAAACCATCGCTGTACATACGACTTTCAACTGGACGCTCAGTCATTAATAAACGATGGCGATCCCCTGAAATCAACTGGAAGCCGTCCGGTAACCATGACACTTTCCAATCAAGGTTAGCTTTTTTCTGAATGGGTAACTTCACCACTTCTGGTAATTTCACCGCTTTCAGCTTACTTAGCATTTCAGCAACTTTAGGATTCACCGCATAAGAGACAGCACGAAACTGCTCTAATAAGTCACCATTGCGATCTAACAAATCAGCGCGCATCACTAGGTGACTTAATTGGTCTACCCACACTAAATAAGAGTAACGAGCACCATCTTTCGGCGCAATGCGTACTACATCGCAAGTCACACCCGCTTCACGAGCACGTCCCATGGAAATAAAATCGTAGTAATGAGCTAAGTCTTTAATGTCGACTTTCATTAATGGCATAACAGGCGCGACCATTTTGCCGCTGATCACTGTAAATGGATCAAGCCCTGGCTCGAAGTAACTCACTTCGTTACCACGCTGAATAACCTCTTGAGGAGGGCCACTTAAATACAATAAATGGCTATACCCTTGTCCATCTTCTAATGCATGACGATAACGCAAGGTATCAATACTGTTCTTTTTTACTCTGATGTAAGAGATTTCGTAACTCAGCGCTTGGCTTGCCTGCTCCATTTGAAGCAACAAAGCCTCTGCCGAAGGCTTTTCAGCTTCAGCAGAGGCTTGGAGTGGCAATAGCAGGCTGACCAATGCAACGGCACCGACCAGAATTTTTTTCATTAATCCGCCACAGAATGATTTTGTTGAAGTAAAGAGTGATCCAAACTGCCATCATGTGCATTAAAGCGTAATTGCAGTTCGTAATCTTGCAGCATAGAGTTAATACGACGACGCTGCTCCATTAACTGAGATTCAGTTGGTGCGCGATTCGTATCAGCAACCATGCTGGTATTTAAACTTACCGGTTCCGCTTTACCTGTAAACGGAATGGTCTGTAATACCGGCACATCATTACCCGTTGAGCTTGATGCATTATCATCACCGCCATATTGTTGAACGCCAACAATAACAGCTAAAGAGACGCAAGCCGCAACGGCCACTTGATCAAATTGGGTCAGCCATGCAGGTAAAGTGCGCTTGGCTTTAAATGGTGTCGGTTGCTCTTCAATTGTTTGCTGTGTTGATACAGAAACCACTTCAACAGGTGTTTCAGTTGCACCAACAGAATGGGCAGGTTCATCGTCTAGCGCTAACGCGACATTCGCTGCAATATTCCATTCCTTGCATTGCGGAGCATCACCACGCATGACGTCACCAATTAAGGAGTAATCGCGCCATGTCAGCTCATCTTCTTTGTCAACAGTCAGCGCATTAATAATGCTCTGATCTAGCTCTTCGCCATCAAATAGTGCGGAGATCTTTTCTTTATCAGCCATTTTTTCCACCGTTGGGTGCAACATTATTGCTGCATGAGAGGACGGATACGTTTTTCAACCGCCTCACGTGCACGGAATATACGAGAACGAACTGTCCCTACAGGACATCCCATCACTTCAGCAATTTCCTCATAACTTAGACCATCCAGTTCACGTAATGAGATTGCGGTTTTGAGATCGTCAGGTAGCGCTTCAATCGTGCTAAAAACAACTCGCTTCAATTCATCTGACAACATTTGGTTCTCAGGGTTCGAAATTTCTTTCATCGCACTACCACTTTCATAGTATTCCGCTTCTTCTGCATCTACGTCAGATGCTGGCGGTCGGCGTCCCTGAGCGACTAAATAGTTTTTTGCCGTATTTACTGCAATACGGTAGAGCCAAGTATAGAAGGCACTTTCACCACGGAATGTTGGCAACGCACGGTACGCTTTAATAAACGCTTCCTGCGCCACATCTGGCACATCACCAGAATTGCTGACATAACGCGATACAAGGTTACAAACTTTATTCTGGTATTTAATAACCAGAAGGTTGAAAGCTTGCTTATCTCCCCGCTGTACTCGCTCAATTAATACCTGATCAGTTTGCTGCTCGCTCATTCGAGCGTGTACTCCTATATCTGTCTTTACTCAATATTGCATTAGCAAAATAGAGCCACCAATACTTGTGTAAAGTGCTCTACTAAAAATGCTATATCATGATTTATTCGGTGTGGTAGCCCTAATAAGCCAAGTGTCACCTTAAATAAATCATTGAGTTATGAAATATTTATGAGCATGAGCACTATTTATGACCGGAGGATAATGGCAAAGTTCCTACGCCCACAAAATAAATTCAGCTTATTATTAACTTTTTTCTATCACTGTGACTGATGTACAAAACACCACATTAGATGCATCTTACCCTAATTCATGATACTAACGGGCTTTTCGCTACGAAAAAAGCAAAATTAATGACAAGTTTAGGGATTATTGCTTGATATAACTTTTTTACCCTCACTCTCTACGTTAGCCATACTCAGTGATAAGAGTCATAGATGGAAAGAAAGTGCATAAGGTATATTAACCCAATTAACAAACCACTCGATTATTTGTCATACAATAAATGTGCGAATACGACATTTTTTTGATAGGATACAGGCAGATAACAAAAGGATATGAGATCATATATGGATCAGACTCATCAACATAATTGCGATGTACTGGTTATTGGCAGCGGCGCTGCTGGACTATCATTAGCACTCCATCTTTCCTCTTCCGCCAATGTCACCGTATTATGTAAAGGTCCACTTTGTGAAGGGGCTACCTATTACGCACAAGGCGGTATCGCAGCTGTCTTTGATGAAGCCGATAGCATTGACTCTCATGTCGAAGATACGCTGATTGCTGGCGCACACTTATGTGAACAAGATGTGGTGCGTTTTATTGCAGAAAACGCCAAGGAATGTGTTCAATGGCTCATTGATGGTGGTGTGCCTTTTGATCGCGAAGAATCCGATAACGATGAAAATCCACGTTTTCACTTAACCCGTGAAGGCGGCCATAGTCATCGTCGAATTTTGCATGCCGCTGATGCAACGGGTATGGCAATGCAGACCTCGCTACAAGAGCAAGCACGTAACCACCCAAACATTACGATTTTAGAGCGTCACAACGCCCTTGACCTGATCACCGAGAAAAAGCTTAATCCTGATGCGGATTCAAATCGTGTTTTAGGCGCTTATGTTTGGAACCGTGACAAAGAGATAGTAGAAACCCTATCCGCGAAATTCGTTATTCTCGCCACGGGCGGCGCATCCAAAGTCTACCAATACACATCTAACCCTGATGTCTCCTCCGGTGATGGTATTGCCATGGCGTGGCGTGCTGGTTGTCGTGTGGCTAATCTTGAATTTAACCAATTTCATCCCACCTGCTTGTTCCACCCTGAAGCCCAAACCTTCTTATTAACTGAAGCACTTCGCGGTGAAGGCGCTTACTTACGTCGCCCTGATGGCACACGTTTTATGCCAGACTTTGATGAGCGTGCCGAACTTGCACCACGTGATATTGTTGCTCGTGCCATAGACTATGAAATGAAACGTTTAGGTGCTGATTGCATGTACCTTGATATCAGCCATCAACCAGCAGATTTTGTCAAAAAACATTTTCCAATGATTGATGAAAAACTGCAAAGCTATGGTATTGATATCACTAAAGAGCCGATCCCTATTGTACCTGCCGCCCACTATACCTGTGGTGGTGTGATGGTCGATAAAAACGGTAAAACCGATATCGATGGTTTATACGCCATAGGTGAAGTCAGTTATACAGGCTTACATGGCGCTAACCGCATGGCCTCTAACTCACTATTAGAGTGTGTGGTTTATGCATGGTCTGCAGCGAAAGATATTCAAAGTAAGATCAACAGTGTTGCCATTCCACCAGCCTTACCTACGTGGGATGAAAGCAAGGTTAGCAACTCTGATGAAGAGGTGGTGATCCAGCATAACTGGCACGAATTGCGCCTCTTTATGTGGGATTACGTCGGTATTGTGCGCTCAACGAAACGTTTAGAGCGAGCTATGAACCGTATCGAATTACTCAAAAATGAAATCAACGAGTATTACAGTAACTTCCGCGTATCCAATAACTTATTAGAATTACGAAACCTTGTATTAGTTGCCGAGTTAATCATCCGTTGTGCCATTGAGCGTAAAGAAAGCCGAGGTTTACATTACACCTTGGATTACCCTGAGCTCGACAATAATGCGAAGCCAACAGTATTAACGCCTGACAATCATTAATACCTCGCAATCCCGATCATAAAAAATCCCGACACGCTGTCGGGATTTTTATTTCAAGAAGTAAGTCGATGAGTATCACTAAACGCGATAACCTGTTATTGCTTTATCTAACTCTTCAGCTTGCTCAGCAACCACATTCGCAGCCAGTGCATTTTGCCCAGCTACGTCTGAATTGCTAGCGGTAATATCTCGAATAGAAGTGACATTAACAGTGATCTCATCTGAGACTAAACTTTGCTGCTCCACCGCAGTGGCGATTTGAGTACTCATGTCCATGATTTGCTGCATTTCTTCCATGATTGCAGTGATTTTCAATTCTGCACTATTGACCTGCTCGACACTCGCTTCACCTTGCTCACGACAATCACTGATGTGGTTCACCACTTGATCGGTTTGCTGTTGCAGTGAGCTAATAATGGTTGTGATCTCTTCTGTCGATTGTCGGGTACGCAATGCAAGAGAGCGCACTTCATCGGCAACCACCGCAAAGCCTCGCCCTTGCTCCCCTGCTCGTGCCGCCTCAATCGCCGCATTTAAAGCCAGTAAATTTGTTTGTTCAGCAATTGCTATGATCACATCTAGCACCGAGCCAATGTTCTCCGACAAGCTCGATAAGTTAGCAACCTCATTACTGGTGTGCTCTAACCCCGATGCGAGAGTACGAATACGCTCTTTGGTTGCACTCACTTCATCGATCCCTTGCTGGGCAATATGATGACTACTCTCTGCATTAGACGCTGCGGTTTCTGTATTCATCGCAATTTCACGGATAGTCATTCCCATTTCAGTCACTGCCGTTGCCACTGAATTGGTTTCTTCCTGTTGCTGCTGCATCGCATTTTCAGTCTCAACACTACGCTGCTGTAGTGAGCCTGACGCATCACTTAATTGCTCAACCGCTACTTTAACATTGCAAATTAGCTGACGTAGATGGGCTAATAAATAATTAAAGTTCTCTGCCATATGAGCAAATTCATCATTACCCGTTTGATCGGCTTTTAAACTTAAATCATGACTTTTAGCAATATTAGCCATCAGTGAACTCAAACCATTTAAACGACGCTGAATAGAGGCACTGATATACCAAGACAGTCCTAGTAACAGCGCAATAATGGCAATAACAACTACGCTGGTTACAGTCACAACTTGCTGCTTTTCTTCGCTGATCTTTTGTTTAAGTTGCTCACTCATCGTAATGAATTCTTGCTCAACTTGACGAGACTGAGTACGGATCTGACCTTGCAACCCTTCATTATAACGCAAACCAATAATGGTTCGTTGCGTTAATACTGCATCAGTGGCTTGTTTAAACGCTGTAAACTCAGTGCCATAATCCGCTGCAAGCTGCGGATCCATTTTCGTCAAAGATTGTTGATACAAAGAGGCATATTCAGGATCGCCTGTGAGCACAAACAATTTGGCTGTCTGAATAAGGTGAGACGATGCTGCGGCATTAACGTTTTTTTCAATCACTAACTGCGTCATCTGCTCTGAAGCCGTCAGGAATGTATGATATTGCCCTTGTGAAATATCTAATCCAAGTGCCTCATAAGCATTGATTAACGCCATCATCTCTTGCTGATAATTCTTCATTGCTACAGGCAATTGCTCTAGCTCAGGCAATGCCATATCTAGTTCTGAAAGCTCTTGATTTAAATGTGCTAGCTGCTCATCAAATAGTGCGATATTTTGCTGAAATTTTTCACGATATTTTAAATCTTGACGCATTAAGAAATCTTTTTCATTACGCCTTAAATTTAATAACGTGACTTCAAGCTGACCGATGTCTTGTACCGCATGGCTCATCATCTCCATATGGTTATTGGCTAGTTTGCTCATCGACAGTACTGAAACCAACGCGATCACAGAAATTGTACTAAGTCCCATTAGCTTATGTTTTATTTTCATCCTGTATTCCTTGTTCTCGCATAAGAATTATTATTATTTTCATCAATAGTTATTTGTATCGGCAAATGGAATGAAAAAATAAAAAAAAATTCAATGCAGAATAAAAAATCGGAATTCAGCTCACAATCGACTTTTGAGGCGATTAACTCATGAAAAAAGCTAACGTGGTGAAAAGTGTAAATAAGTAAACATTTTTAACGTTCGATAACTAGCATCGGTGCAACTGTCTCGCCACACTAACAACCATTGGTGATCTAAGCCCTGTACCCGTAAAACGATCAACCAGCGCGTTAATGGACGTAGATAAACAAGCTTGCCGTGTTGATGACGATAATACACATCACCTTGTGAGGAGATCCTAACAGAACCTTGCAATTGATAAGCATAAGCGGCGCTTTGTAACAATTCATCGAACAGAAATTCACACAGTAATAAGGCGATAGGAAGCCAGAAAAAAGGCGTAATAATAAAAAGGAAAGTAGCCACACTCAGATAACCTAAAAAGAGTGTAGCTATATGTAATTTGGAGGGTGTTAAATAAAAATCAGCGTAGTTTACTGTTGTTGTGAGCAACAATCATATCCACCATATTTGCATACGCTTCATTATCACTGCGACCATGCTGCATCATCCACGTAAACAGATCAGGATCGTCACACGTTAGCAGATTAATAAAGTCTTGCTGCTGCTGCTCTGATAAACCATCAAAGCGCTCTTCAAAAAACGGCATAATAATCACATCAAGCTCTAGCATTCCACGACGACATGCCCATTTAACTCGTGCTTTATCTTCTGCGCTTAACATACTTAACCTCAATAACCATAACTACAGGCTGCTGTAGTTTTAAAACAAAGATAAACAGTTATTTATAGTAGCAGTGCCATACCCCACCGACCATGAGCTTAAACAAGCAATCGTCAAAGATGAGACATATGATCAGTAAATATTACTTTATCGAGAGTAGCCCACATCACCACAATCGTGCGATGGTTAATTATTTTATTCACTTGGTATACCATGTCGTAATAATGACAACATTCTGTGGACAGAGATATGAGTACTTGGTCAACTAACCTCACTTTTGCGCCTCTTGCGCTATCATCGCAAGATCCTCTTCCAGCCTTAGCATTAAGTAAGCTTGATGACTGGGGTATGGTCACTTTAATTGGCCCTGACAGTAAAGCGTATTTACAAGGTCAGTTAACCTGCGACGTTGTATCACTAGAAGCAGGCAAGTCAACACTGGCAGCCCATTGTGATGCTAAAGGTAAAATGCGCACAGTTATGCGCCTTTTTCACATCGAAAATGGCTATGGCTACCTGCAACGTCAAAGCGTAATGGCAACCCAAATTCCTGAGTTGAAAAAGTACGCGGTCTTCTCGAAAACAGACATCACGCCATCTGATAACATCGTGTTAGGTTTAAGTGGTGAACAGGCGCAAGCTGCCATTGATGCATACTTCACCGAAGGTGACGATGTACGCCACAATGACATCGCTACAGCGGTAAAAGTAGATGCTCAACGTTGGTTTATTATCTCATCGCCAGAGCACGCAGAAACCATTGCACAGCACTTTGCTGCTGAAGCGACACTTTCTGATTCAACGCTTTGGGATCTCTACGATATTAACGCAGCCCTACCGCGTGTTGATAGCGCAACAGAGCTTGAATTCATCCCTCAAGCAATGAACCTACAAGCCGTCAATGGTATTAGCTTCAAAAAAGGTTGTTACACAGGCCAAGAGACTGTCGCACGTGCTAAATACCGTGGCATTAATAAACGTGCAATGTACATCGTGACAGGTGAAGCGGCACAATGCCCGCAAGCTGGTGATGCGCTGGAACGTAGCGTCGGTGAAAACTGGCGTAAAGGCGGTAGCGTGATCACAGGCTTCCAATTTACTGACAATCAAGCAATGGCGCTAGTTGTCTTACCAAATGATCTCGACGAAGACACTCAATTTCGCTTTGAAGCACAACCAGAAGCGATTTGGGAAAAACAATCACTGCCTTATACTTTAGATGATGACGCATAATTCTATCGATACTGCGGTTACCCGCTTTTTGGATACGGAAGGGGTTGATTACCGCCTTCTTCCTCATAGCAAACCGGCAAAAACCATTGAAGAAGCAGCACAAGAGCGTGGGGTTGATCCCAAGCAAATGGTGAAGTCTATTTTGCTTAAAGACATGGCTGGCTTTCATGTATTGGCTTGTGTTCCAGGGCCCAATGCAGTTGATCCGAAAAAAGTACGTGAATTATTTGGCTGTCGCCGTATGACCTGTGCCGATGCTTCTGATGTTGAAAAGATCACTGGATTAGTGATCGGCACCGTGGCGCCATTAGGGTTAAAACGCCCATTGCCTGTTATTTTCGATCATCAAATTGAGCAACATACTAAGGTCAATATTAGCAGCGGTGATCGTATGGCTGGGCTAGAGTTAGCTACCGATGATTTAGTGATCTTATGTGATCCTATGTTTGGTGATATCAGCCGAGACTGAGCCATTGAGCTCATATTCTCTTTCAATCATAAAGCCCCTATCGACAGGGGCTTTTGTTTATCTATTTGCAAGCTATCAGCTTAACTTGCTTTCTCGATTTTTTGCTCTTCAATCCAACTGCCGTGACTGTGACGACGATGAAAGTGTGCTGGCAATTGAGCACTGCGTTGTGTCCAAGGTGACTCTTGGAGCGCCTGTACCATATCTTCATACCCAGCTTCTCGACGAAGGCGAATTGAACGACGAGAAAACTCTGCATCACTCAATGGGATATGCCCTTTCAACGGATTAAAGGTAATATGCACGATATCGATCTTCTTACCCACTTTTAGCGAAGTCACATCCGGTACTTGTTCACTATCGACCACTTCTGGTGACTTACCCATAATATGATCAAGATTACGTTTCGCTACTAATGCTTCCATATGCTCGCATGAGCGACTTGCATATTGGATCTCTTTTTCGCGCCACAACACTTCACTCATGGTTTGTGGTAACTTACCTTTGGCATTCCAAAGATCCACCATGAAGATCAATAAATCTTCATCTTCTTCAGCCAAATCTAAAATGCCATTTATTGGCGAGTTCGAGACACAACCGCCATCCCAATAATAATCTTCCCCAATTTTCGTCGCGGGAAAACCCGGAGGTAATGAGCCACTTGCCACAGCATGTGCAGCCTGTAGTGGTTGGCGTTGGCTATCAAAGAACACTAAATTACCATCTGTAACACACGTCGCACCCACTGTTAGACGGGCTTTTTGCTGATTGATCAGTGAAAAATCAGCCAATTCATTAAGGGTTGTAAAGAGTGGACTTGTGTCATAGAAACTGGTCGCGGCTTCACCAGGCAGTGCTAACCAAGGGTTAATCAATCGAGGAGTGAAAAAGTCAGGCTGTCCGATCATTAGTGCTTGTGATGCACTAAACATATTGAACATCGGTGCCATTTCTAACGGTAGATCGACATCCGTTTCTGGTCTTGAAATGCGTTGCCAAAATTCGGTTAGCTTCTCTAAGCGATCTTCTTGTTTATTTCCCGCAAGAATGGCGCTGTTCAATGCACCAATAGAAATACCTGCAAACCAATCTGGTACATATCCAGCTTCTTCTAATGCTTGATATGCCCCAATATGGTATGCACCGAGTGCGCCGCCACCTTGCAGTACAAGACAAACCTTTGGTTTTTTCTTCGTACGTGTTCTAGCCATCATGGTCCCTTTTTCTGATTGAGTCGGTGTATCACTCTACAGATTAAAGTAGCACCAGCTTGATAAAAAAACAGATTATCGATATAAAACAAAGCGGATTCACAAGCTGTTTTTTATCAATTGCAATTGATTTCATATTTAGTCGTTGTAACCAACACTCCTTGTGCTACAGATGCACTGCTTTAAGGCTTTCTCTCATACCATGGGCAGCGTTTTTATTTTAGGTATTCCTCATTATGGCTTCATCATCTTCACATAAGAAAGACATCAACTGGCGCGGCGTGGATCTCAACCTGCTGATTGCCTTTTCTGCCTTAATGGAAACCCAAAGTGTAACAAAAGCTGCCAATAAGCTTGCTATTGGTCAATCGGCAATGAGCCATAATTTATCTCGCTTACGCCAATTGCTAAACGATCCTTTATTTGAGCGCCAGGGGCATCATATGATCCCGACTCAAAAGGCATTAGAGCTCTCTGTTACCGTCGAGAATATCCTAAACCTTGTTACCAACGAGCTATTACAGCCAAGTAGTTTTGAACCTGAATGCTTTAATGGCACCTTTAAGATCGGCTTAACGGATTATGCAGAATTACTGTTTGCACCTACCATTTTCGATGCTATTCATGGCCTTGCACCTAACAGTCATCTCAGCTTTTTTAATGTCGATCGCCATAACTATCAAGCCGTCTTTAATGAGCAACAATTAGATGTCGTGATTGGCTCTATGACCAATATGGGAAAAGAGATCAGCAGCCAATATCTGTATACCGAAGATCATGTTTGCTTATTTGATAGCAAAGCCACAGGGCTTCAAGCACCAATCACATTAGCGCAATATAGCCAGCACCCGCATGCTTTAGTCTCACCGGATGGACAGTTGATCACTCAGGTAGATAACCAACTCAAACATCATGCGCTGGAGCGCCAAGTGGCGGTAGGATCACGTAACTTTCTCACCATCCGTCACTTGTTAAAAGGCAGAGATTTACTCTGTGTGGTATCTCGGCTAATGGCGCAATTAGATTTGTTTCACGATGATTTAACTCAATGCCCAGCACCTGGTCGATATTGCTGATTTTGATATTCGCTTGCTATGGCTGCACCGCAATGCAACTCACCCACGTAATGAATGGTTACGCCAACTAGTGGCAAAGACGGTGATAGGGCAAGCTAAGAAGCTAAAACAAAAGTGAGTGGTAATAAAAAAGCAGAGTATGACAACACTCTGCTTATTGGATTATTTATGTCCGGCGCTTGGCTCTTGAATTTGGTATAGCTTGTGTTCATCACACGGCTCGTCGCAATTACACTCTTTATCTACGCCGACATTGGCTAAACCACCACAGCTACCACTGATAGTACGTTGTTTTAAAAACCAACCGATCGCCATTGCTAGGATCACAATAAAGAAGATCCCTAGTGTTAATAAAAATGTGGTCATAGTTTAAAGCCCCCAATTTTCGCTAAGCCACTCATTGGGGCGAGTGATGACATACCTACTTTAGCAACAGGTGCTTTTTTCTTACTGCCACACCCGCAGCCACACGCGCCTTTTTCACGCTTACAATCACGACCTTGCTCCGCAGACGTTAACGCTTCTTTATCTACCGAGCCTGTAAGAACATCATTCAATGCTGTCCGAGGTGCAACACGGCTAACCTTAAAGCCCGCATTTAATAATCGAGCCAGTGAACGTTGACCAATGTTACCTAATACAATTTCAGATACACCGTATTCAGCCAGCTGACGTTGGATCACTTTCTTATGTTTACATCCGAGCTCACGACTGCCCGCATTCTCAATTTTGATCACAAACTGACCGTGCTGATCATAAACAGCGAAAGCCGCCGCTTTACCAAAGTGTCCTGCAACTTGATCACGTGGCGTTAATGCAATTGCCATTGGCATAACTATTCCTCACTAACTGAAACAAGCAATCACCATTAAATGATTACCCGATATATAACGGAGATAAAATGGAAAATTTACGATCTATGATGGTAGCCATCGAGCTCTAGTGCCCACCCTTGAACTAAAGCTTGTGCCACTTTATTACGTCCAGATGCCACTATATTGCCTAAGGTTTGACGAGAAACCCCAAGCTGTTTTGCCGCTTCTATTTGCTGCATACCAAGCATATCAACTAGGCGTAATGCTTCTAACTCATCACTTTCTAATACCAATGAAGGCAGTTGTTTCATCGGTACTCCATTAGGTTTAAAGCAACTGTACGCAGGTCGACATCCGATCTGGCGTTCAATCTTTGGCCTCGCCATGATTCACCTTTCTCTCTTTCATCTGCGCTTATTATTGGCATATGCCAAAAACAACGCTTTGATCTAGATTCTGATAATCGTGATTTAGTGATCAAAAACGGATTAACGTGAAATTTATAAATCATCAAAATAGAAAGCTAATCAGCTCCATTAGCTAAAAAACATTAATTCAAGAACATGCAGATATAAGAAAGAAACAAGCCGCTAACATCGGTTAAAAACGAACAAAAACCACCTAAACAACATGGTCATTTATTTTATGCGAAAAGAGAAAAAATACTAAAATTAGAATAATCATCTAACTTTTAAGTTCTTTGTTAATTAATAAATTAGATAGTTACATTTAAGAAACAGAAGCTGCTAATTATGTCACAGAAGTGTCATACACAAACTGTTATACTTGCCGCCGTCAATAACCAGGAAGGTTGGAGTTAGCAGTATTATGCGGATGTTCAAACGCTACTTACCAAAATTAATCGCCAAGCATATCAGTCGCTTATTTAGCGGTCGCCTCTACATTGACGGACGCGGTGGATACCATTTTGAAAATGGTTTACTGCTGGTTCCTGTCAAAGCTCAGAAGCGTCATTACGATACTGTGAATGAGGTGAATTTAGAGGTGAAGCGTTTACGCGAGTCCTACGAAGCTTAATCGCCCTTGGTACCGTTAAAGCCCATTATTCGATGGGCTTTTTTGATCGCTTTATTCATCATCTTCCACAATAATTGTCAGATAATCATCAGCCATTAATAAATCGTTAAGCTCATTATCATCATTAACCCTGAGCTGAAATAACCAACCGTCACCATAGGGATCACTATTTACCAACTCTGGTGATGATTCCAATTCCTCATTAACTGCAATCACTACCCCAGATAACGGTGCATAAATATCTGAGGTGGCTTTGACAGATTCCGCCACTGCACACTCTTCCCCAACATCGGTTGCTGAATCAAGTTCAGGAAGATCAACATAGACCATATCGCCTAATAACGATTGAGCATGATCGCTAATACCCACGGTATACACGCCGTTACCTTCCGAGCGAATCCATTCGTGGCTATGGGTATATTGTAATTCAGAGGGGACGTAACTCATTTTCATATCCTTATCAAAACAGCCATCACAATGACTTTCACTATCTGTTAATTCAATACAAACTATTGCTACGGTGTCTTTTTACTTCTGATATTTACTGTAGGTGAAAAAATCCATTTTGTTAGTCGTGAAAAACAAAAAAGTCATCCGAAGATGACTTTTTAACAATAAGTAATGAGCTGCTTACGATGAATGTCGAGCCAACTCTGGCAATTCGCCACTTAACCCTAATGCTTTACGCATAAATTCATCTTTTACCCCTGGCGTTTTATCTGCCACCAGCATGCCGATATCACGCAGCAATTTTTTCGCTGGATTAGAGCCTGAGAACAACTCTTTAAAGCCTTGCATCGCAGTGATCATTTTTGCTGCTTCTGTTTTACGCCAACGCTCGTATTGACGTAAGTTTGCTTGCTTACCAATGTCTTTATCCGCCAGCCATAACGATTTTAGCTCTTGTGCTAACGCCGCAGCATCTAGCAAGCCAAGGTTAACACCCTGTCCAGCTAAGGGGTGAATAGTATGGGCAGCATCGCCCACTAAAGCGACACGTTCACGAACAAAGTCACGAGCATAACGCATCTTTAGTGGGAAAGCTTGGCGATCGCCTTCAACACGGCATAAACCCAACTGGTTATCAAATGCGGTTGTTAAATGTTGATCAAACGCTTCATTAGACATTGCGCATAATTGCTCAGCATCTTCTGGCGGTACTGACCACACAATCGAGCACAAATTAGGCTCAGATAATGGCAAGAAAGCTAACGGGCCTTGTGGGCGGAAAATTTGACGTGCGGTTTGCTCATGAGATTCTTGGCAACGTATATTGGCAACAATCGCACTATGACCATAATCCCAATGAGTTAATGGAATATCTAATTGCTGACGTACCCATGAATTAGCACCATCAGCACCTACCACTAACTTCGCCGTAAGGTGCTTACCTGACGCTAATGTTAGCCATGCTTCTGACTCACCAAAGGCAATATTTTCACAACGCTCAGGTGCTAATAGCTTGACATTACTTTGTTGCTTAACACGATCTAATAGGGCTAATTGAATAACACGGTTTTCAACAATATGGCCGAGATCCGGTTGTGATAAACGTTCAGCATCAAAGTCGATTTTGGCAAAGCTGTCTTGCTCCCACACCGTCATTTTTGAATATGGGCTAATACGACGACTAGCAATGCCTTCCCATACCCCAAGGCGACGGAAAATACGTTCACTAGCACGGCTTAACGCAGATACACGTACATCAGGCAGTGGTTGTAATTCAGGATCAGGTAAATGACCTTCAATCACAGCAATACGTAATTCTGTATCAGCTAATGCTGCAGCTAACGTTAACCCCACCATGCCACCGCCAATAATGGCGATATCAACACTTTGCATCATAACTATCGTTCTACCTGTCCCATAGCACGACGCAATAGCGGTGCTTTTAATGTTTTTGAAAGACTCATGGCTGTTAAACCGACATTGCGCCCTGCAGTAAACAAGAAATTATCATTCGCAAAGATACTTACTAACCCTGCTGTCATCATGATCGTATTTTGACGATCAGGGGTGCGACGTTCACGATAGCGACCCAATACTTCAGGCAAACCAATATCTTTACCTTGCAAAGCGCCTGCAACAATTTCTTCCGCTAACGTCATCACATCACGAATACCTAGGTTAAAACCTTGTCCTGCAATCGGATGTAACGTTTGGGCTGCATTACCAACTACTGCCACACGATGTGACACTAATGCATTTGACTGGCGTAATAACAACGGATAACACGCTCGTTGACCAGCTTGTGTTAACTCACCTAAACGCCAACCAAACGCTTGCTGTAATTTCGCAAGAAACTCGTTATCAGACAGCGCCATGATCGCTTGTTGTTGCTCTGGCGGTACACACCAAACCAGTGAACTACGCCCTTGTGACATAGGTAATAAAGCCACAGGACCATGCTCTGTGAAACGCTCAAAAGCTTGGTTTTGATGAGGCTCAGCAGTCGTGATATTGGCAATGATGGCCGTTTGCTCAAAATCATATTCAGAGCGACCAATATTGACCAATTGACAGCAGTGAGAAATAGCACCATCAGCGGCGACCAATAACGAGGTAGAAAGTGATTCACCATTATCAAGCGTGATCGTTGCTTTTTCTTGGCTACGCTCAACTTGCTGAACACTAGCAGGACAATACATCTCTATATTATCGATTTGCTGGATCTTTTTATGGAAGATCTCTCCCGCATCAGCCAGCTCAATCACATAGCCTAAAGCATCGACAGCTTGCTCTTGTGCTGAAATACGCACCATGCCAGCGTGTCCACGATCAGAAACATGAATATCTTCAATCGACGTCGATACTTGTTTCAATGCTGACCACATACCAATGTTATCAAGCAAACGCGTTGTACCATAAGACAGAGCAATACTTCTCGAATCGTAACCAGGATGGGTGCCAAATTCAGGCATCACCGCTTCTACGACCGCAATACGCAATGCCTGACCGCTTAACACATCTAACGCAATAGCAAGGCTCGCTCCTGCCATTGCACCACTAGCAATAACAACATCATAGTGCTTCACTTTTGATCCCTTCACTCAACAACGCTTAGTGTAGCGTTAGCTTCTCTTCTGGCTCTTCAACAGCAGGACGCTGACCTAATTCCGAGTGGCAGCTCAATACACACATACGAACGTGTTCTACTACTTGTTCAAAAAGTGCTGCTTGCTCTTCCATATCGTCATCTTCATCAATACCTAATTGCGCAATATCTTGAAGATCCGCCAGTGCTTCTGTTACCGCTTCTGATAATTGGTTCTTTTGCAGATCCATTAAGCCAAGACCTGAAATAAAACTGTTTACCCACTCAGTTAATGCATCTGCACGTACCGTTAGCGGCTCATCGTCATCAGGCATTAATAGTGAAAACTCAAAACCACCGCTAAATAGTTCATTAGCAGTCGTTGAAAATAGAGTACGAACCATGACTTTTGCGCCATCCGTTAATGGCTCGCCTTCATTGGCATAGTCACAAACAGGACCTACCCAGCTATCATCATCAACCGATAAACCACCGCAAATCATGCCACTTAATAAACCATGTAATTCAGCAGGTGCACTTGCCAGTCCCTGTTCTTTTAATGCTGATTCCACCGCTTGGTAAGTTGGTAGGGTTATTTCACTCATGGTTTATTTACCTATATATTCATTCAAACAATAAACATGGATGCTATTGTTACTTTCACATTGTGATTTCCACTGCTATAGATATGAAAAATCAAGTGAACATCAATAATTACATTTTTACTCAAATTCTTAAGCAGAAATAACAATGGGTCAGTAACCGCCTGTGTTATGCTAACACTTAAGCTCTGTTCGGCAAATGATAACACCGAGCATAACGTTCAATAGTTAACCAACAACCAATTTGGTGTGATTAATATCTGTTTACTTAGAGCCTATTGAACACAAAGTGAAGTATAGCCGCTTGCATGTTGTAACCTGTTTTCCTATGATTTGGCGATAAGCAAAGGCGGAATGAATACCCATTAAGGCATGGAGCAAACCGAAGATTTATGAGTACTCAGGCTGTAGAAATTCAAGTGTTTGGCAGACATTTAAAAGTTAACTGCCCAACTGGTCAAGAAGATGCGCTTCGTGCTGCCGCAGCTGATTTCGACCAACGCTTGAAAGATATGTCAGAGCGCACTAAAGTATCCAATGTAGAGCAACTGTTAATATTTACAGGGCTAAACATCTGCAACGAGTTACATGCAGAGCGACTAGAACATAACGGAAACGCTGGAGATTTGTCCAATAAGATCAATGCACTAGAAGAAAAACTAGATAAAGCATTGCAAAATTATCCAAAGCGTTGATAATGAATTTACCCTGGGGTGTGCGTCAGTGAATGAACGTCCCCGAGCCGATAAGCAAATACCCAGGATCTGCTTTTATTAGCTACTGAGCATGCTCAGCCCGACTGAGAAGCCTACGGTTAATGTTGCCGATCCACCTTGAACGTCTGGTTCAAGGGCCACCATTTACAACGGCACCTTGGGGCACCTCCTCCTTATATCTCTTTCATTCTGAATATCATCCTCTTACAATCAAGCTAAATCCCTATACTCAAGGATTGAGCCATGACTGTAGCATTATCACCACGACAAGCGATTCGCCAACACATCCGTGAACGTCGGCAACAACTCACCGCAGAACAACAGCAACAAGCCAGCCAGCAATTGCTACAACAAGTGCAGCAATGCAGTAAAATCCTCCAAGCACAACATATCGCGTTATACCTAACCAATGATGGTGAAATTAGCACTCAGCCAATCATCAATTGGTTATGGCAAATGGGTAAATCTGTTTACCTACCTGTTTTACATCCTTTCAGTAAAGGTCACTTACTGTTTCTTCACTACACACCCAATACCCGAATGGGCAAAAATCGCTATCAAATATCAGAACCCATTCTTGATGTTCGCGCTGTGAAACCAGTTCGAGAGCTAGATGTTATTTGTACGCCATTAGTCGCCTTTGATCGCACTGGTCAACGATTAGGTATGGGCGGTGGTTATTACGATCGTACCCTTAGCCAATGGCACCATCATCAGCAAGGTCCTTACCCTCTTGGTTTAGCCCATGATTGTCAGTTGATCGAGCAACTACCCAGTGAGCATTGGGACGTGCCACTACCCCAAATTATTACCCCATCAAAAACTCATTATTGGTGATCTAACCTGAAATAACCCAAAAGACGAGCAATTAAGCAAACGTTTACTTAAGTTTAAGAAAAAGCAAACAACATAACTAATTGTTATTAATAACCTTCTGTTTTTATTTCTTATTTTGCATTAGGTTTACTCATGTTCGCACTGACGAACTATTTCCAATTCGTTATAATTAGCGCCAACGCTTAATGGGCGTAGTAGTCATAATGAGGAGAATGACATGACACAAGATGAAATGAAAAAAGCAGCTGGTTGGGCAGCGCTAGAGTACGTCAAAAAAGGAACCATTGTTGGTGTGGGTACTGGCTCTACGGTTAATCACTTCATCGATGCATTAGAGACTCGTAAAGAAGAGATCAAAGGAGCGGTTTCAAGCTCTATCGCTTCTACTGAGCGCCTTGAGCAACTTGGCATTAAAGTCTTTGATGCTAACGAAGTGTCTTCTCTTGATATCTATGTTGATGGTGCTGATGAAATCAACGCAGATTACGACATGATCAAAGGTGGCGGTGCAGCATTAACTCGTGAAAAGATTGTCGCTGCTATTGCAAAAACGTTCGTTTGTATTGTTGATGATACCAAGCAAGTCGATGTTCTTGGTCAGTTCCCACTACCTGTGGAAGTGATCCCTATGGCACGTTCATACATTGGTCGTGAGCTAGTTAAATTAGGCGGTGATCCGGTTTACCGTCAAGGTGTCGTCACCGATAACGGTAATATCATTCTTGATGTTTACAACATGCAAATCACTAACCCGAAAGAGATGGAAGATAAGATCAACGCACTACCAGGTGTAGTTACCGTTGGCCTATTTGCTCACCGTGGTGCAGATGTACTGCTTGTTGGTGCACCTGATGGCGTGAAAAAATTCGAGAAATAATGTAAGTCGGTAGCGACTTAATGGGATGATAAAACGCTATTAATCTCGTTATAAATGTTATTTCCTTTCAAAACGGCATGGCTTAGTGGTTCTTATTCTAGCTTATGCCGTTTTTTATTATCTTTTTTGTAATATTCTTACCCATACTGGCTATTTTTTGATACTTTATTAATCAGCTATTAGCAAACGTTTAACCATATCGCTACGGTTACTGTAATAAAGATATCTCACTCCCTGACATTTCTTTCATTTACATTCAGTTAGCAGCGTTTTTAAGGATGAGAACCATGGTAAAAGTTTCACTGAATAAAGATAAGATCAAAATTCTATTGTTAGAAGGTCTTCACCCTTCATCAGTAGAAGTACTAGAACAAGCAGGTTACACCAATATTGAATACCACAAGGGCTCACTCGCTGGCGAAGAGTTACTTGAAGCCGTGAAAGACGCACACTTTATTGGTATTCGTTCACGCACTCAATTAACACCAGAAGTATTTGCAGCTGCGAAAAAACTGACTGCGGTAGGTTGTTTCTGTATTGGTACCAACCAAGTTGATCTAGAAGAAGCCATGCGTCGCGGTATCCCCGTTTTCAACGCACCATTTTCAAATACGCGTAGTGTGGCTGAATTAGTTCTTGGTGAACTACTGTTACTGCTTCGTGGCATTCCAGAAAAGAACGCCAAAGCGCACCGTGGTGAATGGTTTAAATCAGCAGATAACTCGTTTGAAGCTCGCGGTAAAACACTGGGTATTATTGGCTATGGTCACATTGGTACTCAGCTAGGTATTTTGGCTGAAAACCTAGGTATGCGCGTTTGTTTCTACGATATCGAAAATAAACTCACACTGGGTAATGCAACTCAAGTCGCATCGTTAAGTGAGCTATTAAATAAATCGGATGTTATTTCACTTCACGTACCAGAAACACCAGATACGCAAAACATGATGGGCGCAGAAGAATTTGCTCGTATGAAGCCTGGTGCTATTTTCATTAACGCAGCTCGTGGCACAGTGGTAGATATTGATGCGCTATGTAGTGCCCTTGAAAGCAAGCACATTGCAGGTGCTGCAATTGATGTATTCCCTGTAGAACCAAAGACCAATAACGACCCATTCGAGTCACCATTACTGCGTTTCGACAATGTATTGCTCACACCACACATCGGCGGTTCAACTCAAGAAGCCCAAGAAAATATCGGTGTTGAAGTTGCTGGTAAACTGGTGAAATACTCAGATAACGGTTCAACCTTATCAGCAGTGGGTTTCCCTGAAGTATCTCTACCTGAGCACCGTGGTTGTTCTCGTCTACTGCATATTCATGAAAACCGCCCAGGGATCTTAAACCAAATCACCACTATCTTTGCATCTGAAGGCATTAACATTGCCGCTCAGTTCCTACAAACAGGTGCTGAAATTGGTTATGTAGTGATTGATGTCGAGACAGAGCGTTCGAAAGAAGCATTAGCGAAACTGAAATCTATCGAAGGCACCATTCGTGCGCGTATTCTTCACTAATTACAGCGTGAATAAATAGTAAAAAGGAGAGCATCAGCTCTCCTTTTTTATGCCACCAACTAAAAGCAATTGCGATTACTTAGCTAGCTTGAAAATCACGTTCACACTATCAGAGATAACAATGTTGTTCTCACTGTAGCTTTGGTTAATCGCAGCAGAGTCTTGCATCGCACTGCCAACATAATTAGCCATTCGATACGGCATTGGACGAGAAGCCGTGTTGTAATCAATCTGCCATACACCTTCAACTTTATCACCAAAGCCTTTCGCTAAAGATGCAGCCACTTCTTTGGCATTGGCAATCGCAGCTTGACGTGCTTCTTCTTGATATTTCTTCTGATCTTTTACTTTCAACGTAATGTTGTTGATCTGATTAATACCATCACCTAATGCACCATCAAGGTAAGTATTAAGATTCTCTAATTTATATACCGTTACAACCACATTACGGGTTGCTTTAAAGCCAGTAAATTCTGGCGCTTGATCTTTAGGATAACGATACTGTGCAGATAGAGAAATGTTCGCACTGTTAATATTCTTACGCTCAACACCCGCTTTGGTTAAACGCTCAATAAACTTAGTCACCGCCTGATCTGCTGCTTGTTTTGCTTCTGAGGCTGTTGGCTTGGTTGCGACAACATCAACAGAGAATACTGCCATATCAGGCTTCACTACTACTTCACCGCGCCCTGTTGTTTCTAAATGAGGAAATGATAGATCAGCGGCAACAGCGCCTGTCGAGATTAATGCACTGGTACTTAATAAAATAGCTAATAGGTGCTTCTTCATTGGAAATCCTCTCTGACAACAATATTCATCTATTTATCTTAGCGCTAAGACAAATCACTTATGATTCTTTGACAGTGAAATATTAAAAACTATCCCTCTAAAGACAATTAATTTTGAACAATGTTCCTTTGCTATTTTTTCACATATTCACTTACGTTAAATATAAAAAAATGGAGCCCTGAGGCTCCATTTTCATAAACAGGTTATGCTCTAAAATTAAGCATCAACTTTGTTTAGGTGAACATCCATTTGTGGGAATGGGATTTCGATACCTTCTTTATCAAGCTCTTCTTTAATTGCTTGGTTAAGATCGAAGTATACAGCCCAGTAATCAGGCGTGTTAACCCATGGACGTACCACGAAGTTCACAGAAGAATCAGCTAGCGCAACAACACCAATTGTTGGCTCTGGATCTTTAAGAACACGCTCATCAGCATTTACAACACGCTTAAGTACTTCTTTTGTTTTTTGAAGATCAGCGCTGTAAGAAACACCAATAACAAGGTCAATACGACGTGTCGCATTACGAGAGTAGTTTGTAATTGGGTTACCAATGATAGATGAGTTTGGTACTACTACTGTTTTGTTGTCAGGAGTACGTAGTTCAGTAGAGAAAATCTGGATAGATTCTACAGCACCAGATACGCCCGCCACTTCTACGAAATCGCCAGATTTGAATGGACGGAAAGCAACGATCAATACGCCAGCAGCAAAGTTAGATAGAGAACCTTGAAGAGCAAGACCAACAGCAAGACCCGCGGCACCGATCACAGCAACTACAGATGCAGTTTGTACACCGATACGGCTTAGTGCAGCAATTAATACGATAACAAATAGTAGGTAACGAACTAGGCCGTGAATAAATTCAACAACCGCGTTATCCATATCTTTCTTACGTAATACTTTAGCCACTGCGCCAGCAACAGCTTTAACGATCATATTACCGATAAATAAGATTAGCAGTGCTGATACAAGATTCACTGCGTATTGGATCAGTAGGTCTTGATTATCACTTAACCAGTTACCAGCGTGAAGTACGCTGTCAGTTAACGAGTTATCTGAAATTTTGTCGACAACCTTGTCAGTAACGCTCTCAGTCATTGAAGTGCTCTCTCTTATGATTTACTTAAAATATACATTCATAGAGCAAGTCGTAGGTCTGTGCACTACGACTTACACCATTGAATCAACTTCCTATAAAACACGTAAAACGGCTGTCTTACGCGTATCAGAATTCTGAATGCTAATTATTCCTGCTTTTGGTATTAAATAGCTACTAAAAAAAGAGGATATTTACATAAATTAACTTAAATATCACTAAAGAACCATTTAAGTACAAGCAATTACAAAATACAAAAAAAAAGCCCGCCGAGGCGGACTTTTTCACATTTTTGCTTTGCTAAGCGGTTCTATTAAAGAACGTCGATAGCGTTAAGGTCAGCAAATGCTTTCTCAAGACGAGTAACCATAGATACTTGACCAGCACGTAGCCATACGCGTGGATCGTAGTATTTCTTGTTTGGTGCGTCAGGACCAGTTGGGTTACCGATTTGACCTTGTAGGTAGTCGTGGTTCTCAGCTTCGAACTGACGGATACCATCCCAACATGCCCACTGAGTATCAGTATCGATGTTCATTTTGATAACACCGTAGCCGATTGACTCTTGGATTTCAGCTTCAGTAGAACCTGAACCACCGTGGAATACGAAGTTTAGAGAGTTAGCTGGTAGGCCAAACTTCTCAGAAACGTACGCTTGAGAATCACGTAGGATAGTTGGAGTTAGAACAACGTTACCTGGCTTGTAAACACCGTGTACGTTACCGAAAGATGCAGCGATAGTGAAACGTGGGCTAACAGCGTTTAGTTTCTCGTATGCGTATGCAACGTCTTCTGGAGAAGTGTAAAGCTCAGATGCGTCCATGTGAGAGTTATCAACGCCGTCTTCTTCACCACCAGTACAACCTAGTTCGATTTCTAGTGTCATGTTCATCTTAGCCATACGCTCTAGGTACTTAGCTGAGATTTCGATGTTCTCTTCTAGTGACTCTTCAGAAAGGTCGATCATGTGAGAAGAGAATAGAGGCTTACCAGTTTGAGCGAAGAACTCTTCACCTGCGTCTAGTAGACCGTCGATCCAAGGAAGTAGCTTCTTAGCAGCGTGGTCAGTGTGAAGAATTACAGGCACACCGTAAGACTCAGCTACAGCGTGAACGTATTTAGCACCAGCGATAGCGCCAAGGATTTGTGGACCTTGACCTTCTAGTTTAAGACCTTTACCAGCGAAGAATGCAGCACCGCCGTTAGAGAACTGAACGATTACTGGAGACTTAACTTTAGCAGCTGCTTCAAGTACTGCGTTAACAGAGTCTGTACCGATACAGTTAACTGCAGGTAGAGCGAAGTTGTTTTCTTTAGCTACAGCAAAAACTTTCTGTACGTCGTCGCCAGAAATAACACCAGGTTTTACAAAATCAAAGATCTTAGACATAACAATAGTCCTATTATTTACTTTGTTGTCTGTGAAAAAAATTCTTATGCAAACGTTTGCGATAGCTACGTATTTTACTTAAACAATCGTGCTATCACAAACATTTAAACGTGGAAGAATGGCTATATTTCAGAATAAATCAGACTTCCACGCGAAATAAATTATGCTTTAGCGCGCGTCTCTAGCATTTCAACTGCAGGAAGTTTCTTGCCTTCAACGAACTCAAGGAACGCACCGCCGCCAGTAGAGATGTAAGATACTTTATCTTTAATGCCGTACTTGTCGATAGCCGCTAGTGTGTCACCACCACCAGCTACAGAGAAGCCTGCAGATTCTGCGATTGCGTTCGCAACAACTTCAGTACCTTTACCGAATTGCTCGATTTCGAAAACGCCTACAGGGCCGTTCCAAAGGATTGTTTTTGCGTTCATGATGATGTCAGCAAGTGCTTGAGCTGAATCAGGACCGATATCTAGTACCATGTCGTCTGCAGCGATGTCTGATGCAGATTTGATTGTTGCTTCAGCTGACTCAGAGAACTCTTTCGCACATACAACATCAGTTGCTACTGGAATGTTAGTGCCTGCCATTAGCTCTTTAGCTGTTGGGATTAGGTCTGCTTCGTATAGAGACTTACCTACATCGTTACCTTCAGCAGCGATGAATGTGTTAGCAATACCACCACCAACAACGATTTGGTCAGCAATCTTAGATAGTGACTCAAGAACAGTTAGCTTAGTAGATACTTTAGAACCACCAACGATAGCAACCATTGGGCGAGCTGGGTTGTCCATTGCTTTGCCTAGTGCTTCAAGCTCACCAGCAAGTAGAGGACCAGCACATGCTACTGGTGCAAACATACCTACACCGTAAGTCGATGCTTGTGCACGGTGAGCCGTACCGAATGCATCCATTACGAATACGTCACAAAGTGCAGCGTATTTCTTAGATAGTTCGTCTTCGTTTTTCTTCTCGCCCTTGTTGAAACGTACGTTTTCAAGAACAACAAGCTCACCAGCGTTTAGCTCAAGACCGTCTAGGTAATCTTTCGCTAGTTTAACGTCGCAGTCTAGTGCGTCGTTTAAGTAGTTAACTACAGGCTGTAGAGAGAATTCTTCTGCGTATTCGCCTTCCGTTGGACGACCTAGGTGAGAAGTAACCATTACTTTAGCGCCAGCTTCTAGGCAACGCTTAATTGTAGGAAGAGATGCAATGATACGTGCATCAGAAGTTACTTTACCATCTTTTACTGGCACGTTTAGGTCAGCACGAATAAATACACGCTTACCAGCTAGGTCCAGATCAGTCATCTTGATTACAGACATGTTTTGTCCTCTCAACATTATTAAAAATAAAAGTTCATAAAATTGACAGCCCGGCGTTGTCAATGTTCAACGCCAAACCCAGTAATTCTTACTATTTTACTTTTCAGCATCCGTGTTTTCGGTTGCATGCATTGCTAACGCTGTATCCAACATGCGATTAGCAAAGCCCCATTCATTATCACACCACACCAACAACTTAATTAAATGCTGGTTGCTTACCCTTGTTTGGCTACCATCGACAATCGCACTATGGGGGTCATGATTGAAGTCGATTGATACTAAAGGTGCTTCTGTGTAATCCACAATACCACTTAATGTACAACGAGACGCATTTTTTAATGATTGATTTATGTCATTAACTTTCACATTTGTTTTAACTGTGACACTCAAATCCATAGCAGTGACATTAATTGTGGGCACCCTCACAGAAATGGCCTCAAATTTGTCAGAAAACTTCGGAAATATACGACCGATTCCAAGATGTAGTTTGGTATCTACAGGAATAATAGACTGGCTTGCAGCGCGAGTTCGGCGTAAATCGGAGTGATAGGCGTCAATCACTTGTTGATCATTCATCGCGGAATGAATCGTCGTGATGGTTCCAGATTCAATACCAAAGTTGTCATCAAGCACTTTGATAATAGGAACGATACAGTTAGTTGTACAAGAGCCGTTGGAGACAATGCGGTGTTGGGATGTTAATTGCTGGTGATTGACACCATAAATAACAGTGCAGTCGATATCTTTGCTAGCAGGATGGGAAAATAACACTTTTTTAGCGCCTGACGCGATATGCGCCAAACCGTCATCACGAGAACCATATTTACCGGTACAATCTAAAACAATATCAACGTCAAGGTCGTGCCAAGGCAGTAATTTTAGATCGGGTTGATGGAGAATACGGATTTGATCTTGATGCCCATTTTCGTGAGCAATAAAAAGGTGCTCCTGGTCATGACTGACAGGATTGCGGAAACGTCCATGGCTAGAATCGAACTGAAGTAAGTGCGCCATTGCTTCTGGCTCAGCTAACTCGTTAACTGCCACGACGTTAATGTGATGATATTTGTCGCTTTCGTACAATGCGCGAAGCACACTGCGACCAATGCGACCGAATCCATTTATTGCGACTTTTAGTGTCATATCCGTGCTACAAAAATACTAAGCGGTATTAGTGTATACCAAGCTAGATAGAGAATCACCATAATTGTGACTTCTCTCACCAAGCACCATTTAAAATCAATATAATCAACTAGATAAACTCAAAAAAACCGCCAATTACAGCCTATTACGTCCCCCAAAACATTACTTTTATCACACTATTCGACGCAATTTTTTGAAGGAAAAAGTCGCTATTTACTGATCACTCGTCTTTTTCTATAAATTTCAAACCACGGGTCACCTGTACAATTTATATTCATCCGCTCCTAGTTCTTCGCCTGTTTCTAATGAGTAAATGAAATATAAATCACGATAAATAAGAGGTGCCTATGTCTAAAGTAAAAGTCATTGTCGGTGGATGCGCCCTCGTCACGGCATTCTATTTACTGTCCGTCTATTGGTCTTTTGAACCTGACACGTTTAATCCTGACAGTTACGCAGCAGAACAAGCAAAAGAAAGCCAACAACCGTTGACCACAGGTTACGAAACAACGACTACCCTGATCCACATTTCTGAATTACTTATTAATAAGCAAGGTGGATTTTTAACTAATGACAAACTGCCGCCAAGTTTGCTGATGGATAACATGCCTGCTTGGGAAATGGGTGTGTTAAATCAAGTGAGAGATATGGCTCTCACTTTAAAAGACAATCTCAGCCGTCCACAAAACGAAAGCCATGTCGATTCTGATTTACAACAAGCGCAACCAGCATTGAACATCAACAGTCACAGCTGGAATTTCCCGAGTGCTGAGTCTGAGTACCAAAATGCAATAGAGTCACTGACTCGGTATAGAGATCGTTTATCGTCGTCGAAACACCCTGCTCAGTTCTATGCTCGCGATGACAACTTAGTAGCTTGGCTAGAAGTGGTACAAAAACGTTTAGGTACAATTTCACAAGATCTAGGCTCATCTGTAGGTGAACCACAATTGCTCATGGACACAAATAAAGATAACGGTGAAGTTTCACTCGACACACCGAAAACGAGCTGGCTTAAGATTGATAATGTTTTTTATGAGTCACGAGGTTCTACTTGGGCGATATTACTGCTAATGAAAGCAATGAAGCATGACTTTGAGCCATTGCTAGAAGAGGAAAAAGCGACGGTCATGATTAATCAAATCATTCGTGAGCTAGAAGCAACTCAAGAAACGGTATGGAGCCCAATGATTTTAAATGGCATGGGATTTGGCTTATTACCCAACCACTCTTTGATCATGGCAAATTACGTTTCACGTGCTCAAGCAGGTACAGTTGATCTCATTAATTTATTAGAGAAAAGATAACCTTAAGTAATACAAAGGCTTTGACGGCCTTTGTATTACAAGTGTTCGTATCGTCATATTGCTTGTCATAAGATATATAGTGTCTGTTTACCGTTATTTTCTTATAAAAAACTTTATACCCAAGCAACCTCAAGATGCCGTGTTCAGCGAGACGACATTAGTTCTCAGGCGCGGCAACGATTCGAAGATATAGTGGTTCTACATTGAGAATCGTTAACAAAGTCTGAGAGCTAAGGACGCTCGCCCTTTGGGAGCGTGTCACTGAGCCGACTTCTTGCGTCAAACAACTTGGAAAGAGCTCGCTATTCCGCTTCGTTGTCTTCCTTGAATTCAACTCAGTGACTTCGCTCTGAATCAGGCATATTGAAGTCGCTTGGGTATATATAGTCACAATTATTGAATCACCAATATATAAATCTAATCATTTAAAAATGGCAATGTTATTTATAACCATTATTTTTCAATGAGTTAAATAAAAAAGAAAACACAAAGTTTATATCTATTTTTTGAAATACCTTGGATAAAAGAAAACCTTAGTATCCGTATTGTTGATTTAATCTGTATGAAATGTATTATAGACGTCTAGACGGAAGTAGCTCTATACATGTAAACGTACATACAGCTATATAACTGCGTTATAAACGCGACCGTGCGACTAAATTCAAAGATAAGTGAGACTACCGATGGCAAAACATTTATTCACTTCTGAGTCGGTATCAGAAGGTCATCCAGATAAAATTGCAGATCAGATTTCAGATGCAGTATTGGATGCAATTATTGAACAAGATCCTAAAGCGCGCGTAGCTTGTGAAACTTACGTAAAGACCTGCATGGTAATGGTTGGTGGTGAGATCACAACGTCAGCTTGGGTAGACATTGAAGAGCTAACGCGTGAAACAGTGCGTGAAATTGGCTACGTTCATTCAGATATGGGCTTTGATGCTAACTCTTGTGCAGTAATGAATACCATCGGTAAACAGTCTCCAGATATCAACCAAGGTGTTGATAAAACAGATCCTAAAGAGCAAGGTGCTGGTGACCAAGGTATTATGTTCGGTTACGCAACTAACGAAACTGAAGTATTCATGCCTGCGCCAATCACTTACTCTCACCGTTTAGTTCAACGCCAAGCGGAAGTTCGTAAGAACGGCACACTACCTTGGTTACGCCCTGATGCAAAATCTCAGGTAACGTTCGCTTATGATCAAGGTAAGATCGTGGGTATTGATGCAGTTGTACTTTCAACTCAGCACAGCGATTCAATCTCAACGCCAGATCTACGTGAAGCGGTAATGGAAGAGATCATCAAGCTGGTACTTCCTGCTGAGTGGTTAAACAAAGAGACAAAATTCTTCATTAACCCAACCGGTCGTTTCGTTATCGGTGGTCCAATGGGTGACTGTGGTCTAACAGGTCGTAAGATCATCGTTGATACCTACGGCGGTGCAGCACGTCACGGTGGTGGTGCTTTCTCTGGTAAAGATCCATCAAAAGTTGACCGCTCTGCAGCATACGCAGCACGCTATGTAGCGAAAAACATCGTTGCAGCAGGCATGGCTGATCGTTGTGAAATCCAACTTTCTTACGCTATCGGTGTTGCCGATCCAACATCTATCATGGTGGAAACATTTGGTACTGAAAAAGTAGCACATGAGATCATCATTGAAGCAGTACGTCAGCACTTCGACCTACGTCCATACGGCCTACAAGAAATGCTAGATCTTCTACAGCCTATCTATAAGAAGACAGCAGCTTACGGTCACTTTGGTCGTGAAGAATTCCCTTGGGAAAAAACAGACAAAGTGGCTGCACTTCGCGATTTCGCAAACATTAAGTAATACACTTAATACTGCACAAAAAAGGACGCTCAAGCGTCCTTTTTTATTGCCTGTGTTCTGACGCTCTTAAGGTAAAACGCCAGAATTTTCGACTCTCGCCAGTCCTTTTTGTTCGGTGTATAGTGCAGCTCAATATAGTAAAGAACGAATAACAATGAATTCACTGCAACAACAAGTTATCGAGCGTGTCGAGCATGCTATTAAAACCGCGAATCAGCGCCTTAATAAACGGTTAAAAATGCCAACCGTCACTTTCACCCAACGTGGAAAAATTGCTGGTAGTGCACGACTACAAAGCTGGGAAGTACGCTTTAATCCTATTTTATTAAAAGAAAACACCGATGCTTTTCTCAATGAGGTAGTTCCACATGAAGTGGCACATTTAATTGTGTTTAAACTGTTTGGACGAGTAAAACCGCACGGCAGAGAATGGCAATTGATCATGCGAGAAGTGTTTCAAGTTGCACCTAGAACCACTCATAGCTTTGATGTCAGCTCTGTTACTGGTGATACTTATCTTTATAAGTGTAGCTGTAGCGAATACCCATTAACCATCCGTCGCCATAACCGTATTTTGCGTGGTCAAGCCACCTATCACTGTCGTCGATGTCGTGAAGTCTTAGTTTATTCGCCTCAATAAAGCAGCTATTTATTTCTAAACCTTCTGCTAAATAATAATAAGATAGTTACAAATATTTGCGACACACTTCTCAAAGAGAAAAATATCAGTAAGCTAGTGATACGATACTTTTCTATTGAGCACTCTGATGAAGCGTGTATTTACCAGTTTAGCCATTGCGCTGTTATTTCCTGCTGTCGCGCAGGCAACCCCTTATCATGCCAATCCTTTAGGCAACAACAGCAACGACTCTTTCAGCAAAGCAAAAAAAATTATGCAGAAAGAGATCTATATTGCGCCCCAAGATATGAAGACCATTTATTGTGGTGCTGATTTTAACAATCAAAAATATGTAACGTTACCTTCAGGGTTTAGCACTGAAGTCTATAAAAAGCGTGTTAAACGTTGGGAAGCGGAGCACGTCGTGCCTGCGGAAAACTTTGGTCGCGCATTTAGTGAATGGCGTGAAGGTGCAGCCGTTTGTGTCGATAGCAAAGGGAAAGCATTTAAAGGTCGTAAATGTGCCGAAAAAGCGAATAAAGAATATCGCTTTATGCAATCCGATCTTTACAACTTATATCCAGCAGTCGGTGCTGTAAACGCGGCGCGTCAGAACTACAACTTCGTTATGCTACCGAGTACCAGCAGTAAAAATTACCGTTCTTTCGGTAGCTGCGACATGATCATCGATAAAAAAGATCATGATGCTCAACCACCAGAGCGCGCGCGCGGTGTGATTGCCCGTACTTATATGTACTTTGAAGCGGTCTACCCTAAATACAAGATGAGTAAACAACAACGCCGATTAATGGATGCTTGGGATAAGCAATACCCAGTGACCAAATGGGAATGTCAACGTGCTGCTAAGATTGAAAAAATCCAAGGTAACGTTAACCCTATTCTTGCGAGCCGTTGTTCATAACAACATCTTTTACTTAAGCGCACTTTAACGTTCAAAAACGCGTTATGTGTAAATAACGCGTTTTATTTCACCTCGAATAATTGGCGAACAGAGCATCCATGTTAAGATTCGTCATTACTCTTTTTTTATTGCATAGATGACCGCATTATGAGAATTCCACGTATTTATCATCCAGAATCTTTACCTTCTCAAGGCAAGGTAATGCTCAGTGACGATGCTGCTAACCACGTTGGCCGCGTTATGCGTATGCAAGCAGGTCAAGAACTTCTGATGTTCGATGGCAGTGATGCAGAGTTTCCTGCTGTGATCACTAACGCCAGCAAAAAAAGCGTTGAAGTTGAAATTCAATCTCGTGTGGAGCATAGCGTTGAGTCACCACTGAATATCCATTTAGGTCAGGTGATTTCACGTGGTGATAAAATGGAATTCACCATTCAAAAATCAGTGGAATTAGGTGTAAGCACCATTACCCCACTGATTTCTGAACGTTGTGGCGTTAAATTAAATGCAGAGCGTTTTGAAAAGAAACTCGACCAATGGCAAAAGATCGCCATTGCTGCCTGTGAGCAATGTGGTCGTAACGTTGTGCCAACCATTCGCCCAGTGATGAAACTGGAACAATGGTGTGCTGAGGAATATGATGGATTAAAGCTTAACTTACATCCTCGCGCTAAATATTCCATTAATACCCTGCCTACACCTGTGACTAATGTACGTTTACTGATTGGTCCTGAAGGCGGTTTATCAGCTGAAGAAATCGGCATGACGGAAAAATATAAATTTGATGAAATTTTGCTGGGCCCTCGTGTACTTCGTACTGAAACCACAGCAATGACAGCCATCACCGCACTACAAGTACGTTTTGGTGATTTAGGCTAATTAGATTAGGAGAACACAATGATCAAACTGGGTATCGTGATGGACCCTATCGAGTCTATCAATATCAAGAAAGATTCAAGCTTTGCCATGATGTTAGAAGCTCAACATCGTGGTTGGGAAATTCATTACATGGAAATGAATGATCTTTCGTTAGAGCAAGGCAAAGCAATTGCTCGTACTCGTGTGGTAACAGTACAACAAGATCCTGAACACTGGTTTGATTTCCACAGCGAACAAGAGATTGAATTATCAGATCTTGATGCTGTGCTAATGCGTAAAGATCCTCCGTTTGATACTGAGTACATCTACGCGACTTACATCCTTGAGCGTGCAGAAGATAACGGTGCGCTGATCGTTAATAAGCCACAAAGCTTACGTGACTGTAATGAAAAACTATTCACTGCATGGTTCCCAGAGCTAACGCCAACCACTATCGTGACGCGTCGCGCAGAGAAACTAAAAGCGTTCCACCAAGAGCACGGTGATGTGATCTTAAAGCCACTAGATGGCATGGGCGGCTCTTCAATTTTCCGCGTAATGAAAGGCGATCCTAACGTTTCAGTGATCATCGAAACCCTAACTAACATGGGTCAAAACTACTGTATGGCACAAACCTTCGTGCCTGATATTAGTAATGGTGATAAACGAATTTTAGTGGTAGATGGCGAACCAATGCCTTACTGCTTAGCACGTATTCCTGCCAAAGGTGAAACTCGCGGTAACCTAGCTGCTAGTGGTCGTGGTGAAGCTCGCCCTATTAGCGAAACAGATCGTAAGATCGCAGAAACAGTTGCACCCGTACTAAAAGAAAAAGGTCTGATTTTCGTTGGCCTTGATGTCATTGGCGATAAGCTTACTGAAATCAACGTAACCAGCCCTACCTGTATTCGTGAAATTGAAGCTGCGTTTGATATTTCAATTACAGGCAAATTAATGGATGCGATCGAGCGCCGAGTAAACGCGAAGTAATATCGCTTTACCGACAATCATCAGCCATACTCAAAACAAGAATGCAGCGGCCATGTCGCTGCTTTTTTGCTTATCAGCAACGTATTATCCCTTGCTGGTTTGTACTAAATTCTGGTGTTGTACATGAATCTAACCAACCACTTTTTAGTGTCCATGCCCACTATGCAAGATCCTCAATTTAAGCAAAGTGTTATTTATCTTTGTGAGCATAATGATGAAGGTGCTATGGGGATCATTATCAATCACCCTATCGATATCTCCATCGCTAATATGCTGGAGCAAATTGAAGTCGATAGAACACTCCCGATCGCCGATCCTGTCAGCCTAGAGTCTCCAGTACTTAATGGCGGCCCAGTATCTGAAGATCGTGGTTTTGTACTCCACACCACCAAAGGGCAATACAGCTCAAGCCTACCTGTAAACAGTGAACTGGCCGTCACGACTTCACTCGATATTTTATCTGAGCTAGGTACGACACTGGCACCAGAACAATTTATTGTTGCGCTAGGTTATGCTGGCTGGGATGCGGGTCAATTAGAGCAAGAGTTAGTTGATAATAATTGGCTTACTATTGAAGCTGATGACAACATTATTTTTTCCACACCAGTGGGTGAACGCTGGCATAAAGCCATTGAAAAATTAGGCTTTAACTTAGCAAATCTTTCTTTAGATATAGGTCACGCATGAGTCAATCACGCACAGTTTTAGGCTTTGATTACGGCACCAAAAGTATTGGTGTGGCGATCGGACAAGAACTTACAGGTACAGCAACCCCACTTGCTGCGATTAAAGCCAATGATGGTGTACCCAACTGGGATAACATTGAAAAGCTTTTAAAAGAGTGGCAACCGGATTTAGTGGTTGTAGGCTTACCTTTAGATTTGGAAGGTAAAGAGCTAGAAACCATCACACCACGAGCGAAGAAATTTGCTAACCGCGTGCATGGTAGGTTTGGTTGCCAAGTTGAATTACACGATGAACGCTTAAGCACCGTAGAAGCACGGGCAGAACTGTTTGAGCGTGGCGGTTATCGCTCACTCAGTAAAGGCAATATTGATTCACAATCTGCCGTTGTGATTTTAGAAAGCTGGTTTGAGCGCCAATACGGTTAATCGCAATATCCCCTTCTATTAACGAAAAAGACAAGCATTGCGCTTGTCTTTTTTATTACCGCTTTTTAGATAATGCGTTTAATCCTTGTACAGCTTTTTCTAGATTGATCATCATAAAGGTTAGCAAGATCATCTACAGAGCATTCGATCATCGCGCTATCCCTTATTGTTTCTCGCCTGTACAGCTTGTACAGCTTTTGAACCATTTGAACTCAAAAGCTCCACAAGCTGATCACTTTTCATCATTCAAAGTATTAATAGCTATGATTCAAGTAGTTAACACTTGATCGTTTTTAATACAGCTATTGACCTATCATATGACTAAAGCAAAGTGATCATTATAGGCTTATTACAAATCTAATTTAACGCCGGATAACGAGCTCGCCGTTTTATTGTTTGGATCGCCCATTTTAATCATCAAACGCAGATCATTTGGTGAGTCAGCATGGTGCAGTGCATCTTGCTCTGTGATCTTACCGTCACGGAACAAGGCATAAAGTGATTGGTCAAATGTCACCATGCCCGCTTGGTTTGATTTCGCCATGACATCTTTAATTTCATGTAGCTCACCACGACGGATCAAATCAGCAACACGTGGTGTATTGAGTAATAGCTCATACACACCATGACGACCAATACCATTCGCATCAGGGATCAATTGCTGCGCTAAGATACATTTGAGATTCAATGACAGATCAAATAAGAACTGATCTCGACGCTCTTTAGGTACTAAATGCAAAATACGCTCAAGGGCTTGGTTAGCATTGTTGGCGTGTAGCGTTGCCATACACAAGTGACCTGTTTCAGCAAAGGTCATTGCGTATTCCATGGTTTCACGGGTACGGATCTCACCGATCAAAATCATGTCTGGTGCTTGGCGCAGTGAGTTTTTCAGTGCGACTTCATAACTTTCAGTATCAAGTCCCACTTCACGTTGAGTAATGATGCATTTGTTATGTTCGTGAATAAATTCAATCGGATCTTCTACCGTTAGAATATAGCGACTACGGTTTTGGTTTCGATAGCCCGTCATTGCAGCCATCGACGTCGATTTACCTGAGCCCGTAGCCCCCACCACCAGCACTAAACCACGTTTAGATAGCGCTAAACGCTCCATATCAATAGGTAGGTGAAGATCATGAATATTCGGGATCTTGGTTTCAATTCGACGGATCACCACACCCGGTAATTCACGTTGCCAAAATGCACTTAAACGAAAACGACAACCGTTACGCACGATCGCAAAATTTGCCTCACGACTGGTGACAAATACCTTGCGCTGCTCATCATCCATCGCTTCATCAAACAAGGCATCGACAGCTTCACGATCTAATAACTCACCTAAGTTGTGTAAGTTACCATCGACTTTAAGCAAACAAGGCGAGCCGACCGTGATATATAAATCCGATGCTTTACGCTCAACCATCTGCGCTAAGATGTAATCTAAATTCATTATTTTTCCTACCTATTGCAGCTGTCTAACGCAATTAGAAGCCTCGCTGACTACTATCAACAATACGACGCCCTTCTTCGGCTTCCACTAAACCTTGCGCCACCAGCATCTTGACGCTTTGCTCCATCGTCTGCATGCCCATTGCTGAACCGGTTTGGATCATCGAGTACATTTGCGCGATCTTATCTTCACGGATCAAATTTCGGATCGCAGGGGTTGCCATCATGATTTCATGAGATGCAACACGACCACCTTCGACACGCTTTAATAGGCTTTGAGAAATTACCGCACGCAGTGATTCAGACAACATTGAGCGCACCATCGATTTATCTGCACCTGGGAATACGTCAATAATACGGTCGACTGTTTTCGCCGCCGAGCTGGTGTGTAGCGTACCCAATACTAAGTGACCAGTTTCTGCTGCGGTGAGCGCTAAGCTAATGGTTTCTTGATCACGTAATTCACCAACCAAAATAACGTCTGGATCTTCACGCAGTGCCGAGCGTAATGCATTCTGGAAACCTAACGTATCACGGTGCACTTCACGCTGGTTGATCAAACAACGCTTGCTTTGGTGCACAAATTCGATCGGATCTTCGATAGTCAAAATATGACGGTTATAGTTGCTATTGATATAATCAACCAAGGCAGCAATTGTGGTCGATTTACCTGAACCTGTTGCCCCCGTTACCAGCACTAAGCCACGCTTAAGTTGAGCAATGTCGTAGAACACGTCAGGCACATTTAACGATTCCAATGTCGGAATATGGATTGGGATCGTACGTAATACAGCAGAGCAACCACGAGATTGGTGGAAAGCATTAACCCTGAAGCGACCAATGTCGGGAATTTCAAATGAAAAATCGACTTCTAAGTTTTCTTCATACTCACGACGTTGGGCATCGTTCATAATGTCAAACACTAAGCGATGCACTTCACTATGATCTAACGCTGGCATGCTTAATTTTCTCACATCGCCATCGACACGGATCATGGGAGGAACACCTGCAGAAAGATGTAGATCCGATGCGTTATGCTTTACACTAAAATCCAGTAGTTCGGTGATATCCATAAATTTTCCCCAAGAATCAATTATGACTAGTATCAAACAAAATATTGCAGAGGTCATCCATCAGATCACCTTAGCAACTGAAAAATGCGGCAGGGCTGCAGATTCCGTGCAATTATTGGCGGTAAGTAAAACCAAGCCAGTCGAGGCGATCGAAGAAGCCATCGCCGCAGGCCAGTATGCATTTGGCGAAAACTATGTACAGGAAGGTGTTGATAAGGTAAATCACTTTTCAACCCATAGTGCTAAAAACTTGCTTGTATGGCATTTTATTGGCCCAATTCAATCAAATAAAACGCGCCTAGTTGCTGAGCACTTTGATTGGGTACATTCGATTGATCGAGTGAAAACAGCTAAACGTTTAAGCGATCAACGCCCTGCTAATATGGCACCATTACAAGTATTGTTACAAGTTAACAGTAATGATGAAGAGACCAAATCGGGCGTGTCACTGGCAGAGCTACCTGCACTAGCGGCAGAAATTGCAGCGATGCCAAATATTGAATTGCGTGGCTTGATGTCTATCCCTCAACCAGCAACAGATTTTGATAGCCAATTTGCAACATTTAAAACGCTATCCGATGCACTCGAGCAGTTAAAAACCACATACCCACAAGTTGATACGCTATCAATGGGTATGAGTGATGACATGGAAGCGGCGATTGCAGTCAGTAGCACCATCGTTCGCATTGGTACTGCTATTTTTGGTGCGCGCGATTACAGCCAAAAAGCATAATAAAAAAACACTCGTACTGTTCATTTAAATGACAGCTCAATTAAGGTAAAAAACATTAAGTTTGTACCTATTTATAAGGATTTGACATGGAACAACGCTCAATCGCCTTTATTGGGGCAGGAAATATGGCGCGCTCGATCATCGCAGGTCTTGTCGCCAGTGGTTACGACGCGAAAAAAATCACAGCCACAGCGCCAAGTGATGCGCGCCGTGAACCTTTAGCGCGTGATTTTGGTATTCATACCACCAGCGATAATCTTAATGCAGCAAAAGAAGCAGATGTTGTCGTGCTTGCGGTTAAACCTCAATTAATGGAAGAAGTCTGTCTGCCACTTCAAGACATTAACTTTGATGGCAAGCTGGTGATCTCGATTGCAGCAGGAATTAACTGTCAGCGTCTTTGTGAAATGTTAGGGCAAGATGTTGAATTAGTACGAGTGATGCCAAATACCCCGTCTTTGATTGGTAAAGGGATGAGCGGTTTATACGCTAAACCACAGTTGGCACAGGCTGATCGTGAGTTTGCGACCCAATTACTACAAGCCGTGGGTGAAATTTGCTGGGTAGAAGAAGAATCAGGCATTAATGGCATTATCGCCGCTGCAGGTAGTGCTCCTGCTTATTTCTTCTTATTCATGGAAGCAATGCAACAAGAAGCCATCAAGCAAGGTTTTAACCAAGATACCGCCCGTTTGCTGATCCAGCAAACTGCTCTGGGTGCCGCGGAAATGGTGAAAGCAAATCCAGAAACATCACTTTCAACATTACGTGAGCAAGTCACCTCAAAAGGTGGTACAACAGCAGAAGCTATCAACACATTCAATCAACACCAATTGTCAGATATTGTTGCTAAAGCAATGCAAGCTGCAGTATCTCGCGCAAAAGAAATGGAACAATTGTTTTAAGGTTTATCTATGAATCCATTCGTTTATTTAGTTCAAACCGCCTTTGATTTATACATCATGGTGGTGTTATTACGAGTTTGGTTACAATGGTCACGTGCTGACTTCTATAACCCATTCTCACAATTTATCGTTAAAGCAACCCAGCCAATTGTTGCACCGCTTCGCCGCGTGATCCCATCAATTGGTTCATTAGATATGGCAACTGTATTGTTTGCTTACGTACTCTGTGTTGCCAAGTTCCTCATCATTATTTCCATCAGTAGCGGTGGCGTTATTTTTGAGCCAAGCTTCTTGTTCTTAGGCTTGCTCGCACTATTAAAAGCTGCAGGTAGTCTACTGTTCTGGGTACTACTGATCCGTGCAATCCTAAGTTGGGTGAGCCAAGGCCGTAGCCCAATGGAATACGTAATGTATCAACTTACAGAGCCACTAATGGCACCTGTGCGTCGTATTCTTCCTGCGATGGGCGGCTTAGATTTAAGTATCTTAGTGATCTTCATTGCGCTGCAGTTTGCCAACTACGCAATGGGCTCTGTTGTAGGTAATGTTTGGTACATGCTGTGACAGAAAAAGCGATCCATCAGGATGGTGACGATCTCATCGTTCGACTTTATATCCAACCCAAAGCAAGCCGTGATCAGATCGTTGGTTTGCACGGTGACGAAATTAAAATTGCCATCACAGCCCCGCCTGTCGATGGCAAAGCCAACGCCCATTTAGTGAAATACCTCTCGAAACAATTCAAGGTTGCTAAAGGGCTGATCCATGTCGAAAAAGGCTTACAAGGACGTCACAAGCAAGTACGGATTGAAGCGCCGAAAGCGATACCCAATGAGATCGAAAACCTGATGTAATTTGATCAGCACAACAAAGCGAATATCTAATTTAGGTATTCGCTTTTTTTATGTGGTAACACTTCGCTACAATCAAAATAGCTAGCGGTAAACGCTACACTTAAAGGAAGTATTCAGTGAAATACTGAACAGAAAGGATACAACAATGAAAGCCTTATTTAGCCTACTGTTGCTCGTCTTCAGCCTACCGAGTACTGCTGAGCAACTTAAACGTTTTGGCGATTTAGAAGTGCATTACTCTAGCTTCGCATCAACGTTTTTAACCCCAGACATTGCCAGTCACTATAAAATTCAACGTAGCCGTTATGGCGCACTGATTAATATTTCCGTTTTCGATACCAGCAAAGAAGGTAAACCAGCGGTCTCTGCTCAGTTAACAGGCACAGCAAGTAACATATTAGGTCAACAGAAAACCTTAACCTTTAGAGAAATCAAAGAAGGGAAAGCGATTTATTCTATTGCACAATTTAAGCACACCAACGACGAAACCCTCGATTTTAAGATCAATATTTTCTACAACGGCAAAAAAGAAACCCTAACGTTTAAACAAACCTTCTTTGTCGATAAATAAACAGAACTCGTTTGATCATAGCTACACTCACTAGGCGCATCCGCGCCTTTTTTATTGGCTAAACAACCGCTATTATAGCCGCCATTATTTAGAGAGCTTGACGATCAAAAGGCATCAAAATGAGTAAACTTGTACTAGCAACAGGCAACCAAGGCAAAGTAAAAGAAATGGCCGATTTACTGGCTGATTTTGGTTTTGATGTGGTCGCTCAAAGTGATTATAACGTCTCTTCCGTGGCAGAAACGGGCACAACATTTATCGAAAATGCCATCATCAAAGCCCGTCACGCGGCAAAAGAAACCGGTCTTCCTGCCATTGCGGATGATTCAGGTTTAGAAGTGGATTTTCTTAAAGGTGCACCGGGTATTTACTCAGCACGCTTTGCAGGTGAAGACGCATCTGATGCAGACAACATTGATAAGCTATTAGCTGAAATGAAAGACGTACCAGAAGATCAACGCACGGCACGTTTTCATTGTGTACTTGTGATGATGCGCCACGAAAATGATCCAACACCTCTGGTTTGTCACGGCTCTTGGGAAGGCAGCATTTTAACTGAACGTCATGGCGAAAACGGTTTTGGTTACGATCCCGTATTCTGGGTACCAGAAGATCAATGTGCATCTGCAGAGCTTGCTCCTGCTCGTAAAAAACAACTATCACACCGTGGTAAAGCCCTACAGCAACTATTTAGCGCACTAAAGGCACAATAAATGTTGGTACCTCCACCGCTCAGCTTATATGTTCACATTCCTTGGTGTGTGCAGAAATGCCCTTACTGCGATTTCAACTCACACGCACTAAAGACAGAACTCCCTGAGCTCGATTACATTGATGCGTTAATTGACGATCTTGAAACCGATCTCAGCGCTTATCAATTAGTAAACGGTGTACGTCCACTGCACTCTATTTTTATTGGTGGCGGCACCCTAAGCCTGATCTCACCAAGCGAAATTGGTCGTTTATTAACAGCTATTGAGCAGCGCATTCCCTTTAGTGATGACATTGAAATCACTATGGAAGCCAATCCCGGCACAGTGGAAGCGGGACGTTTTGATGCCTATCGCCAAGCAGGTGTAAACCGTATTTCAATTGGTATTCAAAGCTTTCAAAATGAAAAACTTGAACGTCTTGGCCGTATTCATGGCGCAGATGAAGCGATTCGTGCTGCTGGGCTTGCAAAGGATGCGGGATTAAACAGCTTTAATGTCGATCTTATGCATGGTCTACCAGATCAAAGTGTTGAAGATGCGATCAGCGATCTAAAGCAAGCGATCGCACTCGATCCACCTCATCTATCTTGGTATCAACTGACGATTGAGCCTAATACTTTGTATTACTCAAAGCCACCCACGCTACCTGACGATGACGATCTTTGGGATATTTTTGAGCAAGGTCATCAACTACTTACAGAAGCAGGTTATCAACAGTACGAAATTTCTGGCTATAGCAAGCCAGGAAAACAATGCCAGCATAACCTGAACTACTGGCGTTTTGGTGATTACTTAGGGATTGGTTGTGGAGCTCACGGTAAGATCAGTTTTGAAGACGGTCGTATTATCCGCACAGTTAAAGTCAAACATCCTCGTGGGTATTTACAGGCTGATAAACCTTACCTGACACAAGAAACCAATGTGGCTGACTGTGAGCGTCCTTTTGAGTTCTTTATGAACCGTTTTCGCTTGCTAGAAGCCTGTCCAAAACAAGACTACCCAACTCGTACGGGCTTACCGCTATCAAGTATTGAGCCAGCCATTGATTGGGCAATTTCGCAAAATTACCTGCAAGATACTGGCGAGCAATGGCAAATTACCGAGCACGGTAAACTGTTCCTTAATGATTTATTAGCCGCTTTTGTCGAAGATGACGACGAATAACAGCCAATAAAAAAGCGAGCATTGAGTGATTACTCATGCTCGCTTTTTCTTTTCAAACGCTGACTAATTTAATGTTACGCTACGCCAATTTTTTAGTGCTGGGATCGCATCTTGTAGGCGTTGTTCTTGTTCTATTCGTAGCGAAACAAATTCACAAACTTGCTTATCAATACGCTGAGAGTGCGATAACAAATAAGGCAGATCATTATCTAAAATCTCATAGTAATCAGATAATAGCTCAGTTTGCTTGGAGCTGAGTTCAATTTTATGAACATCAAAGTACATCTGCCCATTGGCATCAATACTAAATTCTCGCTCTCCTTGCACTAAGGTTAATCGCCCTTCATTTAAACTCAGTGAGTTATGCCACTGTGGATCACATTCACTGGCAAATACAGCAGAACTGATAAACCCAAAAGCTGCAAGTAAAGCACCTTGTATCGATGTTCTTAATCCGTAAATACATTTATTCATTAACATACGATCCTCCCCTAATGTGAGCATCGCAACATCAACTATACGTACTCACTAAAAAATAGAACGTCCAATACGCTCTGATAATTTTTCTAACGCTGCAGTCCCTGCAACAGAATTACCGGATTGATCAAGCTCTGGCGACCAAACAGCGATCGTCATTTCACCCGGTACAATCGCAACAATGCCCCCACCGACACCAGATTTACCTGGCATACCTACACGGTAAGCAAATTCACCTGCGCCATCGTACAAACCACAAGTCGCAAGCAATGCATTTATATGCTTACTTTTAGTCTGGCTGATAATTCTTTTTTTCGCGCCTAAAGGAAGCCCTTTATTTGCTAAATAACTAAACGTTCTCGCTAAATCCACACAGCTCATCTTAAGCGCACAGTAGCTAAAATAGTTAGTTAGCACAGGCATGACTTCATTTTCAAAGTTGCCAAATGAGCGCATCAAATAAGCAATAGAAGCATTACGATCGCTATGTTGCATTTCAGAGCTTGCCACCACTTTGTCGTAAACAATGTTAGGGTTGCAAGAAAGCTCTCTTACTAACTCTAGCATCCGATATTGTGGTGCACATAAGCGACTGTGTAGCATGTCTGAGACAACAATCGCACCAGGGTTAATAAACGGGTTACGTGGAATACCTTTTTCTAATTCAAGCTGGATCATTGAGTTAAAGGCTTGACCCGACGGCTCTTTACCAACACGAGACCATAACTCATCTGGCTCATATAACGTCATAGCTAATGTCAGCGAAAGCACCTTGGAGATCGATTGAATAGAAAAACCTTCTTCACTGTCACCAGCTTGAATAATTTCACCATCGTTGTAACACACAGCAATACCCAATTTATTAGCAGGTACGCTGGCTAGAGCAGGAATGTAATCAGCAACTTTTCCCTGACCAATCAATGGTCTCACTTCTTCTAACACTTCATTTAGCAATGCAGCAGTTGGCTTCATTTCTCTTTTCTCCAAGGGCAAAAAAGCCAACACTAGGTTGGCTTTTTAATTAATTCTCTACAGCGTAATAGGATCAAATATACGATCTCTTCGCTAATAGTGCTGAATGGTGATTACTCAGTACGCGCGTACTTCATATCCCAAACGCCGTGACCTAAACGGTGACCACGTGCTTCAAACTTGGTTAGTGGACGATCTTCTGGACGATCAATGTAAGGACCATCTGTTGCCGTGTTACGGTAACCAGGTGCTGCATCCATTACTTCAACCATATGTTCTGCGTAATTTTCCCAGTCTGTTGCCATATGGAAAATACCACCAATTTTAAGCTTCTTACGTAGCATTTCAGCAAACTCAGGCTGAACGATACGACGCTTATGGTGACGCGCTTTGTGCCAAGGATCTGGGAAGAATAACTGCACTGTATCTAGGCTACCGTCTGGGATCATGTGTTCAAACACTTCCACACCGTCGTGACACATTACACGTAGGTTAGTTAAACCAGCTTCTTCTGCACCCATTAGACACGCACCAACACCAGGGCTATGCACTTCGATACCGATGAAGTTTTTCTCAGGGGCATTTTTAGCCATTTCAACTAATGATGCGCCCATACCAAAACCGATTTCAAGAACTACTGGCGCTTCACGGTTGTATACTTCTTTCCAGTCCAGCATTTGCTTGGCGAAATCAATACCCATAGTTGGCCAGTTGTTTTCCATCGCATTTTCTTGGCCTTTAGTTAAACGGCCTTCACGACGAACAAAGCTACGGATCTTACGAACCAGCTTGCCATCTTCGGTAAATTCAGTCAGGGTCACTTCGCCTGACTTCTTTGAAACTTCGCTCATGCTAACTATCCAAACAAAAAAGAAACGGAACGGCATTATCCAAAGTTATAGACTCAATTCAAGTCTATCGATTGCGACAATAGCCAGTTTATGGTGCAATCTTGTCCAAAATAGACAATAAATAACGCTGCACCTCCGCTTGCAGTATAAGTGATTGCACTGGCGGACACCAATTTTCACCTCGCAGCAAAAATAACAAAATCGTTGCTTGTCATTAAACAAAGTATCGAATCTCTTCGTACAGCGAGTGACAAATAACAACACATTGTAAAGTGAGCACAACATTGAGTACGTCATTTTCCGATGCCATCTTAGCGTGGTACGACAAATTCGGCCGTAAAACCCTACCTTGGCAACAAAATAAAACCCCATACAAAGTTTGGCTGTCTGAAATCATGCTGCAACAAACTCAAGTTGCCACCGTGATCCCCTACTTTGAGCGCTTTATGGAACGCTTCCCAACGGTGCAAGACTTGGCAGCCGCCGAACAAGATGAAGTGCTACACCTATGGACAGGACTGGGCTACTACGCTCGTGCCCGTAACTTACACAAAGCGGCAAAAATGATCGTCAGCGATCATAACGGTGTTTTCCCAACCGATATCGATCAAGTACAAGCCCTACCGGGGATTGGGCGATCAACTGCAGGAGCGGTGTTATCGCTATCCTTAGGTCAACATCACCCAATCTTAGATGGGAACGTTAAACGTACACTTTCACGTTGTTATGCAGTGGAAGGTTGGCCTGGTAAGAAACCTGTAGAAAATAACTTATGGGAGATTGCTGAAACCAACACACCAGCAGATGGGGTTGAGCGTTATAACCAAGCTATGATGGACATGGGGGCGATGATCTGTACTCGCAGTAAACCCAAGTGTGAGTTATGCCCAGTAAGCAACCAATGTCTCGCTTTAGCCCAACAACGGCAAATGGATTTTCCTGGCAAAAAACCGAAAAAGACCATGCCAGAAAAGCAAACATGGTTCGCTATCTTGCAACATGGCAACAAGGTTTGGTTAGAGCAACGTCCACAAGTGGGAATTTGGGGCGGCTTATGGTGCTTTCCACAACACGATAGTGATGATCTAGCACCACTGCTAGAAAAGCAGCTCGGTCAGCAGCAAAATTTGATCAAAAATAATCAGCAGTTAACCGCATTTCGCCACACATTTAGCCATTATCACCTTGATATTGTCCCTATGCTGTATGAGTTATCTGCCGAGCCTAACGTCATTAATGACAATGCTGGGCAATGGTATGATCTCGAAAATCCGGCAAAAGTCGGTTTAGCTGCACCCGTGCAAAAAATATTAGAAAGCTTGGCATACCAGTTAGTAAACGGAAAATAGCCCTAATTTTTAGCGGTTTTATTCCCGTCAGTGGCGCTAGATGCCCGTCACTGACTCTGGTATAACTATCAATTAATCACTCATTTTCGCTGAGCGTGAAATTCAGCGAGCAAAAGTAAGGAATATTTCATGAGTCGTACTGTTTTTTGTGCTCGACTAAAACAAGAAGCTGAAGGTTTAGATTTTCAACTATACCCAGGTGAACTAGGCCAACGTATTTTTGACAATATTTCTAAGCAAGCATGGGCTGAATGGCAAGGTAAGCAAACCATGTTAATCAACGAGAAAAAGTTGAACATGATGAACCCAGAACACCGCCAATTGCTTGAAGCTGAAATGGTGAAGTTTTTATTTGAAGGTCAAGACGTGGTAATCGACGGTTACACACCGCCAGAAAAATAAAAATTCGTTATCGAGATTTCATCAACAATCGACTTTAAATTGATGAAATCTCACAAATGAATATCAAAACAACATCACAACGAACAAAAAGACAACAAACAACTACATTTATCATTTTTTCTTGAAAAAAGTGTTGACGAAAAGGCTTAAAACCCTTTTAATAGCGCCCCGTTGCCTCGATAGCTCAGTCGGTAGAGCAGAGGATTGAAAATCCTCGTGTCGGTGGTTCGATTCCGCCTCGAGGCACCATCACTTCCCTTTCGAAGTTTGGTGCAAGCAACCACAATCTGTTCCTCCTTAGTTCAGTCGGTAGAACGGCGGACTGTTAATCCGTATGTCGCTGGTTCAAGTCCAGCAGGAGGAGCCACTATTTAGTTTCTTGGCTCATTGAGCGGAGAAATAAAAAAGAATATAGTGTGCCGACTTAGCTCAGTAGGTAGAGCAACTGACTTGTAATCAGTAGGTCACCAGTTCGACTCCGGTAGTCGGCACCATTTATTCTCTTACTTCGGTAAGAAATGCAAAACATCGATTAACTTCGTGTTTTTGCCTCGATAGCTCAGTCGGTAGAGCAGAGGATTGAAAATCCTCGTGTCGGTGGTTCGATTCCGCCTCGAGGCACCATATTCATCTCGCTTGATTTAATCGAGTAAGATAAAAGTACAATTCCTCCTTAGTTCAGTCGGTAGAACGGCGGACTGTTAATCCGTATGTCGCTGGTTCAAGTCCAGCAGGAGGAGCCAAATAAAGTGTGCCGACTTAGCTCAGTAGGTAGAGCAACTGACTTGTAATCAGTAGGTCACCAGTTCGACTCCGGTAGTCGGCACCATTTATTTTCTTACTTAGGTAAGAATGCAAAAGTAGAGACTTAACCATCGCTACTTCTGCCTCGATAGCTCAGTCGGTAGAGCAGAGGATTGAAAATCCTCGTGTCGGTGGTTCGATTCCGCCTCGAGGCACCATATTCATCTTACTTGATTTTATCAAGTAAGATAAAAAGTACGATTCCTCCTTAGTTCAGTCGGTAGAACGGCGGACTGTTAATCCGTATGTCGCTGGTTCAAGTCCAGCAGGAGGAGCCAGTTAAGAAACCTTGTCGCAAGACAAGGTTTTTTTTCGCCTGTAATTTGGCGTAATCAATACGTTCAGTCATATTTCTTCCACTCACATCTCTTTAGTTCTCACTCCCCTCTCTAGCTTCGCCTCTTTTTATCTTTCTGCTTTGTGCTTATTTCTCATTTTTATGCCATATTTTTCTCTTAAACAGGTGAAAACATCCCAAACTTAAGCTTCATAAATTCCTTATATTTATTCTCTTTTTCAGCCATAACATCACTGTAACCCTTAATAAAAGCTCACTTTTCAAACAAACGGGATAAAAAAGACAAGGTTGATAATTATTTGAAAAAAAAGCATTGACGAAAAGAGCGAAAACCTTTTTAATGCGCTCCGTTGCCTCGATAGCTCAGTCGGTAGAGCAGAGGATTGAAAATCCTCGTGTCGGTGGTTCGATTCCGCCTCGAGGCACCATCACTTCCCTTTCGAAGTTTGGTGCAAGCAACCACAATCTGTTCCTCCTTAGTTCAGTCGGTAGAACGGCGGACTGTTAATCCGTATGTCGCTGGTTCAAGTCCAGCAGGAGGAGCCACTATTTAGTTTCTTGGCTCATTGAGCGGAGAAATAAAAAAGAATATAGTGTGCCGACTTAGCTCAGTAGGTAGAGCAACTGACTTGTAATCAGTAGGTCACCAGTTCGACTCCGGTAGTCGGCACCATTTATTCTCTTACTTCGGTAAGAAATGCAAAACAACGATTAATTTCGTATTTTTGCCTCGATAGCTCAGTCGGTAGAGCAGAGGATTGAAAATCCTCGTGTCGGTGGTTCGATTCCGCCTCGAGGCACCATATTCATCTCACTTGATTTAATCGAGTAAGATAAAAAGTACAATTCCTCCTTAGTTCAGTCGGTAGAACGGCGGACTGTTAATCCGTATGTCGCTGGTTCAAGTCCAGCAGGAGGAGCCAAATAAAGTGTGCCGACTTAGCTCAGTAGGTAGAGCAACTGACTTGTAATCAGTAGGTCACCAGTTCGACTCCGGTAGTCGGCACCATTTATTTTCTTACTCACGTAAGAATGCAAAAGTAGAGACTTAACCATCACTACTTCTGCCTCGATAGCTCAGTCGGTAGAGCAGAGGATTGAAAATCCTCGTGTCGGTGGTTCGATTCCGCCTCGAGGCACCATATTAAAAAGTAACGTTATTGACGTTATGACAAAAAGAACAAAACGTGCCGACTTAGCTCAGTAGGTAGAGCAACTGACTTGTAATCAGTAGGTCACCAGTTCGACTCCGGTAGTCGGCACCATCTTTTGAAACCTCATCTTTGGTGAGGTTTTTTTTCGTCTAAAGAAAATCACCTCTTCTAATCATCACTCCCCTTTCAGATAGAAAAAAGCCCCGCTACATGAGCGAGGCTTTAAGCAATACTGATAGATTAACTACCTGTAAACATATTAGTGATCCAAGCGGCAGGTTTATTGCTTGAACACTGCGCTTTTAATTGCCCATCTTTATCCCAAACTAGCAATGAGACACTACCGTTACAGTTTGGTGTTAATGTGCCATTGGCTTGCTTATCGTATTTTATGGTTGTGATCTGTTTCGGCCACGGCAAAGTTAGTGGTGCAGGTTTTCTACGCGTGAGGTAATCAGCATAAATACGTAAAGCACCACTAGAGCCCGTTAAACGCACTGGAGTATTATCATCACGCCCAACCCACACAACTGCCACTTCATGACCATCAGCACCTGCGAACCAGCTATCACGGTTCTTATCCGTTGTTCCTGTTTTACCGGCCAATTTTGCCGCGCTGAACTTACTTTGTAAGTAACGTGCGGTGCCTTGGCTAACCACACGCTTCATATCATACGTAGTGAGCCACGCAGCCTGCTCTGGCACTACCTGAGCAGCTTTCGGATAGTTCTGATAAAGAATTCTACCTTTCTGATCGACTACCGCTCGTAGCGCAGTTAAATCAGCTTTACGCCCACCACTGGTTATAGTCTGGAACATTTGTGCCACCTCATAAGGTGATAAGGTAAATGAACCTAGCAGAATTGATGGCAGTTTAGGAATTTCATCGCGATCAATACCAAGTTTGCTCATGGTATTAATCACACTTCCCAGCCCAACTTTTAAACCAAGATTTACCGTTGGCACATTCAATGAATTGGCAAGTGCATAATAAAGCGGCACTTGGCCTCTAAACTTACGATCGTAATTTCGTGGACGCCATGTAGTGCCTTTGCTGCCACGTAATACAATCGACTTATCATCCAAGTTGGTTGCTAGATTAAATTTATTAGGCTCGCTCAATGCCGTTAAATAAACCGCAGGTTTTGCCAATGAACCAATTTGACGACTGGCATCTAACGCACGGTTAAAACCTGCATAACCTGGGCGACTACCACCAACAATAGCGCGCACTTCTCCACTTAGGCGATCAACAACCACCATTGCCGTTTCAACTTTCAGTCCTGCTTTTTTATTTAGCTTTGGCACCATTGCAGCAACACTTTGCTCTGCTGATTGCTGTGATAATGGGTCTAAGGTACTAAAGATACGAAGACCTTTACCTGACTTATAAATATCACCGACATCACGCTCTAACTCACGTTGTAGTTGCTGGAAATAAGCAGGCTGACGACTAGCGATCTTCGGTGTCTTTTGTACGCCTAATGGGCTTGAAGCTGCAGCTTCATATTCAGCACCTGTCAGGGTGTTGTTTTTAAGCAGAAGGCTTAACACCAAATCACGACGCTCTAGCGTACGCTCTGGATGTCGCCAAGGGTTAAACTGAGAAGGCCCTTTCACCATGCCCACCAGCATGGCTAACTGTGCAGGTGTTAACTCATCCAACGGACGACCAAAATACAGTCTTGCTGCTAATGGGAAACCATGTACCTCTTTACCGCCATTTTGACCGAGATAGATTTCGTTAAGGTAAGCTTCTAATACCCGATCCTTGCTATAGCGATAATCAATGATCACGGCAATATAGGCTTCACGAACTTTACGCCATAGACTACGTTCACGGCTTAAAAATAAGTTCTTCGCTAACTGCTGGGTTAAAGTACTACCACCTTGTACAGTGCGACCTGCACGTAAGTTAACAAACATGGCACGAATGATAGCTAACGGTGAAACACCATCATGTTGATAGAAATCTCTATCTTCCGTTGCCAGTAATGCATCAATTAATAACGGTGGGAACTCATCACGCTTCATAAAGATGCGCTGCTCATTGCCTGAAAGGCCAAGCATACCGAGCATTTTAGGTTCAATGTTGAAATAACCTAACAAGCGTTTAGTGGTTAAGTCTTTTATGCTTACTAGGTTGTTACCAGAAAAAGTCAGCAACACATGACTTTTTTTCTCAGCCCCTTCAGGAAAATCAAACGGACGTCGGATCAATTCAATGCGCGTTGATGAAGCAGAATATTCCCCTATACGGGTTGGTGTGCGCACTTTGTGGTATTTCAATAAATCTAATTCACGGCGCACATCCATAATACTGATATGTTGATCAGGGCGAAGCGTTAACACTCGACCATACACAACAGACGGTAAATCCCAAATTTGACCGTCCATTTTATTGCGCACAATCGTGTCTAAATAAATCCCGACCACCAACATCGCAGCCACTACCACTAAACCAATTTTAAAGCCTAGCCAGCCAAGTTTTTTAAGCCATGGGCGATCTTTTTTGGTGGTCTTTTTGGTTTTCTTCGCAGGCGTTTTTTTTGCTGGCGTCTTTCTTGTCGCACTCGTTGTCGTGCGCTTAGTTGGCTTTTTTTCGGTAGGCTTTGGTTTTACAGGTGTTTTTTTTCGAGGTGTCGTCGGCTTTTTCCCGCCACTGTCTTTCGGCGGTGCGACATGTTTTCTTGACTGTAGATGAAGAGACAACTTAATCATAATGCGTCAACTAATGTCATTCCTATATAAAATAGGAGCAAATAATACTGCTCCTATACATGTGATTTGATAATTATTGAACACTATACCTGATTATATATACAGGTCTATTGCTACATATATTTTTTCGTTTTGCGAGTTGGAATATGATTGGCGGGATCATCCGGCCATGGATGCTTGGGATAACGTCCTTTCATTTCCTTCTGCACTTCTTTGTATGAGCCCTGCCAAAATGCCGCTAAGTCTTGGGTAATTTGTAACGGTCGCTGTGCTGGAGATAGCAACTCAAGGACTAAGGCTACTTTGCCATTAGCAATACAAGGCGACGCTTTTTCACCAAACATTTCCTGTAATTTCACCGCAAGCACTGGCTGTTGTTGCTCATGATAACGGATCACTATATTAGACCCTGTTGGCACTTGATAATGCGTTGGCAGTAGCAAATCAATCTGTTGTTTTATATCCCAACCTAAATATGCTTCTAAGGCGGCTAATACATCAACTTTCGCTACGCCTTTCATGGTCTTGATCCCATTCATATAGGGCAGTAACCATGTATCAGCTGCAATAAGTAAACTCTCGTCATCTAATGCTGGAAGGTTTAACTCAGGTAACCATTGTGCGGCACAACGGGCACGGGTTAAGAGTGAATGGGCTTTATCCGTCCAATTCAATACGCTTAACCCTTTACGCTTAATCGCATTCACCAAAGCTTCACTGGCGAGGGCTGGATCAGGTTCTGGCGCAATATCTCGGCTTATAATTAGCTTTCCGCAGTAAACACGATGTTCGGCGCTTAATCGCCCTTTCTTATCATCCCAATCGAGCCAATCTTGCGCAATGAAGAGTTGAGGATGCACTTGTTGCAACTGTGAAATATCGACTGCAACAGCTGAGAAAACTCGACTATCCCCTTGGCGTGTTTTGACCACATCGGCAACCACTAAGGTTTGCTCTGATGCTAAGCTCAGATCAACCTCAAGCATCACGCCTTGACCATTAGACAGCTGATAACGCCCATCATGGTTACGGGTCATTGCTATACGATCAGGAAATCCCGCAGCCAGTAATGCGCCCAACCATTGGTTATTCACCATCAACGAAGCACTCTTTAATTTAATATCTAGCTGTTGATGGAGCTTTTGCTGCGTTTGTATTGCTCGCTGACGATAATGCCCAGCTTTAGTAAGTTTCTGGCTTTCCAATAAATGTAGTTGGAATGCGAGATCGGGATTATCCATTGCTCTAGGCGGATCTTCGAGTAAAGCAATTAACATGGCAGCCATTGATAATATTGTCGCATCGGATTGCTCACGATACAGCTCAAGCGCAAACGCTAAGATAGCGGCATGACGAGGCTCAGCACCTAAAGATTGAATTAATTGTCCACGCTCAGTTTGCTGCCCTCGGCTATCTATAGCGCCAAGTTGTACTAATAATTCACGAGATTGTTGCAAGGCAATGGCTGGCGGTAGATCTAGCCATTGCAACTCAGCTGGATCGTTACAACCCCATTGCACTAGCTCCATCGCCAATGAGGTTAGATCACTTCGCAAAATTTCAGGCTGTGGTGTGGCAGGTTGGCGTTGTAACTGATCTTCACTGTACATGCGCAGACAAATACCCGCTTCTAATCGCCCAGCACGACCTGCTCGTTGCTCTGCCGACGATTGTGCAATACGTACTTGTTGTAAGCGACTGATCCCAGTTTTAGGGTCCCACTGCGCAATGCGCTCTAAACCGCTATCAACCACCAAGCGAATACCTTCAATGGTTAAACTGGTTTCCGCGATATTGGTTGCCAATACCACTTTACGTTGTCCATTGGTTGGTGCACTGATCGCTTGTTGCTGCTGCTCAATATTTAATTGACCATATAACGGGCAAAGCAATGTTTTGTTATCTAAACGTTCTAGTAACAATTGTTCTAAACGTTTGATTTCACCGACACCAGGTAAGAACACCAGCATGGAGCCCTTTTCATTATCCAATAGCTGACAAATCGCTTGCGCCATTTTCTCAATCAGATCACGGGATTCGATAGTGCCGCTATAACGATATTCAACAGGGAAACAACGTCCTTGCGATTCGATATAACTCGCCTCTGGCAATAACGTCATCAGTTCTTGCTGCGATAAGGTTGCCGACATTACCAACACCGTTAAATCATCACGCAGCGCTTGTTGTACTTCGAGTGCTAACGCCAATGCGGTATCGGCGTGAATAGAGCGCTCATGAAATTCATCGAAGATCAGCAAATCAATGCCTATAAGCTCAGGATCTTGTTGCAGTATTCGGGTCATCACCCCCTCTGTGACAATCTCAAGCTTAGTGTTAGCACTGACCTTGGTTTCACCACGAACCCGCAAGCCAACAGTTTCCCCGACTTTTTCTCCTAACTGACGCGCTAAAAAGCTGGCAATATTTCTTGCCGCTAAACGTCTTGGTTCTAACATCACAATACGTCCAGAAAAGGCTTTTTGCTGTAGTAATGAAAGAGGAAGATAGGTGGATTTACCTGCGCCCGGAGGGGCTTTTAAAATCAATTGTGAGTGCGTGTTTAATGCTGCAAACAAGTCAGGTAAAACGTCTTCAATAGGGAGTTGTGACAATCTAGGTACCTTATGTCATGATCGAATGAATCGGCTAATGCCAGTGCCTTTAAATGCTATTGTAGCGAAAAGGCAATTTATAACGAAAAACAATCATCAGCCATCGAGAGAACTATGAAATTTGCGCAACCTTTACAAGCGGGCAAACTTATTAAACGTTATAAGCGTTTTTTAGCCGATATAGAGCTTGATAATAATGACGTTCGTACCATCCACTGTGCTAACACAGGGGCAATGACAGGCTGTGCCGAACCGGGTAGCACTGTTTGGTATTCCACATCAGATAACGCAAAACGTAAGTACCCTAATAGTTGGGAGCTCACCCAAACACTCAGTAATGATTGGATTTGTGTCAACACAGCACAAGCCAATCGATTAGTGGAAGAAGCGATTCGTAATGACGTAATTGATGAGCTAACAGGTTACACATCACTGCGAGCAGAAGTGAAATATGGCGCTGAAAATAGTCGAATTGATCTATTACTTGAATCAGAAACCCGTCCACCCTGCTATATTGAAGTAAAAAGCGTCACCTTATTAGGGGAAAATAGACAAGGTTATTTCCCTGATGCCGTGACCACTCGTGGACAAAAACACTTGAGAGAGCTCACCGAAATGGTAGAGCAAGGCTACAGATCAGTACTATTTTTTGCAGTATTACATTCAGGAATTGATAGCGTTTCGGTCGCAGATCATATCGATCCGATATACGCTCAATTACTCAAACAAGCAGTAAAGGCAGGGGTTGAGGTTATCTGCTACAAAGCAGATCTCGATATAGAGCAAATAACACTGTCCAATTGTATAGAATTTCGTCACTCGAACTGAAAAGTGATGCTTTCTTCACATTGGTATAGAATTGAAGAAAGACAGTAATTGCCACAGCCAAACCTTTCTGCTATAGATACCGCCCAAAATTAACCAGTGACGGTTATTAGGTACATTAGGAGATGCTATATGCCAGAGACCAACGTTAAAAAATCACTAGGCATCCTGGCTATTGCTGGGGTTGAACCTTACCAGGAAAAAGCTGGTGAAGAGTATATGGGTGAAGCACAACGTGCCCACTTCCATAAGATTCTTTCAGCATGGCGTAATCAGCTTCGTGAAGAAGTTGATCGTACAGTAAACCACATGCAAGACGAAGCGGCTAACTTCCCAGATCCTGTGGATCGTGCAGCTCAGGAAGAAGAATTCAGTCTTGAGTTACGTAACCGTGACCGTGAACGTAAACTGATCAAAAAGATCGAGAAAACATTGAAGCGCATTGAAGAAGACGATTTCGGCTTCTGTGATTCTTGTGGTATCGAGATCGGTATTCGTCGACTAGAAGCACGTCCAACTGCTGAACTTTGTATCGACTGTAAAACTCTTGCAGAGATCAAAGAAAAGCAAATGGCTGGCTAATTCCGTCGCCTGCGTTAATGCCTAATTTTAGAGGGAGCGAAAGCTCCCTCTTTCGTTTACACTAGCGTGCGATTTAATGTGGTGCACTTTTTTGCACCCTATCCATGTCGACCATAGCTTGCGCCCTGATCACGCTTAACCAGCCCACAGATTAGCTCGCACCAAACTGAATAAGGCTCTTGTATAAGAGTCTTACTCAGTTTGGAGGATTTGCCTTGTTGCAGTACCCCTAGCTCTGGTCAACATATGTTAATGCCGTGCCTAACGCCCTATCAGGTCTAGGCAACTTTTTTGCTCATGATTTATGACACAGACGAACCAATATGTAGGACGCTTTGCGCCATCACCGTCAGGACCGCTTCATTTCGGCTCACTCATTGCCGCCTTGGGAAGTTACTTACAAGCTAAGTCACACCAAGGTAAATGGATTGTCAGAATTGAAGATCTTGATCCACCTCGAGAAATGCCCGGTGCTGCCGATGATATTCTGCGCACATTAGAAGCTTATGGCTTCTGTTGGGATGGTGAACTGATGTATCAAAGCCAACGTCATGATGCTTACCAAGGTCAAATCGACCAATGGTTAGCCCAAGGCGATGCTTATTATTGCCAATGTAGTCGTAAAGCAATCAAAGAAGCTGGCGGTTTTTACCCAGGTACTTGTCGTCACCTCAATCAACAGCCAAAAGACAGCGCTGTGCGATTAAAAGTGGACACACCTATCGTTGCTTTCGATGATCAATTACATGGTCGAATCGCTCTACCAGAGTCACTGGCAGGAGAAGATTTTATCATTCGACGTCGAGACGGGTTATTTGCTTACAATCTTGCGGTTGTGCTCGATGATATCGAACAAGGGATCACTGAAGTTGTTCGTGGTGCTGATTTAATAGAACCAACAGGTCGTCAAATCGGTTTATACCAGCAACTTGGTCATACCCTAGTGAGTTATTTGCACTTGCCGCTCGCTGTTACTGAAAACGGCAATAAGTTGTCGAAACAGAACCATGCGCCTGCGATTGATAAAACCAATCCGCGTCCAGCCTTGGTTGCAGCGCTACAGTTTTTAGGCCTTGCGCCACCAGCAGATCTTGCTGCACACACTGTAGAAGAAATTTTAATGTGGGGCGTTGCGCACTGGCAGCTAGATAAGCTACCAAAAACAACTGCTATCACACTAGCATTCTAAAATAGTCTGCCGTGATATATTATATACGGCTGTTTGTTGAACCAGATGCACATAATGGGGTGTATTATCTTTAATCGAGTAGCCAGCTTTTGCCGTAAAGTATTGAATCGCGACAGTAGTACTCGCGTTCCAGAGGAACAAACTTTGCAAGTTTACCAACGCCAAGAGCACAGCATTTCACGTAAAGATATCAGCGAAAATGCGCTGAAAGTACTATATCGTCTAAATAAAGTCGGTTACGACGCTTACTTAGTAGGTGGCGGCGTACGTGATTTACTGCTAGACAAACAACCAAAAGATTTTGATATTGCTACCAATGCAACGCCAGAAGAGATCAAAAAGCTATTCCGTAACTGTCGTTTAATTGGTCGCCGTTTCCGTCTTGCCCATATCCTATTTGGACGTGACATTATCGAAGTTGCCACTTTCCGTGGTCACCACTCCGATGCACCAGTACAAGCAACAATCCCGAAAGACAGCAAACAGAAGCCACAAATTTCTTCACGCAACCGTGAAGGTATGCTACTTCGAGATAACGTCTATGGCACCATCGATGAAGATGCAGAACGCCGTGACTTTACTATCAATGCCCTGTACTACAGCGTCAAAGATTTCACTGTTACCGATTATGCAAACGGTGTTGAAGATTTAAATAATCGCATCGTACGCCTAATGGGTGATCCAGAAACCCGTTACCGTGAAGATCCTGTGCGTATGCTACGTGCAGTCCGTTTTGCGGTGAAACTGGACATGGATATCGATCCTGCAACAGCAGCACCAATCCAAGAGCTTTCATCATTACTGCAAGATATTCCTGCAGCGCGTTTGTTTGAAGAAAGTTTAAAACTGCTGCAATCAGGCCAAGGTTTAGAAACCTACCGCATGCTGCGCGAATATAACCTATTCCAGCAACTTTTCCCTATTTTGGCGGATCACTTTACCGAAGATCAAAGCAGCCAAACAGAGAAGATGATTGAGCATATCTTGGCATCAACGGATAAGCGTATTGCCGAAGATAAACGTGTTAATCCTGCGTTTATCTATGCTGCAATGCTGTGGTATCCAATGATGATCCGCGCGGAAGAAGTCTCTTTTGCTAGCGGCTTATCGTTCTACGATGCCTTTATGGTCGCAAGTAACGATATTCTTGATGATCAAGTTCGCACCATTGCGATCCCACGCCGTCATACCACTACTGTACGCGATATTTGGCAGCAACAACTACGCTTTGCCCGTCGCAGTGGTAAACGTGCCTTTAAGACCATGGAGCATCCAAAGTTCCGCGCTGCCTACGATTTCTTAGAAATGCGTGCCCTATTTGAAGGTCATGACATTAAAGAGCTAGCACAGTGGTGGGCAGAGTTCCAAAATACCGATCGTAATCAACGCGGCAAAATGGTCATGAATGTTAATGAAGGTGGTAACCGCCGCCCACGTCGTCGCCGTCCTCAGCAACGACGTAAAAAACCGCAGCCAAAATCATCATGATCCGAGCCTATATCGCGATTGGCAGTAACTTGGGCGATCCGATCGCCCAAGCTAATAGCGCCATTGATGCATTAAAAGCACATCCAGATATGACGGTGGTTGCCGTATCATCGCTGTACAGCAGTACCCCGATGGGACCACAAAACCAACCAGACTACATTAACGCCGTCGTCGCTATCGATACCGAATTAGCGCCGCTGGCTTTACTCGATCAAACCCAAGCGATTGAGCTTGAACATGGTCGAGTGCGCAAAGATGAACGTTGGGGACCAAGAACCTTGGATCTCGACATTCTGCTCTATGGTGATCTTGAACACCATTGCGAACGTTTAACCGTTCCCCATTACGGCATGAAAGTACGAGAATTTGTGCTTTATCCGTTAGCTGAGATCAGCCCTAAGTTAATCCTACCTGACAACACTTCTTTATCCACTCTATTGGATCAGGTAGACCTCAATGGCTTAGCTATCTGGCAAAAATAAAAAATCTATCAGGGCGAGGAGAAGCTATGAAGAAAATTACTATCAACGATCTCATGAAATGGAAGCAAGAAGGTCGTAAGTTCGCATCTGTTACCGCATACGATGCGAGTTTCGCTCAATTATTTGAGCAACAGGAAATGCCAGTTATGCTGGTTGGTGATTCTCTTGGCATGGTTTTACAAGGCCGTGAAGATACGCTTCCTGTGACGGTAGAAGATATTGCTTACCACACGCGTAGTGTACGTGCGGGAAGCCCTAATGCATTACTGATGGCAGATATGCCATTTATGAGTTATGCAACACCAGAGCAAGCTTGCGAAAACGCAGCTAAGCTAATGCGAGCTGGTGCAAACATGGTCAAACTAGAAGGCGGTGCATGGCTAGCAGATACCATTTCTATGCTAGCTGAACGTGCCGTTCCTGTGTGTGCTCACCTTGGTTTAACCCCGCAATCTGTTAACATTTTCGGCGGTTACAAAGTCCAAGGTCGTGATATCGATAAAGCCGAGCAAATGGTCAAAGACGCTATTGTCTTAAAGAATGCTGGCGCTCAAATCATTGTACTTGAGTGTGTTCCTGCAAGCCTTGCTGAGCGCATTACCAAAGCGGTTGATATTCCCGTCATCGGCATTGGTGCTGGTAATAGCACCGATGGTCAAATTCTAGTTATGCACGATATGTTCGGTATTTCTGCTAACTACATGCCGAAGTTTTCAAAGAACTTCCTAGCAGAAACTGGCGACATGCGTGAGGCCGTCACTAAATATATTAAAGATGTTGAAACGGGTGAATTCCCAGGACCGCAACATACTTTTGAATAAGGAATAAGAGATGCAAACATTCGCCGAAATTGCCCCACTAAGAGAGCAAATTCGTACCTGGCGCCGTGAGGGTCGTCGTATCGCTTTTGTTCCAACTATGGGTAACTTGCATGAAGGCCACTTAACGCTAATGCGTAAAGCGCGCAAACATGCCGATGTTGTTGTTGCTAGTATCTTTGTTAATCCAATGCAGTTTGATAAAGCTGAAGATCTTCAAACGTATCCACGTACGCTAGAACAAGATATTGCCAAACTGCATGAGCAAAATATGGTTGATGTGGTGTTTACGCCAACACCAGAGATCATGTATCCAGCTGGCATTGAGAACCAAACTTTTGTTGAAGTTCCAGGCCTATCTAGCATCCTTGAAGGCGAACTGCGTCCAGGTCATTTCCGTGGCGTGGCAACCATCGTTAATAAACTTTTTAATATTGTTCAGCCTGATGTTGCCTGTTTTGGCGAGAAAGATTTCCAACAGTTGGCGTTAATTCGTCAAATGGTGATCGACCTAGCTCTAGACATCAAGATCGTTGGCGTACCGACTGTACGTGAAATGGATGGCTTAGCCATGAGCTCTCGCAATGGCAAACTAACCGTTGACGAGCGCCAGCGTGCACCTGTGATCGCTCGTACTATGCGTTGGATCAGCAGCCAAATGCGTGGTGGCCGTACTGATTACGACGAACTAGTGATTGATGCTAATGATCAGTTACGTGCAGCAGGTCTACAGCCTGACAAATGCTTTATTCGCGATGCAGTAACACTACTACCAGTGACAGAAGAGACCCAACAAGCGGTGATCTTAATGTCTTCTCAATTGGGTAAAGTGCGCCTAATCGACAACCAAGTGGTTGATTTAGGCCCAACACAAAACTCAGATGAAGATGTGGCTGAATAAGCATTAATGCATTAGCAAAAAAATACCGCTCACATGAGCTAACACCTATCACTTAAGGTGTTTGGAACGAACTGGATAACGAGTTTTATTGATACGAACGGCTCTCTGCTTGGGCCGTTTTTTTCTTTCAGGTAATATGTAACGCTTTACTTGTTTTCTCATTGCTCTCAGTTTTTGAGGAATTGAACCTGGCGAAGCGATGGCACACCACATTAATTCATCTTGAATATCTCTTAACGCCATCATAAAACTTATCCGTAATGGTGAAACATTCGCTTCTGCCGCTATTCTACTTATTTCTAAGCGAACAAGATTATAAGCTATCAATATTCCCCATATTTCTTGCTCAATACCTTCTACTGATTGACTACGCAATAATATTTCATCTTCAAGCATGTCATGTTTTATTTCACCATAACTGTTTTCTATCTCCCAACGTTCGAAATAAACATCAAGCAAAGCTTGATAGCTATAATGCTCACCAACTAAGGAAGTAAGAAGCCCTTGGATATGATATTTTTGAGTTTTTTCTGGATAAAGCACTAATCGAGCTTGCCATTTTTCAGGAAGGCTTGGGTCTTTAGCTCTTGCATATTTGGATACATCCATTTCTACAATCAAATCTCGTCCTGCTTCATCAAGCTGCTTAATGACGGTATATCGCGTATTTGATTTAATTGGAGTCATCCAATGACTCGAATCATGCTGACGTTGCCAATTAATCATCAACTCGGCGCCAAGATAACATCGGTCAAAAATAGTTAAAGAATCTGGCGTTATTGAGGATATAAGCTGTTTAGCATAGTTCTCTTCACCAATATTGCTGGGACCAAATGCTACGTTGTGTATTAATCGACTACGAAGGGAGCATAAAGCACATAACCTGACGATAGGGTATTCTGTATGCTGTATCTTACCGTGTTTGACATACTGAAAGTGACTCGCTAATTCTGGAGTATCATGACTTCTAAATTGAGTTCCATCGACAGAGAAAAGGCGTAAGCCTTTCCATGTGTCTCCGCTATCTTCGGCTTTCGTCCAATATTTGGCAGTGAGTGAGAAAAGTGCTTTTAGAGGCTGTGCTGTCAATCGTTTTCGCGCCTGAGGGATAGCACTTGGTGCAATAGAATCACCTTGTGATCGCGATAATTGCAAATCAAGTTTATTCAAGACATCGGTTATCGATCTATTACGATATAGGCCAATTCCAACGATTAACCAAACAACCAATTCCGCAGGTAATTTTCGTCTGCGTATACTGGCCTTATTGGTTTCATCTAATGCTTGTTGAATCCACTCAAGAGGTAAGTCTCTTTGAAATAATGAGAGTGATTCTGGTGCTGCAAACGCATCTACATCAATGAGCCAATGTGACAACATAAAAAATACCCCCAGTTTTGCAAAACTGAGGGTATTTTTAACTATCTGAAAGATCGTGCAACCAATCAATTTCTTAAGTGATAGGTGTTAGCTCACATGAGCGGTATTTTTTTATCTTTTTTCTTTAGTTATCTGTTATGAGCGTAATCCAATACCACGAGAGATTAAGTAATACGCCACACTATAAAGCGCGATAACAAACACACTGAGCACCGCAAATGAGGTACCAATAGCAACATCAGATACCCCTAAGAAGCCATAACGGAACGCATTGACCATGTAAACAATTGGGTTAATTTTCGATACTCCTTGCCAAAACTCAGGCAATAGATTGATCGAATAAAACCCCCCACCAAGATAGGTTAGTGGCGTTAGAACAAAGGTCGGAATAATACTGATATCATCAAAGGTACGAGCAAATACCGCATTAATTAAGCCGCCGAGTGAGAACACAATCGATGTCATCACCACAGTTGCCACAATAACTCCAATATGCGCGATATGCAGCGGTACAAACAGCAAAGAAACAATACTGACCAATAAACCAACGGCTAAACCTCGCAGTACACCACCACCGACATAACCGGCAATAATGATGTAATTAGGTACCGGTGCGACTAATAATTCTTCGATGTTATGCTGAAATTTAGCACTGAAAAATGAAGATGCCACATTCGAGTAAGAGTTAGTGATCACCGACATCATGATCAAACCAGGAACGATATACGCCATATAGCTAAAGCCTTCCATATCACCAATACGGCTACCAATTAGGTTACCGAAGATAATGAAATACAAGGTCATGGTGATCGCAGGCGGTACTAATGTTTGCACCCAAATACGAGTGAAACGGTGGATCTCTTTGGTGATCAAACTCTTAAATGCGATCCAGTATTGCTTCTTCACGCCTTTGCTCCTTCTTTCTTCGCTTCCGCTTGATTGACCAGCGTGACAAATAACTCTTCTAAGCGATTACTCTTATTACGCATCGATTTCACCGCAATGCCCTGCTCAGATAATTGAGTGAAAACAGGATTTAAACTTTCGCCCTTTTTCAGCTCAACTTCTAATGTAGTGCTATCGACTAGCTGACTGTTCATGCTTGTTAATTGTGGTGCTTGGGTCTGCGGCTCAATATCTAAAATGAACGTCTCTAATTCTAATTTACCCAGTAAGTCTTTCATCGACGTGTGCTCAATCAACTCACCGTGATTAATAATGCCAATGTTACGACACAGCATTTCAGCTTCTTCAAGGTAGTGAGTGGTTAGAATTATCGTCACTCCTTCTTGATTGATTTTGCGTAAAAACGCCCACATAGAGCGACGTAATTCAATATCAACCCCAGCCGTTGGCTCATCTAAAATCAGCAGCTTTGGCTCATGCATTAATGCACGTGCGATCATTAAACGACGCTTCATACCACCGGATAAATTACGTGCACGCTCACTCCGCTTACCCCATAAATCAAGTTGAGAAAGGTATTTTTTAGCACGCTCTTTAGCAACTGAACGCTCAACCCCGTAGTAACCCGCTTGGTTCACCACTATCTGCTCAACGGTTTCAAATGGGTTAAAGTTAAACTCCTGTGGCACCAAACCTAGCTGATTTTTCGCATCAACTTTTTCACTATCAAGGTCATAGCCAAAGATTTTCACCGAACCAGAAGTTTTATTCACTAACGAGCTAATAATGCCAATCGTGGTAGATTTTCCTGCGCCATTTGGCCCTAAAAGCGCAAAAAAGTCGCCTTCAGTCACAGTTAAGTTCATGTTTTTAAGCGCTTCCACACCGCCCTTGTAAGTTTTTCTTACACTTTTTATTTCTAAAGCGTTCATAAATTGCGCTCTTTCTGTTACAAAAATAAAAGGAATTATTACTGATTTATCACTAATCCGATTTGCTACCAGCTCAGCTTGTGTATAGTAAGGAACATATCAATATAAGGTATCATCATGGCAGATATTAAGCAGCTCTTCGCAAACAACCTATCTTGGTCAGAGAACATTAAAAATGAAGATCCTGACTACTTTACCGAATTAGCAAAAGGACAACATCCGCAATACCTTTGGATTGGTTGTTCTGACAGCCGTGTTCCTGCAGAACGTCTAACAGGACTGGTTTCAGGTGAGCTATTCGTTCACCGTAACGTAGCAAACCAAGTTATTCATACAGACTTAAACTGTTTATCAGTCGTGCAGTATGCCGTTGATGTTTTAAAAGTTAAACACATCATTGTCTGTGGTCACTATGGCTGTGGTGGTGTAACTGCTGCCATTGAGAACCCACAATTAGGTCTTATCAATAACTGGCTACTTCACATTCGTGACCTTTATCTAAAACACCGCTCAGATTTAGGCACGTTACCTCGTCAAGAGTGGGATGATAAGCTGTCTGAAATCAACGTCGCTTCTCAGGTTTATAACCTAGGTAACTCTACGATCCTACAACAGGCATGGGAACGTGGTCAGGAAGTGAAAATTCACGGTTGGATCTACGGTACAAGTAATGGTGTACTTAAAGATCTTGGCGTGACATCAACAAGCCGCGAAACACTCGAAGTGGGCTATCAATCCGCGATGGCATCACTGCTACCGCCACTAGAAAAATCGATTGAAGAACATATTGCAGAAAAAGCAGAGTGATCTTGTTGATTAAATAGAAAAAAAGCGACCAGATGGTCGCTTTTTTATTATTCCTACCGGTACCACTTTACCAATGTAAGGTAAGTGACGGTATTTCTGAGCGTAGTCGATACCTACACCCACAACGAATTCATCAGGGATCACAAAGCCGTACCAATCAACTTTCACGTCTACTTCACGGCGCTCTGGCTTATCAAGTAGCGTACAAATACGAATAGACTTAGGCTCACGTAGCGATAGAATTTCACATACTTTGCTTAGAGTATTACCAGTATCGATAATATCTTCAACCAGCAGTACATCTTTACCTTTAATGTCATCATCCAGATCTTTTAGGATGCGAACATCACGGCTACTTTCCATGGTATTACCGTAGCTTGATGCAGTCATGAAATCGACTTCATGTGGCAACTCAATCGCACGCGCAAGATCAGCCATGAAAACAAAAGAACCACGTAGTAAACCCACCATCACTAGATCAGTTGAGTCTTTGTAGCATTCAGTGATTTGCTTACCCAGCTCTTTTACACGTTCCTGAACTTCCTGCTCAGAAATCATTACTTCAATTGTATGTTTCATTTTCTTCTCCATTAGTGCAATTGCACTAGCCACATGGCTACTTATTTCAAAGGAGTCGCATTGTAACACTCCTTCGAAGTAATGGTTATTTAATCAATAGTGTCAATTATACGAAACACATCACTGACTAATTATTTGCCGAAGAGTTGTTTATTATGTAAGCTAGCATTATTAAAGCAGATGCATAACTAAATTTTATACTTAGGCTAGGGATGATTAATTATGGATACGATTACCAAAAAAACTCGTACGCGTCTTTCACCGGAGAAAAGAAGACAGCAACTTCTTGATTACTCACTAGAAGTTTTCGCAAGAAGAGGTATTGGTCGTGCAGGTCACGCTGATATTGCTGAAATGGCAAACGTTTCCGTTGCTACCGTCTTCAATTATTTTCCAACCCGAGAAGCGCTAGTTGAACAAGTATTAGTTGAAGTTGAAAATGAGTTTAGTGCATTACTTGAAGAATGCCTTGGTGATAAAAACAGAACACTGCACGAGCGTCTAACTCGTATTAGTCATAATCTAATCGATAACGTTTTAGAGCAACAGGATTGGATCAAAGTATGGTTTGAGTGGAGTACTTCTGTACGTGATGAAGTATGGCCTCAATTTGTTGAAACTAATCGTAATAATCTACACAAAGTACGTGATGCATTTTCTCAAGCCATTGATAATGGTGAAATCACAACAGAGCAAACTGCAGATGACTTAGCCAAATTACTGCACGGCATTTGTTACGTACTTTATATCCAAGCTAACTTGCTGCCAGATCAAACAGCACTGCATCAACAGGCAGAAACTTACCTTGAAGCATTAGCACTCACTCGCTAAGCAGACTCAATGAGCAAAAAGGCCAGCATCATGCTGGCCTTTTTCATTTCTATGTACTTTGCTATTTATGCGACCGCAAAAACAACAGGCTGATGCGGCTCAACATCCACCACAACACGATCACCAATATTCATCAATGAGTGTGAATTAACAATCAATTGATGACCTGAGAAGTCAACCGTATAACGACAGCTATCACCCATAAACTGTTGTTCGATAATTTCCCCATCCCCATCTTGCTGTAAGCTTACACGCAGGTTCTGAGGACGTAACAACCAATCAACTGAAGTATCATCTGCATATAAGGTTTCATTCGATGCTAGCGCTAGTTCACCTAGTGGTGTCAGTAAACGGTTTTGATTTTTCACAGTGGCTGGTAAGTAAGAGCCAGTACCTAAGAAATCAGCGACAAAGCGGCTGCTTGGCTGATAGTAAAGCTCCGTCGCCGTACCAAATTGTTCAATCACACCATTATTCATCACCGCCATTTTATCGGCAAAAGCAAAAGCCTCTTCACGGCTGTGAGTTACGAAAATAGCAGTAACACCTTGAGCTTTAAAGATCTTACGAATATCACGGATCAAACTATGGCGTACTTGAGTATCAATATTAGAAAACGGCTCATCGAGTAGGATCAAATCAGGCTCACACGCCAGTGCTCGTGCAATCGCCACACGCTGTTGCTGACCACCAGACAATTGGTGTGGATAACGATCCGCAAGCCCTGTTAAGTGAACTAATTCCAACATTTCTTGGATCTTGGCAGCAATACGTGGCTTTTCCCAATGGCGTAAACCAAACGCGATATTTTGCGCTACCGTAAGATGTGGAAACAATGCATAGTCTTGAAAGATCATGCCAATATTACGTTTCTCCGGCGGTTGCCACTGATGCTCATCAACAATCGTACGCTCGTTGATCGACATATAACCTTGCTCTAATGGCAGCAGGCCAGCAATCGCTTTTAATAACGTTGTCTTACCGCAACCACTAGCACCAAGCAAGCAGACAATCTCGCCTGAATTAACCGCTAACGATAAGTCTTTTAACACTGGCTGACCATGGTAACTACAGGTTAAGCCACTGACAGATAATGCATGTTTCATTAGTTCTTTTGCTCCAAAGATCGGTTAACCAACACCAAAGGGATCAACCCTACCGCCACCAGCAAAATCGCAGGTAATGCGGCGATTTCTAACTGCTCATCAGAGGCGAAATTAAATACATACGTCGCTAAGGTTTCAAAGTTAAATGGGCGTAATAACAGTGCCGCGTTGAGCTCTTTCATCGACTCAATAAACACCAATAAACCCGCAATTAAACAGCCACGACGTATTAACGGTAAATGAACTTTTCTCAACATTGCCGTTGAGCCATATCCCATGGTTTTTGATGCCATATCTAACGATGGCGATATTTTGGTTAAGCTAGTTTCAATACTGCCTATCGCAACAGCGGCAAAACGGACAACAAAGGCAAAAACAATCGCGAAGATCGTGCCTGAGAAGATAAGCCCTGGACGACCTAAACCTAAGCTAATCGCAATATCATTAACAAGATGATCCATACTCGTCAGTGGGATCATCACACCAATCGCCAAAACCGTTCCCGGTACCGCATAACCCAATGACGATAAACGGATCGGCATTTGACTTAAGCCTTTGCCATCTAAACGACGGTAAAAATTCACTAATAGTCCTAAGATCACCGCAATCACGGCAGCCGATACCGATACTAATAAACTATTGATGCTGTATTGCTGAAATTCTGGCGTCCAACTTTGGCTGAAATAATCAACAGCGTAATAGCCCAATTGCAGTACAGGTAGAATGAAGGCACTGCCGACTAAACTCCAACACCACACCAAAGCAAACCACTTTTTCCAACCCGTTAGCTGATATTTATAATCGCCATCGTTATCACATTGATGTTGGAACATCTTCTGTTTACGACGGCTAAAACGCTCACTGCTGATCAAAAAGAAAATCACCAACAGCATGATCGCGGAGATTTTTGCCGCTGCATACAAGTTCGAGTAGCCCAACCACGTATCGTATACCGCAGTGGTTAAGGTATTGACCGCAAAGTAGCTAACGGTGCCAAAATCCCCTAGCGCTTCCATTGCGACCAGAGACACGCCTACTGCGATAGCAGGACGTGCTAATGGCAATGAGATACGACGGAAACTTTCCCAAGGGGTACAACGTAGCAAACGTGCTGATTGCAATAAGCTCACACTTTGTTCCATGAACGCCGCACGAACTAATAAATAAATATAAGGATAAAGCACTAAAGCGAGGACAAAACATGCCCCACCAAGGGTACGTAGATCAGGAAACCAATAATCACTAACGTGCTGCCAACCAAAAATATCGCGCAGGAAAATCTGGATAGGGCCAGCGTAATCAAACCAGTTAGTGTAGAGGTAACCGACGATATAGCCAGGCATCGCAAGGGGGAGTACAAGCGCCCATTGCAGGATTTTTTCTCCCGGTAAGCGGCACATTGCCATAAACCAAGCTGCGGGAAGACCAAAACAAAGAGAAAGCAGTACTGTACCAATAACAAGGCCAACCGTGTTGAAAACATAGGTTGGCATCACCGTATTAAGCAGATGACTGAACACATCATCTGAATTGCCCATTGCGGTAACAAATATCGCTAAAATAGGAAAAACCAGCAGCAGAGCAAACGTCCAACTACTGGTCTTCCAGAACAAAAACTTTTCTTTCATTTACTACTACTTAGTATTTTTTCAATATCTTTAGCCATCATCCGCATCGGCTAGATTCTGTTCCCATATTCCTTAAATGGGAGAGGGAAACTACCACAACTTATTGCAAAACTTACCAAGCACAATGTAAAAATGGGGCTTAGCGCCCCATTTATTTTGTAACTAATTACAGATCAAACTTCACTTCATCCAGCAGTTTAGTCGCTGCATTGTGGTACTGAGCGATTTCATCTAGTGATACATCGTCAGCTTTGAAGTCGCCCCAAGATGCCACTAGCTCTGAACGCTTCACGCCATCTTTCACTGGGTACTCGTAGTTCACTTCTGCATACATTTCTTGTGCTTTATCAGAAGTTAGGAATTCCATTAACTTAAGCGCGTTGTCTTTGTTTGGCGCGTATTTCGCCATTGCCATACCACTTACGTTAACGTGTGTACCTTTGCTCTCTTGACCTGGGAAGTTAATGTAAACCGCTTCAGCCCATGCTTTTTGGTTTTCATCGTTAACCATTTTACCTAGGTAGTAGCTGTTACCAATTGCCAGATCACATAGACCTTCTTTCACTGCTTGTACTTGCGCACGGTCGTTACCTTGTGGCTTACGTGCAAGGTTCGCTTTCACGCCTTCAAGCCATACTTTTGTTTCCGCTTCACCGTAATGCGCGATCATAGATGATACTAGTGAAACGTTGTAAGGGTGCTTACCAGAGCGAGTACAAATCTTACCTTTCCACTCAGGCTTCGCTAAATCGCTGTAATCAAAAGATGCAGGTAGCTTACCTACACGATCTTTTGATGAATAAACGTTACGAGAACGCAATGTTAGTGCAAACCACTCATCTTCGTTATCACGGAACTGAGCAGGTACATTGCTATCAATCACTTTGCTATCAACAGATTGAACTAGCTTCTTATCTGAAAGCTCAACTAAGCGGCTAATATCAGTTGTTAAAACTACGTCTGCAGGGCTGTACTCACCTTCTTGTTGTAGTTTTTCTGCAATACCTTGTTTAGCAAATTTTACATTAACTTTGATACCCGTTTCTTTAGTGAACTCGTTAAACATAGGCTCAACTAAGAAAGGTTGGCGGTATGAATAAACATTTACCTCTTCAGCCGCAGTGGCAACTTGAGGAGCGGCTAAACCCATTAGGATGGCTGGAGCTAAAAGCTTTTTCATTAATTATTCCCTTAAACGCAAAATGTAATGATAATGTTTCTCAATAACATTTATTATACGCAAAAGACTTTCCTTCGCAATCTAGCCGTTACAATTTTTTACAATCAAAAATAAAAATCGCCACCTATCTCTAGGTGGCGATTTTTTATCTATAAAGTAATTAATTACTTATATTTTATTTCACGCTAACAAATTCTGGGTAAGCATCAACACCACAATCGTGTGAATCCATGCCTTCCAATTCTTCTTCTTCTGTTACACGGATACCAATTGTTGCTTTTAGCACGCCCCATACCGCAAAGCTTGCAGCAAATACCCAACCGAAGATAACAGCAGCACCAAATAGCTGTGTCATAAAGTTTGCATCAGCATTACTAAATGGCACTACCATTAGACCAAATAGACCACACACACCGTGTACAGAGATTGCACCTACAGGATCATCAATCTTCACTTTATCTAGTGCAATGATGCTAAATACAACCAATGCACCTGCAACCACACCAATAATTACCGCAGCAACTGGTGATGGAGATAAAGGATCTGCAGTAATAGCAACTAGACCTGCTAATGCACCGTTCAATACCATGGTTAAATCAGCCTTACCCCATGTTGTTTTACATACTGCCAGTGCTGCAATGGCACCTGCTGCCGCTGCTGCATTGGTATTTAGGAAGATTTGACCTACTGCTGTTGCGTTCTCAAAGTCAGACACCATTAGCTGGGAACCACCATTGAAACCAAACCAACCGAACCACAGAATAAATGTACCTAGTGTTGCAAGTGGCATGTTTGAACCAGGAATTGGATAAATTTCACCGTTTTTACCGTACTTACCTTTACGAGCACCAAGGAGTAATACACCTGCTAATGCCGCAGCAGCACCAGCCATGTGAACAATACCTGAGCCTGCAAAATCACTGAAACCTGCCTCTGATAAGAAACCACCGCCCCATGTCCAATAACCTTCAACCGGGTAGATAAATGCTGTTAGCACCACAGAGAAGATAAGGAATGACCACAGCTTCATACGCTCAGCAACCGCGCCCGATACCACAGACATTGCTGTTGCAACGAATACTACTTGGAAGAAGAAGTCAGATTCTAATGAGTGATCAGCCCCTTCCGCTTGGGTACCAATTAAAGTGCCAAATGACGGTAACCAGCCACCAGCACCGTTATCAACGTACATGATGTTGTAACCCACTAGCAGGTACATCGTACAAGCGATAGCATATAAGCAGATGTTTTTAGTTAAGATTTCTGTGGTGTTTTTAGAGCGAACAAGACCTGCTTCTAACATTGCAAATCCAGCTGCCATCCACATGACTAATGCTCCAGACATCAAAAAGAAAAAGGTGTCTAGCGCATAACGCAATTCTGTTACTGTTGTTGATAATTCCATGGTCGTCTTCCCCTAATAACCCTAATTCATCCATTCGTTACGTTTACGATCTACAGCGCTTCAGTATCAACTTCACCAGTACGGATACGTACAGCGTGCTCAAGGTCATAAACAAAAATTTTTCCATCACCGATTTTGCCGGTTTGCGCAGCATTGCTTATCGCTTCAACAATGGCATCCAAGTTCTGGGCTTGTGTTGCAATTTCAATTTTCACCTTAGGCAGAAAGTCCACCTGATATTCAGCACCACGGTACAATTCGGTGTGTCCTTTCTGTCGACCAAATCCTTTGACTTCCGAGACAGTCATACCTTCGACACCGACATCAGCTAATGCTTCACGTACATCGTCTAACTTAAATGGCTTAATAATTGCGTTAATAATTTTCATTGCTTGCTCCTCAAATACCCAATCCTTGTTGTTTACACTTATTTAACAAACAAGCATTGTGCCAACATTTATTTTTTAAAAATATTCAATAAGTTATAAATTTAAGAGCAAATAAACGAAAAAAGGCTGCACCATTACAGTGCAGCCTTTTCACTAACATGAAGCATAAATACGTTTTATATTTATTATGCTTACTTGAGGATCTTTACCACTTAAAAACGCTTGATAAAAGCGCGCCACCCTTCCAAAACTTGTGCAAGATCTTCAAATCCACATACCGATAAACTTTCTTCGTCATAAAAGTGAAGATCTTCTTCAAAGTCTTCTTCTTCCTCTGAAAACAAACAATTAGCTTGAACTAACGCTTCATTATCTTGCAAAGAAAGCGTCAGCTCTTCACCAACTAAGCGCCATTCTTGGCTACTATTTTTCATTGCACTAAGTTGATCCATGATCAGATCAAGCTTGTCAGTGTCTTTGCCTATCTCATCAATGATCCAGCGCCCCAGAACTTCATGTCCCATAGAAAAAATGGCGTGGTAAGTACCGTCCAAGGTATTTTTTTTAAATTCGTAATCCATACCTTTCGTTCCTCATAGGTGATCTTGTTGCGATGAAGCTGATAAATTGCCAGTCCTTACGCTTGTCGCCCATTGTCAGGATCTTCTCAATAAATGCAACTCAATAGCGCTATATTCAACAAATCGTGATACACCATAGAACAACAAAGATAAATGTATTCAATCGGTTCGTACGAAAGGCCTAAATTATGAAAATTATTATTGCTCCTGATTCTTACAAAGAAAGCCTAACGGCAATGGAAGTGGCAACGGCGATTGAAAACGGTTTTCGTCAAGTAATACCGAACGCTGAATACATTAAACTGCCAATGGCTGATGGCGGTGAAGGTACAGTGCAATCTCTGGTTGATGCCAGCAACGGCACCATTATCGAGCGCTCAGTAACTGGTCCGTTAGGTGAACAAGTCAATGGTTTCTTCGGTTTAATGGGTGACGGTAAAACCGCCATTATCGAAATGGCTGCCGCATCAGGTTTACACCTTGTTAGCCCAGAGCTGCGTAATCCAATGCTGACCACCAGCTTTGGTACTGGTGAGCTTATTCTTGCCGCATTAGATAAAGGTGTTAAATACATCATCGTTGGTATTGGTGGTAGTGCCACTAACGATGGTGGTATCGGCATGGCGCAAGCATTAGGTATACGTTTTCTCGATGAAAATAATAAGCAAATTAGCTATGGCGGTGGTGCATTAGCTCGCTTACACCGTATTGATATGAGCAATATTGATCCTCGCTTAATATCTGTAAAGCTCGAAGTGGCATGTGATGTTGATAACCCTTTGTGTGGTGAAAAAGGCGCATCGCAAGTTTTTGGACCTCAGAAAGGTGCAACACCTGAAATGGTCACTCAACTCGATAATAACCTTGCCCACTATGCTGAAATCATTAAGCGTGACTTAGGTAAAGATGTAAAAGACATGGCGGGTGCTGGAGCTGCTGGCGGTATGGGAGCAGCTTTACTTGGTATATTTAACGCCCAATTACGTCCAGGTATCGAGATTGTCATGGATGCGGTCAATTTAGCAGACGTACTACAAGATGCTGATTTAGTGATCACAGGTGAAGGTCGCATTGATAGCCAAACTATTCACGGCAAAACACCGATTGGTGTGGCACGCACAGCAAAACGTTTTAATAAACCAGTGATTGGTATTGCGGGCTGTTTATCTTACGACTGCAATGTCGTTCATGAACATGGTATTGATGCAGTATTTAGTGTCGTGCCACGCTCGGTTAGCCAAGCGGAAGCATTGGCAGAGGCCGCGATTAACGTTGAGTTGACTGCACGTAATGTTGCAGCCATTTATGCTCTAGCTCATTAATACTAATAAGAAACAAAAACGCCTCGAACTTATAATAAGTCGAGGCGTTTTTTATTATTTAATCAGCAACTAGATACAATACTAAGCTGGCTGTTGAATGATAACTTCATCCGCTTTCTTAATGTAATCTTCCATACGATGGAAGTTTAAGTAACGGTAAGTATCCGCCGCTGTTGCATCAATTTGCTTCGCGTACTCTAGGTATTCTTCCTTAGTTGGAATACGGCCTAAAATCGCACCTACCGCAGCAAGCTCTGCTGAAGATAGGTAAACATTGGCACCTGTACCTAAACGGTTCGGGAAGTTACGGGTTGATGTCGACATCACCGTCGCTTTATCTGCAACACGTGCTTGGTTACCCATACACAATGAACATCCCGGTGTTTCAATACGAACACCAGCACGTCCGAAGATACCGTAGTAACCTTCTTCTGTTAGTTGATCTTTATCCATCTTCGTTGGTGGTGCGACCCATAAACGCGTATCTAGCTGACCACCGAATTTCTCAAGCAGTTTACCTGCTGCACGGAAGTGACCAATGTTTGTCATACATGAACCGATGAACACTTCATCAATTTGTGTACCTTGAACGTCAGACAGTAAACGCGCATCATCCGGATCATTTGGCGCACATAGAATTGGCTGATCAATCTCTGCCAAATCAATTTCAATCACGTGAGCATATTCTGCATCGCTATCTGCGGTCATTAGTTCAGGATTAGCTAACCACTCTTCCATCGCGGTAATACGACGCTCAATGGTACGACGATCGCCATAACCTTCGGAGATCATCCACTTCAGCATCACGATGTTTGAGTTTAAGTATTCTGCAATCGACTCTTCAGAAAGCTTAACGGTACAACCTGCCGCACTTCGCTCTGCCGATGCATCTGATAGCTCAAATGCTTGCTCAACCGTTAGGTGCTCAACACCTTCGATCTCAAGTACTCGACCAGAGAATTCGTTGATCTTACCTGCTTTCTCAACCGTCAGTAGACCTTGCTGAATAGCAAAGTATGGGATCGCATGAACCAGATCACGTAGCGTAATACCTTCTTGCATCTCACCTTTAAAGCGAACCAGAATAGATTCAGGCATATCTAATGGCATAACACCTGTTGCCGCAGCAAAAGCGACAAGTCCAGAACCTGCAGGGAATGAAATACCTAATGGGAAACGGGTATGTGAGTCACCACCTGTACCGACTGTATCAGGCAGTAGCATACGGTTTAGCCATGAGTGAATAACACCATCACCAGGGCGAAGTGAGACACCACCACGGTTCATGATGAAATCTGGCAATGTATGGTGAGTGTTAACATCAATCGGTTTTGGATAAGCCGATGTGTGACAGAACGACTGCATCGTAAGTTCCGCTGAGAAACCAAGACACGCTAAGTCTTTTAGTTCATCACGAGTCATAGGGCTAGTAGTATCTTGCGAGCCAACCGTTGTCATTTTAGGCTCACAGTAAGTGCCCGGACGAACACCTTCAACACCACACGCTTTACCTACCATCTTCTGAGCAAGTGTGTAACCTTTACCGCTATCTTCTACTGCCACTGGGCGACGGAAGATTTCAGATGAAGGTAAACCTAATGATTGACGCGCACGATCAGTCAAACCACGGCCGATGATCAATGGAATACGACCACCTGCACGTACTTCATCAATCAGCACATCGGTTTTTAGCTCAAAGGTAGATACAAGCTCATCGCTATCGTGACGACGTACTTCGCCTTTAAATGGGTACACATCAATCACATCACCCATTGCCAGTTTCGTTACATCCACCTCAATTGGTAGTGCGCCAGCATCTTCCATGGTATTGAAGAAGATAGGTGCGATCTTACCACCTAGTACATAACCACCCGCACGCTTGTTCGGTACATAAGGGATATCATCACCCATAAACCAAAGTACTGAGTTCGTTGCAGACTTACGAGATGACCCCGTACCCACAACATCACCCACGTACACTAATTGATGACCTTTTTCTTTTAACGCTTCGATTTGTTTAATAGGACCTACAGAGCCCGCTTGATCCGGCACGATGCCATCACGCTCATTCTTCAGCATCGCAAGTGCGTGTAATGGAATATCAGGGCGAGACCATGCATCAGGTGCAGGTGATAAGTCATCGGTATTGGTTTCACCTGTCACTTTAAAGACAGTTAGCGTGATTTTTTCAGCCAGTGCTGGTTTTGATAAGAACCACTCAGCATCAGCCCATGATTGTAGAACTTGTTGAGCAAAAGCATTTCCAGCTTTTGCTTTTTCTTCTACATCGTAGAACGCATCAAACATCAGTAGCGTATGAGAGAGTGCTTTAACAGCAATAGGCGCAAGTGATCCATCATCAAGCAATGCAATTAATGGTTCGATGTTGTAGCCACCTTGCATTGTACCAAGTAGCTCAGCCGCTTTTTCTTTACTAACGATTGGCGATTGCGCTTCACCTTTAGTAACAGCAGCAAGGAAACCAGCTTTTACATAAGCGGCTTCATCAACACCTGGGGGAATACGATTTTCTAGTAAATCTAGTAGAACACTTTCTTCGCCTGCTGGCGGGTTCTTTAATAACTCAACAAGAGCGGCAACTTGTTCAGCATCCAATGGTTTAGCAACAACCCCTTCAGCAGCACGCTCTTCGACGTGTTTACGGTAGGCTTCAAGCACGACATATTCCTCATATTACGGCCTAGCTCTAGTGGCTAGACATCCTTGGAAGTAAGTGATCTCTGGATTCTTATCAATCTTGTTTTGCCAAATACCTTCTGAGCAAAAACCATTTAGTAGAGATCAGATCTGTGTAAACATCATACCATTTTTAACTTTAAGTTAAAAACTACTGCTTTTTTACAACATTCACATTTTAGAAAGAATCTTGTTTATAACTTCGATTCATTACCCTCAACAATAGATAAATAACATCATCAAACTGTTCCCTTTCACACTCAGTATCTATTCCAATTCTGCATTAAATATCCATTTTAGTGAGCAAAATCACTAAAGTTTTGCAACATACAAGCAGATACATAAGTGCGTATTTTACATTCACCGATAAATGGCATCACCGTTACTCCTTCGGTGAGATCATTACCCATAAATATAAGTCGTTTTATGAACTACAAACATTTAAGTATCAAAACCAAACTGATACTCGCAATTACCCTTGCTGTTTTGGCCTCAACTTCTTTAGTCAGTGTGATCAGCCAAAGTAAGGTTCGTGATGCCATTTCCACTCGTATCTTAGATCTAGAACTCCCAGCGATCTTGCATCAAATCCGAAACAATGTTGAAAAAGAAGTTACACAGATCCAATCTGCGGCAGAGCAACTGGCAAATAATAGTTATGTCATCGAAAGCGTATTAAGCGATAAAGCACCAACCGATAAAACGCGCTTGATTAAAGAATTACAGAATATTCAAAGCCAATATCACCTGTTAGATGTGTCTATCGCTAACCGTAATAATGGTGATTACTGGAATCAAAATGGTTTCTTACGCCAACTAACACCGCAGCAAGACCCATGGTTTTATAGTGCGATTAAGAGTAACCAAGCACGCACACTAAGCATTTTTAGAGAAAATAATGGCGAAGTGAAACTGTTTGTTAATTACCAACAAACCCACGGTGACACCCTTGCTGGCTTATCAAAATCACTCAATGACATGGCAAGCTTTATTAGCCAATTCAAAATTGAAGAGACGGGTTTTGTTTATTTAGTTGATGGTCGCGGTACAGTGAAAATTCACCGCAATAGCAACATGATGCTAAATAACAATTCAATCACTACACTATTTGACTCTAATATCGCATCTAAATTGTTAAACAAGCAAAGTTTCAGTGTGGTAGAAACCCTAAATAACAACGAAGAAGTGTTCTTAGCATCTAGTTATATTCCAGCCATGGATTGGTACGTCATTGGTGAGCTGCCGAAAAAAGAGGCCTATGCTGCACTTGCTCATATTCGTAACCAAGTCATTATTCTTACCTGTGTGATTGCTGCGATTTTCATTGTAATTGCCATATTCCTGGCTAGCAGTATTACTCGCCCGATCCAAAGACTAGCAGAAATGTTTAAAGACTTAGGCGAAGGTGATGGCGATTTACGCCACCGCTTAACGGTGGAAGGTAATGATGAACTTGCACAGTTATCAGCAGGTTTTAATGGCTTTATCGGTAAGATCCACCACTCGGTAACAGAAGTCGCCGAAACAGGTAATTCGCTACGCCAAGCGGCAGAATCTGTCGCTCATCAAGCGCAAATGACGTTAGATAACAGCCATAGTCAGCGTGACAGAACCCTGCAAGTTGTAACCGCGATTAATGAAATGGGTGCAACAGTCAATGAAATTGCCAGCAATGCCGCCCTAGCTGCTGAATCTACCCAACAAGCTGAGCAACAAACCCATGATGGTCAAACCGTCGTTGGACAAGCTCGCAACACCATTAATCAATTATCCTCTGATATTAGCCAAGTCAGTGAAGTGATTGATTCACTGGCAAGCAATACTCAATCAATTGGCAGCATTTTAGATGTGATCCGAGGGATCTCAGAGCAAACCAATTTACTTGCGTTAAATGCTGCCATTGAAGCGGCACGTGCAGGTGAACAAGGTCGTGGGTTTGCAGTGGTTGCCGATGAAGTACGAAGTCTTGCTAGCCGAACTGCTGATTCAACCGATGAAATCCAAGCAATGATCAATCGACTTCAACAAGAAGCCTCTAATGCAGTGACAGCGATGGAGCAAAGTCGTCAGCTATCAGAAGATGGTGTCTCAGCATCAGATCAAGCATCTACCGCCTTAGTTGCGATTTCTGAGCGCATTAGCTTAATTGCTGATATGAATACCCAAGTAGCTACTGCGACAGAAGAGCAATCAACTGTAGTACAAGATATAAACTGTAATATTGAAGAGATCAACGAAACAACCCAAATGACCGCAGATACCGCCGCACAACTGGCTGATTCAAGCCAAGCATTGCGCCAGCTATCGCAACGTCTGGATCATATGGTGAGTACGTTTAAATTGTAATAGCGAACACAAACTTCAGATAACAAAAAAGCGCCCTAAGGCGCTTTTTTTATTGTCATAAAAAGTAGTAATTACTTCTTACGCTTAACTGCTTTTGCATTTGGAAGGTCAGTGATAGAACCTTCAAATACTTCAGCTGCAAGACCAACAGATTCGTGTAGTGTTGGGTGAGCGTGGATAGTTAATGCGATATCTTCAGCATCACAACCCATCTCGATCGCTAGACCGATTTCACCTAGTAGTTCACCACCGTTAGTACCTACGATTGCACCACCGATCACACGGTGAGTGTCTTTGTCGAAGATCATCTTCGTCATACCGTCAGCACAGTCAGATGCGATTGCACGACCTGATGCAGCCCATGGGAAAGTCGCAACTTCGTAGTTGATACCTTCTGCTTTCGCTTCTTTTTCAGTCTTACCAACCCAAGCAACTTCTGGCTCAGTGTAAGCAATTGAAGGAATAACTTTAGGATCGAAGTAGTGCTTCTTACCAGAAATAACTTCAGCTGCCACGTGACCTTCATGCACACCTTTGTGAGCAAGCATAGGTTGACCTACGATATCACCGATAGCGTGGATGTGAGAAACATTGGTGCGCATTTGCTTATCAACATTGATGAAGCCACGCTCGTCAACATTGATACCCGCTTTTTCAGCGTCAATCAGTTTACCATTTGGTACACGACCGATAGCAACAAGAACAGCATCGTAACGTACAGGCTCAGCAGGTGCTTTCTTGCCTTCCATTGTTACGTAGATACCGTCTTCTTTTGCTTCAACTGCTGTTACTTTAGTTTCAAGCATCAGGTTGAATTTCTTCTCGATACGCTTAGTAAATACTTTAACGATATCTTTATCGGCAGCAGGGATCACTTGATCGAACATTTCAACAACGTCGATTTGAGAACCTAGTGCATGGTAAACCGTACCCATTTCAAGACCGATGATACCACCGCCCATTACAAGCAGTTTCTCAGGTACTTCTTTTAGCTCAAGCGCATCAGTTGAATCCCAAATACGTGGGTCGTGATGAGGAATGAACGGAAGTTCAATTGGGCGAGAACCCGCAGCTACGATAGCGTTATCGAAGTTAACAGTCGTTTGACCGTCAGCGCCTTCAACAACAATCGTGTTAGGACCAGTAAATTTACCGTAACCGTTAACAACGTTAACTTTACGCATCTTAGCCATACCGCCAAGACCGCCAGTTAGCTGAGTAATTACCTTATCTTTCCACAGACGGATCTTGTTGATGTCAGTTTGTGGTTCGCCAAAAACAACGCCGTGCTCAGCCATTGCTTTTGCTTCTTCGATAACTTTTGCTACGTGAAGTAGTGCTTTCGATGGGATACAACCCACGTTAAGACATACACCACCTAGTGTGTTGAATTTTTCAATTAGAACCGTATCTAGACCTAAGTCAGCGCAACGGAATGCAGCAGAGTAACCCGCAGGGCCTGAACCCAACACCACTACCTGGGCTTTAATTTCTTTACTCATTATGACCTCGTTGTAAGTCTTATATCCCTAACAAGCTATCAGGTAACTTTTACGTATTTATATACGTTTATCTTTCAGATGAATAACAAGTTTACAGACCTGTTAACAAGGTGAAAAATAAATTACCGCAGCCTGTGAGCTACACAACAATTCCATGCCTACGCATTGTAGGCATGGCGTTGTGGATGTGAAACCTTATAGTACTAAACGGCGAATGTCAGATAGACAACCGTTTAGGTAAGTGATGAAGCGTGCACCTTCAGCACCATCAATCACACGGTGATCGTATGATAGTGATAGTGGAAGCTGTAGACGCGGTTCAAACTCTTTACCGTTCCATACAGGTTTCATTTCAGACTTAGATACACCTAGGATACCTACTTCTGGTGCGTTCACGATTGGTGTGAATGCAGTACCACCTAAGCCACCAAGGCTAGAGATAGTAAAACAGCCACCTTGCATGTCAGATGCAGTTAGCTTACCAGCACGTGCTTTCTTAGAAACAGCCATTAGCTCTTCAGATAGCTCGTAGATACCTTTCTTGTTCACATCTTTAAATACAGGAACAACTAGACCGTTTGGCGTATCTACTGCGATACCGATGTTCACGTATTTCTTCAGGATCAAGCTCTCACCATCGTCAGATAGAGAAGAGTTGAATGAAGGGAATGCTTCAAGTGCTTTAGCAGCCGCTTTCATGATGAACACAAGTGGTGTGATCTTCATGCCAGAGTCTTTCTTCGCTTCAATCGCGTTTTGCTCTTTACGGAATGCTTCAAGCGCAGTGATATCTGCGTTATCCCACTGTGTAACGTGAGGGATCATTACCCAGTTACGGTGTAGGTTTGCACCAGAGATCTTCTTAATGCGAGACAGTGGCTTAACTTCAGTCTCACCAAACTTGCTGAAATCAACTTTCGGCCAAGGTAGTAGACCAAGCGCTGCGCCATCGCCTTTACCTGATACACCAGCACCAGACTCAAGACGCTTAAGTGCATCTTTAACGAAGTTTTGAACGTCTTCTTTAAGAACGCGGTTCTTACGGCCAGTACCTTTAACTTTCGCAAGGTTAACACCGAACTCACGTGCTAGACGGCGAACAACTGGTGATGCGTGTGCGTATTCGTTGTTTTCAACGAATTCACCTGCTGCTGCAGGTGCTTCAGCTTTTGCTGGAGCCGCCGCAGGTGCTGCTGCAGGAGCAGGCGCTGCCGCTTGAGCTACAGGAGCCGCTGCAGGTACTGCACCAGCCACTTCAAATACCATGATTAGTGAGCCAGTAGAAACCTTGTCGCCTTCTGCGATCTTGATTTCTTTTACTGTACCAGCGAATGGTGCAGGTACTTCCATAGAAGCCTTGTCACCTTCAACAGTGATTAGCGATTGCTCTTCTTCCACTGTATCGCCAACAGCGACCATGATTTCAGTAACTTCTACTTCGTCGCCACCGATATCTGGAACGTTAACTTCTTTCGCTGCAGATGCCGCAGGTGCTGCTGGAGCAGGCGCAGCCGCTTGAGCTACAGGTGCTGCTGCAGGTGCAGAGCCCGCCACTTCAAATACCATGATTAGAGAGCCAGTAGAAACCTTGTCGCCTTCTGCGATTTTGATTTCTTTAACTGTACCAGCGAACGGTGCAGGTACTTCCATAGAAGCCTTGTCACCTTCAACAGTAATTAGAGATTGCTCTTCTTCTACTGTATCGCCAACAGATACCATGATTTCAGTACATTCAACTTCATCACCACCGATATCTGGAACGTGAACTTCTTTCAGTTCAGCCGCTGCTGCTGGAGCTGGAGCAGCAGGCGCTGCTTCAGCCGCAGGAGCAGGTGCAGCGTCAGCTGCACCCTCGGCTTCGAAAATCATGATTAGAGAACCAGTAGAAACCGTGTCGCCTTCAGCAACTTTGATTTCTTTAACGATACCCGCTTGAGAAGCAGGAACTTCCATTGAAGCTTTATCGCCTTCAACAGTGATCAGTGATTGCTCTTCTTCAACCTTGTCGCCAACGCTAACAAGGATCTCAGTTACTTCAACCTCATCCGCACCGATGTCTGGTACATTAATTTCGATTGCCATTTTTAATTTGCCTCTTATGCGTATAGCGGGTTGATCTTGTCAGCGTCGATGTCGAACTTAGCAATTGCGTCTACAACTACAGAGCTATCGATATCGCCACGTTTAGCTAGTTCAGAAAGTGCAGCTACAACTACGTAACCTGCGTTCACTTCGAAGTGACGACGTAGGTTTGCACGGCTGTCAGAACGACCGAAACCGTCAGTACCAAGAACCTTGAAAGATTCTGATGGCATGAATGCACGTACTTGCTCAGCGTAGTTCTTCATGTAGTCAGTTGCAGCGATTGCTGGCTCAGAACCCATAGCAGTTGTTAGGTAAGGAACCTTCTTCTCTGCAGTTGGGTGAAGCATGTTGTAACGCTCACAATCTTGACCATCACGAGTTAGTTCGTTGAATGATGTTACAGAGTAAACATCAGACGCTACACCGTACTCTGCGCTTAGGATCTCTGCCGCTTTACGTACTTCGTTCATGATAGTACCAGAGCTCATTAGCTGAACTTTAGCTTTATCACCAGCGTGAGACTCAAGCTTGTAAATACCCTTACGAATGCCTTCTTCAGCGCCTTCTGGCATTGCTGGCATTGCGTAGTTTTCGTTCATCACTGTTAGGTAGTAGTAAATGTTTTCTTGGTTCTCACCGTACATACGGCGGATACCATCTTGCATGATTACTGCTAGCTCGTAAGCGAATGTTGGGTCGTAAGAAACACAGTTAGGAACAGTGTTTGCAAGAATGTGGCTGTGACCATCTTCATGCTGTAGACCTTCACCGTTTAGTGTTGTACGACCTGCAGTAGCACCTAATAGGAAACCACGTGCTTGTTGGTCACCTGCTAGCCATGCCATGTCACCAATACGTTGGAAACCGAACATTGAGTAGTAGATGTAGAATGGGATCATTGGTAGATCGTTGGTGCTGTAAGATGTTGCAGCAGCAACCCAAGATGCCATTGAACCTAGTTCGTTGATACCTTCTTGCAGTACCTGACCAGATGTCGCTTCTTTGTAGAAAGAAACGATGCCTTTATCTTCTGGCGTGTAAGTTTGACCTTCAGGGTTGTAGATACCAACCTGACGGAACAGACCTTCCATACCGAATGTACGTGCTTCGTCACAGATAATTGGAACGATATTCTTACCGATCGCTTTATCTTTAAGAAGAATGTTTAGCGCACGAACGTAAGCCATAGTCGTTGAGATTTCACGCTTCTGCTCAGTAAGTAGTGGCGCAAATGCTTCAAGCTCAGGCACTTGGAATTCTTGAGTAAACTTAGGATTACGCTTAGGTGTGTAACCGTGTAGCGCATCACGACGAGCGTGTAGGTAGTTAAACTCAGCAGAGCCTTCTTCTAGTTTTAGGTAAGGCAGAGACTTAATTTCTTCGTCAGAAATTAGATCTTGTAGACCTAGACGATCACGTAGGTATTGAACGTGAGTCATGTCCATCTTCTTAACACCGTGAGCGATGTTCTTACCTTCAGCTGCTTCACCCATGCCGTAACCTTTAACAGTCTTAGCTAGGATCACAGTTGGCTTACCGCTTGTTTCTTTTGCATTGTTAAATGCAGCAAATAGTTTCGAAGAATCGTGACCACCACGCTTCAATTCGAAGATTTGCTCATCAGTCATGTCAGAAACAAGTGCAGCTGTTTCAGGATACTTACCAAAGAAGTGCTCACGTACGTATGCACCATCTTTAGATTTGAATGTTTGGTAGTCACCATCGATAGTCTCGTTCATAAGCTGTAGAAGCTTACCAGACGTATCTTTCGCTAATAGTGCATCCCAGTTGTTGCCCCAGATAACCTTAACAACGTTCCAACCAGCACCTTTAAATAGACCTTCAAGCTCTTGAATGATCTTGCCGTTACCCATTACTGGGCCGTCTAGACGCTGTAGGTTACAGTTAATTAGGAAACATAGGTTGTCTAGTTTCTCACGCGCAGCGAAAGAAATAGCACCACGTGATTCTGGCTCATCCATCTCACCATCGCCCAAGAACGCGTATACACGCTGAGCAGAAGTGTCTTTAAGACCACGGCCTTCAAGGTACTTAAGGAAACGAGCTTGGTAGATAGCAGAAATTGGACCTAGACCCATAGATACAGTAGGGAACTGCCAGAATTCAGGCATTAGTTTAGGGTGTGGGTATGAAGGAATACCTTTACCATCAACTTCTTGACGGAAGTTATCTAGCTGCTCTTCAGTTAGACGACCTTCAACAAACGCACGAGAGTAAATCCCTGGAGAGATGTGACCTTGGTAGTACACTAAGTCGCCGCCATCAACGTCGTTAGGCGCACGGAAGAAGTGGTTGAAACATACTTCGTAGAAAGCAGATGCAGACTGGTAAGAAGCCATGTAGTCACCTAGGTCTAAATCTTTCTTAGAAGCACGTAGAACGATCATGATTGCGTTCCAACGGATGATAGAACGGATACGACGCTCTAATGTTACATCACCTGGGTATGCTGGTTCTTGTGCTGCTGGAATAGTGTTGATGTAGTTCGTTGTGATGCCAGTTGGCATATCAACACCATCTAAACGAGCTTTTTCTAACACTGTTTCAAGTAAGAACTGTGCGCGTTCTACACCTTCTTCACGAACGACTGATTCAAGCGCTTCTAGCCAATCTTGAGTTTCCAGTACATCCACGTCATTTTTCATGACTTCAGACATGCGATCTATCCTTTCGTTGATAATCTACTAACAATGTCGCGACTAGGTTAAGCAGTAAATTAGGGATGCTTTACTCTAGCCCGTCCTTGCGCTGTTGAATCCGACGAAGAGAGCGTTCACGTCTGCTATCTTCACGCGATAAATCCAACAAGGTTTCCTCGATGTAAGCCAAATGTGCGTGCGATGCTTCACGGGCCTTTTCTGGTTCACCAGAAACAATCGCCTGCACAATATTAGCTCGGTGCTTTCTTACTTTCTCCACCACTTCAGGTCGGCGGTTTAGGAGTTCGAAATTTTGTAATACGTTTTGCTCAAGTAGTGGCGCTAAGCTGCGAATGATATGTAGCAACACCACGTTATGAGCCGATTCTGTTACCGCAATAAGATATTGCATCACAGCAGATGCTTCAGCCGGTAAATCCCCTTGCTGCTGCGCCTCTTGGATACGCTGGTGACAATCTCGAATGCGAACAAAATCTTCGTCGTTACCTCGCAATGCCGCAAAATAAGAGGCTAACCCCTCAAGCGCATGGCGAGATTCCAATAAGTCTAATTGTGTTTCCGGATGAGTCGCTAACAAATCCAATAAAGGCTCTGAAAAACTTTGCCACAACTTTTCTTTTACGAATGTCCCGCCACCTTGGCGACGAGTGAGCAAATGTTTTGCCTCTAAACGTTGGATCGCTTCACGAACGGACGGACGGGAAACATCGAATTGTTTTGCCAACTCTCGCTCTGGAGGTAATTGCTGACCCGGAGATAAAATCCCTTCGAGGATCAAGCGCTCCAACTCCTGCTCAATAGCATCGGAAAGCTTAGGTTGTTTAATGCGTTTATAAGTCATTTTTATCGACGCTTCTTGTATAAAACCCGTTTCATAAAGTCCGAATCATCGGATAATTGGTATTACCAATTAATTTATAGCAGCAAAGTGTACAGAAATAATCGAGGATGTCCACATACAACTTGATTGAAATCATAGAACGCAGCAGGTTTTAACAAAAATTTAAAATCCTGACTTATTACTAATACATTAGTCATTCAAAGCCAGATACAGGAAGGTAACGAAAAGTATGACAAATAAGGAGGGAAACGATGAAAATTGGTCTTACCAATTTGACCAATTTCCATACGTAAATAAAACTTTAGTCTAATAACTATGCTTTTAAAGCTTATTTTTAAAACGTAACCAGTCAAAAGACAACCCAGGATCTGTCTTGCGTCCAGGTGCAATAAACTCATGACTAGTAACACGCTCTCGTGTAATTGCAGGATATCTAGACATCAACATTTGAGTCAATTTGGTTAAAATTTGGTATTGCTCATCGGTGTAAGGGATATTATCCGTCCCTTCTAGCTCAATACCAATCGAAAAATCATTACACTTATCACGTTCTTCAAATTTTGATACGCCAGCATGCCATGCGCGCTGATTAAACGGTACGAACTGCACTATCTCACCATCTCGACGGATCAAACAGTGAGCTGAGACGCGAAATTGATGAATGATTTCAAAATACGGATCATCGTTAGGGTTTAATTTCCCCGTGAACAATTGCTCAATATAAGGACCACCAAACTTACCCGGCGGCAAACTAATGTTATGCACCACTAGCAACGACATTTCATCTGTAGGTCGAGTGTCACAAAAAGGTGACAGTACACGCCTTGCCGTTGTTACCCAATGATCATCATTAATCATTAACGTCATAGTTCACCTTCATCTCTATTGAGTCACTAAAATTAGATTTGAAGGTAAAGTATCACTAGCTTATAGCCAAAAGCCAATTTCCTCTCATCACTTTCGCCTATCACAGCAATAGATATAATCACGGTTAACATGGGATTAACCCTTCTTTACTTTATCCCTACACTATCTCACGGTATGATTTAGCCATGATCCGCAGCATAGTTTGGCTGCAAAACCTGTAATGGATACCGCATTAGATATGGAACACAAACACGACAGCAGTGCTCGCCTTGCCTACCTAAAACAACTTCTACCATTAGAAATCACCCGTACTGTCGCAGATACACTACGTGAAGATCTTGGTGGCGAGATCGATCCTAACCTCGACATTACCGCAGGGTTAATTCCAGCCGATAGCCAAGGAGTAGCGACCATTATTACCCGTGAACACGGTGTGTTCTGCGGCAAAATGTGGGCTGATGAAGTGTTTAAACAATTAGGTGGTGAAGTCACTATTGAATGGCAGGTAGAAGATGGTGATGTAGTCGAGCCAAATCAAACCTTGTGTGCTCTATCTGGCCCTTCTCGCATTCTGCTAACAGGCGAGCGTAATGCGATGAACTTTATCCAAACCCTATCAGGCTGTGCCACCTTAACCGCACAATATGTTAAGCAACTGGAAGGCACTAATACTCGTTTGCTTGATACCCGAAAAACTATTCCAGGGCTTCGCAGCGCACTAAAATATGCAGTAACCTGTGGCGGCGGTTTTAATCACCGTATTGGGGTGTTTGATGCGTACCTTATTAAAGAAAACCACATCATCGCTTGTGGCGGTATTAAGCAAGCTATTACAACAGCCAAACAGCTCAACCCAAACAAACCAGTTGAAGTAGAAACGGAAAGCCTTGATGAGCTAAAACAGGCCATTGAAGCTTGTGCTGACATTGTGATGTTAGATAACTTTAATTTAGAAATGATGCGTGAAGCGGTGGCATTTAACGCAGGACGTGTGGCATTAGAAAACTCAGGTGATATTACTCTAAGCAATATCCGAGAGTGTGCGGAAACGGGGGTAGATTATATTTCGGTAGGCGCACTGACTAAGCACGTAAAAGCCCTGGATCTTTCCATGCGTTTCAAATAAAGGTGTTCTAAATAATACACTCAAGCATATAACTTGCCTTAACAGAGTTATATGACCCTTTTATTTAACTAATACATCTATTTATAAAGAAAGAGAAGAATAACTACTGATTTTTCTCTTTCTATCTCACATCTTACTGAATATTATAAAAATCAAATGTAATTACGCGCGGTTACTCGCTTTGAATATTGCAACTTATGCAACACTCAATATTTTTTTTTAACCCGCACCGAGCTATCTCTTTTTCGTTATTCACTCTAACAGTAAAGCCTCTATCCTGAACTTAATTCCATTCGCGAATTTATGAGTTAACGCATTTATTATTTTGTTACTTAAGGACAGAGAAATGAAAAAACAACAGGGTTTTACTCTTATTGAATTAATGATCGTAGTTGCGATCATTGGTGTTTTATCTGCTATTGCCATCCCAGCATATCAAGATTATGTTAAACGAACAGAAGCAGCTTCTGGTTTAGCTACTGTTAAAGGATTAATCACAAGTTATGAATTATTCCTACAAGAAAATGGCAGCACAACAGCGCCGACTCTGGTTGAATTAGGAACAACAGAAACAGCAAACAATCTTGCTAAGATTTCCGTTCCAGACGCCTCTTCATTACTACTTACATTCCAACCTAATTCAGCATTAAACGGTAAAATAATTCGATATACTAAAGCAACAGCCACTTCAACAGCAGCTCCAACCTGGTCATGTACACATGATACTGGAGTTGCTTTGAAATCTTGTACACCTTAATAATTGTATGCAAACCAACCTCGCTTCTATCTTAGCTCAAGCTAATTTAATTAGCCCAGAGCAAGAACAACAAGTGGTCGAGTTTGTGACGGCGGAAGGGATTAACGTCCCGACCGCCTTAACCCGTTTAGGCATACTTAATGACCTAGATTTAGCCGATAACCTAGCTAATTTATTTGGGCTACAAAAAGTCGATGTTCACCACTACGACTATGATGGTTGCTGTCAAAGTGTTTACCAACGTGAATTAGTACTGCGCCACCGCGCCCTACCGCTAACCCAAGATGCCAATAGCTTATTTTTGGGCGTCAGCGATCCCACCAATATGGATGCGCAAGACGAATTTCGTTTTGCGGTAGGTAAAACTGTTGAGTTTCTAATTTTAGAAAACAAACAATTAGAATCTGCCATTCGCCGTGTTTACGGTAGCGATATTGGTGAAACTAGCCATAGCAAACAAGTCAGTGACGCCGATTTAGGTGAGCTGGTTGATATCAACGATGCCGAGCTTGATGAAGCGACAGATTTAACCCAAGACAGTGCACCTGTAACCCGTTACATCAACCAAGTATTATTAGATGCCGTGCGTCGTAAAGCCTCTGATATTCACTTTGAACCCTACGAGCATAACTACCGGATTCGTTTTCGCTGTGACGGTATACTGCACCAGCATTTAACGCCACCTGCGAGTTTGTCACGCCGTTTATCAACTCGTTTGAAGGTGATGTCAAAGCTCAACATTGCCGAACGTCGCCAACCGCAAGACGGACGTATCAAGTTAAAACTATCAGATACCTTAGCGATAGATTTGCGTGTCTCTACCCTACCAACCCTGTGGGGTGAAAAAGTGGTACTGCGAATATTAGATAGCTCTTCGGCAAATCTTGATATCAATATTCTCGGTTACAACGACAAGCAAAAATCCGATTATTTAACTGCCCTTGAACGCCCACAGGGGATGATATTAATTACAGGCCCTACTGGTAGTGGTAAAACTGTTTCGCTTTATACCGGGCTCAATATTTTAAATACCGATGAGCGCAATATTTCTACCGCCGAAGATCCGGTGGAAATTAACTTACCCGGTATTAACCAAGTACAAATTAATCAGCAAGTCGGTTTAAGCTTTGCCGATGCGCTGCGTTCATTTCTACGCCAAGATCCTGACATCGTGATGGTCGGTGAGATCCGTGATTTAGAAACCGCCTCTATTGCCGTAAAAGCCGCCCAAACTGGTCACTTGGTATTGTCTACCCTACATACTAACTCTGCAGCCGAAACCATTACCCGTTTAACCAATATGGGAGTGGAAGATTTTAACCTTGCTTCATCGCTGAGTTTAATCATTGCCCAGCGTCTTGCCCGTCGTTTATGTAAAAGCTGTAAACACCCTCACCCGCTAGATGAAATCACTTGCCAGCGTTTAAACGTGCCGCTCAATACCACGGTTTATCAAGCCAACAATGCAGGTTGTGATGATTGTAATAAAGGCTATACCGGACGTGTCGGTATTTATGAAGTGATGGTATTTAGCCGCGAAATAGCCGAAGCCTTAATGGCAAATGCCACTGCATTACAACTCGAAGATATTGCTGTTAAACAAGGTATGCAACGCTTAAAAGATTCAGGCATCGAAAAGTTACTTGAAGGCGTAACTAGCCTATCTGAACTGCAACGTGTATTACAGCTTTAATAATAATTTTCTTTTGATATGGATATTAATAGAGAGTCCCGCTTATGAGTACAGCTGCCACTAAAATTCGCTATTACAACTGGCGTGGAACCAACCAAGCAGGGCGTAAAGTTTCAGGCACAACATTAGGCTTTCAAGAACAGGAAGTTCGCCAACAACTGCTTGAACAAAAGATCATTATTAAGAAAATAAAGAAAACCTCGCCTTCGATTTTGGCAAAAATGCGCGACCAAATGAAAGGGGAAGATGTCACCGCAGTCACCCGCCAGCTTGCCACCATGATTGAATCCGGTGTTCCTGTTGTTCAAGCCTTGCAATTAATGGCAAGCAGTTATAACAAAGCTGAAATGCGCGCCACCTTATTGCAAATCACCACCCAAGTAGAATCAGGCGCTTCCCTTTCCAGTGCCATGCGCTCTAGCTCGCCACTATTTGATAAATTCTACTGTGATTTAGTAGCAACTGGTGAGCAAACTGGTCACCTCGGGCAAGTCTTTGCCCGTATTGCAGTTTACCGTGAAAAAAACGAAGCCATGCGTAAAAAAGTCATCAAAGCCATGATTTACCCATCCATGGTGATGCTAACGGCTGTGCTGGTAACTGTTCTAATGCTGGTTTTTGTTATCCCGCAATTTGCCCAGATATTTTCAAGCTTTGGCGCTGAATTGCCTTTCTTTACTCAAATCGTCATGCATGCATCAGACTTTCTTATTGCCTATGGCACCTATATGGCAATAGGTATTGCATCGATTGTTTTTCTCTACCGTTATTTTTATAAGAAGTCGGACGATTTTCGCTATAAATCCAATAAGTTTGTATTAAAACTGCCTATCTTTGGTGATGTATTACTCAAAGCCACCATTGCCCGTTTTGCCCGCACTTTAGCTACTACTTTTATGGCAGGTATTCCGCTGCTATCAGGTATTCAATCAGCAGGGAGAACCTGTGGCAACTTATACATTGAAAGAGCCATTGAAGAAGTTTATGAAAGTACCGCTGGCGGTATGCCTTTGTATTTAGCACTACGTCAGTCGGGCGTTTTTCCAGAGCTTATGCTGCAAATGGTAATGATCGGTGAAGAATCTGGTGCGCTTGATGACATGCTCAATAAAATGGCGCAAATCTATGAAGCAGATGTCGATAATACCGTTGATAACCTTGATCAAATTTTAGAGCCTTTCATCATCATTATTCTGGGTGGCTTGATCGGTGGCTTACTGGTAGCGATGTATATGCCAATTTTCACCTTAATGAGTGTTATCGGTTAATTCTTTTTTACTTATCTCCCCTCCCATCGGCTAGGATCACCTAGCCGATTGCCTTACAATAACTTCATCATTTTTAAGAGATCCTCTCATGGCAGTACTTGATTATTACCCTTGGCTTTACCCTCTTTTTGCCGTTATTTTTGGTTTGCTTGTCGGTAGCTTTTTAAACGTGGTGATCTATCGCCTGCCTATCATGATGGAGCGTCAATGGCGTCAGGAATGCCAAGAGTGTTTCCCTGAAATCAACGCAGAGCAAAACGACAGTGTATTTAATTTGAGTGTGCCACGTTCACGCTGCCCGCACTGTAATCATGCTATTAGCGCGCTAGAAAATATTCCAGTGATCAGTTGGCTAGTACTTGGCGGCAAATGCAAAGAATGCAAAGCACCGATCAGTAAACGCTACCCTGCTATTGAGTTACTGACAGCTGCAATGAGCTTAACCGTATCATTAATGTTGCCACCATCTTGGTGGTCACTGGCAGTGATCTTTTTTACCTTCGCGTTAATCGCACTAACCTTTATCGATATCGATAAAATGCTACTGCCCGATCAAATCACCTTGCCATTAATGTGGACGGGTATCTTATTATCGGTAGCTGGTATTAGTCCTGTATCGCTAACCGATTCAGTGATCGGTGCGATGGCTGGTTATTTATCGCTGTGGAGTGTGTTCTGGGTATTTAAACTGCTAACTAAAAAAGATGGCATGGGCTACGGTGACTTCAAACTACTTGCCGCATTAGGTGCATGGCTTGGCTGGCAATTACTGCCTTTCGTTGTGTTATTATCATCTCTTGTCGGTGCGCTATGTGGCCTTGTATTACTTAAGATGCAAGACGCTGATAACCAAACGCCATTCTCATTTGGCCCTTACCTTGCTATTGCTGGATGGATCGCAATGCTTTGGGGCACACCAATTATCGACTGGTATTTAACATCATACTTAGGAATGTAATTAATGAGCCTTGTTATTGGCCTAACAGGTGGTATTGGTAGCGGTAAAACCACGGTTGCTAACCTTTTTGCAGACACCTACGGCATCGATATTGTTGATGCTGATATTGTCGCTCGAGAAGTGGTTGAACCCAACACCTTTGGCCTAAATGCCATTATTGAAAAATGTGGCAAAGAGATCTTACTTGAAGATGGTACGTTAAATCGTGCCAAGTTACGTGATGCTATTTTTAGCCAACCAGAGTTAAAGGCATGGCTGAATAATTTACTTCATCCATTGATCCGCGAAAAAATGCAGCAAGACATCAACCAAAGCCAATCCCCTTATTGCCTTTTGGTTGTTCCACTGATGGTGGAAAATAATCTGCAAACTATGACTAACCGTTTACTGGTTGTTGATGTGGACGAACAGGTACAAATAGAGCGTACCCAGCAACGTGACAATGTCTCTGTTGAGCAGATCAAAAACATATTGGCGAGCCAAGCTTCTCGCGATCAACGACTTGATGCCGCTGATGATGTCATCACTAACAATGGCGATAATAAAGCCCTTGTTTCGCAAGTAGAGCAACTTCACCTGCAATATCTCAAAATGAGCCAAGATCAGTAGTAATATTTTGTCTAACCACTGATAATTCTTATTCTTAACTTGGTTCCTGTTTGGTAATCCCCTTATGCAAACTTCGCAAATCACGCGCTATGAACACCCTTTAACGGAGAAAGTCCGTATCTATTTACGTCTTGATTATCTCTTGCGACAAATGCAGCACAGCAGTAACCAAAACGATCCATGGCAATATAAAATCTTCTTTAATGCACTGTTTGATTTGCTAGAGATCCTTGATCAAGTCCAAGTCAAAACTGATCTAGCAAAAGACATTGATAAACAGCGCCAACAATTAAAAAGCTGGCTCAATATCGATGGTGTCGATGAATATGCACTACAGCAAATGATCGATGCCATGGAGCAAGCCCACAAAGCTCTAATTTCATCACCACGTTTAGGTCAAAGCCTGCGTGAAGATCGTTTCCTTTCCAGTATTAAACAACGCTTTTCTATCCCTGGTGGCAGCTGCTGTTTCGATCTTCCTTCACTGCATCACTGGCTACACCTGCCTAATGAAGAAAAGCAAAGTGCGATGAGAGCATGGCTTGGTGAGTTAGACGAACTGCAAGACGCCTTAAACCTGTGGCTAAAATTGATTAGGGAAACAGCGCAATATAAAACTCATCATGCCCGTAATGGCTTCTTCCAATACGATGCTGAAGATGCTTGTTTACTAAGGCTAGAAATTTGCGCTGAAGACGGCGTTTATCCTATGATATCGGGACACCGTAATCGCTTTGCTATCCGTTTTTCACCTTTTACCGAAGGTGAACCTGTTGCAAGTGATCTTGAATTCAAACTAGCTATTTGCTGAGGTTTTTGTGTCTCAATCTACAACCAATACCAACGACAATATCACTGTCGTGAAATGTCCAACCTGTAAAACTGATGTGGTATGGGGTGAGCAGAGTCCATTTCGTCCTTTTTGCTGTAAGCGTTGCCAACTTATCGATTTAGGTGAATGGGCAGACGAAGAAAAATCAATTCCAGGCGCACCAGATCTGTCTGATTCTGATGGCTGGTCTGAAGATATGGGTTACTGATCACATGGATAAAAAGCAAATTTGGATTGCTGCGGGCATTATTTTAGATAGTGATAAAAAGCATATCTTTATTACTCGACGTGCAGATAAAGCCCATCAGGGTGGATTCTGGGAGTTTGCTGGCGGTAAAGTCGAAGCAGGCGAAACGGCAGAGCAAGCAGTGATCCGTGAATTACATGAAGAAGTCGGTATTGAAGCAATAAAGGTTGAGCCTTTTATCGCCCTTGCTCATGACTATCCAGATAAATCACTTAAGTTTGATTTCTTTCTTATTCACCAATTTAATGGTGAAGCTTTTGGTAAAGAGGGACAACCGGGCGAATGGGTGGCGATAAGCCAACTCGCGGATTATGCCTTCCCAGAGGCCAATACCCCAGTACTTGAAAAAATCCAACGCTGTTTCGCTTAATCATTTACTTACAAATAAGTAAATTAACGCGAAAAATAAGCAACAAAAAAGTCGCCCGAGAGCGACTTTTTTATTATCAGGATAAAATCTTAGCTGATCTTACCGTGACATTGCTTGTACTTCTTGCCAGAACCACAAGGACAAGGCTCATTACGACCTACTTTGCGCTCTTCACGCTCATAAGTACCTTGAGACTCACCTGCTTCTTGTGATGATTCATCTACAATTTGGTTTTCAGCACTTTGATGCTCGAACTGTTGGCGACGTGCTAGCATTTCTGCCATTTGACGACGCTCTTCTTCCATGCGATCAACTTCTTCTTGCTGCTGTACACGAACCTTACTTAGGATCGAGATAACATCACTCTTCAAGTTATCAAGCATTTCTTCAAACAGTTCAAACGACTCACGCTTGTACTCTTGTTTCGGGTTCTTCTGCGCGTAACCACGTAGGTGAATACCTTGACGCAGGTGATCCATTGCCGCTAAGTGTTCTTTCCATAGCGTATCAAGGTTCTGTAGCATCACAGTCTTCTCGAAGTTACGTAACACTTCAGCACCCACAACAGATTCTTTCTCGCGGTATACTTCTAGTGCTTTCTCTACGATACGCTCACGTAGCGCTTCTTCGTAAAGTTTGTCTTCAGTATCAAGCCAGTGCTGGATAGGAAGCTCAAGATCGTAATCTTCTTTCAGACGCGTTTCTAAACCTTCGATATCCCACATTTCCTCAAGTGATTGAGGTGGAATGTAGCTATCCATCAACGCGTTTAATACGTCTTCGCGGTTATGCTCGATCATTTCGCTGATATCATCAGCTTGCATTAACTCATCACGTAGTTCGTAAACCACTTTACGTTGGTCATTCGCTACGTCATCAAATTCAAGCAGCTGCTTACGAATATCAAAGTTACGACCTTCAACTTTACGTTGTGCGTTTTCAATCGCTTTTGATACCCATGGATGCTCAATCGCTTCACCTTCTTCCATACCAAGCTTCTTCATCATGCCTGATACACGATCAGATGCGAAGATACGCATTAAGCCATCTTCCATTGATAGGTAGAAACGAGATGAACCAGCATCACCCTGACGACCTGCACGACCACGTAACTGGTTATCAATACGACGAGATTCGTGACGCTCAGTACCAATGATGTGTAGACCACCAGAAGCTAAAACAGCGTCGTGCTTTTCTTGCCACTTCGCTTTAATGTTCGCGATTTGCTCTTCTGTTGGGTTGTCTAATTTCTCAACATCCGTCTTCCACGAACCACCTAGCATGATATCGGTACCACGACCTGCCATGTTAGTTGCGATAGTTACCGCACCTGGGGCACCCGCTTCTGCAATGATATCCGCTTCTTTTTCGTGGAATTTAGCATTCAGTACGTTGTGCTTAATGCCTTCTTTCTTCAGTGCGTTAGATAGCAGCTCAGATTTTTCAATCGATACTGTACCTACAAGACATGGCTGACCATTGCCTACACGCTCTTTGATATCTTGGCTAATTGCTGCGAATTTCTCAGCTTCAGTCATGTAGACTAAATCGCCGTTATCGATACGCGCCATAGGACGGTTAGTTGGAAGAACAACTGTATCTAGACCATAGATAGACTGGAATTCAAACGCTTCAGTATCTGCCGTACCTGTCATACCAGAAAGTTTTTCGTATAAACGGAAGTAGTTCTGGAATGTGATAGACGCTAGCGTTTGGTTTTCATTTTGGATCTTCACGCCTTCTTTCGCTTCAACCGCTTGGTGAAGACCTTCAGACCAACGACGACCTGGCATTGTACGACCAGTGTGTTCGTCAACGATGATAACTTCGTCGTCTTGAACGATGTAATCAACGTCTTTTTCAAATAGTACGTGTGCACGTAAGCCAGCATTAACGTGGTGTAGCAAGCTAATGTTCGCAGGTGAGTACAGGGTATCGTGCTCAGCCATCAAGCCATTTTTGATTAATAACTCTTCAACGAACTCTTGACCATTTTCAGTTAAGTGCGCTTGTTTTGATTTTTCATCAACGGTGTAGTGACCTTCACCACGGTATTCTTCGCTGTCTTCTTTATCTTGGCGAACAAGTTGTGGGATCAGTGCGTTAACTTTGATGTACATTTCAGAGCTATCTTCAGCAGGGCCTGAAATGATAAGAGGGGTACGTGCTTCATCGATTAAGATTGAGTCAACCTCATCGACAACAGCGAAGAAGCGTTCACGTTGAACACGATCTTCTGGGCGGAATGCCATGTTATCGCGCAAATAGTCAAAGCCAAACTCATTGTTTGTACCGTAAAGTACATCAGCAGCGTAAGCTTCTTTCTTAGCATGCGGTGCCATGTTAGGTACGTTTACGCCAACAGTCATGCCAAGGAATTCAAATAACGCACGGTTAGTTTCTGCGTCACGTGCCGCAAGGTAGTCGTTCACTGTTACGATGTGAACACCTTTGCCTGTTAAGGCATTAAGGTATGAAGGCAAGGTAGCTGTTAAGGTTTTACCTTCACCTGTACGCATTTCTGCAATTTTACAGTCATTCAGTACCATACCGCCTAGCAGCTGGACATCGAAGTGACGCATACCGTAAATACGTTTTGATGCTTCACGAACTGTCGCGAAGGCTTCCGGTAATAGTTGATCTAGCGTTTCGCCTTGATCTAAACGCTCACGAAATTCAGCTGTTTTTGCTTGCAGCTCATGATCTTGCAGGCTTTCAAATTGAGGTTCTAGCTTATTGATTTGATCAACAATTTTGCGCATACGACGCAGAGTGCGGTCGTTACGGCTACCGATAATTTTAGTCAGTAGTTTTGATAACATGGCGATGCCGTTTTCTCTTTGTTATATCAGCGTTCTATTGCTGAATCGCTTAATCTTGGTTTCATTCTCTGGGGGACCTTAAGCAATCCCTGTCCCACTAGAATCGCCACAATGGTGACTAAGAGGATATTCCTGAAACTGTGTAGTACCTGATATTGCGTCGAACAGTTCTTTTTTCAAGGGTTGTTTTGTAATAACCGTAAACAATGAAGAGGAAAAACTATTGATAACTTAATTACAGCGAATTAAGTCACAACGCAAACAGGCACATCTTTCCAGATATATTAACCTATATGAATGATATAATAAGTCATAATAGTGTCATCGCCTATGGGAAAAGCGGCCAGAGCGCTTTTTATATTCGCAAAATTAGGATCATATCCGCAAAATTTTACTCTATCTGACTGCATTACCTAGGATCACAAGCCATGAGAGATCATCGTCCGCAAACTACGGGTGATATTTTAGAAGAAACTGGACTTAATAATATTCAGCAACGCGCGATTGCATTAAGTCAGCTTAATAAAGCAGTAAAACAACATGTCAATGGTACTGAACATTGTCGTGTGAGTAATTACCGTCAGGGGATATTGATTATTGAAACTGCCTCTGCGGCATGGTCGATGCGACTCAATTATGAGCGTCATCAACTGATCATGAAGCTAAGAGAAAAGCTGTTACCCAAATTGCAAGACATTGAAATTAAGGTCAACCCCGCACTTGCTGCGATTCAAGAGCAAAAACAGAATAAGATCCCTGATATTGTGCAAAAACCAATTTCTGATGTAGCCGCACAACACTTATTAGCAACAGCGGCAACTGCACCAGATAAAGTAAAAAAGCGATTAGAACGGCTGGCACAATTGGCTATGAAGAAAAGACAGTAATGAATAGATACAAAAACGCCGAACATGAAGTTCGGCGTTTTTTTAATTCTTGCTTCGCAATGGTATTAAGCGAGAACCATACCTGGTTGAGCAAAAGTAATCAGTACTTGCTGCTCATCTTCAAAGGTAGACCACTCGTAAGCTTCTTGATCTGCTAATACTGCACGTAACAACTTGTTATTTAACGCATGACCTGATTTATAAGCGCGCATTTCACCAATGATGTTGTGACCACACATGTATAAGTCACCAATGGCGTCTAATACTTTGTGGGTTACTAACTCATTGTCAAAACGTAAGCCGTCATCATTCAGGATGCGGTAATCGTCCAGTACGATAGCATTATCGAAACTACCACCTAAACATAAGTTTTGTGATTGTAGATACTCGATATCACGCATGAAACCAAAGGTACGCGCGCGGCTAATATTTTTAACAAAAGACTGGCTTGAAAAATCTAACACTAGACGCTGCTGATCTGATTCAATCGCAGGGTGGTTAAACTCGATAGCAAAATCTAGACGGAAACCGTTGTAAGGAACGAGCTCCGCCCACTTGTCGCCATCTTCAATGCGAACAGGCTTTTTGATTCGAAGAAAACGCTTTGGCGTATTCAACGTTTCAATACCCGCAGATTGAAGCAGGTAGATAAATGGGCTCGCACTACCATCCATAATTGGAATTTCTGGTGCGTTTACTTCGATAATAACATTATCGATACCCATACCTGCTAGTGCTGCATTCAAGTGCTCAACCGTAGAAATACGCACGCCCTCTTCATTTACAAGAGCTGTACATAGCATGGTGTCGCGGACAGAATCTGCATTAGCAGGAAAATCCACAGGTGGATTTAGATCCGTGCGACGATAAATCACGCCAGTATTAGCGGCCGCAGGACGTAGAGTAAGCGTCACTTTACGCCCAGAGTGGAGACCCACATAGGTCGTTTGCACAATGCTTTTAAGTGTACGTTGTCTGATCATCTGCTCATATCTCAACTGTTAAACAAACTTTTGTTATAAAGCAACTAAGCTAAATAAAACCCATTATCAACTATTAATCTTCGAAATGGGCATAAATAATACCATAAGCTACTAAATATCCAAAATAATTTGCAAATAAGATAAATCAGTGCCCTCGAATAAGCTCAAAAGGCACCGCTAATTAACTGATTAACTTATGGTTCCAGTAAAATGGTTGTCACATAAATATGCCATCACCTTTTTACTTTTTGCGTTAAAGCAGTTTTACCCTATTAACTATAGATATTAATCAGCTTGTTTACGCAAAAACGCAGGAATATCTAAGTAATCATGATCTGCTTGAGGCTTAGCCGCAGTCGCTTGACCATCATTGTTAGTTACTGTTTTCTCTTCTGCAGCAACAGTTTTTTCTTGTGCTACAGCAGCTTGAACAGGCTTAGATGATGTTACTAGCGTAATGTCTGGCTTCACTTCTTTGCCGATACCTGTTGCAACTACAGTTACACGTAGTTCATCAGTCATCTCTGGGTCTAGAGAAGTACCAATAACAACAGTTGCGTTGTCAGATGCGAATGCTTTCACTGTGTTACCCACAGTTTCAAATTCGTCTAGACGCATATCCATACCAGCAGTGATGTTAACAAGAACACCACGCGCGCCAGCTAGATCGATATCTTCAAGAAGTGGGCTTGAAATAGCCATTTCTGCCGCTTCTTCAGCACGGTCATCACCAGAAGCAACACCGCTACCCATCATCGCATGACCCATTTCAGACATCACTGTACGAACGTCAGCAAAGTCGACGTTGATCATACCAGGACGCGTAATTAGCTCTGCAATACCTTGAACAGCGTTCTTAAGAACGTCGTTTGCTTTTGCAAATGCGTCAAGTAATGTGATACCACGACCAAGTACTTTAAGTAGCTTCTCGTTTGGAATCGTGATTAATGAGTCAACGTGCTTAGAAAGCTCATCGATACCTTGCTCAGCAAATGCCATACGCTTCTTACCTTCGAAGCTAAATGGTTTAGTCACCACCGCAACAGTAAGAATACCTAGCTCTTTTGCCACTTCTGCAATGATTGGAGCAGCACCTGTACCAGTACCACCGCCCATACCCGCTGCAATGAAGATCATGTCAGAGCCTTCAAGCTCTTTCTTGATTGCTTCACGGTCTTCTAGCGCAGAATCACGACCCACTTGTGGGTTAGCACCCGCACCCAAACCTTTAGTGATATCACCACCGATTTGAATAACTGTACTTACGCTTGTTTTACGTAGGGCTTGTGCATCAGTGTTTACACTAATGAACTGAACGCCTTCGATAGATTCACGTACCATGTGATCGACAGCATTACCGCCGCCGCCGCCAACGCCAATGACCTTAATTACAGCTTCATCAGACATTTCCATCATCGGTTCAAACATGTGTTCTCTCCGTTATCCTGTTCGCATCAGGTTTAAAATTCTTTTTTTAACCAACCACTAATTCGAGAAAATAAACCAGAAACCGAACGTTTTGGCTCTAATTCATTTTCATCAAATGATTGACTGTCCTTTCCGTAGTGCAGTAATCCTACTGCGGTTGCGTAAGTCGGGGCCTGAACATAGTCAGTTAAGCCACTTAACTCTAAAGGTTGACCAATACGCACTTGGTGACGGAAAACTCGCTCAGCGCACTCAGTTAAACCTTCCATTTGTGCAGCGCCCCCGGTTAGGACGATGCCCGCGGCTAAGTGGTGTTTGACACCCGCTTCACGCAACTGTTCTTGTACTGTTAACAGCTTTTGATTAACCAGCCCCAGCAATTCACTGTAACGAGGCTCTATCACTTCTGCCAGTGTTTGGCTTTGCAAGCTGCGCGATGGTCGACCTCCCACACTAGGAACATCAACTTTAGCATCTTTACTCACCAATTCACTTAGTGCACAACCGTATTTCACTTTAATATCTTCAGCGTCACCCGGTGGTGTACCAAATGCATAAGCAATATCACTGGTAACCACATTACCCGCATACGGAATTACTTCCGCATGACGCAATGCGCCACCAGACCAAATAGCCAGATCCATCGTACCGCCGCCGATATCGACCACGCATACGCCTAGCTCTCGCTCATCTGGTGTCAGTACAGCGTAGCTTGAGGCCAATCCTGAGAAAATCAGATGATCAACCGTTAGACCACAACGCTCTACTGCTTTCACGATGTTTTTCGCCATGTCATTATGACATGTAATCAAATGGACACTGGCTTCCATACGAACCCCAGATAAACCAACAGGGTTTTTGATGCCCTCTTGATAATCAATAGCAAATTCCTGAGGAATTACATGTAACGTTCGTTGTTCATCGCTTAATTTTACTGACTTCGCCGTATGAATAACATTGTCGACGTCGTCTTGAGTCACTTCTTTTTCAGAAATAGGCACCATGCCATTTTCTGTTTGGCAACTAATATGTTTACCTGATAGCGACAGGTACACGGAACTGATTTGGCACTCAGCCATTAACTCAGCTTTATCAACAGCACGTTGAACTGACTTAACCACTGATTCGAGGTCATTTACCCCGCCTTTATCCATTCCGCGTGACGGACTGCTTCCCATACCGATAACATTTACTGTGTTATCAGGCAGCACTTCCCCAACCAAAGCCGTAACTTCGGATGTGCCGATATCAAGACCAACGATAAGTTTTTGATCTGCAGCCTTAGTCATTAACACACGCTCTTATTTGGTAGCCGATACATGAGCATCATGTTCCGGTATTGTTTTCCAACCCACAGCTGCGCCAGTATCATAACGCAAATCCACATATTCTATCGGTCTATCCAGTTTTACGAGTTCTGGATAAATTTCGATAAAACGCTTAAGACGCTCCATTCGAGCCTCTTGACCCAACTCGAGCGTTATTCCATTCGATAATAGTATCCGCCAAGCTCGACGTTCATTTAATGATAACGACGCGATACTTAAGCCAGCGTTTTTCAATAAGGGACGCATTTCTCGCAAGGCTGCTAATACCTCGGGACTACTCGCCTCAGGGCCAGATAGATTAGCAAGGTTCAGATCGGCAACTTGCTCAGCAGGCGCTTTAAATACTTGACCATCAGTGTTGACCAAATATTTATGATCCCATTGCGCTACTGGTTGGTTTTCCACAATGAAAACTTTTATTGTGTCAGGCCATTGTTTACGAACAGAAGCATGAGCTACCCAAGGTAGCGCTTCTAAATGCGCCTGAATTGTATCCACATCTTGGGTCATAAAGGTGCCAAGATGATCGATAGTTAATATTGCCTGGCGTACATTGTCTTTGGTTAGATAATGCAATTGCCCCTGAATCACTAATTGTGACAAAGGCAGTCGGTTAGTATCCGTCATCCAATCTTTTGTAGCACTGAATAACCAAACCGTGAAACCAATGACAAAGATGAAAAACGCCAATCCTCCCCAGCGCGAACGCTTTTTTGGAGATGGGAGTACATGCTCTTGGTCTAAGACTTCTTCAGTCATTGTTTACTATTCGCCTTACCATTTCAGCTTTATCCAACCTTGCGGTAAAAATAAGCTGTCAGCTATCTCAGGTATAATAAGCAAAGTTGAACGATTATACCGAGCAACTCGACCCACTCCAACACTCATTAAGCGTTTTCCGCGCATAACCTGAGAATAATTTTGTGTATATCTACTCAAATACCGAAAAAAATAGCATAACTGGCTATTGTGTAACCAATCCATAGCCAGTCATTACCATTTACTTACAGGTGAATGCTTGACGTTATAACAAACTTATACGTCTTTTTGCATGATCTCGATATTTAGCTTCATTTCTGCAAGCTGACGCGCTATTTTGCCGACATCACCTGCACCTTGTGTCAAAACTAAATCATCATTTTGAATAATATTCGCCAATACCGCGGGTAATTCTTCTTTTTCTGGTACGAAAATAGGATCAATCTTACCGCGAGAACGAATAGTTCGACACAATGCTCGACCATCGGCACCAGCGATTGGCGCTTCGCCTGCAGCATAAACATCTAGCATAACCAGCACATCGACTTGATCAAGCACATTTGCAAAATCATCGTATAAATCCCGAGTACGGCTATAACGGTGCGGCTGGAAGATCATTACTAAGCGCTTATCTTCCCAACCAGCACGTGCGGCTTTGATCGTTACATCGACTTCGCTTGGGTGGTGACCGTAATCATCCACCAGCATCACTTTACCATTGCCCGTTTCAAATTCACCTAAATGATCAAAGCGACGACCAGTGCCTTCAAACTCAACTAATGCACGTAAGATAGCGTCATCATCAACACCTTCTTCCGTTGCAACAGCAATTGCAGCGGTCGCATTCAATGCATTGTGTTTACCAGGAATATTTAACGTAATATCCAGCTCAGGCTTACCTTTACGTTGAACTGTAAAGTGGCCTTGTTGACCTGTTTGAGTGTAGTTAACCAAACGAACGTCAGCATCTTCTGCAAAACCATACGTCAGCATTGGACGACCCACTCGTGGTAATAATTCACGTACCACTGGATCATCAATACACATTACGGCTAAACCATAGAATGGCAAATTATGTAGGAAATCAATGAAGGTTTGCTTTAATACTTCAAAATCGCCGCCATAAGTATCCATATGGTCGGCTTCGATGTTAGTAACTACACACACCATAGGCTGTAAGTGCAAGAACGACGCATCACTTTCATCCGCTTCTGCAATCAAGTAACGGCTACAACCTAAACGTGCATTAGTACCTGCACTTTTCACCAAACCACCGTTAACAAACGTTGGATCTAAGCCTGCTTCAGAATAAATCTGTGTCGTAAGCGCCGTTGTTGTGGTTTTACCGTGTGTTCCCGCAATCGCAATACCATGACGGTAACGCATTAGCTCTGCCAACATTTCAGCACGGCGAACCACTGGAATACGAAGTTCTGTTGCCGCCATTAGCTCAGGGTTTTCTTTGCTAATAGCTGTTGATGCAACAACAACACTTGCACCTTGTACGTTTTCAGCTGAGTGACCAAAGAAGATCTCTGCACCTTTTGCCGTTAAACGGTTAGTCACAGCATTAGGCGCAATATCAGAACCACTGATACGGTAGCCTTCGTTAACAAGCACTTCAGCAATACCGCTCATGCCTGCTCCACCAATGCCAACAAAGTGAATTCGCTCTACACGGCGCATCTCAGGCACCATTGTACGAATTTTTGCTAATTGCTGGTTATCCAGTTTACTCATCACTTTGTTCCCGTCTTAATTTTTTGCCAGTGATTTGATCACAGTCGCCACACGTTCATCAGCATCAATGATGGCAGCATCACGTGCTGCACATGCCATTTGCTCTAACGCATGACGATCTAATTGTTGTATTTCTTGAGCTAAACCTGACACGGTCAGATCCATTTGTTCTATCATTTTTGCTGCGCCACACTGCACCAGATGATCTGCGTTTAATGCTTGCTGGCGATCTTTATGCATAAATGGAACAAAAATAGCGCCCACACCTGCTGCCGATAGTTCTGAAACCGTTAATGCGCCTGAGCGACAAACAACCAGATCTGCCCAGCTGTAGGCAGCGGCAACATCATCGATGAACTCGGTGACTTTATGTGGGGTAGAAGTTTGCTCGGTATAAGCTTGATCGGTAGATTGTTGATTGCCTTTACCCGCTTGATGCCAAATCGTCACGCTATCACCTAACACTTTCGCCACTTCTGGCATAGTTTGGTTCAAAATACGTGCACCTTGACTGCCACCCATCACTAGAATGCGAATAGGACCAGTGCGTTCAGCAAAACGTTCTGTAGGTGCGGCCAAGACAGTGACATCATGGCGTACAGGGTTTCCCACCACTTCTTTGTTTGGGAATGCACCAGGGAAGGCTTGCAGTACTTTAGCTGCAATTTTAGATAGCCATTGGTTAGTTAAACCTGCTACTGCATTTTGCTCATGCAGTACAACTGGTACACCTGATAACCATGCTGCGACGCCGCCAGGGCCACTCACATACCCCCCCATACCAAGCACAACATCAGGTTGCCATGCTTTGATGTATTTACGGGCTTGTAAAATCGCACCAACAATTTTAAAAGGCGCTGTCAGTAAGCGCAGTACACCTTGACCACGTAAGCCTTTTACTTTAATGAAATCAATTTCAATACCATGCTTTGGTACTAAATCGGCTTCCATACGATCTGCGGTACCTAGCCAGCGGATCTCCCAGCCTTCTTGCTGTAATTTCTGTGCAACGGCAAGCCCTGGAAAAACGTGACCACCAGTGCCACCTGCCATTACTAATAAACGTTTATTCTTTGTCATGAGCGTCTTTTTTATCGTTCTCTAATTGAGTAGGCCCATCAAGTAAAGCCTCTGGGTCAATCGCAATTTGCTCGACTGCACCATCCATATTATCCAGCGCTTCGTCATCCACTTCAGCTGGCTCGTCAGATTCAAATTTGGCGGCAATACGCTGCTCAAAATCGATGCGGATCAAAATAGCAACTGCAGCTGCCATAATAAACAGACTGGAACCACCGTAACTGATCAGCGGCAATGTTAGACCTTTGGTTGGCACAATGCCGACTGCAGCACCGACGTTTACAAGAGTTTGGAATGCAAACCAAAAGCCAAAGCCAAACGCAAGAAAACCGCCAAATAGCTGACCAGTTTCAAGACATTTACGTCCAATCATCAGGGCTTTATAAACCAGTGCAAACAGTAAGCACAGAACCACAATCACACCTGCAAGCCCTAGCTCTTCTGCTAGTACGGCAAATACGAAGTCAGTATGTGCTTCAGGAAGGTAAGCCAGTTTCTGAATCGAGTTACCTAGCCCTTGTCCAAACCATTCACCACGACCAAATGCCATTAAGGATTGGGTAAGCTGGTAACCACTACCGTAAGGATCTTGCCATGGGTCAAGGAACGAGGTCACACGGCGCATACGGTAAGGTTCTAAAATGATCAAAAAGGCAATGCCGACGAGTGCAGTACCTAACATCATTAAGAATTGCCATAACTTGGCACCGGCAATAAATAGCATGCCGATAGTACCAACAAACATAACCACGGATGAACCCAAGTCCGGCTGCATCAACAATAGCATACAAAGAATACCAAGTACGCCAAGCGGCTTTAAAAAGCCAATGAAAGTACCACGAACTTGGTTGTACTGGCGAACAAGGTAACCCGCGAGGAAAATAAACAGGGAAAGCTTTGCCACTTCGGCTGGCTGCAAGTTAAAAATACCCAGTGGGATCCAACGTGCCGCACCGTTAACTGAACGACCGATGATTAATACGACAGCCAGTAGAACTATCGATGTAAACAACATCGGCACACTTAACTGCTTCCATCGAGTGAGTGGAACTTGCAGCACAATGGCTGCGATCACTAAGGCACCAACCAGAAAGAAAGCGTGACGATAAGCAAAATAAAAAGGAATGCCAGTAAGGCGTGTCGCTACAGGTACAGAAGCTGATGTCACCATCACAAGACCGGTGACCATCAATGCAATCGCAATCCAAACTAATTGACGATCATATAAACAGGGCTTACTTGGTTTAACAAACCAGCCCCCCACAGCAGCGAATCCATTACGGATCATTTTAAACATTAACTATTTCCTGAAACCGAATCTTGTAACTTAATCGCTTGCTCAACAAACGCATCACCACGTGCCATAAAGTTGGCAAATTGATCCCAACTAGCACAGGCAGGAGATAACAACACCATATCGCCAGATTGGACGGTACGGCTCACTTGCTCCATTGCTTCGCTCATGGTTTCAACACTGATAACGTTGCTAGTTACATCATCAAATAAGTGTCGATCGCGACCAAAGCTATAAAGCTGTACGTTTAAGTCAGCGAGAACCGGTTTTAGTTCACTAAACTCAGCACCTTTGCTATCACCACCCATTAATAAGTGTAATTTCCCTTCAAGCTGTAAACCGTTTAATGCTGCTAAGGTACTTGCAAGGTTGGTCGCTTTAGAATCATTGACCCAGCGCACTCCATGACGATTAACCGCCAACTGGCAACGGTGCGCAAGGCCTGTGTAATGCTGCATTGCACGACATGATGCATCACGCGGAATACCTGCAGCATCAGCAAGCGCAAGTGCCGCTAAACAGTTAGCAACATTGTGACGCCCCACTAAAGCAATGTCGGCTACCGCCATCACTGCTTCGCCGTTCACAGCTAACCACTCTTTACCATCGACTAAAACAATGCCATAAGCCTGTTCATCAAAACCAAAGCTTGTCATCGATCCACTAAACTGAGTCGGTTTTGTGGCTAAATCATCACGATTGAAAACAGCCAGCTTTGCATGATCAAAAATGCGCATTTTGGCTTGGCTATATTGTGCTAATCCACCAGGGTAGCGATCCATGTGATCTTCAGAAAGGTTGAGATAAACCGCAGCGGTTAATTCAAGAGAGGATGTCGTTTCTAATTGAAAGCTAGAAAGCTCTAGCACATATAACTGATGTTGCTGCGCTAGCATATCAAGTGCAGCAAAGCCGATATTACCGCCAACACCGACATCAATACCGGCTTCTTTCGCCATTTCTCCCACTAGACTCGTTACGGTACTTTTACCATTAGAGCCAGTGATCGCAACGACAGGTTTATCAACTTCACGAGCAAACAGTTCGATATCACCAATGATTTCTACGCCTGCTTCAGCTGCGAGTACAAGCTCTGGTGTTGCTAATGCTATACCTGGGCTTGCAATGATCATGTCAGCGGACAATAACCATTCGGTATTCCATTGCCCGCTGCATAACGCTACCGACTCGGGCAGTTGATCTTGGTCAGGTGGATTGTCACGGGTATCAATCACTTTGATGGTCAATGATTGCGGTAAACGCATTAAATGATTAACAACAGAAAGCCCTGTCATCCCTAGACCGATCACAACGATCGTATTCACACCTGCCAAGCCTTTCATTTTTAACGTACCTTAAGTGTTGCTAACGCAATCAATACCAACATCAGTGTAATAATCCAAAAACGCACGATAACACGTGGCTCTGTCCAGCCTTTTAGTTCGTAATGGTGATGAATCGGTGCCATACGGAAAATACGTTGACTACGTAGTTTGTATGAACCTACCTGTAGGATCACAGATACCGTTTCCATTACAAATACACCGCCCATGATCACAAGTAGTAGCTCTTGACGAACAAGTACGGCAATCGTGCCCAGTGCGCCACCTAATGCCAATGAGCCAACATCGCCCATAAAGACTTGTGCTGGATAGGTGTTAAACCATAAGAAACCAAGACCAGCACCAACGATAGCAGTACATACAATCACTAGCTCGCCAGCATCTTTGATGTACGGAATATGAAGGTATTCTGCGTAGTTAAAGTTACCCGTTGCCCAGGCAATGAAAGCAAGGCCAGCTGATACCATCACTGTTGGCATAATCGCTAAGCCATCAAGACCATCAGTTAGGTTAACTGCGTTACTGGTACCGACAATCACAAAGTAAGTCATCACGATGTAGAACAAGCCTAGCTGAGGCATTACATCTTTAAAGAAAGGCACAACTAATTGGGTTGCAGCTGTATCTTTACCGTAAGCATATAGCGCAAAAGCAACAACTAATGCGATAGCTGACTGCCAGAAGTACTTCCAACGCGCAATCAAACCATCGGTGTTTTTACGTACCACTTTACGGTAATCATCAACAAAGCCTACTGCACCATAGCCCAACATCACGATGAGTACAGCCCAAACATAAGGGTTAGTTAAGTCACACCAGAGCAGTACCGTAAAAGTGATCGCAGCAAGGATCATGATACCGCCCATGGTTGGCGTACCACGCTTACTGAAGTGAGATTCAGGGCCTTCGTTACGTACCACCTGTCCAATTTGCAGCATCTGCAAACGGGCAATGAGACGAGGTCCCATCCATAACGAGAAAAGTAACGCTGTTAGGATACTCATGATCGCACGGAACGTGAGATACTCGAACAAGCGGAAAAACGGGATCGTTGACTGAAACTGTTCAGCTAACCAGTAAATCATTATTTATCATCCTGCAATGCTGCAATAACGTCTTCCATTTTCGAGCTTCTTGCGCCTTTAACAAGCACTGTGACTTGCTCAAAGTCAGGTTGACTAAAATGTTGTTGTAATTGTTGTTTAAGTAATGCGATAAGCGCCGTTTTATCGGTGAAGTGTTGCCCTTGGTTTAAATCGCTAACCACAGCACTTGCACGACCAAACGTCATCACACAATCAAGCTGTTTGGCTTGCGCATACTCGCCCACTTCACGGTGAAGGTTATCGCTTTCATCCCCCAGTTCAGCCATATCACCTAAGATGAAATAACGCTGACCTTGGAAATTGGCTAATACATCAATCGCGGCTTTAACTGCTGCAACACTGGCGTTGTACGTATCATCAATCAGACGTAAACCCGCACGAGGCTCGGTAATATCTAAACGACCTTTCACGTTCGCCATGGTCTCTAGCCCTGCTTTTACTTCAGCTAGCGTTGCACCTAACGAGATAGTTAGTGCTGCCGCTGCAAGTGCATTTGCCACGTTGTGCATACCCGCAAGCGTTAAATTAACGTCAACCTTGCCAATCGGGGTGCACATTGTAAAACAGGCTAACCCTTGAGCGTTAATGTTTATCTGCTCGGCGTGGTAATCCGCATCAGACGCAGTTGCAGAAAAGGTAAGCACTTGATGTTGAGCAAGCAATGGTTGCCATAGCGGTAAATCATTAGAATCAAGATTAACAATGGCAATCCCACCATCACTTAACCCTTCAAAAATTTCACCTTTGGCTTTTGCTACCCCTTTTAGTGAACCAAAACCTTCAAGATGTGCTGCAGCCAAGTTGTTAATGAGTGCGACATCAGGTTTGACTAAATTAGTGGTATAGGAAATCTCTTGTTGGTGGTTTGCACCAAGTTCAATCACTGCGTATTGGTACTCAGGCGTTAAGCGCAGTAGTGTTAATGGTGCACCAATGTCGTTATTAAAGTTGCCCGCTGTCGCTAATACATTGCCTTTAGTTGCGAGAATAGCTGCAGACATTTCTTTTACTGTGGTTTTACCGCAGCTACCTGTTAGCGCTAATGTTTTTAAACCGTGTTTTTGGGTCATTTCCGCTTTTAGCCATGCGCCCATTTGCCCCAAAGCAATACGCGTATCTGTTACCACTAACTGAGGCAAGTCGACAGGTAAGCGTTTACTTACCAACAGAGCTTTAGCACCGTTATCTTTAGCCGTTTGGCAAAAATCGTGGGCATCAAAACGCTCGCCTTTTAATGCAATAAAGAGCGTTTCTGATGGGATATTTCGCGTATCTGTTGATACAGCAGAAATTGAAGTGTCCGCACCAATAAGCTCGGCATTTAATACCGATGCAAGCTGACTTAATTGAACCTCAATCATGCCAATTCCTTCAATAATGCAGCAACCGTTTCACGGTCAGAATAATGGATCGTACAATCCGCTAAAATTTGGTAATCCTCATGCCCTTTACCTGCCACCAAAATAATGTCTTGATGAGAAGCATGAGTGAATGCATGACGACAAGCCGTAGCACGATCATGGATCACTGTTGCAGATTGCGGCGCGGTTAAGCCTGCTAGCATATCAGCAACAATGACCTTAGGATCTTCACTACGAGGGTTATCGTCAGTTAAGATAATTTGATCTGCAAGACGCTCGGCAACTTCAGCCATCATCGGGCGTTTACCGCTATCACGGTCGCCACCACAGCCAAAGATACACCATAGCTTACCGTCACAATGTACACGTAGTGCTTGCAACGCTTTTTCTAGTGCGTCTGGCGTGTGAGCATAGTCAACCACCATCATCGCTTTGTCAGTGTCTTGAAAAACTTCCATACGCCCAATCACAGCTTGTAACTGTGGCGCTTTCGCCAGCAATTCAGCCATTGAATGGTTCGTCGCCAATAATGTTGCTAGCGCCAGCAACAAGTTAGTGGCATTAAATGAACCCACTAAAGGTGCCGTGAATTTACCTTGCCCCCAACTAGAATCAAACGCAATGGTGACACCTTGAGTACTGAACTGCACCTCTGTTGCCCAAAGCTTTAAGCCCGCATGGTTAGCAACCGCTTCAGGTTTAATAGCAACAGCGACCGCATGCGGTAGATCATGGAGCCACTCAGCACCGATAGCATCATCTGCATTAATGATCGGCACGCCAGCATCATGCTCAGTGAAAAGCGATTTCTTTGCATCAGCATAATTTTGCATGTTGCCATGATAATCAAGATGATCACGACTTAGATTAGTAAAAATACTCGCTTTGAAATGCAGATCACGTACTCGACCTTGAACTAGGCCATGAGAAGAGACTTCCATCGCAGCAAAATCAGCGCCTTGTTCGACTAAATCCGCTAACGTTTGCTGGATCTCGATCGCACTACCAGTAGTATTTGCCGCAGGCTTTAAATCAGTAAGTAAACCATTACCTGTTGTGCCCATAACACCAGCTTTATAACCAATAAGATTTGCCCATTGCGCTAATAATTGGCTGATCGTGGTTTTACCGTTAGTCCCCGTTACCGCATACAGTGCAAGTTGCTGATCCGGCTCACCATAAAAGCGTCCTGCAATTGCAGACAACTTTTGATTTAAATCCTGCAAGTAAACAATACATGTGCCATCTTGCTGCACAATATCACCATCTTGTGCGATACCATCAGCTTCAGCAATGATAGCCACCGCGCCTGCTTGGATCGCCGTATCAATAAAACGACGACCATCCACAGTGTGTCCTTTTACAGCAGCAAACAAGCTACCAGCGGCAACTTGTCGGCTATCTAGTGTTATCGCGTTAACCTGACAATCACTCAGCGCCTGAGGCAACGCTTTATTTGTCAGCCAAGGTGATAACAGCATCTCTAATTTCATCATAATGCGTGACGATGCCATTATTTACGATTCCTTCTCGACTTTATGCAGGGTATTTGCATCAGGCGGAACGTTAAGGATTTGCAGCGCACTACCTAATACTTTTGACAGAATTGGCGCAGCAACCGCACCACCATAGTAAACTTTACCTTTTGGTTCATTCACCATCACCACAATCGCTAAGCGCGGGTTACTGATAGGTGCAACACCCACGGTGTAAGAGAAGTAATCATCACCATAACCACCTGCAATTGCCTTTTTAGCCGTACCCGTTTTCACACCAACACGGTAACCAGGAACTGCTGCACGCCAGCCACCGCCGCCGCCTTTTTTATCGGTTACAGATTCAATCATCAACAAGATTTTCTTGACGATCTTAGGATCAAGCACTTGCTCACCCGGTACCACTTTTTCCGTTTTCAAAATCGATAACGGACGCTTAATACCGTAAGCACCTAGCGTTGTATAAGCATGCAGTAACTGTAATGGCGTTAGCGATAAACCGTAGCCATAAGCGAGTGTGGCACGTTCAATATCAGACCAGCGATAACGGTTAGGGAAATGACCTGTTGTTTCACCAATTAAGTTAATACCTGATGGTTCATCAAACCCAACTTTACGATAAGTATCAATGATGTAATCAACAGGCATTGCGAGTGACAATTTAGTCACACCAATGTTACTCGATTTCTGCAAAATGCGCTGTACGGTTGCCATCGGCTCAATACGTGAAACGTCTTTAATCACCTTGCTACCTACGCGGAACTGCTTGCTCGGTGGGATAGCAATCAATGTATGTTCGTTAGCAATGCCGTGTTTCATTGCGGTGTAAACCACAAATGGCTTCACCGTTGAGCCAGGCTCAAAAGTATCTGTGATCACACGGTTACGCATTTTGTATGGCTGGCGATCATCACGGTTATTCGGGTTGAAAGATGGTGCATTAACCATCGCGAGAATTTCATCAGTTCGCACATCAGAAATTGCAATACTGACGGATGTAGCAGGAATATCTAACACGCCCTCTTTTGCCGCGCGATAAGCAACAGCCTGAATGCGTTGATCGATACTAAGTTGCAATGGCTTACCCGGTTGTCGTTTTTGTTGTGAGATATTTTCAACCACACGACCATAGCGATCTTTACGTACCGTTCGGCGACCAGGTTCACCAGTTAACCAACCGTCATAGGTTTTTTCAACACCATCAAGGCCGTGGTCATCAATGCCTGTAAAACCAAGAAGATGCGCACTCACTTCACCAGAAGGATAGAAGCGACGAGATTCATCTTTAAGGCCAATACCAGGCAGCTTTAATTTGTGAACATAGTTCGCCATCGCGGGGCTAACTTGGCGGGCAAGATAAATAAATTTACGTTTTTTCTTAGAATCTAATTCATGTAGCAACCAGCTACGATCAAGACCTAATACGTCAGCCAGTGCATGCCATCGTTCAACATCACTTAGGCCACCGTGTTTAAAAATTTCAGCAGGGTTAGCGAATACAGCCTGTACCGGAACACTCACGGCTAACTGTTCGCCATTTCTATCGGAGATAATACCGCGTGCAGAAGGCATTAATTTAGTACGTAATGAACGTGCATCCCCTTCTTGAATAAGACGACCAGGCTCAAGGACTTGAATATACGCGGCGCGAGCAATAAGACCGAAGAACCCTAATAAGATAAAAAAGCAAACCAAGGTAAAGCGCCACTTGATCAATGGTTTCGCTTTCTTGGTTGCACTTTTCTTCGGCTTTGAACGATTAAAAAACTTCATATTTATTGAATTACAACTTCACTGTCGGCGGATGGACGTTGCATTTTGAGCTCAGTTTCCGCTAATCGTTCGATTCGACTGTGCTCTGCAAGTGAATTTTGTTCGAGGATTTGGTTTCTCCACTCCACGTCATAGCCTTCACGCTCAGTTAGTAATTGCTCTTGTTTAACAATTTGTTGGCGCGTGTCGTGAGTGATGTACACCACTGAAAGTGCAGATGCGAGAATAGCAAAGGTTAGAATGAGTGGAACAAGCCCGACTGTAACGAGATCTCGTCCAATCAGGCGTGCCAGATTCAATGATGATTCTGTAGGTTGTTTCATAGACGTTCAGCCAAACGCAGTACCGAGCTACGTGCTCGTGTGTTATGACCTAACTCTGTTTGCGATGGTTTAATCGCTTTACCTACGGTTTTAAGCGCTGCACTGCCTAGTGCTTTAATTTGCTCTTCCGTTAACGGTAAACCTAGCTGGTACTTCAGGACCTTTGCTTTCCTTACGGATAAAGCGTTTCACCATGCGATCTTCTAGAGAGTGGAAGCTAATCACCGATAAGCGACCTTCAGGAGCTAAAATATTCACAGCACCATTTAGGGCTGTTTGGATTTCATCCAACTCACTATTAATATAAATACGAATAGCTTGGAAACTACGTGTTGCAGGGTGCTTATGCTTGTCTTTGAATGGTGAAACTTCAGCAATCAGACTCGCTAACTGACGTGTACGTGTTAACGGCTCTTTTTCAGGATTTTCACGATGCTCGACAATGCCGCGAGCAATACGTTTAGCAAAACGTTCTTCACCAAACTCTTTTAGTACCCAAGCAATATCATCCGCTTCTGCTTCCGCTAGCCATTCAGCCGCCGACTGACCTGATGTTGGATCCATTCGCATGTCCAGTGGGCCGTCACGCATAAAGCTAAAACCACGCTCAGCGTCATCTAACTGTGGTGATGACACACCAAGATCAAGTAACACACCATCAACACGACCAATCAAGTCACGCTCTTCCATGTATTTCTCCATACCAGAGAAAGGCCCATGGATGATTTCAAATCGTGGGTCATTGATTTTCTGAGCTTCGGCAATGGCCTGAGGATCTCGATCAATACTGTATAGACGTCCATTCTCACCTAACTGAGAAAGAATAAGGCGGCTATGTCCCCCACGGCCAAAGGTACCATCGATATAAATACCGTCAGGTTTAATTGCTAATCCGTCTACAGATTCATGAAGTAAAACGGAAACGTGCTCAAATTGTTCAGACATAAATATAAGTTCAGCTAAAGTGAAAGCTCACTAAGGCGCGATGATTGTGCTAACGCATCCTCAGCCTGAAGGTTGATATCGAGTTCAATTTGCTGTTGCCATAACACATCAGACCAAATTTCAAATTTATTGAGTTGGCCGACAAGCATGATTTTATCTTGTAAGTGAGCGTATTGTCGTAAGGTTGGTGAGAGTAAAATTCGTCCCTGTCCATCCATTTCACATTCACTAGCATGGCCAAGCAACAATCGTTGAATTCGACGCTCTGCAGGATGAAGGCTTGATAATGTCGCTAACTTAGCTTCTATGTGCTCCCATTCATTGATGGGATAAAGCAACAAGCAAGAAAACTGGTGATCAATAGTGCAAATGAATAAGCCGCCACATTGTTCGGTGATCCATTGTCGATAACGTTTCGGGATCGCTATGCGTCCTTTGCTATCAATAGATATCGATGTTGCGCCTCTTAGCATTTTTTAGTCCATTCCATGATACTAAAAATCAGTGATTGATACTGACTTTAGCAGAATAAAAACAGAGAGAATGAGACTGCACCACTTTTCCCCACAAATTCCCACCACAAAGTGTACGTATGAGACAAAAACGATGTCAAGCGCATGGCCCTAATTCAAACAGAGTTCTAACACACTGTCTTTTACTATGCGAAATGTAATGTTTTTATGGGGGAATAAGACGAAAAAAAGGTGGTGTTTGTTATCCAAACACCACCTTCTCTAAATGTAGGGAGTCGGTCGATAAGCCGGGTTTTGTTCCGCTTACGCGGCGGCAATCATTCATCTAGGTCTGCAATCACTCACAGACTCAAGCAACCTACCCGTCCCCAACGCGGGCCGCGTCATTAGGGACCTATTTGGTCTTGCTCCGGGTGGAGTTTACCGTGCCACGAACTATTACTAGACGCGCGGTGCGCTCTTACCGCACCCTTTCACCCTTACCTGTGCACCACTGCGAACAATGGGCCATCGGCGGTTTACTCTCTGCTGCACTGGTCGTAGGCTTTCGCCCCCCAGACGTTATCTGGCACCCTGCCCTATGGAGCCCGGACTTTCCTCCCCTTCATCAGTCTCCCAAAGGACATCAATGAAGCAGCGATCACCTGACCAACTCCGCAGCGGATTGTATAAGACAACCATCACAGTTACCAGTGAAAAACGAAACAAGGTCACAGCATGAGCAAAAAAACAGCAAAAGCGTTCGTTACCTACGCGATTTCAGCTTACCCACACAACTTTGTTCCCTTCTTTACAATCTCAATTATTCGAGATTCTCTAAACCCCACTTGTACAGTGCGTTCTTTTTCACACCATGAATTTCAGCCGTCAGTGCCGCAGCCTTTTTCAATGGTAATTCTTTCGCAAGTAAACCCAGCGTACGTAGTGCATCAGCGGGTAATTCATCTTTTTGTGCGCGGTGCTCAGCAACTAACACCACCATCTCACCACGAACGCGATTACTGTCTTCAGCTAACCACTCAATTAACTCACCTAGTGGCGCACCATGGATTGTTTCATAAGTTTTTGTTAACTCACGCGCTAATACTACTTGGCGTTCCGCACCAAGCACGGCTAACATATCACTCAGGGAATCATTAATGCGATGTGGCGATTCGTAAAAAATTAACGTACGTTCATCATTCGCTAACGCTTGAAAACAGTCTCGGCGACCTTTACTTTTGGGTGGTAAAAAGCCCTCAAAACTGAATCGGTCTGAAGGTAAACCAGCACCGCTCAAAGCAGTGATCACTGCACATGGGCCTGGTAATGGCACAACTTTAACACCCGCTTGACGACAGCGATTCACAAGATGATACCCTGGATCACTGATCAGCGGTGTACCAGCATCAGAGACCAACGCAATGCTAGTACCTGACTGAAGCTTCTCGATCAAAAAATCAGCTTTTTGCTGTTCATTATGATCATGAAGCGCAAAGGTGCGGGTTGAGATAGAGAAATGGGATAACAAGCGTGATGTATGGCGAGTATCTTCAGCAGCAATCAAATCAACATTTGCTAATACGTCTAATGCTCGTTGGGTTATATCAGCCAAATTACCGATGGGTGTAGGTACGATGTACAACGTAGCAACATCAACCATGCTTGAATTGGTTTCACTCATTTGTCTTAGATCTCATCTGCAATTAATATCAAGAGTAATTTGTCACAGTTGAATGAATTCAATGCCCAATTTTACCCATAAGCGTAAAAGTGTATCACGACTCATGGCGCCTGTAGCCCTTGCTGTTGTTTTAGCAGGCTGTAGTACGCCAAACCTGTATAACCAACAGGCTCCGTTAACTGATATCACTGCGGCAGCCGCTCAAAGCTCAGCCGCTTACCTCAGTAAAGCTCAAGCCAGTGAAGGTGCCGAGCGCATTAACTGGGAAATTCTAGCTCTTAAAGCCATGATTGAAGAGGGCAAATGGCAGCAAGCTGACCAACAAATTGCCAAACTTTCACAACAATCAATGAGCCCATTGCAAATTGCTGAATGGCAACTTGCACGCGCAGCTGTGCGTTATCATCAAGGGCAATACCAAGAAGCGCTAAATAGCTTAAATTTCCAGCCGTCTTGGCAGTTAACGAAGAGTCAATACCGACGCTATCACACTTTCCGTGCTGAATTATTAGATCAACTTAATCACCAATTTCAAGCCGCGCGTGAACGCAGCAAACTTGATTTCTACTTAAGTAATGATCAAAAAGCAGCAAACTGGAACAATCTATGGCATGACTTATCAGGCTATTCAAATACACAGCTGAGCAATGCCAAAATTGGTAGCGATGAAAGTGTATTGAAAGGTTGGGTTGAATTAGCCATGTTGAAAAACAGTGCTGCTCGTCAACCAGGCAAGCTAAAAGAAGCGGTAGAGCAATGGCTAAGCCAGCATCCATACCATCCTGCTAATCAGTACTTACCGACTGAACTTGAAGCGGTAATGAACCTCAAAGCAATCAAACTTGATAACGTAGCACTATTACTACCATTGTCAGGTCGTTTTGCTGCGCAAGGTAAAACCGTGCGTGATGGCTTTGTTAATGCAATGATGGATGATGCTAGTCGTGGTCCAGATACTGAGCTCAATATCTACGATACAGAAGCTGAGCCAATAGCATCAATCATGGCGAAACTGCAACAAAACGGTACTCAGTTTGTTGTTGGTCCGCTTCGTAAAGATAAGATCCTTGAGTTCCAACGCGATAACACAACGCACATCAATACATTAGCGCTGAACCTACCACCAGAGATCAATAGCAATCACCCAAATGCATGTTATTTTGCGCTATCGCCAGAGCAAGATGCAGAGCAAGCGGCAGAACGTATCTTTAATGAAGGTCATCGCAACCCTGTAGTATTAGTTCCTAGCAATAGCTATGGTCAACGTGTAAGCGCTGCATTTAATCAAGAATGGTCAAGCTTGAATAATCAGCCAGCACAAGTGGTAACCTTTGGAGCTCGCGATGAGATCCCACAGCAGATCCGTCAAGCATTTGGTCGCGCACCTGGTAGCCGTACTGATGCAATCTACGTTATTGCCAGTAAAACAGAGTTAATGACCATCAAGCCATTTATTGAAGCGTCATTACCTGCAAGTGGTAACCCACCACAAATTTACGTGAGCTCTCGCAGTAACTCAGACAATAAATCAAACTCTCCAGAGATCCGTGGCTTAGAAATTGGTGATATTCCACTACTGATCAATCCACCAGCAGATTACATGGAGCGTTTCAATCAACTATGACCAAACGAGGGAAATACTAGTATTCGTCTACATGCCTTTGGTATGGATGCTTACCTTCTAAGTAAAGAGCTGCCTCAAATGCGCGCTATAGGGGATTACACCACTCAAGGCGCAACCGGTAAATTAAGTGCTGATAGCCAATGTGTTATTAATCGCCAAATTGACTGGGGCAAGTTCACAGCAGACGGTATTCAACCTGAATAAACGCCAGCAAGGTCAAGCTTATGAACAGATGGCGGAACAGTTTCTGTCCCGCCATCGCCTTAAGCTTATTGAACGAAATTTTAGCTGTCGCAGCGGTGAAATAGATTTAATTATGCGACAGGGTAAATGTTTTGTTTTTATTGAAGTAAAATACCGAACACATCGCCATTTCGGTTCGGCTTCAGAAGCGGTGAATTGGCACAAACAACAGAAATTAAAACGCACCGCCCTTTTTTGGTTACAAAAAAATGGCTTTTCAATTGATCAAACGGAATGCCGATTTGATGTCGTGACAATTGAAGGTCAAGAACACCATATTGAGTGGCATACCAACATCTTAGTTGAAGGTTAATCATGCTAGACAGCATTCGTGAAAGTTTTACCGAAAGTATTCAAACTCAAATTGCCGCCGCAGAGGCTCTGCCAGATTCCATTTCCAAAGCAGCCCAAGTGATGGTGCAAAGCCTTTTAAACGGCAACAAAATTTTATGTTGTGGTAATGGTGGCTCAGCCGCTAACTCACAGCACTTTGCCTCTTGTTTGATCAACCGTTTTGAAACTGAACGTCCAAGCTTACCAGCATTAGCATTAACGGCAGATACTACAATCCTCACCGCTGTAGCTAACGACTACCACCATGATGAAGTGTTTTCAAAGCAAGTACGCGCTTTAGGTCAAGCTTGTGATATTTTATTTGTATTATCGACCAGTGGTAACAGTAAAAATATTATCAAAGCAATGGAAGCCGCACTAACACGTGATATGACCATTATCGCCCTAACAGGTAAAGATGGTGGTGAAATGGCTGGATTACTAGGTATACAAGATGTTGAGATCCGAATTCCCTCTCAGCGAACAGCCCGTATTCAAGAAGTGCATTTACTAACAGTACACTGCCTTTGTGATCTCATTGACCAAGTACTATTTCCCCATCACGAAGGATAAATCATGCGCTGGCTCACTCGCCTACTGATCGCTTTTGTTTTTGTATTACAAGGATGTTCAAGCTTTTCAACCCAAGATCCGCGTGATGTCGAACAACACTGGGATGATCAAAAAATAGAAATGGACATCGCGGGAATGGCAAACAGTCGTCAATTTACCCGTACTACTAGCATTAATAGTGTCTCTTTAGACGGTAATGTACTGCTGATTGGTCAAGTTACCTCTCCTACTGTTAAGGAACAATTTGCCCAGCAAGTCCGACATATTGCCAACGTTGAGCATATTTATAACCAGCTAGAAGTCAGACCATTACTTGGCTTTGGCGATATTAGTTACGATGCTTGGCTTACTACCAAAGTGAAATCTCAACTGATCGCGAGCAAACAGCTGACAGGTGCAGTGATCAAAGTGATCAGTGAAGGCGGACGAGTTTACCTACTTGGCTATGTCACGCCTCACCAAGGTGAAGTAGCCATTAATATTGCGCGTAATGTTGGTGGCGTACAAAAAGTGATTACGCTGTTTAAACAAAACCCAAATAGTTAAATAACCGCACTTTCTAAACATAAAAAAACGCAGCCTACTGGCTGCGTTTTTCTTTGGTATCTACTTATTTCACAACACGTAGACTTGGACGACCACGAGGACGTGGTGGCTCATCATCTGGATCATCACTACCTACTGTTTCAGTTTCACTAACTACAGCAAATGGTGATGTTGATTCTGGAACCTCATCAATCATATCTTCTGCTTCTTCAGCATCGTCAAAGACTGGCATATCTGTTTCGTAGCTAGGCTCTGGCTCAAACATCGTTCCTGCACCGTTTTCACGGGCATAGATAGCAAGCACAGCATACATAGGTACAATAACAGAGTGTGGACGACCACTAAAACGCGCATTAAAGCTTACTGCTTCATTGCCCAGCTCTAAATTACCCACAGCGCGAGGAGCGATGTTTAGGATGATTTGACCATCACTCACAAACTCCATCGGCACTTTCACACCCGGTAATGTTGCATCAACAACCAAGTGTGGAGTGAGATCGTTATCCACTAACCAATCATAAAACGCGCGCAGTAGATAAGGTCGACGCGGCGTCATTTTTTCCATATCCATATTACTGGCCAGCTAAACGCATTTCACGTTCAGCTTCAGTTAATGAAGCAAGGAAAGAATCACGTTCAAATACACGTGTCATGTAAGTTTTAACTTCTTTTGCACCAGCACCGCTTAGCTCAATACCCATTTCAGGTAAACGCCATAACAGTGGAGCTAGGTAACAATCAACAAGGCTGAACTCGTCACTCATGAAGAATGGGAATTCTGCAAATACTGGTGCTAATGCAAGTAACTCTTCACGTAATTGCTTACGCGCTTTATCAGCTTCATCGGCAGAGCCAGTCTTGATCTTCTCAGCAAGTGAGTACCAGTTGCGCTCAACGCGGTACATCATTAGACGGCTGTTACCACGAGCAACAGGGTAAACCTGCATTAGAGGTGGGTGAGGAAAACGCTCATCCAAGTACTCCATAATGATGTTCGCTTGGTATAGTGCTAATTCACGATCAACCAATGTTGGAACTGACTGATATGGGTTCAGCTCTAACAGATCTTCAGGTAGATTCAATGGATCAACCAATTCAATTTCAACACTAACACCTTTTTCGGCTAGTACGATACGCACCTGATGGCTGTAGATGTCTGAAGCATCAGAATACAGAGTCATCACAGAGCGTTTATTGGCAGCAACAGCCATCAACCCCTCCAGTATATTCAATACACAAAAAGCAATGGAGGCTTGAGCCCCCATTGCGAGATTCTTAACCCACTAGATTACCTTATCAGTGGACATCACGCCAATATTCTTTCTTCAACAACACAGTTAAAACAAAGAATACTGCAATAAAACCCATTACCCACAAGCCCATTCTCTGACGCTCCAACTTCATTGGCTCTGCAGAATAATCAAGGAAGTTAACCAAATCACGTACCATCTCATCGTATTCTTCAGCATTTAACTCGCCCGTTCCGTCAGATTCGATCCCCACAAACTCTTGAACTTGTTCACCATCAATGGTTTTCGTTTCAAAAACTTTACGAGGTGCACCTTGCAATTCTTCAAGTACATGAGGCATACCGACACTTGGAAACACAAGGTTATTGACACCAAATGGACGACTCGGATCTGCATAGAAGGATCTTAAATAAGTATAGATCCAATCAGTACCACGAACGCGTGCAGCCAAGGTTAAGTCGGGAGCTGGAGCACCAAACGATGCCGCTGCGTATTCCGTTGAGATAGCATTGGTCATCAGATCACCAATCTTTGCGTTTTGATCGAAGATCAGATTCTCTTTCATCAAAGTTGGTGGAATACCTAAGTCTTCCGCTACACGTTCATAACGTTGATACTGAGTAGAATGGCACCCCGAACAATAGTTCATGAATGTCTTTGCACCACGCTGTAATGACGCTTTATCACTTAAATCATTATTCGCCGCATCCAAAGGGACATTACTACCTGCTGCAAAAGCAAAGGTGGGGAGTACCACCAGCAGCGCTACAATCCATTTTTTCATTTGAATGTCACCCTCTCTGGTAGCGGTTGTGTTGCTTCGTTTTTACTGTAGAAGAACAATAAAATGAAGAACATAAAGTAAGAAAAGCTAAAGATTTGCGCTAGTAGCGTGTAAGTAGGTGTTGCTGGTAGCGCACCTAAAATACCTAATCCAATGAAGCTTACTGTAAACTGACAAATATTAACGAAATGTACATTACTACGGTAACGAAACGAGCGAACCTTACAGCGATCAAACCACGGTAATAGGAATAGAAAAACAATGGATGCTCCCATCGCGACCACACCCAGCAATTTATCAGGAACCGCACGCAAAATGGCATAAAACGGTGTGAAGTACCAAACTGGCGCAATGTGCTCAGGTGTTTTTAGTGGGTTTGCTGCTTCAAAGTTAGGCGGCTCAAGAAAGTAGCCACCCATTTCTGGGTTAAAGAAAATCACGTAGCTAAAGAAGAAAGCAAAGACAGCAACACCAACCAAATCTTTCACCGTTCCATACGGATGGAATGGAATAGAATCAATGATGTCGTATTTCCTGCTGTAATACTCGTGGAATGGGAATTGGGTTTTATATCCTTCGCCTTTAGACCCCTTTGGTAATTTAGTATCAATACCATCAGGGTTATTTGAACCTACTTCATGTAATGCCAAAATATGTAGCACAATCAAAAGCAGTAATACGATTGGTAGTGCGATAACGTGAAGCGCAAAGAAACGATTTAGTGTCGCACCAGAGATCACGTAATCGCCACGGATCCAAAGTGTTAGATCATCACCGATTACAGGTATAGCACCAAATAGAGAAATAATTACCTGTGCGCCCCAGAATGACATTTGCCCCCATGGTAATAGATACCCCATGAAAGCTTCAGCCATCAACACAAGGAAGATCAACATTCCAAATAACCACAGTAGCTCACGAGGCTTTTGATATGAGCCGTAGATCAAGCCGCGAAACATATGGAGGTAGATAACAACAAAAAATGCCGACGCGCCTGTTGAGTGCATATAACGAAGCAACCAACCATATTCTACATCTCGCATGATATATTCAATGGAAGCAAAAGCCCCCTCACCAGATGGAACATAACTCATGGTTAGCCAAATTCCTGTTATGATCTGGTTAACTAAAACAAGCACGGCTAGTGAGCCAAAGATGTACCAAAAATTAAAGTTTTTCGGCATCGGATATTCAGATAAGTGCTTTCTATAAGCATTTGTGATGGGTAAACGTTTGTCAATCCAACCTAGTATCGCATTCATGATACTGCCTCCCCATCAACACCGACGATAATCGTGTTGTCATCTAAGAATTGATATGGAGGTATCACAAGGTTCAATGGCGCAGGCACGCCAGCAAACACACGACCTGCCATATCAAACGTAGAACCATGACATGGGCAGAAAAAACCTGACGATACGCCACTGACTTGCTGATTAAAGCTATCTGGTAAATAAGTTGGAGAACAGCCTAGATGAGTACAAATACCCAAAGCTAAAAAAATTTCAGGCTTTACTGAACGGAATTCATTTTGTGCATAAGATGGCTGCTGAGGTTCTTCTGATGAAGGATCTCGCAATTCACTATCATGAGTACTTAACTCTTGTAAAACAGCCTGGCTGCGACGAACAACCCACACAGGTTTACCACGCCATTCAACGCGAACCATTTGTCCATCTTCTAATTTACTGATATCAACTTCGACAGGGGCACTAGCTGCTTTTGCTTTCGCACTCGGGTTCCATGATTTTATGAAAGGAACGGCGACAGCTGCTGCCCCTAACCCACCAACAACCGAGGTTGTTGCGGTTAAAAAGCGACGTCGTCCTTTACTTACTGGCGTATTGCTCATCCAATATCTCCCTTACTACGCTCTGGATTTTTATTATGTCCTTATGCGTCCCTGGAGTTACGACCAACCAATAACGAAAAATCAACAGGCAGGCCACAATTTTAAATTCGTTCCAACATAAAAAGGATAGAAAAAAGGGTATTTTTTGACAAGATAAAGCTACTTTTTAGCAAAAAAATGTGAGAGACATGCTCTTTTTTGCAACCAATAGAATCAATGCCAATTAGAAGATATCAGCAATAATTACGAGAGAGTAAACAGAAATGATATTTGGAAAAGATAATTTATTGGTAACTTATCAAGAAATAAAAAAAGCCCAACCCGAAGGTTGAGCTTCCTGTACACAGTAACCAGATAAAATCTGGAGCGTAAAATTAACGCTTAGAGAACTGTGGACGACGACGTGCTTTACGTAGACCAACTTTCTTACGTTCAACGCAACGAGCGTCGCGAGTAACGTAGCCAGCTGCACGTAGAGCAGGACGTAGAGTTTCATCGTACTCCATAAGAGCGCGAGTGATACCGTGACGGATTGCACCAGATTGACCAGTGATACCACCACCTTTAACAGTGATGTATAGGTCTAGGTTCTCAGTCATTTCAACAAGCTCTAGAGGTTGACGAACAACCATACGCGCTGTTGGGCGGCCGAAGTATTCTTCGATGCTACGCTTGTTAATTACGATGTTACCAGTACCCGGTTTGATGAAAACGCGAGCAGCTGAGCTTTTGCGACGACCAGTGCCGTAGTATTGATTCTCTGCCATTGTCATTATTCCCAATTAGATGTCTAGTACTTTTGGCTGTTGTGCAGCGTGGTTGTGCTCAGTACCTGCGTAAACTTTAAGCTTACGGTACATAGCACGGCCTAGAGGACCTTTTGGAAGCATGCCTTTAACAGCAGTTTCAATAACCATTTCTGGTTTCTTGTCGATTAGCTTATCAAAGCTGATTGACTTAAGGCCGCCGATGTAGCCAGTGTGGTGGTGGTACATTTTGTCTGTACGCTTGTTACCAGTTACTGCTACTTTCTCAGCATTGATAACTACAATGTAGTCACCAGTGTCAACGTGTGGAGTGTACTCAGGCTTGTGCTTACCACGTAGACGAGATGCGATTTCAGTTGCTAGACGACCAAGAGTTTTACCTTCAGCGTCAACAACATACCAGTCACGTTTTACAGTTTCTGGTTTAGCAACGAAAGTTTTCATGCTAATTATTACCCAATAATTTAAATAGTTTCACTTACTAGAACCATCATATATTGATGATCCCTCTGTTAAGAGCCCAGTCATCACCCCTTCGAGTGGTTGGCACTCCAGGCTTTCGCCTTCACAGGTACGGTGGGTCGCAAGATTATAGGGAAGGGTGAGGAAAAAATCACCTCTTTTCCTAAAAAAAATTGCTTTTTTTCTGATTAGCGAGAAATTAGGTCAAAAGCAGTCAATAAATCCTTATTATCCCTAATAACGTTATCAAGTTATATTTAATTCCCTAGGCTAAATGCGGCTTTGCAAGATAGTCATGGCTTTGCATTTCAGTCAAACGTGAGCAACAACGTTTAAATTCAAACATGAGTCTCCCTTGCTGATAAAGCTGCTCCATCGGCACCGCTGCTGAAATGATCAAAGTAACGTTACGCTCATAAAATTCATCGATCATGGCAATAAAACGCCTTGCTGCATCATCTTCTTGTACTGTAATTTGCGGTACGTTCGATAAAATCACCGTGTGATATAAACGTGCGATTTCCATGTAATCAGTCTGGCTTCGCGCGGTTTGGCACAATTCACTAAAGCAAAACTGAACAACGCCATCAGCTTCTCGCTCAGTAGTTAATTGTCGTCCATTAATCGTGATTGTTTTATGCTCATAACGAGGTGCTGTCGTGAGCTGCTCAAAATAATGTTTCAGATTAGAGATCACATTTTCATCAAGTGGAAAATGATAAATTTCAGCTTGCTCTAACGTGCGCAGGCGATAATCAATACCCGCATCAACATTCACTATCTCACAATGCTGTTCTATCAATGCGATAGCTGGTAAAAATCGCGCACGTTGCAAACCATTTCGATACAACTCCTGTGGCGGAATATTGGATGTCGCAACAAGTGTGATCCCACGTTTAAACAGTGCTTCAAACAAGGTACCGAGAATCATGGCATCGGTAATATCCGAAACAAAAAACTCATCAAAACAAATAATGTCTGTTTCTTGTTTAAACTTATCAGCGACATGTTCTAATGGATTTTCAATACCATCGAGTTGTTTTAGATCAGCATGGACGCGATGCATAAAACGGTGAAAATGCATCCGTGATTTTCGCTCAAAGGGCAAACATTCATAGAATGTATCAACAAGGTAAGTTTTCCCTCGCCCTACACCTCCCCAAAAGTACAAACCTTTCACTGGCATGATATCTGCTTGATTATGGTTAGGTTTAAATATTCGTTGAAGAAATGACGCTTTTGGTTCTGGTTTGGGTGCTAGCATGCGATGGTATAAACCATCAAGATGGGAAACTGCATTCGCTTGTGCAGGATCAGCAAAGAAGTCTGTTTGTTGTAAATCGAGTTGATACTTTTCTAATGGTGTCATCCTAAACACTACCTGTTTTATCCATGCTATCTCTTAATTATGAGAGGATAATCAGCAACATTGATCTTACATCTTATTTATTGAGTACCATGTCGCTTAACCTCACGGTATAGTATCGCGACAGCCATCGTTGATAAACATTGATACACAAGTATTAGTACATACTGATAAGTCACAAGGAGTTTATTCATGACTATGACTTGGATTAGCACAATTATTATTTTTTTAGCAGGGATCCTCGTTGGTGCTCTTGCCGTTCGCCTTACAAATAAAAGCGTACAACAACAAAAGTCGCTTAAAAAAGAGCTTGATAAATCTAAGTACGAGCTAGAGCAATTCCGCCAAGAGCTTGTTGATCACTTTGCGCGCAGCGCTGATTTACTCGACAACGTTGCGAAAGATTACAGTAAGCTTTATGAGCATATGGCAAAAACGTCCACCGAATTGATGCCTAATTTGCCTGCGCAAGATAACCCATTCGCAAAACGTATCACCAGCCTAGAAGCAGTAAAAGAAAATGCCAATGATGATGAAAACGTTGAGCAACCGCCACGTGATTACGCTAACGGCGCAACAGGCCTATTTAAAGGCGAAAGCACGGCGGTAACAGAAGAAGAAAAAGCTCAACTACACACCGAGCCAAAAGCGAGCTAACCATCACATTATTCATATTCCACTCATTATTTATGCATCAAATAATGAGTGGAAGTGAACTTTAACTCCGATTTTTATGTCTTATTAGTACTTGTAAAACCGGAGTTCAGTAATGATTAAAAAACCTTTGCTTGTTTTTAGTGCGTTAGCATTAGGTATCAGTTCTATTATTACCCCAGTAACGGCTACCGCAGCACTGCCTGCGTCCGTAAACAACCAATCTCTTCCAAGCCTTGCGCCTATGTTGGAGCAAGTCACTCCTGCTGTCGTAAGTATTGCAGTAGAAGGTAAGCATGTTTCAAAGCAACGTTTACCTGAATCATTTCGTTATTTCTTTGGCCCTAATTTCCCATCAGAACAAGTGCAAGAACGTCCATTTAGAGGTCTTGGCTCTGGCGTTATTATTGATGCAAAGAAAGGCTATATTGTAACGAACCATCATGTTATTGATGGCGCTGATCAAATTGCAGTACAACTTTCTGATGGCCGTGAAATTGACGCTAAATTAATTGGTAGTGATGCAATGTCTGATATTGCTCTGCTGCAAATAGATAAACCTGAAAATCTGACTGAAATAAAACTCGCTAACTCAGATAAACTGCGTGTTGGTGATTTTGCTGTCGCTATTGGTAACCCATTTGGGTTAGGCCAAACTGTGACCTCAGGGATTGTTTCAGCGCTTGGTCGAAGTGGCTTAAATATTGAAAACTTTGAGAACTTTATTCAAACTGATGCGGCAATTAATAGCGGTAACTCAGGTGGGGCTTTGGTTAGCCTTAATGGTGAATTGATCGGTATTAATACTGCGATTGTTGGCCCGAATGGTGGCAACGTGGGTATTGGCTTTGCTATTCCATCAAATATGGTGAAAAGCCTAACCGATCAAATTTTAGAATTTGGTCAAGTGAAGCGCGGCATTTTAGGTGTTCAAGGTGGTGAATTAACGGCTGAGCTTGCAAAAACCTTTGGTTACTCAACCAATCATGGTGCGTTTGTTAACCAAGTGATGCCGGACTCTTCTGCTGAAAAAGCGGGCTTAAAAGCTGGTGATATCATTACCGAAGTAAACGGAACACCAATTCGAACCTTTAGTGAATTACGAGCAAAAATTGCCACTATGGGTGCAGGTAAAAACCTAACATTAGGTGTTATTCGTGATGGTAAGAAGCAAACCTTCGATGTAACACTTAAAGCAGCAAGCGAAAATAAGGTAAAAGCCGATAACCTTCACCCAAGTTTAGCTGGTGCTGAATTTACCAATACGACTGCTGCCGACAAAGTAAAAGGCGTGAAGGTATCACAGCTAGACGAGCGCTCAATTGCAGCCCGTTACGGTCTACAAAAAGGCGATATCATCATTGGTTTAAACCGTAAGAAGATTAATAATCTTGGTGAGTTGCGTAAAGCGCTGGAAGAAAAGCCAAGCGTGCTCGCAATGGAAGTCAAACGCGGTGATAACGTACTGTATCTGATCATTCGATAACCTAACGTTACTTCACTCGTGTCATACAAAGTCAGGGCCTTTTTAGCCCTGACTTTATTATTGGTCTCAATGAGTAGGAATGGTATTCTCCTTGCCATTAATCTCCCATTTTCTATTAAGGACTCTTGATGTTGGCATTTCTTGGTCGCTCTATTCTTCTCGGCCTTATCACAGCAGCTATCATCCTCGTTGCTGTGCCAAGTTTACGTCCATCATCATCTGTCTCTTTACCTCAACTTGATGATGAGCCAGCGCCATTATCTTTTAATTATGCCGTTAAACGTGCCTCGCCTGCGGTTGTGAATATTTATAACCGTCGCTACGAAAGTAACGAGGGTAAACCGGAACCTGAGTTAATTACTCAAGGATTAGGATCTGGCGTGATCATGAGTGATAAAGGCTATATCGTCACTAACTACCATGTTGTAGCAAATGCAGATCAAGTGATTGTAGCACTGCAAGATGGACGCATTTTAAATGCCCAGCTCATCGGCTTAGATCAACTGACCGATCTGGCCGTATTAAAAATTCATGCTGATAACTTACCTGTGATCCCAGTAAACCCAGAGTACAAAGCCACAGTGGGTGATGTGGTGCTAGCTATCGGTAACCCATACAACTTAGGCCAAACCACTACCTTCGGGATCATTTCAGCGACAGGTCGATTCGGTATGAGCTTCTATGGTCAACAAGATTTTCTTCAAACGGATGCGGCTATCAACCGTGGTAATTCCGGTGGTGCACTGGTCAATACCCGCGGTGAACTTGTCGGTATTAATACCGCCTCTTTCCAACAAGCCACAAATATAGAAACTTACGGGATCTCGTTTGCGATTCCTTATCAACTTACCATCAAGATCATGAATAAACTGATCGCTGATGGGCGCGTGATCCGAGGTTGGATTGGTATTGAAGGCCGTGAAATTAATCCTGTAATGGCAAGACTTTACGACGCTAATCAAGTCAATGGCATCATCGTTATCGGGATGAACCCGAACGGTCCGGCAGTAAAAGCGGGCTTTAAGATGAATGATATCGTGATTGAAATTGATGGTAAGCAAGTGACAAATGTACAAAGTGTTAGGGATATCGTCACTGACATTCGCCCAGGCACACGTGTGAACGTAAAGATCTTGCGTGATGGTAAGCCTATGATCATTCCAGTGAAAGTGGCTAACCGCCCAGCGTCTGAAAACAAACCAATGCCACTGCGATAAGCACCAAGTTTAATATATAAAAAAACGCCTCACAATGTGAGGCGTTTTTGTTATCAGAGCTTAAATAATCAATTAAGCAGAGATACGTTCGATGTTCATGCCTAATGCACTGAACTTCTCTTCAATGAACTCGTAGCCACGGTCGATATGGTAAATGCGATCAACGATTGTCTCGCCTTTCGCAATACTACCTGCAATAACAAGGCTTGCTGATGCACGTAGATCCGTCGCCATAACCTGAGCACCACTTAGACCGTCAGTGTCACCACAAATAACAGTGTTACCTTCGATTTCAGCATGGGCACCCATACGAATAAGCTCAGGAATGTGCATGAAACGGTTCTCAAAAATCGTTTCAGTGATAATGCCAGTACCTTTCGCAACTAGGTTAAGTAGTGAGAATTGTGCTTGCATATCAGTTGGGAAGCCTGGGTGTGGTGCTGTGCGGATGTTTACCGCTGTTAGCTCACGATCAGTCATATCTAGGCTGATCCAGTCTTCACCACTTTCGACTAACGCGCCCGCTTCTTCTAGCTTAGCTAGTACCGCTTCCATTAGTTCAGGTTTGGTATTGCGACAAACGATCTTACCGCCAGAAACAGCAGCTGCAACAAGGAAAGTACCGGTTTCAATACGATCTGCTACCACTTCATGGTAACCCCCGCCTAAACGCTCAACACCTTCGATAGTGATTGTTGCAGTACCTGCACCTGTAATTTTGGCACCCAGTGCATTTAAGAATGCTGCAGTATCTTCAATTTCAGGCTCACGAGCTGCGTTTTCAATAACAGTTGTACCTTCCGCTAATGTTGCTGCAGACATGATTGTTACTGTTGCGCCTACGCTCACTTTATCCATTACGATATGTGCGCCTTTTAGACGACCGTCAACGGTTGCTTTAACATAACCTTCGTCTAGCGTGATCGTTGCACCAAGTTGCTCCAAACCTACAATATGTAGATCAACAGGGCGTGCACCGATAGCACAACCACCAGGTAGTGATACTTGGCCTTGACCAAAACGCGCAACCAATGGACCTAATGCCCAAATTGACGCACGCATGGTTTTAACTAAATCATAAGGTGCACAAAACTCGTTAACATCGCTAGCATCGATATGCACAGAACCATTACGCGACACTTTAACGCCTAGACGAGAAAGCAGTTCCATTGTGGTGTCGATATCACGTAGTTTTGGCACATTCGCGATTTCTACAGGCTCTTCAGCAAGCAAAGCGGCAAATAAAATCGGTAATGCGGCATTCTTTGCGCCAGAAATAGACACTTCACCGCTTAGTGGACCACCGCCCTGAATACGAAACTTCTGCATCATTTACCTCGTTATAACGACATTAACTTCTTATCACGCGCCCACTCTTCTGGCGTGTATGTTTTGATAGTTAACGCATGAATGTCGTTTGCTGCAATTCGATCCATTAATGGACCATAAATAGTTTGTTGTTTTTTAACTCGGCTCATGCCGTCAAAAAGTGTACCCACTGCAATCACTTCGTAGTGGCTACCTTCACCTTTAACGATCACTTCATCAAGATCTAAGGCGGTTTCTAGAATTTGTTTAATCTCAGAGATTTCCACAAGCTATCCTCGCTACAACTCACTTCATGCAAGTTGCTAATATAGGTTCAACATGGCTCAAGCGTAATAATGTTTTTAACTGCTCGGGCACATTAAGCAGTGTGAAGTCACATCCTGCGCTGCTTAACTGTTGGTGAAGATGTAATAGCATCACCATGCCAGCTGAGTCTACCCGACTCAAGCCACCTAGATCGAGCGATACCTTGTTTGTATCAGGCATCCACTCTTTTCTACGTAGCCAAAAGGCTGGCACTGTGTCACGTTCTAAACAACCTGACAAGCAATATTGGTCATTACCGAGAGCTTGCCAACTGATCTTATCCTCAGACATGATCATTTTTTCTCGATCTGAATCGGCTTAGCAGCAAGATCGCGTAGGTTCTGTGTTACCACATCGATACCCTTAGTGCGAAGCTCACCACTCCATTCGCTTTGTTTAGTAGAAATCATACTGACTCCTTCAGCGACCATGTCAAATCCTTGCCATTCTTTTGTCTTTTTGTTCAAACGTAGTTTGAAATCAAGACGAATAGGTGGACGTTGAGGATCGATGATATCGACGCGAACAGAGACAATACTGCGATCTGCAGGGACTGGTTTTGCAGGCTCAATTTGGATCTTCTGATCAGTGTATTGAGTCAGTACCTGAGCGTAAGAAGCCACAAGGTAGTCTGTGAATGCTTTAGTGAATGCATCACGCTGTGCCGCTGTTGCTTTCTTTAGGTTGTTGTTACCTAACACTTTATAAGCAGCATAACGCGCATTGATGTATGGCAGTAATTCCTGCTTAACGATAATACGTAATTCTTCAGGGTTTGCTTGGATCTTTGGTTGTTCAGCTTTTAATGTTTGAAATAGCTTCGCTGACACTTTATCCATCATGGTGTATGGATTGGTTTGATCTACTGTTGCAGCTTGAGCCAACATTGGTAGGGCAAGAAAAGCCAGCATTAGGCATCGTAAAAATTTCATGGGTGCTCCTAGTCTTTTTTGTCGCCGCCAATGCTATAAAGCACTTTACCAATCATATCTTCTAATACTAACGCAGATTTAGTGTCTTCAATAAGATCACCGTTATGCAGCATATCCACATCTTCATCAACAAATCCTGGTGAAATACCAAGATACTGCTCACCTAATAAACCTGAAGTTAAGATAGAGGCAGAGCTGGTTTCTGGAAAGTAACCAAATTTTTTGTTAATCGCTAACGTCACCATTGGAACATAGGTTTCTTTATCCAAGGTAATTGCCGTCACTTCACCAACAGTAACACCACCTACTTTCACTGGTGAACGTACTTTTAAACCGCCGATATTATCGAAGTGTGCTTTTAAGGTGTATGTTTCACTGCTGCCAAAGTTTTGCACATTCGCTACTTTGAATGCTAATACCAATAATGCAGCAATGCTAGCTAGCATAAATACGCCAACCCATAATTCTAGTCGTTTATTTTGTTGCATGCTTTTATCCACTTAATCTGTTTTGCCACGCCGACAACAATGTCGACAATCCTTTTTACCTAGCTGCCAAACATCAGCGCGGTCAAAATAAAATCTAAACCCAAAACGGCTAGTGATGAATTAACAACGGTGCGTGTTGTCGCTCGGCTGATCCCTTCAGAGGTTGGCACCGCATCGTAACCGTTAAATACCGCAATCCAAGTTACTGTGATTGCAAAGACAACAGCTTTAATAATGCTATTACCAATGTCATAGCTAAAATTCACTGATGATTGCATCACGGACCAGAAACTACCGTAATCAATCCCTTTCCAATCAACACCAACGATCTGGGCACCCCATAAACCGACCACACTGAACATTAATGCTAACAATGGCATCGAGATCACTCCCGCCCAAAAACGTGGTGCAATCACACGACGTAGTGGATCAACCGCCATCATCTCCATACTAGAAAGCTGCTCTGTGGCTTTCATCAAACCAATTTCAGCAGTCAAAGCAGAGCCCGCACGTCCTGCAAACAATAGTGCAGTCACAACAGGGCCTAACTCACGTAATAGCGATAACGCTACCATCTGCCCTAAACTGGTTTCAGCACCAAAATCTGCTAGTACAATATAGCCTTGCAGACTCAATACCATGCCAATAAACAGACCTGAAACTAAAATAATCGCCATTGACAACACACCTACTGAGTAGAGTTGCTTCATCAATAACGGAAACATTTTTACAGGTTGAGGCTTACTGACCAATGCCCCAAACAACATGAGCGTTGCCCGCCCTATGGTTTGGCATTTATCAATACCGCTTCGCCCTATACGAGCTATCGCATTAACAATCATTTTGCTCATTATCCATGTAATTACCGATGTGTCTGGCACATCGAGCTAAATGCTTAACCAAAGAGATCTTGTTCTAACGGCTGAGCGGGGAATTTAAATGGCACTGGTCCATCAGCGTCACCATCGAGGAACTGACGAACCCGAGGATCTGGATTATCACGTAGCTCTTGTGGCGTACCACTACCGATAATCTTTCCGCCAGATAGCAGGTAAACATAATCAGCAATACTCATCACTTCAGGTACATCGTGTGAAACCACCACCGATGTCATGCCCAACGCTTTATTTAAGCTACTGATCAATTCTACCAGCACACCCATGGTGATCGGATCTTGACCAACAAACGGCTCATCGTACATCATCAGCTCAGGATCAAGTGCAATTGCACGCGCCAATGCAGCACGACGTGCCATACCACCTGATAGCTCATTGGGCATTAATTCTGCCGCACCTCGCAAGCCAACCGCTTCAAGCTTTAACAGTACTAAGCTGCGCAGTAAGTCTTCCGGTAGTTCAGTGTGCTCTCGTAGCGGAAATGCAACGTTATCAAACACATTCATATCGGTAAAAAGCGCACCCGATTGAAACAGCATGCTCATACGTTTACGTGCTTGATATAAATCACGTCGACTTAACGTCGGTATATTCCATTCATCAAACCAAACCTCACCTTTTTCTGGTGCTATTTGACCGCCGATCAAGCGTAATAATGTGGTTTTACCAATCCCTGATGGCCCCATGATAGCTGTGACTTTTCCTCTTGGTACATCAAGGGAGATATCATCAAAAATGTAGCGCTCACCACGAGAAAAAGTAAGGTTTTTAATCGAAACCAGTATATCGCTTTTAGCCATTGCTTCGTATTCGCCTCTATTTACTGGTGATTCTTTATGAAATACCGATAATTATTTTAAAAATCAGCCAACTAAAAATTAATCACATAAAAACTCTCATCATTATGTGAAAAAATATTATAGCCGACGATGATAAGGAGAATAAATCACCAACTCAAGTTAGTCGGCTTATCTCCCAGCTATTTTTGTTTATTTAACAATCATTGCAGCAGCTTTCATCAATAGGTATCCCTATTTATCTCTTCCGCTATGCCTTTAGTTTTATTTCAACTCATAATTGTACACCATTCATAACATTCAAAAAACCTGATAAAAAGAGTGTGCTTTACAAGCCTAAGATAAGAAATTCATCTTATTTGTTATTTTCACATCTAAATGCAGTGAATGAGAGAATTAGTCATTTGTTATACTTCCCTTTTGCGTTGCTAACCGTCAAAATTAGCCGCAAAGATCAAATACGACTCAACGATTGATTCACTTCCATCGTTTCAACGTGCCATTTTTAAAAGGGATTAGAATGCTCGAAGCCATTGTGTTGCTCTGTGTAGGGTTAGTTTTATTAGTGTGGAGTGCAGACAGGCTTGTCTATGGTGCAGCCGCACTTGCACGCAATTTTGGTGTTGCGCCGCTTGTGATCGGTATGACTATCCTCGCAATGGGCTCATCTGCTCCTGAAATGATGGTTTCAGCCACAGCAGCACTTGCAGGCAAAACAGATACCGCTGTCGGTAATGTGCTAGGCTCTAACATTGCTAATATTGCCCTTATTTTAGGTATTACAGCGCTACTTAAGCCGCTTTCTATCAGCTCCACAATTATTCGCCGTGAATTACCTTTAATGCTAGGTGTTACTGTTATTGCTGGCTTATTGCTATGGGATAACTACCTCGGCCGTATGGAAGGTGTTTTCCTTGCCGTCCTATTTGTTCTGTTCCTGCTTGCGATGCTGAAAATTAGTCGCGCAAGTAAAAACGATCCATTGATGGAAAACCAAGAGGAAGAAATTCCAACAGGTGTTAGTAACTCGTCAGCATTAATTTGGGTCTTTATTGGTTTAGGTCTACTACTTTATTCATCAGATATGGTGGTAGAGTCAGCAGTCACTATCGCTAAATACTTTGGTATGAGTGATTTGGTTATTGGTTTAACCATTATTGCTGTCGGTACTAGCTTACCAGAGCTAGCCGCTTCCATCGCAAGTATCTACAAAGGTGAAGATGATATGGCTGTCGGTAATATTATCGGCTCTAACGTCTTTAATATTCTTGCGGTAATGGGGATCCCTGGCCTTCTTAACCCATCAGTATTAAGCCCACTTGCGATGAGCCGTGATTTTTATGTCATGTTAGCCCTATCTGTATTGCTATTACTGATGGCACTTGGTAAACGTCGTCGTATCAATCGTGTTGAAGGTGGTATTTTGGTTATTTGCTTTATTGCCTACCAAGCCTACCTATTCTTAAACGTTTCCGCATAATGGAGAATTGTCAGATGCCTCACTCCTTTGACTTTTGCAGTCATGGCAAACAAGTGTTGGATATTGAAATCCAAGCACTGCAAAACATCAGTCATTACATCGACGACAGTTTTAATACGGCTTGCCAGCTTGTCTTAGACTGCCAAGGAAAAGTCATTGTAATGGGAATGGGAAAATCTGGTCATATTGGACGTAAACTGGCCGCAACTCTCGCCAGTACAGGCACCCCAGCTTTCTTTGTTCACCCTGGTGAAGCAAGCCACGGCGATCTGGGCATGATCAAGCCTGAAGATGTGGTTATTGCGATTTCAAACTCTGGTGAAGCCTCTGAAATTCTAGCACTATTGCCTGTGATTAAACGTTTAGGTATTCCGATGATCAGCATGACAGGAAAACCAAACTCCAGCATGGCGAAAATGGCGATTGTGAATTTACAAATAACAGTAGAAAAAGAAGCCTGTCCACTGAACTTAGCACCAACATCAAGTACCACAGCAACACTAGTTATGGGTGATGCCCTCGCGATTTCTGTAATGGAAGCGCGTGGCTTTACTGCTGATGATTTTGCCCTTTCTCATCCTGGTGGTGCATTAGGTCGTAAATTATTAATGCGTATCGCTGATGTCATGCATAGCGGTGAAATGCTGCCTATTATTGAAGAAACGGCCAGTATCAAAGACGCTCTGCTTGAGATCTCACGAAAAGGCTTAGGGATGACAGCAGTCGTCAATCATCAACAAGAGCTAAGTGGCATCTTCACCGATGGCGATTTACGTCGCCTACTTGATAAACATATCGATATTCATGACACGAGTATCGGTGATGTGATGTCACGTAATCCACAAACGATCTCCCCTCAGTTACTGGCAGCAGAAGGGCTGAAAATAATGGAAGATCGTAAGATCAATGGATTATTAGTGACCGAAAATAATCAACTTGTTGGGGCGCTCAACATGCATGATTTATTAAAAGCAGGCGTGATGTAGTAGCATACGCAGGCAGATTGCGTAACGCATAAGAACAATGAAATATGATAAAGGCTTAAGTCTATGACTTTAAAAAGGCTACTCTATGTACTTCTCGCAGTATTTTGTGCATGGTTAGGCTATTACCAACTTGAACAACATTGGCAGAAAGACGGTCAGGTAAAACCTGATGATGAAAAGCCCGTGTTCATTGGTAATGATATTAGCAATACAACGTTTAATCTTTCTGGTATTCGTAGTTACCAGATCGACTCTGATCATCTTGAATATTTTGAAAAAAGCGGTCAAACCGACTTTGTAAAACCAGTGCTGTGGGTATTCAAAGACGGCACCAACGCGGAATGGCGTATTAGCGCAAATACCGCCATGCTAGATAACAAAAACATCCTGAATCTTCATGGCAATGTACGTATGTTTAACTTACTGCCTGATTCAGATATTCAAGTGATCAAAACCGATAACTTGCAATTGAATATTGAAACGCAAGATTTTAATACTCAAGACCACGTAACCATTATCGGTCCCGCCTTTCAAAACCAAGGTGACGGTATGACAGGTAATATGAAGCGTAAAGTAGCTAAACTCTTAAAGAATGTGAAAAGTAGATATGAACCGAATCAAAATTAGTGCTCTACTATGCTTATTATGTGTCAGCGCACCGTCTTGGGCATTAAAAAGTGATACAAAGCAACCTATTAACATTGATTCTGATAGCCAAGAAATCGATGTGCAAAACAACATCGCTACGTTTGTCGGCAATGTAAAACTGCGCCAAGGTACTATTGATATTCGTGCTAACAAAGTCGTGGTAACACGCCCTAATAGCAAATCAAAAGAGCAAACCATTGTTGCTTATGGTAACCCTGCCACCTTCCATCAAATCATGGATGATGGTAAACCTATTGATGGCGAAGCGCTAAAAATGCGCTACGAAACTAAGACTGAATTCTTGAAAATGACCGATAAAGCGGTCTTAAATCAAGACGGTAGTGAAATCAAAGGTAACGTCATCACTTACAAGATCGATGAGCAACGTTTGATGGCAAAAAGTGGCGATAATGAACGCGTAACAACGGTCATCCAACCAAATCAATTGAACAATAACAAGAAATAAACAGTATCTATGGCTATTCTAAAAGCTGAACACCTCGCAAAAAGCTACAACGGACGTAAAGTTGTTTCAGATGTAAGCCTTGAGGTTGAGTCTGGAAAAATTGTGGGCCTACTAGGTCCAAACGGTGCAGGTAAAACGACATCGTTTTATATGATTGTGGGTCTTGTTGCTCGCGATGAAGGTACCATCACTATTGATGGTGAAGATATCAGTCTTCAACCTATGCATAATCGTTCTCGCATGGGTATTGGCTACCTTCCTCAGGAAGCATCGATTTTCCGTCGTTTAAGTGTTTACGATAACTTAATGGCGGTACTGCAAACCCGCAAAGAGTTAACGAAAGAACAGCGCCAAGACAAGGCAGAAGATCTGCTTGATGAATTTAACATCCAGCATATTCGTGACAGTCTAGGTCAATCGCTATCAGGTGGTGAGCGACGCCGTGTAGAAATTGCACGTGCACTGGCTGCGAACCCAAAATTTATTTTACTTGATGAGCCTTTTGCTGGTGTTGACCCAATCTCCGTGATCGACATCAAAAAGATCATTGAACATTTACGTGATCGTGGGCTTGGTGTCTTAATAACAGACCATAATGTAAGGGAAACACTTGATGTCTGTGAACATGCGTATATCGTAAGTCAAGGGCATCTTATTGCGAACGGTTCACCGGATCATGTCCTTAACGATGAACATGTTAAGCGTGTTTACCTAGGTGATCAGTTCCGTCTATAACGCACAGATAGGTCTGCGATTGAAGAAAAAGCCACAGTATAAAAATAATAACGACAAGGTATATCTACGTTAATGAAAACTTCGCTCCAGCTTAAGCTAGGCCAACAACTGTACATGACGCCACAGCTACAGCAAGCCATTCGACTGCTGCAGCTTTCCACTTTGGATCTCCAACAGGAAATCCAAGAAGCACTCGATGGTAACCCATTGTTAGAGCTGGAAGAGAATGAAGAACTTTCAACAACAGAAGATAAAACTGCGGCTGATTCAGCAAAAGATGACGTATCAGACAATATTGATGACATTGAAAGTTTTGATACCGCAGATGCTATTGATACCCACGAAATGCCAGAAGATCTTCCTGTTGATACCACATGGGATGATGTTTATAGCGCAGGAACAGGCAGCACAGGTATCGCACTAGATGACGATGTGCCTGTTTATCAAGGCGAAACCACGGAATCACTTCAAGATTACCTAATGTGGCAAGTTCACTTGACCCCATTTAGTGAAACCGATCTCGCCATCGCAACAGCCATTATTGATGCAGTTGACGAGAAAGGTTATCTCTCTTGTTCAACAGAAGATATTTTAGAAAGCTTTGAAGATGAAGAGATCGAACTTGATGAAGTAGAGGCGGTACTGAAGCGCGTTCAACAATTCGACCCCCTTGGTGTTGCTTCTCGTAATTTACAAGAGTGCTTATTACTCCAATTAGCGACCTATCCATCTGATACCCAATGGCTCGCCGAAGCAAAAATGCTCCTTGCTGAGCATATTGATCTGTTGGGTAATCGTGACTATCGCCAATTAATGCGCGACACCAAATTAAAAGAGCCTGATCTAAAAGCGACAATGGCACTGATCCACTCGCTTGATCCTCGCCCGGGTAATCGCGTTATCAGCACAGATACCGAATACGTCGTACCAGACGTATCTGTGTTTAAAGATCACGGTAAATGGGTCGTTACCATCAATCCAGATAGCGTGCCGCGTATCAAGGTCAACGAACAATACGCAGCCCTTAGCAAAAACACACGCAATAGTGCTGATAGTCAGTTCATCCGTACTCACCTCCAAGATGCGAAATGGCTGATCAAAAGCTTAGAAAGTAGGAATGAAACATTACTTAAAGTTGCTCGCTGCATTGTCGAACATCAGCAAGACTTCTTTGAGTATGGCGAAGAAGCGATGAAACCTATGGTGTTAAATGACATCGCGCTTGCCGTAGAAATGCATGAATCCACCATATCTCGAGTGACTACGCAGAAATACATGCATACACCTCGAGGTATTTTTGAATTGAAATACTTCTTCTCAAGTCATGTCAGTACGGATAACGGTGGCGAATGTTCGTCTACTGCGATCCGCGCACTGGTGAAGAAACTTGTTGCTGCTGAAAACCAAGCAAAGCCATTAAGTGATAGCAAAATTGCCACACTATTAGCAGAGCAAGGGATCATGGTTGCAAGGCGTACTATCGCTAAGTACCGTGAATCTCTAGGTATTCCGCCATCGAATCAGCGAAAACGTCTGATCTAAACTACTCGTTCAGATCCAACAGAAGGAAGATGTCTATGCAAATCAATATTACAGGGCACCATGTTGATGTAACCGATTCTCTACGTGAATATGTCTTAACCAAGTTCGAAAAACTTGAGCGCTTCTTCGATAAAATCAATAACGTGCAAGTCATTCTTAATGTTGAAAAACTGCAGCAAATTGCAGAAGCTACTCTGCATATTAACGCAGGGGAAATCCACGCAAAGGCGGATTCTGAAAATATGTATGCCGCTATTGATGAATTGACTGATAAACTCGTCCGCCAATTAAATAAACACAAAGATAAGCTCAACAGCCACTAACTATGCAACTTAGTCATGTATTGAGCCTGGACTGCACAAAAAGTGCAGTCCCTTGCTCCAGCAAAAAGCGCGCGCTAGAACTCATTAGTGAGATCGCTGCCGCTCATCTCGATCAAAATCCACAGCCTTTATTTGAATGCATGCTCAATCGCGAGAAGATGGGCACAACAGGTATCGGTAACGGCATTGCTATCCCACATGGACGTATCAGTAATAGCGACCAAGCTATTGCGGTATTAGTTCAGTGCCAAGAGCCCATTGATTTTGATGCGATAGATAACCAACCCGTTGATCTGTTATTCGCTCTTTTTGTTCCAGAAGATCAATGTAAAGAACACCTTAAAACCCTTGCAAGCATGGCTGAGAAGCTCGGCAATAAGCAAGTGTGTAAGCAGCTTCGTAATGCGAAAAACGATCAAGAGCTGTATCAGATCTTAACCGATGAATCATAATCTCCTGCTTCATATCCCTAATTCCGAGGTAAATAAACCATGATGTTGATGGTTGTCAGTGGCCGCTCTGGTTCTGGAAAATCTGTCGCCCTACGTGTACTAGAAGATCTCGGCTATTACTGTGTCGATAATCTTCCCGTTAATCTGCTGCCGCAGTTTATTCGCGATATCGCCCATACCGAGCAAGACATTGCTGTTAGCATCGATGTCCGAAACATGCCGCAACAACCAGGTGAAGTAGAACGTATTCTAAAGTCTTTGGAAAAAGACATTGATGTGAATGTTCTTTTCCTTGATGCCGATGATAAAGAATTGGTTAAACGCTACAGCGAAACGCGTCGCTTACATCCTTTGTCTCGCCAGAATATGACGCTAGAGCAAGCAATCACCACTGAGCACCAACTGCTGGGCGATCTTAAAGAGCATGCAGATCTGGTGATCGATACCACCAATAAATCCATTCATGATTTAAGCGAAACAGTGCGCGCTCGTGTATTAGGACGTGAAGCCAAAGAGCTGATCCTGGTGTTTGAATCTTTTGGCTTTAAGCACGGTTTACCCTCAGATGCAGATTACGTATTTGATGTGCGTTTTTTACCGAACCCTCACTGGGTACCTGAGCTAAAACCGCAAACAGGGCTAGATCAAGGCGTTAAAGATTTCCTATCCAGCCAAAGCGAAGTGAACCAATTAAATTACCAAATCCGTAATTTCATCGAAACTTGGCTACCTATGCTGGAGAAAAACAACCGCAGTTATGTCACTGTTGCCATTGGCTGTACTGGCGGTCAACATCGCTCTGTTTATATTGCGCAGTCTCTTGCAGATTACTTTGAGCATCAAGGGCAACAAGTCCAAGTTCGCCACCGCACATTAGAAGAGAAACGATGACAGTCCAACGCGAATTATTCATTAAAAACCGCTTAGGCTTACACGCACGTGCTGCCATTAAACTGGTTGAGCTAGCACAAAGTTTCAGTGCCGTGATCACCGTCAGTAACGACGATGTCTCAGCCACTGCAGACAGTGTGATGGGGCTTTTAATGCTTGATTCAGCACAAGGACAAAAAATCATGGTCAGTGCAAAAGGTAATGATGAAACCGCTGCACTCGAAGCGATTTCTGCATTAATCGAGGCTGGATTTGATGAAGAGAGTTAATGCTCTCTTTGTTATATGACTATCAAAATAGTTTGCTGTGCCTCTACTCTATGTTTCTTATACGTAAAAACGCTAGTGCACATCTAAAATTCCACTTCGATTACCGCTATGATTAATAACTCTATAGGCAACAGGCGATAACTTTTCGTTTCAATCATAAGCAATTGTATATAACACATGTGTCTGAAGGATAAATTCACCATTCAGACGTAAATCATATGAGACAAAAGCTAGGTGGTTACGTTAAAATTCAGCTTATTGCGCCATCAAAATATAAGTGGGCCTAATACCTATGGCGGATGTATTAGAACAAGATCAAACCCATCAACGACTCCAAGAAGTTAATACAGCTTTAGAAAATGGCATGTTTGTCCATGTTCGCCGACTCCTACAAGATATGGAGCCGGAAGATATTGCACATCTATTAGAAGCCTCTCCTCCTAAAGAACGTCAAGTGCTATGGCAACTGACGGATCCCGAAGAGCAAGGTGAGATCCTAGATGAGCTATCTGAAGATGTAAAAGATGGCATCGTCTCGCAAATGGAGCCAGAAAAACTGGCGGCTGTTACCGAGGGGATGGAAAGTGATGACGTCGCTTACGTACTTCGTAGCCTTCCTGATGAACGTTATCAAGAAGTATTGGCACAAATGGATGCCACCGATCGTCATCGTATCGAAAAAGCGTTAGCGTACCCAGAAGATACCGCTGGCGGTATGATGAGTACCGATTTCATTACTATTCGTGGTGATGTCACAGCGGATGTGGTTTTACGTTACTTACGTATGCGTGGTGAACTTCCTGAAGCCACCGATGCGCTATATGTAGTGGATGAAAATGAGACGTTAATTGGTCATTTATCTCTGGCAAGCCTGATCACAACGCAACCTGATGTTGAGATCAAGGATGTGATGGAAGATGCCGATGAAGCGATCCCTGTTGATATGGCTGACAGTGAAATTGCCAACCTGTTTGAACGCCGTAATTGGGTTTCAGCACTTGTTGTCGATGAAAATAATCACCTGTTAGGTCGTATTACCATCGATGACGTTGTTGACATTATCCGTGAAGAAGCCGAGCACTCAATGATGAGTATGGCTGGTATGGATGATGACGAAGATACCTTTGCACCTGTTATTAAATCGGCAAAAAGTCGTAGTATTTGGTTAGGTGTTAACGTATTAACAGCATTGGCTGCAGCCTCTGTTTCCAACATGTTTGAAAACACTTTACAGCAGATGGCGACCGTTGCCGTATTAATGACTATCGTACCTTCTATGGGTGGTGTTGCAGGTAACCAAACAGTAGCGCTGGTTATTCGTGGTTTAGCGGTCGGTCACATTGGTGATACCAACACCCGCTGGTTACTGAGTAAAGAAGCCCGCGTTGGTTTAATTAATGGCTTTGTATGGGCATTAATTATTGGTGCTGTCGTGGTGATTTGGAAAGGCAGTTTAATGCTTGGTGCCATTATGGCAGGGGCAATGTTGGCAAACTTGTTTGTCGCAGGTGTGGCTGGGGTATTGATCCCAATTGGCTTGAAGAAGCTCAAGATAGATCCAGCGCTTGCTGGCGGTATGGCATTAACCACCTGTACCGATATTGTCGGTCTCATGGTGTTCCTTGGCCTTGCTACTATCTTTATCACGCCATAATAAATATGGTTACCATAAGATAAACAAAAGCCCGAATCAGTGATTCGGGCTTTCTTCTTTTACCGCTTACTCTTCACTGCGATGAGTATTACTCACCAGCAATCTTCATTGAATCTAGCAGCATCGAGCCAGTTAAAATCTGGCTACGTGTTTCCGTATCATTACCAATCGCCACAATGTTTTGCATCATGTCTTTTAGGTTGCCTGCAATGGTGATCTCCGATACTGGAAATTGGATCTGACCATTTTCAACCCAGAAACCAGCCGCACCACGAGAGTAATCGCTAGTGACAATGTTAACACCCTGACCCATTAGCTCTGTGACTAATAAACCACGATCCATCTTTTTCAGCATTTGCTCGAAGCTTTCGCCAGTCGATTTCACCATCCAGTTATGAATACCACCAGCATGACCTGTTGGCTGCATATTCATTTTACGCGCTGCATAGCTAGTTAATAAGTACGTTTGAAGCACACCATCTTGGATGATTTCACGATCGTAAGTTGCGAGACCTTCACTATCAAAAGGCGTACTTGCCATACCTCGTAAAATATGTGGACGCTCGCTAATATTTAACCATTCTGGGAAGATTTGCTCACCTAACTAATCGACCAAAAATGACGATTTACGGTATAAGTTAGCACCGCTAATTCCCATCACTAGATGACCAAACAAGCCAGTTGCCACATCAGCGGCAAACATCACAGGTGCTTCACGGGTTGTTAGCTTTTGTGCATCAACACGGCCGACAGTACGCTCTGCCGCATGACGACCCACACGTTCAGGCGTCCATAAATCCGATGCAATACGAGACGTCGTGTAGCTGTAATCACGCTCCATCTCACCGTTTTTACCTTCAGCAATCACACAGCAGCTAATGCTGTGGCGGCTAGATGCATAGCTTGCCAACATGCCATGACTATTACCGTAAACGCGTACACCGTAATGGCTATCGTAGCTTGCACCATCACTTTGCTTAATACGAGGATCGTAAGCCAGTGCAGCTTCTTCAGCGGCAATAGCAATTGATGCTGCGCGATCAGGCTCTGGCTCATCAGGATGGAAAAGATCCAAATCAGGAATATCACGCGCCATTAGCTCTTTTGGGCCAGGACCTGCAAACGGATCTTCTGAGGTGTAATTGGCAATATCCAGTGCGGCAGCAACTGTTTGGGCAATAGCCGCTTCACTTAAATCTGATGTTGATGCACTGCCTTTGCGATTTCCGCGATAAACAGTGATCCCCAATGCGCCATCACTATTAAATTCAACATTCTCAACGTCACACATGCGTGTAGATACGCTGATCCCTGTTGTTTTGTTAATGGCTACTTCGGCGGCATCCGCTTGTTTACCGCTGACTTCTAGCGCTTTCGCGACAGCGGCTTCCAGTTCAACTCGCTGCTGGGCTACCTGTTCTCTTACGTCCATACAATCACTTAAGGTTAGAGTTTTGCTTATTGGTTATAGAATAATGTAATTTACGCCCAAAATCGTTATTAAACTGATAAAATAGAGCTATTGATAGTGTTAGTGAGCCCATTATGAGCCGTAAAAACAAAAAAGCCCCTTGGGATGAAGAAGAGGAAATCATCTGGGTTAGTAAATCCGAGATGAAACGCGACATGGATGCGCTGCAAAAGATTGGTGAAGAGTTAGTGGAATTAACGCCTAATGCTCTTTCTAAAATGCCTCTTGATGATGACATGATGACTGCGATTAAAGATGCGCAGCGCTTCAATAAAGAAGCTCGTCGTCGTCAACTTCAATACATCGGTAAGCAAATGCGCTTCATCGATATTGAGCCAATCCAAGCAGCATTAGACAAGTTACGTAATAAGCACTCTCAGCACACTGTTGCGCTGAAAAAGCTTGAGCTTAAACGAGACAAGTTAATCGAAAATGGCGACAGCATGATCAACGCGATTCTAGTTGATCACCCAGATGCAGATCGTCAGCACTTACGCCAGCTTGTACGTACAGCGACTAAAGAAAAGGCACAGGAAAAACCAGGTAAAGCTTACCGCGAAATTTTCCAATACCTAAAATCTTTATACTTGGAAGACTAATTTAAGCCTTTAGTTAAGTAATAAAGAAACCGAAAACCAAAAAGCCAGCATCTCGCTGGCTTTTTCTTTATCACGATAACAACAGGCTTTATTCTGTGCCGCCCACTGTCATTGAATCAATTTTCAGTGTTGGCTGACCAACACCCACTGGCACACTTTGACCAGCCTTACCACAAACACCAACACCACGGTCGATATCTAAATCGTTACCCACCATAGACACTTGCTGCATGGCTTCAATACCACTACCAATTAATGTTGCACCTTTGATTGGACGAGTGATCTTACCGTTTTCAATTAAGTAAGCTTCAGATGCAGAGAATACAAACTTACCAGATGTAATGTCGACCTGACCACCACCAAAGTTTGGTGCGTAAATACCTTTCTTCACACTTGAGATAATCTCTTCTGGCGTATGCTCGCCTGGTAGCATGTAGGTATTTGTCATACGCGGCATAGGTAAGTGTGCGTAAGATTCACGACGACCATTACCTGTCGGTGCCACACCCATTAGGCGAGCATTGAGCTTATCTTGCATGTAGCCTTTTAGCTTACCGCCTTCTACCAATACATTATATTGTGCAGGTGTACCTTCATCATCGATGTTTAATGAACCACGGCGATCAACCAAGGTGCCATCATCAACAATAGTACACAGTGATGAAGTGACTTGCTCACCAAGTTGACCAGAGAACATAGATGAGCCTTTGCGGTTAAAGTCACCCTCTAAGCCATGACCTACCGCTTCGTGCAATAACACGCCCGGCCAACCTGCACCTAGTACCACAGGCATAGTACCTGCAGGTGCGGCTTCTGCTTCAAGATTCACTAAAGCTTGGCGAATGGCTTCATCAGCAAAGTGCAATGCTTGGCTCTTACCCTCGGTTTCCACAAGGAATGCTTCGTAGCCATAACGACCACCGCCACCAGCACTACCACGTTCGCGCTTGTCGCCTTTTTCGACTAACACACTAATTGATAAACGAACCAATGGACGAATATCCGCAGCATAAGTGCCATCAAGGGCGGCCACTAATACTTCTTCGTATACGCCATTAATGCTAACAGACACTTCTGTTACCAATGGCTCTTTAGTACGAATGTAGCGATCAATTTCTTCCAATAAGGCAATTTTTTGGAATTTATCTAAACTACCTAATGGATTCACAGGCGCATAAATACCCGATGAGGTTAATGGACTGAAGGCTTGAACCTTGCCATTACCACCTTGACGCACAATACCACGTGCTGCTTTCGCACTTTGGGTTAACGCTAATTGGTTAATTTGATCGGAATAAGCAAAACCTGTTTTCTCGCCAGCAACAGCACGTACACCAACACCGCGATCGATATTAAATGAACCATCTTTAATGATGTTGTCTTCCAATACCAGAGACTCATGCCAGCAAGATTGGAAATAAATATCAGCATAATCGACATCTCTTGCGGCGATCAGCCCTAAGATATTATGCAGCTCATCACGGCCCAGACCTGATTGGTCTAGCATGGTAGTTTCTACGGTGTTAAGGGTCATTAATTTGCTCTTAAATTATTTAGCGCGGTTGAACAGAAAATTTAGCATGTTCGGCAACAGGCATATTTGCGCGGATCTTTTCAGATAATTGTAAATCAATATTGGCAGTCAGAACACCAGTGCCTTGCTGCTGACAAGCAACAATGTGTCCCCAAGGATCAATAATCATCGAATGTCCCCAAGTTTCACGCCCTTCATTGTGCTCTCCCCATTGTGCTGCAGCAACTATCCAACACTGGGTTTCAATTGCACGAGCACGCAGTAACACTTCCCAATGAGCTTTACCTGTGAGTTTAGTAAAAGCAGCAGGTATAACAATGATGTCAGCACCTTGTGCTCGTAACTCACTGTATAGCGTTGGGAAACGCACATCATAGCAAATCGACATGCCGATATTACCGTAAGGCGTCGCAACAACTTTGATCTCATCACCTGCTTTGAATGTATCGGACTCACGGTAGCTATGGTGTTTATCAGCGACATCCACATCAAACATATGCAGTTTATTATAATGTGCTTTTAACTGACCTTTATCGTCATAAAGCAGGCTGGTTGAAGTGATAGTTCCATCAGAATGACGAATTGGCATTGAACCGAGTAACAACCAAATACCCAGCTTTTCAGCAAGTGCCGACAGCTCAGTTTGGAAAGGACCATCATTTAATGGCTCTGCCCATTGCAGGTAATCATCTTTACTACCAAATACCAAAGTATTTTCTGGCGTGACGACAAGTTTAGCGCCTTGTAGCTGAAGTCCTTTTACCTTCTTCTTTAATTTACTTAAATTATGCTCAGGATCGGCTCCCGAATTCATTTGTACTAAACCAATCTTCGCCATGAAATGCTCCCTGAACTTAAATCTAATAACATGTTGTTATCACTCAATAACTAACCATGATGATATTGTTGTACCACCACTAGAAATTAACGCAACCTATTCATTCATCACTCTTTCGGCACTGTGTATTCACCGGATAATCGAGAACGCTCAAGCACTTTTGGTGCATCAATCGGCCCTGTAACTTGATAATTCACCTGAGTGATCACATCTAATACGGGTGATAATACGGTTGATATTGCAAACACATATAACGCGGTTTGAGGAGCAACAGCAAAAGCCGTTAATACCAGTAAGCCTGAGGTGAAGTCGGGGATAAATTTCACGTTGACATCCACCGTTTCATTAACCAAATTAACCTTACCTTTAATGTACATATCACCTGCTAGCGCCTGCATTTTGATATTGTCACTCTGGAAAATACCTTGCTTGATCACACCAGTACCTTGGATATAGTTAAACGCCAAACCGTTATCAAAAACACCTGAGAAATCGAGCTGCATCTTACGAATGATGGAATCTAGGCTAAACAAACCCAATAATCGCCCAGCACCAAATGCGCCACTCACCAAGCCTTTACCAATATCCGTCGTGACTTTGCCATTCAATGTGCGTCGCTCCATCGCCCAAGGAGAACCTAACCAAGAAGCTGATACCTGAGTATCAAATGATGCATTTTGCACACCACCTTCAATTCCAAAGCGATGAAGTAAATCAGAGCTGTTTTTACCTTTTACCGTAAAATCAAGATTGGTATGGTTTCGATCGTCTTTAAAAGACCAACGGCCATTGGCGTCTAAATTGATATTACCTGCACTGACTGATAATTTTTTAAGCGTTAATGTATTTGTTGATTTGGTAATTGCAGCACTCACTTGTCTTAAACGATAACCTTGTAACCAAGCATCAGAAACCGTCAGATCAATGGCGGGGATTGAGGACATAATATGGCGGTCAGCAGCAGTGACAATAGGCGATGAAAGCAGTTTTGTTTTTTCCACTTGGGCTTTATTTACTACCGTTGCGCTCGAGGCTGAAGTAGATGCTGATTTCTTATCCCACAGTGGAACATTCACATGTAAGCGTTTGAAAATGGCATTCACCGCCCCTTTCATATCCCAAGTGATATAACCTGCAGCTTGGCGACTATCAACTTTCAAAGACCATTGACGGCCATGACGAGCAACAAGATCAACGTCGTTCCACACTAAACCACCCAGCGTTAATTGCTTCACTCTTGCCGTGATTTTATTCGGGATAGGCAAAGTAAAGTCATTACCAATAGGCTTTTTACTCTGGCTTGATTGATGCCATGAACTTGCTACTGCTATCCAAGGATCAATATCGAACGTGTTGGTATCAACGCTCACCACATGACCGATCCCTAATGATGATTTCAACTCTTTTTTACCTATCATCAAATCGCTTGCGGCAAGTTGTGGTTTGCCATTAATCAGGTTTACATGCGCTTGGTAAGCTGTATCCGGTAACTGTAATTGACCATCAAAGCCTTGTGCATTGCCATCAACTTTTACCGTCATAAACTGTGACTGATTAAGCTTTGGTTGATGGTTTAATGGATAAGGTAAATCACTCTTAATATGTGCAAGTGGCAATACACTTTTAACGTTATAAGCAAAGCTATCGTCTTTTAAATCAACTTGTACTGCTGTTTTCCAAGCACTGGTTCCGGATAAATACTTTAATAATTGAGCAGGAACATAAGGCTGTAAACGAGCCACTTGCCAATCGCCAGCGACATCAACATTGACACGGTAATGCCCATCTTCAACAGTATTTCCTGTAAATCCAAGCTTAATGGGCTGTTCAAATAGCTTGCCGTTTAAATCTTTGGCTTCGATTTTTTCATTATCAAAGGTTAAGCTGCCTTGAGCATGATCTACCGTCAGTGGTGGCGTTGCTAAATCAATACGATTATCTTTAAAGAAAACCTCACCTTTCGCATCAACATCGCTACCATCAAACGGAATATCGAGATTTAATTTGGCGCTAATCCGCCCATTGACAGCTACGGTTTGCAGCGTACTTCCTACCGAATCGGCTAATGGTGTTGCTAGCATATAGTCAGTGACATCCTTACCTTGCGCTGCAATATTAAGCGCAAGCTTTAAATGTCCATCTTTTGCTAATTTCGCATCACCCACAACATTCGAGCCTATCGCCGACATGGTTTTTACATGGCTGGCGTTGATCGTCATACGATCATTTTTAAAACCTAAATCAAGATCTAAATCAGTCAATAATGATCAATGAGGATCAAATTGAAATTTCGCCTTTTTAAGCGGTACATCCACTTTAAAAATGCCGTCATGCTTAGGGTATGGGAAAGTATTCAGCGGGCCAAACCACAGTAATTTGGCATCTTTAACTGTGCCGCCCTTAATCGCTGTCGCTAAATAATGGGTTAACTTATTACCCAATGCAGGGCGAGGTAAATAGCGCCATGTTTGTCCAGCATCTTTTACCGATGCTTCACCATAAAAGGCTAGCCATGTCGGTGCATTTGAATAAAAGTCGAGTCTAAATTGACCTTTAGCTTGGAGATCAGGGGTCACCACATTGAGCTTATCACTCCATAATGTGGTGCTGTTTTCATCGCGATGCCAGTAAGCGTCAATATCGGCTTTATTAATATTAAGCGGTTTCGGAAATACCGTGCCATACGGCAGCGCATCATCATCCACTCGCAAAGCCACTACACCTTTTGTCGTATCACCAGCAACATGCACATGTAATTTATTAATACCAGGTAGTAACTGCCATTGCTTAAAGGCCAGATCGTCTACATCAAACGAAAAACGCGGTGCTTTTTTGGCATTTCCTGCGACACGAATATTAGTTATTGATCCTGTTGGCTGTAGCTGTTTAATTGCTTCTGTCGCACTACTAGTTTTAGGTAGAAAGGAGGTTAATGGTAACAAGCGTTCCAATTCAATATTGGTTAACGTCGCTTTCCAATTAGCCAATTGATGTTGTCCATTTAAAGCAAATTGCGCTGCAATATCAAATTGAGGCCACGCAATACCATCAGTCGCCAGATCAAATTGCTCCGTATCAACTCGCCATACTTGTTGTTGCTTATTGATCTTTTCAGGCTGTAATGCGACGAGCCCCTTCTCAATCACAATCTGGTGCGGTTTCTTATTTGTTATCCAATCAATATGACTATTAGCCAATTGCAGTATTGCAGATTCAATCGTGCCTTGATCTAACGTTAGCCATGCCTGTAACCCAATACTGCTATCGGTAATATCAGCCACACCTGCAAATTTTTTACTTAGCCAAGGCGTCACTGAAACACTTTGGCCTTTTAAGTACAGAATGCCACTTAAACTGGATAAGCCGCCTTCTTCTTTCACATCTAGACGTACTTCAATTTTCCCCAACTGACTATCCACCACCCCAACACTACCTTGTGCTAAGTGGTGACCATCATCATTACGCCAATTGAGTTGTTTCACTGCAAGTTTGAGCGGTTTCCCTGATGGAGATGGCACTGTGATCGTGGCATCTTTTAAGACCACATCATCAATACGAGTAAAGAACAATTGCTCTAAACGCTTGGCGAGGGAAACATCTGAAGAACTGTTTGTTGAAGATGTTTGTGGCAGTTTAGTGACATCAAAATCAAACTGCGCGATTTGCACTGTTTTAAAAACAGGTCGAAAGGTCAAAACAGAGCGCCAAAAATCAAAGTAGATCTCTGAACGTCCTACTTCAACTAAAGGCGTGTCATCATCATGCTCAGCAACGGCAAGCTGAGTGAGCGTAATTTCAGGGCCAGCTGGACGCCAATGCCCATCAATGTGCGATACTGATATGCTGGTGTGTGTTTGCTGAGACAGCCACTGCGTAAGTGGCTGACGATAATTATCAATATGGGGAAGCAACAAGCGTATTGCGCTGATCAAGACCGCAAGTGTTACCGCGCCAATGACCACTAACCACAATATACCCCGTAAAACTTTTACGAGTATGCGATTCACTTACTGTTCCCCACTGCACCCATTACATCATTACCACATCAAACTGCTCTTGATTGTAAAGTGGCTCTGGCTTGATCTTCACTTGTTTACCAATGAACACTTCTAGCTCAGCCAACGCATGGGACTCATCACCTGTTAATGCCTCACCCACAGCAGACGACACATAAACAATGAATCGATCGGCATCGTAAGCACGATTAACTCGGGTAATTTCGCGTAGGATCTCGTAACAGACGCTTTCGACCGTTTTCACCGTGCCACGTCCATCACAAGAAGGGCAAGTGCCACATAACACATGCTCAATACTCTCACGGGTACGCTTACGGGTCATCTCAACCAAGCCTAATTGCGTAAAACCATTAATATTGGTTTTTACACGATCATACGACAGGGCTTGCTCAAGCGCTTGCAGCACACGCCGTTGATGCTCATCTGACACCATATCAATAAAATCGATAATAATAATGCCACCTAAATTACGAAGACGTAATTGACGAGCAATGGCTTTGGTCGCTTCAATATTGGTATTAAAGATGGTTTCATCTAAATTACGACGACCGACAAAAGCACCAGTATTGATATCAATGGTGGTCATGGCTTCAGTTTGATCAATGATCAAATAGCCACCGGATTTCATCTCGACTTTACGATCCAGTGAGCGCTGGATCTCAGCCTCGGTATCATACAGATCAAAAATCGGCTGCTGACCTGAATAATATTCAATATTTTCGGTAACTTCTGGTACAAATTCATCAGTAAATTCTTTCAGCTTTTCAAACGATAAGCGCGAATCCACTTTGATGTTATCAATTTCGGTGCCGACAAAATCACGTAAAATACGCTGCGCTAAACCTAGTTCACCGTATAGCATTGAACGAGGTTTATATTTCGCACGGCGCTCTAATACTTTACGCCATAAGTGCTTCAAAAATGCCGCATCTTGCGCCACTTCATCGGTATTCGCCCCTTCAGCTGCGGTACGAATAATAAAGCCGCCTAAATCGTCGCAATGTTGCATTACGGCTTTTTTCAAGCGGTCACGTTCTTTTTCACTTTCAATACGCTGAGAAACACCAACATGGCTCGCTCCTGGCATGAAAACTAAATAACGTGATGGCAAAGTAATGTCTGTGGTTAAACGTGCCCCTTTGGTACCCAGTGGATCTTTGACTACCTGTACAACAATATCTTGCCCTTGGCGCACTAACTCAGAGATATCGCGAACCTGAAACTGTTTTTTCTCATTTTCAGCCACACACTCAGTATGAGGAACGATATCTGAAGCATGTAAAAATGCCGCTTTATCTAATCCAATATCGACAAAAGCCGCCTGCATACCAGGAAGTACACGGCTTACACGCCCTTTGTAAATATTTCCGACGATACCGCGTTTAGATTCACGTTCAATGTGGATCTCTTGCAGTACGCCATGTTCAATCATTGCGACGCGTGTTTCACTTGGCGTCACATTGATCAGCAGCTCAGTGCTCATGGTTGCCTCTACTTATAACTTTAAAAAATCTTGCAGCAGGATGTCGGTTTCTACTAACGGTAACCCCATCACTGCATAAAAACTGCCATCAATACGTTCAACGAATTTGCCACCCAAGCCCTGAATGCCATAACTTCCCGCTTTATCTTGCGGCTCACCACTCTGCCAATATTTTTTGATCTCGTTATCTGACAAAGTCTTGAACCACACTTGTGTGATGACTAACTTGGTTTCTACACGTGTTTTCGTTGCAACGGTTACTGCTGTCATAACTTGATGCTGACGACCAGACAACAGTTTCAGCATACGCTCTGCATCTTGAAAATCGACTGGTTTTTCCAATATTTGCTGATCTGCCACCACAATTGTGTCAGATCCTAAAATCGGTAAGTCTTGCACCGCGGCTTTTACGCCCGCTAATGCTTTATCACGGGATAAACGTTGAACATATTGCTCAGGGCTTTCACCTTGTTGGTGACACTCTTCCACATCCACAACAACACGTTCAAAGTGGTAACCCAATTGAGTTAATAACTCCATTCGACGAGGCGAACCTGAAGCAAGATATAATTGAATTGCAGACATGTTACACCTCGAATCTAATCTTTATACTTTAAATACATTTAATTATAAATAAGGGGAATACCAAATTGGCTTCCCCTTATTTCATATTTCTAACGAATTGAGAGCTTGCGACGTATTCGTCGAAGCAATAAGAACAACCACGGCCATAAGATAAAGTTTAATAATACCGCCCAAAGTTGTTGTGGTTCAAAGCTCACACTCGAGACCAAATATTCTGCCCAAAACTCAATTAACTTACCGACTAATGAAAGCAAGGCAAAAACAATCGCCTGTTGGCCTAATGATAGGTTTCGTAACACCCTAAAGTTAAGGGCAACGATGTACGCGATTACCGACATCATTAAACCACGAACACCCAGTGTTGATCCTAAAATCAGATCCCACAGTAGACCAATGATCAGTGCCGTACCAACGTTCACACGGTGAGGCAGCGCTAACACCCAATAACAGGTGATCAGCAATACCCACGAAGGGCGAAACGGCTCTAACTCTCCCGGCCATGGCGCAGCTTGCAATACCAGAGCAAAGATAAAAGACAGCCAAATCCAAATTCGGCCATGTGCTTGGCTAGTTGACATGCGTCACCTCATTGGTTGGCTTTTTCTGCTCAGCAGACACCGTGTTTTCTGATGTTGCTGGCTTTGCTTCTGCAGTTGATCCAAGCGTTGATACTGCACCAGATACCGCAGAAGTTTCAGCCGCTGGTGTCTCTGACATGCTCTCACGAGGCGTTAGTCACACTAATAATAAGTAACGTAGACGGTCAAATTGCACCGTTGGTTTTGCCATGATCTGAGCAAATGGACGCTTATTATCAAACGAAAATTCAGTAACGCGAGCAACCGGATATCCTTCTGGATAACGACCACCTAAGCCAGAACTTACCAATAAATCACCAACACGAATATCGGTACTACTAGGCACGTGCTCTAGCTGAATTTCATCACTTTTACCTATACCGGTTGCAATAACACGAATGTCATTACGTACCACTTGTACAGGGATCGCATTATTTGGGTCGATCAATAATAATACGCGGCTATTATGGGCACCAACATAGGAAACCTGACCAACAATACCTTTATCGTTGATAACAGGCTGGCCTTCATAAACCCCATCGACGCGTCCTTTATCAATCATCACCTGATAACTATAAGAATCAGAATCAACCGCCATAACCTCTGCGATCATCTTACGTTCACCACGAACAAACGGTGAACCTAATAAATTTCTTAAACGCTGGTTTTCTTGCTGTAGTTGATCAAGCAATAGCACATTACTTTTCATCATTAGCAAATCACGCTTCAACGCTTTGTTTTCAGCTAATAATTGCTTATGTGAACTCATTTGCCCATTCAGGCCATCCAATAATTCACGAGGTAAATTAGCAGCATATTGAAGCGGAGCGATTGCTGAGTTCAAAAAGTAACGAACATCGGCAAAAGCACTAAGACGATTATCGGCTAGCATTAAGCTAGCCGATAATAATATGGCAAGAAACAGGCGTAATTGCAGAGATGGGCCTCTGCCAAAGATAGGTTTCATCTAACACTATGACCTGTTTTATAGAACACTAACGCAGGCATTATTCTTCGCTGAAGAGATCGCCACCATGCATATCAATCATTTCTAACGCTTTACCGCCACCACGAGCCACACATGTTAGTGGATCTTCAGCAACAACCACAGGAATACCTGTTTCTTCTGTTAGTAGACGGTCTAGATCACGTAGTAATGCACCACCACCAGTCAGTACCATACCACGCTCAGAAATATCAGAAGCTAGTTCTGGTGGACACTGCTCTAGTGCAACCATAACTGCAGATACAATACCTGTTAATGGCTCTTGTAATGCTTCTAGGATTTCATTTGAATTTAACGTAAAGCTACGAGGTACACCTTCAGCAAGGTTGCGACCACGCACTTCAATTTCACGAACTTCATCGCCAGGGTAAGCCGAACCGATTTCATGCTTAATACGCTCAGCTGTGGCTTCACCAATTAAGCTACCGTAGTTACGACGAACGTAGTTAATAACTGCTTCGTCAAAACGGTCACCACCGATACGTACTGATGATGAGTAAACTACGCCATTTAGCGAGATCACAGCAACTTCTGTTGTACCACCACCGATATCGATCACCATAGAACCTGTTGCTTCAGATACTGGCATACCAGCACCGATAGCAGCCGCCATTGGCTCATCGATTAAATATACTTCACGTGCGCCAGCGCCTTGTGCTGATTCACGAATTGCACGACGCTCTACTTGCGTTGAACCACAAGGAACAGCAACAAGCACGCGTGGGCTTGGGCGAAGGATACTATTGTCATGCACTTGCTTAATGAAATGCTGTAACATTTTTTCAGTTACATAGAAGTCAGCAATTACACCGTCTTTCATTGGACGGATAGCAGCGATATTACCCGGAGTACGACCAAGCATTAATTTAGCGTCATGACCTACCGCAGCAACACTTTTTGTTGCGCCTGCACGATCTTGACGGATTGCAACTACAGATGGTTCATCTAGAACGATGCCCTGTCCTTTGACATAAATAAGGGTGTTGGCAGTACCCAAGTCAATAGACAGGTCATTAGAAAACATGCCACGAAGTTTTTTAAACATAGTCTTCGGCTAATCCTGAAAGCTCAAAATTCGTTAAATTGGACTAAATGTACCAAGCGCTAGACACTGAAACAAGGCAAGGATTGTCAAACCTGCCACAGATTTGCAATTTATTTGCACTAAGGCTTAATTTAGCCCTTTTTCACCTCGATAAACGATACGATCATTGCCTCGATACACCCCAAAAGTCACCACGGCAGATGGATCTTCATCCCCTAATTCACGCCAATTGTAAGTGAGCCAAGGCTGGTATTCTTTATTGTCTTGGCTACAACCTATATCAACCGGAGCATCATTAGCGATTCGTAACCAAAAACGGGTTTGTTGTTTTTTATAATCATCCGGTTTAGAAAGATTAGGATGCGCTTCAATTTTATCGCTTTTACCTAATGTCACGTTATCTATCTTATTCGCGGTTAATATCGATTCATTCTCAGCACCTGTCGGATGTAATGCCACCTTACAGAAATAGTTACTATTATATTTAGAGCCACTATCATCACCATGTGTGACAAACTCAGTTCCATTCCAATGTTCAATTTTAAGTGGAATAGTGACAGGTTTATCAAACATGCTAATCGCGTCACTTAGTACCATGCGCCCATAATGTAAATTAGGTGTTGTCTCAAAATGGGCAACCTGCTTGCTATCAACATCATCTGTTACATCTTTAGCGGTATTGCGGATAAAAATAGGATCATGATGCGAGGAAATATACCCGCCCCAGCGACTATTCGAGTCATTCCAAGGTCCATCTTCCACTGTAGTTAACGGTGTTTTAGTCACTGATTTTCGTTCTAATAGCCATACTTGTTCAATGTCGCTATTCCAACGGCCTTTAAAGCTTTGCTCTGTTGAACGAGTAATATGATGATACGAGAAACGATCATTTAAGCTATTTAATGATGGATATTCATAAGCCATCAATGACACTTCTGCTTGGAAATCCGAAACAAAACCATTGTAGTTCTCGACCTGCTCACCCAATGCATTTTTTGCTTTGATCATCAGGTCAGCATTAAATGGCTGACTGAGATAAGCAAACTCATTATGCCCGTCAGGGTAGTTAAAACTATTAGGCTGGAGCTCTAAAAATTTAGGATAAAAACGTCCAAGATGGCGATAGCCTTGGTTAATCGTCATGGTTAAATATGGTGCTTTAGCATCAGCTTGTAAGCGAACACTACCCACTTCACTCCAAGATAAATCGGCATAGGTTAAAGTTTCAGTGTGTTCTTTTACTGTAATGCCTTGCAATTCACCAGGCTTACCATTCACTGGTGTTATTGAATGATCCGATGGAATAGATAATTCAACACGTGCTGCTGGAGCACCTGCTTTAAAAAAGTTAGGTGTTATTACGCTTTCACACAAATCAATGCTGTTAGAATACAGGCTATTAATATCTGCTGTTTCAGATCCCGCACTGCGCCAGACAATCGGTCTTACGTCCACATCAAATTTATCACCTGCAGCAACAAAGCCTTCACCTGACGATGATGTACCATCAGCCTTAACATAATCACCATCTTTATTTTTTGGGCATACGGCAAATGTCCACGGGCGAGCATGCACTTCAACAGAGCCTTCTAATTGTGTCCAATCAGCAAAACTTTTCGGTAGAGTATCTGATGGTAAAATATCGCAACCGTTAGATATTGAGCATTTAGGATCAGCAAGTTTTAAATCAACAATGCCTGCATCGGGATATCGTAATGAGAATTCAGCGACTCCATTTAGGAAAGAAAACGTTTCTTGTTGATTTTGCCAATCACTGCTGAGGGCTTTTAGCTCTAGGTCACCATTACCCTTCGTTGACGGCTGTAAAAATGCGCTCGAGATACTTAATAGCTTATTTCCACTATAACCTGTTGCAACCGTCGCTTCATCATTCTCACAAGCTAATGCTTTTATTTTTACCGCTGTAGGTTTACCCGCAATCACTTTCACAAGACTAAGTTCAAAACCAAATTTAAACGGCACAAAGGTATAATTACCTTTCACGATATTGGTTGATGGTGAATTATCTAATTGCCCAGTCACCGCAATATTGCCGATGTAATCATGGCTTTTTAATCGCAGCTGACCAATACCGTTAACAATATTAACGCTAGTCTCTTCCGAGATATCTTTATATGGCGTGTCACTATCGATTGGAAACCATGAGGCTTTTCCTGACTCTGTAATATTGGTTGTTACAGACACGCTGCCAGAATAAGTATCAGCCAGTGTTCCATCTTCTTTTTTGACACGGAACGTCACAGGGAAATAATCACAAGTTAATGAAAACGCTGTTTCAGGTTCGATTTCTAAAATGAAATTATCCGGTTTAGGATTAAAACATTCACTTTCACCAATAATTTTTGATTTATTAATTAGTTCTATCTGATTAATCGTTACCGAACCATATACTATTGCATCGTTACTTAAGTAAGTTTTTTTCTCTGAATATATTAACGCTTTTATAATAGATGCATTCGAAATTGCATTATATGTTTTAAATAACAAAGATGAAGTTGGTGGCTCATTATAGGCGTAAATTACCAAGTTATCTGAACTACCATCAATATTAATTAAAGCGCCATTAGTTCCTGACGTATGGTTAAAAGAGTAACCTCTGGTATATATAACTACTTTATTATTTTCTGGAATAACAATTCGAGAACCATTTACGATAAAACTATCAATCCAATATGTACCTGTTTTTAAGGTTAGTTTACTATTAGAATCTAAAGATAAAGTTTCAATCTTCATATCCTTATCTAAAGTTATAGAACCACCTCTAACAGATAGGCTTTTATATTGACTGTATGAGATCTCAGGTTCAATTTGTTTCCCTGCATCAAATGTATTACTACTTTTATTTTCTTCAAATTGAGGCAATTGAGGTTTATTCTCAAGATTTACAATTAAACTTTCACTCGCATTACATTTATCATCATCACAACCTTTTTCAAGGTTATTAAAAATATGTTCTTGGTTAAAACCAACATATCGTTTATTTTCACTTTCATAAGTATTTATTAATCTGCTACTTTGCCCTATCTGTAATAAAGGAAGATGTCTGCCTTCCCATGTTTGGGCTGGACCTAAAAAATACTTACATTCATCACCAGTTACAGGTTGCAAGCTCGGCTTTTTAGCAAAAGCCAAGAAACCTACTTTTTCATTAGTATGTCTTCTGCTAGAAATATTTGTACTCTCAGGAATATCTTCATCAATAACAAAACTTACACTGTTATTTTTAAGTGCACAGCGACGTAACCAACCGCCTTGACCACCATTTCGAGTCAATTTACCTGCGATAACATTCGGTAAAATAGCGTAGTTTTGGTTGCTAAATATTATATCCGAATCACATGTATATTGTAATGGTTTAGTTTTTCTACTATTAGCAATGACTTCCGCAAGAGTAAACTCATAGTCATATCCCTGCGTTTCTCCAACATTTGGTAAGCTAACAAGGTATGCCACTCTTTCATTATCATCCAAAAAACTCTTTGTTCTATTAACTCGAGTCAATTCAAGACTTAAATCAAATTCAGATGAACTGATATTATTTATAGCAGTTGTTAACCAACGTTCATTTTTTCTAGTCTGAACTTCAGACAATATTATAGGTGATTGATTTATAAACTCAGGTAAATTAATAGTTTGATAGGCAGGATCTGACTGCTTACCCGCAGATACAAATCGCTTTGTTGAAATAACCTTAGCAAAGACTTTATGACCATCGTCAAATTCAGTTATTCCTGCTTCGATAGCTAAATAAGAAATAGTTGGCATTTTATTTTCCCGTAAGTTCGAATATTGTTTTGCTAGAGGAGCAACAACCTGAGCTACAGAAAAAGATGATTTAGTAACGTTTAATAATGACAATGTCTGTGGTGCATCATCATCAGTATTAATACTCGGTATAGTGGGCATCAAAAAGACAAGAGGTCTCGTTGAAAATGATTTTTTAAATGTAATTTTACAACCAGGTTCGTCATCATAACTATCTTCTGATTCTTCAACTACTAAAGAAGAACATGCACTAGTATCGAATGAACCAAATTCATATTCGCCAGCATTAACCTGAAAAGCAATCAGCGTAGAAAACAAAAATAATAATAAAGTTTGAAAGCACGCCTTCATAAAAATCCCTTTAAGCAATAACTCAGAGTACCTAAATGCCCTGTAGATATCTAACAGGTTTCATATTAATATTTTAATTATTAACAAAGCAAACATCTACTGTTAGATCTAATAATTACCCATAAAAAAAGCCGAGAGCTCACGCTCTCGGCTTTTTGAATAATAAATGTGATTTATTGGTAATCTACAGAAGGGATTCCAGGCTCCTCTCTGTACAATATGCGATCATTACCACGGAAAACACCGAAGGTAATAACAGCTGAAGGATCTTCATCCCCTAATTGTCGCCAGTTATAACGCAGCCAAGGTTGATTAACATTAGTACCAAAACATTCAACCTTATTCTTACCTTGTTGCTTAGGTTTGGATGTTTCAAGTCGTTGCCATAGTCGTACCTGTTGTTTGTAAACAGGAATGCCACTGTCCACACCGTAACCTTTCACGTTACTTGGCTCAGCCATAAAACTGCCTGAGAGCGCTTCACCAGCAACGATATTGTCGCTACCTGATGTTTTTGCTGAGCTTTTAGCATCACTAGGAGTAATGCTAACAACCTGACGACAGTAATTAGCACCATCAAACCGCGAGATTGAGTCCTTACTGCTTTCAACAAACTCACTGCCATCCCAATATTCGACTCGTAACGGCACAGCCAACGGTTTACTCATATCACCGCCAACACTCTCTAATACCATACGTCCGTATCGTAGATCGTTCTCACCAACCTTAGCCCCATCATCATTGACTTTTTCGCCAGACCAAGTCACTTTATCTGGTCGCGTTTTTTGATGTACACGTAGCTCCCACTTACGAAACGGTCCATCTTCCTTAGTGGTCGTGGTGTTTACATAGTGTCGTGGAACAACAAGATTTGACGATGAATACCTAACTTCCGCGTAGCCTTCGTTACCTTTACTCCAAGAATCAATCGTTGGTGTCGATAAGCGATTATTACCATGACTTTGCTTTAATCGATCAGCAATAGATAAATAACTGCCTTCGTTATTGCCCGTTTTAAATTCAAATTGACTCTGATACTCAGGGCTGAACAAAAGATAGTTTTTCACCGGATTATTAGCACTATTAAATGCATTAATCACGAAGCTCGCTTCAAAAGGCTGATCCATATAGGTAAATTTACTGATAGCAGGTTTTACATCATTCTGAGAGAAAGCAAAATACTCAGGATAAAAACGACCTATATGACGCTTACTCTTATCAACATTGTTACCTCTCTCTATGTAATTTTCCATTCCAACTGTTAGCCAGATACTGCCTACTTCTGACCATGAATTACCTTTAACTAAGATCCCTTTAAGTCTTGTATCAACAGTTTGTGAGCCAGCTTTATATGCTCCCATCACGCCTTTATTTGGAGTATGCAAGCTTGCAGACAACGTTATGCCACTGCCCATTCCTGGCGCATCAGAAGCTAAAAAGTTTTCTGTTACCGAATAACCACAATAATCTTGGTTAGACACATCAATAACGCCCGACTCGTTTGTACCTGTTTGCCAAACTAATGGCTTTAATAACAAATCAAAGTTGTTACCAGCAAAGGTATAACCTTCCCCCTTATCTTTGTAATATGCGGTACCATTTGCTAGTCGAAATTCATTTCTGCCATTAAAGGTTAATGGGCAAATTGCAAACATCCACGGTCTTGCATTAATAGCAATCGATCCGGTTAATCCATTAGGAAGCTGCTTACGCAACGCTTTTGCCTCTTTGGTTTTGTTTGACGTTAAGAAGCAATTACTGCCAGTACAATTTGGATCAGAGACATGCCATACAATCACGCCAGCATCGCGGTATCGTAAAGTCAGTGGCTCAGATATTCCTTTATTAAATTCTACTTTTGCCTGTTTAGAAGCACCTGTTGATGGATCTATATGTATCCCTTTCACTATTTCTACTGTGATAGGATTATTAGGATCGGCTGCCTTTTTCGGAGCTTGATATTGCGTTGAAAAGTCTAATAGTTTTGTACCACTATAATTTTCAATCGGCTTGATATTCGTGCCCGTTGTGCAAGTCATAGCGGTAATTTTTGCAGGGAAATTTTTACCTGCCACAATATTGTGACCATCATTAAGATCTACAGAGAAACCACCAGGGATAAAGGTGTAATTACCTTCTGGTGCATCACCTGCCATAAACTCAATACTTGCCGTTATTTTCAACGTCTCAGCACCATTTGGTAACACCCAAATAACTGCATGTTGTTTTTTTGCTGGCAACGTAAATGTATGAGTCCCCGCAGTAAACTTATGAGATGATGTTAGCGCTGAATTATCAGCCCAAATGCCGCCTGTTGACGAGGTAATATTAACCGTAATATCACCGTCAAATTCTTTAGTACCATCCTCTGATGTCACATTAAAATCAACTTGCTGGGCATGACATAACGTCTTGGTGACTTCTGTTGGTGTGATTGTAAGTTCAAATTCAGGTTCAGGCTCAGGATCAAAACAGGCACTACTACCGATAATCTCAGTTTCTAAGTTATTCACATCACCTGTCATAGTGATATCAGGCGCTGTTACCGCACCGGTAATACGAGTGATCTGATTATTCAAGCCATCACTCATCGTAATTCGTTTCTCTGAGTAAATTAAGCTTGTGATCTGACTGCCTTTGTTTAGATCAACGAAATCTCTAACGGGAGCAGAGTCTTCCGGAGTATGAACAACAATAAATAAGTCATCAGCAACCCCTGATAGAGGTTTTATTGTTGAGCCAGTCAAACTCATATTTTTAACATGGACAGTTGAGCCCGTTGGAAACGTAATTTCTTTATTACTTAGATAGATACTATCAAACCAAAAAACTGTTCTGTTCCCAAAATCACGTTGTGACTCTAATATTCCATCATCAACAGCAGGCCATGTATCTAGTACTTGCTTCTTGGCAAATAAGCTTGGATACGACTGGGCTGTATAACACTTTTCACCATTACAATAATTATTTTCACCCGCCGTCGAGTTAATTGTATTGAAACCAATATAGCGTTTGCCTTCTTTTAACGCTGAACCTTTAATTAATATGTTATGACTAGCATTTAATGCACCAGTAGAGCTTTGCCATGTCTGTGCAGGTCCTGGGAATACATTACAGACTTCTTCTGATGCTCGACGTTGGAAGGCCATAAAGCCCACGATTTCATTAGCATGTTGACGCTCTGGATTCTTATGTTCATTTAAGTCTTCATCGTTAACAAAACTCACCTCAAGAACATCTTTCCCCGGCTTTTTCTGATTTTTACATAAACGGATCCAGCCCCCGTTAGGGCCTAAGCGAGAGTTTTTAGATGCGATCACTAAGATAGGGTTCTCAGATTGTGCAGAAAAATCAAAATCACTACCTTTTAAATCTGTAAAGCCAGCACATTGCTCCTTAATCGGCTTAGTGATTTTATCAATACCTTTATAATCACCATCTAATGTATTCGGTGTTTCTGCAGGGCCTAAAGCAAACTGTAGCCCTTTGTATAAGCCACTACCCTCAACTAATAAATAGCCAATCGTCACATCATGATTGAGCACATATTTGGTTTCAGAGCTATCAACCCCTACATAAAAATATCCATCATTGTTTGCGCCTTGATTGATACTTCCTCGAATAATAAATGGCGTTATCCACTCAGATTCTGTACCTGTAGAAGAAATAACTGACGGTTTATTTCTCGGCTGAATTTCTGCAATACCACCAGGTTTCTTGCTCTTAAACCCACTAGGAATAGTAACTCGTGTTACTTTACCTTTATTTATCAAAGGATCGAGTTTGCCGTAATCAATATCACCCTTATTCGTTTGAAATTTAGGGTCTTTAGCATCCAGTTGTTTATTTACTTTTAGTTCTGCTGCAGTAATACGGCCATTATTACCTAATGCAATAGTGCCTTTCTCCATTGCAAAATAAGTAATTTTGCGCATTGGAATACGGTATAAGGTATAAGTTTTATCTTTAAAGTGATGCCATTTCGTTTTCCAAGAAGACCATGCTCCCCATAAGCTATCCTCATTTTCTAAACGAATTGAACTCGATACTGTTGGGTAAACCTGACGTACGCCAAATGCGTATGTATTGCCTTTTTTATAGATACGAGTAATTTTTAATGACGATGGAGCATCACGACCATTATCTGTAATGGTCGGCATGAGAAATATTAAAGGTTTAGTGGTAAATTCTTTATTTAAAACAATTTCACACTCATTATTAATACAGCCATTAGGTTGCGAGATATCACTTTGACCAAAATCGAAAACAGGACCATCATCGCTCGCATAGGCGGTTCCCATTAACATCATCAATGTGAAAAAAGAAACAAAAATCTTACTCATTCTAACCCTTTCGCCCATACTTCTTGGGTACGCGTCATTGCTACGTCATTACTACCGCAGGTAGCTGTACTTTCTAAACGATATTCAGTAATTGGAGACTTTCCTGCAATCTGTATCTGTTTCATCGTGCACTGTATTTTTTCGACTTTGCATCCCGTTTGAAACCGAGGCATTGTGTTTGCTATATCTTCTGCTGAATAAGTTTTACAAGCAGTAGCGTCACTTTCTAATGGTTTACCTAGTGGGAAAAGCTTGGTTAATACCACTTCATTAGCGGAATGAGCAGTAAACCATGCGCGAGTACCGAGAACTTCTTTCGTAGTCATGGTTTGGCTGGATGTGCCAATTTTAGTCATCACCATTGCCATCAATCCCATCACTACAATGACGAACAGAACGATCATTAAGCCACTACCACGCTGCTTGTTATAACTGCTATAAGACATTCATCACCTGCACACTATGGTTATAATCCGACTTTTCTTGGGTTCGTTGATCTAAGTACTGAATTGAGAAAAGTGCGATAGCACCACTATTTAATCCTGCTGATTGTACTTCTAGCGTAAAGGTATCAATATTATCTGCCATTAATACGCCCTTAAGTTCATCATTGACCTTTCGCACAATAGTCTTACCACTTTGGCAGTAACTGATCTTATCTTTATACAAATATAAGCGTTTACCCGGAGAAGCCGTTTTAATTGGCGAACTTAAGCTTAATAGATATGGATCATTAGCATTGGCTGGCTTGGTGATCCCATTCACTTTGATCGTGTTGTTTTGATACTGCTCGAAAGATGCAAAACCAACAGCCACCAAGTTGTTTTTGTTTTCCCAAGTCGTTGAATAATTAAATGGCGATATCGCAATGCTTGAGCTGTTATTAAGTAAATTCGAGTAATACACAGCAGGGGCGATAATAGGATAGAAGCTTAAGCAGCCGCCACTGGCACTCAAACTATTAGGTGCTGCATGGCGAATTTCTTTGGTCATCCTCGCGACGAGAAAACGGGCTTGTGACTGTAAACGTTCACGATCAACAGTATTGATATAACCTTTTACACCAATCGCAATATAGCTACCGATCCCAATCATAATGATCGACAACACAACAGTCGCTATCACCATTTCAAACAGGGTAAAACCACGAGGTTTAGTCATTAGTAATTCCCTCGATAAGCCATATAGTCGTAGGAACCATAACGTCCAGCATCAACCTTAACAGTGATCTTTTTAAGTGTTTGAGAAGGCCCGTAATTCACATCCACCGTGGCATAAATATGCGTGTAGTCGGCGTTATTTATCGCAGAATCACTTTTCTGACTTGGCATCAAATCAATAAGATCACCACGGCGAGAAGTCAAAGAGGGTTTTACATAAGCACTTTCACTATAAATATAGTTATCAGGACACTGCTTAGTATCCCCCCAACAGCCGATGAAATCATCCACATCATTTGCTAACGCACTATTACTTGCTTCAAGTGAATTATCAGGGCCAAATCTAGTTTCTAACGTGCACTTGTTGTCTACACCTTTACTTGTTGTCTCATTGCAACGATAAACCGTATCACCATTAGGATCTGAATGTTCATCAAACTGACGTGACAAGATTTCATTGAAAATAGCATCCGCAATCGCTGCCGAACGCGCTTGATAATGAGGTACCGCAGAGCGCTCAACTTGAGGAAAAAGAAAACTTACCAAGGTAATCATCGCTATTGCGAGTAAAACAATGGTAATGATCCCTTCAATTAAGGTAAAACCTCGTTGTTTTATGTGAGTATTCACTTACCACATACCTCATCATCTTTCTTTTTATACACATAGCCTTGGCTATTTATACAAATACTAGCGGTTTGTTTATTCTTTGCTGTTATCGTAATGGTACAACCGTTAGTACACACTAACGCTGCGTTTGTCGCAGACCCACTTGTCGGCTGTCCCAGCAGGTTAAAATATAAAATAGATGTTGGCGGCTCAGCTTTAGTTAGCGCAAAGGTGGTATTGGTTTGAGCTTCACGCAAGCTATCATCACTTTCTGTTACAGTAGACTTACACACCCCTAAACAACTATTCGTCACCTGTAATTGCTCGCCATGCCCTTGCATTGCAGATATTTGAATTTGGCGAATAACCGAAATCGCCTGATCACGTGTTAGCTGTGCATCAAACTCACTACGTCCAGAGAAACGAGCAGCCGCCGTGGCACTGATAATGCCAATAATCACGATCACCATAATTAATTCGACGAGGGTAAAACCTTGTTGCTGCTTCACATTATCACCTAAACGTTAATCATTTGTGCTTATTATGTAATTTATCAGATTTATACAAAAAAGGCGCAGCCGAATGACTGCGCCTTTTGTTTTAGCTAATTGCTAATTATTCACAGTCATGAACAACAACGGTTGCAGCAGCAGCTGACGTTGCTGCAGTATAAGTTACAGAGCATTTATCTGCTGTCGCCTTACCAACTTGGTTCAATAATGTGTAACTAATTGAGTCGCCTTCTTCATCACCGCCAGTACCAGCAGCGCCACTAACAGGCGCCCATTCAGTTGAACCTGACTCTAAGCCTTTTACTGCCTTTGCAATGCCGTCCGCATCTGCAGTTGGATAACCATAGACGGTTGTAATATTACCTTCATCAGTCTTAACTGGAGTACTAGTAGTAGACGCTTCAACACCATTAATTGCCGCTTTACCGTAAACAATACCTGCAGCACCTTGAATTGCACCTTTCAAACCTTGAAGTGAAGCATTTCGTGCATCATTTTGAAGGTTCATAAATTTAGGCGCAGCTGTTACAGCCAAAATACCAAGAATAACTATTACTACTACTAACTCAATTAGAGTAAAACCTTGTTGCTTTTTCATATTTCAATCCCTTATTTACTAATTAGCATCTAATCGAAACTAAGCTTTTTAACTACTTACAAGCATTATCTGCTAGCTGTACTTTTGCAGGTAGAGTTGCGCTTTGTGCTGGTACATAAACTAAGTAACAGTTTTTAGGGATCGTATTTGCAGGAGCAGCAATACCATTTTCATCCACACTCTCAACGTTACCTACTTGATCTGAATATTGTTTTGGAGCAAAAATTACTCGTTCTCCACTTGAATCGGGAGCATCATCAAAACTTTTTGAAGCCCAATCACCATCATTTCCAGTACCAACGATTGCTTTAACAATACCGTCATCGCTTGCTTTAGGGTAACCAAATAGTGTTTCTACAGTATCAGCCCCAGCACTTACAGGACCATTAGTAGACTCAATACCTTCAATCGCAGCCTTACCATAGACAATGCCTGAAGCACCTTGTATTGCCCCTTTTAAACCTTGCAGTGAGGCATGACGAGCATCACCTTGCAGATTCATAAATTTAGGTGCAGCAGTTACCGCAAGAATGCCTAAAATAACGATAACAACTACTAATTCAATTAAGGTAAAGCCTTTTTGCTTAATCATAAATTCACATCCTTGTGGGTTATTTAATTAAATTCCATTATTAATGAAACTTAATTAAATAGCGCTCATCCGAGCGCTATTTAAAATATTACTTACATGCATCAGCATCAATAATAATTGTAGGTTCTGCACCTGATGCAGCTTGCTTATAAGTTACATAGCACTTTTTAGGAACAGCATTTAGATCTGCAGAAGCAGCATAGTTTTTAAAGGTAAAGCTAATTGAGCCATCAGTACCTGTACCTTTAACAATCGCAAAATCATTATCTGTACCAACACCAGAAATAGCAGCAACAATACCTGCAGATGTTGCTGTTGGGTAACCATAAATAGTTTCTACTTTATTACCATTAACACCAACTTCTGTCGTTTCTGTGCTTGTTTCTTTACCTTCAATTGCAGCTTTACCGTAAACGATACCAGATGCACCTTGAATAGCGCCTTTTAAGCCTTGTAGCGATGCATTACGAGCATCGCCTTGCAAGTTCATGAACTTAGGTGCTGCAGTAACAGCTAAAATACCTAAAATCACGATAACAACGACTAATTCGATTAGCGTAAAGCCACCTTGACGTTTCATATACTTCTCTCTCTATTATTTCAAATCTACTTCAACGCGGCCCACTGCTGGTTTATAAGTAAAAGAGTGCCCGGCTAATGGGTTCACTTCACCAGAGCTATTTTTACTAGCAGATGCTAGCTGATAATAACGACACTGTTTATCGGCACCAGTGCCTTCAACGGTGACGAAAAATAAATCTTTGCTGTTTACCAAATCATCACGGGAAATGGTTGCTAATGGCGGGTTTTGCATTAGCTCCTGCAATAAATCTAAACAATCATTGGCTGTCATATCGACGGCACTTAACGTTGCACTACTATTTAGTGCAAACGGGTAACCAGGTCGAATATTTAGCGTGGTATCTTCTTTAGTGAGTTTGAACTCAGTACCATCGTAGTCGACAATATTATTATTGCCACTATCAACTGGGCGACCATACGCTTCCCATTGTGCTCTTGCCGAAATTACAGCGGTGGCAAACCCACCTGTCATCCCTTCGATCGCTGATTGTTTCGCTTGATCGGTGATATTCATAAACCGAGGTAATGCGGTAGCCGCTAAAATCCCCAGTACAATAATCACAACGACTAATTCAATTAACGAAAAGCCGGCGTGTTTCTTCATTTCCTTATCCTTACAACTGTAAAAAACTCGACACTAAAGCGACAAATTACTGGCAATGTGTATTCTGTCATTAATATAAAATATTGCCAATTTTTTATTGATGCCTATGTCATATAAACATGAATTATAAGCCACTGAATCGTCTGATTTTCTATAACTAAATGCGTTATATTCTGGCTTTTCTATTCCATTTGATAATAAAGACCATATTTTTGGACAGTCTAAGTCGCCATTTTTGTACACAATAGGCCAGCCAAGCGAAGTATACGAAAAAGGAATTCCAGCCACCTTATCATGCTGTGGTTTATTGTTTAATTCCCAGTTCTGACGCAGGTTTACAGCACCTTGATACAGGTTGTTTCGGGTCAAATCTAGCTGCACTAACTTGGCATTTTTGTGTACTTGATTCCATTCGTATAACAAAACGCTAATTAAGACCAATGTCACAATAGCCCATGAAATATTTTGTAACCTTTTTGCGTGCTGTAATTCACGATCCCTTAGCGACATCGAGCATTCCCCACATCGGCAAGAAGATACCCAGTGCTAATAGCAGCACCATACCAGCCACAACCACTAGCATGATCGGTTCGATTCTGGCGGTTAACGTCTTTAAATCGTACTCAACTTCCCGATCATAAAAATCTGCCACTTCCAATAGCAAGTCATCAACTTGACCCGTCTCTTCACCAACAGCAATCATTTGTAGTACGAGAGGGGTAAATACACCAGATTTTGTCGCGGTGCGAGCAATACTGCTACCGCTCTCAATGCCCTGCTTCATTTCAACTAAGCGGTTTTCTAAGAAACGGTTACCTAAAGACTCCGCTGCCATTTGAATGGCTTGGTTTAGCGGCACACCTGCACGGATCATTAATGAAAACGTTCGCGCAAAACGTGCCATCTGAGCACGATTGACAATTGAGCCGGTAATTGGCATTCGTAATCGCCAGTTATCCCACTTTTCTGCCCCTTTGGGCGTATTACGCCACAAACGAATACCGAGCCAAGTAGCAAATGACACCCCGATCATCACGGGCCAGTAATGAACAAAGAAATTAGATGTTCCAATCAGCACTCGAGTCGGCCATGGCAGTTCAACACCAAAACGAGAGAACATGGAGGCAAACTGCGGGATCACCTTGGTATTTAAGATCCCCATTGCGATCACGATAGCGGTTAATACAAACGTGGGATAACGCATCGCAGATTTGATTTGGCGACGGGTTTTCATCTCTTGCTCGTAGTAGTTAGCGAGTTGCAATAACACCTGATCAAGACGACCGGTATTTTCACCAACATGGATCATCGAAATGAATAGACGTGAAAATACCCGAGGGTGCTGCTGCATAGAGGCTGATAATGCCAAACCATTAGTCAGATCTTGTGTTACCTCTTCCAAAGTCGTTTTTAATAACGGGTGATTGGCGCTTTGCGATAACCCTTTAAACGCACGCAGGAGCGGTACACCAGCTTTGGTTAAGCTATAAAGCTGACGACAGAAGATCACCAGAATTTCTAATGGTAATTGCGCCTGAAACAGCGAGCTTAAATCAAAAGCTTGGCTTTTACTTTTGCCATGAGTCTCGCGGATCTCTAACGGGATCACGCCTTGACGCATCAAAAGGTCTGCCGCTGCATTCGGGCTCGATGCTTCAATTGTTCCTTGCTTTAACTGGCCTTTATCACCGCGACCTCGGTAGCTGAACACTGCCATTTTTCGTCTCTACTACTTAAGATCGTCCATGATTTCCCCTTCACCAAGGAGCAATACTTCATCAATACTGGTTTTACCGGCTAAAGCGAGATCCATTGCCGACTCAACAAGCGGTTTATAACCTTCACTATTACGTGCTAATTGGGTAAATAACACTGCATTATTTTGGCGCAGTGCATCCATCATTTCTTGGCGCATTTCTAATAGCTCAAACACACCAATACGCCCTTTGTAGCCGGTAAAGTTACAGCTGTGACAACCACGCCCACGACGGAATACATGGTTGTTGTAAAATGGGAAACGTGTTTCTAACCATGCCTTTTGGCCCGGCTCTAACGGCGCATCTTCACCACAATCACTACAAATACGGCGCACCAATCGCTGTGCTAATACCGCACGTACTGCACTGGCAACCAGATATCCCGGCGCTTCCATGTCGATCATTCGCAGCGCACTATCAACGGCATCATTGGTATGTAGTGTTGATAACACTAAGTGACCAGTTAATGCTGAACGTAAACCAATTTCAACGGTTTCCTGATCACGCATCTCACCAATCAGGATGACATCAGGGTCTTGACGTAAGAAGGTACGTAAGATCGATGAGAACGTGAGGCCAATTTTGCTATTTACCTGAACTTGGTTAACACGCGGCAAACGGTATTCCACCGGATCTTCTGCGGTGATCAGTTTCTTACCCGGCTTATTTAATTCACTCAGTGCGCCATATAGCGTGGTTGTTTTACCTGAACCTGTTGGCCCGGTTACCAAAATCATCCCATGAGGACGTTTTAGCTGACGACGAAAACGTTGCACGATGTCATCAGGCATACCTATTTCATCAAGGCTCAAAATACCCGCAGATTGATCAAGCAAACGCATTACCACAGATTCACCATGTTGAATTGGCATGGTAGAAATACGCACATCAACCGAACGGTTACGTACCATCATGTTAAAACGTCCATCTTGAGGTAGACGCTTTTCAGAAATATCCAGACCACTCATGAGCTTCAAACGCAATACCAGCGCAGAAGAAATACTGCTCTCATCAATCACGTTTTCATGTAGAACACCATCAATACGTTGGCGGATACGCAGCACGTCAGCATCGGGCTCAATGTGGATATCCGAGGCACCTACTTGTACCGCATCTTCAAACAATGAATTGATCAGTTTTACGACTGTCACTTCTTCATTGTCTGTCTCTTCCATACCAAAGGTGAAGGTATGGTGATCTTGGTGCTCAGCTTTTAACTGTTCAGCAAAAGAGGCAATTTCTTGGGTACGACGATAGTAGCGATCAAACGCCGCCAATAGCTGACGTTCAGGAGCGATCACTAGCTCAACACGGTATTGGCTAAGCTGATCAAACACCGCTTCTTGCGCCGCTAAGTCAGCCGGATCACTCATCGCAACACGCACAGTGTCACCATGTTTACCAAGCACTAATGCACGCAAACGACGGGCGTTAACTTCCGTTAATAACCCTACGCTATCGCTATCTACTTGTACTCTTGTCAGATCGACTAATGGCACATCTAGCTGACGAGCTAAGAACTGCAGCATCTGCTGTTCAGTAAGAAAGCCTAAATTAATTAAGGTATCACCCAGCTTACGACCGATTGATTGCTGTTTCTTCAGTGCTTGTTCTAGTTGTTGCTGAGTAATAATATTTTCATCAACGAGAAGGTCGCCTAAACGCTTACGTAATCGAATTTGCATCGGCTAACTCCTATGCTTAGTTAATGCAGCTAAACGCTGTTGAATAAACTGTTGTGATGATGCTGAGATATTGCCAAGTTGTAATGCTTTACGATAAGACTCGACGGCTTTTTTCATATCACCACTGCGATCTTGGGCAATAGCTAAGCCCATCCACCAGCGACCATCAAACGAGGCAACACGCACTAATTGTTGATAACTGTTTAATGCCACTGCGTTGTTATTGAGTTTTTGCGCTAATGCGCCACGCATCGCTAAATACTGGGTATTCATGCTGCCACTTTTATCATTAAGTACAGCCAATGCCGCTTGGTTTTGTGACTCATTAACTAATAACTTCGCCAGCGTTAAACGCAATTCTGGTTGATTCGGCTGTTTTGCTAAGCCTTTTTCAAGTGTAGCAATCGCTTCTCTTACCTCACCACGACCGTAATACAAGGCGGCTAAACGCTGTCTTGCCATGATCCAATTAGGACGATAATTCAACGCCGCTTCTAAATTCATGACCGCTTGTTTACTGTCTTCTTGCTCTAGTGCTTTTTCTGCATTTAAGTATTCCACTTGTGCTAACTCATTGGGAGTTAACGCAACGGTTTGAATAGACAGTTCACTTTTTACTGGCGCGGCTGGCGCTTGATGTACAACCGCTTTGGCTTTTTTCTCGTGCTTCACTTCTGCTAATGCACGCTCATAACCACTCTCATAACCTTGATCATAAGAGCTTTGTAATTCTTTTTGTTCTTCTTCACTTTCCAGTGATTCTTGAGCAACAGGCATATCAGCAAGATCTGCTGACACTGATTTCTGCGCAACCTGACGTGCCGTTTGTGGGACTGGGGCTGCTTTTTTCGCTGCTGCCGACTCAACATTGGCGACCGCTATCAGCTGTACTTCAGACTGATGTTTTTTACTCTTATCAGATGGCTCAATAGCTGGTTGGGTTGCTTCACTTTGTACAATCGTTGATTGTGCGACGAGTTCAGGCTGTTGAATGATCGGATCAGCAGATACTGGTGTTTCAGCCATTGCAGGCGTAACAACGCTGTCTGGTTGACTGAACCACCACACCACTGTGCTTAACACTAATCCACAGCATCCCAATGCTGCCCACTTTAGTCATACCGACTTTGGTACAGGGGCAATGTTGGCTGCACGTAATGGCGAGCCCTTCTGGGTTGCAGAAGATAATTTAACTTGGCTCAACTCATTGAGTCGGCGATTTAATTCACTCATGAATGGCTCCATCCCCATAACACAGGAAACGACCATTTGGGTTGTCTTGCCCCTAAGGTATCCCGAATAGCCATGAGAACTTCTTTCTTACTAACTATGTATTTTTGCTCACAAAACGTCGCAAGCAGTGATTTGTGACATAACTGATTAATTAACCTTGGTACGCCATTGCTCGCACGCCAAATCGCACGGCATAACGGTACGCTAAACACCATGTCGGTATAGCCCGCTTGATGTAAACGGTGCTTAATATAAGCAATGGTTTCAGCCAAAGTTAATGGACGTAAAACGGCACGAAAGGTGATCCGCTGGCGTAACTGACGTAATTGATGCTGCGCCAAACGCTGATCGAGCTCTGGCTGCCCTAACAATACGATATGAAGCAATTTCTCTTGCTCGGTTTCTAAATTACCTAACAAGCGGATCGCTTCTAGTGCATCATCTGGTAACGCTTGGGCTTCATCTAATAACACCACCACCGATTGCCCATTTAAACGACGGGTGATCAACTCATCTTGAATTTGCTCGGTAAGCAACACAGGATCGCTACTCGGCGTTAAATTTAATTCTTTCGCCAGCGCTCGTTTTAATTCAGTGCCATTACTGGCGGGCGTCGGCAAATAAGCGAGATCAAAATGCGCTGGAAGTTGGGTCATTAACATGCGGCACACTAAAGTTTTACCTGTTCCAACTTCTCCTGATACCTGCGTGATCCCTTCTCCCATAGAAAGTGCTGCCAGCACAGTTTGAATCGCTTCAATGTGTGATGGCAGCGCGTGAAAAAGGGATGTATTTGGCGTTAGAGCAAAAGGTTGCTGGCTAAAGCCAAAATGATCGATATACATGGTTTACCCTTCTTCAGGGAACCATTCATTGATCAGTGAGCGAGAACGTTCGATCTCTTGCTTCCAAGTGTTATCAGTAACCACGGTCGGTTTTAGCAAAATCACTAACTCGGTTTTCTTCTTCACTTTGTTGATTTGACGGAATAAGTTACCTACCCCAGGAATATCACCTAATAGCGGCACTTTAGATACTTGATCGTTAATGGTTGATTTCATCAAACCACCGATCACCACTACATCACCAGTGCGAGCATGAATGATCGAATCGGATTCGCGGATAGTGCTTTTTGCCAATGGTAGTATCATTGGTTTTGCCGTACCAACTTCAATCTTTTTCTCTTCATTCTGTACATCAACAACTGCAGGGTGAACATGCAGTAACACCCCGCCTTGATCGTCGATTTGTGGCGTCACATCTAACGAAATACCTGAGAAGAAAGGTGTTAATGACACATCCGGTGCCACGTTATTGTTATCACCAGAAACATTGCTACTTGATACATCAGTCACGAAGTATTCATCACCACCCACTTTGATCACAGCTTTCTGATTGTTAGCTGCAGTCACTCTTGGGCTAGATAGCACATTCAAATCACCTTGCGTTGATAAGAAGCTCATTACTGCATTGAAGTTACCATCAGAGATCGTGATATTGGTTTGACCGCCTAAAAGATCAGAAATCGCATTCCCCCCCGGTAGACCGTCCACAATAGCAGCTGTTCCCATCGTAATACCGTTACCACTGTTAGTTAAGTAGCTCCAGTTGATACCTTGTTGGTAACTATCATCTAACGTGACTTCCATGATCTTGGCTTCAAGTACCACTTGACGCTTCAGGCGCTTTTGCGACATGCCCAAGAACTCTTTCACTTCACGTAATTCATTCGGGAACGCGCGAACAGAGATCAAACCCGCTTGCGGCGAAACCATCACACTTCGACCATCACCTGAGCCAATCATGCCACTCACGACTTTTTCTAGCTGTACCCAGAAGTCGCTATCAGAGGTGGTTTCAATTGTTGTACCGCCAGTGGTGGTGTTACCGTTACCCGAACTGCTGTTGCTATTGTTGTCATCATTTGACGATGAGCTACTACTATCACTATCCGCAATTGAGCCAGAAGTGATAGAGGTTAATGATTTGCCTCTACGCTGTAGCTGTAAGTAATCAACAGGGATCACTTCCGTACGTAATGTCGCAGGGAATACCTGAATGATATTGCCTTTACGTGTGGTGTTATAACCGTAAATATCCGATGCGACGTTTAACACTTCATCTAGCGTGACATCGTTTAATTTCATGGTGATACGACCGCTAACACCAGGATGAATAACGATATTAAACGGCGTACCTTTAACTAAACTGGTAAAGAACGCACCTGCTTCAACATTTTTAGCGTTAACACGAAAACGCTTTTCTAACGAAGAATTAACCGGATTAATTCCACCATCCAATGACGGCATAAGATCAGCGTTTACCGCAGAAGGCAGTTCCATTAAAGGACGGCTATTGGCTTCATTCGCAGCTTCATTTAAGGCTTTCTTAATTTCAGTTGGGTTTTGATGTCCCATAGAACAGCCAGCCAAGGATGCAATTGCAACCCCCAGAAGAATTCGACGCATATGTTTTTTAACCTTTAATTCGTTCGTATGTTTTCAGCAAATAACGCCAAATGCCACTTCTTGCCGCCTCGGCTTAAAGTAACACTGCTATCAGAGACATGAGTGAGGGTATAACCATTAACACGACCACCTAAACTCACCACTTCACCACTTAAAATGACGGAGCACTGCGCACCATCACAAATAATACTTTGTAATTGAGGTAATCGAGGTTGTCCTTTCGCTTGGCTTTTACCACTCGCTACCCAGCCTAATGGCGCAGTAGGATCTTGGGCTGCACTCACACTTACCGAACCAAAGCTCAATAGTAATGCTGCCGTCCATGCAATTTTCCTATCCACCAATAAAGTCCTTACTTTCACCTAAGGTATACACTTCCAGTTCAACCTTAGCCCATGGATATTCATCAACTTGGTAGTTCAAACTACGCCAGTAATACTTCACAGGTAAGGCTTCTAATTTGTTTAAATAATTCACCACATCGAAATAACGCCCTTTAAACGTTAAACGAACGGGGTGAACGTAATATCCTTGGTCGTCACCACTCACCAATTGTGATGATGGCATTGATGTCATTGAGTCTAATTTCAATGATGAACTATGACGCAAAACTTGCTCTAGCAACCCCGCCATCTGTACTCGCGAAATCAAACTACCAATTTTATCTTCCAGTAGTTTAGTCAATGCGGCATCTTGTTGGCGATATTGTGCCAGCTTTTGGTTAATGTCTTTGTCAGGATCTTGCTGTAATTTGCGATTAGCAACGATCAGCTGGTTCTGTGCCGTTAGTAAATTGTTCTTGGTATCCATCAAGCTAGTTTTTATCGACTGTGCCGACTGCATTTGTGGCTCAATCACTAGCATGTAGCCAATAAATAAAATGCCAAACCAACCTGTAATGGCAATCAACCATTGCTCACGAACAGATAAAGCTGCAAAGCGTTGGCTTAATTCATTCCACTTCATCATTGAGCGCTCTCCTTAATGATTTTACGCTCAGCCTGTAATTGGAACGTCACGACATTTTTCTCATTGCGTCCTAAAGTCATCTTTTGGAATCGACGCTCAGCTAAAAACGGATACGTTTTAAATGCGCCAACCCAACGAGGCACTGCGTCAGGATTGCGTGCAAGACCACTTAAATCCATTGACTGTCCAGATACATAAATATGTTGTAAGGAAATATCACCACTTGCCGCATCAGCAAGTTGTTTTAACAATCCGGCATAACCAACACGCAAGCTTTCATCATGATCTTCAATAACTTTCAGCGTGGCGCGCTTTACTTCTAACTCTTTCATCAAAGCTTTTGATTCATTCACTTTCAGAGGATCTGCAAACAGTGCCGCCACTTGTGCTCTTGCATGATCCAACTTTTGCTGCTCTTCACTTAGTAGTGATGATTGCCTTGCGAGATCTTTTTCAATAATGCTGTTTTGCCAACTATTCCAGCCAGCCCAACCAGCAAATAACACAATTAATACCAGCCAACTTGCAGCAATATTCGACAATGTCATCCACTGCTTGGTTGGTAATAAACTATCGGAATACAGGTTAACAATGGCATCTTTTGGACGCTGTAATGCCGCCCATCCAAGCCTAGCAGCATTAGTATCAATTGCCGGATCAATTTCTTGAATCGCTTGAACACTAATATTCAGACGTTTATTTAGCTCTTCAGCCAAGGTCTGATTATCTTCATTATCACAGCTCACGATCAGCTGACTGATCGGGTTATTACGTAGCTGCGCACTAATGAAATCTAATGAGCGTTGCAATTCCAACGCCAAACTGTCTAGTTGGAAGCTGCCGCCATCTAACGCTTGGCGATCAACTAACGGTAAAGTAAAACCACGCAATTGACGTTGGAAACACAGTACCTGCTCGTTAAATGCCGTTAACTGCAAATTACCATCAGCATCAGCATGTAAAATCAACTGGCTTCGATTAGGATCGGAAAAACGACTCCATGCCACATCTTCTGCAGTGATATCAGTAACATGACAACCAACCTCATGGCAGGTCAGTACTATCTTGGTGATCAACTGACGTGAGGCAACGAAGACCTGTAAACGATCTTTGATTGCGGCAGGAAAGCCATCGGCAATTAACTCACTTGGGGAGTCATTCACCAAATCTTTGACAAGAAAAGGAAGTGCAGTTGAAAGTTCATCTGCATTAATTTCTGGCTTATCGATCACTAAGCTTTGATATAGCCCATGGCCTAAAACCAATTTCAGGTTGCATCCTGATAATTGATGTTGCGTGATCAAATTACGTGCAGCATCGCTCCAATCTGAAACGTTTGATACACCCATACGATCAACAACAAAGTGATCAGTTTTAGCCTGAACGAAAACAACCGTGTCAGTATAAAAAACTAAAGCAGCGGACGGGTGAAAACTCGCTCGCTGAAAAAGCTTAGAAAATACGTGTTTCATAGACGACCAGAATTAAAAGACTATACATCCTGTATGATGCTTTATTGACAAGATTAGCAGCTACTAATGGTGAGCCCAATAATATACGATAATTTTATTGATAAACATCACTTAATTAACCTAACGTTAATAATTAATGTAATTTTTTATTATCATTTCTAAGAAAAGAACAGACCATAGAAATCATAAAAGAATATCTTCTTTAGCAAATAAACGCCCTTGTCCTGCGGCAACCCCTAATTGTTTTAGCACTTCCCACTCTTTATGGGTTTCAACGCCAACCGCAATCACCTGAACATTCAAGTTTTCACATGCGCCCAACATACTTCTCACAAAAAGCTGATTTTCTTGACGTTTATTTATATCTCTCACAAGCCCACGGTGAAGTTTAATATAATCAGCTTTCACTTCTTTTATATAGTGAGTGCTGACAATGGTTCGTCCAGCCTGATCTACCGCGAGTTTACAGCCCATTCCCACCAACTTTTTCAGCACAGGTCGTAGGGCATCAAGGTGTTTCACGAGCAAACTTTCAGAGACTTCAAACATTACATTATTTAATAATGGACGTGGCACTTGTAATAATTCATTCATCAACCATTTAATAAATGTTTTATCCAGTAATGAATACACACTGACGTTGATAGAATATACTTCTATGGTAGATTCTCTTTTTAATAATGTAATAATTTGTGTAATGACAGCTTTATCAAAGCGCTGATTAAATCCGACTTGATTTATATAAGGAATAAAGTGGGATGCTTTTATTAATTCACTACGTTCATCTTTCATCCGAGATAAAATTTCACGGCTCATCACAACTTCATTATTCGCTTTAAATACAGCTTGTTGGAATAACAATGGACCGCCTTGCGTTAACACGCGATCAAACAAAGTACGCCAACGCACACTACCGCGATCATCTTCCCAACTATTTTCCTTAACAAAGCTATTCCAGCTATTCGAGCCTTGTAGTTGAGCACTACGCAATGCGGTATCAGCTTCATCCATTATACGGCCACGGCGTTCACCACCTTGGAAGTATGTCACCCCAATATGGCACCAGTTATCACGCTCCATGGATGATGGCGGAGATAAACGCTCAACAGCATTTAACAATTGATTAGTAAAAAGTTTGATCTCTTTTGCTGATTGCTGCGGGATCAGTATGGCAAATTCAGCATCGTAATAACGAGACAGCATAGTGTCAGGAAAGCGCTGAATGAAGTTAGATAAAATAATGCTGATCTCTTGAATAAACTCATCCGCATTTTGCTTACCTTCCTCAGCGATAGTTTCTTCCCAATCAGACAAGCGCATTAATATGACAGCACCATGGTTATCAGGCTCTTGCAGCATAGATTTAAGACGGCTATCAAACAGTATGCGGTTTGCCGCCCCTGTTAGCTGATCTAGAAAAGTATGGGTACGGATAAAGGTATCAAAGCGGCTACGCTCTTGGCGTGCATCTTTCAATTCCTTAATTAATTGATCCATCGCTAAACTGGCGGTTCCCGGCCATTCATAATCATTACCGATCGCATAATCGTCAACTTTACCCGCCAGAATCATCCGCCCTCGGGTTTCCAATAACTCAGAGCCCCGCAGCTGCAATTTCAGCCAACGGACACCTTGAACCAAGCCAAAAATAACGATACCCAGCGCTAAACTAATGAAAGACATCGCGCCTAATGAGTAAGTAAATTCAGCATAAGGCGGGATAGACGAAATCGTCACTTGATACTGAGGATTAAGCTGGAGTTGGTATTCACTATCGTACAGAATATTGGGATCTGGCAGTAATTCGAGACCTTTATAGGAAAAAACCACACCATGAGGACTTGTCACTGTCAGTTGTACCACATTACTTGATTTAAGCAGCTTAGGAAGCCAGCGAGACATGGATGCCCCACCTTGCGGATCTGACAATTCTTGATCGATAACCTCGACCACACCATTTAAATAATGCGTTAAATAGTCTTGCCCAAGCTTACGAAAACTCAGTGCACCACCAATAAAAATGATGAAGATAGCACAGATAACGATCATGGTAACAAAAGCAACTAACCGATTGGTTAATTTCATCCCTGAAGCTTTTCTCATAATATCCTAACTCTAAGCGCGATAATTTAACGAGCCCTCTCTCGTTGAAGGCTCTCCCTTATTATGAAGACTTTTTACCTCAATGGTAAACAATTCAATAACATCACTTTTAAAGCTGACTATTATCATTTTCAAAGTTACGTTACAGTGAGCCAAACGTCATCTATCGCACCATGACCATTGAAGGTCGCATTATGCATGCAAGAAACAAGGAAAGGTTATCACCATGGACTGGATCACCTGCACCAAAAGCTTTGTGGCTGTTATCCAGCACGGATCACAGTCAAAAGCCGCTAAGCACCTTGATATATCTAATTCAGCACTATCAAAACGCTTATCATGGTTAGAGCAACAACTGGGTGTCCAACTCCTCAAACGTACTACACGTCATCTATCACTCACCGATGCAGGTGAAACCTTCTTTCAACGCAGTTTGCTCATATTAGAACAATGGCAACAGTTACTGCACGAAACGACTGCAACCAATAGTGATATTCATGGCAGCCTACGTATTGGCTCATCACTGACGACAAGTAACCCTATCTTGATCAATGCGATTGCTAAATTTACCCAACAATACCCCAACGTGAACATCAGTTTACAACCTGTAACTCAAGGGCAATTACCTGACTTAGCGCTCGATATTATCATTAGCTCAGCGATTAATGATTTCAACTCTACCAGCTACATTGCAGCGCCACTGTTTGAGACTCAAGCGCGTTTCTATGCCTCTCCCGATTATTTGGAGCAACACGATCCTTTATCGTCGCCCGAACAACTCCAACAACACAACTGCTTATTACTAGGTCATCAACACCACCAACAAGCATATCTTTTTGATAATGATATAAGGCTGCTCTTAAAGAGTAACTTTATTACCTCAAACCCAGAATCTTTGATCGCTAGTGCTGTTGCTGGAATGGGATTGATCCTCACCTCACCCTACAATGTGCAACGTGAGCTTGATCATGGCTTGTTGATCCCTGTCTTATCACAACTAAAGCAACCACCAGAAATCACCTTTGCTTATTACCCCAAGCTTCACTATCAACATGAAAAAACAAAACGCTTTATCGATGTTATCAAGCAATGTACGCGTAACTCATAAGGCAAATAACAGACATAAAAAAAGCAGCGTTAGACGCTGCTTCTTAGTATTCACATTGGATTGATTAGAACGGAATGTCGTCATCAAAATCCATTGGTGGCTCATTGTACTGCGGTTGAGGTGCAGGTTGTTGAGCTGGTGCTTGTTGCTGTTGCTGCTGTTGTGGTGCATAGCTTTGTGCTGCAGGCTGTTGAGGCTGACCCCAACCACCACCTTGTTGCTGCTGACCGCCACCCATTGGTTGATTACCTTGGTTTTGACGACCGCCAAGCATTTGCATTGTGCCGTTAAAACCTTGAACAACCACTTCAGTTGTGTACTGATCTTGACCTTGCTGGTTCTGCCACTTACGCGTTTGTAGTTGACCTTCAATATATACTTGAGAGCCTTTACGTAGGTACTCACCTGCAACTTCAGCTAATTTTCCGTATAAAGCAACGCGGTGCCATTCAGTTTTTTCGCGTTGTTCACTGGTGTTCTTATCACGCCATGATTCTGATGTCGCAATGGTAATATTCGCTACCGCACCGCCGTTTGGCATGTAACGGACTTCAGGATCATTTCCTAAGTTACCGACTAAGATAACCTTATTAATGCCACGACTGTCCATAGTTCACTCCAAATCTGATAACGAACTATTCAATTCAAATAGCCCGCTTAGTCAAAGTTTATACTCAATCGCGCAGTTTATCATGGTGCCAGTATTTTTCCATCGCCCAAGTTGTCATCGATAAAATCTCAACTCACAATTTCGCTATTCGACCACTCTCACGCATAACATCAAAAGCTTTAATGTTGCTTCAATGTAAAATGTCATTTTTCTGACACTTTTATAAAATTATTCGATATGATCAATTTTATAAAAACATAATCATCAGACAAAAAGCATATTCTTTATTTATATTAAGCATTAATAGTGAATTTCGCATTCATTTAAAGAATACCTTGTCATTTGTAACACTATGATTTTACGACTATCATTACTTAGTTTATGACTTTGAGAGCTAAAATAAATTTATCACCTCAAGGTTGTAGCAAAATGGTAACCAAAGAGTAGAAAGACGTAGCAAAAATTACAGACTGTCGCTATTTCTTAGCGTCTAGCTGTAATCGTTACCTAAAAGATAAATGCTCTTTATTATTTCGTTGACTACACAAGCACTTTGGGAGCTTTTAACCTAAGGGCGGTAGCGTGAAAAATTACCAATACTGATTTGATGAAAATCTCTTCAATCCAATCAGTACTCTAAGCTCTTACCTTTCAAAAATCTGAGAATCAAAAAGACATGCGTGCAAAAAAAGTACTTCTATTGTTCTCTGGTTGTATGACTTTTTCTGCTTGGGCAAACCCTATGCATGTGAAGGTCACTCCTTTTGTCTTCTCTAAATATTTAGTCAATGACAACATAACTCAAGTATCCAAATATCCTATTTCATCACCTGTTGTTGAACTCACGCCTGGGTTTATTCTTAACGGTGAGAAAAGCACTAACACTTACGATCTTACCTATTACGCCAAGAAAGCAACATTTCTAGACAGTGAACAAGATGATTTTATTGATCATAATTTAGAGCTTGATATCGAACAGCATTTCACAATGCGAAATAAAATAAAGTTAAAATATCAATACATTAAATCTCATGATGGTCGTTCTGATATTCGTGATGATCTACTACCCTATGTCACAGAGCCCGTTAAATACTACGCGCAACACGGCATGCTAGATTACATCTATGGCGCCCAATGGGCACGTGGTCGATTAGAGTTTGGCGCAGGATTTAATACCAAACGTTTTAAGAATTATCGTCATTTACCGGGAGCGGCTGATTTAGCATCAACCCGTTTTGATGACTTTAATGACATCCTACTTGAAGGACAATTTACCTACCGTCCCTCAGATGTCAGTGAATTTTTTGTCCGAGTAGAAAACCAAGACCGTACTTATTTATACAATCGTTTTGAAGGCAGCACGCTTGATAACAACACTAGCTATTTCTTTCTTGGCACCAAACTTGGGATCAACAAAGATACCCACGGCTCACTAATGCTTGGTTGGCAAAACAAAAGCTTTAGCCAGCCCGATCGCCCTGCCTTTAGTGGCTTATCATGGCGAGGAGATTTCTTTTGGTCTCCTGTTAAGCACTCAACCTTTAGCTTAGAAACGAAACGAGAAATTCTCGATCCGGATGCTAAAAACGATTACCGCAAAGAAACTTATTACAATTTTGCATGGAAACACTTTTGGCTTAATCGTCTGTACAGTGAACTTAAGGCAGACTATTTAACCGATGAATACACCAGTGGCTTAAGAACTGATAAAACAACCGATTATGAAGCCTCTATTGGCTATGTATTTAGAAACTACTTAACGTTTGTAACGGGATGGACAAAAGAGAGCAATCGCTCAACTGTTCCTATTAACGATTATGACCAAAACATTGTGTATTTTTCCGCTAATTTTAAATTGGATTCACTATGATCAATAACTTAAAAGTGTGCTTGTGCTTCCTTTTGCTCACACTGACAACCCATGTCTATGCCGCACAAATTGATACCACGCATTATCAATTATCTCCAGGCGATAAAATCCAAATTAAAGTCTACGGCGAAGACAATTTAACTTTCAATGAATTACTGATCCCTGAAAGTGGACAAATCAATTACCCCTACTTAGGCTCAGTGACTGTTGCAGGTAAAACCTTGACCCAAGTGAAAGATGAAATTACTCACGGCTTAAAAGGCGATTATCTGCTTGATCCGAAGGTGATGGTAAATTTACTTAACTTCAAACAAATATACGTTGGTGGCGAAGTCAGAAGACCCGGCGGTTATGAATACCAACCCAATTTAAGTGTAGAAAAAGCAGTAGCGCTAGCAGGTGGTTTCACCGATCGTGCAGACACTGATGACATCACTATTAAAGATGCGAACAATAAATTAAAAACCGATGATGCCAACATCAATATGGAAATTGAGCCAGGTGATATTATCGTTGTAGGACAAAGCTTTTTCTAATTTTTATTGAGTTAAATTAATATGTTATTTAAATCACCAGAAGAGTTGGTTGTAAAAGACGAAACGATTAATTTCTCTAAATATTTTAATCGCATTAAAAGTAATTGGATGTGGATTGTCTTAATTACTGTTATTTTCGCCACTCTGGCTTTTCTTAAATCACCGATATCGACCAATACCTATTCTGCAACATCGACCTTGATGATCGATGCGACACCACCTAAGCCGATTTCGCTGCAGAACTTACCTAACTACGATCCAACTCAAAAAGAGTTCTACGCAACACAATATGCGTTACTGCGATCAAATGTGATTGCAGCAAAAGTGATTGAGAATTTAGATTTAACTAACAACCCTGACTTTATGGGAGAGCCGAAATCAACGCATTCGTCGCTAAAAGCACGCATTAAACAATGGTTGATTGATTTTAAACAGCCATCGGATGGTAGTGTGGCAGTGGCTCAAAGCCTCACTCACACCACACCTTCAGAGCTAAAAGCACTGCAAATTTTCGCCAAAAGTTTACTTATTACACCGATTGATAAAACCCAGTTGGTGATGATCACATACACTTCTAAAGATCCCTCTTTAGCGGCAAATATTGCCAATGCTGTTGGTCAGGCATACATCAATTACTACGTTGATATTAACTCCGAAACCAATAAAAAAGCCTCTGAATGGTTAACTTCACGTTTAACAGAGCTAAAGCAGCAGTTAAATGATTCAGAGAAAAAACTCACCGACTATTTAGCCAAAGAGCAACTAGTTAATACCATTGCCGTTGATGAGCTTGCTAACAGTGAACTCATCAATTTAACCAACCGTTTAGCGGCAATTACAGATAAACGGGTGCAAACTGAAGCGCTATACACAACCCTGCGTGGTAGTCGCCATTTAAGTTACAACCAAATTGATGCCATCAGTGAGATCTCTAACCACCCACAAATTCGCGATATCACCAATGCGGAAACCGATGCTGAAAATGTGGTTGCCGAATTATCAAAGCGCTACGGCCCTAAACACGAAAAGATGCTTGAAGCTGAGTCGCAGCTAGCTGCTATTCGTGCCCGTAAAGATCGTATGTTGAAGCGTCTGGTTGAGGGCGTGAAGAAAGAGCTTGAGAGTAACCAACGCCAAGAACGTGAAATTGAAGCTGAGATCAAAAAGAAAAAAGAAGAGTTCCAATCATTAGCAGTGAAAAAAGTACATTATCAAGCGCTACAGCAAGATGTTGATACCAATAAACAGCTATTGAAAACCTTCTTAGAGCGCCAAAAAGCAACCATTGCAACAGAAGACTACAAAGACTCGATTGCGCACTTTACCGATTACGCATTAAAAGCGTATCCGTCAGGTCCAAATATCAAAAAGAATGTATTAATCGCCAGTATCGTTGGCTTAATGCTATCGTTGTGTGTGCTGTTTGCGATCCAATTCTTTGATACAACAGTCGAATCATCTGAAGAATTTGAACGTTATTTTCCACTGTTCTCGTTAGGTAATATTCCCTTTATTAAGCGCCTAGCGAAAAAGAAAATACCGATTGATGAGGATACGTTAAGTGCCAAAGAAAAACCGATGTTCTTTGAAGGCATTCGCAATGTTCGTACCGCGTTAAACCTTGCGATCACAGGCGATCAACGCACGGTTATGATCACTTCAGCATTAGCCCAAGAAGGGAAAACAACGCTGGCAACTAACCTTGCTCGCTCCCTTGCACAATCCGAAAAAGTTGCGCTAGTACAGGTTGATTTACATAACCAAGGTACAGCCTTATCTGCCCCTCAAGGCTTAAGTGAGATCTTAACAGGCAAAACAACGCTTAGCGATGTGATGGCAAAATCTAACCAAAATAATCTTGTTATGATCCCAGCTCGGTGAGCCCGTTGCCGATCCTCAAGAATTATTGTCATCCCCTCGTTTCACTGCACTTTTAGACGATCTAAAACAGCAGTTTGATAAAGTGATCATTGATACGCCAGCAAGCTTGATCACCAGTGATGCATTTATCGTTGCAAAAGCCACAGACGTGATTTTATTAACTGTCGCGGCAAATAAGACTAAACGTAATGATGTCGAACAAACACTGCATAAATTTAACGCTTATGAGTTAAACGTTGATGGTGTTGTGATTAATAAAGTGCTGTAAGGCTTCTTTTAATAAGGTTTAGCCAGTCATCATCAGTGATAACTGGCTTTAAATAACACTATGCTTGAGATAAAAAAAGACACAGCCATAGGGTTAGTGGCCTCTTTCCTCATTACATCAGCGCTGGTTTGGAATACCTTTCTCGGAGCTGCTGCTGCTGCATTATTTTTACTCGTCGGTGGTGGTGTCGTTATCTTTCATCTCCATCGCACCTTATTAGGCACCCAATATAATTGGATGGTAATGGTGTATCCGGTATTGGCGGTTCTCTCGACTTTATGGTCACAATACCCAGTAGATACCTTTCGTGCGGCAATACAATTTCTGCTAACTACTATTATCGGTATTGCGGTTGTCTACAACATCAAAAAGGAACACTTTTTCGTTGGTTTATCTGCCAGCGTCATCATTATTATGGCATTGAGCTTGGTTTCAAATCGTGTTGAAACCAATGGGATGACTGGGGAAACCGTTTTAATCGGCTATCTCGGCAGTAAAAACTTTCTTGCGCAAACCGCCTCTATCGGCTTCTTTGTCGGGTTCGGTTTGTTCTATGCCTTAGCAAAAACAAAAGTAGAAAAGCTGATTGGTATTCTGTCGCTATTATTTTCTATTGCAGTATTACTCAAAGCCAAATCATTAGGAGCAACGGTGACCTCCTTTGGCTCCATTTTCCTCTGCTTTTGTTTATACCACTTTTCTCATTCACCACTCACACAGCGCTCGCAGAAGGCTATTCTAAACCTTATTTATCTCCTTGCGATGTGTGTGATTATTTTCGTCTATGTCATCTTTGGTACACCTGAATTCAATCACTTTATGATTGAGATTGGTAAAGACCCAACCCTGACAAGCCGAACGCTGATTTGGGCAGAAGGTGAGAAAGCCATCGCACAGGCTCCAATCTTAGGTGCAGGCTATAACGCAATCTTCCAAATCGGTAACCCTATTGGTGAAGCAGTATGGAAAATCGGGTTAGTTCCACCAGGGGTTGGGTTCAACTTCCACAATATGTTTGTGCACTGGACCGTACACTTTGGTTATGTCGGACTGATCATTTATCTGCTGATACTGGCGCGACTGCTTTATAACATCCGTTTAATTGCTTGCGGACACTTTCAAAAAAGAGATTTTATCCCAGTCGCTTATTTTGTGTTTTTCATTTCAAGAAGCGTGCTAGAAGTGGATTGGTTTTCCCAATTTACTATCGCGCATGTCATGTATTGTTATTGCTGGATAGAGCTTGAAAGTAGCGCCCAGAAAGCAAAACAATTAAATAAAAAAGGTACAATTTCATGAAAACAGTGGCTATTTTGGGTGGTTCAGGCTTTATTGCCTCCCATTACATCAAGAAATATATTGCTGAAGATGTAAAGGTTTATTCGATTGATATTCGTGAGCCAAAAGTGCGTCACGACGAAGTCACTTACATTACTCATGATGTTAGAAACCTCGATGGTTTAGTGATTGATGAGCCGATTGATTGCATCTACAACTTTGCAGCGGTTCACACCACACCGGGACATCCAACCCACGAGTATTACGAAACCAACATTGCTGGTGCTAACTCGGTTTGTCAGTTTGCTGAGCGTAATAACATTAAAGAAATTGTCTTCACTAGTTCAATTTCGCCATACGGCCCGGGTGAAGAGCAAAAAGATGAAAACAGCCCATTAACGCCAAATTCTGCGTATGGCTATTCAAAAATGTTAGCAGAGCAAATCCACAAAGCATGGCTTGAGCGCAATAGTGAGTATCAACTAACTATTGTTCGCCCAGCTGTTGTCTTTGGCCCTGGTGAAGGCGGTAACTTCACTCGCCTTGCTGCAATGATGCGCAAAGGTTTCTTTGTCTACCCAGGCCGTAAAGACACTATTAAGGCGTGCATCTATGTGGAAGATTTGATCTTTGCCATTGAAGCAGCACGCGCAACAGAGAATAACTTTGAATTGTTTAACGGTGCTTACCCTGAGCGTTACACCCTAGAACAAATCATTGAAGCCTTTAAAGCTGAGCATTTCCCAGATGTGAAAGTGTACATGGTGCCAAAATTTGTAGTACTTGGCGCTGCGAAGTTACTGCAAATCGTGAACTTCCTAAACGTAGGTATTCACCCTGATCGTGTCATGAAACTGATCCGCTCAACCAATGTTTACCCTGGCTGGTTAGTTGAAAACCACATCGAACTACCAGGCAACCTACAAACAGCGTTAGCACGTTGGTCTAAAGACACTGACGGTAAATTCGACTAATTACCGCATCAATGCGGCAAGTGTTCTCGCTTGTCGCATTACTTTCCTGAGAGCCTCTCTCTTAGATATCAACATCAAAGAACATCCCTATGTCTAAGTCATCCATATCCGGTATGTTATGGCTGTTTTCAAGTAAGCTATTTCCGCCGATCATTAACTTCGCTGTATTTACTTATACGGCGAGAATACTGGCTCCAGAAGACTTTGGTTTAGTCGCCTTAGCACTATCCATCATCTACATTATTTCAAGTTTTCTGCCCTCGGGCTGGCAAAGCGCCATCGTTAAATACCAAGAGTTTGGCAAGCGAGAGTTTAGTACCATTTTAGCGTTTCTGACGTTATGCGGCCTCGCTTTTGCACTGATCGCTTGTTTTGTCATTTCCTTAAATCTTTTTAGCTTTCAGTCTCAGGTATTTAATCTCGCTTTCTATTTAATGGCAATAAAAATGCCCTTTGATGCGGCAGGCCATACTCTCACGTTTATGTTAGTCCGTGAGCAAAAATACAAAGCCTTGGGTTATCGCACCATCTTAGGTGCCATGGTTTCAGCCGTGACCATCCTCAGTTTGCTCTACTTTGATTTTAATATCTGGGCACTGGTGTTATCGCAAACCATTATTTCGATTTTCAACTTGGTTGCTGTCTACATTCCGACTCGTAAAATATTGGGCTGGTCATTCCGTTGGGGATTAATTAAAGAAACGTGGGAGTTTGGCTTATATAACACCCTAATCACAACCGTTGAGAGCATTTCTACCCACTTTGAATCCTTTGTGATTGGTAGCAACATTGGTAAGTACGATTTAGGCTTTTTCAATATCGCTAAACGCTTATCGAATATCATCAACGATATCTTAACTGGCACGTCTTATGACATGTCATTGCCGTATTTATCGAACAGCCAAAACGATCAACAAAGTTTACAACGGGCGATCCGCCAAGCTTTATTCATTACCGGTGCGATCACTTCACCACTGTTTGTGTATGGCTTTATCTATTCTGAGACGATCTTTAATTTCTTGTTCTCTGAAAAATGGATCACTTCAGCGGGTTACTTCCAATTTTTCTGTATCGCATTTTTGTTTATCTCGTACAGCATGATCAACAAAACTGCAATTATAGTGACGAACCGATCACGTTTGTGGTTCCGAGTACAAATGATCATTGCGGCTGTTTATCTGCCAACATTGTACTTTGCCTCAACCATTAATATTCATGCGGTACTGTGGAGCTTCTTAGGCGTTAATGCGCTGTACTTCTTCACCTCGACCTACTTAGTGACCAGTGAAATAAAAACCTCGTTTTATCGTTATTTAAAAAGTTTATGGCCTATTTACAGTGCATTAGGTATCACCGCATTCGCTGCAGTGAACCTGCCTTTAATGCCGTTTAATAACGAATTTTTCAATTTGTGCTTTAGTGCCATTCTCTTTTTAAGCTGTTATGTCGTGTTGTTACTCCTATTCTCACGACACTTTTTATCGATTGATTTATCCAATAAAAAAATCACCTTCCGATAGTGATTTCTGCTTTTTAACTAAGACTTAAAGGTAATATTTTGAGCTGTTTAATTATTATTCCTTGTTTAAACGAAGCTGATCATATTGGTGATCTTTTAACGCATTTTTCTCCATCATTAACAGGCAACAGTAAACTGGTTGTGGTTGATGGTGGCAGCCATGACGGCACTCAAGAAATCGTGGAGCGTTGGTCTGAAAAAGATGATCACATTGTATTGCTTCACAACCCAGACAAGATCCAAAGTGCAGCTATGAACTTAGCGGTGGATCAATTTGGTGATGATTATGAGTACTTCATCCGTATTGATGCCCATGGTCAATACCCAGAAGATTTCATTACCACTTTGCTAACTGAAGCTGAAAAACACCAAGCGGATTCTGTTGTCGTCAGTATGTACACCGAGGGTCATACGCCTTTCCAAGTATCAGCGGCTATCGCGCAAAACTCCAAACTGGGTAATGGTGGCTCACCACACCGCAATGCACAAAACGATGGCAAGTGGGTTGAACATGGTCACCATGCATTAATGAAAGTATCGGCATACCGCGCTGTAGGTGGCTATGATGAAACGTTTGTTGCCAATGAAGATGCTGAGCTAGATAAGCGTTTAACCGATGTCGGTTATAAGATTTGGCTAACGGGTCAAACGGACATGACTTACTTTCCTCGTAAAACGCCAGAGTCACTATTTAAGCAATACTACAACTATGGCAAAGGTCGTGCCGCTAACTGTATTAAGCACAACACGATCCCGAAACTGCGTCAGTTGATCCCATTATCAGTGGTACCTGTATTGTTAATGGCGCTATTACTTGGTGAATGGCACTTTATCTTCGCGTTTCCTGCACTACTATGGGTTGCGGCATGTTTACTCGTAGGCGCTACAGGTAAGTCTGAACGGTTCCCACTCAGTGCTAAGCTTTCAGGGCTCCCTGCAATGATCATGCACTTTGGCTGGTCACTTGGCTTTTGTGCAGCCTTGATCTTCCCAGCATTAAGAAGGAAGCCTGTTCATGATTGATCCTAATGTAATTACGATCGGTTTATGTACTTATCATCGCCAAGAAGTTACAGACACGCTCGATAGCTTATCGAAGATCGCGATCCCTGATGGAAAGCAAATTCAGATCGTGATCGCCGATAACTCGGTTGAGGCAAATTCAAAAGCCTTAATCGAAGATTATGCTGCTCAATCAGCATTGGCGATCTACTATCTTCATGCGCCAGCCTCAAATATCTCGATTGCCCGTAATGCTTGTTTGGAGTGGGCATTAGATCATAGTCAATATTTGATCTTCCTTGATGATGATGAATTTGTGGTGGAGAACTGGCTGAAAGCCCATCTAGATACCGCACAACGTGAACAAGCAGATGTTGTGATAGGCCCGGTATTGGGTATTTACCCAGAGCAAGCACCAGAATGGGTTAAAGCGCTCGACTTACAATCGGTAAAAGAGCCAATCATCGCGCCAAGTGGCAAGATTGAAACCGCAAACTCCGGTAATACCTTAATCAACCTGGATTTTATTCGTCAACACCCACTGCGCTTTGATTTGGAATACGGTCGCTCTGGCGGTGAAGATTCGATTTTCTTTCGTCAGCTAACGATGCAAGGTGGCACCATTGCTTTTTCCGAGCAGGCTGAAGCATCAGAGCATGTACCACTAGCACGCACAGAATATGACTGGCTCTATCAGCGTCGTTTTCGCTGCGGGCAAACCCACGGCAAGATGTTACTGCTCGATAATCCAAGCACCTTCAATCGCTTAAAGCAGATATTGCTCGCTGGCGCTAAAGCGGGATTTAGTTATGTCTATGCGTTGCGCTTTATAAACCAAGAAACCAGCCAAAAGTATTTTTGGAAGTTACGCGTTGCCATACACCTTGGTGTCGTAAGTGGTTTATTTGGAAAACAGCATCTAACCCAATACGGTGACACTCACTGATCTGTTCGATTTTATTCGTGGCTAAATTATGAAAAGAGTTCTGCTCACAACCTTAACTACAGGCTCACGTATGGCGACATTCTGCCAGTGTATTGAGAGCCTACAGCAGCAAAATATCAACGACACATTTAGCATTGATATTTTGGTTGTTGAAAATAATCAAACGCACAATCAAGACGTGGTTGAGGCAATTGCCAGCTATCAGCACGCCCCTTTTACCATTCATCATCAACTTGAAACCACTGCAGGTATTCCTTTCGCGCGTAATAACGCACTACGCTTTGGTCAACAGCAAGGCTTTGATTATTTAGCCTTTGTAGATGATGATGCGATTGCCGATCCAAACTGGATCCAAACGCTATTTGCAGCTTTACAAAACAATCATGTTCAAGTGACCACTGGGCCACAATTTCCCATTTACCCTGATAACACAGCAACGTTATATACCGCAGCCAATGTTTACCATGAACGTAAACTCACTGACGGTGCAGCGCTTTCTTGGGCAGCAACCAATAACGTATTACTTGATCTGAACTTCTTTGCGCAAAACCAATTAGCATTTAATAACCAGCTAATTTTTGGTGGCGAAGATAAGGCATTGTTCCAGCAAGTTGGGCGTCATGGAGGCAAAATCTTATGGGTACAAAACGCCATCATTAGCGAGTTCATTAGCCCTGAGCGTCTGAATGTAAAATGGGCGCTTAAACGTCGTTTTCGCATTGGTGCCACCGAGCTTCAAATTGAATCTTGCATTAATCCACCAGCCAAAAGTTATGCGCGTTGTATTTTCAAAGGCTCAGCATATTTAGCTAAAGGTCTACTGATGTTATTGCCAGATGCCTTACTGCCAAATCGAAGCATTCTCAATTCTTTAGGCGATCTTGTTCATGGCTGTGGCTTTTTCTATGGCTTCTTTGCCAACGTTAAAAGCTACACTTGATCTGAATTATTAAGAGATACCCATACATGGCGAATCCAATTAAAGTTTCCGTTGTCATGGCAGCATGGAACTCTGCTCAATTTATTACGCAAGCAATTGATTCTGTTTTGCAACAAACCGACGTTGAGCTTGAAGTATTAGTGGTCGATGATGCATCCACTGACAATACGGTTGAAGTGGTCAGCAAACATCCCGACCCTCGAGTTAAAGTGATCACCAGTGAGCAAAATGGTGGGCCAGGCGCGGCACGAAATATTGGTTTTCAAGCCTCCCAAGGTGAATGGATTGCTGTGGTCGATTCTGACGATGCAATGAAACCAGAACGCCTTGCTACCATGCTAAAAATGGCAGCGGATGATACCGATATCATTATTGATAACTTCTGTGAACAAACGCCTGATGGCAAGCAAACTGCACCGATTTATAACCGTGTAGAATTACCTGTTGGCGATTTCAGCCTTGCTCATCTCATTGCAACCAATCTAATGTTCAGCAATGTACATTCAACAGGTTATGTGAAGCCTCTATTTCGCAATGCGTTTATCAAACAACATCAAGTGCGTTACTGGCCTGAAGTGAAGATTGGCGAAGACTATTATTTCTTAGCTAACTGCCTAGCTTTTGGGGCAAAAGCACAAGTAGTCGATTCCTGTGGCTATATCTATACCATCCGTGAAGGGTCAATTTCCCGTGTCATTAATATCGAACATATCGATACTTTACTAAAATATGACACTCAATTAGTCAATAGCTTTAACTTTGATAGCGAAGCGACAAAAGCTCAGCAATACCGCACTCAAAATATGCATACCGCGCGTAAATATTTGGAGATAGTTGCCAAGTTAAAGCACAAAGATCTGTCCGCTTTTATCGACATGATTAAATACCCGCAGTCGGCGTTGTTGTTATCGCTACCTGTTAAAAAGCGCCTTAATAAAGTGCTTAACAAATAAAGGCCTGTTATGAAAAGAACTCTTCTCGCTAGCACATTGATTTTGTTCTCTGGATACAGCAGTGCCGCGCAATATGCCACAGCCTCTCATGTCGTCAATAAACAGGATAAGCACCTTATTTGGGCAGATGAATTCAACACAGGCACGAAACCTAACCCAAATGATTGGACCTACGAAACCAAATTCGTTCGTAACCAAGAAGATCAGTACTACACCACCAGCAGTAAGAACTCGCGCATTGAAAACGGTAACTTGGTGATTGAAGCCCTCAAAGAAACCGTGCCTAATGCCGATTACGATCCTAACGGTACACAGTGGCACCAGCAGCGTAAATACGCTTATTACACTTCAGCAAGTTTAACTACAGCTGGTAAGCATTCTTGGATACATAAACGCGTAGAAGTGCGTGCGAAATTACCGCAAGGGCGTGGCACATGGCCAGCTATTTGGCTACTCGGCGACAACATTAAAACCGTTGGCTGGCCGGATTGTGGTGAAATCGACATCATGGAATACGTTGGCTACAACCCACACTTTGCATATTCTACGACCCATAAATCCGATCGTAACCAGACGTTAGGTAACTCCATTCCAGGCGTGATCCAAGATGACAAGCTAGAAGATGGCTTCCATACCTATGCCACTGAATGGGATGACAATGAAGTGCGTTTCTATTACGACGGCAAGTTGTATCACACTCAGCAACGTAACGGTGAAGCGTGGTCATTTAATAAGCCTATGTACTTAATTTTAAACTTGGCTATCGGCGGTGGCTGGGGTGGTCAACAAGGTATTGATGACTCGATCTTCCCACAGAAATTCTTGATTGATTACGTTCGCGTCTACGATCTGAAATAACAAGCTTTAAAGTCACAAATAATGAAGCCTTTCGCATTAAAAAAGAAAGGTGTTCTATTTACTGATATATGCATTAAGCCTCTAATAATATAGCAGTATAAAACGTGATAACTCTACATACATACTAGGATGTACCATGATTAAAAAATGTCTCTTCCCTGCCGCTGGCTACGGCACGCGCTTTTTACCAGCAACCAAGTCAATGCCAAAAGAAATGATGCCAGTGGTCAACAAACCACTGATTGAATACGGTGTTGATGAAGCGATCCAAGCGGGTATGAACCGTATTTGTATTGTTACAGGTCGCGGTAAAAACCCCCTGATGGATCACTTCGATAAAAACTACGAACTTGAGCATCAAATCAGCGGTACTAACAAGGAAGAGCTATTAGTTGATATTCGTGACATCATTGATTCAGCCTACTTCACTTACATCCGTCAGCGCGAAATGAAAGGCTTAGGTCATGCGATCCTTACAGGCCGTGAACTTGTGGGTAACGAACCATTTGCAGTAGTCCTTGCCGATGATCTTTGTGTAACCAATGAAGAGCAACAAGGCGTGCTCGCACAAATGGCCGAGCTGTATAAGCAATTTCGCTGTTCCATTGTAGCGGTTGAAGAAGTGCCAGAAGAAGAGACCCACAAGTACGGTGTGATTTCAGGTCAAATGTTACGTGACGATCTATTCCGTGTTGATAACATGGTTGAGAAACCAGATCCTGGTACTGCACCAAGTAACCTGGCGATCATTGGTCGTTACATTCTAACTCCAGATATCTTTGACATTATTGAACAAACAGAACCAGGTAAAGGTGGTGAAATTCAAATTACCGATGCGCTTATGCAGCAAGCACAAACAGGCTGTGTATTAGCATATAAATTTAAAGGTAAGCGTTTTGACTGTGGTAGCGTTGAAGGTTACATCGATGCAACCAACTATTGCTTTGAACATGTTTACAAAAAAGGTAAACACAAAGAGTTGGCACAACAGCAAACTGGCAAGAAATAACCACACAATCCCGCTTACCCGCGGGATTTTTTTTATCCATTTTACTGTGTTTTTAATCAGTATTTTTTGCTCATTATGATCGACTGTGGAATACTAACCGTTCAATAAAATAAAAGAATTATCACTGATATGGATAACATCGAAGTCAGGGGTGCCCGCACCCATAACCTTAAAAATATCAATCTAACGATCCCTCGCGATAAGCTTATCGTTATCACAGGGTTATCAGGCTCGGGAAAATCTTCTCTGGCTTTCGATACCTTGTATGCAGAAGGACAACGTCGTTATGTTGAATCGCTTTCTGCCTATGCGCGTCAGTTTTTATCCTTGATGGAAAAACCTGATGTTGACCATATTGAAGGGCTTTCGCCTGCGATCTCTATCGAACAGAAATCCACATCACACAACCCACGCTCAACCGTTGGTACTATCACAGAGATCTACGACTACCTGCGTTTGTTGTACGCACGTGTCGGTGAGCCTCGCTGTCCAACCCATGATATTACGCTTGCCGCACAAACGGTTAGCCAGATGGTCGATCAAGTTTTAGCCATGCCAGAAGGCAGTAAGCTGATGCTTCTGGCACCTATCATCAAAGAGCGTAAAGGTGAGCACGTTAAGACGCTGGCAAACTTAGCTGCACAAGGTTATATCCGTGCCCGTATTGATGGAGAGGTATGCGATCTTTCCGATCCACCAACGTTAGAACTTCACAAAAAGCACACTATCGAGGTCGTGGTTGATCGTTTCAAAGTTCGTGACGATCTTCAGATCCGTTTAGCCGAATCATTTGAAACCGCCTTAGAGCTTTCAGGTGGTACTGTCGTGATTGCGCCAATGTCTGGTGAAGAAGGCGAAGAGCAAGTTTTCTCAGCTAACTTTGCCTGTCCACACTGTGGCTACAGCATGCAAGAATTGGAACCTCGCCTGTTCTCGTTTAACAATCCAGCTGGTGCGTGTGGTACTTGTGATGGTTTAGGGGTACAGCAATACTTCGATCCAACACGGGTTGTGCAAAACGGCGAATTAAGTTTATCTGGCGGTGCGATCCGTGGCTGGGATAAACGTAATTTCTATTACTTCCAAATGCTCAAATCCTTATCTGAGTATTATAAATTTGATGTTGAAGCGCCTTTTGATTCGCTTCCGAAGAAAGTCAAAGAGGTGATTTTGAACGGTTCGGGTAATACCGATATCGAATTTAAATACATCAACGATCGTGGTGATATTACGGTAAGACGCCATCCATTTGAGGGTATCCTCAATAATATGGAGCGTCGTTATCGTGAAACTGAATCAAACTCAGTACGTGAAGAGTTAGCAAAATTTGTTTCCACTAAGCCTTGTTCAAGCTGTCATGGTTCACGCTTACGCCAAGAAGCTCGGCATGTGTTTATTGGTGAGACTAACTTGCCGCAAATCTGTGAAATGAGTATTAGCGGCGCACACCAATTTTTTGATGAGTTAGCCTTAACTGGTCAACGTGCGCAAATTGCAGAAAAGATCTTAAAAGAGATCAACGAGCGTTTAAGTTTTCTAATTAATGTCGGCTTAAATTACCTTAGCCTGTCTCGCAGCGCCGATACTTTATCTGGCGGTGAAGCACAGCGTATTCGTCTTGCTAGCCAAATTGGTGCAGGGCTTGTCGGTGTAATGTACGTGTTGGATGAACCTTCCATTGGTCTCCACCAGCGTGATAATGAACGACTACTAAAAACCTTGATTCACCTTCGTGATTTAGGCAATACGGTGATTGTGGTTGAACACGATGAAGATGCTATTCGCGCCGCAGATTACGTGATTGATATTGGTCCTGGCGCGGGTGTTCACGGCGGTAATATCATTGCGCAAGGTGGCGTTAAAGATATCTTAAAATCAAAAGAATCATTAACAGGCCAATACCTCAGCGGTAAAAAAGCGATTGAAATCCCTGCTGAGCGCACACCATTTGATCCGGAGAAAACAGTTAAATTATTGGGCGCTACGGGTAACAACCTAAAAGATGTCAATGTTGAAATCCCTGTTGGTTTGTTTACTTGTATTACCGGTGTTTCTGGCTCAGGCAAATCAACACTGATTAACGATACCTTCTTTGAAATCGCCCATCACAAATTAAATGGCGCAACGACTAGCACACCAGCACCGTACCGTGAGATCCAAGATCTAGAGCATTTTGATAAAGTTATCGACATTAACCAAAGCCCGATTGGTCGAACACCTCGTTCAAATCCTGCCACTTACACCGGTATTTTCACCCCGATCCGTGAGCTATTTTCAGGTACTCAAGAAGCCCGTTCTCGCGGCTATAAACCAGGGCGATTTAGCTTTAACGTTCGTGGGGGCCGCTGTGAAGCATGCCAAGGTGATGGTGTTATTAAAGTTGAGATGCACTTCTTACCAGATGTCTATGTGCCTTGTGATGCTTGTAAAGGGAAGCGTTATAACCGCGAAACCTTAGAGATCCGCTATAAAGGTAAAACCATTGATGAAGTGTTAGAACTTACGGTGGAAGATGCACGAGAATTCTTTGATCCGGTTCCCGCTATTGCAAGAAAGTTACAAACCTTAATGGATGTTGGTTTATCGTATATCCGTTTAGGTCAAGCGGCGACAACCTTATCTGGAGGTGAAGCACAGCGTGTGAAACTGGCAAAAGAATTATCTAAGCGCGACACAGGTAAAACACTTTATATTCTTGATGAACCAACCACAGGCTTACACTTCCACGATATTCAACAGCTACTAACGGTACTGCATAAATTGCGTGATAAAGGTAATACCATTGTGGTGATCGAACATAACTTAGACGTAATAAAAACCGCAGATTGGATCATCGATCTTGGTCCTGAAGGCGGAAGCGGTGGTGGCGAAATTATCGCAACAGGTACCCCAGAAGCTGTGGCTAAAGTGAAGGGCTCACACACAGCAAGGTTCCTTAAACCGCTGCTAGGTTAGAATATGAAAACACGTTAATATATGACAACAGGCTGATTTTACTCAGCCTGTTTTCTTATTTAGATTCAGGAACAACCATGACAGTGTTACAACTCGAAGGCACCAGACTCGAGCAGAAACGGATTTCAAAACCCCTAGTACGCTACTTCCTTGCAACAATTGGGATCATCTTTATTGTTGCAATGCACTATTTCCAACACAATCCAGGCGGCTCAGGGCTTGAGCTCTCATTTAACGCTGTAGTTTGGATCTCTTTTAGCTTCGCTATCTCTTTTGGCTTACTTGAAATTTGTCGCCAACAAATCTGGCGTTATTCTCGTCTGACACTTTTGCTATTTGCTTGCTGTGTACTGCTGACTCTCCCTATTTTTTATCCTAATGCTGATGCTGGTGCGGCGTTTAATCGCCTGTTTACCTTATGGGCTGGATTTTTGTTTTTTGTCAGCTTGCAGCAATTCGTATTTACTCACCAACAGCGCCAACGTTTGTTGTGGTTTATTTTAATCGGCGTGCTGATTGAAGCGGTGTTTGCGTGGTATCAATACCTTTGGATCCCAGCTAAGAACCCTATCGGCTACGACACTATCGCAAACCGCCCTTATGGTATTTTTCAGCAACCGAATGTGATGGCAAGCTTTCTTGCAACAGGTTTAGTGATTGGCACTTACCTATTAGCACGTATCCCGCTCTATCGTGGTAAATGGTCATGGCAACATGTCACCTTACTGGTGACCCCTGTACTCACCATTCCTATGTTAGTGGTGTTGAACTCTCGTACCGATTGGTTAGGTGCAATTATTGGCGTAGCACTCATGCTGCCGTATTTACGTCGCTTTGCCGCCAAACAAGTACAACGCTTATGGCTATTAATGATTGCATTAAGCTTGAGCCTTGCTTGGAATATCGCCTCAACAGAGCATTGGAGTCCTAAATCAAATTCGGCAGAAGTAACCAGTGATGCTCGAGGAGTTATATATCCACAAGCCTATGAGATATTTACCACTAAACCACTCACTGGTTATGGCTACGGAAAGTTTGAAGCCGCTTACATCACGCAAACTGCGTTATGGCACAATGAAGATCCAACGCAACACGCAGGTGTTCCAAGTTTAGATCATCCACATAACGAATTACTTTTCTGGGCAGATGAAGGCGGTATTATGCCACTTATCGGCTTATTGCTTGCTGCATTTGCGGTAATGGTAAAAATAAGAAAAGCGCCTAATGGCACCCAATTAGCCTTAATAGGATTATTTTTCCCTATCGTATTTCACACACAATTAGAGTACCCGTTCTACCACTCTTTAGTGCATTGGCTGACCTTTATCATCCTTATTTTTTGGGTTGATAATCTCACAGCGAAATACCATAAACGCTCCCTACAGTACGTATTAGGATTAAAAGTTTTCGCGCTGATCACCCCTATTTTCATTTCAAGCTTTATGGTAACAACGCTGTATTCTGGCTGGCAGCTCACCAAATTTGAAACAACTAGACCTGTAAACATCGACTACCTACTTAAAGTCAATAACCCATGGTCGTGGAAAAACCGTTTTGATTGGGACTTACAACTTACCCAACTGCAACTTGGTATTGGTAGCGATAAACCAGCGCTGATTGAAGACTATATTCAATGGGCAACCGAGAAAGCGAAAACATGGCCTAGACCTGCACTGTATCAAAACCTGATCCTTGCTTACGATGCCCTCGGCAACAAAGAGCAAGCATCTCAAATCAGAGATGAAGCGCTGTTCTTGTTCCCTGATTTAGATTTTGAGCAGCAAAACAGTCAAGCAAACGCAACTTCTGCTGCGAAATAACCATAAAAAATGGCTACCCACCCGGTAGCCATTTTTATTTACTCATCAATTAATTATTTCAATGTAGTTTCTAGCGCTTTTAAGCACAGCGCAACATTTTCACTTCTTGCACCATAACCCATCAAACCGATACGCCACGCTTTTCCTGCCAACGCACCTAATCCTGCACCGATTTCTAAGTTATAGCGTTGCAACAATTCATTGCGAACCTCTGCATCATCAACACCGTCAGGAATATAAATAGCATTGAGTTGTGGTAACCGTGACGCTTCTTCTACCACAAATTGGATACCTAACTTTTCAAGTCCTGCTTTAAGCTCTTCATGGGCGTTACGATGACGCTGCCACGCATTTTCTAACCCTTCATTATGCAGCAGTACTAACGCTTCATGTAGTGCATATAGACTATTTACAGGCGCGGTATGGTGATAACTACGTTTGCCCTCACCACTCCAATAACCTAACACTAAGCTTTGATCTAAAAACCAGCTTTGCACTTTGGTTTTACGTTGCTGGATTTTATCAATCGCTTTTTGGGAAAACGTTAATGGCGATAACCCCGGCGTACAAGACAAACACTTTTGACTACCAGAATAGACCGCATCTAATTGCCATTCATCCACCAGCAATGGCACACCACCGAGAGACGTCACCGCATCAACGATGGTTAAACAATCATGTTTACGGGCAATTTCCGCCAGTGTTTTCGCATCACTCAATGCGCTAGTTGAGGTTTCTGCATGAACAAACGCCACAATGTTAATGTCAGGATTATCTTGTAATGCTTGCTCAACAAGATCGGGAGACACTGGCGCCCCCCATTCATTATCAACCACAACCGCTATACCACCACAGCGTTCGACATTTTCACGCATACGCTCGCCAAAAACACCATTACGGCACACTAACACCTTATCGCCTGGCTCAACGAGATTAACAAAACACGCTTCCATCCCTGCACTGCCCGGCGCAGAAACAGCAATAGTGAATGGATTTTGGGTTTGGAAAGCATATTGCAGAAGCTGTTTTAACTCATCCATCATACCGATGAACAAAGGGTCTAAATGTCCCACGGTTGGACGACTTAATGCTTGTAATACTTGCGGGTAAATATCCGATGGCCCCGGCCCCATCAGTGTTCTATGTGGCGGAATAAAACTGGTAATTGTCATTATTTTGCTCCGTAAAGTCACAGTCCCTATAGATATTTTTTGTATGGAACGGGTTGCTATCGTTTTAAGAGTATTAGAGCCCTTTCATTGACGCAAGAGTCGATGTCGCATCCCTTACGCACAGTCGCTTAATTTTAAATGTAAATTATTTGTCACATAACATTTGACAAACAGGTAACAAATCTTATTCAATGAGACGATATTTTACTCATGTGTTGTTTTCTATTTAATAACAGCATGTAACTAACACAATATTAAAAAACGGAAGAGGAGCGTTACCTAGGTATCATAATGACAGGGCCCCACCCTAGCGCCATTATGAGAGGGAGAGTAACGCCGAGGTATGACTCATTAGGGGATCAGTCATATCGGCTATGAAGGTTGAATCCTTCTAGCTGTCACCACGCTCAACAATAGAATGTGGTGGGGAGCTTCTGGGTAAGTGCTTTAAATTCACTTCTCATGCTCTCCTGACAGGATGTCGGGAATACTCCCGGACAAATAGCCTACCTTATGATTTGTTTACGATTTAGGGAGAAATAATGGACAACTCTATTGCTAACTCAGCATTGACCGTCGCCAAGTTCGGCGGCACCAGCGTGGCCGATTTCACAGCAATGAGCCGCAGCGCTAAAATTGTTATCGCTAACCCAGATACCAAAATTGTGCTGATTAGTGCCTGTTCAGGTGTTACCAATATCTTAGTTGAACTCGCCAATGGCGTTAGTGATGCCAGTACTCGCCAGCAACGATTACAGCAACTGACACAAACACACCAAGATGTGCTTGATCAACTTAAGCAACCATCAAGTATTCAAGATGCGATTTATAGCTTACTTGACAGTGTTGCGACACTTGCTGAGCAAGCGGCTATTGCAACATCAGCTCAACTAACCGATCAAATCGTTAGTCATGGTGAATTACTTTCAACCTATCTTTTCACTCAAATTTTAGTTGAACAAAATGCACCTGCTGTGCGTGTAGATATTCGCCCAATCATGCGCACAGACGATCAATTTGGTAAAGCGATACCTCAGCCAGAGCAGATCAAACAACAAGCAGAAACACAATTGCTACCATTACTCGATGGTAATATTGTTGTTTCGCAGGGCTTTATCGGTTCAAACAGCCAAGGTGTGACAACAACCTTAGGCCGAGGTGGTAGTGATTATAGTGCCGCGCTTGTTGCAGAAGCTGTGAATGCATCAACATTAGAAATTTGGACCGACGTACCGGGACTGTACACAACCGATCCACGTATCACCCCAGCAGCACAACCGATTAAAGAGATCAGCTTTAGTGAAGCCTCTGAAATGGCAAATTTTGGTGCTAAGATCCTTCATCCATCAACCTTAGTACCAGCTGTTCGTCAACAGATCCCTGTATTTGTCGGTTCATCAAAAGCACCAGAGCAAGGTGGTACTTGGATCCGACAATCGGTAGAAGACGCGCCACTGTTTAGGGCATTAGCACTACGTGCCAATCAAACGATGGTGACACTCACCAGCTTAAATATGTTCCACGCTTATGGTTTCTTGGCCGAAGTATTTCGCATTCTCGCTGAACACAAAATCTCAGTCGATTTGATCACCACATCTGAAGTCAGTGTATCACTCACTCTCGATCAAACCGATACTGGAGGCGGTGCACCAACACTTCCACTTAAAGCTGTCGAAGAGCTAAGCCAATTATGTCGTGTCGAAGTTGAGCAAGGCTTATCACTGGTTGCACTCATTGGTAACCAAATGAGTGATACTAAAGGCTCTGCAAAAGATATCTTTGGTGCATTAGAAGATCATAACCTTCGTATGATTTGTTACGGCGCAAGTCCACACAATCTATGTTTCTTAATCAATGAAGATGAAGCAAAAGACGTCGTTCGTACATTGCACGCCTCTTTACTGGAATAACCCATTCCAAACACACAAATCTTAAATAAACAAAAAGGCGCATTGAGCGCCTTTTTTATTCATCTCTATTGAGGTATTACAGATTTGGCCCAAGCCATTTTTCAGCTTCGATCAAATCCCAGCCTTTACGATCAGCATAACTTTCAAGCTGATCTTGTTGGATCTGCGCTACCGCAAAGTAACGTGAATCAGGATGAGAGAAATACCAACCCGATACCGAAGCGCCTGGGTACATGGCATAACTGGTGGTTAATGACATGCCAATATTCTCTTCCACATTCATCAGCTCCCATAGCGGTGCTTTCTCAGTGTGTTCAGGACAAGCAGGGTAACCCGGTGCTGGTCGAATACCTTGATACTTTTCGCGGATCAAATCTTCATTTGATAGATTTTCATCCGCTGCATAACCCCAAATTTCTTTACGCACTCGCTCATGAAGGTATTCAGCGAACGCTTCTGCTAAACGATCGGCAACTGCTTGGATCATAATGGCATTATAGTCATCACCTTGGGCTTTATACTCGTCCGCCAATTCGCGCTCACCAATACCACCTGTAACCGCAAAGGCACCAATCCAGTCAGGTTTACCCGATTCTTTTGGTGCAATGTAGTCAGAGATACAATAGTTAAAACCTTTTGGCTTCTCAGTTTGCTGACGCAAGTTATGCAGCACTGTTGCGACTTCGGTACGTGATTCATCGGTGTATACTTCGATATCATCCCCAACACTTGCAGCTGGGAACAAACCACACATACCACGCGCTTTTAATAAGCCTTCTTTCTCAACACGATCAAGCAACTCATTAGCATCAGCAAATAAACGTTTCGCTTCTTCACCCACTTCTTCGTGTTCAAAGATCTTTGGATATTTCCCGACTAACGACCATGTCATAAAGAATGGTGTCCAATCGATATAATTGCGAAGCGTGGCAATATCAAAGTCATCGAAAATATGAATACCCGGTTTAACAGGCACTGGCGGTGTATACGCATCCCAATCAATCGCTACTTTATTAGCACGCGCTTTTTCTAAAGTAACAGGCTTTGTACGTGGACGCTTACGCGCATGCTGTTCACGTACAATGTCATAATCAGCTTGCAGCTTTTCAACAAACCCAGGCTTCAATGTGTCTGATAACAATGAAGAGCACACACCGACCGCACGTGATGCGTTATTCACGTATACCACAGGCTGATTGTAGTTTTGTTCAATTTTCACTGCTGTGTGTGCTTTAGAGGTGGTTGCACCACCAATCAATAACGGTAGATCAAAACCTAAACGTTCCATCTCTTTAGCAACATGTACCATTTCATCCAGTGATGGAGTGATCAAACCTGATAGACCAATAATGTCGACGTTTTCTTCTTTGGCAACTTTTAAAATCTGATCACAAGGTACCATGACACCAAGATCAATGATCTCGTAGTTATTACACTGCAATACCACGCCAACAATGTTCTTACCGATATCGTGAACATCGCCTTTTACTGTTGCCAACAAAATCTTACCGTTCGTACTACCAGCTTGTTTTTCGGCGTTGATATAAGGCTCAAGGTGAGCAACGGCTTGCTTCATAACACGGGCAGATTTCACCACCTGCGGCAAGAACATCTTCCCTTCGCCAAACAGATCGCCGACTACGTTCATGCCATCCATTAAAGGGCCTTCAATGACCTCTAGCGGTTTAGTCGCATTAACACGGGCCTCTTCTGTATCTTCCACAATAAACTCGGTGATCCCTTTAACAAGCGCATGCTCTAAACGCTTTTCTACCGCCCAAGTTCGCCACTCTAATGCAGAAGCATCATCTTCTTTACCTACGCCTTTACCTGCGTATTCCGCAGCAATATCTAATAGGCACTCTGTACCATCATCACGACGGTTTAGAACGACATCTTCAACTGCTTCTCGCAACTTATCTGGAACGTTATCGTAGATCTCAAGTTGACCCGCATTCACGATCCCCATATCCATACCGTTTTTGAAACAGTGATAAAGGAAGACGGCGTGAATAGCTTCACGAACATAGTTATTGCCACGGAAGGAGAAGGAGACATTAGATACGCCACCTGAAATCATCGCATACGGCAAATCACGTTTAATATCAGCGACGGCCTCAATGAAATCCACCGCATAGTTATTGTGCTCTTCAATACCTGTGGCTACAGCGAAAATATTCGGATCGAAAATAATGTCTTCTGGGGGGAAACCGACTTCATCAACTAAGATACGATACGCTTTAGTACAAATTTCCAGTTTACGTTCACGGGTTTCAGCCTGACCGACTTCATCAAACGCCATTACGATAACCGCAGCACCATAACGACGGATCAATTTCGCCTGTTCAACAAACTTTTCTTTGCCTTCTTTAAGCGAAATTGAGTTAACAATGCCCTTACCTTGAATACATTTCAGGCCAGCCTCAATTACTTCCCACTTGGAGGAATCGACCATGATTGGCACTTTGGAAATTTCTGGCTCAGACGCACACAGATTTAAAAATCGTACCATGCACGCTTCGGCATCAAGCATGCCTTCATCCATATTAATATCGATGATTTGAGCACCATTCTCGACTTGCTGGCGTGCAACATCTAATGCTTCGTCATATAGCTGTTCTTTGATCAAACGTTTAAAACGCGCAGAGCCCGTTACGTTAGTACGCTCACCAACGTTTATAAATAGACTTTCTTTTTCAATAGTAAGAGGCTCTAACCCCGATAAACGGCACGCTACGTTAATATCTGGCAATGATCGAGGCTTAATATTCTCAACCGCTTGCGCCATTTGACGAATATGCTCTGGCGTCGTACCACAACAACCACCAATCAAATTTAAAAAACCGCTTTCAGCCCACTCTTTAACGTGTTCTGCCATATCTTCAGGAGAGAGATCGTATTCACCAAACGCATTAGGTAAGCCCGCATTCGGGTGAGCAGAAACAAAAGTCTCAGAGATACGAGAGAGTTCATCGACATAAGGGCGAAGCTCATCAGGGCCAAGTGCACAGTTCAAACCAAAAGAGAGCGGTTTAATATGACGTAATGAGTTATAAAACGCCTCGGTAGTTTGACCAGAAAGGGTACGTCCTGACGCATCGGTGATAGTGCCTGATATCATAACGGGTAATGTGATACCCATTTCTTCAAACACACAATCAACGGCAAAGGCACACGCCTTGGCGTTCAATGTATCGAAGATAGTTTCAATTAAAATAAGATCCGAGCCGCCCTTAATAAGCGCACGGGTTGATTCAGAATAGGCTTCAACAAGCTCGTCGAAAGAGACATTACGATAACCAGGATCGTTAACATCAGGCGAGATAGAACAAGTACGGTTGGTTGGACCTAACACACCAGCGACATAACGAGGCTTATTGGGTGTTTTTGCTGTCCATTCATCAGCAGCAGCACGAGCAAGACGCGCGGCTTCAAAGTTAATTTCAACACTCAACGATTCCATGTCGTAATCCGCCATAGCAATCGTTGTAGCATTAAAGGTATTAGTTTCTAAAATATCCGCCCCAGCTTCAAGGTAGGAAAGGTGAATATCTTTAATAAGCTGAGGTTGAGTTAAAACCAGAAGATCATTATTGCCTTTCAGATCAGAATGCCAATCAGCAAAGCGCTGACCGCGATAATCCTCTTCTTCAAGTTTATAACCTTGGATCATGGTGCCCATACCACCATCGATGATCAATATTTGCTGCTCTAACCGCTTATGCAGTAATTCCTTGCTGTTTAACACTACACTACATCCTTATAATCCATTACAGCTTTGCAACATCCTATCACACTTCAATTCGTGATAAAGAAAGCTAAAGATAATTTAAACAACAAAAGCATTTCAAAATAAAACAAATTATCAGTAGCCATTAAGATCTGATGGTTTTACTATTTCGTCACAAATCCCCTAACAACTCAACCACTCTAGAGGTTACGCATGTCGGTCTACAGCACGCTCTGCTTTCTGGCTGCAGCAGCAATGCTTATTGCTTTTGTAAACAGTAAAATAGGTAAAATGCAAACCACCATTGCCATCACTGCTGGCTCTTTGATCCTGTCACTATTGATCATTATTGCTGGTCACAATGGTTGGTTCCACCTTGAAGATATTGCTGCAACACAAATCAGCAAAATCAACTTCGAAGATTTCCTACTAAAAGGTATTTTAGGCTTTCTACTTTTTGCAGGCGGGTTAGGTATTAAACTCCCTCACTTAGAAGATCAGAAATGGGAAATCACTGTTTTAGCACTGGGCGCCACGCTTTTCTCAACCTTCTTTATTGGCTTCAGTTTGTGGGGAATTTGTCAGTTAATCGGCATTCAGCTTGATCTGATCTACTGTTTACTCTTCGGCGCTTTAATTTCACCAACCGACCCAATCGCGGTATTAGCCATCGTTAAAAAAATGAATGCGCCTCGTCGTATTTCCACTCAAATCGAGGGCGAGTCTTTATTTAATGACGGCTTTGGCTTAGTCATCTTCGTCACTATGTTTACCATTGCTTTTGGTGATACTGCACCAACTGTAATGGGTGTCACCCAGCTGTTCCTCCAAGAAGCAATTGGCGGTATCGCCTACGGTTTCATTCTTGGCCTTATTTTCCACTACCTTATTAGCTCAACCAACGATCACTCAATGGAGCTACTACTCACCATAGGTATTCCAAGCGCAGGCTATGCTTTTGCAGAAGTTATCCATGTATCAGGTCCATTAGCAATGGTGGTATCGGGTATCATGATCGGTAACTGGACTCGCTACATTGGCTTTTCCAAAGAAAGTGAAGAGCACCTTGATCACTTCTGGGAATTAGTTGATGAGTTCTTAAATGGTGTGTTGTTCCTATTGATCGGTATGACCATGCTTGACTTCAGCTTCCACCAAGAAGACTGGGTTCTAATGGCTATTGCTATTCCACTTGTTTTAGTTAGCCGTTACTTAAGTATTCAGCTCCCTTACTTAGGCTTTAGCCGTTACCGTCAATACAACCCAATGTCAGTGAAAATCCTAACATGGGGTGGCTTACGCGGCGGCTTAGCCCTAGCGATGGCAATGGCAATTCCAGCAGGCGTTATGGTGATCCCAGAGAAAGGCATTGATGTACGCGAGATCATCCTAGTAATGACTTATGCTGTAGTGGTGTTCTCTATTCTTATCCAAGGTTCCACTATTACACCACTGATTGAAAAAGCCAAAGTATGGGAACTACAGAATAAGTAACTCATTCGTACCGAGACAAAAAAGCCTGCATATCACGCAGGCTTTTTTATTATTCATCTTTAGTGAAACTATCTTCGGAGAAGTGCTCCAAATCATATGGCGTTTGCTGGTAAACACAGTAATTCAACCAATTACTAAAGAGTAAATGTCCATGGCTGCGCCAACTGGCAATCGGTGAATTTGATGGCTCATTATCAGGGTAATAATTTACAGGAACTGCAGGCTCCATACCTTGCTCTGTGTCACGTACAAACTCATTATGCAGAGTATCTACATCATATTCAGGATGACCAGTCACAAACACATTACGTTTATCTTTAGTTGCCGCTAGATAGACGCCAGCCTGCGCTGAAGTCGCCAAAATATCTAAATCTGTATGTTGAGTAAGATAATCAGGAGAAAAATCAGCATAACGAGAATGGGGCGCAAAAAAGGTATCATCGAAACCACGAAGAATAGGATGGTGCATATCGTGGATACGATGCTGATATACACCTGATAGCTTTTCTTTTCGTGTACGTTTAGGCAAATCATACAACAGCTTTAAACCTGCCTGTGCAGCCCAGCAAACAAACATAGTAGAAGTCACATGATCTTTAGCCCAATTCATAATGATTTGAATTTCTTCCCAATACAAAACATCTTCAAACTGCACTAACCCCAGCGGCGCACCAGTGACAATCAAACCATCAAAGTTTCGTCCCTTCACCATTTCAAACTGACGATAAAAAGTATCTAAATGCTCTTGAGGTGTATTTTTAGTTGGTCGATTATCAATACGTAATAATTCAACATCCACCTGGAGTGGGCTGTTTGATAACAAACGTAAAAATTGTGTTTCCGTCTCAATTTTCTTTGGCATCAAGTTTAATAACAATACCTTCAATGGACGGATACCCTGACTCGCAGCACGCTTTTCAGTCATCACAAAGATATTTTCACTACGCAGAATATCAGTAGCAGGTAAGCGATCAGGTATTTTTATTGGCATCTTTGTTGACTCCTTTCCACACAAGATTTTAGCCGTCTAAACTTCCATTAAAACTATAGAAAAACCTAAAGAGACGCAAGTTTATAACCAAAGAATAACATATCGAATTGATATCAAAGAGAGTGAAAAGAAGAGATACGGAAACAAAGATAGGTAAATGATAACGCTAATAACGAAAAAACCCAGCCAAAGGCTGGGTCTCAGAAAGAGATTTAGCGATGTCCTACTCTCACATGGGGAGACCCCACACTACCATCGGCGCTACAACGTTTCACTTCTGAGTTCGGCATGGGATCAGGTGGTACCGCTGTGCTATGGTCGCTAAACAAATTAATGGTGCTAGTACCCAGATTTGAACTGGGGACCTCACCCTTACCAAGGGTGCGCTCTACCAACTGAGCCATACCAGCACACAAAGCTTTAATGAGCTCGCTTTAGCGAACTCTATAATTTGAAGCCTGGCGATGTCCTACTCTCACATGGGGAGGCCCCACACTACCATCGGCGCTATTACGTTTCACTACTGAGTTCGGCATGGGATCAGGTGGGTCCATAATGCTATGGTCGCCAAGCAAATTCTTTATTTACTTTCAGTTTTTAAAAACTGAAGGCAAAAGTAATCTTAGAAAGCTGATTCTCAAACACACGTTCAAGTGTTCTTGGAGTCCGTATAAAACCCCTTGGGTGTTGTATGGTTAAGCCTCACGGGCAATTAGTATCGGTTAGCTCAATGCCTCACAGCACTTACACACCCGACCTATCAACGTTGTAGTCTTCAACAACCCTTTAGAGACCTTAAAGGTCTAGGGATGACTCATCTTGAGGCTCGCTTCCCGCTTAGATGCTTTCAGCGGTTATCGATTCCGAACTTAGCTACCGGGCAATGCGTCTGGCGACACAACCCGAACACCAGCGGTTCGTCCACTCCGGTCCTCTCGTACTAGGAGCAGCCCCTCTCAATCATCCAACGCCCACGGCAGATAGGGACCGAACTGTCTCACGACGTTCTAAACCCAGCTCGCGTACCACTTTAAATGGCGAACAGCCATACCCTTGGGACCGACTTCAGCCCCAGGATGTGATGAGCCGACATCGAGGTGCCAAACACCGCCGTCGATATGAACTCTTGGGCGGTATCAGCCTGTTATCCCCGGAGTACCTTTTATCCGTTGAGCGATGGCCCTTCCATTCAGAACCACCGGATCACTATGACCTGCTTTCGCACCTGCTCGAATTGTCATTCTCGCAGTCAAGCGGGCTTATGCCATTGCACTAACCTCACGATGTCCGACCGTGATTAGCCCACCTTCGTGCTCCTCCGTTACTCTTTGGGAGGAGACCGCCCCAGTCAAACTACCCACCAGGCACTGTCCGTAACCCCGATAAGGGGCCCACGTTAGAACATCAAGCATACAAGGGTGGTATTTCAAGGACGACTCCATAACCGCTAGCGCGATTATTTCACAGTCTCCCACCTATCCTACACATGTAGGGTCAATGTTCAGTGCCAAGCTATAGTAAAGGTTCACGGGGTCTTTCCGTCTAGCCGCGGGGACGCAGCATCTTCACTGCGATTTCAATTTCACTGAGTCTCGGGTGGAGACAGCGTGGTCATCATTACGCCATTCGTGCAGGTCGGAACTTACCCGACAAGGAATTTCGCTACCTTAGGACCGTTATAGTTACGGCCGCCGTTTACCGGGGCTTCGATCAAGAGCTTCGACCGAAGTCTAACCCCATCAATTAACCTTCCGGCACCGGGCAGGCGTCACACCGTATACGTCATCTTTCGATTTTGCACAGTGCTGTGTTTTTAATAAACAGTTGCAGCCACCTGGTATCTGCGACTCCCGGCAGCTTAGAGAGCAAGTCTCATCACCGCTAGGAGCGTACCTTCTCCCGAAGTTACGGTACCATTTTGCCTAGTTCCTTCACCCGAGTTCTCTCAAGCGCCTTGGTATTCTCTACCTGATCACCTGTGTCGGTTTGGGGTACGATTCCTTATAATCTGAAGCTTAGAAGCTTTTCCCGGAAGCATGGCATCAATGACTTCATCACCGTAGTGACTCGACATCGTATCTCAGCCTTAAGATGGTCCGGATTTGCCTAAACCATCAGCCTACATACTTGGACCTGGACAACCGTCGCCAGGCTCACCTAGCCTTCTCCGTCCCTCCATCGCAATTATAAGAAGTACGGGAATATTAACCCGTTTCCCATCGACTACGCCTTTCGGCCTCGCCTTAGGGGTCGACTTACCCTGCCCCGATTAACGTTGGACAGGAACCCTTGATCTTCCGGCGAGGGAGTTTTTCACTCCCTTTATCGTTACTCATGTCAGCATTCGCACTTCTGATACCTCCAGCATGCCTTACAGCACACCTTCAACGGCTTACAGAACGCTCCCCTACCCAATGCAGTAAACTGCATTGCCGCAGCTTCGGTGTATAGCTTAGCCCCGTTAAATCTTCCGCGCAGGCCGACTCGACCAGTGAGCTATTACGCTTTCTTTAAATGATGGCTGCTTCTAAGCCAACATCCTGGCTGTCTGAGCCTTCCCACATCGTTTCCCACTTAGCTATAACTTTGGGACCTTAGCTGGCGGTCTGGGTTGTTTCCCTCTTCACGACGGACGTTAGCACCCGCCGTGTGTCTCCCGGATAGTACTTACTGGTATTCGGAGTTTGCAAAGGGTTGGTAAGTCGGGATGACCCCCTAGCCTTAACAGTGCTCTACCCCCAGTAGTATTCGTCCGAGGCGCTACCTAAATAGCTTTCGGGGAGAACCAGCTATCTCCGAGTTTGATTGGCCTTTCACCCCTAGCCACAAGTCATCCGCTAATTTTTCAACATTAGTCGGTTCGGTCCTCCAGTAAGTGTTACCTCACCTTCAACCTGCCCATGGCTAGATCACTCGGTTTCGGGTCTAATCCTAGCAACTATGACGCCCAGTTAAGACTCGGTTTCCCTACGGCTCCCCTAAACGGTTAACCTTGCTACTAAAATTAAGTCGCTGACCCATTATACAAAGGTACGCAGTCACCCAACAAGTGGGCTCCTACTGCTTGTACGTACACGGTTTCAGGTTCTATTTCACTCCCCTCACAGGGGTTCTTTTCGCCTTTCCCTCACGGTACTGGTTCACTATCGGTCAGTCAGGAGTATTTAGCCTTGGAGGATGGTCCCCCATATTCAGACAAGATAACACGTGTCCCGTCCTACTCGTTTTCACTGATAATGCGTTGTCGGTTACGGGGCTATCACCCTGTATCGCAGAACTTTCCAGAACTTTCACCTAACGCAAAACTAGCTTATAATCCGGTTTCGCTCGCCGCTACTACCGGAATCTCGGTTGATTTCTCTTCCTCGGGGTACTTAGATGTTTCAGTTCCCCCGGTTCGCTTCATAGTGCTATGTATTCACACTATGATACTTACTTATGTAAGTGGGTTTCCCCATTCGGAAATCCCAGAGTCACCTGTTTTTACTACCTTCTCTGGGCTTATCGCAAGTTAATACGTCCTTCATCGCCTCTGACTGCCAAGGCATCCACCGTGTACGCTTAGTCACTTAACCATACAACCCCAAGAGGTTTCGTATGTTCAAACAACCAAGGTTTGTGTCTAACACTTCGATCAAGAAAGTATTAAACGTTGGTTTTTCGCCGGACTCGATACAAGACACTTGAATGTGTATTGTTTTGAGAACTCGTTTTCATCTTTCGATGAAAACTATAAATCAATCTATTGATTGAATTTACTAGTCAGCTTTCCAGATTGTTAAAGAGCATTGTGTTTCTTTCGAACCACTTTCTAACGATTTTCGGCGACAAGAATGCGGACTTAACAAAGAGATTCTTCATTAAATCTGCGAAATCCGTGCAGAAAACTTTTAGAGAGTGGTGGGCGATACCGGGCTCGAACCAGTGACCCCCTCCTTGTAAGGGAGGTGCTCTCCCAACTGAGCTAATCGCCCACGATAGTTTGAATTCCTTCGTGAGAAAGAATGGTGGGTCGTGCAGGATTCGAACCTGCGACCAATTGATTAAAAGTCAACTGCTCTACCAACTGAGCTAACGACCCAATATTCACTTCAAAGAGAAGTGGCGTCCCGTAGGGGAGTCGAACCCCTGTTACCGCCGTGAAAGGGCGGTGTCCTAGGCCTCTAGACGAACGGGACAATGTTCATACTTAATGTTGTTGGGCAACATTAAGTGGCTCTCTTACATTTTAACCAAGCAATCTGTGTGGACACTGCATTTAAACAGTTAAGTCTTTAGGTAAGGAGGTGATCCAGCCCCAGGTTCCCCTAGGGCTACCTTGTTACGACTTCACCCCAGTCATGAACCACACCGTGGTAAACGCCCTCCCGAAGGTTAAGCTATCTACTTCTGGTGCAGCCCACTCCCATGGTGTGACGGGCGGTGTGTACAAGGCCCGGGAACGTATTCACCGTGACATTCTGATTCACGATTACTAGCGATTCCGACTTCATGGAGTCGAGTTGCAGACTCCAATCCGGACTACGACGCACTTTCTGGGATTCGCTCACTCTCGCGAGTTGGCAGCCCTCTGTATACGCCATTGTAGCACGTGTGTAGCCCTACTCGTAAGGGCCATGATGACTTGACGTCGTCCCCACCTTCCTCCGGTTTATCACCGGCAGTCTCCCTGGAGTTCCCACCCGAAGTGCTGGCAAACAAGGATAAGGGTTGCGCTCGTTGCGGGACTTAACCCAACATTTCACAACACGAGCTGACGACAGCCATGCAGCACCTGTCTCAGAGTTCCCGAAGGCACCAATCCATCTCTGGAAAGTTCTCTGGATGTCAAGAGTAGGTAAGGTTCTTCGCGTTGCATCGAATTAAACCACATGCTCCACCGCTTGTGCGGGCCCCCGTCAATTCATTTGAGTTTTAATCTTGCGACCGTACTCCCCAGGCGGTCTACTTAACGCGTTAGCTCCGAAAGCCACGGCTCAAGGCCACAACCTCCAAGTAGACATCGTTTACGGCGTGGACTACCAGGGTATCTAATCCTGTTTGCTCCCCACGCTTTCGCATCTGAGCGTCAGTCTTTGTCCAGGGGGCCGCCTTCGCCACTGGTATTCCTTCAGATCTCTACGCATTTCACCGCTACACCTGAAATTCTACCCCCCTCTACAAGACTCTAGTCTGCCAGTTCAAAATGCTGTTCCGAGGTTGAGCCCCGGGCTTTCACATCTTGCTTAACAGACCGCCTGCATGCGCTTTACGCCCAGTAATTCCGATTAACGCTCGCACCCTCCGTATTACCGCGGCTGCTGGCACGGAGTTAGCCGGTGCTTCTTCTGTAGGTAACGTCAAACAATGCCGCTATTAACGACACTGCCTTCCTCCCTACTGAAAGTACTTTACAACCCGAAGGCCTTCTTCATACACGCGGCATGGCTGCATCAGGGTTTCCCCCATTGTGCAATATTCCCCACTGCTGCCTCCCGTAGGAGTCTGGACCGTGTCTCAGTTCCAGTGTGGCTGATCATCCTCTCAGACCAGCTAGGGATCGTTGCCTTGGTGAGCCATTACCTCACCAACAAGCTAATCCCACCTGGGCTAATCCTGACGCGAGAGGCCCGAAGGTCCCCCTCTTTGCTCCGAAGAGATTATGCGGTATTAGCTATCGTTTCCAATAGTTATCCCCCACATCAGGGCATATTCCCAGGCATTACTCACCCGTCCGCCGCTCGCCGCCCTTAACGTTCCCCGAAGGTTCAGTTAAGTCGCTGCCGCTCGACTTGCATGTGTTAGGCCTGCCGCCAGCGTTCAATCTGAGCCATGATCAAACTCTTCAATTAAAGTTTTGTTGGTCTTTCGACCTGCTCAATGAATACTGTTAATTCATCATAAATGATGAATGAATTGACTGTGCTGATACCGAAGTATCAAATTGGTCACTAGTATCATTGATAAATCTTTTTGACTAATCATTCAACGAGTGCCCACACAGATTGCATGGTCAAATTGTTAAAGAACGTTGACTTTCAATGCCTTAGCGATTTACGCTTCAGCAAGTCAGGTGGCGTATAATACGCTTATCTGATATTCAGTCAAGACAAAATTCTCATCTTTTTAATCAGTTGGTTAAAAAGTGAAAACCTTCTTTTGACCTCGCTCACATTCCAACCAGCGGGAGCGAATAAAAGCCCGTTCTGATGAACGGGCTTTCTAATGTTGAGCCTGGCGATGTCCTACTCTCACATGGGGAGGCCCCACACTACCATCGGCGCTATTACGTTTCACTACTGAGTTCGGCATGGGATCAGGTGGGTCCATAACGCTATGGTCGCCAAGCAAATTCATTACAATCTTGAAAAGCTGATTCTCAAACACACGTTCAAGTGTTCTTGGAGTCCGTATAAAACCCCTTGGGTGTTGTATGGTTAAGCCTCACGGGCAATTAGTATCGGTTAGCTCAATGCCTCACAGCACTTACACACCCGACCTATCAACGTTGTAGTCTTCAACAACCCTTTAGAGACCTTAAAGGTCTAGGGATGACTCATCTTGAGGCTCGCTTCCCGCTTAGATGCTTTCAGCGGTTATCGATTCCGAACTTAGCTACCGGGCAATGCGTCTGGCGACACAACCCGAACACCAGCGGTTCGTCCACTCCGGTCCTCTCGTACTAGGAGCAGCCCCTCTCAATCATCCAACGCCCACGGCAGATAGGGACCGAACTGTCTCACGACGTTCTAAACCCAGCTCGCGTACCACTTTAAATGGCGAACAGCCATACCCTTGGGACCGACTTCAGCCCCAGGATGTGATGAGCCGACATCGAGGTGCCAAACACCGCCGTCGATATGAACTCTTGGGCGGTATCAGCCTGTTATCCCCGGAGTACCTTTTATCCGTTGAGCGATGGCCCTTCCATTCAGAACCACCGGATCACTATGACCTGCTTTCGCACCTGCTCGAATTGTCATTCTCGCAGTCAAGCGGGCTTATGCCATTGCACTAACCTCACGATGTCCGACCGTGATTAGCCCACCTTCGTGCTCCTCCGTTACTCTTTGGGAGGAGACCGCCCCAGATCAAACTACCCACCAGGCACTGTCCGTAACCCCGATAAGGGGCCAACGTTAGAACATCAAGCATACAAGGGTGGTATTTCAAGGACGACTCCATAACCGCTAGCGCGATTATTTCACAGTCTCCCACCTATCCTACACATGTAGGGTCAATGTTCAGTGCCAAGCTATAGTAAAGGTTCACGGGGTCTTTCCGTCTAGCCGCGGGGACGCAGCATCTTCACTGCGATTTCAATTTCACTGAGTCTCGGGTGGAGACAGCGTAGTCATCATTACGCCATTCGTGCAGGTCGGAACTTACCCGACAAGGAATTTCGCTACCTTAGGACCGTTATAGTTACGGCCGCCGTTTACCGGGGCTTCGATCAAGAGCTTCGACCGAAGTCTAACCCCATCAATTAACCTTCCGGCACCGGGCAGGCGTCACACCGTATACGTCATCTTTCGATTTTGCACAGTGCTGTGTTTTTAATAAACAGTTGCAGCCACCTGGTATCTGCGACTCCCGGCAGCTTAGAGAGCAAGTCTCATCACCGCTAGGAGCGTACCTTCTCCCGAAGTTACGGTACCATTTTGCCTAGTTCCTTCACCCGAGTTCTCTCAAGCGCCTTGGTATTCTCTACCTGATCACCTGTGTCGGTTTGGGGTACGATTCCTTATAATCTGAAGCTTAGAAGCTTTTCCCGGAAGCATGGCATCAATGACTTCATCACCGTAGTGACTCGACATCGTATCTCAGCCTTAAGATGGTCCGGATTTGCCTAAACCATCAGCCTACATACTTGGACCTGGACAACCGTCGCCAGGCTCACCTAGCCTTCTCCGTCCCTCCATCGCAATTATAAGAAGTACGGGAATATTAACCCGTTTCCCATCGACTACGCCTTTCGGCCTCGCCTTAGGGGTCGACTTACCCTGCCCCGATTAACGTTGGACAGGAACCCTTGATCTTCCGGCGAGGGAGTTTTTCACTCCCTTTATCGTTACTCATGTCAGCATTCGCACTTCTGATACCTCCAGCATGCCTTACAGCACACCTTCAACGGCTTACAGAACGCTCCCCTACCCAATGCAGTAAACTGCATTGCCGCAGCTTCGGTGTATAGCTTAGCCCCGTTAAATCTTCCGCGCAGGCCGACTCGACCAGTGAGCTATTACGCTTTCTTTAAATGATGGCTGCTTCTAAGCCAACATCCTGGCTGTCTGAGCCTTCCCACATCGTTTCCCACTTAGCTATAACTTTGGGACCTTAGCTGGCGGTCTGGGTTGTTTCCCTCTTCACGACGGACGTTAGCACCCGCCGTGTGTCTCCCGGATAGTACTTACTGGTATTCGGAGTTTGCAAAGGGTTGGTAAGTCGGGATGACCCCCTAGCCTTAACAGTGCTCTACCCCCAGTAGTATTCGTCCGAGGCGCTACCTAAATAGCTTTCGGGGAGAACCAGCTATCTCCGAGTTTGATTGGCCTTTCACCCCTAGCCACAAGTCATCCGCTAATTTTTCAACATTAGTCGGTTCGGTCCTCCAGTAAGTGTTACCTCACCTTCAACCTGCCCATGGCTAGATCACTCGGTTTCGGGTCTAATCCTAGCAACTATGACGCCCAGTTAAGACTCGGTTTCCCTACGGCTCCCCTAAACGGTTAACCTTGCTACTAAAATTAAGTCGCTGACCCATTATACAAAAGGTACGCAGTCACCCAACAAGTGGGCTCCTACTGCTTGTACGTACACGGTTTCAGGTTCTATTTCACTCCCCTCACAGGGGTTCTTTTCGCCTTTCCCTCACGGTACTGGTTCACTATCGGTCAGTCAGGAGTATTTAGCCTTGGAGGATGGTCCCCCCATATTCAGACAAGATAACACGTGTCCCGTCCTACTCGTTTTCACTGATAAGATGTTGTCGGTTACGGGGCTATCACCCTGTATCGCGGCACTTTCCAGAACCTTCACCTAACATCAAACTAGCTTAAGGGCTAATCCGGTTTCGCTCGCCGCTACTACCGGAATCTCGGTTGATTTCTCTTCCTCGGGGTACTTAGATGTTTCAGTTCCCCCGGTTCGCCTCGTGCTGCTATGTATTCACAACACGATACGTGCTTATGCACGTGGGTTTCCCCATTCGGAAATCCCAGAGTCACCTGTTTTTACTACCTTCTCTGGGCTTATCGCAAGTTAATACGTCCTTCATCGCCTCTGACTGCCAAGGCATCCACCGTGTACGCTTAGTCACTTAACCATACAACCCCAAGAGGTTTCAGTATGTTCAAACAACCAAGGTTTATGTCTCTGATAAGGAGACGTTGGTTTTTCGCCGGACTCGATACAAGACACTTGAATGTGTATTGTTTTGAGAACTCGTTTTCATCTTTCGATGAAAACTATAAATCAATCTATCGATTGAATTTACTAGTCAGCTTTCCAGATTGTTAAAGAGCATTGTGTTTATCGTTAGATAACCACTTTTTAAAAACACTCAAGAGAATGCGTTTAAAGAGTGGTGGAGCTATGCGGGATCGAACCGCAGACCTCCTGCGTGCAAGGCAGGCGCTCTCCCAGCTGAGCTATAACCCCAACGATATAAAAGACTTAAAACCGCCACTTTCATCTGAGAGAAAGTGGTGGGTCTGAGTGGACTTGAACCACCGACCTCACCCTTATCAGGGGTGCGCTCTAACCACCTGAGCTACAGACCCAAGTCTTTTTGCGTTCTTTACTATTAACCAAGCAATCTGTGTGGACACTGCATTCAACAGTTAAGTCTTTAGGTAAGGAGGTGATCCAGCCCCAGGTTCCCCTAGGGCTACCTTGTTACGACTTCACCCCAGTCATGAACCACACCGTGGTAAACGCCCTCCCGAAGGTTAAGCTATCTACTTCTGGTGCAGCCCACTCCCATGGTGTGACGGGCGGTGTGTACAAGGCCCGGGAACGTATTCACCGTGACATTCTGATTCACGATTACTAGCGATTCCGACTTCATGGAGTCGAGTTGCAGACTCCAATCCGGACTACGACGTACTTTCTGGGATTCGCTCACTCTCGCGAGTTGGCAGCCCTCTGTATACGCCATTGTAGCACGTGTGTAGCCCTACTCGTAAGGGCCATGATGACTTGACGTCGTCCCCACCTTCCTCCGGTTTATCACCTGCAGTCTCCCTGGAGTTCCCACCCGAAGTGCTGGCAAACAAGGATAAGGGTTGCGCTCGTTGCGGGACTTAACCCAACATTTCACAACACGAGCTGACGACAGCCATGCAGCACCTGTCTCAGAGTTCCCGAAGGCACCAATCCATCTCTGGAAAGTTCTCTGGATGTCAAGAGTAGGTAAGGTTCTTCGCGTTGCATCGAATTAAACCACATGCTCCACCGCTTGTGCGGGCCCCCGTCAATTCATTTGAGTTTTAATCTTGCGACCGTACTCCCCAGGCGGTCTACTTAACGCGTTAGCTCCGAAAGCCACGGCTCAAGGCCACAACCTCCAAGTAGACATCGTTTACGGCGTGGACTACCAGGGTATCTAATCCTGTTTGCTCCCCACGCTTTCGCATCTGAGCGTCAGTCTTTGTCCAGGGGGCCGCCTTCGCCACCGGTATTCCTTCAGATCTCTACGCATTTCACCGCTACACCTGAAATTCTACCCCCCTCTACAAGACTCTAGTCTGCCAGTTCAAAATGCTGTTCCGAGGTTGAGCCCCGGGCTTTCACATCTTGCTTAACAGACCGCCTGCATGCGCTTTACGCCCAGTAATTCCGATTAACGCTCGCACCCTCCGTATTACCGCGGCTGCTGGCACGGAGTTAGTCGGTGCTTCTTCTGTAGGTAACGTCAAACAATGCCGCTATTAACGACACTGCCTTCCTCCCTACTGAAAGTACTTTACAACCCGAAGGCCTTCTTCATACACGCGGCATGGCTGCATCAGGGTTTCCCCCATTGTGCAATATTCCCCACTGCTGCCTCCCGTAGGAGTCTGGACCGTGTCTCAGTTCCAGTGTGGCTGATCATCCTCTCAGACCAGCTAGGGATCGTTGCCTTGGTGAGCCATTACCTCACCAACAAGCTAATCCCACCTGGGCTAATCCTGACGCGAGAGGCCCGAAGGTCCCCCTCTTTGCTCCGAAGAGATTATGCGGTATTAGCTATCGTTTCCAATAGTTATCCCCCACATCAGGGCATATTCCCAGGCATTACTCACCCGTCCGCCGCTCGCCGCCCTTAACGTTCCCCGAAGGTTCAGTTAAGTCGCTGCCGCTCGACTTGCATGTGTTAGGCCTGCCGCCAGCGTTCAATCTGAGCCATGATCAAACTCTTCAATTAAAGTTTTGTTGGTCTTTCGACCTACTCAATGAATACTGTTAATTCATCATAAATGATGAATGAATTGACTGTGCCGATTTCTCTTATAAATAAAAGTTATCGTATTGGTCACTAGTATCATTGATAAATCTTTTTGACTAATCATTCAACGAGTGCCCACACAGATTGCATGGTCAAATTGTTAAAGAACAATACTGACATCAACGCTTGCTAATGGCTCGCTCCGTGTCAGTGAGGCCGCATTATAGGAGCTATAATAAAGAAGGCAAGTGCAAAACTAAAAAAAAAAAACAAATGCACATTATTTAGACAAAATCACTTTAAAAGCTGTTTTTTAGAACGTAAATTAGTACTAAATATCTCTATACCGACTAAAAGTAAACTATTAATTAAAGCTTAAGCAGTTATTTCAAATAATAAGTGCGACACTCATAGAAAGTTGTGAAAGCAATAAGCAATTCTCGCCAAAAAACAAGCTGTACTACCATGAGTTATCAGACGTAAGGTCGCTCATAAATATCGAATCCCCGTGAGCGTATTGAATTTATCCATCTATTGCTCAGCGTAGATTGGAGCCCTGAGCAAATTGCGAGTGTTCTGACTAATGCTGTAGCATCAATCAACCACTGATAGGTTTATCGCTATATTGCTCAAGACAAACGTCAGGGAGGCAAGCTCTATCCTCACTTGAGACAAGGACATAAGCGATATCGTAAAGAGCAGAAAGAGAAGGATCCAACTATTAAAAATGCAGTATCGATTGATGAGCGGCCATCGATTGTCGATAGCCGAGAACGGTTGAAGACTGGGAGATCGACACTGTATTAAGCAAGCACGGCATAGGGGCAATCGTCACCATCTTGGAGCGAAAGAGTCGATTTTCTTTAGTCGAGAAAGTAACGTCAAAATGAGCTGATACGGTGACGAAAGCGACGATAGAAATGCTCATGCCATACAAACCGCTGACAATGCCAGAGAGTTAGCAGACCATCAAGAGATAGAAAAGGCGCTGAAAGCAGATTTGTACTTAGCTCATTACTATAGTTCTTGGAAGCGAGGCGCAAATAAAACGACAATGGTCTACTAAGACAATATTTGAAAAAAGGGACAGACTTGAGAACGGTGACGAATGACAATATTAAATTTGCTCAATCAAGGATTAATAACCGCCCTAAAAATGTTTAGGGTTCCAACAGCCAGCCGTTATTTTTAAAGAAATGGCAATGGCTGCTTAATACTAGAGAGTGTCGCACTTCAAAGTTGGATTCTATTCTGTATAGGAGTTAACAATCAGTGAAAAAAAAGCCGAGTCAAATGACTCGGCTTCTTTTTTTATTTAACGGCTATTGCTTATTCAGCAGCAGCTTCTTCCTGAGCTTCAGGACGGTCAACTAACTCGATGTAAGCCATAGGAGCTTTATCACCAGCACGGAATCCGCACTTCATGATACGAGTGTAACCACCAGGACGCTTAGCAAAGCGAGGACCTAGTTCGTTAAATAGTTTCGCAACAACTTCGTTGTCACGAGTACGAGCAAATGCAAGACGACGGTTAGCAACACTGTCAGTCTTAGCTAGGGTAATCAAAGGCTCAATTACGCGACGTAGCTCTTTTGCTTTAGGCAGGGTAGTCTTAATTAATTCGTGACGTACCAGAGAGCTAGCCATGTTGCTGAACATCGCTTTACGATGACTGCTGTTGCGGTTGAGTTGACGACCACTCTTACGATGGCGCATGACCTAATCCTTCTAACTAGATATCAGTAAACTATTAATCTTCAGCGATTGACGCTGGCGGCCAGTTTTCTAGGCGCATACCTAGAGATAGACCACGAGAAGCCAATACATCTTTAATTTCTGTTAAAGACTTCTTACCAAGGTTTGGCGTTTTAAGAAGCTCAACCTCAGTACGCTGAACAAGATCACCGATGTAGTGGATCGCTTCTGCTTTCAGACAGTTAGCAGAGCGAACAGTTAGTTCAAGATCGTCTACAGGACGCAGTAGGATCGGATCGAACTCCGGCTTCTCTTCTTTCTCTTCTGGAACTCGTACATCGCGAAGATCTACGAATGCATCCAATTGCTCAGCAAGAATAGTTGCTGCACGACGGATAGCTTCCTCAGGATCAAGTGTACCGTTAGTCTCCATATCGATTACTAGCTTGTCTAAGTCAGTGCGTTGTTCAACGCGAGCAGCTTCAACAGCGTAAGCAATACGGTCAACTGGGCTGTAAGTAGCGTCTACTAACAGACGACCAATTGGACGCTCATCTTCTTCAGTGTGAATACGAGCAGATGCTGGTACATAGCCACGACCACGCTCTACCTTGATGCGCATGCTTAATTCAGCATTGTCATCAGTAATGTGGCAGATTACGTGTTCTGGGTTCGCAATCTCAACATCACCATCATGGGTGATGTCACCTGCAACAACAGGGCCTGCACCAGATTTGTTCAGAGTAAGAATAACTTCATCTTTACCCTCAACCTTAACGGCTAGACCTTTAAGGTTTAGAAGAATTTCAAGGATATCCTCCTGAACGCCTTCTTTGGTGCTGTACTCATGTAACACACCGTCGATTTCAACTTCTGTTACAGCACAACCTGGCATAGAAGATAGTAAAATACGACGAAGAGCGTTTCCTAAAGTGTAGCTAAAACCACGCTCTAATGGCTCTAGAGTTACTTTTGCGTGTGTCGTGCTAACTTGTTCGATGTCAACAAGACGCGGCTTAAGAAATTCTGTTACAGAACCCTGCATTGTGTCCTCTCTTAACTGTAGCCTTACTTAGAGTAAAGCTCGACGATCAGGTGTTCGTTGATGTCGGCAGACAAATCAGAACGTTCTGGAAGACGCTTGAACGTACCTTCCATCTTGCTGCTGTCTACTTCGACCCAAGTCGGTAGTTCACGCTGTGTAGCAACTTCTAGAGCTGCTTTGATGCGTGCTTGGTTCTTAGCTTTCTCACGAATGCTAACAACGTCGTTTGCCGCTACCTTGAAAGAAGGAACGTTTACGACTTGACCGTTTACTAGGATCGCTTTGTGGCTTACCAACTGACGTGCTTCTGCGCGAGTTGCGCCAAAGCCCATGCGGTAAACTACGTTATCTAGACGACCTTCAAGAAGCTGAAGCAGGTTCTCACCTGTGTTACCCTTGATGCGGGCAGCTGTCTTGTAGTAGTTACGGAATTGTTTTTCTAGTACGCCATACGTACGACGAACTTTCTGCTTCTCACGAAGCTGAACGCCGTAATCAGATAGACGACCACGACGAGCACCATGTTGGCCCGGCGCGTTATCAATTTTACACTTGGTATCAATCGCGCGTACACCTGACTTAAGGAATAAGTCAGTGCCTTCGCGACGGCTAAGCTTCAGCTTAGGACCCAAATATCTTGCCATTTTTCTTTCTCCAAATTCCTAGAAACGAAACGTTATACGCGACGTTTCTTAGGTGGACGACAACCGTTATGAGGGATCGGAGTCGCATCAACAATGTTAGTGATACGGAAACCCGCTGCGTTTAGAGCACGGATTGTAGACTCACGACCTGGACCTGGGCCCTTAACCATAACTTCTAGGTTCTTAACGCCATATTCTTTGGCCATTTCACCACAACGCTCAGCAGCAACCTGTGCAGCGAACGGAGTAGATTTACGAGAACCACGGAAACCTGAACCACCTGCAGTTGCCCAAGATAGAGCGTTACCTTGACGGTCAGTAATGGTTACGATTGTGTTATTGAAAGAAGCATGGATGTGCGCAACGCCATCAGCTACTTGCTTGCGTACGCGCTTACGAGCGCGTGTAGGTTGTTTTGCCATTGTACTCTACCTTATCCGATTATTTTTTGATCGGCTTGCGCGGACCCTTACGAGTGCGAGCGTTGGTTTTAGTACGCTGTCCACGTAGAGGTAGACTGCGACGGTGACGAAGACCACGGTAACAACCAAGATCCATTAGGCGCTTGATGTTCATGGAAATTTCACGACGAAGATCACCTTCTACAGTGTACTTAGCTACACCATCACGCAGTAGATCGATCTGCTCTTCAGTTAGTTCACTGATCTTAACATCTTCAGCAATACCCGTTTCAGCTAGGATAGCTTTTGAACGAGTCTTACCAATGCCGTAGATCGCAGTAAGTGCGATAACAGCATGTTTCTGATCAGGAATGTTAATGCCTGCAATACGGGCCACTATTCACTCCTAGTACTTTACAAGAATAACCGCTGCAGAGCCCGTTTAGGATACGCAGCGGTGAACAATTCTTTTGCACATAACAAAAGATGGTTGGCTAATGTAGCCAACCTATCTTCAATTTGCAAGAAATATTTCTGCTAATTAGCCTTGGCGTTGTTTATGCTTTGGCTCACTGCAAATTACTCGCACAACACCGTTGCGCTTGATAACTTTACAGTTACGGCAGATTTTCTTAACGGAAGCACGAACTTTCATTGCTAAACTCCGTAAAATGGAAAACTAACTTAGCGGCCATAGCCTTTAAGGTTAGCCTTTTTCAAAACTGACTCATATTGTTGAGACATCAAGTGTGTCTGAACTTGAGCCATGAAATCCATAATAACAACGACTACGATAAGTAGGGAAGTACCGCCAAAGTAGAAGCGTACATTCCATGCTATCATCATGAACTCGGGGATCAGACAGATAAACGTAATGTATAACGCACCCGCAAGAGTTAAACGTGTCATTACCTTATCTATATATTTTGCGGTCTGTTCACCCGGGCGTATACCAGGTATGAATGCCCCAGACTTCTTCAAGTTATCAGCTGTCTCGCGAGGGTTGAAAACCAACGCAGTATAGAAGAAACAGAAGAATATAATTGCAGCAGCATAAAGCATTACATATAAAGGTTGACCAGGGCTTAGAGCAAGTGAAATATCACTTAACCAACCTAGACCTTCACTTTGACCAAACCACTGAGCCAGCGTTCCTGGAAAAAGAATAATACTCGATGCAAAAATTGCTGGAATAACACCTGCCATGTTGATTTTCAACGGTAGGTGTGTGCTTTGCGCAGCAAAGACACGACGACCTTGTTGGCGTTTAGCATAGTTAACGACGATACGACGTTGACCACGTTCCATAAACACAACAAAGTAGATAACAGCAAATGATATAACCGCAATTAACAGTAGAAGAAGTACGTGCAATTCACCTTGACGCGCTTGCTCTACGGTCTGTCCAATCGCTGGCGGTAAACCTGCAACGATACCAGTGAAAATAATCAATGAAATACCGTTACCAATACCACGCTCGGTAATTTGTTCACCTAACCACATTAAGAACATGGTGCTGGTAACCAAACTAACCACTGCAACAAAGTAGAAACTAGGGCCTGGATTATGTACAAGCCCTGGAATCATACTTGGTAACCCCGTTGCAATACCAATTGCTTGGAAGGTTGCCAAAACAAGCGTACCGTATCGAGTGTACTGACTAATCTTACGACGGCCAGCCTCACCTTCTTTCTTCAACTCAGCTAATGCTGGATGAACTACTGTTAGCAACTGGACAATAATCGATGCCGAAATATACGGCATAATGCCCAGTGCTAGAATAGAAGCACGCGAGAGTGCACCACCAGAGAACATGTTAAACATTTCAATGATGGTACCCTTTTGCTGTTCGAACAGACTGGCAAGTACAGCAGCGTCAATACCAGGAATAGGAACAAAGGAACCCGCTCTAAATATTAAGATCGCACCTAATACGAATAAAAGGCGTGACTTAAGCTCTGCTAGGCCACCTTGTGCGCTACGAAAATCATGTCCTGGTTGTTTAGCCATCTGTACCTCATCCTCGAGTTAATTATTCCTCGATTTTACCGCCAGCAGCTTCGATAGCAGCTTTAGCGCCTTTAGTAACGCGTAGGCCTTTCACTGTTACTGAACGAGCGATTTCACCAGAAAGTACAACTTTCACGAACTTAACGTCCTTAGTGATAACATTCGCAGCTTTTAGTGTTTCTAGGCTTACTACGTCACCTTCAACTTTCGCTAGCTCAGCTAGACGAACTTCAGCTGTTACAAGGCTCTTACGTGATGTAAAACCGAATTTTGGTAGACGCTGTTTCAAAGGCATTTGACCGCCTTCGAAGCCTGGACGTACTGAACCACCTGAACGTGATTTCTGACCTTTGTGACCACGGCCACAAGTTTTACCCAGACCTGAACCGATACCACGACCTACGCGCTTCGCAGAAGGCTTAGAACCCGCAGCCGGTGATAGAGTATTCAAACGCATTCTGATTACTCCTCAACTTTAACCATGTAGTAAACTTTGTTGATCATGCCGCGTACGCAAGCAGTATCTTCAAGTTCAACAGTGTGGTTGATACGACGAAGGCCTAGGCCACGCAAAGTAGCTTTATGCTTCGGCAAACGACCGATAGAGCTCTTTGTTTGGGTTACTTTAATAGTTTTAGCCATGTCGATTACTCCAGAATTTCTTTAACAGAAAGACCACGCTTAGCTGCGATCATTTCTGGAGAGTTCATTCCACTTAGACCGTCAATTGTTGCGCGAACAACGTTGATTGGGTTAGTAGAACCGTATGCTTTAGCTAGAACGTTACGGATACCCGCAACTTCTAGTACTGCACGCATTGCACCACCCGCGATGATACCTGTACCTTCAGACGCTGGTTGCATGTAAACTTTAGAACCAGTGTGAACGCCCTTAACAGGGTGGTATAGAGTACCTTCGTTGATTGCAACTGTAACCATGTTACGGCGTGCTTTTTCCATCGCTTTCTGGATTGCAGCAGGTACTTCACGTGCCTTACCGTAACCAAAACCGATGCGACCGTTACCGTCACCAACTACAGTTAGCGCAGTAAAGCTGAAAATACGACCACCTTTAACCGTTTTTGAAACACGGTTAACAGCGATCAGTTTTTCATGCAAATCTGATTGTGTTTTTTCGTTAGCCATCTTCCGCCTACCTTAGAATTTCAGACCAGCTTCACGAGCAGCTTCTGCTAGTGCAGCGATACGGCCGTGGTATTGGAAACCAGAACGATCGAATGCAACGTTAAGGATGCCTTTTTCAATCGCGCGCTCAGCAATAGCTTTACCTACAGCTGTAGCAGCGTCTTTGTTACCAGTGCTCTTAACTTGCTCACGGATCGCTTTTTCTACGGTAGAAGCGGCTGCGATAACCTCAGAGCCGTTTGGTGCGATTACCTGAGCGTACACGTGACGTGGAGTACGGTGTACAACTAGGCGAGTTGCGCCCAGTTCAGCAATCTTACGACGTGCTCGGGTCGCACGACGGATACGAGATGCTTTCTTATCCATAGTGTTACCTTACTTCTTCTTAGCTTCTTTAGTACGCACAACTTCGTCGGCGTAACGAACACCTTTACCTTTGTAAGGTTCAGGGCTACGGTAAGCGCGAATATCAGCAGCTACTTGACCTACAACCTGCTTATCAGTACCAGTTAGTACGATTTCAGTTTGTGATGGACATTCAGCTTTGATACCTGCTGGAAGTTCGTGCTCAACTGGATGAGAGAAACCTAGAGTTAGAGCTACTGCGTTGCCTTTGATAGCAGCACGGTAACCTACACCCTTAAGAGTCAGCTTCTTAGTGAAGCCTTCAGTAACACCAACAACCATGTTGTTAACTAGTGCACGTGCAGTACCTGCTTGTGCCCAAGCTTTTTCGAATCCTTCACGAGGACCGAAAGTAACTTTGTTCTCTTCCAAAGTTAGAACTACTGCTTCGTTAATAGAACGAACTGCTTCGCCCTTACTACCTTTAACAGTAATTTCCTGACCGTTAAGTTTAACTTCTACGCCAGCAGGAATAACTACAGGTGCTTTTGCAACACGAGACATATCCTACTCCTATTATGCTACGTAGCAGATAATCTCACCGCCAAGACCCGCTTTGCGTGCAGCGCGGTCGGTCATTAGACCCTTGGAAGTGGAAACAACAGCAATACCAAGGCCACCCATCACTGATGGTAGCGCATCTTTTTTCTTGTAGATGCGTAGACCAGGACGTGATACACGTTGGATTTGCTCAATAACTGGGTTAGCTTCGAAGTACTTAAGTGTAACTTCTAGCTCAGGCTTAACTTCACCTGTTACAGTGTAGTCAGCCACATAACCTTCTTCTTTTAGTAAAGCAGCGATTGCTACTTTAAGCTTAGAAGATGGCATTTTAACAGCAACTTTTTTCGCTGCCTGACCGTTACGAAGACGGGTCAGCATATCCGAAATCGGATCTTGCATGCTCATAAGTTAATACTCCGTGATTCTGAATTGCTTACTGGATTACCAGCTTGCTTTACGTAGACCCGGAATCTCGCCTTTCATGCAAGCTTCACGAACCTTGATACGGCTAAGACCGAACTTACGTAGGTAGCCGTGTGGACGTCCAGTCTGGTTACAGCGATTACGCTGACGAGACTTCGCAGAATCACGTGGTAGTGACTGAAGCTTAAGCACTGCATTCCAGCGATCTTCTTCAGACGCATTCACGTCGCTAATTAGAGCTTTTAGCGCTGCACGCTTTTCAGCGAACTTAGCTACTAGCTTGGCACGTTTAGCTTCGCGTGCCTTCATAGATTCTTTAGCCATTAGTAACCCTTACTTTTACTTACGGAATGGGAAGTTAAAAGCAGACAGCAGAGCTAGAGCTTCTTCGTCAGACTTAGCAGAAGTTGTAACAGTGATGTCTAAACCACGTACACGATCTACTTTATCGAAATCGATTTCTGGGAAGATGATCTGCTCACGAACGCCCATGCTGTAGTTACCACGACCATCGAATGACTTAGGGTTTAAACCACGGAAGTCACGAATACGTGGAACAGCAATTGAAATTAGACGGTCGAAAAAGTCCCACATACGCTCGCCACGTAAGGTTACTTTACAGCCAATAGGGTAGCCCTCACGGATCTTAAAGCCTGCAACTGACTTACGTGCTACAGTGATTAGCGGCTTCTGACCTGAAATTGCAGTCATGTCAGCAGCAGCATTCTCTAGCAGCTTCTTGTCGTTGATAGCTTCGCCCACACCCATGTTAAGTGTGATCTTTTCGATCCTTGGGACTTGCATGATACTCTTGTATTCAAACTTTTCAGAAAGCTCTTTTACAACAGTCTCTTTGTAGTAATCATGCAGTTTCGCCATAGTACTACTCCAAACTTACTTAATAGTTTCGCCAGTCGACTTGAAGAAACGAACTTTTTTGCCGTCTTCAAATCGGAAGCCTACACGGTCCGCTTTACCTTGACCGTTAACGATAGCAACATTAGACGCATCGATAGCAGCTGCCTGCTCAACGATACCGCCTTGAACACCCATTGCCGGAACTGGCTTCTGGTGTTTCTTAACCATGTTGATACCTTCAACGATAACTTTACCGGTTGCTAGAACCTTAGTTACTTTACCAGTCTTGCCTTTGTCTTTACCAGCAAGAATGATAACTTCGTCGTTTTGACGGATTTTAGCTGCCATTATAGTCGCTCCTTAAAGTACTTCAGGCGCTAGTGAAACAATCTTCATGAATTTCGCAGTACGAAGTTCACGAGTCACAGGGCCGAAAATACGAGTACCGATAGGTTGCTCAGTGTTGTCGTTCAACAATACGCAAGCATTACGGTCAAAGCGAATGACAGAGCCATCTTGACGACGAACGCCTTTACGGGTGCGTACAACCACCGCTTTCAGTACATCACCTTTCTTAACTTTACCGCGAGGAATTGCTTCCTTAACAGTAACCTTGATGATGTCACCGATATGTGCATAGCGACGGTGAGAACCACCCAGAACCTTAATACACATTACGCTACGTGCGCCGGAGTTATCCGCTGCATCAAGCATACTTTGCATTTGGATCATGTTAGTGCTCCGCTAATTTTTAAAACATCTAGACCCAATACGAGTCGATATGCCTTTTCTTCAAAGGCGGCGAATAATAACACCATTTTCGACCGATGGGTAGATAAAAAAATGAACGGCCCCAAATTTTTTCGGGGCCGCTAACTTATATAGCTGTTAAGTCCGTATTAGATACGTGCTTTTTCAACTACTCGTACCAGTGTCCAAGACTTAGTCTTAGACATTGGACGACACTCGCGAACCTCAACTGTGTCGCCTAGGCCACACTCGTTGTTTTCATCATGTGCATGAAGCTTAGTCGTGCGTGTGATGTACTTACCGTAGATCGGGTGCTTCACTTTACGCTCGATAGCAACAACAATAGACTTATCGCCTTTGTCGCTAACTACGCGACCAAGCTGAGTACGAATTTTCTCGCTCATTATGCGCCAGCCTTCTCAGTCAGAACGGTTTTAACACGTGCGATATCACGACGTACAGTTTTTAGATTGTGAGTCTGCTGTAGTTGACCAGTAGCAGCTTGCATACGCAAGTTGAACTGTTCACGTAGAAGATTCACAAGCTCTGCATTCAGTTCTTCAACGCTTTTAGCGCGTAGATCTTGTGCATTCATCACATCACCGCCTTAATTACGAATGTTGTCTTGATTGGTAGCTTACGTGCAGCAAGGTTAAATGCTTCACGTGCTAGTGATTCAGAAACACCATTCATTTCGTATAGAACTTTACCTGGTTGAACTTGAGCAACCCAGTAAGCCACACTACCCTTACCTTTACCTTGACGAACTTCAAGAGGCTTAGATGTAATTGGTTTGTCTGGGAATACACGAATCCAGATTTGGCCCTGACGTTTGATATGACGAGTCATAGCACGACGTGCAGCTTCGATTTGACGAGCTGTTAGGCGACCACGGCCAACAGCTTTAAGACCAAATTGACCAAAGCTTACTTCAGTACCGTTCGCTAGACCGCGGTTACGGCCTTTAAAGGCCTTGCGGAATTTAGTGCGTTTTGGTTGCAGCATCAATAAACTCCTTATTTACGGCTTTTGCGCTGCTTCTTAGGCTTCTCAGCCTTTGGCTCTTCAACTAGCATGCCGCCTAGAACTTCACCTTTGAAGATCCAAACTTTAACGCCGATAACACCGTATTGGGTGTGAGCCGAAGAAGTTGCGTAATCAATGTCAGCACGTAGAGTGTGTAGAGGCACACGGCCTTCACGGTACCACTCAGTACGTGCGATTTCAGCGCCGCCTAGACGACCACTTACTTCAACTTTGATACCTTTAGCGCCAAGACGCATAGCGTTCTGAACTGCACGCTTCATAGCGCGACGGAACATTACACGACGCTCTAGCTGAGACGCGATGCTGTCTGCTACTAGTTGACCGTCTAGTTCTGGCTTACGTACTTCAGCGATGTTGATCTGAGCTGGAACGCCCGCGATCTTCGCAACTGCTGCACGTAGTTTCTCTACGTCTTCACCTTTCTTACCGATTACTACGCCTGGACGAGCAGTGTGAATAGTCACACGGATGCTCTTAGCAGGACGCTCGATAACGATGCGTGATAGAGATGCTTTTGCTAGTTCCTTAGTAAGGAACTGGCGTACCTTGAAATCGCCGTCTAGGTTGTCAGCGAACTCTTGGCTGTTAGCAAACCAAGTGGTATTCCAAGGCTTAACGATGCCTAGACGAATACCATTAGGATGTACTTTCTGACCCATTGCTTTCTCTCCTAGTCTCTTAGCGGTCTGCTACAACAACAGTGATGTGGCTAGAACGCTTCAAGATGCGATCGGCACGGCCTTTTGCACGAGGCATAATACGCTTCATGGTAGGACCTTCGTCAACGAAGATTTTAGCAACATTAAGATCATCAATGTCTGCGCCTTCGTTGTGTTCTGCGTTAGCGATAGCTGACTCTAGAACTTTCTTGATTAAATCAGCAGCTTTTTTGTTGCTGAAGTTTAGAATTTCTAGAGCTTGAGCAACTGGCTTACCGCGCAGTTGATCTGCAACCAAACGAGCTTTTTGCGGCGAAATGCGAGCAAAGCGATGTTTAGCGATAGCTTCCATTACCTACTCCTTAGCGCTTTTTAGCTTTCTTATCCGCAGCGTAGTCACGGTAAGTGCGTGTTGGTGCAAATTCGCCTAGCTTGTGACCGATCATTTCTTCAGAAACGAAAACAGGTACGTGCTGACGACCATTATGGACAGCGATGGTCAAACCGATCATCTGAGGGATGATCATTGAGCGACGGGACCAAGTCTTAACAGGCTTCTTGTCACCGCTTTCCAACGCTTTCTCTACCTTCTTCAGCAAGTGTAGGTCAATAAATGGACCTTTCTTGAGAGAACGTGGCATGGCGTATCCTCTTTATAATTACTTGTTACGACGACGTACGATGTACTTGTCGGTACGCTTGTTCTTACGAGTCTTGTAACCCTTAGTTGGAACACCCCAAGGTGTAACTGGGTGACGACCGCCTGATGTACGACCTTCACCACCACCGTGTGGGTGATCTACTGGGTTCATTACAACACCACGTACAGTTGGACGAACACCGCGCCAGCGGTTAGCACCAGCTTTACCAAGCTCGCGTAACATGTGTTCAGCATTACCAACTTCACCTAGAGTCGCACGACCTTCAGCAAGAACTTTACGCATTTCACCAGAACGTAGACGTAGAGTCACATATGTGCCTGCACGTGCAATGATCTGAGCGTATGCACCAGCTGAACGAGCCAGCTGAGCACCTTTACCAGGCTTAAGTTCAACACAGTGTACTGTTGAACCTACTGGGATGTTGCGCATTGGTAGTGTGTTACCAACTTTGATTGCAGCATCTTCACCAGACTGGATCATATCACCAGCTTGTAGACCTTTAGGTGCAATGATGTAGCGGCGCTCACCGTCTTTGTAAAGAACTAGAGCAATGTTTGCGCTACGGTTTGGATCGTATTCTAGACGCTCAACTTTCGCTGGGATGCCATCTTTAGTACGTTTGAAGTCGATTAGACGGTAATGTTGTTTATTACCACCACCGATGTGACGTACTGTGATACGACCGTTATTGTTACGACCACCTGACTTAGAGTTTTTCTCTAGTAGTGGTGCGTACGGCTTACCCTTATGCAGGTCAGAGTTAACCACTTTAACTACGTGGCGACGACCTGGGGAAGTCGGCTTACATTTTACAATAGCCATTCTTCTTTGCTCCTAGCCTTACTCTGCACTACCAGCGAAGTCGATGTCTTGACCTTCTTTCAAGATAACGTACGCTTTCTTCACGTCTGAACGACGGCCTTGGCGCATACCTTGACGCTTGGTCTTACCCTTAGTGATAAGAGTATTTACAGACTTAACTTCAACCTCGAACAGTTTCTCAACTGCTGCTTTGATCTCTTTCTTAGTTGCTGTCAATGCTACTTTGAAAACGATAGTGTTAGCGTTTTCTGCAGCCATTGATGCTTTTTCAGAGATGTGCGGAGCACGTAGAACTTTTAAAATACGCTCTTCAGTGATCATGCTAGCATCTCCTCAACTGCTTTAACTGCTGCTGCAGTCATAACAACTTTATCGAAAGCGATTAAGCTAACTGGATCGATTGCCTTCGCATCACGTACGTCTACTTTGTATAGGTTACGTGCTGCTAGGAATAGATTTTCTTCTAGCTCACCAGTTACGATTAGTGCATCAGTTAGCTCAAGCTCTTTAAGCTTAGCTACTAGTGCTTTTGTCTTTGGTGCTTCTAGAGCAAAGTTATCAACAACGATTAGACGCTCTTGACGAACTAGCTCAGAAAGAATGCTCTTCATAGCACCGCGGTACATTTTCTTGTTTACTTTTTGGCTGTGATCCTGAGGACGAGCAGCGAAAGTAACACCACCAGAACGCCATAGCGGACTGCGGATTGTACCTGCACGAGCGCGACCAGTACCCTTCTGACGCCATGGCTTAGCGCCACCGCCAGAAACGTCTGAACGAGTCTTCTGAGCACGAGTACCCTGACGAGCACCTGCTGCAAAAGCAACAACTACTTGGTGTACAAGCGCTTCATTGAAATCACGCCCAAAAGTAGTTTCGGAGACAGTTAGCGCGTCAGCGCCTTTGACTACCAATTCCATTACTAACTCCTCGACGTTACGCTTTAACAGCTGGTTTAACGATCACGTTGCCACCTGTAGCACCTGGTACTGCACCTTTGATAAGAAGCAGATTGCGCTCAGCGTCAACACGTACGATCTCTAGGTTTTGAGTCGTTACACGCTCAGCACCCATGTGACCAGCCATTTTCTTGCCTTTAAATACGCGACCTGGAGTTTGACATTGGCCAATTGAACCCGGTGCACGGTGAGACAAGGAGTTACCATGGGTCATATCTTGAGTACGGAAGTTCCAGCGCTTAACAGCACCTTGGAAACCTTTACCCTTAGATGTACCAGTAACGTCTACTTTTTTGATATCGTTGAATAGTTCAACATTTAGCTCAGCGCCAACTGCAAACTCTTCACTGTTTTCTAGACGGAATTCCCAAAGACCGCGACCAGCTTCTACACCTGCTTTCGCAAAGTGACCAGCTTCTGGCTTAGATACGCGGTTAGCTTTCTTAGAACCAGTTGTTACCTGAATAGCGTTGTAGCCGTCAGTTTCTACAGATTTAACCTGAGTAACGCGGTTAGCTTCAACTTCAACAACAGTAACTGGAATAGAAACGCCATCTTCGGTAAAGATGCGGGTCATACCCACTTTACGACCGATTAGACCAATCATTCTCTTATTCTCCCTTAACCTAGGCTGATCTGTACGTCAACGCCAGCAGCTAGATCTAGACGCATAAGAGCATCAACAGTTTTGTCTGTAGGCTCAACGATGTCGATAAGGCGCTTGTGAGTACGGATTTCGTACTGGTCACGTGCGTCCTTATTAACGTGTGGAGAAATAAGAACAGTGAAACGCTCTTTGCGAGTTGGTAGAGGGATTGGACCCTTAACCTGTGCGCCAGTACGCTTAGCTGTTTCAACGATTTCCGCAGTTGACTGATCGATCAGACGGTGATCGAACGCCTTTAGGCGGATACGAATACGTTGGTTCTGCATTAGACAGAGCTCCAAATAAAAATTACACAAACAATATCGCCACTCACGCTCGTAAGGACGAGGGAATGTCGATTGATTTATGTGAACGTAGCATCCCTATCGGATGCATTGTCAGTCAATTTAATGACTGCGAACATAAGTCAGAGTATTCATTATGAAATATATCCGGCCAAGCCTAAAATACATTTCTCCTCAATGCTTATTGGTTCACAACTGCACTTACGAGACAAACTCTCGGGCAGTGGCGAGCATTATACAGATCACATTATTGAATACAAGTCTTGTTTAATCCTTAGTCAAAAATAATTGTACTTCCTTTTTATTTCAAATAATTAGAGTACGTTTTTAACGTTATTTACATTAAGTAGGCTGAAAAAACTCTAATTAGGAAGGACCAAAATAATATTTATGCTCGAACCTCATGAGGAAGTTTGCAGGAGAATTGGCAGCGAGACTTTATGATTAACGTGAAAATAAAGGGATGTGTAATTCAGAGAAAAGAAGATATTAAGGTAAGAGTGTATTAATGCTTAGTATGTACAGATACGAAAAAGGGAGCCGAAGCTCCCTTTCTCTGTACGTAAGTACTAAGTGTTATTATGCAAGGATAGTTGCAACAACACCAGCACCAACTGTACGGCCACCTTCACGGATAGCAAAACGTAGACCTTCGTCCATCGCGATAGGTGCGATTAGAGTAACAGTCATAGAGATGTTATCACCAGGCATTACCATTTCTACGCCTTCTGGTAGCTCGATAGTACCAGTTACGTCAGTTGTACGGAAGTAGAACTGTGGACGGTAACCTTTGAAGAATGGAGTGTGACGACCACCTTCATCTTTAGACAGAACGTAGATTTCTGAAGTGAAAGTTGTGTGTGGAGTGATTGAACCAGGCTTAGCTAGAACTTGACCACGCTCAACTTCGTCACGCTTAGTACCACGTAGAAGAACACCAACGTTCTCACCAGCACGGCCTTCGTCAAGAAGCTTACGGAACATCTCAACACCAGTACAAGTAGTCTTAGTAGTTTCTTTGATACCTACGATTTCTACTTCGTCACCTACAGTGATGATACCTTGCTCAACACGACCAGTTACAACTGTACCACGGCCTTGGATTGAGAATACGTCTTCGATTGGAAGGATGAACGGACGATCGATCGCACGCTCTGGCTCTGGGATGTAAGAATCTAGAGCTTCAGCTAGTTCAACGATCTTCGCTTCCCACTGCTCTTCGCCGTTTAGAGCGCCAAGTGCAGAACCTTGGATTACTGGACAGTCATCACCTGGGAATTCGTACTCAGATAGAAGTTCACGAACTTCCATTTCTACTAGCTCTAGTAGTTCTTCGTCATCAACCATGTCACACTTGTTCATGAACACGATGATGTAAGGAATACCAACCTGGCGACCAAGTAGGATGTGCTCACGAGTTTGTGGCATTGGACCGTCAGTTGCAGCAACAACTAGGATACCACCGTCCATTTGAGCAGCACCAGTGATCATGTTTTTAACGTAATCGGCGTGTCCAGGACAGTCAACGTGTGCGTAGTGACGAGTTGGAGTATCGTACTCTACGTGAGAAGTAGAGATTGTGATACCGCGCTCACGCTCTTCTGGAGCGTTGTCGATAGATGCGAAGTCACGAGCAGCACCACCGTACACTTTAGCAAGTGTAGTACAGATAGCAGCAGTTAGAGTAGTTTTACCGTGGTCAACGTGGCCGATAGTACCAACGTTTACGTGCGGTTTTACGCGTTCAAATTTTTCTTTAGACACAATCGTGTTCCTTCCTAGTTAAGATACGTCCCCTACTAGGTCGGGGACGGCTCTGAAGTTTGTATTTTATGCGCCAATAGCCATTGACGCAATAATGAAATTAAGTACGTTCTGCAATAATTTTGTCAGTAGCATTCTTTGGCATTTCAGCGTATTCGCTAAATTCCATAGAATAAGACGCGCGGCCTTGTGTTGCTGAGCGTAAATCTGTTGCATACCCGAACATGGCTGATAGTGGAACTTGTGCACGAATGATCTTCACACCCGCGCTACCTTCGTCCATACCTTCGATCATGCCGCGACGACGGTTAAGGTCGCCAACCACATCACCCATCCAGTCTTCAGGAGTAGTAACTTCAACTTTCATCATAGGCTCAAGAAGAACAGGGTTAGCTTGAAGCGCACCTTGTCTTAATGCCATTGAACCTGCGATTTTAAATGCGATCTCGTTAGAATCCACGTCGTGGAACGAACCGTCGAACAAGGTCGCTTTAACATCAACCATTGGGTAGCCTGCAAGCACGCCACTCTTCATTTGTTCTTCGATACCTGTAGCAGCCGCCGTAATAAATTCTTTTGGCACGCTACCGTTCACGATTTCATCTACAAATACAAAGCCTTCGCCTGGCTCGGTTGGCTCTAAACGTAACCATACGTGACCATATTGGTTACGACCGCCAGTTTCACCAGCTTGACGAATGAATTTGCCTTCAACTTCTGTTGTACCACGAATACTTTCACGGTAAGCAACTTGTGGGTTACCCACGTTACAGTCAACGCTAAATTCACGCTTCATACGATCAACGATGATATCAAGGTGAAGTTCACCCATACCAGAGATTAACGTCTGGCCTGATTCATCATCAATTTCGACACGGAAAGATGGGTCTTCTGCCGCTAGTTTTTCTAGCGCAATCGCCATCTTGTCCTGATCTGCCGTTGAACGTGGTTCAACAACGATCTGAATAACTGGCTCAGGGAAATCCATGCGTTCAAGGATCACTTTATGATTCTGATCACACAGGGTATCACCTGTTGTCGCAAATTTAAGACCAATGGCTGCAGCGATATCGCCAGCACGCACTTCTTTGATCTCTTCACGTTTATTCGCATGCATTTGAACAATACGACCTAAACGCTCGCGTTTTTCTTTGATGGTGTTGTAAACAGTATCACCTGAATTTACGACACCAGAGTAAACACGCATGAAAGTTAACGTACCTACAAACGGGTCTGTTGCAATTTTGAACGCAAGTGCAGCAAATGGTTCTTTATCGTCAGAATGACGCTCAACAGGGTTTCCGTTTTCATCTTCACCAGTAATTGCTTTTACTTCTGTTGGTGAAGGAAGGAAATCAACAACGGCATCCAGTACTGCTTGTACACCTTTGTTCTTAAATGCAGAACCACAGGTAGCAACTACGATTTCGTTGTTTAGGGTACGTTGACGAAGACCTGCCTTAATTTCTTCTTCAGACAGCTCACCTTCTTCAAGGTATTTATCCATTAGTTCGTCATTTGCTTCTGCAGCTGACTCAACTAAGTTCATGCGCCACTCTTCTGCTTCTTCTAACAAATCAGCAGGAATGTCTTCATAGGTAAAACTAGTACCTTGATCAGCATCTGACCAGTTAATGGCCTTCATTTTGATCAGGTCAATTACACCTTCAAATTCATCTTCAGCACCAATATTCAATTGAATAGGCACTGGGTTTGCGCCAAGACGGTTTTTGATTTGCTCGATAACACGTAGGAAATCGGCACCAGTACGGTCCATCTTGTTAACGAAAACCATACGTGGAACTTCGTATCTATCAGCTTGACGCCATACAGTCTCTGACTGAGGCTCTACACCTGAAGAACCACAGAACACAACAACAGCACCATCAAGTACGCGAAGAGAACGTTCTACTTCAATGGTGAAGTCTACGTGTCCAGGGGTATCGATGATATTGATTCGGTGCTCGTCGAACTGGCTATCCATACCACGCCAAAAAGTGGTAGTTGCAGCAGAGGTGATCGTGATGCCACGTTCTTGCTCCTGCTCCATCCAGTCCATAGTAGCAGCGCCGTCGTGTACTTCACCAATCTTATGAGATATGCCTGTGTAAAACAGGATACGCTCGGTAGTAGTTGTTTTACCGGCGTCAACGTGAGCACAGATACCGATGTTACGGTAGCGCTCGATAGGCGTTTTGCGAGCCACGGTTGTATCCTCTTACTAAGGTGAACCTTAGAGTATGGTTTAGGCACAGCAGGTAAACCTGCTGTGCCCAATTTTTAATTACCGAGTAGGTATGATTACCAACGGTAATGTGCGAACGCTTTGTTCGCGTCTGCCATACGGTGAACGTCTTCACGTTTCTTAACAGCAGAACCTTTGTTGTCAGCTGCATCTAGCATTTCGCCTGCAAGACGCTGAGCCATAGATTTTTCACCACGCTTACGCGCAGCTTCAACCAACCAACGCATAGCTAGTGCGTTACGACGTACTGGACGTACTTCTACAGGCACCTGGTAAGTTGAACCACCCACACGGCGAGACTTAACTTCTACCGCTGGACGTACATTTTCAAGAGCTTTTTCGAATACAGCTAGGTGTTCTTCACCAGAACGCTCAGCCATAGTGTCTAGTGCAGAGTAAACGATTTTTTCTGCAGTAGATTTCTTACCGTCAACCATTAGGATGTTAACGAATTTTGCCAGCAATTCTGATTTGAATTTAGGATCTGGAAGGATCTTACGCTGACCGATTACGCGACGACGTGGCATGGGAATTCTCCGTTGTCTTCTTCAGGTTATCCAAAACTTTTCAGTTTCTTCAAAATTAAATAATTTTAGTGTTTGGCCTTACTTAACGGAATCCATTAAGACTTAGGACGCTTCACACCGTACTTAGAACGACCTTGTTTACGGTCATTTACGCCAGCACAGTCTAGTGCGCCGCGAACTGTGTGGTAACGTACACCTGGAAGGTCTTTAACACGACCACCACGGATAAGAACAACAGAGTGCTCTTGAAGGTTGTGGCCTTCACCGCCGATGTATGAAGTTACTTCGAAACCGTTAGTTAAACGAACACGACATACTTTACGTAGTGCTGAGTTTGGTTTCTTAGGAGTAGTAGTATATACGCGAGTACATACACCACGTTTCTGTGGGCACGCTTCTAGTGCAGGCACGTTGCTTTTTACAACTTGCTTAGCACGTGGCTTACGTACCAACTGGTTAATAGTTGCCATTAAATAGCTCCTGATTATTACTTACGTAAATGGTGAAAAATCTGCCTCCCAACAACAGGAGGACGCGAAATTTTAGGCATCGCACCCAAAGGTGTCAAGATCTAACCAACGATCAATCAAGTGATCATTTCTTAAACAATCGTTTTTTTTCCGCTTTTAGGGTGAATGTCTTAGTCAATTAAGCCCATTTCATATGCTTATCATGCTTAACGGTTAGTGCAACAAAGCCTTTATAATCAATAAGATTAAGATCTTTATCACACTTATCTTGTAAGCCACGCGCAATGACATCAGCTTCTAATAAATAAATTTTTATTCCGGTGTTTTTTATTGCCGCTAAATCTTTATTTTTTACCAATCCTGCGACAACAGCATCTTCTAACAGCAATATTTCATCTCCCGCAGATACATATGCGAGACATTGCGTTAAAGAATGACTTTGAAATGGTGAGCGAGTAACGGTATGAAGCATGATGACCTCAAAAACTAAGAAGTTGACGACATTGATGCATTTTTTCTACAAGTGCTTGTTTTTCTAATGCGATAACATCAATAAGTAAATCACCAGCGGTTAAACCACGCGCTTCAAGCGATTCAGCACTAACATATATATTTTCAATGTCGTAAAGCTCTAGCATTTTAAAAGTCGCAATATAATCACGGCTTAAGATCGCTTGTGGTTGTTGCTGTTTAAGTAACTGAAAAATACCGTCATCAATAAAATACAGCTCTAATTCTTCAGTATAAGCCGAGCTTGCCAACACGGCATCGAGCCCTTCTCGCCCACTGTTGCTACCATGCGGTGACGTTCTAAAAACAAAACCAAGTGAATTCATACCATTACCACTAAAATTGAATAACACGATCAGCGGTTAACATCACTTCTGCTAATCCACCAAGGCTGGCTTGCTCAAAGCCATCAGCAAGGTTTGCTGAACCCAATTGATTTTGCTCTGCTTCTTGCTCACCCACAATGCCACGACGAAGTGCTGCTGCAACACAAGTTTGTAATTCAACTTGATGTGTTCTACCCAGTTGCTGCCATGCCGCAACTAAGTCAAATTCATCTGATGCAGGCGCTGTTAGTGCAGATCCATTTAACACGCCATCTTGATAGAAGAAAACACGTTGCAGTTTGTGCCCTTCTTCTATCAGTGCTTGTGCAAATTGGTATGCAGAACGCGATGTTTGGCTACCATAAACAGGCCCATTTACCACGATAGCGTAGGTTAGACTCACTTCTCTCCGTCCTCTGTTTTACGCTGACGGATATATAAGTAAACGGTGTGCTTAGAAATATTTAGGCGATCAGCTACGCGATTGATGGCATCTTTAATATCGAAGATGCCTTTATCAAACAACTCCATCACAATTTGACGGTTTTTAGCGTTGTTCGATACGTTCTTATCGGCGTTAATTTCTTCGATAGTACGCTCAACAGTTTGATCGACAAGCTCATCAACATCACTGGCAAAGTTAACACTTGATGCTGCTTGTTTTGCTTCATCCGTTGGCATAAAGGATTGTAGGATCTGTGAAAATGGCGCATCTAAATTTACGTTGATACATAGCAGGCCAATAATGTTGTTATCACCATTACGGATCGCAATAGTGATGGATTTCATTAAATCGCCGCCTTTAGCTCGAGTAAAATAAGCGCGAGAAAAATTGCGTTCTGATCCTTCAATATCACGTAACATGCGCAATGCTAAATCAGTGATAGGTGAGCCGACTTTACGCCCTGTATTTTCACCGTTAGCGATTTTTATCGCTGAGGTGTTGAGATCTGCTAATGAATGCAACACGATTTCACAGAAAGGACCAATCAGTGCTGCTAAGCCATCTACGACAGCTTCATAAGAGCGAAGAATAATATAATCATGCTCAGAGAAGATTCGGCTATCGACGATATCACTGTCGACCATCACCTCTGAACCAAAGTTATCAGTTGAAACCACTATTCAATCTTCCATGCTGCAATCAATACTATTTATACGATTTATGCATCTAGCCTAAGTATTAAATAGAATCAATAAAATTTAAAATATTGCTAGTAAGTTTATCAGATAATTAAAAAGAAAAGACCCGACATAGGTCGGGTCTTGATATTTCTCAACGTATTTATTGGCAAAAATTGCTCAATTATTGCGTTTTTGTCTCAGTAGCTGCTGGTTTTTCAGCAGGTGCCGCTGCAGGTTTTGCAGTTTTGTCACCTTTAATACCTAGTAGCTCAACTTCAAATACTAGTGTTGAGTTAGCTGGAATGCTTGGGTTTGCTTGCGCGCCGTAAGCAAGTTGTGGCGGAATAACAAATTCAAACTTAGAACCAACAGGCATTAGTTGAACACCTTCAGTCCAACCAGGGATCACTTGGTTTAGTGGGAAGGTTGCTGGTTGGTTACGTTGGTAAGAGCTATCAAATACAGTACCGTCAGTTAGCATACCTTTATAGTGTACTTCAACTGTGTCGGTTGCTGTTGGCTTAGGACCTGTACCTTCTTTCTCAATCTTGTACATTAGGCCAGTCTTCGTGGTTACCACGCCTGACTCTTTAGCAAATTTCTCGCGGAATTCTTCACCCGCTTTCACGTTTTTAGCAGCTTCTTCTTTTGCTTTCTCTTCAACGATCTTCGCTACACGTTGATCTAGATCTTGAAGTGCTTGCTGAGTTTGCTCTGGTGTAAGACGGCTCTTACCAGCAAATACATCTTCAACACCTTGAAGTACGTCTTGACGGTTTAGTTCTAGGCCAAGCTCTTTCTGTTGATCAAGGTTAGCGGATAGGTATTGAGCAAGTGACGCACCGATTGCGTATGCTGCTTTTTGATCTTCAGTTTTGAATTCAACTTTTGCATCTTCAGCAGCTGGAGCTTTAGCAGCAACCTGCTCTACTTTCGCAGGTTCTGCAGGCTTGTTAGTGTCTGCTTTATTATCATCCTGACAACCAACAGCTAGAAAAATTGTTGCTGCCAATACAGACATCTTTAGAACAGGTTTCATGTATTTCTCCATCAGTCATTGAGGCAATGCCTCATTTTTTAACTGTACTTTTTAGTATGAGTATGAAAATAAAGTTATATCAATATACTACTAGCATCTGATTAAGTAACTGTAAAAGATTTGTCAGTTCAGTTATTTAATCGGACTAATTTACTCTACTAGTTACCCTATGCAAGCGGAACCGCAGCTTAATGTATAAAACTATTTTTTCATTTAGTTTATTTTTATCTATTTTGACCCTAAGCGGTTGCTTCACTTCCGGTTCTGAAACTCAGCGTTGGCAGCTAGCCCCACAAGGCAGCACCAGTTTTAGCCTTAGCCGCGATGGTCGGTTTGCACTTGTTAGCGCAATCGAACAAGGTATCGTGCTATGGGACTTACAGCAAAACAAAAAGTTAGCGGATTTCGGTTCTCAAGATCAACATCACAATACTGTGATAACTAGCCAAATATCAGACAATAAACGCTTTGCCATTACGGCAACAGCACAGAACTTTGCGACTTGGGATCTCGGTTGGTCACAAGCGCAAGGGTTGTGGTCTATTTCTGACAGTACCATTAGAGACGTCGCTATTGCTAATAATGGCGACGACGTTTTATTAGCGCTAAGTAATGGTAAGGCCTTGTTTATTAATATTAGCACAGGACGCAGACTTGAGTTTCTCGCCCACCACGAGAAAGTAAACAGCGTTGCGTTATCCCCAAATGGTCACTATGCACTTTCAGGTGGTAACGATCATAATGCTTATTTATGGGATACACGTTCAGGGCAAATCTTGTACCACTTTCCTCATCAAAGCCGAATTACTCGTGTTGCCTTACAGCGTGATGGCAAATTTGCCCTAACCGCAGACGGGACGAATGAAGTTTTTATCTGGGATTTAACCAACGGCAAAAAAGTTTCAGAATTAGACATCAACTTGCGTCAGCAGAACCTTTCAAGTGCACGTTTTTCTGATAATGGCGAAATGGTGGCAACGGGTACCCCAGCGCGTAGAGTTGAGCTATGGCAAACGCAAACCGGAAAAAACCTTGGTAGTTGGAAAGCAGAACGCCTGCAAGATGCTCGACCTGCTACTGCGGTAGTGTATGATGTGGCTATTAGCCCAACAGGTGAGGTGATATCTGGCTCTTCTTCCGGATTTGCCCAAGCCTGATCAACCAATTGAAAACGACCATGACTGAGATTGAACAATTACAACACCGTATTGATGAGCTTGAGATGAAACAAGCGTTCCAAGAGCAAACTATTGATGATCTTAATGAAGCGCTCACTAAACAGCAGTTCATGATTGATAAAATGGAAGTTCAATTGCGATTTTTAGTGGGTAAAGTCAAAGGGATGCAAACATCCAATATGGCAACAGAATCCGAAGAAACGCCACCGCCACATTACTGATCAGCGTATATCGAAAACAAAAAAAGGAAGCCTTAGCTTCCTTTTTTCTTGTATCGTTAAGCGATATTAGTGAGAACAGCAACCGCCCTTCTCTTCACCACCGCAGCAACCTTCGTCACCGTGGTCGTGATCGCCACAACCGCCTTCGCCGCCACAACAGCCACCACCTTGGTGTAGGTGACCGTGAGCGATTTCTTCTTCAGTTGCAGCACGTACAGCAACAACTTCCACGTCAAAACCTAGTGTTTGACCAGCAAGCATGTGGTTACCGTCAACAACAACGAAATCACCATCAACTTCTGTTACTTCTACAGGGATTGGACCTTGGTCAGTATCTGCTAAGAAACGCATACCAACAGTGATCTCGTCAACGCCTTGGAATACGTTTGCAGGAACACGTTGAACCATTTCTTCCATGTGCTCACCGTAAGCTTCAGCAGGAGCAACAGTAACTTCGAACTTGTCGCCAACTACATGGCCTTCAAGCGCTTTTTCAAGGCCAGGAATTAGGTTGTTATGACCGTGAAGGTAATCAAGTGGAGCTTCAACTGTTGATTGATCTACAACTACACCATCTTCAGTTTTCACTTGGTAAGCTAGGCTTACTACTGTGTCTTTAGCGACTTTCATGTTTACTCCAAAATTTGAGCTTGGGGTGATAAGTTTTGAGCGACATCATACAGGATAATATGGCTATGATGCCAATATCGCATTTAGTCAGGTTTAAAAACACCTATCACTTGTTGTTTGGTTGTTGAAGAAAGTTGTTCACTTTCGTTTACAGATTGTGGTGCTCGGGTATCACTATGATCACACGCAACGCACTCAACATGTTCAACATCATCTTGCTGCCACCAGCGTAAAGTATCGATAGCTTGGCAACTCGGGCACTTAGCACCCGCTATAAATCGTTTTTTTATCATCCAGTTCTATCCTTGATCAGACACAAGCATCAAGCGATGTTAATCCCAACCATGGTGACGTTCTTGTTCGCCACGCATTTCTCGGTCGAAGATTTCTTCTAACTCTTTACGCGCTTCTTTTTGCTGTGAAGCTAAGTTGACTTCTTCGCTATGCTGCGGCAATAAATCGCGTAATGCTTGTGTATCTATTTTGCGAAAGTGCGCTTCAGCACGTTTCGCTTTATACGGATGCATACCCAGTGATATGAGGGCTTGTCGGCCTAAATCAAGAGCGCCAGCGAAAGTTTCACGGGAAAAACACTCAACGCCTTGACTAAGCAGCAGGTGTGCTTCTACTCGGCTTCTCGCTCTTGCTAAGATTTTTAAGTGTGGGAAATGCTGCTGACACAGCGCGACCACTTCCATCACTTCTATTGGTGCATCGGTACATATAATAATAGCTTCTGCTTTATCTGCGCCTGCCGAGCGTAACAGATCAAGTTGTGTCGCATCGCCATAAAAAACTTTATAACCAAACTTACGTAGAAACTGAATTTGGCTTGGGTCACGTTCTAGAATCGTCACTTTAATTTTATTAGAGAACAGTAATCGCCCGATCACCTGACCAAAACGACCGAACCCAGTGATAATGACCTGAGGAGAACGATCGACCACATCAGTTTCAGGCTCTGGCTCGACATCAGCTTGGAAACCACGAACATACCAACGGTTTTGTAGCGTTAACACCAATGGTGTTGTCATCATTGAAAGGCTCACCACCACCAGCAAGAAAGCAAGCAGTTGACCATCTAATAGCCCTTCTGTTCGTGCGGCGGTAAACAATACAAACGCAAATTCACCACCCTGGCTTAATATCGCTGCCATTTGACTACGCGATTTTTCGCGTACACCAAAAATACGAGCCAGTAGGTATAACACGCCTCCTTTGACTGCCACTAACGCTAATACAGCAGCCAAGATCTGTAACGGATATTGCCACAGCAAGCCAAGATTTACGGCCATCCCAACTGAAATAAAGAACAAGCCCAGTAATAGACCTTTAAATGGCTCAATCGCTATTTCTAGTTCGTGGCGGTATTCACTCTCAGCCAATAACACCCCGGCTAAGAATGCCCCTAATGCCATTGAGAGCCCGAACGCTTGCATGATCAGTGCAATACCTAACACCAGCAAAAGAGCGGCAACATTAAATAATTCACGTACCCCACTCATTACCACATAGCGAAATAGTGGGCGCAGTAAGAAATGCCCGCCGACTAATAGCAATGCTATGCCACCTAGCATCCATACTGCATCATTCCAACTGCCACCTTCACCACCAGCGAGCGCTGGCAATAACGCCAACATTGGGATCACAGCGATATCTTGAAATAGCAACACTGCAAAGCCTGATTGACCAGTTTCACTACCCGATAATTGTTGCTCTTCGATTACTCGTAATGCAATCGCAGTAGAAGATAACGCTAACCCCATACCGATAACAGCAGCATCTCGCCATGTGATCGTCGGCAATAATCCAGCAAAGCTCATGACAATACCTGCAATCACAATGCTGGTGATCAACACTTGGCTGCCACCTAAACCGAGAATCGGCTTTCGCATCTGCCATAACTTTTTGGGGTTTAGCTCTAAACCAATTAAAAACAGTAATAGCACCACACCAAATTCGGAGAAATGCAAAATAGCATCAACGTCGGAAATTAAAGCTAGCCCCCAAGGACCAATAATGATCCCTGCGATCAAATACCCCAAAACAGAGCCTAATCCGAGTTTTTGCGCTAACGGCACAGCAATGATGGCTGCAGAAAGAAAGACCACACTCAGCACTAAAAAGTCATTGGTCATGATGTCCTCCTTTCTTTCGATCTAATCGAGGTTCAATAAAAAAAGGATTCGCTAACCATGATTGATACGCACGAGCATGTTGTTTTAGCTCTTCTGCTGAAACTTTTCTTGCCCAGTGTAAAACTAAAGGTGGCAACCAATGCATTTGGCAGAGATCAGCACATATCTCAAATGGCTTTAATATCGTATCAATGCCATAACGGTTATAACCATCAGGGCTATAAGCCTCTGCGCCACCACCTGTGGTGACAACGGTCCGCCAATATTTGCCAGCGGTTTCATTACCATCACCATGAGCAAAGCCTTTACTTAGAACGCGATCAAACCACTCTTTTAATAGTGACGGGCAGGAATACATATAAATTGGGTGCTGGAAAACAATCACATCATGGCTGGCGATCAATTCATGCTCAGCAACAACATCAATAAAGAAATCTGGGTACGTGGCATATAAATCATGCACAGTCACGTTCCCTAATAGCTCAATGTCTTGCAACATGGTGCGATTAGCAATGGACTCATCAGGATCTGGATGAGCAAAAATAATCAGAACTGAAGGTAAGTTTTGTCGTGTCATAACATCCTTTGACATAGTTAACATTCATCATGTTCAACAAGTAATACTTCTCTCGATATTATTCCATCATACCTAATTGTTAACAAACATGATCTTTTAGTTAGCATTTATTCTTCAATTACTTCCATTCATCGGCGTGAGAGAAGTTAGCCAGTCTGTACGGTTTGAGTTAGACTTCCGCTCATAAGTCCAGTTTATTTTGTGGAGCGGGCACGACCCCGGCAATATTGATGATTGTCTTTTCAGATATGCAACTTCTTCGTGGCGGTAAGGTTTTACTCGAAAACGCCACTTCAACGATTCACCCTGGCGACAAAGTCGGTCTTGTCGGTAAAAATGGTTGTGGTAAATCCACCCTATTCGCTTTACTGAAAAATGAACTCAGCTTAGATGCAGGTAACTGCCAATTCCCAAGCAACTGGGAGATGGCATGGGTGGCTCAGGAAACCCCAGCGCTTGAGCGTGCTGCCATTGAATATGTGATTGATGGCGATCGTGAATACCGTGAGCTTGAACGCCAGCTACAAGCAGCAGAAGCGGCAGACAACGGTACATTAGTGGCAGAACTTCACGGCAAGCTCGATGCTATCGGCGGTTACAGCATTAATGCCCGTGCTGCAGAATTACTTGACGGTTTAGGCTTCTCACAACATCAAATGCATTGGAACCTCACCCAGTTTTCGGGTGGTTGGCGTATGCGCTTAAACTTGGCGCAAGCCCTATTATGTCGCTCTGATCTATTGCTACTCGATGAGCCAACCAACCACTTAGATTTAGATGCGGTAATGTGGCTAGAAAAATGGCTCCAAAGCTACCGTGGCACACTCGTGCTGATCTCCCATGACCGTGACTTCCTCGATCCTGTGGTTAATCGTATTATCCATATCGAAAACCAAACCATGCATAGTTACACAGGTAACTACTCATCGTTTGAAGTGCAGCGTTCAGAAAAACTGATCTTGCAACAAGCAATGTTCCAGAAACAACAAAAGCAAATGGCGCACATGCAGTCATACATTGAGCGTTTCCGTTACAAAGCCAGTAAAGCGCGCCAAGCACAAAGCCGTATTAAAGCCCTTGAGCGTATGGAAAAAGTGCTACCAGCACAGTTTGATAACCCATTTAGCTTTGAATTTCGTGAGCCAAGCGCCCTGCCCAATCCTATTTTAATGATGGATCAAGTGGCGGCAGGTTATGACGATTTACTGATCTTAGAGAAAATTCGTCTAAACCTCGTACCAGGTAGCCGTATTGGTTTACTCGGTCGAAACGGTGCAGGTAAATCGACCCTGATCAAAATGCTAGTTGGTGAATTGCCAGCAAAAGCAGGCGATATGGCGTACTCGCAAGGGGTGAAGATTGGTTACTTTGCCCAGCACCAATTAGAAACACTCTACCTTGATGATACTCCAGTACAACACATGGCACGTATTGCGCCACAAGCAACAGAGCAACAACTGCGAGATTACTTAGGTAGCTTTGGCTTTAACGGTGATAAAGCACTAGAGAAAGTCGGTCCGTTCTCTGGCGGTGAAAAAGCCCGTTTAGTGTTAGCCCTGATTGTGTGGCAACGCCCTAACCTCTTGCTACTCGATGAGCCAACTAACCACCTTGATTTAGATATGCGCCAAGCATTAACCCTTGCGCTGCAATCTTATGAAGGGGCAATGGTTATCGTTAGCCACGACCGTTACCTACTGCGTGCAACCACTGATGATTTATATCTGGTCCACGATCGCCAAGTGGTGCCATTTGATGGTGATTTAAATGACTACCATAAGTGGCTAACGGAGCAGCAGCGTAATGAGCGCCGTGATCAACAAGCAGCTAAGCCTGAAACCAACAAAGACAACAGCGCTGCCTCTCGTAAAGAGCAAAAACGTTTAGAAGCAGAGTTCCGTAAGCTCACGGCTCCTATTCGTAAAGAGATCACTAAGCTTGAAAAGCAAATGGATAAGCTCAACAGCATTATTGCCGATGCAGAAGCAGCATTAAGTGATAGCAGCATTTACGAAGCAGAAAACAAAGCACGTATGAACGAGCAACTCACACTGCAAGGCGATGCTAAGTCCGATCTTGAAGAAGTAGAAGTGGCTTGGATGGAGCTACAAGAGCAGTTGGAAGAGATGGAAGGCAAATTTAACGCCGAGTAAATCTCACCAAAATAATCAACGCCAACGATCTATGTGTTGGCGTTTTTTATTTCTAGCCGATTAATACAAAAGCTAAAATCAGCATCACTACCAAATCATAGTGACGCAAGCGGCGGTTAATCCCCCCATCACCTGATTAAACCTTATCGTTCGTCTCTCTGATGTTAACCAACATCGTATCACCACCCCAGTTGCTGTCCATAGTGATACACAAGCAAACCCCACCACGAAAAATACCGTCACAATCATTGTTATCGATAACCAATAATGTTCTCCGCCAACAGCGAAGGTGCTTACTGCCGTTGCAGACATCATCCATGCTTTAGGGTTAACGTATTGAAACAATGCCGCCGAGAATATACTCATAGGTTGAGCGTTCACTTGTTGCTTTGTTTTACTCATGCCGCCAGAGGTTGCGATTTTCCACGCTAAAAACAACAAATACGCACACCCAACAACTTTCAATACATCGTGAACAATGGGATAACGTTCGAAAATGATCCCTAGCCCAGCGGCCAGTAAACTGATCATACTCGCCATACCTACACTGATCCCCGTAATATGAGGCACGCTACGCCAATAACCAAAATTAGCCCCAGATGCCGTGACCATCATATTGTTTGGCCCCGGTGTTCCAGTCATCAGTGCGGCAAATAAAATCAAAGAGAGAATAGTTGTTCCTTCCACGCTGTATCCTTTATCAATAAGAGTTATACATTCTCCAGCTCCCTCTCACACCAAATTGTATCGATACAATTATTTGAATTTAGCGACAACGATGAAAATCTTCTGGAAATACGGTTAAATTGTGCGCACAATTTAACCTAACAAGGGAAGTTATTAAGATCAAAGGATTTATTGTCACCATGACAATCTTAAACATGACGCTTTCAAGTGATATCAAAACCCCACTTTATCGCCAAATCGCTGACAACATTGCCGCAGCAATTGAACAAGGTGAGATCAGTACTGGCAGTAAATTACCCACTCATCGTGCTCTCGCTGATCAATTGCAGGTGACGGTTGGCACAGTAACGCGAGCATATGCTGAAGCTGAGCGACGTCACCTCGTTGAAGCGAGAATTGGTGCGGGAACTTATGTCTGTGATAGCCGCCAATCCAATAGTTGGGTTTATCAAATTGAAGAGGTTGCACCGAACGAGTGTAACTTTGGCTACAACATTCCACCTCGGTTTGATCGCAGTGACATGCTTAGCCAAGCGATGGCAAATATCAGCGCCAACCCTGCCGAGCTCAATGAGATGATGCTATATCAGCCCCCTGAAGGTATTGAGAAGCACCGTCAGATCGCTAGCCAGTGGCTTAATCAACAAGGTATTGCAGTCTCACCAGAGCTAATGTATTTCACCTCAGGTGCTCAACATGCCGCAGAGCTGTTACTCAGTACTTTCTGTCGCGCAGGCGATACGGTTTTAGTCGAGCATGTCTGTTATCCGGGCTTTCTAACTCTAGCTAAACAACATGGGATCACCGTTAAAGGTGTTGAAATGGATGAAAGCGGTGTTTGCCCTAGAGCACTTGCTTCTGCTTGTCAGTTGTACCAACCACGTTTAATTTACTTAACGCCCACCCAGCAAAATCCAACCTCAATTACAATGCCACTCTCTCGCCGTGAAGCCGTTATTAGCGTTTGCAAACAGCATGACTTGTTAATTGCAGAAGATGACATCAATGGATTACTCCCACTGTCGTCACCACCGCCATTGATAAACCTTGCACCTGAGCAAGTGATTCACATTGGTGGCTTGTCGAAATGTTTAGCACAGGGGCTACGTTTGGGTTATATCCAAGCGCCAAAACAGTGGCAACCCCACTTAAGTGCAGCATTGTATAATCACAGCTTGATGATAAGTCCTCTGCTATCGGCAATTGCGTGTGAATTAATTACTCAGGGGCAAGCCGATCAGGTGCTCGACACCATACGTAATGAAATAGAGCAAAGGCAAAATATTGTTCAGAGCTATCTTGGTGAGTTTGCTATTACCACCCAAAAACACAGCTTTCATGTTTGGCTTAAACTGCCTGACTATTGGCGACTGACAGATTTCATTACCGCAGCAGAGCAACATAATGTCATCGTAAAATCTGCAGAGCACTTTACTCCACCGGGTGGTACGATTATGCCCGCAGTACGGCTTGCGATAAGCTCACCAACAAGTCAACAAACACTGATATTTGGACTTGAAATCTTGGCTGATTTACTGCGACAGCCACCGATGACAAGTCCATTCCCGTTGTAATAGAAAGGATGATTATGTCTTCATTTACTCCCGCATTTGGGCTTCAAAACCCACATATTCAAACCCTATTACCACGGTTTGTCCGTCGAGCGCCTTTATTTACCCCGATCACTCAACGCATCACAACACCTGATGACGACTTTCTAGATCTCGCATGGACAGCTCAACCCGAGCCAAGCAACAGCACCGAGCCTTTGATGATTTTATTTCATGGTTTAGAAGGCAGTTTCCACAGTCCTTACGCCAATGGTTTATTACATGCAGCGAAACAGCAAGGCTGGTTGGCAGTGATGATGCATTTTCGTGGCTGTAGTGAAGAGTTGAATAAGCAACCACGAGGCTACCATTCAGGTGAAATTGAAGATGCGCGCTTTTTCATTACTTGGTTACGTCAGCAATTTCCCTATCGTCCTTTTGTCGCTGTAGGCGTATCGTTAGGCGGCAATGTGTTAGTTAACTATCTTGCTCACTATGGCGATAAGAGTGAGCTTGTGGCGGCTCAAGCCATCTCTCCGCCACTAGACTTAGCTTCTTGCTCTGAGCGTATTCAGCAAGGCTTTTCTAAAGTTTATCAGCAGTATTTGCTAAGCTCGATGAAACGCACGATGGCAAAGCGTATCGACCATCACCCAGATAACATGCCCTTATCACAGCAAGCGTTAGATGAGATCAAAACCGTATGGCAGTTCGATAATCTTATCACCGCACCATTACACGGTTTTCTTGATGCTGATGATTACTACCAACGCTGTAGTGGGATCAACCAGCTCGAGAAAATAACCACACCACTTAGGATCATCCATGCCAAAGACGATCCCTTTATGACAGAAGCTGTTATCCCCAAGCAGACATTACCGAATAATATTGAGTATGACTTATTAGAAAAAGGGGGCCATGTCGGCTTTGTAGGAGGCACTCTTTTTAAACCGCAATTTTGGCTCGAACACACAGTGCCGCAGTGGTTTGCCAAGCAGCTACAAACATCACAAGTAAAGCAACCACAATCGATAATACTTCATGAAGTGGCAAGCTAATGATCTGCTAATAATATTTTTGATAATATACTAAACACTGATGTCACACTGTAAACGAGGCTCTGGATGATCATCCCTTGGCAAGATATTGCGCCTGAAACACTCACTAATCTCATTGAGCAATTTGTTCTTCGTGAAGGAACAGATTACGGTGAAACAGAGATGAGTTTAGAAAGTAAAGTGAACGTGGTTCTCAACCAATTAAAATCTGGTGAAGCCGTGATTGTCTTTTCTGAATTGCATGAATCTGTCGACATAAAATTACGCAACCAGTTGCAATAATTATTCCTAACCTGAGTCGTGCTCCGAGAGTTACGACTCAAAACTTGCCTTTGTTATCAGTTTCACTTTTCAACCCCCACATCCTTGTTAACTTGTAGTAACATTATCGTAAATCAGGTGATCTCCTTATTCCCTGACATCTCATTATCTTCCGATAATTAACAACGACAAGGTTAGTCATGTCTGCAAAACATCCTATCATTGCAGTAACCGGTTCATCAGGAGCAGGAACCACCACCACTTCTGAAGCTTTCCGTAAAATGTTCAATATGATGAACATCAATGCTGCATGGCTAGAAGGTGATAGCTTTCACCGCTTTACCCGCCCAGAAATGGATGCGGAAATTCGTAAAGCCAAAGAGCAAGGTCGCCATATCAGTTACTTTGGTGCAGAAGCTAATGACTTCGGCCAATTAGAGCAATTTTTCAAGCAATATGGTGAAGATGGTACAGGCCGTTTTCGTCGTTATCTTCACACCTTTGATGAAGCCGTTCCCTACAACCAAATGCCCGGTACATTTACGCCATGGCAAAAGCTGGCTGAAAATACTGATTTGCTTTTCTATGAAGGTTTACATGGTGGCGTCGTTGATGGGGATATTAACGTCGCTCAACATGTCGATTTACTGATCGGCATGGTACCAATCGTTAACCTTGAGTGGATCCAGAAGATCGTCCGTGATACCCGCGATCGTGGTCACTCGCGTGAAGCGGTAATGGAGTCTATCGTTCGCTCGATGGATGATTACTTAAATTACCTAACCCCGCAGTTCTCACGCACTCATATTAACTTTCAACGCGTTCCTACGGTTGATACCTCAAACCCTGTCAGTGCAAAAGGTATTCCGAGCCTAGATGAAAGCTTTGTGGTGATCCGCTTTCGCGGTTTAAAAAATGTCGACTTCCCTTACCTACTTGCGATGATCCAAGGCTCATTTATGTCACGTCATAACACCCTTGTTGTCCCTGGTGGGAAAATGAGTTTTGCGATGGAACTGATCATGAGGCCACTGATCGAGCAGCTAATCAAGACAGGGAAAATTAGCTAGTTCATATATACCCAAGTCATCTCAAAGTACTTGGGTATAACGGTTAAAACAAAAAAGGTTGGCGCAGTGCCAACCTTCATCAAATCGAGTACAGCGCTAACGGCTTAAGCACTGATCACTTCATAAGAATGCGTAAGCTCTACCCCTTTGCCCAGCATCAAACATACCGAGCAATATTTCTCTAGTGAATCGGCAACAACATTCGCCACCACTGATTCCTCTAAATCAAAACCAGACACCACAAAATGCAGGTTTGCTTGTGTAAATAAGCGTGGTGCTTGCTCTCGGCGCTGTGCTGAAATTTGCACTTCACAACCGACAATATTTTGCGCTTGTGCTTTCAATCCACTGACAACATCCACCGAACTACAGCCACCAGCAGCTATCAATACGAGCTCCATTGGACTTGGGGCTTTATCGCCACCGTTGCCATCCATTACCACACTATGACCTGAGCTTGATTGACCTAAGAAAGTCATATCTTCTACCCATTTGACTCGGGATTGCATCGCTTAATCCTTATTTAGATGCCCGAAGATAACGACTAGTCTTATTGATAAATCTAATAATGTAAATCGATTTTCGTATTCCGTCCTCTTCGTGCTACAGGCACATTTTTACCTGCAAAAGCTGACCTGTTATTCATGGTTAAATACCACTAATAGTAACTATCTCACCACGTTGTGATCCTGTGCACAGTTATCCATATCAAATGAGCGATTCTACTAGATCAATATCAAGAAAAAGGCGTAGAAAAAGGATACACTCTAACTTATTCAAGTTAGCTTGCAGCCCAGCGGCTGAATGGATACCCTGTCAGCAGACAGTTTTTTTTCCAGCACGGTGCTCGAAGAGAAAATGAATGCTGTTGGGCAACAAATGCAGAGGAAGTTAGTAATATGGTTCCAGGTAAACCGCAAACAGATCCAACTTTAGAGTGGTTTCTTTCCCATTGTCATATTCACAAGTACCCATCAAAAAGTACGCTGATCCACGCAGGTGAGAAAGCGGAAACTTTGTACTACATTGTGAAGGGTTCTGTTGCTGTACTAATCAAGGATGAAGAAGGTAAGGAAATGATCCTTTCTTACCTAAACCAAGGTGACTTTATTGGTGAGCTTGGCTTGTTCGAAGAAGATCAAGAGCGTACTGCTTGGGTTCGCGCTAAGACTCCTTGTGAAGTAGCAGAAATTTCGTTTAAAAAATTCCGTCAGTTAATCCAAGTTAACCCTGACATTCTAATGCGTCTATCTGCTCAAATGGCAAGCCGCCTACAAGTGACTAGCCAGAAAGTAGGTGATCTAGCATTCTTAGACGTTACAGGTCGTATTGCGCAAACATTGCTAAACCTAGCTAAACAGCCAGATGCAATGACGCACCCAGACGGCATGCAGATCAAGATCACTCGTCAAGAAATCGGTCAAATCGTTGGCTGTTCTCGTGAGACAGTGGGTCGTATTCTGAAGATGCTTGAAGAGCAGAACCTTATCTCTGCTCACGGTAAGACTATCGTTGTTTACGGTACACGTTAATTTAACGCTGTCACCGTATGAAAAAAGCCGCACACTGTTGCGGCTTTTTTAATGTCTTTTTAACTTTTCAAACAAGCATGAACCTGTTTTTTATCAAGCTTTGCTTCGTTAATTCTGGCGCTATGCATGCAGTAAAAAAAGTAGCTAACATACTTTTTCATCTCTTCTTTCGCAGAGGTAATTTCATCACCACGCCCCATTTGTTTAAGCGCTATCTGCTGACACATGCTGTTATAACGACTTAGGGTTTGGTTACATTCCTCGGTAGAACTAAACTGCAAGCAACGCTTCGATTTCGCTTTATCACAAACCAGCGCATCACCATTTTGAGTTAACCATGAACGGGTACTATTGAGCATGAACGCAGTTTCAAAAGTGTTTTTTAAAGATTGATTTAACTGCTCATTATTAGCGACCGTGAACTCACGTTTAGCAACAACTTGATCTTTATACAGCAATTCAAATACCCAAGAACCACTGATTAGCTCATAAGGTTCTGAAAATTGCCAAAGCGCCAAGTTTTTATCGTGTTTGTACATGGTATCGGACCATGTTGATACCGTCGTTGCTTGCTTCGTTGCTGGGTTTACCAATTTAGGATGCGTCATACGCGCTGTAATAGGAAATGCCGTTTTTCCTTTCAGCTCATCACTGGCACCATCTGGGATCTCTACGGCATAGCGAAACCCGATATATTGCCCAAGTTTCGGAGTCACTAATTTATTACTCGCCTTTACCGTATAAACAGCCCCATTTTGGCTGATCACACCACCTTCTGAAATCGTCACCTTAGGTACATTGTTATCCACTGAAGATAAAGAGCTACATCCAGCCAATGATGACAATAACAGCCCTACCATTGTGATCTTGCTAAAATTCATATTACTTCTACCTAATCCAAAAGCATTGAAGAAAGAAATACTTATTGATAACTTTCTAACTAAAATAAAACATTAGATGATAAAGCAATGTGACATTTTTAACGTGCCGATAAGATCACAAATTAGCAATTAGATGCGAAATAAAATCCCTAAAAAGCATAAATTGAGCTGTGATAAATATTTCATCAATCCCATTCAAACTTTGTGTCTTTTATGAGAACAATTAATTTGTATTGTCTAAATTAAGTGCTACATTCTGCGTATTAATGGACTTTCTTTTTCTCGCGGTAATGGAATATGGATATTGAACGTTTTGCCCCGAATAGTTACACCACAGTACCAGGCGCTATCGCTCCTCAACCTACAACGATTGAGATGACAGGCTTTAGTGACCGTCGCTGTTACTTAGAACAGCAAACAGGTTTACGTCGCTGCCCTGTTGAAGACAGTGGTATTTGGGGATCGCCCCTCGACAATTAATAGATTCGAAAAAAGCAGCCTAATGGCTGCTTTTTTATTAATAATTCAACGTAATTAGGAGTTATAGGTACTTTCAAAGATCTTATCTGCCGAAGCTTCAACAAAACCAGTATAGATCTCCCCATCCGGTTGTAAGTAGCGTTTCGCAAACTCATAGAAGCCACCCGGTACCTGCATATCACCATCACTAAAGGTAACAGACACTTTATCTGCCATTGTCGCTGATTGTTCTAACATCACTTTAGGATTGCCTTTTACCGCACCTCCAGCTTGGTTAATGGCAAAACCACTGCATTCGAGAAAATGATTCACTTCGGCAATTTCAACAAATTGTTCTAGCTGATTAATATCAATGGTGAAGTGATTGGCACCATAACCGTGAGCTGCCACCCAACCCGCATATTCACTTTCTGCATTGAGAAGATGGTAAACCTCACTGCTCAGTTGCCATGGTTTACCTTGATACAAAAAAGCAGGATCAGCAAAGTAGTCATCATCAACTTGATTAACCAGTTTGCGTACTTCGGTTTGCAGCTCTGTTGAGCACAAACCTAATTGCAACTCACTAATGAAAACCTTAGGTGCATTCGGATCAGGATGCTCAAAATGTTCAGCGTAGAGCTTTTTCTCTTTAAAATGGTAGCGCCCTTTTGGCTTATATCCCACCGCAATAAAAGGCGCAGCTAACCTTGCCATACCACACTTAGGTAAACCAAAGGTACGTAACGCAATATGATCATTGACTAGTGGCTCATCTTCTGTGAGTAACTGCCTAACACTCGACGCAGAAGGACATAAACGCTGGGTATAATCTTTCCATAACTCGGCAAATAATTGTTCCATGCTAGACAATCCTTACAATTAATGATGAAGCTATCTCAAACGAATACCTGGCGATAATTGCTCAGGTAACACTGTTGATTCACCTTCCATTGATGCCATTGGGTAGGCACAGTAATCCGCCGCATAGTAAGCACTTGGACGTAAATTACCTGACGCCCCCGGACCACCAAACGGCGCATCACCACTGGCTCCGGTTAACTGACGATTTCGATTAACAATACCTGCTCGAATATGATCGATAAAATATTGCCATTCATTATCATCGGTAGAAACTAATCCAGCAGATAAACCATAGCGGGTGTTATTCGCCAACGTGACAGCTTGCGCAAGATCTTGATAGCGGATCACCTGTAATAATGGACCAAAGTATTCTTCGTCGGGTAATTTTTCGACCTTGGTGACATCGATAATCGCAGGTGTTACCACCGCCCCTTGACCACGCTTAGCTTCAACCAATATTTCCCCACCGAGCGACGCTAATTGCTGTTGCGTTTGCACAATATTATCGGCGGCTTGGCGGGAGATCTGCGGCCCCATAAACGGCGCAGGCTCAGCAAATGGTCCACCGACGACAATCGCTTTTGTTGCTTCAACTAACGCTGCCAGCAATGCATCCCCTTCGCTACCCAAAGGTAAGTATAGACGTCGAGCACAGGTACAACGTTGCCCTGCGCTAATAAAGGCTGATTGCAAAATAGTGTAGACCGTTGCATCAAGATCGCCATAAGCGTTGGAGATTACCATCGGGTTATTACCGCCCATTTCAAGGGCTAGCATTTTGCCTGGCTGACCTGCAAATTGACGATGCAATAGATGCCCAGTATTAGCACTACCCGTAAATAATAAGCCATCTATTTGTGGTGAAGATGCTAAGGCTTCGCCTGTTGCACGTCCACCTTGCACTAGATTAATCACCCCATCAGGCAGCCCTGCTTGTTGCCACAGTTTCATCACCACTTCTGCCGTCTTTGGCGTTAATTCAGACGGTTTAAACACCACCGTATTACCTGCCAGCAGTGCAGGGACAATATGACCATTAGGTAGATGACCGGGGAAATTGTAAGGACCAAATACCGCCATCACCCCAAGCGGCCTGTGACGCACTACCGCTGTTGTGCCAGAAATATCTTTTTCTCGCTGCCCCGTTCGCTCATGATAAGCCCGTAATGAGATAGCCACTTTGCCAACCATTGCCGCCGCTTCAGTGCGAGTTTCCCATAGCGGCTTTCCTGTTTCCTCCGCGATGGTCACGGCGATAGTTTCACTATTAGCTTTTAAGAGCTCTGCAAATTGTTCAACAACGGCTTGGCGCTCTGCCAAGGTCGCATTTCGCCATTGGAGTAATGCGTGACGTGCAGCATCAACAGCATCGGTAACTTGCTCACCCGTTGCGGCTTCGCCTTGCCAAATGACGTCATCCGTAAACGGGTTAAGTGATGACATGGCTTCACCAGCACCTGCTATCCATTGACCTGCAATCCATTGGCTCATACTCGTCTCCTACACATCGATTAATACATTTGTTATTGCTCGATAAAACGAACAAAGTCACCGTCTGTTACTGCTAATGCATCTGCCACTTGTTGGCTTAACACCACATGCTGCGCTTTATCATCAATATCTAGCGGTGCTGCCACAGCTCTAAAATCACGAAATGATGTATTAGCCACTAAGCATTGTTGCTCACTCTCATGCTCGCCTACTTCGACTTGATAACGTTTGGAATGACGCACGGTTTCAACATTACGGACATCACATTCCACTGTCGGACCTGCATCAAAAATATCAACATAGCCTCGGCATGAGAAACCTTCATTTTCCAATAAACGTAACGCAGGACGGGTGTTGTCATGCACTTGTCCTATCACCGCTTGCGCATCTTTACTGAGTAAATTGACATAGATAGGTAGCTTAGGCATCAGATCAGCAATAAAGCCTTTAGCCCCAATGCCCGTTAAGTAATCGGCGTGAATGAAATCAATCGAGAAGAAGTTCTCTTTCAGCCAGTGCCAAAATGGTGAATTACCTTCTTCATCTGATACGCCGCGCATTTCTGCAAAGACTACATCCGAGAAACGGTGACGATGCTCAGCCATCATTAGAAAGCGAGCTTTTGACAACAAGCGACCATTTAGCCCTTCACGCCAAGGTGGGCGTAAGAAAAGAGTGCAGAGCTCAGTATCACCCGTGTAGTGATTACCCAGCGTTAGAATTTGCACCGTGTTATGCACCCCTAAACGACGTGAAGCATGTACCACAGTACTTAAATGATAATTATAGAAAGGCGCATCTAAACCAATCGCAGCCTCTATGGCTGTTGTACCTGCAATCTCACCCGTTTCGGTATCTTCCGCCACCATGAGATAGCCTTCATCAGCAGGGCTAACAACCTCTTTGGCAAAGCTTGTTTCAGAGTGTGATATCCGATTACGGAGCATTTCTTCGTTAACAGGGAGTGAGGTAAAACCATGGTAAGACTCTTCAGCACACTGCATAAGCGCAGAATAATCACTAGCCATAATAGGACGAATAACCAGCATCGACTTCCCTCCTGATGCAGACAGTAGCGTTGCCACTAACTAAATTGATTTCAATAAGATCCCATAAGAGAACTGACAGCCAATCCTAGGCTGCCAGTGCAGAGAAACGGCAGATTTACTCTGCGTTATAAAGCGTTGCAATAGCACGCTCCAAACGCGCCATACCTTCATCAATATCCGCTTTTTCAATCACTAATGATGGGGTAAAACGCACCACGTTGGTGCCTGCCACTAACATCATTAATCCTTCTTTTCCGGCTTGGACAAGAATGTCACGGGCGCGACCTTGCCACTCATCGGTTAGAGACGCGCCAAGTAATAATCCCTTACCACGGATCTCGGCAAAAATTGGATACTTGGCATTGATCGCAGTTAGCCCTTCACGGAACCACTGCTCGCGTTGTTTAACCCCAGCTAGCACTTCAGGCTTACTCACTTCGTCAATCACTGCTTCTGCAACGGCACATGCCAATGGATTACCACCATACGTCGAGCCATGAGTACCCACTTTCAAATGCGCAGCAAGCTCGGTCGTTGTCAGCATGGCACCGATAGGAAAGCCCCCACCAAGCGATTTAGCCGTGGTTAAGATATCAGGCGTTACTCCCAAACCTTGGTAAGCATAAAAATCACCTGTACGACCATTACCTGTTTGGACTTCATCAAAAATCAGCAATGCTTGGTGTTTATCACACAGCTCACGCACACCTTGAACAAATTCAACGCTTGGGCTAACTAAACCACCTTCACCTTGCAGTGGCTCCATCATCACCGCACAGGTTTTCTCCGACATGATCTCAGCTAAAGCTGATAGGTCGTTGTAAGGAATATGCGTTACTGCTTGAGGTTTAGGACCGAAACCATCGGAATAGGCTTCTTGTCCACCAACAGTAACGGTGAAAAAAGTACGCCCATGGAAGCCTTGATGAAAAGCGATAATTTGATCTTTTTCAGTACCAAATTTATCAACTGCATAACGACGCGCGAGCTTAAGAGCCGCTTCATTTGCTTCAGCACCTGAGTTGGCAAAAAAGACTTTGTCAGCAAAACATAACTCAGTGAGTTTTTTCGCTAAACGCAATGCTGGCTCGTTAGTTAATACATTACTTAAATGCCATAACTTGTCGGCTTGCTCTTTTAATGCGTTCACCATGATTGGATGGCAATGACCCAAGCAGCTCACCGCAATTCCACCAGCAAAATCGACATACTCGCGATCATGTTGATCCCATACTCGTGCTCCACTGCCACGTACAGGGATCTCCGCCATTGGTGAATAACAAGGCACCATCACCTCATCAAATAAATTACGTTCTACTCTCTGCTCTGTAGTCATCACATTATCCTTCTGTGTATAACGCTATAATCATAGTATTTACATTTTATTAACCTTTGCCAATAGCAGAATATTTTTTTTGCTATCTGGCAACACTACTATTTTTAATAAAACTGACATAGTTATGCGCTATCTCGGCAAATTTATTAACTCACAGAGACAAAAAGGTGTATTTCCTATCAGGAAACAAAAAGAATAGAGAAATATGCTAGTGAATAGCTTTGCAATTTCAATTAGAGAGGGGGACGTGTCTAAAAATTGTAGAGATGTGGATGATATCGCGATTTTAAGATAGATATTTTAACTAAAATCGCGATTATCTACTGTGACTAGCGTTTAAGAAAGTTCGCCAATAAGGCATGACCTTGCTCGGTCAGAATGCTTTCAGGATGAAATTGCACCCCTTCTAAAGGCAATGTTTTATGGGCAATCCCCATGATTTCATCAAACTCACCCTCACGCTCTGTCCACGCTGTGATATCAAAGCAATCAGGTAAGGTCTCTCTCTTCACCACTAATGAGTGGTAGCGCGTCACTGTTAATGGGTTATTAAGCCCTGCAAACACACTAGTATCATTATGTTTGATCGGTGACGTTTTACCATGCATCACTTGTCTTGCCCGTACCACGTCACCACCAAATGCTTGAGCTAGTGATTGATGACCTAAACATACCCCTAAAATGGGTAGCTTTCCGGCAAAGTATTCGATCGCTTGGAGTGAAATACCCGCTTCATTTGGAGTACATGGCCCCGGTGAAATCACTAAATGGGTCGGTGCTAATGCCTCTATGCCCGCGAGATCAATCTCATCGTTACGTACCACTTTAACCTCGGCACCTAACTCGCAAAAGTATTGGTAGAGGTTATAGGTAAATGAATCATAGTTATCGATAATTAACAGCATGCTATAACAGAGACCTTTGATATTCTGCGTTCTATTGTGCAATACATCACTAGAAACGCAAACCATAAAAAAAGCAGAGCCTATGCCCTGCTTAATCTATCTATCGTTACTCGTTAGTAAGGGCGAGCAACAAAACCTACCGCTTGGTACGCTTTCTTCAATACTTCAGCCGCACGTGCAGAAGCTTTTTCAGCACCTTGCTTCATTACGCTATCAAGGTATGCACGATCGCTACGGATACGGTGGTATTCAGCTTGTACTGGCTCAAGCATAGCAACCAGAGCTTCACCCACGTCTTTCTTAAATGGACCGTACATTTCAACGCCAGCGTATTGCGCTTCGATTTTAGCGAAGGTTTTACCTGTTGCTGCTGAGTACAGACCCATTAGGTTAGAAATACCCGCCTTGTTCTCAATATCAAATGCGATGCGAGGCGGTGTTTCAGCATCTGTTTGTGCCTTGTTGATCTTCTTAATGATCGATTTAGGCTCTTCCAGCAGAGTGATCACGTTCTTACGGTTATCATCAGATTTCGACATTTTCTTCGTCGCATCTTGAAGACTCATTACACGCGCACCCACGGTTGGGATGTAAGGTTCTGGTACTTGGAAGATTGGGCTATCTTCACCGCCATAAATGTTGTTAAAGCGTGTTGCGATATCACGCGCAAGCTCTAAGTGTTGCTTCTGATCGCTACCTACAGGTACTTGGTGTGCCCCGTACAATAGAATGTCTGCTGCCATCAGTACTGGGTAATCAAATAGACCGACGTTAACATCGTTAGCATGACGTGCAGATTTATCTTTAAACTGCGTCATACGGCTTAGCTCACCCATTTGAGTGTAACAGTTAAGTAGCCAGCCTAATTGCGCATGCTCTGGTACGTGAGATTGTACGAACAAGGTGCTCTTTTGTGGATCGACACCTACAGCTAAACAGATCGCTAAGGCATCTAATGTTGCTTCATGCAGCGCTTTTGGATCTTGACGAACCGTCACCGCGTGCAGATCAACCACACAGTATTGGCAATCGTAATCGTCCTGCATCTGTTCCCACTGACGCAGCGCACCTAGGTAGTTACCAATACTTAATTCACCAGAAGGCTGTACGCCACTTAATACAATGGGTTTACTCATGATCAGACAATCCTGTTAATTTCTTTTTTCGTAGAAAAGCGAGAGTCAGGCTCCCGCTTTTTATCTTGTTGCCAGTGTACACTGGAATGTACTAGTCGCCTAGTTTAACCACATCCGCTAATTGCTTGAAGTGATCACAGACCACATCCGGCTCGCTATCCGCGATAGGTTGACCATAGTTATAACCATAAGTCAGCCCAAGGGAATGACATGTTGCCGCTTTTGCTGCCAAGATATCATTTCGTGAATCACCGACCATCAGCATTTCATTTGCAGCAATGTTATGTTTTTCCATTAACCAATGCAGCGCATACGGATCAGGCTTTTTCAGTGGGAAGGTATCACCACCAATTACATCGACAAAATACTCGCTGATGCCATGCTCTTCAAGTAGATGAGGAACAAATTGCGATGGCTTATTGGTCACAATCGCCATTGGCATTCCCGCTTGATGAAACGCTGCCAATGTAGTTTTTACATCCGCATACAACGCGCTTTTCACATGACCACCTAGCTCGTAATAGTGATCAAATAACTGTCGAGCTTGTTTATGTAATTCAGGATCCAAATCAGGATCAATATCTATACTACGGCTAAGCGAGCGACCAATTAAGATATCTGCACCATTACCAATCCAAGTGGTAACTTGCTCGACCGTCACCCCTTCACGACCAAGGTGACGCATGGTTTTATCTGCCGCATCTGCTAAATCTGGCACGCTATCTAGCAAGGTGCCATCTAAATCAAATGCAATAAACTGGATGTTATCAAAAGCCATTAACACTTAGCCTCAGCTAATTCTGCGCGCATTTTATCAATCGCGACTTTGTAATCAGGTTCATTGAAAATCGCAGAGCCTGCGACAAACATGTCGGCACCTGCTTCAGCAATTTCACGAATATTATCGACTTTCACACCGCCATCAATTTCAAGGCGAATATCACGACCTGATGCATCAATACGCTTACGCACTTCACGTAGCTTATCTAATGTAGATGGAATGAAAGATTTACCACCAAAGCCAGGGTTTACTGACATTAATAAAATCATATCGACTTTATCCATGATGTAATCAAGGTAATGCAGTGGTGTTGCAGGGTTAAATACCACCCCTGCTTTACAGCCATGTTCTTTGATTAACTGTAAGGTACGATCAATGTGCTCAGAAGCTTCAACATGGAAAGTGATCATTGAAGCACCCGCTTTCGCAAAATCCGGAATAATGCTATCGACAGGCTTCACCATTAAGTGCACATCAATCGGTGCAGTAATGCCGTAATCACGCAATGCCTTACAGATCGGCGCACCAAAGGTGAGGTTAGGTACATAGTGATTATCCATCACATCAAAGTGGATCACATCAGCGCCTGCTGCGAGTACCTTTTCAACGTCTTCACCTAAACGTGCAAAGTCAGCCGATAAGATAGATGGAGCAATCAAAAAATCCTTCATGTTCTTGCCTCTATTCGATACAAAAAACCGGATACTTGGTTAACCAAGCCCAATAAATTGCAACAATTCTACCCGAACCATGAAACCTTGTCCCAATGGATTTATTTATTACTTCAGTTGGTCAAAATGATGAGACAGCCCACTATACTTAAGTTATGGCTATTGAAGAGAAATATGGATGAAAAAACAGGAGCAAGAAAAGCAGATGCTATTCTCTGTGATACGCAGTGTCCTTGCTGCTTTGTTTGGCGTTCAATCTGACAAGAATCGTTATCAAGACTTCAAGCAGCCAACAGCATGTCCATTTATTATTACCGGGATCGTAATGATTGTGATGATGGTAGGCGCAATCATCGCCGTCGCTCAGTGGGCAACGGCAAGCCAATGATCACTCTTCTTCTGAAGAAAATTTCGCTGTCGCAAGTGAAGGCGTAAACAGAGCCAATAACTCATCGACTTTATTTCGTCCACTGCCATTGCGGCTAATCGTACGTTTCACTTTCACCACAGACAGATCTGCACCTGTATATAAACGACGAGTTAGTGCAGTATCGTGATTAGAAATGAGTACCGTGATATCACGCTCTTGTGCTGCTTTTTCTGCGACATCTGCCAAGGTTGCTTGATCGTCTAAGCTAAAACCATTACCGGCATATGAGGTAAAGTTTGCAGTGCTCGACAACGGCGCATAAGGTGGATCGCAATACACTACGCAGCCTTTACGAGCACGTGAAAATGTTGTGGTATAGCCTTCACACACAAACGTGGCACGCTTAGCTTTTTCAGAAAAATAACGCATTTCCTCTTCTGGGAAATACGGCTTCTTATACGAGCCAAACGGCACATTAAAGCCGCCTTTCTTGTTATAACGACATAAGCCATTAAAACCATGACGGTTCATGTACAAGAAATATAACGAGCGCAGGTACGGATCATCACTGGCATTAAAATCTTCACGAATCTTTAAATACGCTTCTTTGCTATTATATTCAGGCGTGAATAATTTACGCGCATCTTCAATATAGCGCTCTGGCTCATTTTTGAGGATGTTGTAAAGATTGATCAGATCAGGGTTAATATCAGCCAGTAAGTAATGGTCATAGTCAGTATTTAGAAATACTGAACCTGCCCCAACAAAAGGCTCAACCAATTTACGCGCAGGCGGTAGATGTCGTTTAATATCCTCAACGAGAGAGTATTTACCTCCAGCCCATTTTAGGAATGCACGATGCTTTTTCATTAAGCTAACCCACCACCACTAGCAATATTGTCACGAAAGGTCGCGGATTGTACCTCATTTCTACCCTCTACTGATACCAATTCACGTAAATAACTGCCCTCATGGACTTATTTTAAACGTTCTATTTCTTGCTGGATTTTTTTATACGGTTTCGGCCACGGACGCAGAGCTTTTAATTCATTCGGTAATGCACGAATCGCAGTACGCGCCTGCTTCGCCGTTTTATAATCACCGGAAATAACAATAAACCATATTTTTCCATCACGACGAGTTTTATATATGGCAGTAGATGATTGCACCTTATTCTTTTTCACAAAAGCTTTGGTTTCATTCCAGCTCATCGATGCAGACAATTGAATTGCGTAATGACGTGAATTCTTAGCTAGCAATGTTGTGGTATTGACCAGCTCAATTTGGACCTGCTGTACAGAAGCAACTTTAGGCTTAGAAGCTTTCACCGCAACAGCTGGCGTTGGTGTGGTGGCAGTAACAACAGGCTCTGTTTTCGTCACTGTTTTTACAACTTTTTTATCAGGCTGTGGACTTGCTTCAACTGGCTTATTTTTTTCAGCCTCAATCGTGACAGGCTCATCTGTATTTTCAGATGGCGTAGCATTATTAGATCTAACTGGTGTTGGCGTTAGCTCTGCTTTTACTTCTGACTCAGGCTCTGCAGAAAACTCTTTTGCTGCACTTTCACCTGTACCACCAACACTTTGCTCATCCATCATGGCATCAACTAACTTTGACGGTACTACCATTCGCTGAGCTTCTGGCTCTTGGCGCCCAACCGTAAGCCCTTCACCATGAATAGGCATCGGCAAAGGTTTATCATCAATCACAGGCTCAGATTCATCACTTTGCGAAGAAGTACTCTGTATCGCCTGAGATGTCGATGATGTTGGCTCTGGGGTCAGTGAAAACATCGTCGCAGGTTGTGATTGATAGTAATCAATGCCAAACCAACCGACGACGGTTATGAACAAGAGTACCACCAGCCCAACCAGTAACTTCATTGGTGATAAGCGTGGTGATGTATGCGGTGAAAGCGTACTGTTATCCGATGATGGCAGTTGTTGTAAAGCACCGGGACGTGGCTGAGATGATGACAGACGCTCTTTTAGCTCACGGCGATCGTAAGCACCTAATTGCTCATCACCTAGTAACATCTCACTAAATTGACTGACTTCCTCTGCACTTAGCTCACTGATTTCAAGTTCAAGTAAAGCCATCCCTGAGACTTGGGCGATATCATGCAGAGGTTTGGCAATAGTCTCCGGCTCTGCAAACAATAAAATATTAATTTGCCAACCAAATCGCTTTTCAGTACTTCTGACTAATGCCCAAAGCTCTACCAATAATTCAGGCGCAAGAAATTGCGCATCATCAACGATGATAACGAGGTTTGTTTGTTCAGGAAGTAAGTGCTCTGCACTTTGGCGTAACGAGTCTTGCTCGTTAAACATCGGATTGGCATTAAATTGCTTAAGCAAATTTGAACGCTGCTGGATCAGTGTTTGCCCTTCACTGCAACTGAGCAGTGCTTGCTCAGCATCTTGGGCATATTGTTCTAGATAACGATGTGCCAGCCAGGTTTTGCCTGAGCCTTGTGTACCGGAGAGTAAAATAAGGTGTGAACTAAATCGGGTAATGAACTGTACCCGTGAAAGCAACTGGATCTGGCTATCCAGATCCATGTTTTTTGCTGCTAACGTGCTATCCATAATTAATCACAACTTAGCGATTAATCACATCCTGCAATACCTCATGCGTCACATTAGACACGACTTCAGCACTGCCAATGGATGTAGGTAGAACTAATCGTAGCTGGCCTGATAATACTTTTTTATCACGCATCATATGCTTGATAAATTCATCAAAGCCCATTGTTTCAGGTGCAACTACAGGTAGCTTTGCTCGCTCATGCAGACGAATAATACGTGCTACATCATCATCACTGATCAAGCCTTGTTTTGCTGCTGTTCTTGCTGCGAGAACTGTACCTGCCGACACCGCTTCGCCGTGCAGCCAGTTGCCGTAGCCCATCTCAGCTTCAATAGCATGACCAAATGTATGACCTAGATTAAGTAAAGCTCGTACACCTGATTCTTTTTCATCAGCTGCAACAACATCGGCCTTAATTTGGCAACAACGCGCAATGGCATAACACAAAGCATCGTTATCTAACGCTTGTAGGCGTTCAATGTTTTCTTCAAGCCAAACGAAAAAGTCGTGATCAGCAATAATACCGTACTTGATCACTTCAGCCATGCCCGCTGCAAACTCACGTTCAGGCAACGTACGTAAACAATAATTATCAATAACCACCGCTTTTGGCTGATAGAAAGCACCTATCATGTTCTTACCCAATCGGTGATTCACTGCGGTTTTACCACCGACAGATGAGTCCACTTGAGAAAGTAACGTGGTAGGTACTTGAATAAAATCTACGCCACGTTGGTAACTTGCCGCAGCAAAGCCGACAACATCACCAATAACACCACCGCCTAATGCAACGATCACCACATCACGGCCATAATTACCATCAAGTAAAAATGTCATGATTTGATTAAAGGTATCTAACGTTTTGTATTGTTCACCATCAGGGAGAGAAAGTAGCGCCACTTGGCACTCTAATGAACTGATGGTATCCATTACCTGCTGTGCATACAGCGGAGCAACGGTTTCGTTACTGACCACTACGACCCGCTTTCCAGCAGGAATTGCAGATGCAAACAACGCCGAGTTGCAAAACAACTCGGCGCCGATTGAAATAGGGTAGCTTCTGTCACCTAAATTGACATTGATCCGTTCCATGGTCAGCTTCTCTCTTTAGTTGATTAACGCTCTTCCAGCATTTTGATGATTTGGTTAGCCACTACTTTCGCACTTTGATCATCTGTGCGAACTACGTAGTCTGCTACTTCTTCATACAATGGATTGCGCTCTTCTGCAAGTGCTTCCAGCACTTCACGAGGCGTATCTGTTTGAAGTAGAGGACGCTTTTTATCGCGTTGAGTTCGAGCAAGTTGCTTCTCGATAGTCGTCTCTAGGTAAACTACGATACCACGAGCAGAAAGGCGATTACGGTTCTCTTTACTTTTAACAGAACCACCACCCGTTGCCAGAACAATACCTTGCTCTTGAGTTAGATCATCAATTACTGCTTCTTCGCGAACACGGAAACCGTCTTCACCTTCAACATCAAAAACCCAACTAATATCAGCACCTGTACGCTCTTCGATCACTGTATCTGAGTCAAAGAATTCCATATGCAGCTGCTGTGCAAGGTGTCTACCAATAGTGCTTTTGCTTGCACCCATTGGGCCGACTAAGAAAATATTTCGTTTTTCAGCCATTTTTAGCAATTTTACGCGCGGTTAATAAAACGACACCACCCGCAGGCTCTATGCATTGATAAGCCCGAGGCGCCAAGTTCCTCACATATAATTCGTGATAAGACAGAAAATTATCTCAGGACTAACTGCTATATTGCAAGTGCTAGTCACTCCCAATAGCTATTTTATTATGCCTGTCCTACCCAAAGAGGCCGCCATAATGGCTCAGCAATGGTCTAAGGTCAATCGTAATCACTTTGTTGATCTTCTTATCACTGAACAAGACTATGGCAAAACAACCAATATATAGCCCCATAAAAACAACGGATGGAACTATTTTCATAATTTTCCATCCGTCGCTTTAACAGTGTAGTCAAATTTTTATTGTTTGTTTCTCAGTACGAAAGACTACTGAAGAACAATTTTTGGTGTCACGAAAATAAGCAGTTCACGCTTACCCATTTGCTCCATCTTATGGCGGAACAGTGCACCAAGCACAGGGATATCACCCAATACTGGTACCTTACGGGTGACGTTGGTCATACTGTGCTGGTAAATACCACCCAATACAACGGTTTCGCCATTATTGACTAGCACCTGAGTACCAATACGTTGAGTATCAATAGAAACTGCCGTACCTTCACCAGTTGGGACATCTTCACCCTTGTTATCTTGTGTCACTTCAAGATCCAACACTAACTTATCATCAGGAGTGATTTGTGGTGTCACCATCAAACTTAGCACGGCCTTTTTAAATGATACCGATGTCGCACCACTGGATGAGGCTTCTAAGTAAGGAATTTCTGTACCCTGCTCGATGTAAGCGGTTTTCTTGTTAGTCGTCATCAAACGTGGGCTTGAGATAATTTCTGCTTTGTTTTCGGTTTGCAGGGCAGATAATTCTAAATCCAATAAGATATTACCCAGCTTTGCCACTTGGAAAGCAATGGATGCCGCACCTGCACTTGCACCTAAGTTGACGTTTAGGAAATCATCCACCGTTGCATCGTCATCTAACAGACCTGAGCTTGCCAAGTTACCTTCAATTGAACCACCAATGGTAGTATCACCATCAACTTTCGATACCCCCCAGCGCACACCTAACTCATCAATATCGCCTTCATTGATAGTCACGATACGCGCTTCAATTTGAACCTGTTTAACCGGAATATCTAATGACTCAACAATGTTTTTAATGCTTGAGATGTTATCAGAGATATCTTTGATGATAAGCGAGTTAGTACGCTCATCAACATGCAGAGATCCACGTTCAGACAGCATGCCAACACCATCTGTACTACCACTTAGCAGCGCTGCAATATCCGTCGCTTTTGCGTAGTTCACTTGGATAAGCTCTGAGCGCAGATTTGAAAGCTCTTGCTGCTTACGCTTTGCTTCCATTACCTGATGCTCACTGGCTGTTAGCTCAGATTTAGGAGCAACCAGCAACACTGAGCCTCGTACACGCTTATCTAAATCTTTTGACTGTAGAATAATATCTAGCACTTGTGGCCATGGCACATCGTCTAAACGCAGCGTCACATTACCGCTAACTGAATCAGACACGACCAAGTTAAAATCGTTGTAGTCAGCAATCAACTGTAGAACGTTACGTACTGGGATATCTTGGAAGTTAATTGAAATCGGCTTGCCTTTATAATTAATTTTGGCATTTGATTTACTACCTGATACGGCCTTTTTCGCTGCACGCTTTTCAATGATCACTTCTAGGCGCTTACCACGTAGATTGTAATCATAATCGTAGCTGCCTTTCATATTGAACATGAGGCGAGCACCTTTAGACACTCGCATGGTTTCAATACTTTCGACAACAGTTGCAAAATCAACCACATCAAGTGTGTACACCATGTCATCTTTAAGCACAGTATCGAAAATATCCAGCTGTAATTTATTGCCATTACGACGCAAATCCACTAACGATTGTGGCTTTTCCAGACGCACTGTTAGGACACCACGCCCTTTACCATCACGACGAAAATCAATGGCTTGAATTTGGTTATCTATCATCCCTGCCGCAGGCACAGCAGCCACACTAGGAAAAGCCAATAAACCAACACACAACAACCAAAGTGTTGCTAGATACTGGCGGCTTAACATCCACACATTCCCTTTCATAACTTATCCTTGATTACTGCTGAACTAGCGCCAGTTTTGTCGGTCGTTTTAGCCAACAACCTTTTCCATCTGGTAGCGTTTCTTCGATTTCAATTTCTTTATCACTAACGGTAAGCACCTTACCTCGATTAAGACCAATGTATTGTCCTGGCTTAATCTTCATTAAGTCTCCTTCAGGCGTGAATACCAGTCCCCAAAGTTGCTTGTTATTACCAATAGCCCCTTTCATCGCTAATTTTTCTAAAGCAAATTCTTCAAGCTTACTTAACGGGCGATCAAGTTGCGGCTGCCAACATGTTCCCGTGTCTTCTTTTGCTAACAATTGCTCTGGAATAGGCTTTACAAATGGCACGCGTTTACTGGTCATTACAAACGTTTCAGCGGTAAACACAAAAGATTCAGGCAATGGTTTTACTCGTGCTTTCGCTTCACTGTGTGTTGTGGCAATAAACTGCTCAACAGAATCATCATTGGCTTTACAGCCCACCAGACCAATAACAATAGGTAGTAACCACAATACTTTCTTCATTGGTTAGCCCTCATCACTATTGGCATCAACATGGGTAGGCGCTTTGAAACGATACGTTGTTGCCGAAACCTTAAGAGATAGTGTCTCGTCCGGCTCACCTAACGGCTTAACACGACTTAACTCCGCATTATTTAAGTTAACAATACGAGGTAGCCTTGCGATCGCTTCAGCAAACTTACCAATCTGCTCATAGTTACCCGTCAGCTGCATATTGATTGGCAACTCGTAATACAGTTCATGTTCAACTCGTGGTGCCCATTTTATCGACTGGAATACCAAGCCGTTATTCACACCAATATCGTTAATACCTGATAGCAAGCTAGCCAGCTCTTGCTCTTCAGGTAACTGTTCAATCATTTCATGGTAACGACGATTAAGCTCTGCCACTTGCTCTTTAACTCGTGGTAATGCCGCAACCTGTGATGCTCGACTGACTAACTGGGTCTTTAATGTCTGCTCTTTTTGCTTCATTTGTTCAAGCTGATCATTCATTGGACTTACCCAATACCAATAACCAAAGGCACTTAATGCAGCAGCTAAAATCACCGCAACTAAACACTGCGGTAACAAGGGCCATTCAGTAATTTCGTCTAATTCTAATTCCTGCCAATCAGCCATTTACTCCCCCTTGCTTCCATTGGTTTTAGCGACTTTCTTGGCTTGTTGTGCCAAAGAAGGATCGGTCAAATCAAATGAAGCATTAAACTGAGACAACTGCTCAGACTGACTTCCTTTGGTTGTCACTAATGAATGCATATCAACATTGATGAACCACTTCGACTGCTCGGCAGCACCCAGTAAAGCTGCTAAGTGACCATTTGAATCACCCACCCCTTTAATGCCAACACGCTCAACATTGAGGTTCAATGTTTCAAGGTAAACACCACCCGGCACCACATTCGGCAGTTGATTCAACAGTTGTGTGACACGATTTCGCGATTGCTGAATATCGGCAATAACATTTAAACGCAGTTGAATCGCTTTTCGTTGCTCTTCTAACTTAGGTAAGAAGGCTAAACGTTTTTCCAGCAAATCAATTTCTTTTTGAAATTGTGCATTACGTGCTTGCTGTTGTTGCTGCTGTAAATCGAGGTATTTCGCCACCCCATAATTACCAATAAATGCGACAAATACAGCAGCGGCAATCAGCCCCATAAAACGTTGTTTATGTTGCTTGCGACGCTCTTCTCGCCAAGGTAGGAGGTTTAATTTATCTATCATGCCATCCCCCGCAATGCTAAACCGGTAGCCACAGCATATTGGCTCGACATATCAACAGGCAGTGTCAGCTTCTTTGGTTGTGTGAAGTGTTCAAAAGGCTTTACCCATACCACTTCTAAACCAACCAATTGTTTTAATAACGATTCGGAAATTAAAGACTGACAACCACCAGCTAACCACAAGCCTTTAATGCTGCAACGAGGATGGGTTGAGTTATAAAGTTGAATTTGGCGTTTTAATTGCTCTGCAAATTGCTCCGTAAAACGTTCAACTTTATTTTCTTCACTGATTTCTTCTTGAAATGGGTTTTCTTCAAACTGGCTGGTACCAAAACGAATTTCGCGGTGATAAGCATTACTGCCTTCAGGCTTCATACAAAATTCAGTATGGCGTTTACCAACGTCAACTACACCCCATTGAGTATATTGGCTACCGACTTCAGCTAAATATTCTGTGAGCCATAACAACGCATTCGTCTGAAGCTCAACCACTGACGGTTTAAAACCGACTTTTTTTAACGCGGTAACACGGCTATCAATGGTTTCCTTACGCGAAGCAAAAACCTGATATGGCGCAGTGGTGGCGGCTTCAGAGAAACGCTCACTCACCATTGGGTAATAATCAAACCACAGCTCTTCAACTGGGAATGGAGAAGCCGCTCCTAACGCTTGGACAATAGCGAATTCAGCCTCATCTTCATTGAGGCTGGTATCAAGTTGAACGACTTTGCTGATCACAGCACTATCTGGTAAGGCTAAAGTAACGTTCTTGGCTTGCCATGGCAGCTGTTTCTTTAATTGACGTATTGCTGACAACAAAGCTGCCGCATTTACACTATGCTGCTCGTTGATTACCGATTTGGTTAATTCAACCTCAGCATATGCAGTCAATTCAAACTGATCTTTTTTCTGCTGTAGCGCCACAGCTTTTATGCTGTGACTGCCAATATCTACCCCAACACTTAATGGGTTCCGAAACATCCGTGTTATGCTCCCATGTGGCGAAAAAACAAACTATTTCGAATAAACACCATCAACGGCATTAATTTTCTTTTTGTTATCTTTATACTAGTAATTGAAAGATAATGGATAATGACAATTAGCACGATGGCGTAACGGGAAATCTCAAGTGAAGTTCATAAAGCGATTACTAATACTTGCATTAATTTGCATAATTCTTGGAGTTGGTACTATTTTTGGCCTTTACCTCTATGTAAAGCCTGACCTCCCAGATGTAGCTGAGTTAAAAAATGTTGAGCTGCAAACACCGATGCAGGTGTATAGCGAAGACGGTAAACTGATCTCACAGTTCGGTGAAAAGCGACGTATCCCTCTGACATTAGATGAAATTCCTCTTCTAATGCGCGAGGCATTCATTGCCACAGAAGACAGCCGTTTTTATGAACATCCAGGGGTCGATCCTATCGGTATTGCCCGCGCTGCATTTGTTGTTTTAACCTCAGGTTCAGCACGCCAAGGTGCGAGTACCATTACCCAGCAGCTTGCACGTAACTTCTTCTTATCTAATGAAAAGAAGTTAATGCGTAAGATTAAAGAAGCCTTTATTGCTATTCACATTGAAAAGCTGCTAACCAAGGATGAGATTCTCGATCTTTACTTAAACAAGATTTATCTCGGTTACCGTGCCTACGGTGTTGGTGCAGCGGCACAAGTTTACTTTGGTAAAACGGTCGATCAGCTAACACTGTCTGAAATTGCGGTGATTGCAGGTTTACCAAAAGCGCCTTCAACCATGAACCCAATTTACTCCATTGACCGTGCAACCACACGTCGCAATGTAGTACTGATGCGTATGTTTGAAGAAGGCTACATCACCAAAGCACAAATGGATGCAGCACGCGCTGAGCCAATTGTTTCCCACTACCACGGCGCAGAAATTCAGTTATACGCACCATATGTCGCTGAACGTGCTCGTGCATGGATGGTAAACCGCTACGGTGAAGCCGCTTACGAAAGAGGCATGAAGGTTTACACCACGATCAACAGTAAGCTTCAACTCGACGCACAACAAGCAGCGGTGAACAACCTATTAGCCTACGACCAACGCCATGGTTACCGTGGTCCTGTTGCGGTTATTTGGAAACCGGGTCAAACGCCACTTAATGCTAATCAAATTGTTGATAAACTGAAAAACCAGCCAGTTTATGACTAACTCATTCCAGCTATTGTGACTAAAGTGGGTGAAAAGACGGCAAATATCGTCACTAAAAATGGTGATATTGCAGTTATTAATTGGAATGGTATGAGCTGGGCACGTAAGTTCATCTCAGACTCTCGTCAAGGTGCTGCACCACGCAAAGCCAGCGATATTCTAACTGCTGGTCAACAAATCTGGGTTCAGCATAAGCAAAGTTTGGTGAGCGATAAAGTTGATAACGCATCAGTATCAACCAGTGAATGGCTACTGAGCCAAACACCAGCGGTCAACACAGCCTTTGTTGCAATGTCGCCAAATAATGGTGCCGTACTAGCAATGGTTGGTGGTTTTAACTACGCACAAAGTAAGTTTAACCGTGCCACCCAATCTATCCGTCAGGTGGGTTCAGGTATTAAACCATTTATTTACTCAGCAGCGATTGAGAAAGGCTTAACACTTGCAACACTGATTAACGATGCGCCAATTACTAAGTGGGACAAGTGGCAAGGTAAAGCATGGCGTCCTAAGAATGCGGATGGTAAATACGGCGGCCCTACTCGTGCCCGTATTGGTCTAGCGCGTTCTATTAACGTGATGGCTATTCGCGCACTACGTATTGCAGGGTTAGATTTCACCATTGATTACCTCACTCGCTTTGGCTTTAAACGCTCAGATCTGCCTCGTGCTGAGCCTATCGCATTAGGTGCTGGTAGCTTAACACCGCTTGAGCTTGTACAAGGCTACTCGGTATTTGCTAACGGTGGTTATGCGGTTGAACCATTCTTAATTAACAAGGTTGATAACAATGATGACCAGTTAATTTACTACGCAGATCCAGCGATTGTATGTAACGACGCTTGCCAAGCGAAAAACCCACAAGCGAAAATGCAAGTGGCAATGGCTACGGCTGTTGAAGATCACAAATTAGATCAACCAGCGGACAACACTAAACCTGCACCAGCAGAAAAACCAACACTGGCCGATCTTGAACAAGTGATCACTATGCCACCTGTTCGCTACGCTCCAGAGGTGATCAGTGAGCAAAATGCATTCCTGGTTCGTGAGATGCTAAACAGTAACATCTGGGGTGAACCGGGTAAGAGTTACGGTACTGGCTGGCGTGCAAAAGTGCTTAAACGTCATGATATCGGTGGTAAAACAGGTACAACCAACAATGCGAAGGATGCATGGTACACAGGTTTTGGTCCAAATATTGTGGCTACAACTTGGGTTGGTTTTGATGATCACCGTCGTGAATTAGGTCGCACAAGCTGGAATAATAACCTCGGTAAAAACCAAACAATTGGTGGTGAATTCGGTGGTAATGCTGCGCAACCTGCATGGATCAACTTCATGCGTCAGGCGCTAAAAAATACCCCTGAGCAAGAAAAACAAATTCCAGATGATATTGTGAAAGTACGTATCGACCGTGCAACGGGTCAGCTATCAAACCGCGATGATGCAAGCTCTATGTACGAGTACTTCATCAAAGGGACTGAGCCAACACGCTCTGTACAGCAAGCGACATCTGAACGTCAATTTGATACAGAAACAGCAGAAGAGCTATTCTAAGTATCTTTAAAAACGAAAATAAAAAGAGCGCTCATTGAGCGCTCTTTTTTTATCTTTTCATATATGGCGTTATGCTTGGGTATGTTTAGCAAATACCTCAGGCATTCTTTCTTTAATAACTTCCGCAAGCTTCTCATAACGCGCTTTCAGCGGTGAACCCGGACGATAGGCTAAAGTGATTAAGCGTGTTGGCTGTGGGTGCTCAGCTGCGATATAACACACACCATCACGGCAATGCTCTTTCGGACTAGCAAGTTGTGGTAACAAGGTGATCCCACTACCTGCCGCTACCATGTTACGCAGTGTCTCAAGACTAGTTGCTTTAAAACGACCGTCATCACGAGCACCCGCGGCAAAACAAAAACCCAGCGCTTGATTACGCAAACAGTGACCATCTTCTAGCATCAATAAGCTTTCGCCATGTAGCAGTGACATATCAATTTCTTTCTTATCCGCCCATTTATGGGTTTCAGGCACCACAATCATCATTGGCTCATCATAAAGTGGCAATTCAATAAACGGCTCGCTCTCTTTCACTGCCGCCAAAATGATGCAATCCAGCTTCCCTTCTTCCAACTGCTGAACAAGCTGATGGGTTTGCGCTTCATGTAAGAACAACTCTAAATCTGGAAATGCTTCCTTTAGGGTTGGAATGATCTGTGGCAGTAAGTAAGGCCCCACAGTAGGAATAAAACCAATATGCAGTGGTCCCGACATGCTTTCGCCTTGAACACTAGCAAGTTCAGTTAAAATTTTGACTTCAAGCAACACTTTCTGCGCTTGAGCGACTAAACTCAATCCGGCGTCAGTAAATAGGACGCGACGGCTAGTTCTTTCTAATAATGAAACACCTAGCTCATCTTCCAACTTTCTAATTTGACCACTCAAAGTAGGTTGGCTGACGTAACACGCTTCTGCTGCTTTGCGAAAATGTTTGTGCTCGGAAAGAGCAACAAGATATTCCAGATCACGAATATTCATAGTTCTTCTTACAATAGGAATTAACTATTGAAACCATAGCAGCAAACGATTGGAGCTATCAAGCGCAAAATCACATAATGGCTACATCAAAACGGAGCAAACAGTTAAACACTCCGATTGCATCAAATTGAATTTATAGTTTTTAAGGAATTACATTATGTTCGCATCTAAAGAAGGTCAGGCTATTCCTCAAGTTACTTTCCACACTCGTAAAGGTGATCAGTGGGTTGACGTAACAACAGAAGAGCTTTTTGCTAATAAAACAGTTGTAGTATTTAGCCTACCTGGCGCATTCACACCAACATGTTCTTCTAGCCACCTACCTCGCTACAACGAGCTAGCGTCAGTATTTGCTGAAAACGGTGTTGACGACATTCTATGTGTATCAGTAAACGACACATTCGTAATGAATGCATGGAAAGCAGACCAAGAAGCTGAAAACATCACTTTCATCCCAGATGGTAACGGTGAGTTCACTAAAGGCATGGGCATGCTAGTTGAGAAAGATGACCTAGGTTTCGGTGCTCGTTCATGGCGTTACAGCATGTTAGTGAAAAACGGCGTAGTTGAGAAAATGTTCATCGAAAACGAAGAACCAGGCGACCCGTTCAACGTATCTGACGCAGACACTATGCTGAAGTACATCGCTCCTGAGCAAAAACTACAAGAATCAATCACAGTATTCTCAAAACCTGGTTGTCCTTTCTGTGCAAAAGCAAAACAGAACCTAATCGACAAAGGTCTACAATACGAAGAAATCATTCTTGGTAAAGATGCAACAACGGTTTCTCTACGTGCAGTATCTGGCCGTAGCACAGTTCCTCAAGTATTCATCGGTGGTAAGCACATCGGTGGTAGCGAAGAGCTAGAAGCATACCTAGGCTAATCGCCACACCAATAATAAGAAACAAAGCGGGCACTGACGCAAAGACGTCAGGCCCCACCCTGCACCACTCGGAGAAGTTACGATGAAAACCTTGAATGTTGATGTTGCTGTTATTGGCGGTGGTACTGCTGGTTTAGGATCATACCGCGCAGCAAAAGCCCACACCGATAGCGTAGTAATGATTGAAGGCGGCCCTTACGGCACAACCTGTGCTCGTGTTGGTTGTATGCCATCAAAATTACTCATTGCAGCAGCAGAGAGCGTTCATAATATTGAGAAAGCACCCGCATTTGGTGTGCATCCTCAAGGTGACATCGTGATCAATGGCCGTGAAGTGATGGACCGCGTAAAACGTGAACGTGACCGTTTCGTTGGTTTCGTCCTTGAAGGTGTAGATGAGATCCCTGCTGCAGATAAGATTTCTGGTTACGCTAAATTTTTAAATGATCACACCCTACAAGTCGATGATCACACTATCATTAATGCTAAACGCATTGTTATCGCGACGGGCTCTCGCCCTGCCTACCCAGGTGTATGGAACGAGCTAGGCGATCGTTTAGTAGTTAACGACGATGTATTTAACTGGGACGATTTACCAAACTCTGTTGCTGTATTTGGTCCTGGTGTGATTGGCTTAGAGCTAGGTCAATCACTAAACCGCTTAGGCGTGAACGTGACTATGTTCGGTCTTGGTGGTCAAGTTGGTCCTCTAACAGATCCTGAAGTGATGGCTTACGCTAACAAAGCCTTTAACGAAGAGTTTTACTTAGATCCAAACGTGCAAGTTGAAAGCATGAAGCGTGTTGGTGATCAGGTTGAAATTCAATACGTCACTAAATCAGGTGAGCTTGCAACGATTTTGGTTGATTACGTACTGGCTGCGACAGGTCGTCGTCCTAACGTTGATAACCTTAACATTGAGAGCACAAGCTTAGCATTGGATGAGCGCGGTGTACCAACGGCTGATTACTACACCATGCAAACCTCGGTAGATTCCATTTTCATCGCAGGTGATGCAAGCAATCAAATTCCATTGCTCCATGAAGCTGCAGACCAAGCGCGTATCGCAGGTGATAACGCAGGTCGCTTCCCTGAAATTCGTGCTGGTTTACGTCGCACTAAGATTTCAGCTGTTTTCACTGATCCGCAAATTGCGATGGTGGGTGAAACATATAAAGAAATTACCACTCGTCTAGGCACGTGCGGTTGTTTCGAAACAGGTACGGTTTCATTTGAGAACCAAGGCCGTTCACGTGTCATGCTACGTAACAAAGGTATGTTGCATGTATACGGTGAACAAGGCACAGGTCGCTTCCTTGGCGCTGAAATGATTGGCCCTGATGCAGAGCACCTAGCGCACCTATTAGCTTGGGCGCATCAAAATAAGATGACGGTAGCAGAAATGCTTGATATGCCTTTCTACCACCCAGTTATCGAAGAAGGTGTTCGTACTGCCCTACGTGATCTGAATGCGAAATTACGTTTGGGTCCAGATATGATCAAGCATTGTCTGGATTGTGGTCCAGGTTGTTAATCAACAGAACCTGCAGTCTTTGATTGGCAGAAACAAAACCACAACTACTCTCCAAATGAAAAAGCCCTCGTCATGAGGGCTTTTTTCTATCTCGCAAATTACTTTAATTAAGCAACGTTAACCGTCGGAATACGCTGCTCTTGATCCAATCGCACTTCAAGCGCGACTTCATCACAGGCATGCTGACGAGGACAACGGTCACAATCTTTCATTACCTTCTCTGGCAATAAGGATTTCGATGTTGGGGTAAAGCCTCGCTTCATAAAGAACTCTGGTACACGAGTCAGAACAAAGACTTTCTTAATCGCCATTTGCTCGGCTTTTTCAAGCAAGTGCTCAACAATTGCTTTACCTTGACCTTGCTGCTGCCAATCGGCTTCAACACCTAAAGAGCGAATTTCCGCAAGCCCTGAATCATAAACATATAACGACGCACAACCTGTCACGACACCATGATGCTCAGCAACCGCAAACGAGCCAATATCACGCACTAACTCATTGCGATTACGCGGTAAATTTTCACCAAGCCCTGCCCAGTACACCACCATACCTTCAATTGCATCAAGATCGGTTAAGCGAGCGCCACGCACTTTCACACTTGGTGAGTAACGTTTTTCTAAGCGTTTTTCAGCCTGACCAATCGCGTAATCCACTTGATTTGGTGCAACGCCACCCAGCGCACAACGTTTATCTAAACACGATTCAATGGTCAGAATTGGATACACGTCGTCATCAATCACGTCAGAGAATTGCTTCATCTCTGCAAGTGATAACTCTTCTAATGCGCAACCTTTGGCAATCGCTGCCACCACCGCAACACCGACAATATGGTGCGCTTCACGGAATGGAATGCCTTTCGCAACCAAGTAATCAGCAAGCTCTGTCGCATTAGAATAACCTTGCATTGCAGCTTCTAAAGTACGGTCTTTATTTATCTTAATACCATCAAAACACAGCGCAGCCATTTCCATACAGTCATGCCAGCTATCAAGGGCGTCAAACAAGCCTTCTTTGTCTTCTTGCATATCTTTGTTGTATGCAAGCGGTAAGGCTTTAACCGTCATCATCATGCCAGTCATCGCGCCATAAACACGCCCACATTTACCACGAATAAGCTCTAATGCATCTGGGTTTTTCTTCTGTGGCATCAAAGATGAACCTGATGTCACGGTATCGGCTAACTCAATAAAGTTAGATTCACCTGAATTGTAGAAGATCAGATCTTCTGCCATACGAGATAAGTGCAGCATAGAGATAGAAGCAGTAGAAAGCAGCTCCATCACATGATCGCGATCAGAGACTGAATCTAAGCTGTTACGGGTTGCACGGTGGAAACCTAAGCTATGAGCCAAGACTTCACGATCAATCGGATAAGCCGTACCCGCCAGTGCGCCAGAGCCTAACGGACAGGTATCTAAACGATCGAGCGCATCGGTTAAACGAGAATAGTCACGCTCAAACATCTCGACATAGGCTAAACACCAATGAGCAAACGTCACAGGCTGAGCACGTTGCAAGTGAGTGTAACCCGGCAGAACCGTCGCTTGGTGATCACGAGCCACCATCACCAGTTGCTGCTGCAAGCGATCGAGCATTAACAATAATTGCTGGCCTTGCTGACGACACCATAGTTTTAAATCGGTTGCGACCTGATCGTTACGTGAACGTCCGGTATGAAGCTTCTTACCTAAATCACCAACTTTGGCAATCAACTGCTGCTCGACCCAACTATGAATATCTTCCGCATCTGAACGTAAAATTTGCTCAGGATCTTCCATCACAGCAAGTTTTAGCTCATTCAATGCCAACTCAAGCTTTTGCTGCTCTTGCTCAGTTAATACATCGACCTGACGAAGGGCTTTAGACCATGCGATTGAGCCAACAATATCTTGCTCAGCAAGACGGTAGTCAAAGCGCAGTGAATCATTGAATTGTTTAAACCGTGTGTCAGCTGCCTGACTAAAACGTCCGCCCCATAATGCCATGGTACCTCTCCTTTGCTCAGCGTATCGACTTGCTTATCTTATTATGGCGTGAATTCAACGGGGCATAGGTAGGGAGCCCCGTTGAGTGTATTACTGATTATTTCTTTTGGCTGTTTAGCGCACGAATACGGCTTGCTAGCGAGTAAAGACGGATAAAACCACCTGCATGGCTGTGATCGTAAACCTCATCTTCACCGAAGGTTGCAAACTCTTCCGAGTACAAGCTGTTGGTTGAACGCTTCTGGATCACCGTCGCTTGACCTTTGTATAGCTTCACCACAACTTCACCGCTAACATCTTTTGCTAACTCGTCAGCCGCTGCAATCAACGACTGACACAGTGGTGTGAACCAACGACCATCATAGATAAGGTGCGATGCTTTAAGACCTAGCGTTTGACGGAAATCGAAAGATTCTTTATCGAGTACTAGCTGCTCAACGGCACGTAGAGCTTCCATCATGATGGTGCCCCCTGGTGTTTCATAACAACCACGAGACTTCATACCAACCAGACGGTTTTCAACGATATCAATACGACCAACACCGTGCTCAATACCTTTTTCATTAAGGTAAGTCAGCACGTTGTATGGCGTCATTGCTTCACCATCAACTGCGACAACTTCACCTTGTTCAATCTTAAGTGTTACCGTTTCAGCTTGATCCGGTGCTTGCTCTGGATCTTTTGTCCAAACCCAACATAGATCGTTAGGTGCGTTCCACGTATCTTCCAGTACGCCACCTTCTGTTGACACGTGCCAAGCATTAGCATCACGAGAGTAAATTTTTTCAAGTGATGCGGTACATGGAATATCACGCTCAGCAAGATAATCTAGCAATGCTTCACGGCTACGTAGATCCCACTCACGCCAAGGTGCGATTACTTTTAGTTGTGGAGCTAGTGCGGCAAATGCACCTTCAAAACGCACCTGATCATTACCTTTACATGGTACAACCGTGACACAGTGCATCGGCCCCCACTTCTAATGCACACTCAACTTGGGCTTTTGCGATGATTGGACGTGCCATTGAGGTACCAAGCAGGTATTTACCTTCGTATACCGCACCTGTTTTAAGTGATGGGTAGATGTAATCTTTTACCATCTCTTCTTTAAGATCGGCGATGTAACACGCTGACGCACCAGAAGCTAACGCCTTCTCTTCAATGCCTTCTAGCTCTTCTTCACCTTGACCCACATCTGCCACGAACGCGACAACTTCACAGTCATAGTTCTCTTTCAACCATGGAATAATGGCTGATGTATCTAAACCACCCGAATAAGCCAATACAACTTTATTTATCTTGCTCATGTGCTGCTCTCCTTCTCAGCCTTGCGGGTATTCCGTTCAGGCGATGTGCTTAATATTGCTAATTTAAAATTCAATTACAGAGTAAATTTGGTGCCGATACTTTGCCCATCAAATAAGGCGGTCAACTTTTCAGGATAACGCCAGCTTGCCACTTCAATTGGACGACCTAGGGCTTTGGCGGCATCGAAAGCGGCACGCACTTTGACAATCATGCCATCAGTGATCACCGCTTGTTCAATCAGCGATTCTGCTTCAGCTTCAGTTAATGCGTCGATTAGGTGACCTTTACCGTCTAATACACCACTCACATCAGACAGTAGGACTAATTCACCATCAACGGCAGCTGCCACAGCAACAGCTGCTTGATCCGCATTCACATTCATTAACTCACCCTGCGCATCTAAACCGATCGAACTAATGATTGGCATATAACCCGATGCCATGATTTGTGAAACCAGTGTGCCATTACCGGGCTTTGCATTACCCACTGAGCCTAATTCAGGATCTAACTGTGAAACTTCACACAAACCACCATCGGCCAAACTTAGACCAACGGCTTTGACACCAGATTTGATCGCCTGACCTTGCAGCAGCTTGTTTGCCGTCCCAGCCAGTGCGCCAGCAATCACAGGAATTTGTTCACTTGGGGTAACACGTAACCCCTGCTTTTTCACTGTTGGCAATTGCAGCTTTGCCATTAAATCGTCAACCAAATAGCCGCCGCCATGCACTAACATCAGTGGGCGATGAGAGTTTTCTTGATAAGCATTAATCGCTGAAAACAATTTTTCTAACGTTTCAGTACATGAAAGTACTGCACCACCTAACTTAATGACTAATGGAACCTGACTCATCATCGAACTCCTACACTAAAGCGGTTAATTGAGGGAAACCATTTCGAATATTTATGCATTGCATCGCTTGCGAAGAGGCACCTTTTAACAGGTTATCAATCGCAGATGTTAAAATAATGTGTTGACCATCCACCTGCCAGCCAATATCACAGAAGCAAGTCCCCACCACATTCTGTAGACGTGCCGCTTGTGTCCCTAAAAGACGTACCGCATGTTTATCTGCTGTAGATGCATATGCTAGATTCAATGCTTCCGTTACCTGCTCTAGCGTAACGCCTTGTGCTAGCTTCGCTGTAATAGTTGCAAGAATGCCACGTTTAAAGTTGCCAAGATGGGGAGTGAAAATAACATCGCGACCTAAATGAGTACTGATTTCAGGTTGGTGACGGTGAGAGAATAAACCATAAGCTTGCAGGCTTACTTCGCAGAAACTATTGGTCATAGTCGCTTTACGTCCTGCACCAGACACACCACTCACCGCATTGATCACTGACTACTGTTCGGTATCAAGTAAACCTGCTTCAATAAGAGGCTTAAGTGCCAATTGCGATGCGGTTGGATAACAACCCGGCACAGCAATTAACTGTGCGCTAGCAATCGCTTCATGATTCCATTCCGCTAAACCGTAAACAGCTTGCTCCAGCCAGTCTGAATACTGATGTTCAAAGCCGTAATACTGAGTATAGAAATCATCGCCCTTAACACGAAATGCACCTGATAAATCAAACACCTGACAGTCTTGTTCTAAAAAGTCAGCAGCGAGGTCATGACTCACTTGGTGTGCTGTTGCCAGCAATACGATATCTGCTTGTTTAGCAATGGCTTTGGGATCAACTAGCGGTTGCAACGGTAAATCAACGATACCCTTTAGTTGACCATGTAACTCACTGAGCAACTTACCCGCATCAAGACTATTTTCAGAAACAAATAAACCAGCCAGTTCAAGGTGAGGATGTTGGGTTACCATTTTCGCAAGCTCAGCGCCAGTATAGCCACTTGCACCGATAATTAGAGTCTTTAACATTACAAATTCCATTTAAGTCTTAATGATAGTTGTCACCGTCAGGCGCAAAATTGGCTTTTATGTTTATATTTTTGCAGCAGTAACGTGTAACAAGGTGTGCTGAGAACAGCAATATGAGGGGCGCATTACGCACCAAGCGAAATATGACTTAGCGTCGTCGGAAGGTATGAGTAAAAAGCTTCGCTTGGTTCATGTGAAAACATCCTTAATTAACAATAGAGACCCGGCATTCCTTGCTCAGGTTACGGCTAATACAAAGCAATAAAATATTCGTTTGCGTTGCATTTATATGTTTACTGGTTAATTTACGTACTGTCAACAATAAAGCCTTAAAAACACCCCTTTTGTTATCTTTTTTAAAACCATTTCATCATCTTTTTGTAACGTTTTGCATCATTCATATATTTGACATGCGTTTCCGACAATATTATTACTAACCATTATTTGTTATCAAACGAGCAATAATGAAACAAAATTACAGACTTCAATCTAGTTTATGACCAAAATCAAAATGGCATGGTTTTAATGCCCGAAAATGTAATGATAGTTGACCTCAAAGTGAGATCACGGCTAGATTGTCTGTTAGATTGATAAATTGGATGTAACAAAATTACGAGATGGATGCGATATGAATGAGAAATACAGCACGTTAAAAAGTAACGTAAGTATGTTGGGCCACTTGCTCGGCAATACCATAAAAACGGCACACGGTGACGAACTGTTAGATAAAGTCGAAACTATTCGTAAATTATCAAAATCAGCGCATTCTGGTAATGAAGAAGATCGTGAAAAGCTCATTGATGAGCTACAAAACTTACCAGACGATCAATTACTTCCCGTTGCTCGTGCATTTAGCCAATTCCTAAACCTCACGAATATTGCAGAGCAATACCACACCATTTCTCGCCAATGTGAAACCACATTATGTAGCCCTGGCGCACTCGACGAGTTATTCAATAAACTCAAAAATAATGATGTTAATCAGCTAGATTCTATCGAAGCGGTTCGTGAGCTGAATATCGATTTAGTATTAACCGCACACCCAACTGAAATTGCACGTCGTACCATGATCCACAAACTGGTACAGATCAACAAATGCCTATCTCAACTTGAATTAAGCGAATTATCAACGGCAGAGCGTGCACGTGTAGAGCAGCGTTTAGAGCAGTTGATTGCTCAGGCATGGCACTCAGATGTTATTCGTCAGCAACGCCCAACACCGCTCGATGAAGCGAAATGGGGCTACGCTGTGATTGAAAACTCACTATGGCAAGCAGTTCCTGAGTTCCTACGTCTATTTGATGAAAAGCTGCAACAGCATCTAGGTGAATCACTACCTCTTGATGCATCACCTGTGACTTTCTCATCATGGATGGGTGGTGACCGTGACGGTAACCCGTTTGTAACGTCAAATGTGACTCGCGAAGTACTGCTTCTTTCTCGTTGGAAAGCAGCCGATCTTTACCTGACTGATATTCAAGAGCTGATCAATGAGCTTTCCATGGTTCAGTGTAATGAGAAAGTGCGTGAATTAGCAGGCGAAGAGCATGAACCTTACCGTGCGATTTTAAAACAACTACGCACTAAACTAACCCATACTCGCGATAACCTTGACGCCAAAATCAAAGGTCAAAAGCCTGGTTCAGACATTCTGATCCAAGACGTTGAAGAGCTATGGGAACCGCTTCACGCTTGTTACCAATCGCTACATGAATGTGGCATGGCAATCATTGCCGATGGTCTACTGCTTGATACGCTTCGTCGCATTAAATGTTTTGGTGTTCACCTTGTTCGTCTTGATATTCGCCAAGAAAGCACTCGCCACTCAGATGTGATTTCTGAGCTAACCCGCTACCTAGGTTTAGGTGATTACGACCAATGGAGCGAGCAAGATAAAATTGCTTTCCTTGTGCGTGAGCTATCATCAAAACGTCCACTGCTTCCACGTGATTGGGAACCATCACCAGAAGTCAAAGAAGTGATTGAAACCTGTAAAGCGATCGCGGAACAATCTCGTGAAGCATTAGGCGCATACGTTATTTCAATGGCTCGTACGGCTTCTGATGTATTAGCAGTTCATTTATTACTACAAGAAGCAGGCTGCCCTTTCCGTATGGATGTGTGTCCATTATTCGAAACGCTAGATGACTTGAATAATGGTGCTGATGTTATTGAGCAACTTCTAAACATTGACTGGTACCGTGGCTTTATTCAAAACCACCAAATGGTCATGATCGGCTACTCTGACTCAGCTAAAGATGCTGGTGTGATGTCAGCAGGTTGGGCACAATACAGCGCAATGGAAAAGCTGGTTGATGTGTGTGAAAAAGCAGGCGTTGAAATTACCCTATTCCACGGTCGTGGCGGTAGTATCGGTCGTGGTGGTGCACCAGCCCATGCGGCACTATTATCACAGCCACCACGCAGCCTAAAAGGTGGTCTACGTGTGACCGAGCAAGGCGAAATGATCCGCTTTAAGCTTGGTTTACCTGAAGTAGCTATTAATAGCTTGAGTCTGTACGCAGGTGCAACACTAGAAGCAAACCTATTACCACCACCTGAGCCAAAACAAGAATGGCGCGATCTGATGGACTCACTATCAGAGATCTCTTGTGAAGCATACCGTAACGTTGTACGCGTTGATCCAGAGTTCGTCCCATACTTCCGTGCAGCAACACCTGAGCTTGAATTAGGTAAACTACCACTAGGTTCGCGCCCTGCAAAACGTAATCCACAAGGTGGCGTTGAAAGCTTACGTGCTATTCCATGGATTTTCGCATGGAGTCAGAACCGCTTACTACTGCCAGCATGGTTAGGTGCGGGTGAAGCGATTCAATACTCAATTGATAAAGGCCACGCTAAGTTGCTAGAAGATATGTGTCGTGAGTGGCTATTCTTCTCTACCCGTCTTGGTATGCTAGAAATGGTATACACCAAAACGAACTTAGGCATTACGAAGTACTATGATGAACGCCTAACTGATGAAGCACTATGGCCGCTAGGTCAAAAACTGCGTGATCAATTAGTGAAAGATATTAAAGCGGTACTAACGGTTGAAAATAACGATCACCTAATGGAACAAGACCCATGGGGCGCTGAGTCAATTCGTTTACGTAACATTTATGTTGAGCCTCTCAACATGCTTCAAGCTGAATTGCTATATCGAACTCGACAGCAGGAAGAACTGCCATCTGAGCTTGAAGAAGCATTAATGGTTACAATTGCAGGTATTGCAACTGGTATGCGTAACACTGGCTAAAATATAATGCTGATCACAAAGGGCCTTTTTAGGGCCCTTTTTTTTCAACTTATTTATCGATATGTTAAGAAAAATCTTTTTTGTCTCACTTATGATACAGCATTAGGTTTCTTAATAAGGCTATGATAGATGTACTTCGATATGAGCAAGAGTGAATATTTTTTGTTCGCTATTTGCTGCTAAAAGCATCACTCTTTCAATCGAAGTAAGGTCACAACATAAAAATTTTGCAAGCTCGTTTAACAGATAATTGATATTGAAGTATCGATAATGAGCGATTTAATGATATTGTATGCGGTCTCAATCAGACTATAACTTATTAAAGATTATCAATAAAAAACGCCATTACGAAGCGTATGTAATCAAGTCTGATTGTTATTTTTATTTGACGTATTTAACGGATAGAAGAGATGTCACTACCACACGTAATTTTAACCGTGCTGAGCAATCGAGAAGCAACGGGTTATGATATAACAAAAGAGTTTTCTCATAGCATTGGCTACTTTTGGAAAGCGAGCCACCAACAGGTGTATCGTGAACTAAATAAGATGGCTGCTAACGATCAAGTAACATGTCGCCTTGAGCCTCAAGAAGGCAAGCCGGATCGTAAAGTCTATGCAATCACAGATGCTGGTAGACAAGCGCTATTTAATTGGTTTGAAGAGCCTGCGCGTAATCCAACCACTCGCGATGAGTTTTCTGCAAAACTTCTCGTCTGCGGCGTTCATAATTCAGAGCCAATGCAAAAACAACTTGCTGCATTGATCGATGAATCACACACTCTGATCAGCCACTACAAAGAGCTAGAAAAAATCCATTTCAGCGATTACAAATCAATGGATCGCCAACAACGTCTAGATCGTCTAACGCTACGTCGTGGTTTACATAACCGCCAAGCATGGATTGACTGGGCTGAAGAAGTGCTGGCTGAACTAAAAGATATGGATAGTGATAATAGCGCTGTAGCCATTTACTAAGTGCATTATCCATCCCAAACAAAAAAGCCGCATTTTACTGCGGCTTTTTTATGCGCTAAATAAATAGATTAGAGTAAAGCAGCTAGTCGGTTGATATCAGAAAGCAGCGCTCCTGCCGTCACATCACGCCCCGCACCTGGGCCTCGGATCACTAATGGATTATCGCGATACCAATGACTTTCAATCGCAAAGATATTGTCGCAAGGCAGTAAATTCGCTAATGCATGCTCTTGAGCTAACGCTTCAACCCCTACATGGGCTTTACCGTGACGATCTAAGCGCGCCACATAACGTAGCACCTTCTCTTCTTCACGGGCACTTTCTAAACGCTCCGCCAAGATTTCATCCAGTAATCCTGCTTGCTCAAAGAACTGTTCGACAGATAACGATGCTAACTCTACAGGTACTAAGCTTTCCACTTTGACCTGCTCAGGCTCGATCTCTAAGCCAGATTCACGTGCGAGGATCACAAGTTTTCGCATCACATCACTGCCATCTAAATCATGACGAGGATCGGGCTCAGTTAAGCCTTGCTGCCACGCTTGCTCGACCAATTCAGAAAATGGCACGCTGCCATCATATTGCTGGAACAACCATGATAACGTCCCCGAAAAAATACCCGATACAGCAATGATCTGATCGCCACTTTCACGTAAATCACGAACGGTATGATTCACCGGAAGCCCAGCGCCCACGGTAGCGTTATAAAGCCAATGACGACTGCTTTTAGCAAAGGCGTCAATCACAGCATGGTAGTCTTGACTGCTTGCCGAGCCCGCCACTTTATTAGCAGAAATCAAATGTAAACCATGCTCGGCAATTTCAGGATAGCGCTTTGATAACTCACAACTTGCGGTCACATCAAGGACTATCACATCGTCATAATCGGCATTGCCAATTTGAGAAAAGAGCTCATCATCCCGATATTCTACCGCTTCTTGCTCAAATTGAGTTAATGCCAACTGTGGCTCAATGCCATCAAAATTAACCCATTGGCGGCGACTATCTAACACGCCGAACAAGGTAAAGCTAAGTCCATGGCGTTTTTCTAACGCTACTTTTTCACGCTCAAATAATTCCAGCCAACGACTACCAATATTCCCCTTACCGCATAGCACTAAACCAACACGCTTTTGCGCTTGAAATAACGCTTGGTGAATATCTTTCACTAATCGCTCAGTTTCAACCTGACGAAGTACCGCTACCAAACTTAACCCCGATTCTGCCTCAGTCATAAACTCTACAGGCAAACCTTTTAGTTGCTGATAAAAGCCATGACAATGAACAGGGTTATTAATCACCCCAGCGCCAACCGCAGCCACCATTGAAAATCCTTCTCGCAAACGGAGCTCGGCAGGTGTGCCACTGTCTTGCAGTAAATTAAGTACCCCGTTAACCACTTCGCGAGTATAAGCCAGCATAATGCGACCTTTACTCTGTTCAAGGCTCTGCGCTAATGGTGTTAATTGATGACGAGAAAGTAAACGTTCAAGCTCTTCTCTTACATGTTCCACATCCATGCCGCGTGGGACATCAACTTCAATTAAACACACATCATCGAGTGAAGAGACAATTTTCGCTCCACGCCCTGATGCCAGCACACGTTCAACACGGGTTGAGCCTGATTCTGGTTGATGGCTACAACGCAACATTAAATCAATCGCACTTTGTGCCACAGGCTGCAAAGTACGACTATGTAAAACAGGGGCAGCTAAACGCGCTAATTCACTGGCTTCATCCAACCTCAGTAATGGCAATAAACAAGCATCGTTTACTTTACGAGGGTCGGCACTATACACACCTGCTACATCGCTCCAGATCGTGACTTTCGCAACATCAGCTAATGCACCGATAATGGTCGCAGAATAATCTGAACCATTACGTCCAAGTAAGACCGTTTCACCTAGGGTATTTTGCGCCATGAAACCAGTGATCACGATGCGATGATGGCTGTGTTGCGCCAACTGTTGCTGCAGTAAAGGCTTTGATATTCGGCTATCTACTTCAGGCTGGGCTGCATGTTCAGCACGTAAAAATAATCGTGAGTCGACGTCCTTTGTCGCAAGATCGCGCTGGCTCAAGAGTGCTGCTAATAAACGAGCAGACCACACCTCACCAAAACCTTGAATCGTGCCGCGATCAGCAGGCGTAATAATATTTTCGCCATAACGGGCAATTGTTGCTAAATCATCATGTAACTGTTGGATCAATAGTTCAGCCGTTGGTTGAACAATTAAAGCTTCGATGAGTTGTTGCTGATAGCTGCGAAGCGACAACAAGGTTTCATGTGCTTGACGTCCATCTTTTTCTAGTTGCTCCAACCACAAGATTAATTGGTTGGTGGTTTTACCCGCCGCAGATACCACTATGAGATCATTACTATCTGAATACTCAGCGAGGATATCTGCTACTCGGCGATAGCACTCAGGATCAGCTAAGCTACTACCACCAAATTTATGTAATTGGCGTAATACTTGAGTCATTAATGTGCCTCCGCTGCGAGATGAAAGGCTTGCTCCAAATCAGCAACTAAGTCTCGAGGATCTTCTAAACCAACAGAAAGACGTAACAGTGAAGTAGAAATACCAGCTTCTGCTTGCGCTTCATCAGACATCGCACGATGAGTCATGCTTGATGGATGAGCAATTAAGCTCTCTGTTCCACCTAATGATTCTGCCAGTGAAAACAGTTTTAACTCTTTAACAAACACTTCCAACTGCGCTTGGCTACCCGCAAATTCAAAACTCATCATTGAGCCAAACCCTTTTTGCTGACGCTTGGCAATATCGTGTCCAGGGTGTGATGGCAAACTTGGGTGATAAATCGTCCCTACCATGGCTTGCTGTTGTAAATATTCCAGCACTGCCACACCATTTTCTTCATGCATTCTCATTCGTGGTGCTAACGTTCGTAGACCACGCAAGGTTAAGTAAGCATCAAATGGTGCACCAGTCGCACCAATACAGTTTGCCCACCATGCAATCGTCTCAGCCATTTCAGCATCTTTAGAGATCAAAACACCGCCAACCACATCGGAATGTCCGTTAAGGTATTTAGTCGTTGAATGCACAACAAAATCTGCACCTAATGAGATCGGCTGTTGCAGTAAAGGAGAAAGGAAGGTGTTATCGACAGCGACTAAGCAACCAACTTCTTTAGCTTGCTGGCACAGTGCGGCGATATCAACAACGCGCACTAGTGGGTTTGACGGGGTTTCCACCCAGATTAATTTCGGCTTTTTCGCTAACGCAGCAGCCAGTGCTTCTTGATCAGACTGATCGACAAACTCTACTTTAAAGTCGCCTTTATTAGCACGGGTATTAAATAAGCGGTAAGTACCGCCGTAACAATCATGCGGAGCCACAATTAAGTCATCAGGGCCAAGCAATGCTGTCACAAGTAAATTCATTGCCGCAGTACCACAACTGGTTACCACGCCACCAGCACCGCCTTCTAATTCACTTAATGCATCAGCCAACGTATTACGGGTTGGATTCCCTGAGCGAGAATAATCATATTGAGGCACTTCCCCAAAGGCAGGAAAACTATAGGTTGAGGTTAAATAAATCGGTGGGACGACAGCATGATACTGTGAATCACTATCAATACCCGTTCTCACTGCAATTGTCGCCAGTCGCTTATCACTCATAATAACATTCCTTGTCGGGGAGGCTTGATCCCAAATAATAAATTTATAACAACTTTAACCATTACAAAACAAGACGTCAACACATCTAGACGTCTATATGTCTTTGCTTATGGCGGTAAATCCCGCTAAAATTCAGCCATAACAAAAAAACAGTGCTCACCTTAGTGTTATTTTTCTGTTCAATACGGGACAAAACCGCGATGTTGACGTAATATCGCCGCCCTACAATCCCGTTGCTAACAGAGGGTGCCGCTCCTGTTACCACATCATTAACCCAATATCGCTGAGAAGGTAAAACATGGCTGAGTGGAATGGCGAATATATTAGCCCTTACGCAGAACACGGTAAGAAAAACGAACAAGTAAAGAAAATTACTGTTTCGATTCCATTGAAGGTACTTAAGATTCTTACTGATGAACGTACTCGTCGTCAGGTGAACAACCTACGCCACGCGACCAATAGTGAGCTACTTTGCGAAGCTTTCCTTCATGCTTACACTGGTCAACCATTACCAACGGATGACGATATTCGTAAAGATCGCCCAGATGATCTACCCGCAGAAGCGAAAGCGCTAATGGATGAAATGGGGATCAGCTACGACGACATTAATGAATAATTTCATTACTGACTATGTATACTAAAAAACCAGCCACATGGCTGGTTTTTTATTTATTAAAATAGCGAGTTGCTGCACTACACTTCCATATAGCCCATTGGCATTTCGATACGTGCAACACCTGAGTCAATTGCCGCTTGTGCCACCGCTTTTGCAACCCGAGGTAATAAACGCGGATCCATTGGCTTTGGAATAATGTACTCTCGACCAAATGCTAAGTGCGATACACCAGATGCATCCAATACTGATTGAGGCACTGGCTCTTTCGCTAATTCACGAATTGCATTTACCGCCGCCAACTTCATTTCGTCATTAATTTGGCTCGCACGCACATCTAATGCACCACGGAAAATAAACGGAAAACATAAAACATTATTCACCTGATTAGGATAATCAGAGCGCCCTGTTCCCATAATTAAATCTTGGCGAACTTGATGTGCCAGTGCTGGCTTAATTTCAGGATCTGGGTTTGAACACGCAAACACAATAGGATTTTCAGCCATCAATGCCAAAGCTTCAGGGGCTAATAAATCAGGGCCAGAAACACCCACAAAAATATCAGCGCCTGCAATCACATCTTCTAAGGTGCGCTTATCGGTATTATTGGCAAACAGCTGTTTGTATTCATTAATGTCATCACGACGGGTATGAATTACCCCTTTACGATCCAGCATGTAGATTTTCTCACGCTGCGCACCGCACTTAATGAGTAGCTCCATACAGGCAATTGCCGCAGCACCTGCGCCTAAGCAAACAATCACAGCTTCACCGATATCTTTGCCTTGAAGCTCTAAAGCGTTAAGCATACCAGCAGCCGTTACAATCGCTGTTCCATGCTGATCATCGTGAAAAACAGGCACATTACAGCGCTCAATTAAGCGTTGCTCGATCTCAAAACAGTCAGGCGCTTTAATATCTTCTAAGTTAATACCACCAAAGGTGTCGGCAATATTGGCAACAGTATCAACGAATTCATCAATCGTGCGGTGTTTCACTTCAATATCAATGGAATCAATCCCTGCAAAGCGTTTAAACAGCAGCGATTTTCCTTCCATCACAGGTTTTGAAGCCAACGGGCCTAAATTACCTAAACCTAAAATCGCAGTACCGTTCGTGATCACTGCAACCATGTTGCCTTTCGCTGTGTACTTATAGACGTTATCAGCATCTTGGGCGATTTCTCTGACCGGCTCAGCCACGCCTGGACTATAAGCCAGAGCAAGATCATCAACCGTATTGGCTAAGCTTAGTCAGTTCAACAGAAATTTTCCCAGGAACAGGAAGTGAATGGTAATCGAGAGCTTGTTGACGGAAGTCTTCAGACATAGTGATATTTGAGCCTCAGCGCTGACATTTATAATGGCAAACTACATGCGTAATTCGTATTTGTTATTAAATAATATGCCATTAAATATCAATTTCCCAGCTCATGAAGAACAAGATTGATACATTTAAGTCACAGTTATACCAAGGGTATTTTTTAAAGACATAAAAAAAGGGATGCTTACGCATCCCTTTTTTCTAAATTCATCTGGCAAATTATTACTTGCTAGAAAGCGCACCGAAACGCTTGTTGAATTTGTCGATACGACCACCAGAGCTAACTTGACGTTGCTTACCAGTGTAGAATGGGTGACACTTGTCGCATACATCAAGGTTGATGTCTTTACCCATAGTAGAGTTAAATACGAAAGTGTTGCCACAAGAACAACGTGCGTTTACTGCTGTGTACTCTGGGTGAATACCTTGTTTCATGGGATAACCTCAAAATTAAGGCCGTGTCGCTCTCCCGATCCAAAGCCGGGCACCACACGTCGTTAAAAAATATCTTGCCACATTATGCGACAAATCAGGCGGCGTATAATAATCAATCATCTCACGGAGATCAACAGAGAGAGGGCTTTTAAGCGCTGTATTTCTTCTCTAATCTTAGACAACTTACCCTTCTCGTTCTTAACAAGGCTTATCGAGTTTCACTCGGTCTGGTATTATTTAGCACACGCTCAATGACTGCAGTAGATTATGATCCCAAACATCGCCCGTGTGGCTCTTCCTGTTCCGCTAGATAAAACCTTTGATTATCTAATTAAATCTGATGACATGCCTGTGATCGGAGGACGTGTACAGGTACCATTTGGTCGCCAGCGATTAATCGGGATTGTTACTGCACTTACCGATCATTCCGACTTTCCACTCGAGCAGCTAAAACCAGTACAAAAAGTTATTGATAAAACACCGCTGTGGATGCCGCCATTATTCGACTTACTTAAATGGGCAAGCCAATACTACCAATACCCGCTCGGTGACACCCTCGCTAATGCTATGCCTGCGCTGCTGCGTAAAGGACGTGAAGCGTCACAAGCGACATTAAAATTTTGGGCACTGACTGAAGCAGGTAAAGCACAGCCGCTTAATGGTTTAACCCGTGCCCCAAAGCAAGCCCAACTTCTGCGTTTATTGCAAAATGGATCAGTGAGCCATGACAGCTTATTAAATGAAGAAGTCAGCTCAGCAACATTAAAAGCCGTGAGTAATAAAGGCTGGATTGTCGAACAACAACAGCAACAAAAAGATAAGAACTGGCACCAGCATTTTGCTGTAACAGAAGAAAAACCACGCCTTAATGAAGAGCAAGCCTTAGCGATTGCCACTGTTAACAGTAATCCTGATTTTGGTTGTTATCTGCTTGAAGGTGTCACAGGCTCAGGCAAAACCGAAGTCTACCTTAACTTATTAGAGCCCGTTCTGGCAGCGGGTAAACAAGCCCTTATTCTAGTGCCAGAAATCGGCTTAACCCCACAGACGATTAACCGCTTTCGTCGTCGCTTCAATGTGCCACTAGAGACGGTACACTCAGGACTAAACGACAGCGAGCGTATGGCAGCATGGCTCGCTGGTCGTGATAACCAAGCGGGGATCATCATCGGTACTCGCTCAGCGTTATTCACGCCGTTTGCTAATTTGGGCATCATCATTGTCGATGAAGAGCATGACCCCTCTTACAAGCAACAAGATAGCCTGCGTTACCATGCTCGCGATTTAGCCGTGATGCGTGCCAACAAAGAAAATATTCCAGTTGTATTAGGCTCTGCAACGCCAGCGCTGGAAACTTTACATAATGCGAAAACCGACAAATACCACCATTTACACCTGACTAAGCGTGCGGGCAATGCCCAACTGGCGCGTCATGGTGTCATCGATGTCAAAGGCTTATACCTTGATGCGGGATTGTCTGCACCACTGATTGCTGAAATGCGAAAGCACTTGAACGCAGGTAATCAAGTGATGTTATTTCTCAATCGCAGGGGTTTCTCGCCTGCGATGATGTGTCACGAATGTGGCTGGATCGCCGAATGTACTCGTTGTGATGCTTACTACACTCTGCATCAACAATCGGGGGAATTGCGCTGTCACCACTGTGCAACACAGCGCCCTATCATGCCGCAATGTGAGCAATGTGGTTCGACACAATTATTACCCGTCGGTGTCGGTACTGAGCAGCTTGAAAATCAATTAGCAACATTATTTCCTGAATACAAAACTGTACGTATTGATCGCGATAGCACACGTCGTAAAGGTGCTTTAGAGAACTACCTTGAAGCGATTAAAAATAACGAATACCAAATTCTGATCGGCACTCAGATGCTGGCAAAAGGTCACCACTTTCCAAATGTCACATTGGTCGCTTTAATTGATGTTGATAGTGCACTGTTCAGTAATGATTTTCGTGCTTCTGAGCGTTTAGCACAGCTCTTTATTCAAGTGGCGGGACGTGCCGGACGTGCAAGCAAACCCGGTGAAGTGTTATTACAAACTCACCACCCTGATCATCTGCTTTTACAATCACTACTGCATAAAGGCTATGGCGTGTTCTCGCAAGCAGCATTAACCGAGCGCAAACAAGCCATGCTGCCTCCTTACACTCATCTAGTGTTAGTACGAGCAGAAGCCAATGACAGCGACACCGTATGCCAGTTATTACAGCAAATTCGTGGGATCTTTGAATCTAGCCCAGTCTACGATCAGGACTGCTGCGTTTTAGGCCCTAACCCTGCACCACTGGCTCGCCGTGCTGGTCGTTATCGTTGGCAATTGATTTTACAAACTCCAAATCGCAAAGCATTACAGCAAATTTTAAGTATTGCGAAGCCTGCTATCCAATTGTTACCGTTAGCAAAAAAGGTACGTTGGTCGATTGATGTTGAGCCTCAGGATTTAACTTAAAACCAACAATGCGACGAGGCTCACATAGCGAATGTAATTAATGCTAATTGGAGCATGTTTAATCCTATTCATACATTCTACAATATGAATAGTATTGACTGATTTCAGTCAGTTACTGCTTAGCTGGTACTCATCATTGTCCCTTTGACATCGAATAACCAGCCGCACAAATAAGAGAGATATAGATAAAAAAAGAGGAAAGCAATATGGCGACAATGAAGGATGTTGCCCAGCTAGCTTGTGTCTCAACTGCAACGGTTTCCCGTGCATTGATGAACCCGGAAAAAGTATCTGCATCAACCCGTAAAAAGGTTGAGCAGGCTGTCATGGAAGCTGGCTATTCACCAAACTCACTCGCGCGTAATTTACGTCGCAACGAGTCAAAAACTATCGTAACTATCGTTCCAGACATTTGTGACCCTTACTTCACTGAAATTATTCGCGGTATTGAAGAAGCTGCAATGGAGTATGGTTACTTAGTATTACTTGGTGATAGTGGTCAACAGAAAAAACGTGAAAATTCATTCGTGAATCTCGTTTTCACCAAACAAGCTGATGGCATGCTACTGCTCGGTACCGATCTACCTTTCGATGTCAGTAAGCCAGAGCAGAAGAACCTGCCACCATTAGTGATGGCATGTGAATATGCGCCAGAGCTTGAATTGCCGACTATCCATATTGATAACCTCACCGCAGCCTTTGAAGCGGTTAATTATCTGACTCAAATGGGTCATAAGCGTATCGCGCAAATTACTGGTCCCGATCAAGCACCATTATCTCAATTTCGTCATCAAGGCTATCAACAAGCCTTACGTCGTGGCGGCATTACCCTAAATCCGGCTTATACCGTCAAAGGTGACTTTACCTTTGCTGCAGGTGCCCGTGCGGTAACGGCGCTATTATCACTGCCTGAGCCACCAACCGCCCTGTTCTGTCATTCCGATGTGATGGCTATTGGTGCCATGCAACAAGCAAAACGTTTAGGTCTGCGTGTACCGCAAGATATCTCTATCGTTGGCTTTGATGATATCCAATTTGCAGAATACTGCGATCCACCATTAACTACCGTTTCTCAGCCTCGTTACGAAATCGGTCGCCAAGCCATGCTAATGCTGCTTGAAGTACTCAAAGGCAAAGAAGTTCAAGCGGGATCTCGTTTGCTTGATGCCAAGTTAGTGATCCGTGAAAGTGCAGCGCCACCATCACGCTAGTAGTAAAAAGGACTGTGAGCTTATGAAATAACCATAAGTTCACAGTTTTTGCACGCTCTTGACCTTAACCCTTGCTTTATTAGTGATAAAAACTAGTCAGTATCATTCCAAATTTGTAACATAGAGGCTTATCCTTCTCTCAACGTATTTGTCTATCATCGTGGTCACTAAAGATTATGTAAAACGCGGACGCTCGCCGAAACCTGCAAATAAGAAAAGTAGTCCTAGTCGTAAAAAAGCCCCAGCGCCTTCTGGTTTTCCTACCAAATGGGCCGTTACCGCTGTTGTTTTAGTGTTTGGACTGATCTCTGGTTTATTCTTCCTATCTGGTACTGATGTTCCTGAGAAACCAGCACCTAAAGATGACATTCCGACAATTGTGAAACCACAACCTGTCGATGAAGTGAAAAAACCAGTGCAAAAAGAAGTGTTACCGCCAAAACCGGAAGAGAAATGGCGCTACATTAATGAGCTGGAAAACAAAAAAGTTATCGTTCCGGACGACTTAGAGAACCAACGTGTTCAACCTGTTAAAAAAGAGCCTGAACATAAGCCTACTCCGGCTAAGAAAACAGAATCTGCACAGAAACCCGCAGAAAAAGTTGTCGAGAAAAAGGCTGCTGAGAAAAAAGCTGAGCCTGTATCGACTGTACGTTACGTGTTGCAATGTGGCGCTTACCGTAAAAAGTCTCAAGCAGATGAGCGTAAAGCACAAATTGCATTCCAAGGCCTAAACAGCCAGCTAAAAGTCAGCAATGATGCAAAAGGCACTTGGTACCGTGTGGTATTAGGCCCTTACTCTCAAAAGAGCAGTGCTGAAAAAGACAAAGCGAAGCTACAAAGTAGCGGTGTCTCCCCTTGCGGTATTTGGCATTGGGAATAACGCGCTAGTTTCTCTCTCATCACTAGAAGGACGTGCTTAGGTACGTCCTTTTTTTGTGTGTTTCTCACGTAATAATCATGACCAATTCACAGTTAATACTTGAAAAGCCCTTCCGTCATCCCCAGATCTTTTAACATTAACGATACCGGCTATGCTTGCGCAGAACCAGAGAGGTTTACCCCGTGACAACTATTGTATCTGTACGTCGAAACGGAAAAGTCGTGATTGCTGGTGACGGCCAAGTTTCACTTGGTAATACAGTAATGAAAGGCAACGCACGTAAAGTTCGCCGTCTATATAACAATAAAGTACTGGCAGGTTTTGCTGGCGGTACCGCTGATGCATTTACATTATTCGAGCGTTTTGAGCGTAAGCTTGAGATGCACCAAGGTCATCTTCTTAAATCAGCTGTAGAGCTTGCGAAAGATTGGCGTACTGACCGCGCCCTACGTAAGCTAGAAGCACTGCTTGCTGTTGCTGATGAAACCTGCTCTTTAATTATCACAGGTAACGGTGATGTGGTTCAGCCTGAACACGATCTGATTGCGATTGGCTCTGGTGGTAACTTCGCCCAAGCAGCAGCCACTGCACTACTAGAAAATACAGATCTAGGTGCCCGTGAAATCGCAGAAAAAGCCCTAAATATTGCTGGTGATATTTGTGTGTTCACTAACCACAATCACACCATTGAAGAACTAGAAACTAAGTAAGGAAGTTGTAATGTCTGAGATGACTCCTCGCGAAATCGTCCATGAGTTAGACCGTCACATCATCGGTCAAGACAAAGCGAAGCGTGCTGTTGCTATTGCACTACGTAACCGCTGGCGTCGCATGCAACTTCCAGAAGAGTTGCGTGTAGAAGTCACACCAAAAAACATTCTAATGATTGGTCCAACCTGTGTGGGTAAAACTGAAATTGCTCGCCGTTTAGCAAAACTTGCAAATGCACCTTTCATTAAAGTAGAAGCAACAAAATTCACCGAAGTGGGTTATGTTGGTAAAGAAGTTGAAACCATCATCCGTGACTTAACGGATGTGGCTGTAAAAATGACCCATCAGCAAGCGACGGAAAAAGTACGTTTCCGCGCTGAAGAGTTAGCAGAAGAGCGTATTCTTGATGTGCTACTACCACCAGCACGCGATGCTTGGGGTCAAAATGAAGCCAGCGAAAGCGAATCTTCTACTCGTCAATCTTTCCGTAAGAAATTACGTGAAGGTAAGCTAGACGATAAAGAAATTGAAATGGATATTGCTGCCCCACAAATGGGTGTAGAGATCATGGCGCCTCCTGGTATGGAAGAAATGACCAACCAGCTGCAGGGCATGTTCCAAAACTTAGCAGGCAATACCACTAAAAAGCGCAAGATGAAGATCAAAGATGCGCTAAAAGCAGCAACTGAAGAAGAAGCGGCAAAACTGGTTAACCAAGAAGAGCTAAAAGAGCAAGCAATCCATTCGGTTGAAAACAACGGCATCGTATTTATCGATGAGATTGATAAGATCTGTAAGCGTGGCGAATCTTCAGGCCCAGATGTTTCTCGTGAAGGTGTACAACGTGACCTACTACCATTAGTAGAAGGCAGCACAGTGTCAACCAAGCACGGCATGGTTAAAACTGACCACATTCTATTTGTGGCATCAGGTGCATTCCAAGTCGCTAAACCATCTGACTTGATCCCAGAGCTTCAAGGCCGTCTTCCTATTCGTGTTGAATTAGAAGCGCTAACCAGCAACGACTTCAAACGCATTCTAACTGAGCCAAATGCCTCTCTAACTGAGCAGTATAAAGCATTAATGGCAACAGAATCCGTTGAAATTGAATTCTCAACTGATGGTATCGATAGCCTAGCCGATGCTGCATGGCAGGTGAATGAGCGTACAGAGAACATTGGTGCTCGTCGTCTTCACACTGTGATGGAGCGTCTAATGGAAGAGATCTCTTACGATGCGAGCGAGAAATCAGGGGAGAAATTCACGATTGATGCAGCATACGTGAAAGAGCGTCTTGGCGAGTTCGTACAAGATGAAGATCTAAGCCGTTTTATTCTTTAACAAAACCGCCATGACGATACAAAAAACGGTGCCCTGCTGCACCGTTTTTTTATTCTAAAATGACTATTCATAGGATAAATTTGCGCACTGTAGAATTTTAGCCATAATAGCAATCCACTCATTATTTAAGTATATAGATTATGAAATCATCTTCTTCACTCGCAGTTTGGTTAGATGCTGCAAGACCAAAAACCTTGCCTCTAGCCATCGCATCGATTGTGTGCGGTAGCGCGGTGGCAGGATGGCATGGAAGTTTTTCTGCTCTAGTTGCAGCGCTCGCTTTATTAACCGCCCTTTTGCTGCAAATCCTTTCTAACCTCGCCAACGATTATGGCGATGCGGTGAAAGGTACAGATAACGATGACCGTTTAGGACCTCAGCGCGCTATCCAGTCAGGTTTAGTTACCCCACAAGCCATGCGTAACGCTATGATCGTCAATATCATTTTTACAGCCATCAGTGGTTTATCACTGATTTTTATCGCCTGTAATAATCCTCACGACATCATTGGCTTCATGCTATTAGGCGTACTCGCCATCATCGCATCTATCGCTTATACCGTGGGGAATAAGCCTTACGGATACCGTGGTTTAGGCGATTTATCTGTGTTGATCTTCTTTGGTTGGCTTGGCGTTGCGGGTACTTATTACTTACAAGCAGGCAGTATTGATTCAGTGATCATGCTACCGACTACCGCTTGTGGTTTATTGGCTGTTGGCGTTTTAAACATTAATAATCTACGTGATATTGATAATGACCGCGCTTGTGGCAAGCAAACGTTAGTCGTACGTATGGGACCGGAATGGGGTCGTAAATATCACCTATTTCTATTATCCGCGAGTATTGTTTGTTTGACACTTTTTGCGCTTTTCGAAACCAAGTCATTGTTTGGCTGGCTGTTTGTACTGAGCGTGCCATTGCTTTATAAACACGGTAAAGCCGTTTACCTCTCAAAAGACGGTGCTGAGCTTCGACCTATGATGGCAACCATGGTCAAATGTGCCCTGCTCACTAATTTATTGTTTGCTATCGGGATCATCTTGTCATAATTCATTGTTGCGAATTGCAATGACAGATCAAGTGGTTATAATTTCATCAAGGCTCAACGTGTTATGTAATACTGATGAGCCTTGCTAATTTTCATTCATTTCCTTCGTCAAATAAGAAGCCCGCTTATGGAATACAATACTTCTGAACTGTGTGATATCTATCTCGAACAAGTTGATGTCGTTGAACCAATGTTCAGCTCTTACGGTGGCCGCAGCTCCTTTGGCGGACAAATTACTACGGTAAAATGCTTTGAAGATAACGGGGTTATCCGTGAAGTATTAGAGCAACCGGGTGCTGGTCGTGTGTTATTAGTCGATGGTGGCGGTTCGCTACGCCGTGCGTTAATCGATATTGATTTAGCCCATCTTGCACAAGAAAATGAATGGGAAGGCTTGATTGTCTATGGCTGCGTTCGCCATGTGGATGAGCTTGATGAGTTAGATTTAGGTATCCAAGCCTTAGCTTCTATCCCTGTTGGTGCAGATCAACGTGATATTGGTGAAGTGGATGTTGCTGTGAACTTTGGTGGCGTGACCTTCTTACCTGAAGATCATATCTATGCTGATAATACTGGCGTTATTCTTTCGCCAGAGCCATTAGATATCGACTAACCGAAGATCAACCGCAAGATAAAATTACGGCCCGGTATGTTGTCGTTCCTGAAAACAACATACCAAGCCGAAAACCGAAACAGATAAACTGAAATCAGTATTATTCTACGTGTTCCATTTTGCCAAGCAGTGTGCGAACACGCTCTTGCCATGCATTGTGATCGTTACGTAGTTTGTCATTTTCTTCAGCTAGACCTTGGCGACCGTTACGTAGCTCTTGTGCTTCCATCGCTAGGTTTTCATTCTTTTCTTTTAGCTCGTCAATTTCCATTTGTAGGATAGAAATTGTATCAATTGCCATCTGAACTTTGGCTTCTAGTTGTTCTAACATTTCAAGAGACATATTGTTTACCTGATCTAAGCCCGTATGCAGCGTTAATCATTAAGTGCCTACGAGCGGGTTAAATTCATTCTTGCCTATTCTAGCGAGGCAACGAGTATCTGGCATCCACAATTCTAATGCTTTTGGGCAAACGGATGAAAATCACACAAGTCTGATATGATTTTTGCAAAGTGGACCGACATATTCGTCCACTCAGACAACCAAATAAAGTGAGAAGTTCATTTTTTAATGGGTTACCTTGCCTTTTCTTGCCTTATTACCTGTCAAAAAATGACTAATGAGCACGTCATCGTGTCATCAAATATCCTGCACTCTATTTATATCGTAATTTGTGCACCCTGTTTAGACCCAATCTCACTAATCACGCGATTTTTATCATCATAGCTCTGCGACAATTGTTCGCTTTCCGCTTACGCTCCTCTGTCAGAATGATTTAAAATCCTCATCTTCTAAACATTCGCGATTGTTGATAAACGCGTAACGCTTTAAAAATAAAGCTATCTTTATAGTTAGCGATAACAAGAATAAACAGCAAGGATCCCACCATGACGGCTGAACGAAAGTATATTATTGCACTGGATCAAGGCACCACCAGCTCACGAACGGTGGTACTGGATCATGATGCAAATATCATTTGTTCATCACAGCGAGAATTTAGCCAAATCTACCCTAAGGCAGGTTGGGTTGAGCACGATCCTCTGGAAATTTATGCGACACAATACTCCACCATGACCGAAGCGTTAGCCCACGCGGGGATCCAAACTGATCAGGTGGCAGCCATTGGTATCACCAACCAACGTGAAACCACCATTGTCTGGAATAAGAAAACCGGCAAACCCGTTTATAACGCCATTGTGTGGCAATGCCGCCGAACAGCAGAGATCTGCGAAGAGCTAAAAGAGCAAGGGCTAGAAGATTACGTACAAGACAATACCGGACTTGTGATCGACCCTTACTTCTCAGGTACCAAAATCAAATGGATCCTTGATAACGTTACAGGGGCGCGTGAACAAGCAGAAGCGGGTAATCTTCTATTTGGTACTGTTGATACTTGGCTAATTTGGAAAATGACCCAAGGCCGTGTCCATGTTACCGATTACACCAATGCGTCACGCACCATGCTATTTAATATCAATAGCCTTGAGTGGGATCTACATTTACTCGACACTTTAAATATCCCGCTATCGATGATGCCGAAAGTGAAACCATCATCAGAAGTCTACGGTAAAACCAATATCGGTGGTAAAGGTGGCACACGTATTCCCATTGCTGGTATCGCAGGCGATCAACAAGCCGCACTGTTTGGACAAATCTGTGTTTCTCCCGGTCAGGCCAAAAATACCTACGGTACAGGCTGCTTTTTATTGATGAATACCGCAGAAGAAAAAATCAGCTCAGAGCACGGTTTGCTTACCACTTTAGCCTGTGGCCCGAAAGGTGATGTCGCTTACGCCTTAGAAGGTGCAGTATTTATGGGCGGCGCCTCCATTCAGTGGTTACGCGATGAGATGAAACTGCTGCATGATGCCAGTGAATCAGAAGCCTTAGCGCTTAAAGTCGGCTCTGCCAATGGGGTTTACATTGTGCCAGCCTTTACCTGTTTAGGTGCGCCTTATTGGGATCCTTATGCTCGTGGCACCATTGTCGGTTTAACCCGAGGCGTCAATGCTAACCATATCATTCGCGCCACATTGGAAAGCATTGCTTATCAAACCCGTGATGTTTTAGATGCCATGCAAGCAGACTCGAATATTGCGCTTGATGCCCTATACGTTGACGGTGGCGCAGTCGCGAATAACTTCTTAATGCAATTCCAAGCCGATATTCTTGCTACCGAAGTCCATCGCCCAATAGTCACCGAGGTAACAGCATTAGGCGCAGCTTACCTTGCAGGACTTGCGATTGGCTTTTGGCAAAGCATTGATGAATTGCAGCATAAAGCTCAACTCGATCGCCAATTTATTCCTTGCCAAGATGAGGCAAAACGTCAGCGCCGTTACCGTGGTTGGCAACGCGCGGTAGAGTGTGCCAAAGGCTGGGCACTCGATGAAGAAACCAACATTGATTAACCCCTTACCACCAAGCCGATACTTCCGTGTCGGCTTTCTTGTTTAAATGCCACTAAGATCATTGAAACTAAGCTTGATGTATTTTGCGCAATCGTTTCACTACCGCTTGTGGTAAAATCCGCCCAGTTTAATTACCTACTCGATTTTATATCTGGAGTTCTCATGAAACGCGATTTAGCAATGGCATTCTCACGTGTTACGGAAGGCGCTGCTCTTGCTGGCTACAAATGGCTGGGCCGTGGTGATAAAAACGCTGCAGACAACGCAGCCGTTGAAGTAATGCGCATCCTTCTCAACCAAACAGAGATCAGTGGTGAAATCGTAATTGGTGAAGGTGAGATTGATGAAGCGCCAATGCTCTACATTGGTGAAAAAGTCGGTTTTGGCGGTGACGAAGTCGATATTGCAGTCGACCCTATTGAAGGCACTCGCATGACGGCAATGGGTCAAAACAATGCACTTGCGGTACTGGCTGCAGGTGAAAAAGGGAGCTTTCTAAAAGCCCCAGACATGTACATGGAAAAGTTAGTTGTCGGCCCTTGTGCTAAAGGCGTAATTGATCTTGATAAACCATTGGCTGATAACTTAACAACCATTGCTCAAGCTCTAGGTAAATCACTGCAAGATCTTGTAGTGATCACTCTTGCGAAACCTCGCCACGATGATGTTATCAAACAAATGCAAGACATGGGCGTTCGCGTTTTTGCTGTACCTGATGGCGATGTTGCAGCATCAATCTTAACGTGTATGCCTGATAGCGAAGTTGACGTGATGTACTGTATTGGTGGCGCACCAGAAGGTGTCGTATCAGCGGCTGCTATCCGTGCCCTTGGTGGTGATATGCAAGCACGTCTGCTACCTCGTCATGAAGTAAAAGGTGACAGTGAAGAAAACCGTCAATTGGGTGAAATGGAGATTCGTCGCTGCCATGAAATGGGGATCGAACCTCGTACCCTACTTCGTATCGAAGACATGGCAAAAAGCGATAATGTAATTTTCGCAGGAACAGGTATTACCAAAGGCGATTTACTTGAAGGCATTCACCGTCAAGGCAATATCGCAACCACAGAAACCCTGCTGATCCGAGGTCAATGCCGTACTATCCGTCGCATTAAATCGACACACTACCTCGATCGTAAGGATGATGTTGTGAAGCCTCACATTATCTAATCGCACTTCTTTATTCTGTTAAAAAGCGTACTTCGGTACGCTTTTTCTCCCTCTTATCTCAATGCTAAGAAGCAAAATCCTCACCAATCATTAGAATTGTAAAGTGATTGCTTTATTTAATAAGCTGATCCCATAATATCTAGAAAGATAAGTATGTAGGTAGCTATGAAAACCATCGAAAAAATTCTCTATCACCTAAAAAGTGAAGGACCTGTCACAGCCAAAGTGCTTGCTGAAAAGTTTGAGCTCACCACCATGGGTATCCGCCAGCATTTACAAGGTTTAGAAGAAGATGGGTTAGTGGATTTTACCGATGTAAAAGTCAAAGTCGGTCGTCCAACCAGACACTGGCAGCTAACAGAGAAAGGGCATCGACGCTTTGCTGATCGCCACCATGATTTAGCCGTACATATGTTAGAGTCAGTGGAAGATCTGTTTGGTAAAGCCTGTCTTGATCAAGTAATAGCAAAACGCGAACAACAGACCTATTTACATTATCAACAAGCACTATCGTCGTGTGAAAACCTCGACGACAAGCTTGCACGCCTTGCCCAATTACGTGCTCAAGACGGGTATATGGCAGAGCTTATCACCACCGAAAATGGCTACACCTTAGTTGAGAACCACTGTCCTATTTGTCGAGCAGCACAGCATTGCCCTACATTATGCCAATCAGAGCTGACTGTCTTTCAACGTTTATTGGGAGATGACGTCAGTATCGAACGTCAAGAGCATATTATCTCAGGTCAACGGCGCTGCACTTATCGAATAACATTATCGAATTAGGAGGCCATTATGGCTGATTGGATTCCTGCTCAAGTTATTGCAAATCGCCATTGGAATAATGACTTATTCAGTTTGTCACTACAGGCAAACATTGAACCCTTCAAAGCCGGGCAATTTACCAAGCTCGGTTTAGAAATTGATGGGCAAATGATCCAACGGGCCTATTCGTTTGTTAACCCTCCTCAACAGCCAGTAATAGATATTTATGCCACTCGGGTAAGCGAAGGGCTACTCTCACCGCGATTACATGCATTAACCGCTGGCGATACCGTATTTATCTCTGCCCGTGCCAATGGCTTCTTTACCTTAGATGAAGTACCACAAGGAGATCACCTTTGGTTACTGGCAACTGGTACTGCAATTGGCCCTTATCTATCGATTCTACGCCAAGGCGATGTCTGGCATCGTTTTCGCAAAATAGTACTCATTCATGCAGTACGCTTTGCTGCCGATCTCAGCTATCAAGCAGAAATCACTCAACTCAAACAACAATACGGTGATCAGCTTATTGTGCAGCCTTTTGTTAGCCGAGAGCCTTCACCTCTGTGTTTAACCGGACGCATTCCTCAAGCCATTGCTGATGGGCAACTTGAACGCCACGTCGGCCTGACATTACAACCAGAGCAGAGCCAAATTATGATCTGTGGTAATCCCGAAATGGTAAGAGACACCAAGCAAGTACTCGAAGCGCGAGGGTTTATAAAGAACTTACGCCGTAAACCAGGGCAAATTACTATGGAGCATTACTGGTAATAAATTATCGATCTAAATCTGTATCAGATAGGAGATATTTACACATGAAATGTGTACTTATCTCTTATCAATCTCAGCCCTAAGACACACACCATACGATCCTCTTATATAATGAAAGTAGTTGCATTATTGGAGTTGATTATGGAGACGTTACCTGATTTTGATGTAATGGCAAAACTGGCACAAGACGATCCAGAAAAGTTTGAACAACTACGCCAACAATTAATTGAAGAAACCATTAATCAAGCCAATAGCGGTATGCAGCCGCGGCTTAAAGCGCAACAAAGTCACATCGACTTAATCATCAGCCGTGGTAAAAACCCACTCCATACCACCATGCTGCTTCGTGATGAATTGCAACGCCAACTTGCCCGTTTCGCCCAAACCCTCCAACAACCTAGCGCCCAAGAAAACGCAGTGATCACCCCTATCTCTTCCCATCCAAAACAATTAGATAATGCAGATAAAAGCTCTCTTTAAAGCGCCTCTCGCAAGAAATTAACTATATTTTGAAATAATTTGAAATTATGAGTTCACTTTTTGCCTTGAAAAAGGTACAACCGAGCTCATTAATGATTTTGGACAGTAAAAATGAACCATTCTTGGTATATTTTTACTAAATCAAGTTAAGTTAATTACATCATTTAAATTTGGAGAAAAGCTATGCGCCATCCTGTGGTTATGGGTAACTGGAAGCTAAACGGTAGCAAGGAAATGGTCTCTGGCCTTATCAAAGGTCTTGATGCAGCACTTAACGGTGTTGAAGGTGTTGATGTAGCAATCGCTCCACCAGTAATGTACTTGGATCTAGCAGAGCAGCTACTAAGCAAAGCTAACAGCAAAATCATCCTAGGCTCACAAAACGTTGATCTACACAACAACGGTGCATTCACAGGTGATATATCTCCTGCAATGCTTAAAGAATTCGGTGCTAGCCACATCATCATCGGTCACTCTGAGCGTCGTGAATACCACAACGAATCAGACGAGTTCGTAGCTAAGAAATTCGCATTCCTAAAAGAAAACGGCCTAACACCTGTACTATGTATCGGTGAGTCAGAAGCACAAAACGAAGCAGGCGAAACTGTTGCTGTATGTGCTCGTCAAATCGACGCTGTTATCAACACTCAAGGTGTTGAAGCACTAAACGGTGCAATCATCGCTTACGAACCAATCTGGGCTATCGGTACTGGTAAAGCAGCAACTGCTGACGATGCACAACGCATCCACGCTGCTATCCGTGCTCACATCGCTGAGAAGAGTGAAGAAGTAGCTAAGAACGTTGTTATCCAATACGGCGGTTCTGTTAAGCCTGAAAACGCAGCTGCATACTTCGCACAACCAGACATCGACGGTGCTCTAGTTGGTGGCGCAGCACTTGATGCTGAAAGCTTCGCAGCTATCGCTAAAGCAGCAGCTGAAGCGAAAAACTAATCATTCTTTTTGATTAGCCTAAGAGGTCACCTACGGGTGGCCTTTTTGTTTTTACCGCCAAATAAATCCTATCCTTTACCAATATTCAGACAATAAAAAAGGCCGATAATCATCGACCTTTTCTTTCATCACACAGTAAGTAGTCTATTAGAATAGCTTCTCAGCAAGTTCGTATAGATCGTTACGTACTGGACGACGCATATTTTCAATTGCATCAATGATATCGTGGTGAACCAGCTTTTCACACTGAATACCCACACAACGACCACCTTCACCTTGCTGAAGAAGATCGACTGCGTATGCACCCATGCGAGATGCTAACACGCGGTCAAATGCTGTTGGTTGACCACCACGTTGAATGTGACCAAGTACTGTTGCACGAGTCTCACGACCTGTTTCTTTTTCAATGTACTTAGCGAGTTCATTCACGTCAGTCATCAGCTCAGTAATCGCGATAATTGCGTGTTTCTTACCTTTAGCAATACCTTCGTGGATATGCTTAAGTAGTTTTTCTTTATCTAGGCCAGTTTCAGGCGTGATGATGTACTCACAACCACCAGCAATCGCAGACATTAGCGTTAGATCACCACAGTGGCGCCCCATCACTTCTACGATAGAAATACGTTGGTGTGAAGATGATGTATCACGTAAACGGTCAATTGCATCGATAACTGTGTTCATTGCTGTCATGTAACCGATAGTGTAATCAGTACCTGCAACGTCATTATCGATAGTGCCAGGAAGACCGATACATGGATAACCCATCTCAGTTAACTTCTTCGCACCCATGTACGAGCCGTCACCACCAATTACTACTAACGCGTCAATGCCGTGCAGTTTTAGGTTCTCAATCGCTTTTTCACGAACTTCCACTTCACGGAATTCAGGAAAACGCGCAGAGCCTAGGAATGTACCACCTTTGTTGATCACATCAGATACACTTTTACGATCTAGCTTTTCGATACAGTTGTTATAAAGACCTTGGTAGCCATCATAAATACCGTAAACTTCTAGACCTTCAGTCAACGCTGCACGAACTACGCCGCGAACCGCTGCATTCATACCAGGTGCGTCACCACCACTGGTCAAAACACCAATCTTCTTAATCATGGTTACCCTCTGACTTTGGGAATTGAAAAATCAAATCCGACACGATATACCGAGGTTCCCCTACTCGATATTACAGCGCGATAGGCTGTACGTGTAAAAACTGAAACTTTCCTACTTATATAGGAGTATTACAATTTCGATAAAAAATTTTGTTGATTCATATCACGCCAGACTAGGATTCCAACAAGCTTATTTTTACACAGAAACTAACGTTATCTCTTTCATTCTCAACTGACATTACTACATTATCAGTCCGTTTTTATTCGTGTACTTGCTGATCCAAATGCCTATGCTGTGTTCAATATCACGCAGTATAGCCGTTTTATGGTGACAATTAATAACAAAACCTACGAGAAAATACGATCGTCGTGATGATTTTTTTATGAAAGCATGATCACTTATGCTGAAAATCAAAAAAAGCCATAACAGATGTTATGGCTTTTTTATTTTATATATTTACATCAAATACTCACTGCGCTTTTTTCTCAAGCTTCATAAAGTGTTTCTCTGCTTGCTGTTGTTTTAATTCAGCAAATTTCACTTTTTGTGCAGGGGTTAAGATATTCAGCATTTGGTGACGTTGCTTTAATCGCTCAACACGGTGCTCTGCCTGTTTCTCAGACATACGCTCAACCAGTTGACGTACTGCTTGCTCATCAAAATTATCCGCCAATACTAATTTTTCTAGTGCTTTATGATCTGCCTGCATTTCACTGCGGTTAGTTAAACGTTCTGCTTTCATCGTTTCACGATTGTGCTCACGCAGCGCTTTCATTTCAGACTTTTGTGCATCGGTTAGCTCTAACTGTTTAAAAAGACTACGCTCACCATGATGCCCTTTCATACCATGTGAATTTGGGGCTGCAAATGCTGACATTGAACCTAATACCATTGGTACTGCAATCGCCATCATCATTGTTTTCTTGAACATCTTCATGCTTATCTCTCCAGTTATTAGGGGGCGGCAAGCTATGCCGTTTGCTTGGTAGTAATAATAACGGCTAGCAAGTAAAGCGCTGTCGAGTAAACGTAAAGCTAAGTAAAGCTATTACAGGGAAACTTGGCGTTAAGGCTGACATTAGCGATACTAGCCTCATTATCTAATCAGCATTTCTATCTCTCATAGGATGACACATGGCGAAAATTTTACTGGTCGATGATGACGTTGAACTCACCGCATTATTAAAAGATATCTTAGAGTTAGAAGGCTTTGACGTGGTTGAAGCCAATAATGGCCAACAAGGATTAGAAAAGGTTGATAGCAGCATCGATCTCATTTTGCTTGATGTAATGATGCCAGTGATGAACGGAACAGAAATGCTCCGCCGCCTACGAGAATCCCACACTACCCCTGTAATGATGCTCACCGCCAAAGGGGATGAAATTGATCGCGTACTAGGGTTAGAGCTAGGTGCTGATGATTATCTGCCTAAACCATTCAGTGATCGTGAGCTACTGGCGCGAATGCGTGCAGTACTGCGTCGCACCCAAGGTAATAATGATAAAGCAGCCAACAAAGCGGATAAGTTAACCTACCAAGACATTGTGATTTATCCCGGTCGACAAGAAGTGTTTTGCCATGATCAAGCTATTGAGATGACAGGTACAGAACTTGCGCTACTGAGCTATTTTGTTCAACACCCAGGGCAAATTGTCGCTAAAGAAACCTTAAGCTTAGAAGTGCTCGGGAAACGCTTAGCCCAGTTTGATCGCGCTATCGATATGCATGTTTCTAACATTCGTAAGAAACTTCCAGAGCGTCTAGACGGCAAACCGAGGATCAAAACACTACGTGGTAAAGGTTACTTATTGGTAGAGGAAGCCTAATGAAATTTCCAGGGATCACCAGTCTATACGGCCGTATCTTTGCTATCTTTTGGTTCACGTTATTTGTGGTCGTAGTAACGATTGTACTGTTATTTCAACTCGACCCCCGTACCGGACAAGCGATCCCCGAGCCACACTTAAAACGGTTAGAAAGCACCGCCACCAATGTTTCTCAAGCGCTCACCTATCCACGTCATGATAATTTTAAACGCTTGTCTTTTGATCAGAAAATCCGCCGCTTAACCAAGCGTCGAGACAGCCATGATGATCAAATCTACTTCACTACGATTGATGGCGATATCATCGCACCACAAAAACATACTAAAGCACTGCGTAACTTTATTACGGTGTCGGATAACCCTGCGTCACCTAAACAGCGCCTTTACGGTCGCTGGATGATAGCAGGTCCTTTTGCTGTCAACACTCCTAACGGTGATATCTATATGTATAACGGCACCGTGTGGCGAGGAGCACCGCCGTTTATCATTCAAATATTAGATAAACCCTTTAAACTGCTGCTGGTTACCATGCTAGTCAGTACTCCATTTTTGTTGTGGCTTGCTTGGGCTGTAACGCGCCCTGCCAGACAGTTACAAGATGCCGCAGAGCGTGTCGCACAAGGGGAATTTACCGCCGATCCTAACCTAGAAACCGGACCTCGCGAATTCAAACAAGCTGGTGCGAGCTTTAATCAAATGGTTGGGGCATTAAATACCATGATCAGTGGACAGCAGCGTTTACTGTCTGATATCTCCCATGAACTACGCTCTCCTCTTACTCGTTTACGCATGGCAACAGCGCTCGCCCAACGCAAGCAAGGGAGCAGTAAAGAATTAAGCCGGATCGATACCGAAGCAGAACGACTAGAAACCATGATTGGTGAGTTATTAGAGCTCTCGCGTATGCAGGTAAATAGCCATCAACAAAACGAGCAACTTGATTGCCATACGTTATGGTATGAAATGCTAGAAGATGCGAAATTTGAAGCCGAGCAATGCCATAAAACGTTGCGTTATAACACGCTGCAAGATTGGTCTATCACTGGTAATCCTAATCTATTGATCAGTGCCCTTGAGAACGTTATTCGTAACGCGATCAAATATGGCAATGACGTCATTGAGCTCAATTTTTCAGTCCAGCAACACCTGCTCACCATTACCATTGACGATAATGGCGAGGGAGTGCCTGAAGCCGAATTAGACGATATTTTCCGCCCCTTTTATCGCGTTTCCACTGCCCGCGATCGTGATAGTGGCGGTACAGGGTTAGGGCTTGCAATTACAGAAAGCGCTATCCGCCAACATCGCGGTACCATTGAGGCAAAACAAAGCTCGCTAGGCGGATTAAATATCACGATTACGCTGCCGTTATGTCGTTAAGTTAGATAAAACAGGTTTGATTTTTGCCTTTACGTTTCGCCTGATACATTGCCATATCAGCTTGGTGCATCAATTCTTCAAGTGTGATTTCACCATTAAAGCAACACCCACCAATGCTTGAGTGGATATGAATATATGTATCAGGTGCAACTTCAAAGGGGCAACCTAACAGTTGTTGCAACGAAGCCGCATATTGCTCGGGGCTTTCTAAATGTTTCGCTGAAGATAGCAACACCGCAAATTCATCTCCACCTAAACGCGCTAACAATGCCTGTTTACCAAACACTTTACGCATTATCGATGCCATGTGTATCAGCACCTTATCTCCAGTCGCATGACCATATTGATCATTGATTGGCTTAAAATCATCTAAATCGATATAGAGTAAACACGCTGATTTTTCATCATGCATAAAGCTTTCAAGCATCAAATTGGCTTGGTTTACAAAGGCCATGCGATTAACAAGCCCAGTTAAACCATCATGATGCGCTAGTACATTGATCCGTTGATTATTGATATGCTCCTTTAACTGATAACGAGCAAACCAATAAGATAAAACCAAACTCAAAATAATCGCGATATAAACCAAGGTTTGATGATGTTCGATCGCCTTAATGAAATCGCCGCGCTTATCAAAAGCAACAAAAGAAATCAGCTTCCACGCCGTCGAATTGTTTTCCGTTACATGGTATTCCTGAAAACAGTAAGGGTTAACCCGCCCAACAGCACCCACAGATTCTATGGTCATCACACCTTTCGATGTCTCTATTTGCCCCGACTGCATTGCTTGGATTTGAACTTCCAGCTCAGGAAACTGCTGATAAATCGTTTGATCCTTTTTATCAGTAAACATAAAGGCAAATTCTTTTTCAGGGTGTAAATTGTTGTACAGAAAATACCCGTCACTGTTGACTAACATATAGTTAGTGCCGCCATTAAGATTGAATAAACCTAGCCCTTCCATTAAGTACTTGGCTAAATAGTTGATGATCACAATCCCTTGTTTATTCCCCTTTTTATCAAACACCGGGGCAGATAAACGGATCATCGGTTTATAAGGCACTTCGATAGCACCATGTTCAATATTTAAATCCAGTGGCGAGATGTAAATACCCTTATGCTGCAATTTAGCTGCTTCTTTAAAATAATAGCGATGCCTTTTCTGCTGCAATCCATTCGGCTGCACAATCAAAGCTCGCCCATCATTAAAATTGACGCGAACGACTTCATTGCCCTCTAAATCGAGATAACGCATTTGATCGTAGATCTCTTTTCGTTGACTAACCGACTTTAATGCTTCTGAAAAACGGGCAAGTAATAACGCCTTTTCTGCCTTATTTTCTAATGCCATCACCCGAAATATTTCATGGTTGATCGCAATATCTGAAAGCAGCGCGGTTTCTCTCACCACTGAGCCTATTACCACTTGAATATAGTTTTTCTTACCTACCAGTAGCGCTTTTTGCTGCACTTGAATATTGCTTTTACGTCGTTCGAGATCAGATTGTGAGTCGAAGTAAAAAATCGACATAAACACCGTCAACAACAATAAAAAGATCAACGTAAAGCGGACAAAGAAAAACTTGTATTCAGCAATAGTCAGATTTTTCATAGCAAGCAAGGTAAATTACACATAAGCAAAAAAAGGTTGCCGAGTATGCCTAATAGCAATACAAAAATCACAACAATTAATTTTATCGTTATTAACAATAACCTTTATTATTCTCAGTTTGCTTGTTCAGGCAGTGCTTGTCACAATGCACTATCTTTTGCGTTAATGAAGCGATGAGCTATGTTTGATATTGCGTTATATGAACCAGAAATTGCCCCAAATACTGGCAATATTATTCGTCTAAGTGCCAACTGTGGCGCAAACTTGCACTTAATTGAGCCACTAGGTTTTGATCTTGATGAAAAGAAAGTGCGTCGTGCAGGATTGGACTACCATGATTTAGCCCATGTCCATCGCCATAAAGACTTCGCCGCTTTCATGGAAGCAATGCAAGGCCGTCGTATTTTTGCTTGTACGACAAAAACTACCAACTTCCATACTAACGCAAAGTTCGAACAAGGTGATGTGCTGCTATTTGGCCCTGAAACCCGTGGCTTGCCTGCTGAGTTCATTGCCAGTCTTCCGCTTGAACAGCGCTTACGTATTCCAATGCAACCTGATAGCCGTAGCCTTAACTTATCAAATGCAGTGGCGATCATCTCATTTGAAGCATGGCGCCAAATGGGCTTTAACGGCGCGGTATAAAAACAAAAACGGCGATCAAATGATCGCCGTTTTCAAATCTTGTGTTTCAAACAATATAGTTAAATACCATCACCTTGTGTGAAGGTTTGGGATGAGCCATTAAATTGCTGATCCATATCCATTGATGGCTTATCAGTACTTGGTCGACCCACCACTTTTGCTGGAATACCTGCAACAGTGGTATGCGCAGGCACTGGGTTTAATACCACAGAGCAAGAACCAATTTTCGCCCCTTCGCCCACTTCAATATTACCTAGCACTTTCGCACCAGCACCAATCATCACACCTTCACGAATTTTCGGGTGACGGTCGCCGCCTTCTTTACCTGTACCACCTAGCGTCACGTCTTGCAAAATCGAGACGTCGTTTTCAACCACGGCAGTTTCGCCAATCACAATTCCCGTTGCATGGTCAAACATTATCCCTCGACCGATTTTCGCTGCCGGATGCACATCCACCTGACACGCCACTGAGATTTGGTTTTGTAGATACACAGCTAATGCTTTTCGATCTTGTTTCCACAACCAGTTTGCAACACGGTAGCCCTGTAGCGCATGGCAACCTTTTAAATACAGCAGTGGAATAGAATACATTTCAATCGCCGGATCGCGCTCAACGACAGCACGAATATCACAAGAAGCCGCTTCAACAATATTGCAATCACTGGCAAAAGCTTCTTCAATCACTTCTCGTACTGCCATCGCAGGCATTGATGGCGTGGCTAATTTATTGGCTAAGATATAACTCAATGCAGAGGCTAAATCATCATGCTTAATAATGGTGGCGTGATAAAAACTCGCCAGCATAGGTTCATGCTCTGACTGCTCGCGTGCTTCCTGCTTGATCGCTTGCCAAAGCTGGTGTTGTTGACATTGCTTCACGTCACCCTCTGCTACTTAATGTATTCTATTTATAACTATACTTAATTGGTCAGGTATTACTTTAACCTGATTGCAAAAAAAAACAACGCGAGCCGAGGCTCGCGTTATTGAAACAGTAGATAATAAGGCACTGACCTTTGATATCTTGCTGTTATTCGTATTTTTTCTCGCGTGCTAACAATTCTTTAGCCGCTTCACGGGCATCTTTACCTTGATAAAGTACTTGGTAAATTTGCTCAGTGATTGGCATCTCAACACCGTTACGTTTCGCTAATTGCCAAACTTCTTTGGTATTACGATACCCTTCAACAACTTGACCAATATCTTGCTGTGCTTGCTCAACGCTTTTACCTGCACCTAATGCTAAACCAAATCGACGGTTACGTGATTGGTTATCAGTACATGTCAGCACAAGATCGCCAAGGCCAGCCATGCCCATAAAGGTTTCAGGCTGTGCTCCTAAGGCAGCACCAAGGCGGCACATTTCAGCAAGACCACGAGTAATTAACGCTGTACGCGCATTAGCACCAAAGCCAATACCGTCAGACATACCCGCACCAATGGCGATAACGTTCTTCACTGCGCCACCTAATTGCATGCCGATAAAGTCACTGTTGCTATACACCCTAAAGGTTTTATCACAATGAATTTTTTCTTGAAGATCGGCAACAAATTCAGCATCAGGAGAGGCAACAGAAATCGCGGTTGGTAAACCCGCAGCCAGCTCTTGCGCAAATGTTGGCCCTGATAACACCGCAAGCGGTACATCACTGCCTAACGCATCAACCGCAACATCTTTCAGTAAACGTCCAGTTTCAGGTTCAAGTCCCTTGGTTGCCCAACAGATACGAGAATCAGAACGTAGGAACGGTTTAACTTGCGATAACACCATGCCAAAAACATGGCTTGGAACTACAACAAGGATGTCACGACTGCCTTCCACTGCATCTTGTAAGTTTGACGTTACAATCAATGAATCAGGGAAGCGCACACCAGGAAGAAACGCTTCATTGGCACGATCAATTTCCAACTGTGCCATGTGCTCAGGCTCATGGCCCCACAAAATGACGTTCGCGCCATTTCGAGATAGTGCAATCGCCAGTGCGGTACCGTAAGATCCTGCACCCAACACGGCCATTGAAATCGTATTATTCGCGTTCTTAGTCATAATTGTTACTTTGCTTATTAAGCTTCTGCGTTCGCTTCAGCTTGGTTTTGTAGGTAGTTCATGAACAACGCATCAAAGTTAACTGGTGCTAGGTTCAATTGTGGGAACGTACCTTTAACCACTAGGCTTGAGATAGTTTCGCGAGCGTATGGGAATAGGATGTTTGGACAGAACGCACCTAGACAATGTGCTAGTTGTGGTGCTTCCATACCTGCAACAGTGAAAATACCACCTTGTTGTACTTCACATAGGAATGCATTTTCTTCTGCGTTCTTAACTGTCACAGTTAGACGAAGCACAACTTCGTAAACACCTTCAGCTAGTTCACGGCTTTGAGTATCAAGATCTAATTTCACATCTGGGTTCCATTCTTTTTGGAACATGTCAGGTGAGTTTGGCGCTTCAAAAGAAACGTCTTTTAGGAAGATACGTTGAATTTGGAAGTTTTGTTGTGCGTCTGTATTTGCTGCTTCAGCCATTTCCGGAGTCCTTTTTTATGCTCGTCAATGCGAGATTGAATACGCCAGCCATCGTGCTAACCACAGGCTGTATTAAATAAATGGCGGCAGCGTGTTTACCCTACCGCAAAATATGTGCGACTTACTTTTTACCTTTACTTTTTACTAGCGGTAAATTCGCTTCGTTCCATGCAATTAAGCCATCTTTTAGAACGTTAACGTTAGTAAAGCCTGCTTTATTTAGGTCATCTGCCGTAGTTTGTGCAGTTTGACCTGTCTTACATACCACTATAATTGGGGCTGATTTATGTTTATCAAGCTCACCAAGGTTTTGTTCTTTAATTTGGCTTGGTAAAGCGTGAAGTGAGCCCGCAATATGACCTTTACGGTATTCATCACGAGAGCGAATATCAACAAATACACCCTCTTCACGGTTTACTAATACTGTCGCATCATTAATGCCAATGACTTTGTAAGTTGCTGTTTTTTCTTTCACCATTGAACCAATGATGGCAACAACTAAACCCACCCACACTAAAGATAAAATCGGATTACTTGTAAAAAAATCAATATATTGTTGCATTTGCTTCGCTCTGCTTCATGGCTGACTCGCAACCAAGATTAACGGGATTTTTAAAAGATTTTGAGTATACCGTTGTTACCTGTCATGTACAGCACACGGTATTGATTCCGCGCTTCAACTCACTTGTTGACGTAAATAAGTCAGCGCACGCCTCAGTATAAAAGCTAATCACAGCCTTACCTATTAATGAAATAGAAAAAAACTGTGATCTAGGACTTACACTCGAGACAATAAATGCATATATTTTGTCGAATAGGTCACAATACGTCCGACGCTTAGTTTGATCTTCTCCTACAGTTTCTCATCAATTCTGTAGTAAAATTACGTAAAGGGATATTGCAATTACCTTAAAGCTGCCTATTCAATAGACGTTTAAGGCAATTGATATAGATTTATTTTATTCGAAGAGGGACAGGACATGTCTGCGAAGAAACCACTTGCACTTGTTATTCTAGATGGTTGGGGCTACCGCGAAGATAATGCGGATAACGCTATTGCTAACGCTAATACACCAGTAATGGATGAGCTACTTGCTCATAGTCCTAACACCCTAATTTCAGCTTCAGGTATCGATGTTGGCCTACCAGATGGTCAAATGGGTAACTCTGAAGTAGGTCACACCAACATTGGTGCTGGTCGTGTGGTATACCAAGATCTTACTCGTATCACTAAAGCGATCAGCGACGGTGAATTCTTCGAAAACGCGGCACTGGTTTCTGCTATCGATAAAGCAGTAAATGCAGGTAAAGCGGTTCATATCTTAGGTCTTCTATCTCCAGGTGGCGTACACAGCCACGAAGATCACATTGCTGCAGCCATTGAAATGGCAGCAAAACGTGGTGCAGAGAAGATCTACCTTCACGCATTCCTAGATGGTCGTGATACTCCACCTCGTAGCGCGAAAAATTCACTAGTTCGCTTCAATGAGCTATTTGCAAAACTAGGTAAAGGTCGTACAGCTTCTCTTATCGGTCGTTACTACGCTATGGACCGCGATAACAACTGGGATCGCGTTGAACAAGCATACAACCTACTAACTGCAGCTAAAGCTGAATACACAGTAGCAAACGCGGTTGATGGTCTAGCAGCAGCTTACGAGCGTGACGAAAACGATGAGTTTGTTAAAGCAACAGAAATCCGCGCTGAAGGTCAAGAAGCAGCAATCATGGAAGATGGCGACAGCGTTATTTTCATGAACTACCGTGCTGACCGTGCTCGTGAAATCACGCGTGCATTTGAGCCAGGTTTCACTGCATTTGAGCGTGAGCAGTTCCCTCAACTATCTGATTTCGTAATGCTAACGCAATACGCTGCAGACATTGAGCTAACAACAGCATTTCCACCTGCAAGCCTAGATAACACACTAGGTGAGTGGCTATCGAAGAAAGGTAAGAAGCAGCTACGTATCTCTGAAACAGAGAAATACGCACACGTAACGTTCTTCTTCAACGGTGGTGTTGAAAACGAGTTTGACGGTGAATCACGCCAGCTTGTTGCTTCACCAAAAGTAGCAACTTACGATCTACAGCCTGAAATGAGCGCACCAGAGCTAACTGAAAAGCTTGTTGCTGCAATCAAAGGCGGCGAGTTTGACATGATCATCTGTAACTACCCTAACGGTGATATGGTTGGTCACACTGGTGTTTACGATGCGGCAGTAAAAGCTTGTGAAGCACTAGATACTTGCCTAGGTAAAGTAGTAGCTGCAATCAAAGAAGCTGACGGTCAACTATTGATCACAGCTGACCACGGTAACGCAGAAATGATGGTTGATCCGGCAACTGGCGGTATCCACACTGCACACACTAACCTACCAGTACCGCTTATTTACGTAGGTGGTAAAGACTTAGAGCTTAAGTCTGGTGGTAAACTGTCAGATCTTGCACCAACGATGCTTTCACTAACAGATATGGAAATCCCTGCAGAGATGTCTGGTCAGGTGCTATACAATCTGAAATAATTATCTCCATGCGAGATATGATTAGAAAACATCTAAACAAAAAAATCCGCGCCAGTGCATTATGCACTGGCGCTTTACTATGCATGGCATTTGCGGTTCCATGTGCAGCGTCCAGTCAAAACCAGCTCGATGGCGTAAAACAGGAAATCTCACGCCAAAAAAATCAACTGGCAAGCAAGCAAAAGAAATACAACAGCTTGCAACAAGCATTGAAACAACACGAACTGAACATTGCCAAAGCTGCAAATGATATTCATGCGACAAACAATCAATTAGCCACGATTAAACGCACAATTGATAAGTTAAACGCCGAACAAGCAGAGCTTGAGCAAAAACAACAGCAACAAAAAGCGGTTGTTGCTTCTCTTCTCAACGCCCAGTTTCGTCAAGGTAAAGACAGCGATATCGCCAGCCTACTCAGTGGCGAAGATTCAACACGCCTTGATCGCATGACAACCTACGCTGAACACATCAGTAAAGCTCGTGTTGAAGCCATTGATGCACTCGATGCCACACAAACTGAAATTCAGATGAAAGTGCACGAGCTTAAAGAGCAAAAAACAGAGCAACAACAAGCGCTCAATGCACTTAAGCAACAAAAACAAACACTGGATCAACAGCAACAATCACGTCAAAAGACGCTCTCTAGCATTAAGAATCAAATTACCAGTGGTAACGAAGACTTAGCAGAGCTTCAGGCGAACGAAAAACGCATGATTGCAGCTATTGCTAAAGCAAAAGCAGAAGCAGAACGTCGTGCTCGTGAAGAGGCCGAACGCAGAGCCCGCGAAAAAGCGGCAGCTGAAGCACGTATCAAAGCCGCGAAAGAAGCCAAAGAACGCGCGGCAGCTGAAGCAGAAGCTCGCGAAATCGACCAGCAATATGCACGTCAACAAGCACGTGTACCAATGGACGGTTTAGCACGTCATAAAGGCAAGCTTTATTGGTCAGTGAAAGGTCCTATCCTGCATAACTATGGCTCACTACAACGTGGTCAATTGCATTGGAAAGGCATGGTATTTAGTAAACCACTTGGTAGCCAAGTACGCGCTATTTACTCTGGTCGTATCGTGTTTGCCGATTGGCTACGTGGCTATGGTTTGATGATTGGTATTGATCACGGTAAAGGTGATATGAGTTTCTATGGCTATAACCAGACCCTACTGAAAAAAGTCGGTGATACGGTACAAGCCGGAGAGCCTATTGCCCTCGTCGGTGATAGTGGCGGTCAGGAAAAACCAGGACTCTACTTTGAGATCCGCCGTAAAGGGCAACCAACCAATCCTAAACCTTGGTTGGACTAAGCTAAGCTCTAACTAATACAAAAAAGGTTGGCGATATTTCTATCCCAACCTTTTTTATTATCTCTTTATTCGCAACTACATCTTCACGCTAGGATTGCTGCTCTTTTTGTTCGTAGTACTGCTTTAATGCTTCGACTCGCTCTCTACCCTTCAATGTCGCCAGTGGTCTGACAATATTCAGTATTTGAATCACCCCTTTATAAATCACCGTAGGGGTAATTCTAGCACCAGCAACTTGTGTAGTTTGATAACTGATCCAGCTCGATGCCACCATCAATAATGTGTCTGCTAAGGTCTTTAGATCGTCATCATCAATATCAACCAAACCACCTTCTTTTAAACTTTGCATCAATACCGCAATATTGCTACGCAGTTGTGCTTGTGCATCTAAGTACTTAAGCTGCAATTCAGGATCACGACGTAAGATGTCAGGCAAATTGGCGTAGAAAAAACGATAACGCCACATCAGTAAAAACACAGCATCAAGATAACTTAAAAGGCTTTCGGTAGTTTCCGCTTCGCTACGCGGTTGAAAACTTACTTGCAAGTCTGTGGCATACAAATCAAAAATGCTGTGGATGATTTGCTCTTTATTACGAAAGTGATAGTAAAGGTTTCCCGGACTTATCCCGAGATCGGCGGCGATATGGTTCGTCGTTACGTTTGGCTCACCTTTCTCGTTAAATAACGCTAATGCCGCATGAATAATTCTGTCTCGGGTTTTCATTTCATTGACTTCCTTCGCCCTTCTGCTGCATATAATGTTATCATAAGTTAACGTTTTTTTGGTTTTGTAGGTCGATAACTACAAGCCGTTATTTCATCAATGAAGGATTTCTCCCATGATAATTGTTACTGGCGGCGCCAGCATGATCGGCAGCAACATCGTAAAGGCCCTCAACGAGCAAGGTCGTAACGATATTTTAGTGGTGGATAACCTCAAAGACGGCACTAAATTTGCCAACCTTGTGGATTTAGATATTGCCGACTACATGGATAAAGAAGACTTCATCACCCAAATCATGGCGGGTGATGAGTTTGGTCACATTGATGCTATCTTCCATGAAGGTGCTTGCTCTGCAACCACTGAATGGGACGGTAAATACATGATGCTAAACAACTATGAATACTCAAAAGAGCTATTACATTATTGTTTAGAACGTGAAATTCCATTCTTATACGCCTCTTCTGCTGCAACCTATGGTGGTCGCGACCATGATTTCATTGAAGAGAAGCCTTATGAAGGTGCGCTAAACGTCTACGGTTACTCAAAACAGCAATTTGATAACTACGTACGCCGCATTTGGCAAGATGCTGAAGCACATGGCGAGAAACTCTCTCAGATCACTGGTTTCCGTTATTTCAACGTGTATGGTCCTCGTGAACAACATAAGGGCAGCATGGCTTCTGTTGCTTTCCACCTCAACAGCCAAATTAATGCTGGCGGTAATCCAAAACTGTTTGAAGGTTCAGAGAACTTCAAACGTGATTTCGTCTACGTCGGCGATGTGTGCAAAATGAACCTATGGTTCCTAGAAAATGGCGTATCCGGTATTTTTAACTGCGGTACGGGTAACGCAGAATCGTTCCAAGCTGTCGCTGACGCGGTCGTTAAATTCCACGGTAAAGGTGACGTTGAATCTGTTCCGTTCCCTGAACACTTAAAAGGTCGCTACCAAGCATATACTCAAGCAGATTTAACAAAAGTACGTGCAGCAGGTTACCCAGAACCGTTTAAATCCGTTGCTGAAGGTGTTGCTGAATACATGGCTATTTTAAATAAATAATAACGATATGATTGATAACCATTACGACAAACAAGCCTATAACCCACAGTTTGAGTGGTCATTTTTACATCCTAAATACTGGGGAACTTGGCTTGCAGTATTACTGGCATCTTTGTTTTGCTTACTGCCACATAAGATGCGTCGCGCCATTGCAAGTACCTTTGCTAAACAAGCAATCAAGCTTAATAGTAAAGCGAATCGCCGTGCGCGCGTAAACTTGCAAATGTGCTTTCCTGAAAAAACTGAGGCTGAGCGTGAAGAGATCTTACTGCAAAGCATCACTACCGCGGGTACATTTTTACTAGGGTTTGCATCATTAAGTGTCCGCAGCAAATTCTGGCTAGAAGATAATACCGAGATCCGTGGGATGGAGAACCTCACCACTCTCACCGATCAGCAGCAAAGCGTGATTTTATTGGTTCCTCACACTTGGGCAATTGATATTCCTGCAGTGCTACTCGCATCACGCGGTTTGCCAGTATCTGCGATGGCGAAAAAACAGAAAAATCCCGTCTCAGACTGGTTGATGCATCGTCAACGCGTGCAATACGGCGGTCGTGTTTATGAGCGCAGTGGTGGTATTAAACCATTTATCAAATCAATTCGTGAAGGGTACTTAGGTTATTACTTACCTGATGAAGATCTTGGCCCTGAGCACAGTGTATTTGTTAATTTCTTCGGTACAACTAAAGCAACGATGTCCGGTCTTGGTCGACTATCTAAATTAAGCCGCGCGAAAATCGTCCCTCTGTTTGCTATGTACAACAGTGAAACAGGCAAATATGAATTAGATTTTTACCCTGCTCTGCCTTTCCCTAGTGAAACAGAAGAGCAAGATGCTCGTATGATGAACGAATGTATTGAGCAATACGTTGGTGAACGTCCAGAACAATATATGTGGATTCTGCGTTTATTAAAGACACGTCCGAATAGTGATGAGAATCCGTATCAGGTAAAGAAATAAAATGAATCTTCTTCGCTTTTTAAATCGTGAAATAATCATAAGCTTGCTCGTCGCAAGCTTTCCTATTTTATGCCTTGCTTACGGTAAAGGTTATAACTTACCACCAATTTTATTATTAGTAGCTGCACTTGGGTTTTGTTGGCAATTCAAAAAAGTTAACTATACAACACAAGTGAAATGGGTATTAAGTAGCTTTAGCATTTACTTTCTCACCTATTTAGCCTCAACGCTTTATTACGGTGGAAGCCTTTCTGAAATCGATATGCCTAGCCGTTTTGTATTAGTGCTACCTATATTTCTATTACTACTGCTCTATCCACCGAAAGTTAATATCTTGACTTCAGGTTTTATCATCGGCTCCATCATTGCGGGTGTTGTAGCAATGATTCACATTTATGATTTTAAAACAGGTAGAGCCTTTAGTGATTTATACAAAAGTATTCACCCATCATTAAAAGGCTATATGCCTATTCAGTCTGGTAATATGGCAATGACGTTAGGGGTAATAAGCCTCACTATTAGTCTTTATTATCTAGACCAAAAGTCATGGTGGAAATTTACGCTCAGTTTAATTGCAGCACTTTTAGGTATCTATGCCAGTTTTCTTTCAGGAAGTCGTGGCGGCTGGATATTTTTACCTATTGCTATCATTTATTTAGCCTTCAGTAATCGTCAATTTATTTCTAAAAAAATAGCTATATTTAGCATTGTTGTTCTTGGAACTGCTGTATTTTCTCTTAGCCAGAATATGGAAATAAAAACACGTTTAAATGAAGCTACCCAAGAGATTGTGCAGTATCAAAAAGGTCATGATCAAACCTCTTCTTTAGGTGCTCGGTTTGAACTTTGGAAAAGCGCTATTTACACCACAGAACAGCACCCTATTATTGGTGCAGGTTACCAAGGTAGAGAAGTACTAAGAGAAAAGTGGGCGCATGAAGGTCTTGTGAATGCACAAGTGATTAAAAACTTTTTAGATTCACACTCCCATAACCAATTCTTAGAAGATTTATCTGTCCGTGGTGTTATTGGACTAGCAGCACTACTCGCTATTTTTATTATTCCTCTGAGTATCTTTGTCAAAAATCATAATATTGCAAACTCGCCTCAACAAAAAATGCTCAACCAGTGTGGTGCTATCAGTGTGATCATGATGATAGGTTACTGTTTGTCTCAAGCTATGTTCCGCCATAATTCGGGAATGATTTTTTATTCTCTAATGACAGTCATTCTTCTAGCAACAAGCATTTCAATGAGAGAGAAACGATCATGAGAATACTCGTATTAAGTTCTTATTTAGATGCTTGGAACAGCGTTAGGCCAGAAGCCGAAATGTGTATCGAGATGGTCAAACAAGGTCACGAAGTCACTATTATCACTCAAGGTGATGCTCCTTATGTCGAGCGTTTTCGTGAAGCTGGAATAACGGTTATCGATTGCTACCCAAGTCGTAAAATTTGCTTCAGAACAATAAAAACAATTCGTCATGAACTACGCCAACACCATTATGATGTGGTGTATGCACTTAACTCTAAGACTATCCCTAACGCTGCGTTTGCTTGTATTGGTTTTCCAGATACAAAACTTATCAGCTACCGTGGCACTGTTGGTGGTATTTATCGTCATGACCCATCATCATATTTAACGCATCTTCATCCTCGCGTGAATGGGATTTCTTGTGTCGCAGAAGCGGTTACAGAGTCAGTGCGAAGCGTTGTTAAGTTAGCACCTGAAAAAGTTCAAACCATTTATAAAGGTCATGATTTAGCTTGGTATCAAGCAGATGCTCTGCCACGAGAGCAACTCGGCTTAACCGATGATGATATTATTGTTACCTGTGTTGCCAATGCACGTAAATCTAAAGGCGTTCATGTTCTGCTTGATGCAGCTAAGCAGTTAGCCGATATCGACAATCTACATCTAGTACTCGTTGGTCGTGATATGGATACGGAAGAAAATAACCAACTGGCAGCAAACAGTGGCATGCAAAGTCGTATTCACTTTTTAGGTTATCGCTCTGATGTACCTGAAATCATGGCGACATCCGATATCCAGGTACAGCCATCTATTAGCGGTGAAGGTCTACCCAAAACAATTATCGAAGCGATGGCAATGGCAAAACCTTCCGTTGTCACAACCACTGGCGGCAGTAAAGAGTTAGTAGAAGAAGGTAAAACTGGTTTTGTGGTCGAAACCAATAATCCTCAAGCATTAGCTGATAAAATTAAACAATTAGCAGAGTCTGAAACTATACGCGTTGAAATGGGGCAAAATGCACAACAACGATTAAAAGCGCATTTTTCAATCCAAGAAACAACAAAGCAACAGCTGAACTTCTTTCAAAGCGTTTAAAACAACGGTTGTAATGTGAAAATATTAATTATTGGCCCATCATGGGTTGGCGACATGGTGATGTCACAATGTCTTTATACCGAGCTTAAAAAGCTTCACCCAGACGCTATCATTGATGTAATGGCACCCGGTTGGTGTAAGCCCGTACTCGAGCGTATGCCTGAGGTTAATCAAGCAATTGAAATGCCTCTTGGACATGGCGATCTCAACCTGTTTGCTCGCTATCAATTAGGTAAAATTCTTCGCGATGACAGCTATGATCATGCGTATGTTTTACCTAACTCAGCCAAATCAGCATTAATCCCCTTATTTGCCAAGATCCCTGTTCGTACCGGCTGGAAAGGTGAGATGCGTTACGGCTTACTCAATGATCTGCGCAATAACAAAAAATCATTCAACTTGATGATTGAACGCTATATTGCACTAGCGCATCCAGCAACGGAAATGACAGGCTCTGGCTGTTTAACTGATATGCCACATCCAAAGCTCACCATCGACGCCACCGCTCAAAATGAAGCACTAACTAAATTCGGTTTAAACCGAGAAAGAACCGTGATTGGCTTATGTCCTGGCGCTGAATTTGGTCCAGCAAAACGTTGGCCTGAGCAACATTTTGCAAAAGCAGCCGCAACGCTGATAGAGCAAGGTAACCAAGTATGGTTATTCGGCTCAGCAAAAGATCGTGAAGTGACCGATAAAATCAAAGCTAGCCTGCCGCAGGAAATGCAAACGCATTGCCAAAATCTTGCTGGTAACACGTCTTTAATCGAGGCGATTGATTTACTTGCTGCCTGTACAACCGTCGTTAGCAATGATTCTGGTCTGATGCATATTTCAGCCGCTGTTGGCTGTAATATCGTAGCATTATACGGTTCAACATCACCAGGTTATACCCCACCGCTAGCTGAGCATGTTGAAGTATTAAATACCGATATCAGTTGTCGCCCATGCTTTAAGCGCGAGTGTCCATTAGGTCATTTGAAGTGTTTAACAGAGCTGACACCTGATTTAGTGGTTGATGCAATCAATAAGTTGCAACAAGCGTAAGTAAATATGTTACTTAGAATCGTTTATACCTTACTGCTTGCTCTGGCTTCCCCGTTACTTCTGTTTGGACTATACAAACAAAAGCCTGGGAAACCTCGTTTTGGCGAGCGTTGGAAAGAACACTTTGGTTTTACGCCTATGGTTAATGGTAAGAAACCTATTTGGATCCATGCCGCATCGGTTGGAGAATCTATTGCGATCACGCCGCTAATCAAAGCGCTGAAAGAACAATATCCAGCACAAGCTATCGTGGTTACGACAACAACGAGTACTGGCGCCGAGCAAATAGCCAAGCTAGGTGATTTGGTTGAACACCGCTACATGCCGATTGATTTTGCTTGGTGTGTACGAGGCTTTCTCAAAGCGGTACAACCCAAGCTGATGCTGATTGTTGAAAAAGAACTCTGGCTCAATACGCTAGCAACTGTTAAAAAACAGCAGATTCCAATTGTAATAGCTAATGCTCGCTTATCAGAACGCTCTGCTCAACGTTATCAATCGGCCGCGTTTTTCACCAAACCACTACTCAATAATGTCGATAGCATTCTTTGTCTTCATCAAGACGACGCAAAACGTTTTATCGATATTGGAGCGGCTAAAGAGAAGGTTACGGTAACAGGCTCAATTAAATACGATCTTACTATTGCGCCAACGGTCTTTGAGTACGCTGCACAATTACGTTCTCAGTTAGGTCAAGATCGCCCTGTATTCATTGCTGCGAGCACTCACAAAGGTGAAGATGAGCAGGTCTTTATAGCTTTTAAGACGATATTGCAGCACAACGAGAAAGCATTACTCATCATCGTTCCTCGTCATCCTGAACGCTTCAATGATGTTGAAATGTTGGCAAAACAGCAATTTCAATTGTCCGTGCATCGCCGTACCAATAACGCTGAATTCATACCACAAACCCATGTATATTTAGCCGATACCATGGGTGAGATGTTATTACTTCTTGCTAGTAGTGATGTTGCGTTTGTCGGGGGAAGCTTGATCGGTGATAAAGTCGGTGGACATAATCTACTCGAACCTGCAGCTGTAGGAAAACCTGCTATCACAGGCCCTAGCTACTACAACTTTATCGATATTACAGAGCAACTACTGCAAGCTGACGCGATAGAGATCTGCCAAGATAGTGCCGAGCTAGCAAAACAAGTAATTGAGTTGTTTGATAACCCAGAGCGTCAATATGTAATGGGAGAAAACGCTAAAAAAGTGGTAGAGCAAAATCAGGGCGCGGTACAACGCACCATTGATAATATAACTAACTACCTGCATTAAATTCATAGCGATGAGAGCCCACACTCATCGCTACTTCATCCCTAACCTTGTTGATAGCCATCGTATAACGCTTGCCAGTCTTGAGCCTGCCATTGAATATTACGCTTCTTCACTTCTTTTATAAATGAGCGCTCTAAACGGGCGAGATTGTCTTTTTTCCAACTATCTCCCGATTGCTGATAGCACTTATCAAAGTCAATCAACCAAACTTGCTGATCCATATCAAGCAAGATGTTGTGGGCATTTAAGTCTGTGTGGCAAACCTGCTGGTCATGCATCTTACGGATCATGATACCAATTTGGCGCCAAACCGAACTTGGCTGAGGTGATTTAATAAGTAGCGCAACAAGATCACAACTATGAGGGATTTTCTCAACCAAAATATCTGCGCGATAAACACAACCTTTCTTTTCCGCTTTTGCGGCTACAGGGCGAGGAACGTTTACCCCACCTTCACGTAATACTTTTAAAAGCATCAATTCAGCATAACTACGGGTTTTATCCCAACCAGTAAACCAATAACTGTCACTCACTAACTTACCAAATAAGCCACCACGACGATAATGACGCAATGCCATTTCCATTTTATCGCCAGCAACAAACCAAGTTGTGCCCCGCCCTTGCGCCGAGCCGACAATGGCATTTTGTTGACGCCAAAAATCAATCTCAAAGCAACAATGCGGATCGACAGTTAAATAATTGTCATCAAACCATATCATTTGCTGTTCATGGCTAATTTTCTGCACTGTTGTCTTTCTCCTGTTTATTTTGGTTTATTTTACAATTACCAGCGCTAACTGCATAATTCGCTAACCACTTTTTATTAGGTACCACTATGGCTTTGTTTACCACTGCACCTCAATCTATCTGTATTTTACGGCTATCAGCTATTGGTGATGTGTGTCATGCGATTGCTGTAGTACAAGCCATCCAAAAACATTGGTCAGAAACCAGTATTACATGGGTAGTAGGAAAAACAGAAGCTCAGCTTGTAAGTCAACTGCCTAATATAAAGGTGGTCAGTTTTGATAAAAAAGCAGGCTGGCAAGGGATCAAAGCAGTTTGGAATACCTTGAAAGGTCAAAAGTTTGATGCCCTACTCGATATGCAAGTCGCGCTGCGTGCAAGCCTATTATCTTTAGGGATTAAAGCACGTTATAAAGTCGGCTTCTCTCGTCAAAGAGCCAAAGAGGGACAATGGCTATTTACGAATAGAAAGCTGCCGCAAACAAATGCTCCTCATGTACTTGATAACTTTGCTGAGTTTGCTCGCTACATAGGCGTACCTTTTACGGATCCAGATTGGCAGATCCCATTATCAAATGAAGATATTGCCTTTGCTCAGCAATATACTAACAAACCAACATTGATCATATCACCAGCTGCAAGTAAAGATGAGCGCAACTGGCTTATAGAGCGCTATGCTGCCGTTGCTGATCATGCCGTTAGTAAAGGATTAAATGTCATCCTATGTGGTTCACCGACGCAACGAGAGCAAACGTTAGGCGAGAAGATCATACAACATTGTCATCACCCTATTACTAACCTTATTGGTAAAACAAGCCTGATCCAATTAACCGCATTGCTAAAATACGCAACGGTTGTTATCGCTCCTGACTCAGGTCCAGCCCATTTAGCAACCACACAGGGCACACCAGTGATCGGTTTGTACGGGCATAGTAACCCAACACGTACAGGCCCTTATCTTAGCCAACAATATGTCGTCAGTGTCTATCAACAATTTGCAGAAAAGCATTATGGCAAACCTATTTCAGAGCTTCCTTGGGGTGCACGAGTGAAAGGCACCGATATTATGGCGGCGATTTCTGTTGATGATGTTATCACCCAACTTGATACTATCATCGACTCCTTAAATTTGACCCAATCACAGTGAGAAAACAATGAACCAGCAAAACACCAAACCAAGCCTTGCTGTTGCACTGATTGTAAAAAATGAAGCCAAGCATCTGGCGGCATGTTTAGACTCAGTAAAAGATTGGGTTGATGAAATCGTGATCCTTGATTCTGGCAGTAGCGATACAACAGAAGCCATTGCACGCCAGTACACGAATAAGTTTTTTGTCAGTAATGATTGGCCTGGTTTTGGTATGCAACGTCAACGTGCTCAACAATATGTTGAGAGCGATTATATTTTATGGCTTGATGCTGACGAACGAGTAACGCCAGAGCTACGTCAATCGATTCAACAAGCTGTCGCAAGCAATAACATCAATACGGTTTATCAAGTAAATAGACTCAGCACAGCATTTGGTAAATTTATTCATCATTCTGGTTGGCATCCAGATTGGATCTCGCGTTTACATCGCCGCAATGAAACCCAATATAATGACGTCAAAGTACATGAATCTATTGTGATTCCTGCTAATGGCAAAATCGAAAAGCTAACTGGTAATTTAGAACATTACACTTTTGAAGATTTCTTTGATTTTCAGCGCAAACAACAAAAGTATGCAGAGCTTTGGGCTGAAGAAAAGTTTTTAAAAGGAAAAAATCATCTATTGCCTCTGCGGTTATCCACTCTATGTTTAGCTTTATTCGTACTTACATTCTTAAAGCTGGCTTTCTAGACGGTAAGCATGGGTTTATTATTGCTTGTATAAATGCCCAATACGTTCTAAATAAATACTTAGGCCTTCACCTTAAGCACAATAAGTAACGACTATTATGACAACTCGAGTAATTTACCCTGGCACTTTCGATCCTATTACCAACGGTCATTTAGACTTAATTGAGCGTGCAGCGGCAATGTTTGATCATGTGATTGTTGGCGTGGCTTTTAACCCAAGTAAAAAGCCACTGTTTGATCTTAATGAACGCGTTGAGCTAGCAGGAAAAATTACCAAACACTTGGATAATGTAGAGATTGTTGGTTTTTCAGGGCTGCTGGTTGATTTTGCTAAAGAGCACAACGCCAATATTCTTGTTCGTGGCCTGCGCGCGGTATCCGATTTTGAATACGAATTCCAATTAGCCAATATGAATCGCCGATTAATGCCTGAGCTAGAAACTGTTTTCTTAACGCCAGCAGAAGAAAACTCGTTCATTTCTTCAACCATAGTTAAAGAAGTTGCACTACATAAAGGTGATGTTAGTCAGTTTGTTGATCCACTGATCACCACAGCATTACTGGAAAAGCTCGCTAAATAGACATTAAAAAAGGCGCTGAGTGCGCCTTCAAAACAAAGTAATTAAATTGACCTTATTTCAATAAAATAAGGTATTAGGTGTAACTTACCTTAATATCAATAATTGCTATAAGCTTTAGTCATTGTAATTTTTATACTATATAAAAGTATCTATCTTACTGTCTTCGATTTATTTTGATAGAATCCACCGTTCATTTATGTAACGAAACAGTAAGCCTAAACTAAGGTCATTGATATAATATATGAAAATAGAAGTTATTATGAGCGCATACAATAACGTACGTGATCTAGAGCTCGTTTTAGATGGATATCTAAATCAACTAGATAATGACTTCTCTTTATGTATTGCTGACGATGGTTCAACGCATGAAGTTACAGACTTAATCCAAAAATACTCTCAGACAAATTTGACTATACGTCATATTTGGCATGAAGATTTAGGATTCAGACGTGCTGCAATTCTTAATAAAGCAATCAAATCAAGCACTGCTGATCATATTATTTTTACCGATAGTGACTGTATTCCCTCACCTCATTTCGTTGCTGATCACCGTAAATTTGCATCAACTGAGCATTACACTGTAGGTATACGTGTATATCTAAAGCCTTACTTATCAAATTGTTTTCGAAATGGCAGCTTAACACCATCCCGTTTATTTAACGGTTTTTGGTTACTATCACAATCCTTAAAAGAGCGAGTATCTAAGCCAGAACAAGCTCTTCGATATCCTGGCTTTATTCTTCCAATTATCAACAGATTAAAACCAGATTTAACGATCTTTGGATCAAATATTGCGATGAGTTTAGATTCTTTATTGAAAGTTAATGGTCTTGATGAAGACTTTGAGGGCTGGGGATATGAAGATACAGACCTACTATGGCGCCTAGAGCAAATAGGATTGACATCACAAGGATCTCTTGGACGTTGCTGTCAGTACCATCTTGATCATAAAGAAAATGCCCCCAACCCCCACGCATTTAATCTTTTTAAACAAAAGCAAGAAGATGGAAAAATTTATTGTGATAACGGAATAAATAAAAAGGCCTAAGATTAGGCCTTTTTATTACTTTTGATAATACTCACGATACCAATCAACGAAGGCTTGTACACCTTCTTTGACTTTCACTTCTGGCTTATAACCCGTTGCTTTAAATAAATCTTCTGTATCTGCGTACGTCATATAAACATCACCCGGCTGCATGTCCATGAAGTTTTTCTTCGCTTCAATGCCTAATGACTCTTCTAGCGCTTCAATGTAATCCATCAGCTTTACAGGACTGCCGTGACCGATGTTATACACGCGATAAGGTGCAGAGCTGGTTGCTGGTGAGCCTGCTTCTACTGTCCAATCAGCATTAGGCTGCGGGATCACATCCTGAATACGCATCACACCTTCAACGATATCATCGATGTAAGTAAAGTCACGACGCATATCTCCGTGGTTGTACACATCGATTTCTTTCCCTTCCATAATTGCATTGGTGAATTTAAACAATGCCATGTCTGGACGCCCCCAAGGGCCATAAACAGTAAAGAAACGCAAGCCAGTGGTTGGTACGCCATAAAGGTGCGAATAAGTATGTGCCATTAACTCATTCGATTTCTTAGTAGCAGCATACAGTGAGATAGGGTGATCAACACTATCTGCCGTATTAAATGGCGTCTTATGATTTAAACCATACACTGAGCTAGAAGACGCATAAACAAGGTGTTCAACCTTGTTATGGCGACAACCTTCTAAAATCGTTAGATGTCCAACTAAGTTACTATCAGCATAGGCTAATGGATTATCAATCGAGTAACGCACACCCGCTTGTGCCGCTAGATGGATAACACGGTTAAATTGCTGCTCGGCAAATAGATTAGCAATACCGCCACGATCGGCTAAATCTAATTCAATGAAGGTGAAGTTAGGATGAGCAATACGAGCTAAACGTGCTTGCTTGAGTGAGACATCATAGTAATCGTTAAGATTATCGATACCTACAACTTGATGGCCTTGGGCACATAAACGCTCTGTCACTGCGCTACCAATAAAACCAGCGACGCGAGTAACAAGATATTTCATACTTCTATCCTCAATAACGCTTCAAGCAGCGTTACTCAACCTTAAAACTGCGAGCATAATAACATTTTAGCTCAATCAACGAAGGGAAATCCTAAGCAAACCGACTCAATAAATATGATGGTTAGGTTAACTAAAATCGAACCTACTTCTGGCAATCAACACAAAACACTGTCGCACGTTGGCCGATTTTAGTCTCACTTAATGGCTTACCACACTTTGGACAAGGTTTACTTGCTTTACCATACACCTGCAGCTCTTGTGCAAAATAGCCAGGCTTTCCGTCTGCGTTTTTAAAATCTTTTAATGTCGTACCGCCCTGTTGAATGGCAAAGGCTAATACCGATTTGATCTCTGCCACCAGCTTAGTCATACGAGCAAGTGAGATTTTTCCAGCCGCACGTTTAGGGTGAATACCTGCCGCAAACAAAGATTCATTGGCATAAATATTACCAACACCAACAACCACATGATTATCCATAATAAATTGTTTTATTGCAGTGCGTTTCCCTTGAGCTTTTTCATACAAGTATTCCACGTTAAATTCGTCGCTCAGCGGCTCTGGACCCATTTTCTCAAGCACAGGGTGAGTTACCCCTTTCTCTTCCCATAACCACGCGCCAAAGCGCCTAGGATCGTTATAACGCAGTACTTCGCCACTCGTTAGCACCAGATCAACATGATCATGTTTTTCAACCGGAGTTCCAACGGGTAAAACACGTAAACTGCCTGACATTCCTAAATGCACAATGGCATAGCCAGCATCGGTTTCTAACAGCAAGTATTTGGCTCTTCGAGTTACCCCGCGGATCACTTGTCCCTCAATCGCTTTTATTGCCTCAGGGATAGGCCAACGCAATCGAGGGTTACGAATAATGATTTCTTTGACAGTTTGATCGATAACATGAGGAGAGATCCCCATTCGGCTCACTTCCACTTCAGGTAATTCAGGCATGACTCATCTCGTTTTATTTGTTATTTGATAAAGATGTCGGGAACAGATAATCCGCAGCAACAGACACAGCGACCCAATGCTGACCATTATTAAACAGCCAAAACTTAGGCAAAGCATACACAGTTAATCGAATAGGCTCTGCTTGCTGCTTCCCCCACACTTCCACGGTTTGCGGTGGTGGTAGCTGTAAACTCAACTTTGATATTGTTGCTTCATCCACCACAGTGCCTTGTAGATGTTGCCAACGTTGTACTAATTCACTGGCTGAAATCGATAAGTTAGACGAGCTTTGCCACTGCCCATTACTTTGCTTAAGCGTAAAATGTGGAAAAACAACCCGCTGAATCAAAAGATCGGGCGAGAGGACAAAAACAGTATTAGGAATCTGGCTAGCTTGCTCGGTAACAACCTGCGTTACCGCTTCTTTAGGTGCAAATCGTTCGCGAAGTAAATCTGGCAATTTAATTATCGCGATAAAGCACAGCACCCCAATGATGATGATGTTATTCCAGCCACGTCGAGTTAAGCGCATTCATCCATTCCTGTCTTATCTTAATGAGAATAAAGATAACACTGGTTAAGTCATTGCACCATTAGCTGATAAATAACGAACAGAAAAGTCGTCAGTGAAGGGAAATTAGAAAGTAACAGATATAAAAAAACCCAGCGAGGCTGGGTTTTTATCAAAGAGTGATAAAACCAATTACTTGATTTTAGCTTCTTTGTAAAGCACGTGCTGGCGAACTACTGGATCAAATTTCTTGATCTCAAATTTGCCTGGCATGTTGCGCTTGTTCTTGTCGGTAGTGTAGAAGTGGCCTGTACCAGCAGATGATACTAGACGGATCTTCTCACGAATGCCTTTAGCCATTCTTCAAATCCTCTTAAACGTTCTCACCGCGAGCACGCATTTCACCAAGAACGACATCAATGCCTTTCTTATCGATGATACGCATGCCTTTCGCAGAAAGGCGTAGTTTAACGAAGCGTTTTTCGCTTTCTACCCAGAAACGATGAGTTTGCAGGTTCGGCAGAAAACGACGCTTGGTGGCATTACGTGCGTGTGAACGGTTGTTACCCGTTACAGGACGCTTACCAGTTACTTGGCATACTCGGGACATTACTGTCTTCTCCAAATCGTTTCAGCTCGATATCTACTGTGGAAAATTCACTGCAAAAAAATATTTCACAGATAACCACAGCTATCAAAGGTCGCGCATTATACTAAGTCAAAACCAGTTGCTCAAGTCCCGAGCAGATTCTTTCTCACTTTTTTAACGAAACTTTGGCTATTTTATAGCCAACCACGCTCAGCGAAAGAGACAATCTCCCCGTCACCAATAACAAAATGATCAAGAACACGAATATCGACCAAAGCCAGCGAATCGCTGATTTTGCGGGTTATTCGACGGTCTGCCTGACTAGGTTCAGCGACGCCTGACGGGTGATTATGCGCTAAAATGAGCGCCGCTGCATTAAGTTCTAGCGATCTTTTTACAACTTCACGCGGATAAACGCTCGCGCAATCGATAGTTCCTTCAAATAATGTCTCTCCGTTGATCACCCGATGCTGGTTGTCTAGAAACAGGATATAAAAGGCTTCTCGGTGTTTATCTCGCAATTTTTTCGCCAAATATCGACGGGTATTTTGCGGACTAGTGAGCACATCATCTTTTTTTAAAGTTTCTTCTAAATATCGCTCGCCTAACGCCAAAACGGCCTGTAAAAGTGCAAATTTTGCCGATCCCAATCCTTTCATCTGGCAAAATATCTGTTTTTCAGCCCCTAACAGCGAACGCAGCGAGCCAAACTCATCAAGCAAATGGGTGGCTAATTCCAAAGCATTCATCCCTTGGGTACTGGTGCGTAAAAAAATGGCTAATAATTCAGCATCAGTTAATGCATCTGAACCATGAGATAATAATTTTTCTCGTGGTCGTGACGCTTCTGGTAATTGCTTAAGTGACATAACCTCTCCCTTTGGTATGTCATAAGCAAAACAGCTACGACTAATTTCACAACCAAGATAAATTAGGTTTGAGAAAATCTTCACAACACTAACGTAATCGACAAAAATCACAGTGCTCAAATTGCGAGAGACACAATATTCTATCGCCGCAAGAGTTGATCCCAAGCGATGATCACAAACCACTTTGATGGTATCTTGTTGCCAATTTTATAGCCCCAAGAGACAGGCAAACTGATGCAAACACTGGCAGGAAAAAAAATCCTTCTCGGCATTAGCGGCGGTATCGCTGCTTACAAATGTGCAGAGCTCACTCGACGCTTAATCGAGCGTGGCGCACAAGTTCATGTGGTAATGACCAACGCAGCCAAAGAGTTTATTACCCCACTCACAATGCAAGCCGTATCAGGCCACCCTGTCGCTGACAGCTTACTTGACCCATCAGCAGAAGCCTCTATGGGGCACATTGAATTGGCAAAATGGGCTGATCTTGTCTTACTCGCTCCTGCGACTGCCGACTTAATTGCTCGCGTAAGCGCGGGGATGGGTAACGATTTACTCTCAACCCTATGTCTTGCTACTGATGCCCCTATTGCTGTAGCACCTGCGATGAATCAACAGATGTACCGCAATATCGCCACACAAGAGAATATTGCGACGTTAAAGCGTCGAGGTTTTCATATTTGGGGACCTGCAAGCGGTGAGCAAGCCTGTGGTGATGTTGGCCCTGGTCGCATGTTAGAGCCAATGCAACTCGTCCACTTATGTGAAGACTTTTTCCAACCGCAAGATCTTAGTACTCTAAACATTGTGGTGACGGCGGGTCCTACCCGAGAAGCGATTGATCCGGTACGTTATTTAAGTAACTACAGCTCAGGAAAGATGGGTTATGCCATTGCTCAAGCTGCCGCTAAACGCGGTGCGAATGTCACACTGATCAGTGGCCCTGTTAATTTAGCGACACCAAATGGGGTCAGCCGTGTTGATGTTAAAAGCGCACAAGAAATGCACCAAGCCGCATTAGAACATGCGATAAACAACCACATTTTTATTGCTTGTGCGGCTGTTGCTGATTTTCGTCCAGCTCACGTTGCTGAGCAGAAAATGAAAAAACAAGATGGTCATGATGAGATGGTAATTCAACTTGTGAAGAATCCTGACATCGTGGCAAGCGTTGCCGCTCTCACAGACAGTCGCCCATTTACGGTTGGCTTTGCTGCTGAAACCCAAAATGTGGAGCAATATGCTCGTGGCAAACTGGCGAATAAAAATCTTGATGTGATTTGCGCTAACGATGTATCAGTCCAAGGACAAGGCTTTAACAGCGATAGCAATGCCCTGCACCTGTATTGGACGAACGGTGACAAAGTCTTACCATTGGCGGCAAAATCCGAGCTTGGGCTGCAATTAATCAACGAAATTGTTAATCTTTACCAACAAGCGAACCACTAGAGCTAACTATGAATAGTATCGATCTTAAAATTCTTGACCCTCGTGTCGGTAACGAATTTCCACTACCCGCTTACGCGACTGAAGGCTCTGCTGGCCTTGATTTACGTGCATGTCTAGATGAAGCCCTAACAGTAGCGCCGGGTGAAACTCACCTTGTTCCTACTGGCCTTGCTATTCACATTGGCGATCCAAGCCTTGCAGCAACCATCTTGCCGCGTTCAGGTTTAGGCCATAAACACGGTATCGTATTAGGGAACCTTGTTGGCTTAATTGACTCTGACTACCAAGGTCAACTGATGGTATCGGTATGGAACCGTGGTGAAACCACATTTACTATTGAGCCAGGCGATCGTATTGCTCAACTGGTATTCCTTCCAGTGGTACAAGCGCAATTTAATATCGTTGAAGATTTTAATAGCACCGAGCGCGGTGAAGGTGGCTTCGGTCATTCAGGTCGTAGCTAGTCATATTGATGTTAAAAAAGCGTGATCTAATTAGCCATGTGTTATCAATTTTAATGATAAAATAAGGCTCATGTATGACCGCAAAGCGCAAGCATTTTTGCCTGCGCTTTTTTTGCGAATAAAAGTACATACATTTCTATTGCGCTACTTTTCACAACGCCAAGGCATCGCTAAGATAGGCGGGTTTCATACTGTCCATGGACAGTCTCATTTTGTAAAGGAACGATAAATTCATGGCAGGCACCAAAAAGAACAATCGCCGCGAAGAAATACTTCAGTGCTTAGCGCACATGCTGGAGTCAAATCAAGGCAGCCAACGTATCACCACCAAAATGCTAGCCGCGAATGTTGGCGTATCAGAAGCCGCTCTCTACCGCCATTTCCCAAGCAAAGCGCGTATGTTTGAAGGCTTAATTGAGTTTATCGAAGATTCAATTACTACACGTATTAACCGCATTTTAGATGACGAAAAAGATACCCTGAATCGCTTACGTATGGTGATGCAGTTCATACTTATGTTTGCTGAGCGTAACCCTGGTTTAACTCGTATCATGACGGGTCATGCTCTGATGTTTGAACAAGATCGTCTTCAATCTCGTATTAATCAACTGTTCGAACGTGTTGAATCGCAACTTCGCCAGATCTTAAAAGAGCGTAAAATTCGTGAAGGTAAAGGCTTTCCTATTGATGAGTCAGTTTTAGCAGCACAACTTCTAGGTCAAGTAGAAGGCAGCTTAAACCGTTACGTTCGCTCAAGCTTTAAGTACAAGCCAACGGCAAACTTTGACGATTACTGGACGCTATTAAGCGCGCAGCTAAACTAATCAAACCTAGCGACAAACAAAAAAGCGAGAGCCTTAGCCCTCGCTTTTTTATTATTCATTGCAGATGTTGTTACACACCGTACTCTGCACGGTACGCTTTTACCGCTTCAAGGTGTTGTTCCATGCCTGCTTGCTCAGAAAGGTACGTCACCACATCCCCTAGCGAGACAATCGAAATTACCGCACAACCAAAGTCACGCTCGACTTCCTGAATCGCTGATAGCTCACCTTGGCCTTTTTCTTGACGATCAATTGCCACTAAAACGCCTGCTAAATCTGCGCCATTCGCTTTAATGATTTCCATTGATTCACGAATTGCCGTACCAGCAGTGATCACGTCATCGACTAACATGATACGACCTTCTAGCGCGCTACCGACTAAGTTACCACCTTCACCATGGTTTTTAGCCTCTTTACGGTTAAAACAGTATGGCGTATCTACATCGTGGTGATCAGCCAGCGCAACCGCCGTTGTTGTTGCAATTGGAATACCTTTGTAGGCAGGGCCAAATAACACATCAAATTCAATCTTGGCATCAACCAAAGCTTCAGCATAAAAACGACCAAGACGCGCTAAGTCGCGACCGGTATTAAATAAGCCAGCATTAAAGAAATACGGGCTCTTACGACCGGATTTCAGTGTGAACTCACCAAATTTCAGTACGCCTTTCTCTAGGGCAAATTCGATGAACTGACGCTGATATGCTTTCATTGTGTCTCCTTAAACTACTTCTCTGTGTTTTAACAATGTACCTGTTACCTAAACTCACAGCCTGGTAACCACCAAAAACAGACGCGCACTCCGCACGGTACTCTGTTTTAGGCAAAAAAAAGCGGCTCCCAATAGGAACCGCTTAAAAATTAATTTTCCAACGCTTTTTTCTGCATTGAAATAATGTCGCTAATGCCGTCTTTCGCTAACGCCAGCATTGCCAGTAATTCTTCGTGACTAAAGGCTTCACCCTCGGCTGTGCCTTGGATTTCAATCATTTTACCTTCTTCAGTCATCACCACGTTCATGTCGGTTTCAGCCGCTGAATCTTCAAGGTATTCCAAATCGCAAATTGGCTCACCGTTGTAAATGCCAACAGAAACCGCAGCCACCATACCTTTTAATGGATTCTTCTTGATCATGCCTTTTTCTAGCATGTAGTTAATTGCATCAACCAGTGCCACCATCGCACCAGTAATAGATGCTGTGCGCGTACCGCCATCAGCTTGGATCACATCACAGTCAACCGTGATCATCTGCTCGCCTAACACTTCCAGATCAACCGCTGCACGCAAGCTACGTGCGATTAGACGTTGGATCTCCATCGTACGGCCACCTTGCTTACCGTTCGCTGCTTCACGACGGTTACGAGTGTGAGTAGCACGTGGCAACATGCCGTATTCAGCTGTCACCCAACCTTGGCCTTTACCTTTTAGCCAACGCGGAACATTTTCTTCTACACTCGCCGTACAAATAACTTTAGTATTGCCAAACTCGACCAGTACTGAACCTTCAGCATGAGCCGTGTATTGACGAGTAATAGTGATTGGACGAACTTGATTCGCACTTCTTCCGCTTGGACGCATCGGGATTTCCCTTTGGCTGGATGATATTAACCGACGATTATAGCGATAACTCAATCCCAGTGCACGAGAAAACGATTACGTAAACCGACAAACAGTAGCCCCTCGATGCCAATATCGCATATAATCTCTACACCCGGTAACGACGCACCTCGTTCTTTATTATCAAGACTTATCGTGGGTAACGGTAAGTTAGTCGTCGCACCATTCACAACTTTAAGGTTCACAAGCCATGATCCATAGTATGACTGCGTATGCCCGTCGCGAAATTAAAGGCAATTGGGGTACAGCTGTGTGGGAAATCCGCTCAGTAAACCAGCGTTATCTTGAAACTTACATTCGTATGCCTGAGCAATTTCGTAGCTTAGAGCCCGTATTACGTGAGCGTTTCCGTAAACGTCTTGCTCGCGGTAAGGTTGAATGTAACCTACGTTTTGAAGCCAACATTGCTGCAAACACTGAGCTAACCATCAATGAAGAGTTAGCAAAACAAGTGATTCACGCTGCGAAATGGGTAAAAGAGACCGCGGGTGAAGGTAATATTGGCCCATTCCAAGTACTTAACTGGCCGGGTGTGATGGAAGCGCCAGAGCAAGATCTCGATACAATTAATAAAGATCTACTGGCTGGGTTTGAATTAGCTATTGATGACTTCATCGCGGCACGTGCTAGCGAAGGTGAAAACATGAAGCAGCTGATCGACCAACGTCTTGATGCCATTTCAGCAGAAGCGACCAAAGTTCGCAGCATGATGCCAGAAATCATCAACTGGCAGCGTGAGCGCATTATGTCTCGTCTAGAAGAAGCCAAAGTTGATCTTGATGCTAACCGTATTGAGCAAGAGCTGATCATGCTAGCGCAAAAGAGCGATGTCGCAGAAGAGCTAGATCGCCTAGATTCTCACGTCAAAGAAACCCAGAAAATATTGGCTAAAGGTGGCGCTTGTGGCCGTCGTTTAGATTTCATGATGCAAGAGTTCAACCGTGAATCGAACACCCTAGCATCAAAATCGATCAATACTGAAGTCACCGCATCTGCTGTAGAGCTAAAAGTGCTTATCGAGCAAATGCGTGAACAAATTCAGAACATCGAATAACTGTCATCATATTTCCATCAAGGGAGCTTAGGCTTCCTTGATGATTTATATATAAATAGCTTCTGTTATGAAAATCCCATCAAAGCCAACTAGGCTTAAGCTATATTCAGCAAAAAGATGAATTTTCCAACAACTAGCTAATTTCAATTATGCGCAGATCATGATAATCTTCGCGCCCTTCTATCACTGAGTGAAAATAGGCAATGAGCAAAGGTACTCTATACATCGTGTCGGCCCCAAGCGGTGCTGGTAAATCAAGTCTGATTAATGCCCTTCTTGAAACTAACCCGACCTATGACATGAAAGTATCCGTGTCCCATACCACTCGCGGCATGCGCCCGGGCGAAGAGCACGGTGTTCATTACAATTTCGTTAGCGTAGAAGAATTTACTGACTTGGTAGAGCAAGGTGCATTCCTTGAACATGCGGAAGTATTCGGTAACTACTACGGCACTTCACGTTTATGGATCGAAGAGCAATTAAATAAAGGGATCGACGTATTCCTTGATATCGATTGGCAAGGTGCGCGTCAAATTCGCAAACTGATGCCAGCGGCTAAAAGCATCTTCATCCTACCACCATCAAAAGAAGAACTAGAGCGTCGTCTAAATACACGCGGCCAAGACAGCGAAACTGTTATTGCTCGCCGTATGCAAGAAGCACGTTCTGAGATCTCTCATTTCGATGAATACGATTACGTTATCGTTAATGACGATTTCGACGTTGCTTTAATTGATTTTAAGGCAATTATTCGTGCAGAACGATTGAAGCAAGACAAGCAAGCTGCTAAATATAAAAGCATGTTGTCTGCACTACTAGCAGATCAGTAAGTTATTTTGTACAATTTTCAATCCTAATTTATATAACCACTGGAGTCCTCCATGGCACGCGTAACCGTTCAAGACGCTGTTGATAAAATTGGCAACCGTTTCGATCTGATCCAAATTGCTGCTCGCCGCGCACGTCAAATGCAAACAGGCGGTAAGGATCCACTGGTTCCTGAAGAAAACGACAAGTACACAGTAATTGCACTTCGTGAAATCGAAGAAGGTCTAATTACTAAAGATATCCTAGATGCTCGCGAGCGTCAGGAACTGCAAGAGCAAGAAGCTGCAGAACTAGCAGCAGTTAGTGCTATTGCTGGCGACCACCGTTAATCAGGGAACCGGGCGAATTGTATCTTTTTGATAGCCTGAAAGAAGTCGCAATCGAGTACCTGCCAGAGCCTCAGCTAGAGGCTCTTCGGCAGGCTTTTCTCGTTGCTCGCGACGCACACGAAGGGCAAACTCGCTCCACTGGCGAGCCTTATATTATCCACCCCGTTGCGGTTGCTCGCATCTTGGCGGAAATGCGTCTCGATATTGAAACGCTCATGGCGGCATTGCTTCATGACGTTATCGAAGATACCGAGGTCACCAAGGAAGATCTTGCCAGCCGTTTTGGCGACACTGTTGCTGAACTGGTCGATGGCGTATCGAAACTTGATAAATTAAAGTTTCGCGATCGTAAGGAAGCACAAGCTGAAAACTTCCGCAAAATGATCATGGCAATGGCGCATGATATTCGCGTAATTTTAATTAAGCTGGCTGACCGTACCCACAATATGCGAACTCTTGGCGCACTGCGTCCAGATAAGCGTCGTCGTATTGCCCGCGAAACCCTTGAAATATTCTCTCCTCTTGCCCACCGTCTGGGTATCCATAACATCAAATCTGAACTTGAAGAGCTTGGCTTTGAAGCGTTATACCCAAATCGCTACCGTGTATTAAAACAAGTTGTAGCGGCGGCCCGTGGTAACCGTAAAGAGATGATCAATAAAATTCACGCTGAAATTGAGGGTCGCCTCAGTGATGCGGGAATTAATGCCACCGTATTAGGTCGCGAGAAAAACTTGTACTCCATCTATAACAAGATGAAGAACAAAGAGCAGCGTTTCCACTCCATCATGGATATCTATGCTTTCCGTGTGCTTGTGAGTGATTTAGATACCTGCTATCGCGTATTAGGACAAGTACATAACCTGTACAAACCGCGTCCTAGCCGCATGAAAGACTATATTGCGATCCCGAAAGCCAATGGCTATCAATCGCTGCATACCTCGCTTGTCGGCCCTCATGGTGTTCCTGTTGAAGTACAAATTCGTACCGAAGATATGGATCAAATGGCAGACAAAGGTGTTGCTGCGCACTGGACCTACAAAGACGGCGAAAGCTCAGGTACTACCGCGCAAGTTAAAGCCCAGCGTTGGATGCAAAGCTTACTTGAACTTCAACAAAGTGCAGGTAGCTCATTTGAATTTATTGAGAACGTAAAATCCGATCTCTTCCCTGATGAGATTTACGTTTTCACCCCGAAAGGCCGTATCGTTGAATTGCCCGTTGGCGCAACGGCGGTAGATTTCGCTTACGCAGTGCATACTGATGTCGGTAATGCTTGTGTCGGCTCTCGCGTAGATCGCCAGCCTTACCCATTAAGTAAGCCGCTGAAAAACGGTCAAACCATTGAAATCATCAGTGCTCCTGGTGCACGTCCGAATGCAGCATGGCTAAACTATGTTGTCACCTCTCGTGCTCGCACCAAGATCCGTCAAGTACTGAAAACCATGCGCCGAGATGAATCGATCACTTTAGGTCGTCGTCTACTCAATCATGCACTTGGTGGCGCTAACCTTGATAGTATAGCTAGTGAAAACATCACTAAGGTGTTAACTGATCTTAAACTCAATTCAATAGAAGATCTTCTGGCTGAAATTGGTTTGGGTGAAGTAATGAGTGTGGTGATCGCCCGTCGTTTCTTAGGTAATGCTGATGAGCTAACACCAAAAGAAAACGATCGTCGCCTACCGATCCAAGGTGCTGATGGCATTCTGCTCACCTTTGCTAACTGTTGTCACCCAATCCATGGCGATCCAATTATTGCCCATGTGAGCCCGGGTAAAGGCTTGGTTATTCACCGTGAAGAATGCGCTAATGTTCGTGGTTATCGAAAAGAGCCTGATAAGTACATGGCGGTGGAATGGAGCGAAGATTTCGATCAAGAATTTGTAACTTGTTTGAAAGTCGATATGCAAAATCACCAAGGTGCATTAGCCGATCTTACCAACACCATTGCGGCTACGGGCTCTAATATCCAAGGCTTAGCAACGGAAGAAAAAGATGGTCGCTTGTACACCATCACAGTGAAGCTCACCACACGTAGCCGAATCCACTTGGCTAACATTATGCGTCGCATTCGAATTATGCCTAATGTTGTGCGTGTCGCTCGCCAGAAAAACTAGCTTTTAACGCTCAGCTTTTATCATCAAAACGCCCTTTATTGGGCGTTTTGTGTATTTGGCAATAAAACCTTATTATCATCCACCTATCTCTATTATTTATTTTCTTAGGTAATCTCCATGACCCCAGATCGTTTTCAACGTATCCATGAAGTATTGGCAACACGTCAGCCCGATCTGACGGTATGTATGGAAGAAGTCCATAAGCCTAATAATGTCTCAGCTATCATTCGCACTGCTGATGCGGTTGGTGTTCACAAAGTCCATGCGGTTTGGCCTAAAGAAGGCATGCGTGTATTAAGTCACACCTCTGCTGGCGCTCGAAACTGGGTTGAATTAGACACTCACGATTCGATGGTTGAAGCCGTTCAAGCGTTAAAAGATCAAGGCATGCAAGTGCTAGCAACCAACCTGTCAGATACTGCGATTGATTTTCGTGAAGTGGATTACACCAAGCCGACAGCGATCATTTTAGGTGGCGAGAAAAACGGGATCACTGCCGAAGCACTTTCAATGGCAGATCAAGATATCATTATCCCAATGGTTGGCATGGTACAGTCACTAAATGTGTCGGTAGCAAGCGCACTGATTTTGTATGAAGCACAACGCCAACGCCAAAATGCAGGCATGTATGAACGAGAGAAAACCTTACTGCCTGATGATGTCGTCAACCGTATTTTGTTTGAACGAGGCCACCCTGTGCTCGCAAAAGTTGCGAAGCAAAAAGGCTTACCGTATCCACAATTAGATGATGAAGGTCAGATTGTGGCAGATGAAACATGGTGGGCTGCAATGCAAGCGAAAAAAGTGAAAACACGCCAACTTGTAACAGATAAGGACGAGTAATGAGTGGACAACTCCTCAATACCATTGCGCTAGGTGAACTCTCTGGCGTTGGAGCAAAAATGGCAGAAAAGCTAGAAAAGATTGGGCTTAACAATGTCCAAGATTTACTGTTTCATTTGCCACTGCGCTATGAGGATCGCACTCGTATTTGGCCTATCAATCGTGCTATGCCGGGGCAACATCTCACCGTTCAAGGTGAAGTCCACCATACCAGTATTACTTTCGGTAAGCGTAAAATGCTGGCGGTAAAAATCGGTGATGGTACTGGTTCGGTAACCCTGCGCTTTTTTAACTTCAATGCGGCGATGAAAAATAGCTTCGCTGAAGGTAAACAAGTTAAAGCCTATGGTGAAATTAAAGGCAGTAAATTTGGCCTTGAAATCATTCACCCTGATTATCGTATTTTCTCAGAGCCAACCGAACTCAGCGTTGAAGAAACCTTAACGCCTGTATACCCAACTACTGATGGCTTACGCCAACTGACGCTGCGTAACTTAACCGACCAAGCGCTTAACTTGCTTGATAAAGCCGCTGTCACTGAGCTACTGCCAGAAGGTTTATACGACCGTCAAATGACTCTCGCTCAAGCACTGCGTTTAATGCATCGTCCAACGCCTGATATTTCTCTCGATCAACTGGATGCAGGTAAACATCCTGCTCAACATCGTTTGATTTTAGAAGAGCTGCTGGCGCAAAATTTATCAATGCTGGCACTGCGTAGCAAAGGTCAACAACATAACGCTTGGCCGCTTGCCGCCAAAGATACCTTAAAGCAACAACTACTCGATAGTCTGCCTTTCTCACCAACAGGTGCTCAGCAACGTGTGGTGGCAGATATTGAAACCGATCTTGCCAAAGCCCAACCTATGATGCGTTTAGTACAAGGTGATGTGGGCTCAGGTAAAACCTTGGTAGCCGCGCTTGCAGCGCTACGTGCGATTGAGCATGGCTATCAAGTGGCATTAATGGCACCCACTGAATTGCTGGCAGAGCAACATGCGATCAACTTTGCCAATTGGCTTAATCCGATGGGGATCCAGGTTGGTTGGCTGGCAGGTAAGCTTAAAGGTAAAGCTCGTGAAACCGAGCTAACTCGTATTGCTAGCGGCGAAGTGAAAATGGTGGTCGGCACGCATGCGCTGTTCCAAGATCACGTAAAGTTCGACAACTTAGCTTTAGTTATCATTGATGAGCAACACCGCTTTGGTGTCCATCAACGTTTAGAGCTTCGTGAAAAAGGCGCAAATGACGGACGCTATCCACACCAGCTCGTAATGACGGCAACACCGATCCCTCGTACATTAGCCATGACAGCTTATGCTGATATGGACACCTCGATCATTGATGAACTGCCACCAGGGCGAACGCCAATCCAAACCGTAGCGTTGCCTGATGCTCGGCGTGCGGAAATCATTGAGCGTATTCGCTCAGCTTGTCTTAACGAAGGTCGCCAAGCTTATTGGGTCTGTACGTTAATTGATGAATCTGAAGTCCTAGAAGCACAAGCCGCTTCTGATACCGCTGATGAACTGACAGGCTTACTGCCAGATCTGAAAATTGGCTTGGTACACGGGCGAATGAAGGCGCAAGAAAAGCAAGCTGTGATGGCAAGCTTTAAAGCTAGCGAGCTAGATTTACTGGTCGCCACAACGGTAATTGAAGTGGGCGTTGACGTGCCCAATGCTAGCTTGATGGTAATTGAAAACCCTGAGCGTTTAGGTTTAGCACAGCTGCACCAGCTTCGTGGTCGTGTTGGTCGAGGCAAAGTGGCTAGTCACTGTGTCCTGCTTTATCACGCACCGCTATCGAAAACTGCACAAAAGCGTTTAGGCGTACTACGTGAAAGTAGCGATGGTTTTGTAATTGCTCAACGTGACTTAGAAATTCGTGGCCCCGGTGAGTTACTTGGTACTAAACAAACCGGTATTGCTGAATTTAAAGTTGCCGATCTTATCCGTGACCAATACTTAATTCCCCAAGTGCAAAAACTGGCGCGTTATATTCACGATAACTACCCTGATAACGCCAAAGCAATCATTGATCGCTGGCTAGGTCAGCGAGAAACCTACTCCAACGCCTAATTACCAGTACAACAAAAAGCCCACAGCGAGCAACTCACTGTGGGCTTTTCTCTATGCTGTGCAGGTTTACAGCTTCAGCTTATGTAGCGGTAAGGTTACTTCAACACGTAATCCACCTTCACTGCGGTTACGAACTAAAATCACCCCATCATGTTGATCCACAATTCGCTTCACAATCGCTAAACCTAAACCGGTTCCTTCCGCTTCACTGCCTCGGGCTGAATCACCGCGAGTTAACGGCTGGAACATTTTCGTCACCTGATCAGGCGCAATACCCGGACCATCATCTTCGACACAGAACCATGCGGATTTGCGATCTACCGATGCACCACTTGAGATTTTCACCCAACCATTACCATAGCGTTGTGCGTTCACCACAAGGTTCGCAACAGCACGTTTTAGCGCAACTGCATTGGCTGACACCGTACCTGGGATCTCACCTAATTGTTGCTCTATGGTTTTGCTGTATCCGCCTTCAGTATGCGCAACATCAAGCAGTAAGGTATTGAGATCTAACTCTTCTTCTTCCTGCTTCTTGGTCGATTTTAGATAATCCATAAACTGACTGATGATCGCATTACACTCTTCAGTGTCAGTGATCATCGATTCTGCTAAATAACTATCTTCAGGCGACATCATTTCTGTTGCTAAGCGAATACGGGTTAATGGCGTTCGTAAATCATGACTAACACCTGCCATTAACAATGCGCGATCTTCTTCTAGCTGCTTAATGCCCTGCGACATCTGATTAAATGCTTTGGTTACCGAGCGAATTTCCGATGCGCCTTGCTCCGGCAATTGAGGTGGTGTTTCCCCACGCCCTACCATTAATGCTGCTTGCTCAAGCTCCATCAACGGGCGGTTTTGGATCCGAATAAATAACCAGCCTCCAGCAATCACAAGAAAGGCTATGATCAGGCTATAGCGAAATAGCGGTGCAAAGTCTTCTTCTTGTAATTCTGATAGCGGTACTCGCATTAAGAAATTCGGCATTGCATCGGTTTTAAGCCACAAGACATAACTGTCAGCACCGAGCAGCAAACGAACATCGGTTGGCGAACCAAGATCTTTGGTCATCTGCTCACTGAGATAACCAATATGCATAGCATCATCGAAAGGTTTGGCGGCTTCACTATTAGGAGCAATTAAGGTTAACCCTAACTCTTCTAATAATTTGCGACGTAGAGGACGGTCAAGATGAACACATTGATCATCAGGCATAGCCAATTCATCATTAAGCATCAACTTCACTTCATAAGATAAGATACGGTTGAATTGCTGGATGCTTGGCAATAAGGCGTAATTGACGATGGTCAGATACGAAAAAATCTGGCTTGCGATAAGCAAGCCAGCCAGAAGAATTAACGTTCGACCAAATGTACTTTTTGGCGATAAACGCATGGCTTACGCCTCACGACCATCAGGAACGAATACGTAACCTAAGCCCCACACTGTTTGAATGTAGCGAGGACGGCTTGGATCTTCTTCTACCATACGACGTAGACGCGAGATCTGTACATCGATAGAACGCTCCATTGCAGAGTACTCACGACCGCGCGCCATATTCATTAGCTTGTCACGAGACATTGGCTCACGGGCATTGGTAACCAGTGCTTTCAATACTGCAAACTCGCCGGATGTCAGTGGCATTGGTACATCACCACGGAACATTTCGCGAGTGCCTAAGTTTAGGCGAAACTCGCCAAACTCAATCATCTTACTATCAACACTCGGTGCGCCCGGTGCTTCAATGGTTTGACGACGTAATACAGCACGAATACGTGCTAGCAACTCACGAGGATTAAATGGTTTTGGCAGATAATCATCTGCACCCACTTCAAGACCCACAATACGATCAACCTCATCGCCTTTTGCTGTTAGCATCAAAATAGGCAACATGTTATTCGCATTACGTAAGCGGCGACAAATTGATAAACCATCTTCACCTGGTAGCATTAAATCCAATACCATCAAGTGAAAAGTTTCGCGAGCTAATAAGCGATCCATTTGTTCGCCATTCGCTACACTTCGAACCTGAAATCCTTGCTCAGATAAATAACGTTCCAATAGTGCGCGTAAACGCATGTCATCATCAACAACCAGAACTTTGTAATTTTCTTGCATAATCCACCTTCAGCGGTCGAGGTCTTGAGCTTTTGCCGTAGTGTACGTCAGCTCACTGAACAGACTCAGAATTTCCTGCGTTTTTTTCAGGCAAATATGTAACAGAGTATGTATATGCGCTTTATGCGCTAGATACGCGTTTTAGTCAATTAAGTAATCATAAAATCGCTAAAATGATGTGAAAACTAGGGTTGCATCATGGATAAATATCACCTAAATGCCACAAGCACTTGTTACATCTTATTTTAATATCTTCATATTTTGAAACCAACCGCGACAATTTATTATTGCGCTTATTGACCCATAAGGATAAGCGTTAGATCATCGCCCTATTTCTCATTCACGTCATGTTATAAGGATAGCCATGAGAACCAACCTAGTGACACGTGAAGGTTACAATAAATTAAAACAAGAGCTCGACTTCTTATGGCGTGAAGAGCGCCCAGAAGTCACCAAGAAAGTCACATGGGCCGCGAGCCTAGGTGATAGATCAGAGAACGCCGATTACCAATACAATAAGAAACGCTTACGTGAAATCGACCGTCGAGTACGCTTTTTACGTAAACGTCTTGATGTATTAAAAGTGATTGATTACTCGCCGCAACAAGACGGCAAAGTGTTCTTTGGTGCATGGGTAGAAATTGAAAACGACGACGGCGATCAGAAAACATTTCGCATCGTTGGCCCTGACGAAATTTATGGTCGTAACGACTATATCTCGATTGATTCTCCAATGGCGCGTGCGCTGCTTAGTAAAGAAGTGGATGATGATATTGTCGTGACCACACCGCTTGGTAAAAAAGAATGGTTTATTAATGACATTCGCTACGACACCCATGCTGAGTAATTAACAATACCTCCTCACATTTATAGAAGCTGTCAGCGATGCTCGCAGCTTCTTTCTTTTGTGCTGTTTTTTCTGCTCACTGACACACTCTTAACACCTGCAAACTTGCTACCCTCACCGGGAAACGTAGAATGTAAGCTTAACGATAAACAAGAGATATCTACGGATGAGCAACTCTATCAATCAGCTGATTGCCAGCGAACTGAATGTTCGTAACGAACAAATCAATGCAGCAGTCACACTGCTCGATGATGGTAACACCGTGCCTTTTATTGCCCGTTACCGTAAAGAAGTTACAGGCGGATTGGATGACACCCAACTTCGTACTTTAGAATCACGCCTTGGTTACCTTCGTGAACTCGATGACCGTCGTCAAGTGATCCTAAAATCCATTACCGAACAAGGTAAAATGACCCCAGCGCTAGAAGCTGAAATCAAGAGTGCAGACAGCAAAACGCGCCTTGAAGATCTTTACTTGCCTTACAAGCCTAAGCGCCGCACTAAAGGTCAAATTGCCATTGAAGCCGGTATTGAGCCACTGGCGGATCTGCTTTGGAGCCAACCAGATAACAACCCAGAGCAAACTGCCGAACAATTCTTAAATCCAGAACAAGGCTTTGCAGATACCAAAGCGGTACTTGATGGTGCTCGTGCCATTTTAATGGAGCGCTTTGCTGAAGACGCTGCACTACTTGAGAAAATCCGTCGCCATTTAACGAGCCAAGCAGAGCTAACTTCTCGTGTGGTTGAAGGCAAAGAGCATGACGGCGCGAAATTTAAAGATTACTTTGAATACAACGAGCCACTAAAAAACATTCCATCGCACCGTGCCCTCGCACTGTTCCGTGGTCGTAACGAAGGCTTCTTACAATTAGCCCTTAATGCCGACCCAAGCCAAGAAGAAGGTGTGCGTGGCTCTTACTGTGAAGTCATTATCGCCGATCATTACGGTGTGAAACTGGGTACGGCTGCAGCCGATCTATGGCGCAAACAAGTCATTAGCTGGGCATGGCGCATTAAGATCTTAATGCACATGGAAACCGAGCTAATGAGTGCCCTACGTGAAAAAGCCGAAGATGGCGCAATGCAGGTTTTCGCTGATAACTTAAAAGATCTGTTAATGGCAGCGCCTGCGGGTCCTCGCGTCACTCTTGCACTTGACCCAGGTTTACGTACGGGTAGCAAGATTGCTGTTGTCGATGAAACCGGTAAGTTACTTGATACCGCGACTATCTACCCACACCAACCACACAACAAAATTGCTGAATCAAGCAAAGTGGTTTTAGCCTTCATTGCGAAATACAACGTCAGCTTAATTGCGATTGGTAACGGCACTGCTTCACGTGAAACAGATGCGTTTGTCGCCAAGCTACTTAAAGATAATAACCTAAAAGTGCAAAGTGTCATGGTGAGCGAAGCGGGTGCTTCTGTGTACTCAGCATCAGAACTTGCCGCTAACGAGTTCCCTAACCTAGACGTATCTATTCGTGGTGCGGTGTCTATCGGTCGTCGTCTACAAGATCCACTGGCAGAGCTTGTGAAGATTGATCCTAAGTCTATCGGTGTGGGCCAATACCAACACGATGTTAGCCAAAGTATGCTCGCTAAACGTCTAGATGCAGTGGTTGAAGACTGTGTAAACGCTGTTGGTGTGGATGTGAATACAGCATCAGCTGCACTACTGGCACGCGTAGCAGGTTTAAACGCAACCATTGCACAGAACATCGTAAACTACCGTGATGAAAACGGTCGCTTTGATGCGCGAACAGCACTTAAAAAAGTAGCGCGCTTAGGGCCTAAAGCCTTTGAGCAGTGTGCTGGTTTCTTACGTATCATGAACGGCAAAAACCCTCTTGATAGCTCTGCGGTTCACCCAGAATCTTATGCGGTGGTTAAAGCGATTTCTGCGGCAAACAACAAGCCTGTGGATGCCATCATTGGTAACACCGACTTTCTGCGTAGCCTGAAAGCTGCTGACTACACAGATGCTGATTTCGGTTTACCAACCGTGACCGACATCATTAGCGAGCTTGATAAGCCAGGTCGTGACCCTCGTCCTGAGTTTAAAACCGCGACCTTTGCTGAAGGCGTTAATGAAGTCAAAGATCTGATCCCAGGCATGGTGCTAGAAGGTGTGATCACTAACGTGACGAACTTCGGTGCTTTTGTCGATGTCGGTGTGCACCAAGATGGCTTAGTCCATATTTCTGCGCTATCGGATAAGTTTGTTTCCGACCCACGTGAAGTGGTTAAAGCGGGTGATATTGTTAAAGTTAAAGTGATGGAAGTGGATTTACAGCGCAAGCGTATTGGTATGTCGATGCGTCTGTCTGATGAACCAGGTCAAGAAAAGCCAGCGCGTCAACCTCGTGATAATGCGCAACGCCCTACTCGCCAATCACAACCAACACGTCAACGTGATAACGGTAATGCTGCAATGGGCGGTGCGTTTGCAGCAGCCTTTGCTAATGCTAAGAAAAAATAAGTAGACACCTTATTTATAAACGAAAAAGCCAGACGTGATGTCTGGCTTTGTTTTATCTGGCGGAAAATCAAATCACCTGCAAATATTCCGTCGGTGGGTTCGGCACACTAGCTTGAGCATACTTAAACGCGACGACACCTTTAGTTCGCTCGTTTTGATTAATTCTATCTAACTGCTCAAGCAACTCTCGCGGCAATTTGATGTGCATGCTATAGCCAAGCGCACTGTCTTTATCGAGATAGTTACTGGCAGATAACATCTCAATAAAGCGGGCTATATCGTCTTGATAGCCCTTTAATATCTCATCTTCTTGCTGATCGTAAGTGGGATGCTCACTCGGATCCCAGCTTGGCTTTTTAAGTTGCTTCTCTTCACTTGAGAGCGGCTTTTCACCTGCCGCGGCACTGCTTTGGGTTAACGGCACAATTTTTTCTCGCACTCGGTTATCCCGCGCAACTTGATCCGTTGGCGGATTGACCGTGGTTGCTAATGGCGCGCCACCAGCTTGTAGAGGAGAAATATTCATTATGCTGTTACATCATCAACGTAAACACCAAGTGGTTATTATTTAATCATAACGATAATTCAGCTTATCCAACAGACTCTTTGCAAATAAATTGATGAACCACTGAAATAAATTCCTCGGAATGAGAAATAAACGGCGCATGTGACGCAGACTGAAAAATATAGCTTGATGACTGTGGACATAGCTTAGTTATCACAACCTCTGTTTTAATGGGCACTAACCCATCTAAACGCCCGTACATACGAAGCCAAGGTTGCGTCAGTTGTGATAGCTCTTCACGCTGATCAACGGTTTCTAATAACCGTAACCCTAATGCTAACGCTGTTGGATCTGGCATAGGGCGTTCAAGTACTGCTTGCTTTAAATTCTTTATATCTTGGCGTGCGGTTGGGCTTCCCATCGCTTGCAGTGCCAAGAAGCGTTCAACCGTTAAGGTAAAATCAGACGCTAACTGTGACTGGAAGTTGATGAGTACATCCGGTTTGATCCCTCGCCATCCCTCTCGTGCCATAAAGCTAGGTGAACTGGCTAAGGTAATTAACTGCGTTACACGTTCAGGTGCCATCAGCGCCGCTTGTGTTGCCACTAAACCACCGAGAGACCAACCTAACCACGTTGCTTGCAAAGGTGCTTGCGCTAATACCGCTTGGGTAATTTCAACCAATGACTCCGCACTAACCTCACCACTATTGCCGTAACCCGGTAAGTCACACCAATGCACCGTGAAGTGCTCTGCTAAGGCAGGGATCACATCTTGCCATACCGCACCATTCATTCCCCAGCCATGAATGAGAACCAGATCCGAGCCTTGACCTTTACTGTGCCAATCAAGCATTACCGCCATTACACTTCCTTATTCGGTTTTTTGAGGTTTTGTTTATGATGCCAAAAAACATCACAGCTTGGCTATCTCGCACCAGCCGTAAACTGTTATTTCGCCACTGTAGCTTATGTCAGTTACCACTTGAGCCCAATGATGACTATTGGTGCCAGCATTGCCTCAACCATTTCCCCTCATCACCTTACTGTCATCGCTGTGGCACCAGCACTTTTCAAAATGTGGAGTATTGCGGTTTGTGCTTAGCCGAGCCACCTCCTTGGCATCGACTTTACCGTTTAGGTGAATATCAACCGCCACTACAGCAACTCATTAGCCAGTATAAATTTGGAAAAAAGTTTTGGCTGGTAAAGCCATTAGCGCGGCAACTCGCCAAACAGATCGCAGAGCCTGCCCCGTTATTACTACCCGTTCCACTTCATCGCAGGCGTTACTGGCAACGCGGTTTTAATCAAAGCCACTATCTTGCTCTCGTACTTGCCAAAGAGCTCGGTAGTGACGTTAACCATCATGTTTTAAAGCGACGTCGTCATACTCCAGCGCAAAAAGCGCTGACCAAACAGCAACGAAAAAGTAATCTTGCTAATGCGTTTTCGATTCAAGATATCGCGCTACCCGAGCATGTCGCGATTGTTGATGATGTGGTAACAACAGGCACAACAGTCAGTTTGCTTACTCAACTGTTACTACGCAAAGGGGTCAAGAAAATCGATATCATTGCTGTCTGCCATACAGAAAAGCCTATGTAGCCATCACTTATAACAAAAAAGTCGCGCATTCTGGTGCAAAACGTGGTCAAATTAAAAATGCTAATATTAAGGGATGATAGAACGTCTCTCTAAGAGTAGAATAGAGAAAACTTACTAAATAGGTCAGGTATTACGTCGTGTCAATGATCACTATTTCTGAAAGCGCTCAACAGCACTTCGGCAAGCTTCTTGCCCAACAGCCTGAGGGCACTAATATCCGTGTTTTTGTTGTAAACCCTGGCACACAAAGTGCTGAGTGTGGCGTATCCTACTGCCCACCAGAAGCGGTTGAAGCAAGTGACACTGAAATTAAACTAGAACTATTTTCTGCCTTTATTGATGAGCTAAGCCTGCCATTTCTAGCAGATGCAGAAATCGATTTTGTTACTGACAAAATGGGCTCTCAACTTACGCTTAAAGCACCAAATGCAAAAGTGCGTAAAGTGGCTGACGATGCACCACTAATGGAGCGCGTAGATTACGTGATCCAAACTCAAGTTAACCCACAACTTGCAGGCCACGGTGGTCACGTATCACTGTCTGAAATCACTGAAGATGGTGTTGCTATCTTACAATTCGGTGGTGGTTGTAACGGTTGTTCAATGGTAGATGTCACGCTAAAAGAAGGCATCGAGAAAGAGCTACTAGCACAATTTGAAGGTGAGCTAACTGGTGTTCGTGATATTACCGATCACGCCCGTGGTGAGCACTCTTACTACTAATCCAACGCTGAATAGTAGACATCAAAAAGCCGCATCTCTGTGCTAACACCTATCACTTAAGAAATTGATTGGTTGCACGATCTTTCAGATAGTTAAAAATACCCTCAGTTTTGCAAAACTGGGGGTATTTTTTATGTTGTCACATTGGCTCATTGATGTAGATGCGTTTGCAGCACCAGAATCACTCTCATTATTTCAAAGAGACTTACCTCTTGAGTGGATTCAACAAGCATTAGATGAAACCAATAAGGCCAGTATACGCAGACGAAAATTACCTGCGGAATTGGTTGTTTGGTTAATCGTTGGAATTGGCCTATATCGTAATAGATCGATAACCGATGTCTTGAATAAACTTGATTTGCAATTATCGCGATCACAAGGTGATTCTATTGCACCAAGTGCTATCCCTCAGGCGCGAAAACGATTGACAGCACAGCCTCTAAAAGCACTTTTCTCACTCACTGCCAAATATTGGACGAAAGCCGAAGATAGCGGAGACACATGGAAAGGCTTACGCCTTTTCTCTGTCGATGGAACTCAATTTAGAAGTCATGATACTCCAGAATTAGCGAGTCACTTTCAGTATGTCAAACACGGTAAGATACAGCATACAGAATACCCTATCGTCAGGTTATGTGCTTTATGCTCCCTTCGTAGTCGATTAATACACAACGTAGCATTTGGTCCCAGCAATATTGGTGAAGAGAACTATGCTAAACAGCTTATATCCTCAATAACGCCAGATTCTTTAACTATTTTTGACCGATGTTATCTTGGCGCCGAGTTGATGATTAATTGGCAACGTCAGCATGATTCGAGTCATTGGATGACTCCAATTAAATCAAATACGCGATATACCGTCATTAAGCAGCTTGATGAAGCAGGACGAGATTTGATTGTAGAAATGGATGTATCCAAATATGCAAGAGCTAAAGACCCAAGCCTTCCTGAAAAATGGCAAGCTCGATTAGTGCTTTATCCAGAAAAAACTCAAAAATATCATATCCAAGGGCTTCTTACTTCCTTAGTTGGTGAGCATTATAGCTATCAAGCTTTGCTTGATGTTTATTTCGAACGTTGGGAGATAGAAAACAGTTATGGTGAAATAAAACATGACATGCTTGAAGATGAAATATTATTGCGTAGTCAATCAGTAGAAGGTATTGAGCAAGAAATATGGGGAATATTGATAGCTTATAATCTTGTTCGCTTAGAAATAAGTAGAATAGCGGCAGAAGCGAATGTTTCACCATTACGGATAAGTTTTATGATGGCGTTAAGAGATATTCAAGATGAATTAATGTGGTGTGCCATCGCTTCGCCAGGTTCAATTCCTCAAAAACTGAGAGCAATGAGAAAACAAGTAAAGCGTTACATATTACCTGAAAGAAAAAAACGGCCCAAGCAGAGAGCCGTTCGTATCAATAAAACTCGTTATCCAGTTCGTTCCAAACACCTTAAGTGATAGGTGTTAGCATCTCTGTGCGGCTTTTTAGTCTCTACGAAGAAGCATTTGAATTTTACAATAAGGTTAACGTCACTTTTCGGCGTCCCCAGCGCTTAGCAGCGCGGATATCTTTACCCATGTAAATATCAATCTTGTTACGCCAACGATGATGCATTTTATCTAACACCACATATTCGCCAGGTAAGCCCGATATCTTTACTTTGCTTCCTCGTTTTAATCCTTTACGCAGTAAATCACGTGATACTGCGATCGCTTTCATCCCTGGTTTTAACCTATCTCCCCACGCAGCAATGCTAGGGTTTGAGTTTGTCTGTGCCCTAACAGAGTTATACGCTGTAGCTGTCACATGCATTTTTTTAGGCTTTGCAGCATAACTGCTCACGCTAAACATCAACGCAATAGTCAGTAAGAAATAAGCAAGAATATTCTTTTTCATATCCATCACCCGGCTAAAAAGTGCTCGCATTTTAACCAGAACAGATAGGGAATTAACAGCATTTTTTGCTTAAATTTAATACAAAAATGACATATTCAATCTAACTTACTGTTTTACAGCAGGAGATAAAAAAATATTTTTTCTCCACTGATAACCGAAAACTATCGCTAAAGTGACACCACGTAGAGCCATAAATCCTAACATCGCCGCCCATAATGCATGGTTGCCATAGCTATCTAATAGCCACCAAATAGCAAAGAAACCGCAGGTAGCGATAAACATACTATTACGCATCGCACGGCCACGTGTTGCACCAACAAAGATCCCATCAAGTAAGAAACACCACATAGCCACTAACGGTACTGCTGCAAGCCATGGCAAATAAATATCAGCTTCAGCTTGAACTGCGGGCAGATCGGAGATCAAACTGACAATACGATCCCCTGCTAAAGAAAATACCAATGTCAGTATCACCGAGATGATAAAACTCCAAAACGTTGTGGTAATTAAATAGCGTTCAAGCTGATCGCGATTGTTTGCACCTACCGCTTTACCAACGAGTGCTTCCATCGCATATGCAAAACCATCCATTGCATAAGACACTAACATTAGAAAGCTCATCAACACCGCATTCGCTGCCACCACGTTATCGCCTAACGTTGCGCCTTGGAATGTCATGAAAGTAAAGGTGGCTTGCAAACATAAACTACGCAGAAAGATATCGCGATTCAGTTTAAGTAGTCGTCCCATACCATGACGTACTGTACTGATCTTTTCTTTTAATGAAGGCAAGGCATGCGCTAACCACTGACGAGAAACAAACCATAAACCCAGCAACATGCCACTGTAATCCGCAAGAACAGAAGCCGCGGCAGCACCTTGAACTTTCCAGCCAAAACCCAACACAAACAGTACATCTAAAACAATGTTGACAAGGTTAGTAACAATGAGCAGCCACATTGGCAACTTGGCGTTTTGCGCTCCCAGCAACCACCCCATAATAACGAAGTTCGCCAGTGCCGCAGGTGCACCCCAAATACGAATAGAGAAATATTGCTCAGCGTAAACTTTGACTTCGCTGCTAGCATCACTGAAATGGAAAATCATACTGCTAACAGGCTGATGCAGTGCAATAAGAAGGAAGGCAAATAACCATGCCAGCGCGATCCCTTGGACAAAAATCGCCGCTTGCGCATGCTTATCTTTACTACCAAAAGCTTGGGCGGTGATCCCAGTGGTCGCCATGCGTAGAAAGCCTAACAGCCAAAACGTCACATTGATCATCGTGCCACCAACAGCAACGCCACCGAGATACCATGACTTATCGAGGTGCCCTATCACCGCAGCATCCACCAGCCCTAATAACGGTACGGTAATATTGGAAAGCACCATCGGCAAGGCTAGTGCAAACACCTGATAATGTAATGATTTGTCTTTTAATGCTGTTAGCACGTACTACCTCTATCGCAATAAAACGGGTTAAACAGCGTGATAGTTTAACCAGATGATAGAGGCGGCAACAGCCTTATGTTTTTTAAAACTAAAGAGCTATGACTAAGATGCATTAACCATATAACGGCAATAACCAGTGATCAGCTAATAGCACCACAAACAAAGCAAGTAAGTGCCAGATAGAATATTTAAAGGTTGCCCAAGCATGTCCTTCACTGTCGGCAAATTTTAGCTTCAATGCATAAGCTATAAAGCCAAGGTTGAGTGCGCTACTACCAACCAAATACAACCAACCACTCATACCAGTTAACCAAGGTAGCAATCCAACCGCAAATAAGATCAGGGTATAGAGCAACACCATGGTTTTGGTGTATTCGATACCATGGGTAACAGGCAGCATTGGAATGCCCGCTTTAGCATAGTCATCACGACGATGGATCGCTAATGCCCAAAAATGAGGTGGGGTCCACGCAAAGACTAACATCACTAAGAGAAATGCATGAGGATCGAGCTGACCTGTCACTGCGGTCCAGCCCAACAGTGGTGGTGCAGCTCCAGCTAGGCCACCAATCACAATATTTTGTGGCGTTGCGTGTTTTAACCACACGGTATAAATCAGCGCATAACCGACTAAACTTGCCATTGTCAGCCACGCCGTTAAGGCATTAAGCATCATCAATAACGCAAAACCGATCAGCATTAAACTGATCGCAAAGACCACAGCTTTCCATGTTTCAACTCGTCCTTTCGCTAATGGTCGATGATAAGTACGTGCCATTTGAGCATCAAAACGGCGATCTAATACATGGTTAAACGCTGCTGCTGCCGCTGACTGTAAACCGATCCCAGCTAAACCTAAAATCACTGCATCAGCAGGTGGAATACCTTGTACAGCAAGGCACATTCCCACTAATGCTGTTAGTAGTAGCATCGCTACCACTTTAGGTTTGGTCATAGTGAGATAATCACGCCATAGTGCAACCGACGGTGCTCGTGTTCGACGAGCATGAAGGAGTTCGGATTTAGCCATGAGTACTGCTCTCCGATGCAAAATACTTCATTTCTAACGAGCAACGACAATCGCAAACAAGGCGATAACAGGTCGTTACTAACGCTATCAGTAATAACAATCCAACTAGGTTATGCGTTACCGCTACCGATAACGGTAAGCTAGCTACCACATTGATAACACCTAATGTCACTTGTAACGATAAAAAGGCGATGAGCCATAAGCTATAACATCGTAATGGTGGCTTAAGCCAAAGTAATACAGCCAACATCAATACAGAAACTGACGCAATCATCGCTCCGATACGATGTGCAACATGGATCGACACTCGCTGCGCATAATCTAATACTCCATATTCATAACTGCTGTGCGGTGGCTGTATTAGTTCAAACGCACTGGCTTGGAAATCCCCTTGCCAATCGCCTTCACAAATCGGTAATTGAGTACAAACCACAGCGGCATAGTTGGCGGCGGTCCATCCTCCTAAAGCGATTTGCCCTATCACGATGAGCAACGCAGCAATAGCTAATGTTCTTAAGCTGATCAAATACTTAGGCGATAATGATAAATTGGGTGTGAAGCCGTGATGATAAAATAAAGGCTTAGGTTGAATACGCAACCTTAGAAGCCATAGCAGTGACACTGTCGTAAAACCTCCGAGCAAATGCCCCATCACCACTACTGGCATTAATTGCATAGTAACCGTCCACATTCCCAGTAAGGCTTGAAAGCACACCGCCATCAATAACAGACTGGGCAAGAGTTTTGGACGACCTTCTCGACACCACGCCATCACCGCAATAGCAAGGATCAATAGACCAAGACTCCCAGCAATGTAGCGATGGATCATCTCATTCCATGCTTTAATTGGTTCAATCGGGGTTTCTGGATAGGCAGCCTGCGCGGTTTGCAACTCAGCTTGCGTTTGTGGCACAGATAGAAATCCATAGCATCCCGGCCAATCAGGACAACCTAATCCAGCATCTGTTAATCGGGTATAAGCACCTAGCCCCACCACAAACAATGACAGAATAAAGGCGCCAGTAACTAAGAAGTAAAACGGTTTATCTTTTTGTGTTTTATGCATAATCACTCCCCGCTATATCTCGTTAGCTAGCCAATTTTCGACACTTTTAGCAGCCTTTTTAGATCTTTTAAGATATCTTTCCCTTGCGTAAGAATCGCTTGTTGTTCGGTTGCCAATGGATAAGCCATCATCACATTGCCATGAGGATCGGCAATATAAACAGCATTAAAGCCATACTCTGAGTTTTCAAATGGATGAAGCTCGCTATCATCACTGTTATAGCGCTCAATGCCTGTTAATGATTGCGGTGTCGGTAAAGCCTGATTTTGTGGCGCAACTAACAACACGCTTTTAACCCGATCTTGATAGGCACCCACCGCTACCGGGATCTGCTGTAAATGAAACAATGCCCCTTCACATCCTTCATCACACTGCTGAGGTAACCAATAAATAAGCTGCCAAGTCTCAGGTTTTGCTAGCCACTGTGCGCTGATCGGCGGGGTTAGCAACTCCCCTCTATTTGTCACTCCTCCGGTGTACCAGTTTTGATTTAATATGACTTTCGCAAGCACTATAGGCAGTAGAAACATCACGCCTAATAACACCAATACCTGATATTTTTTCATTAGTCGCTCTCCCTTAATAACCACCATCCCGCCATCCCAAGTACCGCAAATGCCATCACAAACCATTGCATGGCATAGCCATAATGCTTATCTGCTTTCATCACCACTGGTTGCCAATTTTGCTTAAGTGCAACGGGGTTTGTTGCTGAGATCTGAATTACCCAAGTCGGTAAATTGCGATCTAATACTGTTGCTAGCTCGGTTAACTCAATATTTTGTACTCGCAGTGACCACTGTGTTGGTGCGACCTCTTGCTTGAGTGTTAACAATGATGAGGCAGGAGCAATGATGCCAGTAATGGTTTGCTCCCCATGAACGTCAGGGATCACTGGTAACATTTCGCGATACGGAGGTGCAGCAAGCCACCCAAGGTTGACTAATAACCAGCGTTCTTGGGTTCTAAAAGGTAAGTAGAGGTGGTAACCGACTCGACCATTATTAAGTTGGTTATCCAATAAAATAGGGCGGCTATTATCAAACACACCAACCAATGACACCCTGTGCCATAGTGGTGCTGTGGGTAATAACGTGAGATCAGAAATAGCCGTACTTTCAGCGGTTTCTTCTACCTGTTGCTGTAATTTGAGTTTTTCAGCGCCTCGGCTTAATTGCCAAAAACCTAATTTTCCCAACATAGCGACAATGACGAAGGTAAAAACAACAAAAGCTATTTTTTGCATTGATTTTCCTCCATCCTTATTGGTTGAAACCGCTATCCTTAAATAAGCGTTTAATCTTTTATCAAACCCACCTTAAAAGGATGTTTTATGTTGATAAAAATACTACTCATTGGCTTATTGCTGGTGATCATCATTAGCCTGTTTAAGGCTCTCCCTGTCATGTTAAAAGGTCAGTCTTCTCGTCCTATGTCCCACTATTTAGGTTGGCGTATCGGACTCTCTGTACTTGCTTTTATTCTGATTGTCATAGCCCTATTAACGGGTGTTATTACCCCTAACCCTCGTCCGTATTAACTTGCATTAAATGATATAAACGAAGATAAATAGCCCTAGCCAGACCACATCAACAAAGTGCCAGTACCAAGCGCCTGCTTGAAATGCAAAATGATGTTTAGGAGTAAAATGTCCTTTTAAAATACGACACCAAACGATAAATAAGATGATCGCTCCTAAGGTGACGTGAACACCATGAAAACCCGTCAACATAAAGAAAGTGTTACCGTAAATCCCCGCATCTAAACGCAAGTTCATGTCTTCATAAGCATGGACATATTCCACTCCCTGTAAGTACACAAACACCACGCCCAACAATACCGTGAGCAATAGTAGCAACTTCAATCGAGAACGATTATTTTGCTCTAATGCGGTATGAGCAAAGTGCAGAGTAACCGATGATGTGAGCAGTAAAATGGTGTTATACAGCGGCAAACCAATCGGCCCCATAGCTTGGGTTTCCGTACCATCAGGGGTTTTAATTAATGACTACATGGCGACAAAGTCAGGCCATAACACCGCATTAGTCATAGCATTATTACTTGCACCACCGAGCCATGGCACCGCAATCATTCGGGCATAAAATAACGCGCCAAAGAAAGCCGCGAAGAACATCACCTCAGAGAAAATAAACCAGCTCATTCCTTGGCGAAACGAGCGATCCATCTGCGCACTATATAGTCCGCCCATAGACTCTCGAATCACATCACGGAACCAACCCACTAGCATCAATAAAATGAGTCCCACACCTGCCAGTAAAATCCAAGGACCTTGACCGCCAAACAGATCCCCGACCGTCGCGCCAGCACCTAGGGCTATAAGAAATAAGGCGATCGCCCCCACGATGGGCCATGCACTTTCATCAGGCACATAATATTTCGTTGTTGGCGGTAAGTTATCGGTTTCACTATAGGGCTTTGACATTATCCACCTCACTGTGTTGCTCAGCCGTTGGGTTATCCATGGCAACGTTAAATAGGGTGTAAGCTAACGTCAGTGTTTCTATCTCTTTCGGCAAGTCAGGATCGATATAGAACACCAACGGCAATTCTGCATTTTCACCACCCTCTAAAGGCTGATGGTTAAAACAAAAACATTCGATTTTATTGAAGTACTTCGCCGCTACACCCGGTGTTACAGAAGGCACAGCTTGCCCGATAGTGGCGACTTTAGTTAAGTTTTTCGCATCGTATTTGATGATTTTCGTCTCACCAGGGTGCACCGTGATTTGCTTTACCTGCGGGGTAAATTGCCATTTCACACCCGGATTAATATAAGCGACAAATTCCACTGTGACTTCTCGACTGGTATCAACCCGATCACTGGTTTCTGTTGGTGTCGTCGCTGTTTTTCCGTTGATCCCAGTGATATCGCAAAACACGTCATAAAGAGGCACTAATGCAAATGCAAAGCCAAACATGCCTATTGATGCAAAGATGAGTCCTAATAATGACCGACGCTTTTTCGGCTCACTCATAGTGCCTCCTAAGGATCTATCTTGGGTGGTGTCGAGAAGGTATGGTATGGCGCAGGTGACGGTACAGTCCATTCTAGCCCTTCAGCCCCTTCCCAAGGTTTCGCTGCCGCTTTCTCACCACCTCGAATACACTTGAACAGTACTGCTAAGAAAATAAGTTGGGATGCGCCAAATAAGAACCCACCAATACTGACCACTGCATTAATATCAGCAAATTGCAGTGCATAATCAGGAATACGGCGAGGCATACCTGCCAGCCCTAAGAAGTGCATTGGGAAGAAAAGAATGTTGACCGAAATCAGTGAGCACCAAAAATGCCATTTGGCTAGGCGCTCATCGAACATATGCCCTGTCCATTTAGGTAACCAGTAATAGGCTGCTGCCATAATCGAGAAAATCGCCCCCGATACCAGTACATAATGGAAGTGTGCTACCACAAAATAGGTGTCGTGATATTGGAAATCCGCTGGTGTGATCGCCAGCATCAATCCTGAAAAACCACCAATGGTGAACAAGACAATAAAGGCCAGCGCAAATAACATTGGCACTTCAAAGGTCAACGAACCCCGCCACATAGTAGCGACCCAGTTAAAGACTTTTACCCCTGTGGGCACCGAGATCAACATGGTGCAATACATGAAAAATAGCTCAGCAGCTACTGGCATACCAGTGGTAAACATATGGTGCGCCCAAACCAAAAAGCTAAGCCCAGCAATGGAAGCAGTGGCATACACCATCGAGCTATAACCAAAGAGTTTCTTACGCGAAAACGCAGGGATAATAGCCGAAATAATACCGAAACTCGGCAAAATCATGATGTACACTTCAGGGTGACCAAAGAACCAGAAAATATGCTGGAACATCACCGGATCACCACCACCAGCAGCATCAAAAAAGCTGGTACCAAAGTATTTATCGGTCAGTACCATGGTTACTGCCCCTGCAAGCACTGGCATCACCGCAATTAATAAAAATGCTGTGATCAACCATGTCCAAACAAACAGTGGCATTTTCATATATGTCATGCCCGGTGCACGCATATTTACAATGGTCACAACCACGTTAATCGCTCCCATGATGGAGCTTATCCCCATAATGTGAATGGCAAATACGAACAAGCCTGTACTGGCTGGACTGTAAGTGGTTGAAAGCGGTGCATAGAAAGTCCAACCAAAGTTAGGACCGCCCCCTTCCATAAAAAGAGATGCTAATAGCAAAGAAAACGCGAATGGTAAGATCCAAAAACTCCAGTTATTCATCCTTGGCAGTGCCATATCAGGTGCCCCAATCATCATTGGGATCATCCAGTTTGCAAGCCCAGTAAAGGCTGGCATCACCGCCCCAAACACCATGATCAAACCATGTACAGTTGTCATTTGATTAAAGAAGTTAGGCTCAACGAGCTGTAATCCAGGCTGGAATAACTCCGCGCGGATCACCATCGCCATTGCGCCACCAACAAAGAACATGGTTAAACTGAACAATAGATAAAGTGTGCCAATGTCTTTATGGTTAGTGGTAAACAGCCAGCGCTTTAACCCCTTTGCAGGTTGATGCTCATGATGATCCTGCTCCGTATCTATGTGTCCAGCAGCTACTTCGGCTTCTTGTCGCGACATATCCGTCATGCTCATACTCCTTATAATTGCTGGCCATTTTTAATTGCTTGCACTTCTGCAGCTTGAATCACTTCACCAGTATCATTACCCCACGCGTTACGCTCGTAAGTGATAACAGCAGCTAACTCCTTCAAACTTAGCTGAGGTCCAAACGCTTGCATTGCGGTACCATTTTTGCCGTGCACTACCACACTGATATGTTCAAGTTTACGCTTTGGATCGACCGAGACGCCTTCACTGGCGAGCGCTGGAAATGCCCCAGGAAGACCTTGACCATTAGCTTGGTGACACATTGCACATCGGGCAACATAGGTTTTCTCTCCTAAGGTCATTAGCTCATCCATGGTCATTTCCATATCCAGTAGTCGCTGCTCTTCTTCCTTAGCCTTACGCTGGGTGATCTTGATTTGTTGTAGCCATTCCTCGTATTCTGCTTGCGGTTTGGCAATCACCACAATCGGCATAAAGCCATGATCTTTTCCGCACAACTCGGCACATTGACCACGATAAATGCCGGGTTTATCTATCCGTGTCCATGCTTCATTAATAAAGCCGGGATTGGCATCTTTTTTCACGGCGAATGCAGGAACCCACCATGAGTGAATCACGTCTTGTGAAGTAATAAGAAAGCGAACTTTTTGCCCAACAGGAAGGACTAACGGATAATCCACCTCAAGTAAGTAGTTATCGCGTTTTTGACGCTGATTGCTGATCTGCTCGGCGCTAGTCGCAAGGTGGGAATAATATTCAACATCTTGATCGAAATAGCTGTAATGCCATTTCCATTGCGAGCCAGTAACCAAAATGGTGACATCAGATTTAGAGGTATCTTCCATTGCGATTAAGGTCTTGGTCGCAGGTACTGCCATCGCAATGAGAATGATAAAAGGGATCACCGTCCAGATAATTTCGACTTTAGTACTTTCATGAAACGAGGCTGGTTTCGCCCCTTTGGATTTTCGATGATGGAAAATCGCCCAAAACATCGCACCGAACACCACCACACCAATAGCGATACAAATGTAAAGAATGGTCATATGAAGACCATATACATCCTGACTTACCGCAGTCACGCCTGGCGTCATGTTCAATTGCAAGGTTTCTGCCATCACTGGCAGTGAGAAAAATACACCCGCACTTCCTGCGATCAATGAACGAATCATCACCTTGACCTCCCCTGTCATTCAAATATACAAAATGAACGATTTCTATGTGGCTCTGATGCTTCAACAGATCTTATTTTTTATCATCACCACTAATGACTTTGCTTTTATAATTTGAAGCATTTTTAAATAGCACATACCAACACATAAAAATGTCTCGATATATTTAACGTAGGCAGGATTTATGAATAACGCAAAGAATAAAAATCAGAAAGAAACTAACAACAAAGTAGATAAGATATTGAAATATAGAAACAAACAACCCCATCAATATTCGCATTACTAATATTAATGAGTTAGCTTATAAATGGATAACAAAAGGAAATAGCAATCGTTTTTTGAAATTTTTATAATTTCAAATGGACCAACACTGGAGTTAAGCGATATTTCATACTCGGCATCTTTGCGATCCAACGTTGCCAAGCTCGCCACCGTGGGCAAGCACGATCTAATGGGCTGTAGCAGTGAACTAATTCAGCCCAAGGTAACCAATTTAACACTTGCTGAGCAGGATAACGGTAGCCATGTTGATATTTACTGCACCCCATTTTTTTTGCAAGTGGGCTATGACAGAGATCACCAGCCACAACCACACAGATCTCGATATTGCTAAAACTACAGCCTATCTTTTGCAAAAATGTCGCTAATTGTTGTGAATCACAGCTTAATAATGCTTGATCGCACAATAACATCATTGAGGTATGCGTCATTTTAGGCAGTCGCTTCAACCAGTCCAGCTCTAATACTGAACCGGTTTTTAACGTGTAGCGATCGCTGCGATGAAATAGCTTTTCTCGCCACAATAGGTTTTCATCGGTATCTAACTCAAACCAACGGCAACGTCCGTTATCAAGGCGGTAAAATCGGGTATCGAGTCCTGCGCCAACATTGACGATTAACCCTTGAGGATGACGAGTGAGAAAATCCCTGACCTGATGATCACATTGTAGAGTCAGTGTCGCATGTAATAATTGGCGCTGAGGAACATCTTGATTGACGCAATCGGGCACGAGATAACACTGACGACAAGCCGCCGCCGCGACTGGATCATAAATTAATCCATCATCAGCAAGACTTTCACGACTGCGATACCAAAGTGGCTGAAGCAAATCTGAAGGAATTACATAGCGATCTACTTTCGTCATTATCATCCTCTCCTCACGGTTAAATAGATGATAATAGTTATCAGTTAGATTTGCAAAATTACCTTCGCGGTTTTTAGATAATAAAAAAGCGCAGCTTTCGCCACGCTTTTCTATTTCACTCAATCCGTCGTTCTTAAACCATCACATCCAATCGGCGTTGCGGATCACGCCAACGGCAATACCTTCAATGGTTAAGCTTTGGTGTTCTAAATCAACTTCAATCGGTGAAAACTCTTCGTTTTCCGCATGGAGCAAGACTTTAGAGCCTTTTTTATCAAGACGCTTAACTGTCACGTCGTCGTCAACACGAGCAACCACAACTTGACCGTTATGCACATCTTGGGTTTTATGCACAGCCAATAAATCGCCATCCATAATACCGATATTCTTCATACTCATGCCATTTACACGCAGTAAAAAGTCAGCACGAGGTTTAAATAACATAGGATCGACTTCGTAATGCGCTTCAACATGCTCTTGCGCTAAAATCGGTTCACCAGCAGCAACACGACCAATCAATGGTAGCCCTTGCTCTTCTGGCTCTTCCTCTGTTACCAATAGGCGAATACCACGTGAAGCCCCCGGAATGATTTCCAATACTTCTTTACGTGCTAACGCTTTTAAATGTTCTTCTGCCGCATTCGCTGAGCGAAAACCTAATTCACGTGCAATTTCCGCACGTGTTGGTGGCATACCAGTTTCATCTATCTTCGCTTTGATCAAATCAAAGACTTGTTGTTGGCGTAATGTCAACGGCTTCATGAGTCACCTGTCTTTTTATACAGTTCACTGTGAGTATATCCAGTGTTACGCCACATTAAAAGGCAATTGTTTACGAAAACACCAATTTGATCAGTTATTCAAAGCTATTTAACTTTGCATAACTAAATTATCCCAACACTATCGCAAAAAATAATAATTCGAGCATAATCAATTAGATTTTACTCACTGGTCGTGCCAGATTATTTTTTGCGCCGAGAATTGGCAAAAAATAGACCATAAAAGACCATAAATAATGATAATTTAAATGTTATCTGCCGTATTTTAGCAGCATGAAATCAATCATTTTCTGCTATCCTTGCGGCGCATTAAGATTCTGAGGCTCGTTATAAATATGTCACGTTGGCAGAAATTTTATCAACAGTTATTAAAGTTGCCGCTTTCGATACTGGTTAAACCCGCAACTATTCCCTCCGATCCCGTGGCGGATTTGGAGTTAGATTTAGAACGACCTATCGTCTACATCTTACCGTACTGTTCAAACACCGACTTGTTAACGCTACGCAATAGCGCTAAGGCACTAGGCTTGCCTGATCCGCTATCTAAGCTAGAAATTAACGGTCAAAGCTTTCCACGTTTTGTCTTTGTTGCTGAAGGTCCAAGTGTTTTTGGCTCAACGAGTGCGCTGCCTCAAGAGTCAATCGAACTCTTTACTGAGTTACTTGAGCAACACAAACAAGATCCTGAATTAAATGTTCAGCTTATTCCTGCTTCTATATTATGGGGACGTGCACCTGGTAAAGAATCCAAGCGCAAACCCGCATTACGTCCACTTAATGGCCCGGCAAAGTTCTGGGCAATTCTCAGCCATGGTCGTGACTGTTTAGTTCGTTTAAGCACGCCTGTATCACTACGTTACATGGCCGATCATCACGGTACTGATGATGCTATCGCGCAGAAATTAGCACGTGTGGCTAAGATCCATTTCTCTCGCCAGCAGATTGCGGCATCAGGTCCTCGTTTACCTGATCGCCAACAGCTGTTCAAGCGCCTACTTGAATCAAAAGCGATCGATAAAGTCGTACAAGAAGAAGCGATCAGCCGCCAAGTGCCAGTCGAGAAAGTACGCAAAGAAGCCATTGGTATGATGGAAGAAATTGCTGCGGATTTCTCATACCCATTGATCAAAAACGGTGAACGTTTCCTTGGCTGGCTATGGAATAAACTCTACCAAGGCTTAAACATCAAAGGGGCACAACGCGTGCGTCGTTTAGCACAAGATGGTCATGAGATTGTGTATGTGCCTTGTCACCGTAGTCACATGGACTACTTATTGCTTTCTTACGTGCTATACAACGAAGGTTTAGTACCACCGCACATTGCCGCTGGTATTAACTTAAACTTCTTCCCAGCAGGTCCGATTTTCCGCCGTGGTGGTGCGTTCTTTATTCGTCGTAGCTTCCGTGGCGATCGCCTGTACTCAACGGTATTTCGTGAATACTTATCTGAGCTATTTACCAAAGGTTATTCCGTTGAGTACTTCAGTGAAGGTGGTCGTTCTCGTACGGGTCGTCTGCTTCCTGCCAAAACCGGTATGCTTTCAATGACCATTCAAGCGATGCTGCGCGGTCTTAACCGTCCTGTTACGCTTGTGCCTGTGTACATTGGTTACGAGCATGTGATGGAAGTGGGTACCTATGCTAAAGAGCTACAAGGTAAGCGCAAAGAAAAAGAAAATGCCGGACAAGTGCTGCGAACTTTACGTAAATTACGCAATTTAGGCGAAGGTTACGTGAACTTTGGTGAGCCAATTCCACTTAACCAATACCTCAACGATAACGTACCAGAGTGGCACAAAGAGATTAACCCTATCGAGCCACAAAAGCCGACATGGTTAAACCCTGTGGTTAATGACCTAGCCGTTAAAATGATGACGCATATTAACGATGCGGCAGCCACTAACGCCATGACACTGTGTGCCCTTGCGCTGCTCTCATCTCGCCAACGTGCATTGAGTCGTGAAGTACTAGAGCAGCAGATCGAATGCTACCTTGAGCTGCTGCGTAATACCCCATACTCAAGCGAATGTACGACACCAAAAGAAAGTGCTGAGCAGATGATTGATCACGCCATTGCGATGGATAAATTCGTGGTAGAGCGTGATACGTTAGGCGATATTATCTCGCTTGATCGCCAGCAATCGATTCTGATGACCTACTACCGCAATAACATCATTCACTTGTTTGCGTTGCCATCATTGATTGCCCACATCGTGGTACAGCAAGAAAGCCTGACGAACGATGAGATCCATGAGCAAGTAGAGTTACTCTACCCATTCTTGAAAGCAGAGTTATTCTTACGCTTTGATGAAGAGCAACTGAATACTGAGATTGATAAGATCATTGATGAGCTAGTACGTCAGCGTCTACTACTTAATGACGGCATTAATATTTCAATCAATAGCGCACGTATTCGCTCACTACAGCTACTTGCACGTACGATTTCAGAAACCCTGCAACGCTACGCGATCACTTTAACGCTACTGCGTGCTGAGCCTGAAATGGCGAAAGATGACTTAGAGCAACACAGCCAAGTATTAGCACAGCGTCTAAGCCGTCTACACGGTATAAATGCCCCTGAGTTCTTCGACAAAGGTGTATTCAGTAGCTTAGTGAAAACATTACGTAGCGAAGGTTACTTAAACAGTGAATGCCACGCAGTCACTCGCCCGGTTGAGAATTTGGCAAATCTTCTTACATCGCTAGTATCACCAGAAGTGAGTCTCACCATTCAAGCGGTGATGCAGCCTGATGATGATAAAAAAGAAGAACTAACAGCAGAGACACAAGCGTAATTCTCCCTAGTGTTCTGATACAAAAAAAGCGCCTTGAAGGCGCTTTTTTTATTGCTCATTTTCAGTTTTATAAGCAAACACTTAATACAATACCTAAGCAGACAATCATGCCAAAGTAGTTGTTATTCAAAAAGGCACGGAAACAGCTTTCTCGTTGGCGTTCTTTGAGCAACATTTGCTGATAAACAAATAAGCATGATGCTAATAATAAGCACCAGTAGAAAACTTGCCCTAACTGTAACACCATACCAACGGCAATCAATAACCCGAGCGTTGTCAGTTGCAGTACACCAATGATTAATTTATCGAAGCGACCAAATAAAATCGCCGTTGATTTAATACCAACTTTCAAATCATCATCACGATCTACCATCGCATATTGAGTGTCGTAAGCAATCGTCCACAAAATATTTGCCGCAAACAACAACCATGCACTGACCGATAAATTGCCCGCTTGTGCTGCATAGGCCATTGGAATTGACCAACCAAATGCCACACCTAATACCAACTGCGGTAAGTGAGTATAGCGCTTCATAAACGGATAGCTCGATGCTAATAACAGCCCCACCACAGACAACATGATGGTTAATTTATTCATTGTTAGTACCAGCAAAAACGAGACCAGTACTAATAAGAAAAACAGCCCTAATGCTTCACGCTCCGATACCTTTCCCGATGGCATTGGGCGATGCTTAGTACGTTTGACATGACCATCAAAATTACGATCAGCAAAATCGTTGATCACACACCCTGCTGCACGCATAAAAATCACACCGAGCACAAACACCACTAAGACATTGATATTTGGCATCCCATCTGCGGCTAAAAACAGTGCCCATAAGGTTGACCATAACAATAAAAGACTGCCGATTGGGCGGTCAAAACGTGCTAATTGCCAAAACGCTCTGGCCTTGGTCATTTCTAACATGGGTTATTTCCTTGCATAAACTGGTGAGCCATCTAAAAACAATTCCGCCACCAGCAGGGGTTTTTCATTGATCCATAATCGTGAACGACGCGCCCAAATCGGTCGCTCGGGCATACCTAATTTTGCGATTTCCAATGCATCACGACGTGCATTCGAACCATTAAAAACACGATATCCAAGGGGATTGGTGCCAAGCTCTGCGAGATCGCTTTCCTCACCACATAAAATCGAGGTTGGAATTAACGTGCGCGCATAAACCCAAGATTGTTGATCGCCTTGCAACATAACCGTACGCTCAAGGCAATCACTCATGCCAAGCAGTGCTCGCTCAGATAGTGACAACTCACCATTGTTCACTATTTTTTGCTCTAAAACTGTGACCGAGAAAACACGGCAGTGGGCAGCCAAACGGCGAGATAAAGAGTCAGACTCTAATAACCAATGCCCGACTGAGCTTCCTTCTAATGCCCATTCAACGGCGGGATACCATACAGCACCTTCAAGTAACGGACTATATAACTGCTTGAATTCCGACATGTTCTCACTACTTAATCAACGAACTCGTGATCGATAACACTTGGTTGAATGCGGTTAATTTATTAACATAATGATCTGCTATTGTAGCAAGCTGTAACCAGTACGAATATCGTTACTGTGAAAAGATTACACCTGTTTCTCACAAACAACGTGGACAACATAAGTATAATGATGAAATTATCTGCTTTTGCGACAGCACTAACGCTTATCGGCTTGCTTCAAAGCCCCATTGCGGTGGCATCCTCCAGTGAAGACGTCGCCAATCAACCTCAGATCACCTACTACACCTTAGAGCCTGATATCACTACCAACTATGTGACTCAAGGTAAACGACTCGGTTATATCCGCTTGCAAATCGATCTGATGATCAGAGATCAAAAGCACTTAACGGAAATTGAATACCACACCCCACTGATCCGTGACGCTATCATTGAAATTGTGAGTAAGCAGCCAGAAGCGAAAATTAAATCGCTCGCAGGTCGTGAAGAAATTCGTAGAGCTTGCCAAGATCAAGTCAATCGACTACTACTGGCAGAAACCCGTCACCAGCCTGTTGCTGAGCTACTCTTTACCAAGTTCCTTTATCAGTAACATCACTTTGGGTGATATCGTTAAAGCGAACATTGCCGCTTTAACGATATTTCTAGTATTAAGCCTGCCGTGGCGGATTAATTTTTGCGTCAAAAAACGCAATCACACAACCTGTCAATAAGCCAAATAGGTGCGCCATATTCGCAATGGATGTTCCCATCGGTTCAGCAAAACCAATCACCAACCATACCAACATGAAGATCACATAAGAGCGTGCGATCACCAAGCCTCGTTGTGGTGCTAACCAGCCCATCCACCAGATGTAACCCATTAATGCATACACGACACCGGACAAACCACCAAAGTTAGGACCGTCGAGCCAGAACTGACCAAAGCCAGAGACCAGTGAGGATAATAAGAAAATCTGCACCAGTTTAGCTGAGCCACTGTGGCGCTCAATTTGTCCACCTAGCAACCACCACCATAGGCAGTTAAAAATGACATGAATTGGCGAGAAATGCAGAAGCGCATGGGAGAAGTAACGCCATAGCTCCCATTGATCGCCATTCATAAAGGGAAAATGAAGCCATGCAAATAAGGTGCTTTCAAACCCTAACAACCATAGACCATAAATCACTAGCGAAGCGACCATGACCAGTAAGGTAAAAGGCCCCGCTTGGGCTTTGACCATGTTGATCAAACTGGGGTTATTGTAATGGAATTTGGCAGTGCGGCTTTCCGCAACCTGCCATGATGCTGCTTGGTACTTTTTATTGGTAGGATCTTGCAAAAAAGCATTCAGCTCAGCTTCGGCTTCCACCAGATACTGCTCATCTGCCAGCCATAATGCAAATTTACCCTCTGGCTCTGGCGCCATGGAGATCTCAATCCCCCGATAGGCCATATAGTCGATAAAAGCTTGGGCTTGTCGAGGGTTATAGAATCCCGCTAAGCGATACATAATGATGACCTTATCTGTCAGAAAAAATGTCTAAACCAAGATCTATCATTATCTCACGTGAGATACCATCATAAAGCAGTTTATGCTTGGATCATCGGCAATGCCGCACGACGCCATGCTTCAAAACCACCATCTAAGCTATAAACATTCTCATAGCCTTGATTGATCAAATATTGCGCCGCACCTTGGCTACTAATACCGTGATAACACATCACGATCACGGGTTGTTCAAACTCCACCTCATCCATCCAGCTCACCATAGTGTCATTGGTTAAATGAAAAGCTTGCTCGGGATGCGCTAACGCGAACGACTGGGGATCACGAATATCAACTAACACCGCTTGGCTGTCTGCCTGCTGCAGTAATTCGTAAGCTTGTTCTACTGAAATGTGCTGAAACTGTTCCATGAATTTCCTTTGACTGACTTTAGATTATCTCTCTATCGATCCTTACTGTTTTTATTATCAGATCGACAGAGGTAAACACAGGATCCTTTTAACACGATCCTGACGCTTGAATCACGCTTTCGCGCCAACCGAGCCATTATACCTCAGCTTATGATGAATATATTCCATCAGAAAATTACGGTTTATCCACATTTTCCGAAGCGAGTAACAAAACAACTTTCAAGCGAAGACAAGGGCTTGCCGTCGATCTTACCCACAACATGAACACAAAGTAATCATCTGTGGAAAAGTCTGTGAATTGCGTTGATAATGTGTTTTGTTAAAAAAGGATCCACTATATGTAGATCGGATCCGATCATAAACTGTGGATAAGATATTCTTTAATACACAGAGATACTCACAATAGTGACGGTTATCTCATTCTTTTCAATATACTAGCGAGCTGTTATTACTCGCTTCTCACTATCCTAAGTTACTCACCGATTTGCAGGATCTTCAGGCACAAAAAAACCGACACTCAGGTCGGCTTTTCTCATTGCTAAATTGCGATCATGGATCAATAAAAATCGCCCACGGCATCTTTTAGCTTTTTCATCGCATTTTTTTCTAGCTGACGAATACGCTCAGCAGACACGCCATAGTTATCCGCTAAATCCTGTAAGGTTGACTTATCATCGTCTAACCAGCGTGAACGAACAATGTGTTGGCTACGCTCATCAAGGCTGGCTAATGCTTGTGATAAACGATTATTAGCATGGTTTTCCCAGTTATTCTCTTCGTAGGTCAGTGCCACATCAGAGCTTTTATCTTCTAGGAAATATGCTGGTGCCATTGGTGCTGCATCACGATCGTCATCATCGTTCTGCATTTCAAAGGTCGGATCTTGCGCCGCTAAGCGCGATTCCATTTCTCGTACTTCTTCAGGCTCAACACCTAGTTGCTCGGCAACCATGTTAACTTCTTCGTTGTTGAACCAACCTAAACGTTTTTTCGACTTACGTAGGTTGAAGAATAATTTACGCTGGGCTTTGGTGGTCGCTACTTTCACAATACGCCAGTTACGTAGTACGTATTCGTGAATTTCCGCTTTGATCCAATGCACTGCAAATGAAACCAAGCGAACCCCAACTTCAGGATTAAAACGTTTCACCGCTTTCATTAAACCAATATTGCCTTCTTGAATAAGATCAGCAATCGGCAGGCCGTAACCAGAATAACCTCGAGCAATATGCACAACGAAGCGCAGATGCGACATTACCAATGCTTTCGCAGCGTTAATATCATCATCGTAATGCAGACGTTCAGCTAACTCTTTCTCACGTTCTGGCGTGAGCATTGGATAACGGTTTACGGTCTGAATATAACTATCCAAACTGTCCGTTGATACCAGAGCCATTGCAGACATCTCTTTTGACATTCAAAGACCTCGCGTGTTTTGTACTATTTTTGTTCTATCGTAACGATAAATAAACGCCAACTTACGTTACGTGAACCTGCAATAATGCCTGTAAACATAGTCCAATTGCAAGCCGAAGCACAAATGAATATGAATTACAGGCATCATTAATCAATAAAGCTGTATCGAAACTGATATAAACGACAATTTACACCGGTTCGATCTCCTTTAGGTGACGTCCAGCAGACAATCTTGCTGCTAGTAAGCCTAAAAACGCTGCTAGCATAACCATTATTAAGCTTTCATCCCAGCCCAATCCGATCATTCTAAAATTGCTGCCATAGAGGTTGGCAAGCTTCGCTACCGCTTCATCAAGCAGCAATGTCACCACTGCCGTTAAGATCCACGCAATCACAGCGGCAATTAAGCCATACCAAACACCGACATAAAGATAAGGACGTAGGATGTAACTGTCTGTTGCACCCACCATCTTCATCACTTGGATTTCATCTTTATGACTTAGTACTTGTAGGCGCAGGGTATTACCCACAATCAAAAATACCGCAAATAGCATCAAGCCAGACATTAGCATTGCCAGCGTAATCGCTAGATCTTGAATCGCCGCTAAACGTTGTAGCCAATCGCTATCTAAACGCACTTCATTCACCAGTGGCTCTTTGCCTAGCTTGTCAGCAAGTGCGCGGGCTTGTACATCGCTCTGCCAATCAGGAGCGGGTTTAACAATGATCACCGCTGGAAGTGGATTATCTTTAGCGTCAAACAGGCTCAGTGCTTTTTCAAAACCACCATGAGAACGAAACTCTTCTAATCCTTGCGCCGCTGAAATGTATCGAACACTTTCCGTCTCAGGCCACTTTTTAATGCTGTCAGCAAAGGCTTCACCGTCACTATCACTGACTTTGTTATTCAGATATACGGTGATTTGGCTTGGGTTTTGCCAAGAATCAGCCACTACAGTGATGTTCTTTGCCATTAGGTAGAAGGTACACGGTAGCGTAAGAGCAAAGGCCAATACCGCTAGGGTTAAAAAGTTACCTAATGGGCGACGGAACATATCTTTTAGCGCAGCCCCACCTTGCTGGCGATGAATCGCAAAGAAACTAGTCGATTTACGCGCCATGACTCAACTCCCTTAGGTTTCCTTTTTGTAGATCAAAGCGACGATAATCTCGGCTCGCTAATAATGACGTATCGTGGGTTGCCATTAATACGGTTACCCCAACACGGTTAAATTCTTCAAACAAGCGCAACACTTGCTGTGATAGATCTGGGTCTAAGTTATAGGTTGGCTCATCGGCAAGCAGTAACATAGGTTTGTTCACAACAGCGCGGGCGATACCCACACGCTGTTGCTCACCACCGGAAAGTTGGATTGGCAAACACTTGGCTTTATCCAACAATCCGACTTTATCAAGCGCCGCACAAACACGACGCTTGATGTCATTTTCCGGCACTTGCTCAACACGTAATGGCAATGCAACGTTGTCGTACACACTGCGATCCATCAGTAGCTTGTGATCTTGGAAAATGATGCCGATATTTCGGCGCAGAAATGGGATCTGCTTATTGGGTAAACGCGTGATGTCATGACCGTTAAACCAGATCTGACCATCACTTGGGCGTTCTAAAGCACAAATTAATTTCAGCAGGGTACTTTTACCGGCACCTGAGTGATCGGTTAAAAAAGCCATGTCTGCTGGACGTAGATGGAAATCTACTTTCTGTAGGGCTTGCCTACCGCCACGATAAGCTTTACTTACCTGCTGAAATCGAATCACGCTTTATTCCTCATCGCTAAATAACGCTTCAATAAACTCATCTGCTGCAAATGGACGGAGATCATCAATGCCCTCTCCGATACCGATGTAACGAATAGGAATATTAAACTGATCTGCAATAGCGAAAATTACGCCACCTTTTGCTGTGCCGTCCAATTTGGTGATCGTGATCCCCGATACCGGAGCCACATCACTGAACAACTTAGCTTGGCTGATCGCATTTTGGTAGGTGCCCGCATCAACGGTTAGCATAATTTCATGAGGGGCATCGATATCCACCTTCTTCATTACGCGAACAATCTTACGTAGCTCTTCCATTAGGTTGCCTTTGTTTTGCAAGCGACCTGCGGTATCGGCAATAACTACATCAATGTTCTTCGCTTTTGCCGATTCAATAGCATCGAAGATCACTGAAGCACTATCAGCACCAGTATGTTGCGCTACAACAGGAACGTGGTTACGCTCACCCCATACTTGCAACTGTTCAACAGCCGCCGCACGGAATGTATCACCTGCTGCCAACATGACGGATTTACCTTCAGATTGGAATTGCTTCGCTAGCTTACCGATAGTGGTAGTTTTACCGACACCATTAACGCCTACCATTAAGATGACATACGGCTTCTTGCTAGTATCAACAACCAAAGGTTGCTCTACTTTACTTAGCATGTCTGCCAATTCATCTTTTAGTAAACCATAGAGGGCTTCGCCGTCTTTAAGTTCCTTTCGAGATGCTTTATCGGTCAGATTTTCGATAATTTTCAGCGTGGTATCCATGCCGACATCTGCAATCAATAGCTGCTCTTCCAGCTCTTCAAACAGTTCATCATCGATTTTCTTGCCACTAAATAGACCGAAGAAACCTGCACCAAAATTGGTCTTGGTTTTCTTTAAACCACGCATTAAGCGGGCAAAGAACCCTTCCGATTTTGGTTTTTCTTGCTCAACAGGCTTGGCTTCTACGTCTTCAGGGGCTGCTTCACTTTCAACCTCTGTTGGCGCAGTTAACTCTGCCTCGTCTTCTTTTGCATCTTTACTTGGTGCTGATGGCTCAAGCTCTGATGAGACTTCTGGCGCTTCCGTTACCGTTTCTTCAACAACGTGTGTTTTTTCAGCGTCATTTACTTGCAACGTCTCTGCCAATTCGACATCATCGGTCTTAGCAATCTTCTCTTGCTCTGTTGCAGCTAAGTCGTCAGTTTGAACATCTTCATTATGCTCAACTTTCGCTGTTGCCTCGTCAGAGGAATGTGTTGATTCAGGGCTTTCTGTAGCCCCATCGACTACTGATTGTTCAGTAGTTTGTTCCTTTTGAGCATCGTTATCTTCAGAGCCAAATCCGAGCCATGAAAATAATCCGCGTTTCTTTTTTTCTGCCATTGGCGAATCCTAGCGCTTGATTGGTACAATTTGCAGCCTAAAAACAGGTGTATACTATCATTTTCTCAACGGTCAAAAAAATCTATGACGCAGCGTAGACAACAAACAACTCGCAAACCACAAAATAATCGTCCTGGCGGGTTCGTTCGCATCATTAGCGGACAATGGCGTGGACGCAAATTACCCGTTCATGATGTCGAAGGACTACGTCCGACCACAGACCGTGTAAAAGAAACACTTTTCAACTGGTTAGCGCAAGACATTTATCAATCTAAATGCCTTGATCTGTTCGCTGGTAGCGGCGGTTTAAGTTTTGAAGCTCTTTCTCGTGGTGCAGAAAGCGTCACGATGCTTGAACTCGACAAAAAAGCTGCCAATCAATTGGAGCAAAATTTAAAAACCGTTGGTGCAACAAATGCGACAGTGGTTAATGGTGACAGCTTAGCATTTCTGTCACAACCAGGCAGTGCACATGATTTAATCTTTATTGATCCTCCTTTTAGAAAAGATCTTATTCAAGACGTGATCACAGCATTGGAAAACAACGGCTGGCTTGCTCCCCATGCAATGATTTATATTGAAGCCGAAAAGGAATTAGGCAACCTGACAACGCCAAGCCATTGGCACCTGCACCGTGAAAAAACAGCAGGACAGGTTTGCTATCGCTTATTTGCTAGAGAGGAACCATGAAGGCATTAATACTTATCGCTAAGCTGGTCATTGCTTTTGTTTGGCTGGTGCTATTGATAAATATTGTTCACCCATTCCCTGGCGTGGCAGCCATGGCGTTATATATCATGACCGCGTTCTTGTTTATGATGCACGGTCTACAAATGCTTATTTTTATCGGCGCATTTGGCGATAAAATTAATATGTCCGGTTGGGAGAAGTGGTCGATACTTATCTTTGGTATCTTTGCCCTACTCGATATCCGTCGTAAGCACATGATGTGACATAGAATAAAACAAAAAAGCGAACTCACAAGTTCGCTTTTTTATTGTCTTGTAACTGAACGTTAATGCTGGTCGCGATCACATTGGCAATTCCAACACAATTCAAACTGCCCCTGATTCACTTCACCACACTGACTACAACACCAATCGTGATAATCATTACGTTTGTAATCACTCACAATCACTTGTGCTCGCTGCCATTGCCACGGTGAAACCCACACCTTCACTTCGACCACATTTGCAGGCAGCTCACCAATTGCAGCGCCTAAGGCCTCTCCTGTTAAGCGCGTTTTGACCCCTTCGCTTTCTAATAACCCTTTAACACTGTGCGCCTCAAGGCTATTACTTGCGCTATATATACATTGCCATTGCTCAGACATAAGTACTCCTCAAATGACACTTTCGCTACAGCGCAAGCACTGATCCCACAAACAGCCCTTGAGCAATAAAGTATGTCGACATAATTATCGCCGTTGAAGCGGTAAATTCCTGTTTAAATCGATTAATCGCTAATGTTAGATCAGATAAGACAAACAACACGGCGCCTACCATAGCTAACAGTGCCGCTTGGCTGTGAGATAACAACCAAAATTGCCCGGCTGTATATGCCATCAGTATAATCACACCCATATATAACGCGACAGGAATTTGTAACTTACCCAAGTAAGGCAACAATAATAAAAATACCACGACACCCACTGCGATGCAGAGCGCGAGTAGCCACCAGCCGACATGCCCCTGCCATTGGCTCACAAAAGCAACGCTATAAACAACGTGCGCGAGGAAAAAACTGATTAAACCCGCAATAAACCGATCTTGCGGCAACATCAGATAAATATCCCCCAATACCGATAGACATAGCCCAACGATGATCGCCCAATAATAGAAGCTTGGGACCCCGCTCCATAAGCAAGCTACCACCATCAAAATAACCGTTAATGGCTTACTGACGTAGAACAACCAGCGAGGTCCGAGATATGCTGCCATGATATGAAGCACAGCCAACAAAATAATACATAACCACATAAGTGCCGATTACATCCCTTCTAATAGCTCTTGTAACAGTGACTAAATATCATAGCCTTTGTTATCTCAATAATCGGAAATTCTTTACTCTGAGATCACAAAGCCTAAAAAAACTGACATAGAGAACAGCAAAACAATGCAAAGCAAACGTTTCCCATTCTTAGAGCATTATTTTCTTCTATTTTAATAAAGATACGAACAAAGCATGAACTTACCCGCCTCTCTCTTCACATAACCAAAGCCACAAATATCAATTAATAAACAATACGTTATAGAAAACTAATTACTATCTTCAAAGAACAAACAAGAAAGTATTCGCCCATGGAATGAAAAGTTTTATCTAAAAACCTGCTTTTTCTAGATAAAAGAAGAATATAGAGAAAGGGTTTGATTGAATTTCGTTATAAAAAGAGAAATGAACAACAAGGTTATTATTGATAAAGCGATATATTCATACCATAAGACCAATAAGCTTAGTTTTACCAATAAAATGAAAAACAAAATCAACCCAAACTAAAAACAACAACACAACACCAATAAAAACAAAAGGTTAAATAAGTAAAATATAAAATCAACAAAATATTACATTATGAAAAAATAAGAAAAACACTGTTTATTTGGCTATTCGAGGCTTTTATCTTGATAGAAAAATGTTTTTATCTTTATTTTCAAGGCTTGATGTTGCCTAATTGGTAAAAAAAATGTTATTCTTTTTGTCAAGATAAAACGTTAACAAAAAAAAGGATGACAATATGTTCACTTCTTCTCAAAAACAAGGACTTATGATGATTGCTGTAGTTGTTGGCCTAATGACACTACCGATTCTCTACTAAAAGATTTTCCCAACTCGAAAAAATAGCGCCTTCTGGCGCCATTTTTTTATCTGCTTCACACCCCAGCCTAAATTGCACCAAATAACATCAATATCTCTGTTTTAGCGCAAAATAAAACCCGACGCATTGCTACATCGGGCTTAGATAAAAATAGAGTAATTTAGCACTTAGAGCTTAATATGATGCCAATTCACGGTATAAAACCATATTGCGGCTAACGTGAAACCACACAGTAATGTAATTGCCACGCCCCACACGAGACGACTACTGCGCGGTGCTAACTCCTTTTCACACCAATTACACAGCTGAATGAACTCATCACTCGAATCAACTCGACCATCTGACGATGTAAATTGTTTATTGAGTTCAGCGACCTTTTCTAGCTTCACTAACACGTCATGGGGTAAACGATCTTCACAACTGCCAATCAATTGCTGAAGATCAGAACCTTTGGCGTGATAATGGTGACGTAATAAATCTTCAATACGTCTTGAACGATCAATTACTTGCTCAATATCGACCATGAGCCCACTCCTTGTTGATGCCTCATATTTACCTTACAACTAAAGTGCCAATATGCAAGATAGCTTACGTAAAGTTATCTTATTTTTGTTACGGTTAGATCACGCTTTTCTACCCATTGATTAGTGATATCCCCCTGATTGTGAATAATAACCAGCAAGACTGTCTTTCATCTTTCAAGGAGTAAGCCTTATGCCAACAGGGATCATTGTGGCAATTTGCATTCTATTTATCTTCTCATTTGGCTATTTCATTTTTAGCTATCGTCGCCATACATTAGGGCTTGATGCGCCAGAGCGAAAACTGGATGTCATGATCCTTGATAAACAAAGCAACAAAGTCATCGGCGCTCATCCAGGTGAAGAAGATGAAGAATATTGGATTTACGTTGAGCCTATCGCTGGCGGTCCTAAACGTGAATTTATGGTGGGTATCCATTATTACCACGCCCTAAACCCGGGCGATAAAGGTACCATGACTTATCGTGGTCACCAGTTCATGCATTTTGCGCTAAAGCGTGATTAATCATTAGGCCTGACAGTGTCCTGTCTCTTGATCACAAGTCATTGTGTTCAAGAGACTTAGCTAGTTCATATCCTTCAAGGATGGTTTGTAACCTAAACCATCCTTGCCATAATGTCTTTACAGAAGCGCGACCCGTCCGCTTGGTATCTTTCCAACCACCTAACCGTGCAATACTTTTGTAAGCCCACGATATATTTGGTGCTTCTTTGGGCAGCTTTTTCTTCTCCAATTTTAACCACATAAGCTTCCACGCTTTACCTTTTAACACCCGTTCACAACAGCTACTAGATAACTCTTTAGATTCGTTCATAAATCTTAACTGGAGTAAACGAGTAGCAATAAATGCCAAAATAACACTGAGCCTTTCTAAGTTATCTTTACTTTGCATTCTCAGTTGTTCAACTTGCGTGCCTTCACTTTTCCAAACCTTGTGAAAATCTTCTATCAGCCAACGACGCTCATAATAACTGACGATGTTAAGTGCTTCCTCTTTGTTCGTTACAGGCTCTGATGTCAGTAAATGCCATGCGAGCTTGTCGTCACTCTCACCTTGCTCTATACATCCAACATAGTAGAGAGAGATATTATCGAACTCTTTTTTATTAGCGGGAGACTTAAGTGTCACGGGAGCATATTTGATGTCTAGATGAGCCGTGCGGGACTTACGACCGCCTTTTTGCGGTATTTTTAGCTCTTTGCTTCCTGCTGATAACAACTTGGAAGCGTAGTCATAAAGACGATTATCATGCTCCTCGATACAGCGACTTTGCATTGAGCGAACGATAAATCGTTGTTGTTGCTCGTGCTTGTAAGTGAGGTACTCGAATAAATCGGCTTCTCTATCACATACAGAAATAACCTCTGACATTTTCTCGCCTAGTCGCTCTGCAACATGGCGAGATGCTTGTTCCCATTTATAACTTTCTTTTTCTTTGTATGGTCGAGTTGCATGCTGGTGTCTTTGACCACGTTTTTCAATATCTCGGGTCCAGCGTTGTTGTTCGATTAAACCAACTACAGTGTGAGTTTCGGGAGCAAAAAGCAACGTTGAATGAACGAACATTGCTCGGTGTCGATTACCTTGATTGGAATGCCCGAGTGTATCTTGTATGCTGTGATGTGAGTAACTTAGAGAAGTGGTATCTTCCAATGCAAGCAGTGTTTGTTGTTCAAAAGCTTCTTGTGCTGTGACATAGAATCCAGCTTCTGCAATATCTTCTGCTTTGATTTGGTCATTACGAATAAAGCGATAAGCCCCTTCCATATCGGCTGGGGAGATGATGAGTTTTGAGATAGGGATACCAGGTTGTTCAGCCAGAGAGGTAGCTAGAGCAACGAGTCTTTGAGTGCGTCTTGGGTCATTAAGATCGGCTTGACCGAATTGTTTTTGAGCCCAAAGAGTTGGTTCTATATAGGTCATCATAATCATCCTTATCATTGCTTAGATGATCAGATCATGAAACATAAAATTAGTTCAAAAAAATCCCCAAGCATTGGCTTAGGGATTTGTGTATAAGAGACAGGACAGTGTCAGGCTTTTTCTATTTATGGCACCAACCATGCTGTTTTGGTACTGCGGCTTAATAGCCAACTGGTCGCAAAGGCTAAACCACCCGCCACCAGCGTCCAGAAAGGAATGGCGATAAGTGGATTTGCAAAGTACCAATCGTAATTACGCACTGTAGCATAAAAAGATCGGATGGAGCAAATAGATCCCCAAGCTATGACGGCTAATAACTGATAATCTTTCACGGCTTGTATCACCCAATTTATCACTAATATAACGACATAAAACAAACACGCCAGCAGCAGCAATTGCAGTATTGATTGTCTTATAAGATAACCAACGCCCGATTTTATATTCGCCAGCCGTTAAACTATGGCTCACAACCCTATAATCAGTGATCAACAGTGCAACTATGGCTAATGGGATCAACAATACCATTGGCGGCCAGTGATATTTATACAAGCAATAACCCAAGATCAAATAGCCACTGTAAAGCAAGTAAGTCTCGCTCCATAGCCCATCAATATGGAATAAGTACGAAGCGGTGATCACCAACCATACCATGACCACACCTTTGACTTGCCCCGGCTCCATACGTTGAATTGCCCATTGGTAGAAAGGCACAATTAAGTACAACGGAATAAAATAATAGAAGAAACCCAGGTGATAATAGGTTTCATGAAAAGGCATGTCAGTCAGGAGCTTCCAACTGGTCGCAAAGTTGGTGCCTGAAGCGGAAAACGCAGAGAAGAACGCATAAAACACTGACCACACCACAAACGGGATCAGCACTTTACCAACCCGACGTTTTAAATAGTAACGCCCTTCAAAAGGACGCTCATCACTGAGCATTAAGGCCCCAGTGATCATAATAAATACCTGCACCGCCCAACGGCTAAAACTGTTAAAGGTGATCGCAGTGATCCACTCCCAATCAGGTATTTGTCCTAATTGTTCCCGATAAGGACCTAAAACATGGATCACCACGACTGCAACGGCAGCAACTACCCGCAGCAGATCAAAATACCAAACCTTTTCTCTCATCACCTTTCCCTCTGATACAAAAAAGAGGAATTATCGACATCATTGATATCAATAACTCCTCTTTAAATATAACAGGGGATCAATAACATGTATTGAGTAAGCGTGGTGCTTTTAACATTACTGACAGCACACTGACATGCTAACCCCAGTTAATAAACTTATGGTTGTTGGCGAGTTGCTGCCAATACGATTTCGCGGATACATAAGTTTTGTGGCTGGTTATAAGCGTAGCTAATCGCATTCGCTATATCTTGAGGTGCAATCACACCGCCCATGCCTTCTTTCCACTCTTCGTAACCTGCTTTAATCTCATCGCTGGTAGTGTGGCTAAGTAGCTCAGTTTCTACTGCGCCCGGCGCGATAGTAATAAAGCGAACGTTATCATCAGCCACTTCTTCACGAATGTTTTCAGTGATCGCATGCACCGCAAATTTAGTACCACAGTATGCAGCATGGCTAGGGAATGTCTTACGACCAGCAATTGAGCTGATGTTAATTACAGTACCGTGTTTACGTGACTTCATACCAGATAACACAGCATGAATACCATTCAACATACCCATCACGTTAACGTTGAACATGCTCTGCCATTCTGCTGGATCTTGCTCATCAGCTAAACCAAGTAGCATGATGCCTGCGTTGTTAATCAAACAATCCACAGGGCCAAACTTCGCTTCTGCTTCTTCAATCGCTGCTTTTACCGCTGCAACATCAGTGATGTCTACTTGGCGACATAAGGTGTTAGGTAAGTTCATTGCTTCCATGCGTTCTACACGACGCGCAAGTAATAATAATGGGTAGCCTTCAGCTGACAGTTGACGCGCTGTCGCTTCACCAATACCTGAACTTGCACCTGTAATAACAACTAATGATTTAGACATAAGACTTTCCTACTTTGGTAATTCGAAAAATATTCAACAGGCCTGCATGTTGTTGATGTATCCACTATAGGTCGGATTGATAGAAGTGAAAAATATCGATTTCTTAGGTTTATCATCAAAAAAAGCTATGGATAGCTCTCTGTATCATTGGTTTATCTAATCACATCAGCAGTCACTTTCATTATCCCTACCATCAAGATTTAACAACTAATCAATAATTTTGTATTTGGTTATTTTTAAAGCGTTATAAAGCATACATTTACATTTGGACACAATTTAACATTGATTTCACATTAAACATCAAGATAACATCTTGCTTACAAAAGCAGTACCCATTGATGGGATTAAAACTATAACGGAGGTAGTGATGCACTCATCGGCTTCACAACAACAGCAACCTAAAAAGACGCTCTTTACGCGTTTTCTCGATACTGTGGAATGGTTAGGTAACCTATTACCGCACCCAATTACCCTCTTTGCTATTTTCTGTATCGCGATCTTAGTCGCTTCTGGCATTGCTTGTTACTTTGGCGTTTCTGTTACCGATCCACGCCCAGAAGGTGCAGCAGGTCGTGCCGCGGACGGTATGATCCATGTGGTCAGCCTACTTAACGCTGAAGGTCTACAACTTATCGTGGCAAACCTAGTGAAAAACTTCACTGGCTTTGCACCACTAGGTACGGTGCTGGTTGCTATGCTAGGTGTGGCGATTGCAGAACATTCTGGTCTATTATCTTCTGCGATGCGTGGTTTGGTAATGGGCGCGTCTCGTCGCATGGTAACGCTGGTTGTGGTATTTGCCGGTATTATCTCTAACACTGCCTCTGAGCTTGGCTACGTAGTACTTATTCCACTTGCAGCAATGCTATTCCACTCGCTAGGTCGTCACCCATTAGCAGGTCTTGCTGCCGCTTTTGCTGGTGTATCAGGTGGTTACAGTGCTAACTTACTACTAGGTACAGTTGATCCACTGCTATCGGGTATTACCCAAACTGCAGCACAAATGATCGATCCTAACTACATTGTTGGCCCAGAAGTGAACTGGTACTTCATGTTTGCTTCAACCTTTGCTATCACCATCATGGGTGCATTCGTTACTGAGAAAATCGTTGAGCCGAAACTCGGCAAATACGACGCTTCTGAAGCCAGTGATGATTTAAGCCAAGATAAAATGGGCAAACTGACTGCGCTTGAAAAGAAAGGTTTGAAAGCGGCTGGTCTTGCAGCCCTCGCTGTTGCAGCACTACTAGCACTGACGATTGTGCCTGCTGACGGTATTCTACGTAACCCACAAACTGGTTTAGTGGCAGGCTCTCCGTTCCTTAAAGGTATCGTGGCATTTATCTTCGTGTTCTTCGCAATTCCAGGCTTTGTTTACGGTAAAGTCGTTGGCACGATGAAGAACGACCGTGATGTGATCAACGCGATGTCAGTGTCGATGTCATCAATGGGTATGTACATTGTACTGGTGTTCTTCGCAGCACAATTCGTGGCGTTCTTTAAATGGACGAACTTCGGTCAAGTATTCGCAGTTGGTGGTGCAGACTTCCTACAATCGATTGGTCTAACTGCTCCAGCGCTGTTCTTCGCCTTCATCTTAATGTGTGGCTTTATCAACCTTATGATTGGTTCAGCATCAGCACAGTGGGCAGTAACTGCACCTATCTTTATTCCAATGCTAATGCTGGTAGGCTACGCGCCTGAAACGATCCAAGCGGCGTACCGTATCGGTGACTCAGTAACCAATATCATTACTCCAATGATGAGCTACTTCGGTATGATCCTAGCTGTAGCCACTCGTTACCAGAAGAACCTAGGTCTAGGTACGTTGATCTCAACCATGCTGCCATACTCGATTGTATTCGTGATTGGTTGGAGCATCATGTTCTATGTGTGGGTGTTCGTACTGGGTATCCCAGTAGGTCCTGGCGCTAATACTTACTATAACATCGCAGGTTAATCACCTCTCCCATTTAGCCGGACATGATGTCCGGCTTTTTTACGTCTATTTCCCGCTAAATCCTATTGCTGTGATAACCTGCTCACTTAGCATCATAGAAGGTTACTTACGATGGATTTACGACTACTACGCTTTTTCATTGCGGTTTATGAAGAGAAAAATATTACCCTTGCCGCTGAGCGCTGCTTTGTGTCTCAACCGTCGATTTCCAACGGTATCAAACAGCTAGAGCAAGAGCTGAATACCGTCCTGTTTTTGCGCCATAAAAAAGGGGTCGATGTTACCGATGAAGCTCATTACTTATATCCATTAGCGATCCGTTTACTCAATGACGTAAATACCCTACCGCAATTGTTCCAACAGCGTACTGAGCGATTACCACTGACCTTGGCAAACTTCCCCGATCTCAGCCAAAGCCAGCTGGCGAAAGTGTTTGCGACCTTACACCACAACATTGCCAACTTATCGCTCGAATTGGTTGATCATGACAAGCCAGCAGATGCGCGCTTAACCCTCGATATGTTCAAGGCTGAAGATGAGATCTTTTTGCCGCTATGGGATGAAGACTATGTGCTGTGCATGTTGCCCGATCACCCACTTGCGAGCTTAACATCTGTCACCCCTGAGCAATTACACCAACATGATTTTATTGAGTGCCCGCCTTGCGAAGCCCACCAGCAAACCATAGGACTACTGGCATGTGATGGCCTATCAGTAAACTTAGTGGCAAAGGCAGAGCATAAAACCCAAGTCATGCACTTGGTTCAAGCAGGGCTTGGCATTTCGTTTCTCCCGACTGGCGTGCTAGAAAGTGCCAATCAATTGGTGACGGTACCGCTAGAAGGACCACGCATGTTCCGCCGTTTAGGGCTGTGCTATCCCGCCAGTAAAACCTTAAACCCAGCCCTTTCTGAGTGTATTAAGGTACTGAGTCAAAGCGTGACCGCAACACCAGCAGAAAAAGGTTAAGTTTTTCCTATCACACTGATAAGAAAAACCGACTGTAACTGTTGCCTAGCTAGTTTTATTCTTGTGACATCGGTCACTTAATTCTAGTTATGGGTAGTTTTATGAGCACAGCAGAAAATTCACGAGCACTGGTTGTTGAAGGCGGTGCAATGCGCGGTATTTTCGCTAGTGGTGTATTAGATGCCTTTCTCGATCATAACTACTTAGACTTTGATTTTGCGATTGGTGTATCTGCAGGGGCAACCAATTTAATTGGCTACCTGTGTGGTAACTACGGTCGTAGTCATAAAATCATTACCGAGTATTCCCGTGATCCTGAGTTTATTAACTTCTCACGTTTTACTCACGGCGGTCATCTGACTGACATTGATTGGCTATGGCGCACCAGCACTCGCCATTTACCGCTTAACTTGTACAAGTACGAGCAACGCCAAATTCCTTTATTTGCCACTACAACAAATCTAGAAACGGGCGAAGCGGAATACATTGAAGTGACACGCAATAACCTGACACCAGTGATGGAAGCCACTTGCGCCTTACCCATTGCTTATCGCCATAACCCTACTATTAATGGCGTAGCAATGAGTGATGGCGGTGTCGCAGATTCGATCCCTGTGATTGAAGCCTACCGCCGCGGCGCCCGTGATATTACTGTCGTGCTATCAAAACCTTTAGGCTTTCATAAACCTGAAACTAAGGTGTCTTGGTTAATTAAATCCATGTTCCATGATCACCCTGCATTTGCTGATGCGGTGATCAAGCGTGCACAACGCTATAACGCCGCACTTGATTTTATTAATCACCCACCGAAAGATTGTAAGATCACCGTGATTGCCCCTAATAACGATTTTCAAGTGGGTCGTTTAACTCGTAATCTCGATAAACTTGAGCATGGCTATGCGATGGGTAAAGACGCAGGTAACCGTATTTGCGGTGTAACACCTTGTTATGGCGATAACTGCCACGGCGATTTAATCGCAGCCTAATAATAAAGACTTATTAAAGCCATCTGACAATTGCCGAATCCTGTCAGGTGGCTTTTTCTTATCTGCAATTGAGCAAACGGCTTATATCAATCAATAGCACCAGACCAATAACACTACCGATTAAATAGCTAAAACCTATTGGTTTAATAGAACCTAACAGTTATACCTATCACCAAAGATTACCTATACTGGCTCCATCAACGTAAAGGCAGCGTCCTTTATCTAACAGATTTATCGAATGAGTGAGGAAAGCAGTATGACTAGCGAAATGAATTTAATTGGTCTTGATACCCAAAAAGCACAAGCTTTGGCTGCAGACCTCAATAAACTCTTAGCTGATTACCAAGTGCTTTACATGAATACCCGTGGTTACCACTGGAACATTAAAGGCCAACAATTTTTTGAACTTCATGTGAAGTTTGAAGAGATTTACACCGATCTTCAGCTAAAAATCGATGAACTTGCAGAGCGTATCTTAACTTTAGGCTTCACCCCAGATCACAGCTTTAGCAGTTACCTAGCCGCAAGCGATATCAAAGAGCATCGCAATGCAACAGAAGGTACTGAATGTGTTGAAGGCTTAGTGAATGGCTTTAGTATTTTACTTCGCTTAGAGCGCCAAATTTTGGCAGAAGCGGGTGATGCTAACGATGAAGGTACCGCTGCATTGATGGGTGATTACATTCGTGAGCAAGAAAAATTGCTATGGATGCTTAACGCTTACCGTCAATAAGTTGCAATAACAAATCCTAAAGCAGGTATGAATTTAGTCAGATCATACCTAGCTCTTTTCGCATCGTAGCCTCGGTGCGGAGCCCTCTGACTCACACTTATAACATTACGATTCCTATTCGGGGGCGAGACTACATAGCCCCCATTTTTTTAGCGTTTTAAGTTCACCGCCGTACACTTATCTGCCCACTCGACGGCTGCTAAGTAGCTCTCGTGTACCACTTCTTCTTTGATACCTAATACCTGACAGCAAATCGACACTCGCGTCCAATCTGCTGTACAAAATGCATCAACCACATCCAGTAGCAAACCTAAACGCCCATTGCGCTGTAACAGTGCCGATTTAATCTCCGGTTGTAGCTGGATCATATCAAGCAAGCTATCTAACGAGTTATCAAGCAGTGCATCTAACAGTGAGAACATGCCAGCTAAAAACGCCTGCTCGGAGCGTAATCCAACGCCCCCTTTGGTCACCATTAATTCACACATCTTTGCGCGTAATAATGACAACGAGTAAAGCTCTTTGGGCTTCTCTAATGCCGCATGTGCTGTTGCCACCACCCCGATAAATAGCCGTAAATTATCTTCACCTAAATACACCAAGGCTTGGCGAAATGAGCTAATCGGTGTGCGAAGACGTTTCGTGACGGTATTAACGTAGCGCAGCAATAAATACGATAAAGACACATCACGGCTGACGATGTTTTCAATTCGAGTAAAGTCGACCGGATCATGGGCAATTTCATGCAATAGTTGCACCGTGGTAAGCTCTGATGGTGCCACTTTACGGCTTTTCAGCACTTCAGGTTTACTAAAGAAATAGCCTTGGAAGAGGTGGAAACCTGCCGCTTGCGCTTTTGTGTAATCCTCATAAGTCTCAACTTTTTCAGCTAAGAATTTAGCTTTTAAATGCTGATTATCAAGCACATATTGGCATGACGCTTCAACGCCCAGCGCCAGTAAATCTAATTTAATTACCGAAATATAAGGCAGGAATCGATGCCACTCTGGGCAGCAATCAAAATCATCAAGGGCAAATACATAGCCTTTTTGATGAAGATGTTTTACCGCCTGCAATAATTCATCGCTAGGGCTACAGCTTTCAAGAATTTCAATCACTACCTTATCTTTGGGTAGTAACAGTGGCATTAATTCAATCAAGCAATGATCAGGAAAGTTAATGAAATTACGCTGTCCCTTGTAGGAACGGTTATCCCCGATAGCCATGTAGTTTTCCATGACTAAACGGCATGTCGCTTCATTAGCATCGATATTAGGGAAAGCATTGCTTTCACCATCTCGAAATAATAGTTCGTAGCCAATCGTCTGCTGTTTACGATTAAAAATAGGCTGACAAGCAACATAGGAATACATTAACCCTTTCCTCTAGTTATTACTTAAGCCCGAGCTAAAGCCAATAAAGCACCACACCCAATAAACATGGAGCCAAATAAACGATTTAAACGTGTCATTACCGTCGTTGAACGAATATAGCGGGTAAAACGCGATGCTAACAGCACGTAAAATAACATTACACAGCCATCTACCACTAATGTCGTGATACCTAAAATCAGTAATTGGGGTAATTGAGGTGCTAATGGGTTGATAAATTGAGGAAATAACGCGACCAAAAACACAATGGTTTTAGGATTGGTTAAATTGACAAAAATCGCTCGCTTAAATAACGTTGCAGCCGATACCGTGGTGTCGCGATCAGCTAATGACAGTGCTGATTTCTCACGCCACTTTTGAATACCCAGCCAAACTAAATATACCGCACCGAGCCACTTGATAACGGTAAATGCCAATTCTGAGCCAGCAACAATCGCACCGAGCCCTATACCGACTAAAATAATATGAACAGCCATACCAAGCTGTAAGCCAATAATGGATGCTAATGACTTACGCCAGCCGTAAACCATCCCATTACTGATCGAATTAACGGTGCCAGAGCCTGGGGCAAAACTAAACACAATTGCGGCTAACAAGTAAGCCAACCAAACATCAATGCTCATTTGATCTCTGTGAAGTATTTATGACATTTATAAATTGCGTTTATAACCTGATATGAGTATGTAAAGCAATATCGCAATACTTATTCTGATAAGGATAAATAAGGTATACTGTGCAAAGTAACGATGCTTACCCATTCAACACAATCACTACGCCATCATTTACTGTGATGCTTGCCCAAACAGATAATGCCGGACACGCTTTAATGACTTGCCAACCTTCAACTTGCACCACCTTCTCACAAGAAGAACACTTCCCCAGCACCATGGCTACCCATATCAATCAAATGTGGCAACAACGTCACGAAGGACGCTTTACTGGTGTTAAGCAATGTGAATTAGGTTGGGTAAGTTTAACGCCGGGACACAGTGATAAAGTGATTGTGGTGGTCAATGGCCGAGTAGAAACCTACTGGAAATACCAAGAGCTGTTTTATGATCTTATCCAGCAAGGCTACCATATTTACTCGCTCGATCACCGTGGTCAAGGAGTTTCAGATCGCTTAGTTGAAGATAAAGAAATGGGCTATGTCGAGCAGTTTGATGATTATGTTGACGATCTCAATTGGTTCGTAGAAAACATCGTAAAACCCCAAGGGTATAAGCAACATTTCATTTTAGGTCACTCCATGGGTGGCGCCATTACCAGTTTATTGCTCGCCCGTTACCCTCAACTGTTTGATCGCGCCGTACTTAGTGCGCCCATGCACGGCATTTATGTTAAACCTCATCTCAAACCATTAGCTGAAGCATTAATTGGGATCACCGAATGTTTCTCTAGCACACCACGATATGCCATTGGTCAAAAACCTTATTATGCCAAACCGTTTGATGGCAACTTACTCACTCACAGTAAAGTGCGCTATCAATGGTTCCGTGAGCTGTATGATCAAAAGCCAGCATTACGTATCGGTGGCGCGAGCAATCACTGGGTATGGGAAAGTATCAAAGCGGCACGTCAGGCCATTAAGCTAGCAAGCAATATCACTATCCCTGTGCTGTTACTGCAAGGCAGTGAAGATAAGATCGTTGATAACGCTAGCCAAGTACGCTTTAGCCAAGCGGCGAATCAAGGACAAGGGCAATGTGATTTTCAAATCATCCAAGGCTCACGCCATGAGATCTTGTTTGAATCCGATCCGCTACGTCACCAAGCATTAACTGCTATCTTGCACCATTTCGCCTAGCCTTTTAAACAGCTTGCCGCTTTTATCAAGCAAGATAAAAGCGGAAGTCTAAATATCCTACTTTAGCCTCTTTTTTCGTCATAAAGCTGATCTAGAATGAAAGTTCCCTCTGGCATTCACTATACCCGTTTCGCCTGTTTTACTATCGAGAGTTCACATGTTTAAAATTGTTGCTTCAGATCTAGATGGCACCCTGCTTACCCCTGCTCACAAAATTGCACCTTACACTCGAGACGTGCTTCAGCGCCTCCATCAACAAGATAAACATTTCGTGTTTGCCACAGGTCGACACCATATTGATGTCGCTGAAATGCGTGAAAAATTAGGTATTCCAGCCTACATGATCACCTCAAATGGTGCTTGTGTACATGATGCTGATGGCAACCTTGTATTCCAACAAACACTGAGCCCAGAGGTGATCCGCAGTGTGGTTGAGATGGCAAAACACGATCCCGATCTGCACATTCACATGTACCAAGGTGATCGCTGGATGCTAAACCATGAAAATGAAGCGCTGCGTGATTTCCACGATAGCTTTAGCTACCACCTTTACGATGTTGAAAACCCACCAACAGAGAACGTGTTAAAAGTCTTCCTAACCCGTGATGACCAGGATCACGACAAGCTCGTAAAATGGGAACAAGCGTTTAACGAAAGCTTTGGTGATAAGGCGAACATTGCCTTCTCAACCCCTTGGTGTTTAGAAATAATGGATGCAGGTGTGTCCAAAGGTGATGCATTACAAGCGGTTGCTAAAGCTCTTCATTTAACCTTGGCTGATTGCATTGCTTTTGGTGATGGTATGAATGATGCGGAGATGCTCTCGATGGCTGGTAAAGGGCTGGTTATGGGCACTTCTCACGACAAAGTAAAACAAGCATTACCAGACAACGAAGTAATTGGCTCTAATGCTGATGAAGCGGTTGCTCACTACCTTGAAGCGCATTTATTAGCAAAAGCATAAGCGCTAATCGATCAAAAAAGGCTGCCTCGCGCCTGTCTCTTGATCACAAGTCATTGTGTTCAAGAGACTTAGCTAGTTCATATCCTTCAAGGATGGTTTGTAACCTAAACCATCCTTGCCATAATGTCTTTACAGAAGCGCGACCCGTCCGCTTGGTATCTTTCCAACCACCTAACCGTGCAATACTTTTGTAAGCCCACGATATATTTGGTGCTTCTTTGGGCAGCTTTTTCTTCTCCAATTTTAACCACATAAGCTTCCACGCTTTACCTTTTAACACCCGTTCACAACAGCTACTAGATAACTCTTTAGATTCGTTCATAAATCTTAACTGGAGTAAACGAGTAGCAATAAATGCCAAAATAACACTGAGCCTTTCTAAGTTATCTTTACTTTGCATTCTCAGTTGTTCAACTTGCGTGCCTTCACTTTTCCAAACCTTGTGAAAATCTTCTATCAGCCAACGACGCTCATAATAACTGACGATGTTAAGTGCTTCCTCTTTGTTCGTTACAGGCTCTGATGTCAGTAAATGCCATGCGAGCTTGTCGTCACTCTCACCTTGCTCTATACATCCAACATAGTAGAGAGAGATATTATCGAACTCTTTTTTATTGGCGGGAGACTTAAGTGTCACGGGAGCATATTTGATGTCTAGATGAGCCGTGCGGGACTTACGACCGCCTTTTTGCGGTATTTTTAGCTCTTTGTTTCCTGCTGATAACAACTTGGAAGCGTAGTCATAAAGACGATTATCATGCTCCTCGATACAGCGACTTTGCATTGAGCGAACGATAAATCGTTGTTGTTGCTCGTGCTTGTAAGTGAGGTACTCGAATAAATCGGCTTCTCTATCACATACAGAAATAACCTCTGACATTTTCTCGCCTAGTCGCTCTGCAACATGGCGAGATGCTTGTTCCCATTTATAACTTTCTTTTTCTTTGTATGGTCGAGTTGCGTGCTGGTGTCTTTGACCACGTTTTTCAATATCTCGGGTCCAGCGTTGTTGTTCGATTAAACCAACTACAGTGTGAGTTTCGGGAGCAAAAAGCAATGTTGAATGAACGAACATTGCTCGGTGTCGATTACCTTGATTGGAATGCCCGAGTGTATCTTGTATGCTGTGATGTGAGTAACTTAGAGAAGTGGTATCTTCCAATGCAAGCAGTGTTTGTTGCTCTAAAGCTTCTTGTGCTGTGACATAGAATCCAGCTTCTGCAATATCTTCTGCTTTGATTTGGTCATTACGAATAAAGCGATAAGCCCCTTCCATATCGGCTGGGGAGATGATGAGTTTTGAGATAGGGATACCAGGTTGTTCAGCCAGAGAGGTAGCTAGAGCAACGAGTCTTTGAGTGCGTCTTGGGTCATTAAGATCGGCTTGACCGAATTGTTTTTGAGCCCAAAGAGTTGGTTCTATATAGGTCATCATAATCATCCTTATCATTGCTTAGATGATCAGATCATGAAACATAAAATTAGTTCAAAAAAATCCCCAAGCATTGGCTTAGGGATTTGTGTATAAGAGACAGGCCTCGCGCAGCCTTTTTTATTTCAGTTGTTAAGCTCTTTTAGAGTATTAGAACTGCCCTGTCATGGTCAGGATTTCCTGCCATTGTGCCTCGGTTACAGGCATCACACTTAAGCGACTGCCTTTTTTCACTAATGGCATGTCTGCTAAGGCGGGGTTAGCTTTCATACGCTTTAAACTGACTAAACGTAAATGGCGTTGATACTCGATATCGACCATAAACCAACGTGGGTTGTTAGGATCAGATTTCGGGTCAAAATACGGGCTTTCGGGATCAAACTGAAAATGATCGGGATACGATGCTTTGGTAACGGTAGCAATACCCACCACCCCAACATCTTTACACGATGAGTGATAAATGAAGATCTGATCCCCTAATTTTACTTCATCACGTAACATATTACGGGCTTGATAGTTTCGAACCCCTTCCCAAGGTGAAACTTTCATCTGCTTTAGGGTGTCTATAGAAAATGTGTCTGGTTCTGTTTTGAATAACCAATAGGCCATTTTGTTATACCACGATTGCCAACTTCCTCATGAATTTGAGCCTACCATAGAGAGAATAAAATGACAGTTTCACGGTTACCACTCGCCCTTATTTTTGCTGCAACCACATTAACAGGCTGTGCTAGCTGGTTACCAAGCAGCCTGAGTTTTGGTGGCGACGAGAGTAATAGTACTTGGGTGGGTGAATATCAAAGTGCGCCAGAAATGGGCTTAACAACTCACTTGAGCCTCAAAGGGGATCACACTGCCACCACCACTTATGAATACACCAATGGCGATCCAAGTCTAAAAGAAAACGGGAACTGGCAAGCTCTCAGTGACACCCAGCTGCAAGTGAATATGACCTCACACCATGGATTGAATAGCGAGCGTATTTATACCTTTGATCCAAGCAAGCAACAGCTGACAGCAACAGAAGAAACCGTTAATGGTCAGAAATACCATTTAGGCACCAACGGGTTGGTACTAACTAAGCAAGATTAACGTCTCACAACCGTGACTTAACGGTAAAGTTTATGCCACACTTCGGATGTCTTTGAGGTTAGGAGAAATACCCATGTCATGCCCTCGTTGTGGCTTTCAACACAACTGTATTTGCGAGTATGAGCCCGCACTGCAATGCTCTGCTCACTTTGTTTTATTAACCCATCCTCGTGAACTTAATAAAGACACTAACACAGGCAAATTGATGCTGAACAGTTTGCCTCATTGCCGTGTAGATGTATGGCAGCGCACCGAGCCGCCAACACAGTTAATTGAGCAACTGCGCGATCCCCGTTATCACGCTTATTTAGTTTTCCCTAGCGATGATGAGCATCCAAGTGTGTCACTCGCTTCAACGTCAAAGGGCGCCATTCCCCTCTTTATTATTCTTGATGCAACATGGCAAGAAGCAAAGAAAATGGTACGAAAAAGCCCGTGGCTCAGTGCGCTACCACGCTTAGCATTAACCCCGCAGCAAGCATCTAATTACGCCCTACGACGTAATCAACAAGACGGTAATCTTTGTACTTGTGAGGTGGGGATAAGCTTGCTTGATGCACTGCAATTAGCCGATGAAGCGTCCCAATTACAGCACTATTTCGATGCATTTATTGCAACTTTCCATGCTGATAAAAGTGGTCATTCAAAAACGCGGTAATATATTCAGCACCTTACGTTTATTGTTTTTGTAATATGAGTTTTCGCGCTTTCTTTTCTTATCGAATAAGCTCAAATTACACTCAATATTTAAACACTGTATTTTTAGTGAAGAAATAAAATGAAAACGAAGATCCTTGCTCTGACAGTGATCCTGTCTACTTTAGGTCTAGCAGGCTGTGCAGCCAACCCTTACGGTAATGCTTACAATGTTAACGATGCACGCCAAATGCAAGAAGTGTATTACGGTACAGTGCTACGTACTCAAGGTGTGACACTAAATGGTAATGGTAACGGTATTGGTACCCTTGCTGGCGGTGCCATTGGTGGCATCCTAGGTTCAGGTGTAGGCGGTGGTACTGGCTCGCAAATCGCGGCAATTGGCGGTGCACTATTAGGCGGTTACCTAGGTAACGAAGCAGGTAATGAAGTGACTAAGCGTAATGGTGTAAACCTAACCATTAAGCTAGATAGTGGTCGTACCGTTTCTATTGTTCAGCAGGTTAACCCTAACGTGCTATTCCATCGTAGTGAGCGTGTACAAATCAATATCTCCGCTGATGGTACGTCCCGCGTCACCCCAGCATAATGCGAAAAAATAGAAAAAGGCGCTACATAGCGCCTTTTTTATTGCCTCTTTATATCAACACTTATCATCAACCACAGTGATCGTGGGCGCGTTGATCAAATTCATTTTGTCAGGTGTGTCTGCTTCTTTATGGTTATCTTCGCTATGACAAATAGTAAAGTAGCCATCAAGCTTCATAAGCTTAAATACATAAGGGCAAATCCCTTTCTGCCAAATTCGCTTATGTAATTGATAAAGCTTATGCCGCCATCCACCCTTCGCATCATCATAACTATCGGCAGAATCGTTATCTGGTGCTGACTTTTCTGCACCAGCGGCTAAATCCGTATATATGACATAGCAGTGGCTATCTAAGATCTGCTTTTGCGTCAGCCCTGATAGATCTTTAAGCGAAAAGACCATCATACCCATATTCAGTTGTAATTTACTGCCAGCCCAATCACTCCAAAAATGATCGCCTAACGCCAGCTTTTTCATATCTATAGGGTAGCGATACCAGGATTCTGGTGACGATAGCGCACTCACAATGCCCTTTTCAGTTGCAGTAGGGTAGCCATTAGCAATTGAAATACCATCAACCGTACCATTGAGTGCTGTCTCTTTGCCTTCAACCATGGCTTTAGCATTTACGGTTGCTGCTGTTGATTGCAATGTACCAGCCAGTTGATGTAAATCAGCTTTACGCGCATCTGATTGTATTTGCATAAATTTAGGCACTGCGACTACCGCGAGAATACCTAAAATAACAATCACTACTACGAGTTCAATCAGTGTAAAGCCTAATTTGTTTTTCACACTCAATTACCACCCAAACACAAGTATACTTTATAGGAATAATATTATAATTTGGGGTAAATATTAAAATGTTTGCTTATTTTTATTACAAAAAACGATTAAAAAAACCATTCATATTCCATTTAAACTTAACGAAAAATGAACACCTTATTTAAGTACAAACCACATAGGTCAAAATAAAAGCGATTTTTTGCTCAAAAACAGCTTATTTTCGCTTTTAAGCAAAACTTAACCCCCATTAAGAAAAAAATAAATGTCATACAAAAGGCATTTAACTGCACTAATTATGCATAACTATATTTTCCATATTCACTTTTTAAGCATTTTTTGTGTGATAAATAATGATCTATGCAATGTACAAGTCATTGTTATTGTGAATTATTTTTGTGATACATAGAACACTAATGAGTTATGCAGTCGACTTATTGTCGAAAATGACTGATCGAATAACGATACTGTTTTCCATTTTTAGCACTAAAAATGGAACGTTTCATTCCGAATTTAACGTTTTTTTTTCAACAAAACAGTCGCATTATACACCTCGTTCAAGGGGCAAATGATTTCGCCCTCATATATAACTCTTACTCATTAAGATTTATATATGAGTTATTTTTTAATTACTTCCCCCAATTAGAAAATAATAAGTAATAAGTTTAACGTTATTATTGAAATCACCTTTGAACACATTAATTGAATATCACGATAACAATTAAATTTTTATTAATTGTTATTATCTTTTAATCATAGGTGAATATATGTCATCAGATACTAGCACTAAAAAAATGGGTCTAGTCGGATTAACTGTTCTTGTAGCAGTTAATATGATGGGTTCAGGTATTATTATGCTACCAGCGAGCTTGGCTCAAGTTGGTGCAATCTCAATGCTATCTTGGGTAGTTACAGCATTAGGTGCAATGTGTATTGCTTACACATTCGCTAAATGTGGTGCTTTCTGTAAACGTTCTGGCGGCATGTCAGCTTACGCGGAAGAAGCTCACGGCAAATCATCTTTCTTTATCTCTTCTTACACATACTATGTATGTCTTGTAATTAGTTGTGTAGCAATCGCCGTATCAGCTGTTGGTTACATCAAGCCATTCATGCCTTGGTTAGATACACCAATGCACACTTTCTTCGGTGTGTGTGCTGTACTTATTCTAACTATGGTTGCTAACTTCGGTGGTCCTAAGATCACAGGTCAAATCTCAGCATTCACTGTTTGGGGTATCATCCTACCTGTACTAGGTCTATCTGTTATCGGTTGGTGGTGGTTCGATCCACAAACTTTCATGAGCGCATGGAACCCACATCACGACACTACAATGCACTCTGTATCTTCAGGTATCGCACTGACTTTATGGGCATTCCTAGGTATTGAATCTGCGGGTGCTAACTCTGATGCAGTTGAAAACCCAGAGCGTAACGTACCACTAGCCGTTCTATTCGGTACAGGTTTCGCAGCGGTTATCTACATTGCCTCTACTGGTGTTATCCAAGGTATTATTCCTAACGCAGAACTAGCAGCATCTACTGCACCATTTGGCCTAGTATTTAGCCACATGTTTAACCCAACAGTAGGTAACATCGTTACACTAGCAGCAGTAATCGCATGTATCGGTTCGCTACTAGGTTGGCAGTTCACCAACGCTCAAGTATCAAAAGCTGCGGCAGATGAAGGTCTATTCCCTAAAATCTTCGCTAAAACAAACAAAGCAGGTGCGCCAATCGCTGGTATGTTAATCATGTTAGTTGCTGAACTTGCACTAGCGATGATGACAATTTCTCCAGACTTGATTAACCAGTTCAACGCGCTACTAAACCTAGCAGTATTTATCAACATGGTGCCTTACATCCTATCTATGACAGGTCTGGAAGTAATGCTACGCAAAAACATGGTTACACCAAAACAATACCGCTTAGGCGCTGTTGTGGGTACGTTAGCAGTTATCTACAGTATCTACGGTGTATACGCTTGTGGTGCAACAGCAGTATTCGGCGGCACTATCTTGACTCTATTCGGTTACATCTTCTACGGTTTCATCGCAGCACGCGATACTAAACCAGAAGTAAAAGCAAACTAATTAAGATTTAATAAATTCGATATTAAAGAAATTTATTAATAACAACCTAAAGGGATACGGGAATAAATAAAAATACGTCTCTTATTAAAATTAAAAATTAATAACCGACATTATTTATTCCCCTCCTGAAATATTCGGCACGACGTTTAATCACTACATAATTTTTATGTTGCGGACTTTCGTACCTGCCAACCAATCATTTTATTCAGGCGTTATTATGAACAATAGTACTAATAAAATGCGTGCACTCGTTATCGAGCACCAAAACATTATTCCAAACAGCTACGCTGACCGCGCGACTAAGTCTCTTATTAAAGAACTTTCTGACCGCACTATCGAAATCGTAACAGCAACTTCTTACGAAGATGCGCGTGCAGTAATCATGGCTTCTCAAATCGACAGCCTTGTACTTGCACTAGACAAAACTGAAGAACAAATTGTTAACTCTCACGAAGAAGTTGATCTGTTAGCAGCACTACAAGCACGTCAAGCTGAGGTGCCAGTATTCCTACTAGCAGAACGCGCACGTACTTCTATCCTAAACAACCGCCAGCTAATGGAACGTGTTGATGAGTGTTACTCAGTACTAGAAGACACTGCAGACTTCGTTGCAGGCCGTATCGTTGCAGCAATGCGTCGTTACCGCTCACAAGTGCTACCTCCTTTCATGAAAGCGATGATGCACTACAACGACATCCATGAGTACTCATGGTCTGCACCTGGTCACCAAGGTGGTATCGGTTTCACTAAGACACCTGCTGGTAACCAGTTCTACAAGTTCTTCGGTGAGAACCTATTCCGTACAGATATGGGTATCGAACGTGCTTCTCTAGGTTCACTACTTGACCACAGCGGCGCATTCAAAGATTCAGAAGTTGAAGCATCTAAGATCTTCGGTGCACACCAATCTTACTCAGGTATCGTTGGTACTTCAGGTTCAAACCGTACAATCATGCAAGCATGTTTGAAAGATGACGACATCGCGATCATTGACCGTAACTGTCACAAATCAATCGAGCAAGGTCTGATCCTAACTGGTGCACGACCAATCTACATGGTTCCTAGCCGTAACTGCTACGGTATCATCGGTCCAATCAGCCAAGCTCAAATGAGCAAAGAAGGCATTGCTAAGAAAGCTGATGCTGCTGAAATCCCATTCAACGCTGATGAGAAAAAAGCAAGCTACGCTGTAGTAACTAACTGTACTTACGACGGTCTATGTTACCACTCAGAAGTGACTGAATCGCTACTAGCTGATAGCTCTAGCCGTATTCACATGGACGAAGCATGGTTCGGTTACGCTCGCTTCAACCCTATCTACAAGGGTCACTTTGCGATGCGTGGCGATGCTAAAGACCACGAAGGCCCAACAGTATTTGCGACTCACTCAACTCACAAGTTATTGAACGCACTATCTCAAGCTTCATACATCCACGTACGTAACGGTGAAGATGCAATCGACTTCGATCGCTTCAACCAAGCATACATGATGCACACATCTACATCGCCTCTATACGCAATCTGTGCGTCTAACGACATTGCGGCGAACATGATGAAGGGCGAGAGTGGTAAGACACTAACTGACGAAGTAAACCGCGAAGCGATCATCTTCCGTCAAAACATGCGTCAGCTATTCAACGACTACACAAGCGAAAACGACTGGTTCTTCAAGCCTTGGAACGCAGAAACTGTTACTGAAACTAACGGTGACAAAGTGAAGTTTGAAGATGCTTCTGTTGAAGCGCTAATGACTATCCAAGAAAACTGGAAACTAAACCCAGGCGACAAATGGCACGGTTTTGACGAGATCGACAACGACTGGTGTATGCTTGACCCAATCAAGGTTAGCCTACTAACTCCAGGACTTGACGACAAAGGCGAATTCCTAGAAACAGGTGTACCTGCAGCACTAGTTACTGCATACCTAAGCCGTTTCGGTATCGTACCTACTCGTACTACTGACTTCCAAGTAATGTTCCTATTCTCAATGGGTATTACTAAAGGTAAACGTGACACATTGATCAACACACTGTTGTCATTCAAGCGTCACTACGATGCAAACGCATCACTAGAAACAATTCTTCCAGAGCTAGTTGAATCTGCTCCAGAAGTTTACAAAGGTCTTGGTCTGAAAGATCTAGGTAACCAAATGTTTGAATACCTAGTACGTCACAACCCAAGCCAAGTACTAAACAAAGCTTACTCTACTCTTCCAGAAATGGACATGAAACCACGTACTGCTTACCAGCACATCGTGTCTAACGAAGTAGAGCTAGTACCATCGGATAAACTAGAAGGTCGTGTTGCAGCGCACTCAGTGATCCCTTACCCACCAGGCATCCCAATGCTAATGGGTGGTGAGAACTTCGGTGACGAAACAAGTCCTCAAATCCAGTACTTGAAAGCACTAGAAGCTTGGGATGCTGAATTCCCTGGTTTCGAACACGAAACAGAAGGTGCAGAGATCGAGAACGGTAAATACCACGTTCTATGTATCAAAAAATAAGCACCCGAATCGAGTAATTCGATAACGTGACTACCCTAAATCCCCGCTCTCTGAGTGGGGATTTTTTTATGCGCCCAATAACTAATGCTAATAACAATTGAGAGCTGTTTTCGACAAATAAACCAGCGGAGCAGTTAAGGATGTTTTAAATAGGAAGCTTAGGAGAGAATAAACTACGAATGGAGAGTATGAGCAATCAAGTGGAGCAATTTGTGCCGCTTCCCTGCAGCTTTATCTTTATATCCCTGCTACACGTCACGTAGTCTTTGTCGCGTACAAGGTAATACTTATAAGGTATAAAATTAAAACTGAACAAGTACTTAACCTCATATTGATTAGACGCTCGTTATTGCACACATATAAAAAATGCTGGCCTTAGCCAGCATTCTTTTTATCTATAAGATATTAAAGCGAGACAACATTCGCTGCTTGCAGACCTTTTTGGCCCTGCTCAACATCAAATGAGACCTTCTGACCTTCAGTTAAGGTTTTAAAACCCTCTGAAGCGATTGCACGGAAGTGAACGAAGACATCAGCGCCGCCATTGTTTTGAGTTAGAAAACCAAAACCTTTCTCTTTGTTAAACCATTTTACTAAACCAAGTGTTTTATTAGACATAGTGTGTCCCTTATGTTTATTTCATTGAGGTGTCGCAACACGCGACGGCCGAAATAACGATGTTTGAACTATCGAGAAAGCAAAGGGAAACACGGATAAAACAACATAAATGCAGCGATAAACAGTTTTCTTCTACGAAAAAGATGACAAATTTCAATTTTCAGCGAGTAAGATTATTAAAATAAACGAATAACTATATTCGATTATTTTAATACCCTTAGAGTATTAAAAAGTGATAGAAAAATTACCGATAATCGCATTATCTGAATTTTTTTTACCTTTACAGGTCTTCTCACAATAAGAAAATGAAATATCAACGTTATCGACATCCCCTTTCATTAACACATGACGGGTTAAAACATCACTGTTTAATTGGTGAATAGTAGAATTCCATGAGTGATTGTTTTTTACTAAATTAAAATTAACATTCATTATTTTACTGCTTCTTTTTTAGTGTTATTAAATGTATTTGTATGGCGACTTTGTTGAAACCAAAATCGTTTACGACCAATAGATCGAGACATAAGCATATCCTTAGCTTTGTGATTAACTTAAACCCATTAAAAGATATCTTTTAAGGCGCAAGTCATGACAGATGAGTGAGAATAAATCGATTGATTATAGGGTAACGCGGGAAATAGGAACGTAACGACAAATACAAAAAAGCAGATATAGAAAGTGGTTATTATTTACTATGATACTGTATAACTGATTGTTTTTACTTAAATCAGCGCAAACATTATTCACTGCTTGCGCTAATTAAAATTCTTATAAAGCTACAACGTTAGCAGCTTGTAAGCCTTTTTGACCTTGCTCAACATCAAAAGAAACCTTTTGACCTTCAGCTAGTGTTTTAAAGCCTTCAGAAGCGATAGCACGGAAGTGAACGAATACGTCAGCACCGCCATTGTCTTGAGTAATAAAACCAAAACCTTTCTCTTCGTTGAACCACTTAACAGAACCAGTTGATTTAGATAGTGACATAATTGTGTCCCTTATTTTATTTAAAATTCATTGTGTTTATCGTAAATAATACGATGCGCTGAAAGCTTGAATTATTGAATGTGACGATGAAGCTAAGGGAAACACTGAGGATGACAACAATAACGAAGGAATTCTGAGGTTTTACTTTTACTTGATGTTTCATTAATAACTCTGAACAACAGAGCGACGCCATTATTGGCTTAGAACTTATTATTGTAAAGGTTTATTTTTTATTATTTCTAATAATAACGTTAACTCGTTGATATCACCCATTTAAATAATTTATCTAAATACGGTGATATCAATATTAATCGCTTAAATTAATTTATCTGATGACAAATAATTTTTAATGACTCAATTAAACATACTGTCCAGCAACATAACCTGAGCTCCATGCCCATTGAAAATTATAGCCACCAAGCCAGCCACTCACATCCATTACTTCACCAGCAAAGAACAAACCTTTCACTTTCTTCGCTTCCATGGTTTTTGAGGATAGTTCATCAGTATCAACACCACCTAATGTCACCTCAGCAGTGCGATAGCCTTCTGTACCATTAGGAGCAATTTGCCATTGGTGGAAGTATTCACTCAATAACGCGAGCTCTTTATGATTAAGCTGCTTTAACGGCTTATCTTCTACATCACCGCGCTCAATCAACGCTTCAATTAAACGCTTCGGCAGTAAGCGAGACAGCGAGTTCTTCAAGCTTTGGTTCGGATGTGCTTCACGCATCTCATTGAGTGTATCTGCCAAGGTTAAATGCGGCAGTAAATCAGCAGTGATCTTTTGTCCCGGCTTCCAGTATGACGATACCTGTAAAATCACAGGGCCTGACAAACCACGGTGGGTAAACAATAAATTTTCTTTAAACGACGTACCATCTTCGGTTTCCACCACCGCTGGCACGGCAATACCAGATAGATCCGCGAGCGCTTCTTTATCTTCAACATGCAACGTAAACGGCACAAGACCTGCGGTGGTTGGGATCATTTTCAAGCCAAACTGCTCAGCAATTTGATAACCAAACGGGGTTGCGCCCAGCTTCGGCATTGATAAGCCACCGGTTGCTACCACCAGCGATTCACAACTGACAGTGTCAGTGTTAAGCCCTAGAGTAAATCCAGATTCGGTCTTTGCAATGCTATGGACATCAACTTGGTAACGCTGAGCAATATTTGGCATATCGCATTCAGCCAACAGCATTTGGACAATATCTTTGGCGGAATCTAAGCAAAATAGCTGACCATGATCGCGCTCTTCATAATCAATCCCATGCTGGCATACCATGCCAATAAAATCCCATTGGGTGTATTGAGATAGCGCAGATTTCACAAAATGCGGATTACGGCAAACATAGTTGTTCGCAGCCACATCCATATTGGTAAAGTTACAACGACCGCCACCTGAGATCAGGATTTTACGCCCTGGCTTCTTACCGTGATCGACCACTAATACAGAGCGACCACGCTTGCCAGCTTCTGCTGCACACATCAGCCCAGCTGCGCCAGCGCCAATAATGACGACATCGTATTTATTTGCCATGAATTACTCTCTGCCTTTCAAAAACACCAAGGAAAAACGAAAAAAGGATGCTAAACGCTAGCATCCTTTCTCTCTTGCGGCGGCTATTTTACCTACCTAATGGCGTAATACCAACCGTAATAATTTATCCTGATAGCAAACCTATTACGCTTGCTGAACCCGCTCAATCGACGCCAATGCCGTAGATGCCGCTGCAGGCATATCTAATGTTGTGGTTGGGAACGCAAAGTCCGCACCGTGTGAATGAACAATCTCCACAATTTTAAGCATCACATCTTGTTGCACGTCTTTGTATTTAATCCACTCAACCGTTTTGGTAAAGGTATACACCAAGATATTAAGCGACGAGGCACCATAAGTATCAAAGCTCACAATCAAGGTTTGACGGGTATCTATATCAGGGTGATTTTGTAGCATGGTTTTAATATCACGCACCACATCACCGACCACTGCTGCATCACAGTAACGCAGACCGACACTTTGCTTAATACGGCGGTTGAGCATGCGAGAGGCGTTTTCTACCACCACTGAGCTAAATACCGAGTTCGGCACATACAAGGGACGCTTATCAAAGGTGCGGATAATGGTCATACGGAAACCAATTTTCTCCACCGTGCCTTCTATTTGGCGATCTGGGCTTCGGATCCAATCACCGACTTTAAACGGGCGATCAAAATACAGCATCATGCCACCGAAGAAATTAGCCAGTAGATCTTTGGCTGCCATACCGACCACTAAACCACCGACACCACCAAAGGTTAATAAACCCGATAAGCTCAAGCCGAGGTTTTGCATGGCAATTAAGCCACCAAACACCATTACGATCAGACGTAATATCTTGGAAATCGCATTCACCGTGGTCGCATCACGCTGCGGACGGTTTTCCAATATGGTGTGCTCCATATTGGCTATTAAGCGAAACAGGGTCCAAACAATCGTCCAGATGATCAATAAATGGCGGATTGTTGATAATGAACTGCTGGAATACGTGGTTAAATTATCGACCAAAATACCCAGTGACAGTAAGCCCGGCCACACCCAAATACATAAGGTGATTGGCGCACGAATGGCACTGATCAGCGCGTCATCCCAAATAAACTGGCTCTTTTCTGCCACTGTAGATAAACGACGTGATAATAGGATCCATCCACCCCATAACACCGAGCTTAATAGTAACAATAAGCCAATGTTATACATCCAATCGACAGATGCGCCTTTTTCTAAAGACGCCCACCAATGCATGAATTTTTCCATACCTTTCTGTTTCTCTATAGTTAGCGCAATGCATAAAAATAGGCTACCTATATAGCCTATCAATCATATTATATTGAGATCATACTAAACATCAGGCACGGCGCAAAGCCAGCCTAAAAGGTAGGTTTTTAGGTATCTGTCGAAGAGAGATCAGTAACCGAGGAAAGCCACCGCAAAAATCGAGATAAAGAAAGCAATCACAAAGGTACTGGCAAGGACGAAAAGTTTGCGCACTTTAATACACTTTGCCATGAACACCGGATCATGATGCTTTTTATATTGCTCACTACGAATATAGTGAAATAAGCGGATTTGCTTGCTGACATTACCTTGAGAAGAAAAGAAACCGCGTCCATCAACTTGCTGATAAAGCAAAGGATCGCACTCTCTCATTACCGCCAGCAAAGTACGTAATGTACTGATATAACGAGAAGTATTAACGACCGCCACTAAAAATAGCGCGAAAAGAAATGCATCACTACTCATCTTTTTCTCTCCCCAAAAATTGATGATTCACTCACCGGGAGACAAGGGAGCCAAATTGGCTCCCTATCAATATTAGGCTTGTGAATCCATAACAGATGTAGACTCTGCTTTTGCCATTGCTGCTAAATCTTTATCAATAAAGAATAGTGCTTTACCGTCTTCACCGACTAATTCAATTTTGTCTAAAATGCCTTTAAACAGTTTTTCTTCTTCGTGTTGCTCTGCCACATACCACTGCAAGAAGTTAAAGGTTGAGTAATCTTGCGTAGTAAATGCAACATGCGCTAACTCGTTAATTTTCTTGGTGATCAACTGCTCATGCTCGTATGTTTCACGGAACACGTCACCTAGCGAAGCAAATTCATGCTTAGGCGCTGCAATTGACCCTAAAATTGGCATTGCACCTGTTTCACTTACGTAAGTAAACAAACGCTGCATATGCTCCATTTCTTCAACGGCATGAGCGCGTAGAAACTCGGCAGCACCTTCAAAACCTTTATCTTCACACCATGCGCTCATTTGCAGGTACAGGTTAGAAGAGAAAAATTCTAAATTGATTTGCTCGTTTAGGTTATCCACCATAGCCTTGGCTAACATTGCACTACTCCTGTTTGTTTAAGTGTAATCAAGACATTGTCACTGCGCATTGTTTAGAATGCAACTAACGTAAAAAAAATACTGAGATAATTGTCTTTAACTTTCATAAGATACGAAAATAACAACAAAAACGCTTTGTTGTTTGTGAAAAATAATTTACCGCAAAATACGCAACAAGATGCGACCAAACCGATATTTTTGCTCCATTCTCAGTGCTACTATGAATCAAACAAATGAAGATGGAGTGTCAGCTAATGGTCTACAAACATATCCTTGCCGCCATTGATTTATCAGAAGATAGTGAAGTTTTGGTTCACAAAGCAGCACTACTGGCTAAAGCGCTCGATGCGAAATTATCTCTGATCCATATCGATGTTGATTATGCCGATCTCTACACTGGATTAATTGATATTAATTTAGCAGAAATGCACGAGCGTGCTGAAAGTGATGCTCAAATGCAACTTCATCGTTTAGCGCAAGAAGCTCATTATCCTGTTGCCCATACTTTGGTTGGCAGTGGCGATCTGAGTGAAGAAATTTGCAATGCCATTAAGAACATGGATATCGACTTGGTGATCTGTGGTCACCACCAAGATTTCTGGAGCAAAATCCTGTCTTCTACCCGTCAGCTATTAAGCCGCACACCTGTCGACTTACTGATGGTACCGCTAAAATAATCCGACTTGTCATCCAGCAGCCAGATCCTTTGGCTGCTGCTCATACCTGTTACTTTCCACTGTCACTGCCGTAGGCGATAACATTATCTTTAGTTACACTGAGCATCCTTAATTGATTGAACGGATGTTGTAACGAATGGGATATTTATCTGCTATCACCCTGTTGTGGGCGTTTTCTTTTAGTTTAATTGGCGTCTACCTAGCAGGTCAGGTTGATCCTTGGTTCTCCGTTCTCACCCGTGTCAGCCTTGCCGTCCTCGTCTTTTTGCCATTTCTGCGCTTTAAACACATCCTTCCCAAGTTAGCGCTCAAACTCATGGTCATTGGCGCGTTCCAACTTGGCATTATGTACTGCTTTTATTACCAATCTTTCTTGTATCTCACCGTACCTGAAGTGCTGCTATTTACCATTTTCACGCCGATTTACGTCACCTTGATTTATGATGCGCTGCACAAGCAGTTCTCACCTTGGTATTTATTAACCGCAGCCATTGCCGTACTGGGTGCCGCCGTTATTAAGTTTGAAGGCATTAACCAAGACTTCATCATTGGCTTTTTCATCGTTCAAGGCGCTAACCTGTGTTTTGCCATCGGACAAGTTGGTTATAAACGTATTATGGAACAAGAGAGCACAGATCTACCGCAGCATACGGTGTTCGGTTGGTTCTACATCGGCGCAATTTGTGTCGCACTACCGATGTTTCTATTATTTGGTAATACCGCAAAATTGCCGACCACAGACGTGCAATGGGGTGTGTTGATTTATCTTGGAGTCATTGCATCAGGGGTTGGTTATTTCATTTGGAATAAAGGGGCGACCCAAGTCAATGCGGGCGCACTGGCAATCATGAATAACGCATTAGTCCCTGCCGGATTGATTGTGAATATTGTGATTTGGAATCGAGATGTGGATTATCCGCGCTTAATTATCGGCGGTATCATTATCATGTTGTCACTGTGGATCAACGAAACTTGGGTTAAACGCAAAGCACAAGCTACCGCTTAATCCCCTACTTCAGAGACAAAAAAGCCAGCGTTAACGCCTGTCTCTTATACACAAATCCCTAAGCCAATGCTTGGGGATTTTTTTGAACTAATTTTATGTTTCATGATCTGATCATCTAAGCAATGATAAGGATGATTATGATGACCTATATAGAACCAACTCTTTGGGCTCAAAAACAATTCGGTCAAGCCGATCTTAATGACCCAAGACGCACTCAAAGACTCGTTGCTCTAGCTACCTCTCTGGCTGAACAACCTGGTATCCCTATCTCAAAACTCATCATCTCCCCAGCCGATATGGAAGGGGCTTATCGCTTTATTCGTAATGACCAAATCAAAGCAGAAGATATTGCAGAAGCTGGATTCTATGTCACAGCACAAGAAGCTTTAGAGCAACAAACACTGCTTGCATTGGAAGATACCACTTCTCTAAGTTACTCACATCACAGCATACAAGATACACTCGGGCATTCCAATCAAGGTAATCGACACCGAGCAATGTTCGTTCATTCAACATTGCTTTTTGCTCCCGAAACTCACACTGTAGTTGGTTTAATCGAACAACAACGCTGGACCCGAGATATTGAAAAACGTGGTCAAAGACACCAGCACGCAACTCGACCATACAAAGAAAAAGAAAGTTATAAATGGGAACAAGCATCTCGCCATGTTGCAGAGCGACTAGGCGAGAAAATGTCAGAGGTTATTTCTGTATGTGATAGAGAAGCCGATTTATTCGAGTACCTCACTTACAAGCACGAGCAACAACAACGATTTATCGTTCGCTCAATGCAAAGTCGCTGTATCGAGGAGCATGATAATCGTCTTTATGACTACGCTTCCAAGTTGTTATCAGCAGGAAACAAAGAGCTAAAAATACCGCAAAAAGGCGGTCGTAAGTCCCGCACGGCTCATCTAGACATCAAATATGCTCCCGTGACACTTAAGTCTCCCGCCAATAAAAAAGAGTTCGATAATATCTCTCTCTACTATGTTGGATGTATAGAGCAAGGTGAGAGTGACGACAAGCTCGCATGGCATTTACTGACATCAGAGCCTGTAACGAACAAAGAGGAAGCACTTAACATCGTCAGTTATTATGAGCGTCGTTGGCTGATAGAAGATTTTCACAAGGTTTGGAAAAGTGAAGGCACGCAAGTTGAACAACTGAGAATGCAAAGTAAAGATAACTTAGAAAGGCTCAGTGTTATTTTGGCATTTATTGCTACTCGTTTACTCCAGTTAAGATTTATGAACGAATCTAAAGAGTTATCTAGTAGCTGTTGTGAACGGGTGTTAAAAGGTAAAGCGTGGAAGCTTATGTGGTTAAAATTGGAGAAGAAAAAGCTGCCCAAAGAAGCACCAAATATATCGTGGGCTTACAAAAGTATTGCACGGTTAGGTGGTTGGAAAGATACCAAGCGGACGGGTCGCGCTTCTGTAAAGACATTATGGCAAGGATGGTTTAGGTTACAAACCATCCTTGAAGGATATGAACTAGCTAAGTCTCTTGAACACAATGACTTGTGATCAAGAGACAGGCGTTAACGCTGGCTTTTTAATGAATCTTTATTACTTAGATAAAAGCAAAGGCATCGGCAAACATGTGTTCGCGGTGCGCACCTTTTTCATTGCAGAAACGTTCACGCGCCGCACCAGCCATTTCAAAACGACCACAAACATAGATGTCGTACGCTGATAAGCAAACAAAATCCTCTGCTACCGCATCCAATACGTTACCGACTTTGCCTGACCAATTTTCAGGGGCATTTTCAACCACTGGCACATAGGTGATGTTGCCGTGTTTTGCCGCTAACGCCTGCATCTCTTCATTGGCATATAGCTGATCGATACCACGACCGCCCCAGTAAACGAAGATAGGCTGAGTTAAACCACGGCTAATGCAGTTATCGAGCATGCTACGGATATAAGAAAAACCAGTACCACCTGCAATCATCAGTAGTGGACGCTCACTTTCATGGCGCAGCCATGCTTCACCGTGGGCTGCATCAACCACGACAGGCTCATTGCAATCTAATGCCGCTTTCATCGCTTCTACGACTTCTAATGCATACGCATTTTGCTCTGCCGCACCAATATGTAGCTCAAGCTCGCCTTCACGGCATGGGCTACTAGCAATTGAAAATGGACGTTTATCTTTCTCGCCCATTACCGCAAGCAGGTATTGTCCCGCTTTGAAATCAATCGCCTGCTCAGGCTTTAACAAAATGCGATACGTGTTCGCGGCTAAGGGTTGTACTGACTTTACTTCGCACTGGATAGACATGGTTTTCCTCTAGTCTAACGTTAACACCAAGTCACTTTCCGCTACCGCTTGGCAGGTAAAAATCCATCCTTCCGCTTGTTCTTTTTCAGTGAGCATTGGCTCTAACTGATAACTCACTTCACCGGATGTTTTACGGCACATACACATAGCACATGCCCCTACCTGACAGCGATTGGGAAAAGTAATGCCTGCGTCGAGCGCTGCTTGTAATACCGTTTGCTGCGTTGACGCAGTAAAGGTGATGTTGTTTGGCAACAGGCGTACTTGATACATAATTTTCTCTTACTACTGACTATTTGAAGCAGCAATAAATAATACTCACTCTACCGCTCAGTATAGCGATAAACCGTTACTTCTCGATCCCAAGTTGGTCCCAAATCGCATCTATTCTTGCGACAACTTGCGGATTCTTAACTATTGGGTTGCCCCATTCACGTGCCACAGCATCAGGCCATTTATTAGTAGCATCTAGTCCAAGCTTACTACTTTGGTCTAATGTTGGCGCTAGCTGTACCGTATCACGGCTAGGATCCATACGTGTAGTGATCGCCCAAATAACATCGTTCCAATCACGCACGTTGACGTCTTGATCACACAAGATGACAAATTTTGCATCACTAAACTGCGCCATGAAGTCCCAAACACCTTGCATCACACGCTGTGCTTGATCCGCTTCGGTATTGGTAATACTTACAATCGCCATCTGCTGCTTACTTGCCGTCGGTAAGTCAATATCAATGATCTCAGGATAAGCGTCACGCAAAGCAGCAATGCCCGCTTCAACATCAAATTGCTCATCATATTTGGCTGCAGTCGATGATGTACTAGCAAGCTCAGCATCCCATTTCACCGTTGCATCTAAGCCCATTTTAGAACCAAGCCCAACCACAGGCGAAGCAAAATCTAATGAGTCAATTGGGGTGTTATCAATGAACAATGTGTCACGTACAGGCTCCATGTGAGTTGTCATCGCAGACACCACACTGTCCCAATTACGGGCATCGACACTTTCATCGCACACAATCACATACTTGGTGTACATGAACTGACGCAAGAAAGACCATACGCCCATCATCACACGTTTGGCATGACCCGGATATTGCTTCTTCATCGTCACCACCGCCATGCGGTATGAACAACCTTCAGGTGGCAGGTAGAAATCAACTATCTCAGGAAATTGCTTTTGCAAAATCGGCACAAACACTTCGTTCAGTGCCACACCTAATACCGCAGGCTCATCGGGCGGACGACCGGTGTAAGTACTGTGATAAATCGGATCGTTACGCATGGTGATATGCGTGATAGTAAAGACGTGATGACGCTCTTTCTCGTTATAGTAACCCGTGTGATCGCCATACGGGCCTTCATCCGCAAATTCTTCAGGGTCGATATAGCCTTCCATGACAATTTCAGCGCTTGCTGGCACATCTAAATCATTGGTTAAACTTTTCACCACTTCAGTACGACGCCCACGCAGTAAGCCTGCAAATGCGTACTCAGATAAGGTATCTGGAATTGGCGTTACTGCACCTAAAATCGTGGCAGGATCAGCACCAAAAGCGACTGTAATTGGGAACTTCTCACCGGGATGAGTTTCCATCCATTCACGTAGATCTAACGCACCACCACGGTGAGCTAACCAGCGCATAATGATTTTATTTTTTGCGATTTTTTGCTGACGATAAATCCCTAAGTTTTGGCGCTTTTTATGTGGGCCTTTAGTAATAGTTAAGCCCCATGTTAGCAATGGTGCCACATCATCAGGCCAACAGCTCATCACTGGGATTTTATCTAAATCAACCTCATCACCTTGCCACACAATTTCTTGGCATGGTGCGTTACGTAGGCGTTTCACGGGCATGTTCAGCACTTGCTTAAATGCGGGGATCTTATCTAACGCTTCACGAAAACCACGAGGTGGCTCGGGCTCTTTTAAATACGCTAATAATTTACCAACTTCGCGCAACTCTTTAACTTCTGTGCGCCCCATTCCCATCGCTACACGCTGTGGCGTACCAAACAAGTTGGCAAGCACAGGCATGTTGTAACCAATAGGATTTTCAAACAAAAGCGCAGGGCCACCAGCACGTAAAGTGCGATCGCTAATTTCCGTTATTTCTTGATCGGGATCGACTGCTTGTTTAATTCGCTTCAATTGCCCGTTTTGCTCTAAATACGCAATGAAGTCTCGCAGATCCTTGAATTTCATATCTGATACCACGATTGAGCTACGCCATAACTGAAAATAACAGCGTAGTGATGAGAATGATTTTCGCTAGTATAACCAGTTGTAGAGGCTAAAACACCCGTTCTGCGGTCTAATTTAACCACAAGATGTTTCAATTAAGCTGGCTATAACCCTAGTAAATAAAGGGGTTAGGGTTTAATTGTAGACACAGAGTCCATCGATAACAGCTCTTCAATATGAGCAACTAAATCAGGATCACTGCTAGCGGTTAAGAGTTGTTGCAACCAGTGACCATGGCCTTGCTTAAGCAAGTGAGGCGTGATCAACAAACGTTCTATTTCATTACCTAACTGATTCTGTAAAAAGGTTTTGGCTGTATCTGACAATGGCTTAAAACTGGTTAAGGCGCGGTATGCAGGCTCTTTTAAAGAAGGATTCGCCGTTGCTGCAATTAATTGGTCTACCACAAAATCTGAAGCAGTAATTTGAGATAAACGGGTTAATTCCGCCAAGCTGTATTGATCAGTACGGCGACGCCATAACACATCATATAACTTCGCATCATTAGAGTGTGCAGCTAAGGTGGCTAAGATGCTGTTATCTGGCAGCCAAATCAGCTGAGGATCAGAATGAAACTGCTCAACTAGCGCATTAATTGCGGGCGGTGATAATTGCGGGATCGCACGTGCTATCACTTGGCTGCGCTTCTGTTGCTGTTCTAAATCGCCTTTTAGCCATTCAGATAACGTCAGTTTTCCACGCTCTAAATTAATCACAGCACGCTGGCTCACTAAGTCTTTTTTCCACTCACGCAGCAATCCGTTGGCTTGATTACTATAAAAGAAAGCCATTCGGTTAACGGTATAACCATCACCTTGCTCGGTAATGGTAAACGGTGATTGTCGCTTCGCTTGAATTTTCAGCCACGCAATACGAGCAGTGTTAAAACTACCGACTTCATCGGCGTATTTGATCAATTGGCTACGAGCCACTTCTTGAGTTAATGGCGGGAGTTGATCAAGCAGAATTTCCAATGACTGAAAATCACTGTGATCGTAATAAGGTTTGAGCGCTTCAATATGAGCGACAAATTGTGGCATTTGCTTAATATGCTGGATTTTCGCTTCGGTAATTTCTGTCGCAGAAACAGGCTGTAATGCCGAGGCTATCAGCAGGCCTAGTGCACACCAATGTCGTAACATAACGCCTCCCTAACGAAGTAAAACTCTTCTTCCTTGCCCATACCATCGCAGTACAAGGTGATTTCTGTCAATAAAAAACGCCGCCCGTAGGCGACGTTTTCAAAATCTGTGACTCAGTACAGCGTATTATGATTTCTGACGACGCATCGCATCAAAGAATTCATCGTTAGTCTTCGTCATTGATAGTTTATCAATTAAGAATTCCATGCTGTCAGTTTCGCTCATTGGGTGAACGATCTTACGTAGGATCCACATCTTCTGTAGCTCATCAGCTTTCGCCAATAGCTCTTCACGACGAGTACCAGAGCGGTTGATATCAATAGCAGGGAATACACGTTTCTCAGCGATCTTGCGAGAAAGGTGAAGTTCCATGTTACCTGTACCTTTAAATTCTTCGTAGATAACTTCATCCATCTTAGAGCCAGTATCTACTAGCGCTGTTGCGATGATAGTTAAGCTACCGCCTTCTTCTACGTTACGTGCAGCACCGAAGAAACGCTTAGGACGGTGTAGCGCGTTAGCATCAACACCACCTGTTAGTACCTTACCAGATGAAGGAATAACGGTATTGTATGCACGTGCTAGACGAGTAATTGAATCAAGTAGGATAACCACATCTTTCTTGTGCTCAACTAGACGTTTTGCTTTTTCAATTACCATTTCTGCCACTTGTACGTGACGAGATGCTGGCTCATCGAACGTTGATGCAATCACTTCACCTTTAACTAGGCGCTGCATCTCTGTTACTTCTTCAGGACGTTCGTCGATAAGCAATACCATCAACTCACACTCAGGGTGGTTGTGGGCAATACTTTGCGCAATGTTTTGAAGTAGCATGGTTTTACCCGCTTTTGGCGGAGCAACGATCAGACCACGTTGGCCTTTACCGATTGGTGATGCTAAATCAAGAACACGTGCGGTGATGTCTTCTGTAGAGCCGTTACCACGCTCCATACGCATACGAGAGTTTGCGTGTAGCGGTGTAAGGTTTTCAAATAGGATCTTGTTGCGGGCGTTGTCTGGCTTGTCGTAGTTTACTTCGTTAACTTTCAGTAGTGCGAAGTAACGTTCACCGTCTTTAGGTGGACGGATCTTTCCGGCAATAGTATCGCCAGTACGAAGGTTAAAACGACGGATTTGACTTGGAGATACGTAAATATCATCTGGGCCAGCAAGGTAAGAACTATCTGCACTACGTAGGAAGCCGAAGCCATCTTGTAAAATTTCTAGAACACCATCGCCAAAAATATCCTCACCACTTTTCGCATGTTGCTTGAGGATGGAGAAGATGATGTCTTGCTTTCTCAAGCGGGCAAGGTTTTCTAATCCTAAACTTTCGCCAAGTGCAACCAACTTAGAAATCGGTTGGCTCTTCAGTTCTGTAAGGTTCATAGTGGTGGGTTTCTTGTCTGTCAAAATCGGGGTTCTATATTAGTTGAGATAAGGATGACCAATAGGGCCTGGTCAAGAAATGAACGAAAATGTAATTTCTGTGCGCTAAGGTAACACTAAACGTTCTATCCGTCTAGCATAGACGTTAGACAAACCATGCACAACTTAGAAATTGTCCATGGTTTGTAATAATTGCACTTAAAGGTTCGCGTCTAGGAATTCTTTAAGCTGAGTTTTCGACAATGCACCAACTTTCGTTGCCGCTACACCACCGTCTTTGAACAGTAGTAATGTCGGGATACCACGAATACCAAATTTTGGTGGTGTACCCGCATTCTGATCGATATTTAGTTTACCGATAGTCAGTTTGCCTTCGTATTCATCAGCGATTTCGTCAAGAATAGGGGCAATCATTTTACATGGACCACACCATTCAGCCCAAAAATCGACTAATACAGGGCCAGCAGCATTGATAACATCAGTGTCAAAACTCGCATCTGTAAGCTGCACAATCTTGTCGCTCATCTTCCACTCCAACAGTTGATTTTGTTAGCCGATCTTATTTTGACCAGCAAATCGATCTCCTATTTGAATGGAATACGTTTCGTATTGCAACCCTAAGCTGATATTCTATAGCAATGAAGACGACTCACATCACAGAGCAGAAATTTGCCGAGCTAGGGTTAAACCCTCTAGTTTTAAAAGGATTGGAAGATAAAGGGTTCCATAATTGCACCCCGATCCAAGCCTTGGCATTGCCAGTTATGCTCTCTGACCACGACATTGCGGGACAGGCTCAAACAGGTACGGGTAAAACCATTGCCTTCCTAACCGCTACTTTTAACCACTTACTGGAGACTGCAGCGCCTGCGCATCGCAAAACCAATCAACCGCGTGCCATTATCATGGCCCCAACGCGTGAATTGGCGATCCAAATTTATAACGACGCATCTTCTCTGATTGCGAGCACAGGCCTTAAGGCTGGTCTTGCTTACGGCGGTGAACCTTACGAGAAGCAAAAAGCGATTCTTGATGAAGGCGTAGATATCTTGATCGGTACGTGTGGCCGTATTATTGATTTCTACAAGCAGCGTGTTATTGAGCTAAATAGCATTCAAGTTGTTGTACTTGATGAAGCGGATCGCATGTTCGATCTTGGCTTTATTAAAGATATCCGCTTCTTGTTCCGCCGTATGCCAGCACCAACTGAGCGTTTAAGCCTATTGTTCTCGGCAACCCTATCATACCGAGTGAAAGAGCTTGCGTTTGAGCACATGAATAGCCCTGAAAGCGTGATTGTTGAGCCTGAGCAAAAAACAGGTCACCGCATTCAAGAAGAGCTGTTCTACCCTTCAAATCAAGAGAAAATGCGTTTGCTACAAACGTTAATCGAAGAAGAATGTCCAGAGCGTGCAATTATCTTCGCTAACACTAAGCACCGCTGTGAAGATGTTTGGGGTCACCTAGCTGCTGACGGTCACCGTGTTGGTCTTTTGACTGGCGATGTACCACAGAAAAAACGTGAGCGTATCCTTGATCAATTCACAAAAGGTGATATTGATATCTTAGTGGCGACTGACGTTGCAGCCCGTGGTTTACATATTCCTGCAGTAACGCATGTGTTTAACTACGATCTGCCAGACGATGCAGAAGATTACGTACACCGCATTGGTCGTACTGGTCGTGCAGGCGCAAGCGGTCACTCTATCAGCTTTGCTTGTGAAGAATACGCGATTAACTTACCGACGATCGAAACCTACATCGAACACGGTATCCCACAATCAAAATATGATTCCGATGCACTGCTAGAAGATCTACCAGCACCGATCCGCTTACAGCGTAATCCGCGCCAAGGTAGTCGCCGTAATACTCAACGCCAAGGCCAAGGTCAGGGACAACAACGTTCGCGTAATAATCGCCGTCGTCCCCAAAACAATAAGCCTGCATAATAATTAGAAGTAAGTATGTCTATGGAAAGAAATTCAGTATCACCGCTTTATGCCGCTATCGATTTAGGCTCAAACAGTTTCCACATGTGGATCGTGCGCGAAGTGAATGGCAGTGTTCAGACGTTAGCTAAAATTAAACGTAAAGTGCGTTTAGCTGCTGGTCTTAACAGCCAGAACGTACTCAGTGAAGAAGCGATGCAGCGCGGTCTAGACTGCTTAGCGCTATTTGCCGAACGCTTACAAGATATCAAAGCAGATCATATCCGTATCGTCGGTACAGCTGCGCTACGCACAGCGGTGAACGCAGAAGAATTTCTTTCCAAGGCGAAAATGATCCTTGGTTATCCGGTCAACATTATTCCGGGTGAAGAAGAAGCCCGCATTATCTATCAAGGTGTGGCGCATACCTCTGGTGGTAGCGATAAACGCTTAGTGGTCGATATTGGTGGCGCCAGTACCGAAGTGATCATCGGTGAAGGGTTTGATTCAAGTGCCCTCACTAGCCTTAAAATTGGCTGTGTCACTTGGCTTGAGCGCTACTTTAAAGATCGCAGCTTGACCTCCGCAAACTTCGATGCAGCGATCAATGGTGCAAAAGAAGCCATTGAACCTATCATCGACCGTTACACTGCGCTGGGCTGGGAAAGCTGTGTAGGTGCCAGTGGTACCGTTCAAGCGCTACAAGAAATCATGCTTGCACAAGGGATGGATGAAATTATCACCCTGCAAAAGCTAAAGCGTTTACAACGTCAAGCCATGCAGTATGAACGTCTAGAAGATCTTGATATTGAAGGTCTCACCCTTGAACGTGCCTTGGTATTCCCAAGTGGTTTGTCGATTTTAATCGCACTATTTGAGTCATTAAAAATCGAATCTATGACCTTAGCTTGTGGCGCACTGCGTGAAGGTATGGTGTATGAAATGATGGATCAAATGCGCCATCATGATGTCTGTACCCGTACCATTGAGAGTGTCCAACAACGCTTCCAAATTGATACCGAACATGCCGATATTGTCAACGACATGGCAATGTCGATGTTAAGCCAATGCCCGAATTGGCAACTTGAACCACAAGCACAAAACATCTTGGAAGCGGCAGTAAAACTGCACGAAATCGGCGCTAGTATTGAGTTTAAGAAAAGCGCAGAGCATGCGGCTTATCTGATCAAGCACCTTGATTTACCAGGCTTTACCCGCGCACAGCGTAACTTGCTGGCTGAGATCTTGCGTCGTTACACAGGACCACTCACCAGCTTACCTGAACAACATGCGTTATCAGCACAAAGTGCAGCCCGTTTACTGCGTCTATTACGTATTGCGGTGATTGTTTGTCATCGTCGTGATACTCGTTGTTTGGCACCATTTAGCCTGCAAGTCGACGGGGAAAAAATTACCCTGCTATTGCCCGCCAAATGGTTGATCAACAACCCACTGACCCGCAGTGAACTGCACCAAGAAGCGACCCGTCAAACTGACATGGGTTGACCAATGGTGGTAACGTCACAAGACTAAGTATCAAATACGATCAAAAAAGGCGACCATCTGTCTGTCTCTTGATCACAAGTCATTGTGTTCAAGAGACTTAGCTAGTTCATATCCTTCAAGGATGGTTTGTAACCTAAACCATCCTTGCCATAATGTCTTTACAGAAGCGCGACCCGTCCGCTTGGTATCTTTCCAACCACCTAACCGTGCAATACTTTTGTAAGCCCACGATATATTTGGTGCTTCTTTGGGCAGCTTTTTCTTCTCCAATTTTAACCACATAAGCTTCCACGCTTTACCTTTTAACACCCGTTCACAACAGCTACTAGATAACTCTTTAGATTCGTTCATAAATCTTAACTGGAGTAAACGAGTAGCAATAAATGCCAAAATAACACTGAGCCTTTCTAAGTTATCTTTACTTTGCATTCTCAGTTGTTCAACTTGCGTGCCTTCACTTTTCCAAACCTTGTGAAAATCTTCTATCAGCCAACGACGCTCATAATAACTGACGATGTTAAGTGCTTCCTCTTTGTTCGTTACAGGCTCTGATGTCAGTAAATGCCATGCGAGCTTGTCGTCACTCTCACCTTGCTCTATACATCCAACATAGTAGAGAGAGATATTATCGAACTCTTTTTTATTAGCGGGAGACTTAAGTGTCACGGGAGCATATTTGATGTCTAGATGAGCCGTGCGGGACTTACGACCGCCTTTTTGCGGTATTTTTAGCTCTTTGCTTCCTGCTGATAACAACTTGGAAGCGTAGTCATAAAGACGATTATCATGCTCCTCGATACAGCGACTTTGCATTGAGCGAACGATAAATCGTTGTTGTTGCTCGTGCTTGTAAGTGAGGTACTCGAATAAATCGGCTTCTCTATCACATACAGAAATAACCTCTGACATTTTCTCGCCTAGTCGCTCTGCAACATGGCGAGATGCTTGTTCCCATTTATAACTTTCTTTTTCTTTGTATGGTCGAGTTGCATGCTGGTGTCTTTGACCACGTTTTTCAATATCTCGGGTCCAGCGTTGTTGTTCGATTAAACCAACTACAGTGTGAGTTTCGGGAGCAAAAAGCAACGTTGAATGAACGAACATTGCTCGGTGTCGATTACCTTGATTGGAATGCCCGAGTGTATCTTGTATGCTGTGATGTGAGTAACTTAGAGAAGTGGTATCTTCCAATGCAAGCAGTGTTTGTTGTTCAAAAGCTTCTTGTGCTGTGACATAGAATCCAGCTTCTGCAATATCTTCTGCTTTGATTTGGTCATTACGAATAAAGCGATAAGCCCCTTCCATATCGGCTGGGGAGATGATGAGTTTTGAGATAGGGATACCAGGTTGTTCAGCCAGAGAGGTAGCTAGAGCAACGAGTCTTTGAGTGCGTCTTGGGTCATTAAGATCGGCTTGACCGAATTGTTTTTGAGCCCAAAGAGTTGGTTCTATATAGGTCATCATAATCATCCTTATCATTGCTTAGATGATCAGATCATGAAACATAAAATTAGTTCAAAAAAATCCCCAAGCATTGGCTTAGGGATTTGTGTATAAGAGACAGCCGTTAGGAGCCTTTTCTTTATCTCAATTAGCGTTAGAAAATATCAGTGTTAACAACCATCTTCTTGAGTAGAAATTTTCTTAGATAGCACTTGCTGAGTGGCTTCATCCATTTTGGCAGAATAATATGCAAAGCACTTATCTTGCAGGGTTTTACCTTGCGGTATAATTGCCAGCGACCAACCATCAGTCTCAGGAAACACCTTACCAGGGCGAATTTGATCAATCACACAGAACTCTGCATCAGTACAAGGTGTTGTCTCAACCTTATCTTTGCTAAAGCCACTTGCGTTACCTAAGTACTTAAAATCCTGCGTCATAATCGTCATCAAACCATCATGATCACTACCTGCTGTCCATTTAGCGCGAGGAGCTCCAAAGTAGGTAAAGATTTTATTACCATCCACATCGACTTCCACACCATATTGATGCTCTTTGCCTTGCATAATGGCTTTGTATTCCACCAAATCAATCACGGTACGCACACTACCAGCTATGCCGTTTAGCGACGCTTTGGTTGCATCTGATGAAATAGATAAAAATCGCGGGGCTGCAGTGACGGCGAGAATGCCTAAAATGACAATCACGATAACCAATTCGATGAGGCTAAATCCTTTTGACTGGCGAGCTATCGCCCCGTATCTATCCATGAATACTGCTCTCTACACTAATTGCATGCAGCAAGTGACCATCCTCAGTCACTCACTGCACTTATTACATTAACCTGTAATACCGCTATGACGCAGCATTGCATCTAGCTCAGGCTCTCGACCACGGAAGCGTTTGAATAGCGCCATTGGCTCTTCACTACCACCTTGCTCAAGGATACAAGTTAAGAAGTCTTGTCCTGTTAGCGGATTGAAAATTCCTTCCTCTTCAAAGCGTGAGAACGCATCAGAAGACAATAATTCCGCCCACAAGTAGCTGTAATAGCCTGCGCTGTAGCCACCAGCAAAAATATGACTAAAGCTGTGTGGGAAACGTCCCCATTCTGGGCTTGGAACCACTGATACACGTGATTTCACTTTAAATAAGGTATCTAACACCTGTGCACCCACTTCTGGATCGTATTCGGTGTATAGCGTGAAATCGAACAGACCAAACTCAAGCTGACGTAAAATAAACATCGCTGATTGGAAGTTCTTCGCCGCCAGCATCTTATCCAGCATTGCTTTTGGTAGCGGCTCGCCTGTCTCATAGTGACCAGAAATAAACGCTAGCGCTTCTTCTTCCCAACACCAATTTTCTAAGAACTGGCTTGGTAGCTCTACCGCATCCCATGGCACACCGTTGATACCCGAAACGGCTGCAACGTCCACTTGCGTTAACATGTGGTGGATACCGTGACCTGTTTCGTGGAATAAGGTTACTACCTCGTTATGAGTAAATAACGCAGGCTTATCACCCACTGGACGGTTAAAGTTACAGGTTAGGTAAGCGACTGGCGTTTGTAGACTACCGTCGATGCGTGTACGACGCACCACACATTCATCCATCCATGCACCGCCACGCTTGTGCTCACGAGCGTAGAGATCAAGATAGAAACTGCCACGTAGTGTGCCTTTATTGTCGAAGATATCGTAAAATTTCACCGACTCATGCCACACTTCCACACCATCACGCTCTTTAATCTCAAGACCAAATACGCGCTTAAGCACTTCAAATAGACCAGCTACCACTTTCTTCTCAGGGAAGTATGGACGAAGCTCTTCATCAGAAATGCTGTAACGGTGTTGTTTTAACTTCTCTGAGTAGTATGCAAAATCCCACGGCTCTAATGTTTCAACACCGAACTCGTTACGAGCATAGTCACGAAGCTCAGCCACTTCACGCTCACCTTGAGGTTTTGCGCGATCAGCTAAATCGTTTAAAAAGCCAAGTACTTGCTCAGTAGATTCCGCCATTTTTGTTGCCAGTGATTTTTCACTGTAGCTATTAAAACCAAGCATGCGTGCAAGCTCATGGCTTAGTTTTAACTTCTCAGCAATCACTTCGGTGTTATCGAACTCACCAGCATTAGGACCACGATCCGATGCACGAGTACCGAAAGCTTCATACATTTCAGCACGTAACTCGCGGTTATCACAGTAGGTCATAACAGGCAGGTAAGATGGCATATCTAGGGTAAATAAATAGCCCTCTTCGCCTTTGGCTTCTGCGTTAGCTTTCGCTGCGAGCAATACTGATTCAGGTAGGCCGCTTAGCTGCTCAACATCTGTGATCACCTTGCTCCACGCCATGGTGGCATCAAGTACATTGTTGCTGAATTTAGAAGATAGCTCAGATAAACGCTTGCTGATCTCACCGTAGCGAGCTTGCTCTTGAGCTGGCAAACCAATCCCTGATAGCTCAAATTCTTTTAAGGCATCTTTGATTGATTTTTGCTGTGCTTTGCTAAGCTCAGCAAATTTATCGCTTGCTTTTAGTGCTTTATACGCTTCGTATAAGCCTTTGTGCTGACCTAACCAAGTGCTGTAATCAGACAGTAATGGTAGGCAACTTTCATACGCTTCACGCAGCTCAGGGCTGTTTTTCACCCCGTTCAGGTGTCCAACCGGTGACCAGATACGACTTAAGCGATCATCCGTTTCAGCTAATGGCGCACAAATGGTTTCCCACGTCGGCTCTGCCATTTCCATCAATACGGATTCAACGTTTTCACGGCAATCTGCAATGGCTTTTTCTACCGCAGGTTTAATGTGCTCAGGCTTGATGTGAGCAAACGGTGGCAAATCTGTCATCGTCAATAATGGGTTGGACATAAGCGTTTCCTTTATTTTTATCTTATTCTTAACATGCGCCCACCACGGGTAAATTTCAATCCTTAGCGCTATTTACGGAGTGAAAATTATTAGCAATACGGCATTTCACATCCGATGAAAAACCGAAAGCGTCGCACCATAGTTGGATAATAGTTGAGAATTAACGATAATACGGCGCTATAACCCTTCCTTTATACACTGATAGAGACTGATTTCATGCTGAGTTACCGTCACAGCTTCCACGCAGGCAACCATGCCGATGTGGTTAAACACATTGTTCAAAGCTTAATTCTGGATGCACTCAAGCAAAAAGATAAACCTTTCGTCTATCACGATACCCACTCAGGTGTTGGTCGTTACGATCTGCAAGATGAGCGCAGCGAAAAAACCGGTGAGTTTAAGCAAGGTATCGCCCGAATTTGGTCTCGTGATGATATGCCAGCAGAAATTGCTAGCTACATTGAGGCAATCAAAGCCCTAAACGACGGTGAAGAGTTACGTTACTACCCAGGTTCACCGAAAGTGGCACGAGCGCAAATACGCGACCAAGACCGCATGGTGTTAACTGAGCTACACCCAAGTGATTTTCCACTGCTACTGCAAGAGTTCCGTGGTGATCGCCAAGTAAAGATCTATAAAGAAGATGCGTTTGCTCGCCTAAAAGCCAGCTTGCCGCCAAAAGAGCGTCGTGGTGTGGTACTTATCGATCCCCCTTACGAACTAAAGCACGAATACCAAGATGTGGTAAAAGCGATCAAGCAAAGCCACCAGCGTTGGGCAACGGGTACCTATGCAATTTGGTACCCTGTGGTTTATCGCGAGACCATCGATAAGATGATCCAAGGTTTAAAAGATCTAGAGATCCGTAAAATCCTGCAAATCGAATTAGGTGTAGAACCTGACAGTGAAGAGCGTGGCATGACAGCTTCAGGCATGATTGTGATCAACCCACCATGGAAGCTAGAAAGCCAAATGCGTGAAATTCTACCTTGGTTACAACAAGCCATTGCACCAAATCATGGTCATCATACCGTTGAGTGGATTGTGCCTGAGTAAGCCTCCCACCCCAGAAAAATACAGGCGGAGCCCTCCGCCTGTATCAAATAATCCGTGCCACAATCCCAATTATCGATGAATTTATAGCAAATCAATCGTATTTTCCGATTTTAAATCCTCGTCAGACACCCCAATCTTTATTACACTAGGTCAATAGCTCGTATTGAACATCAAAAAGAATTAACGGAGTAAAGTCATGGCAAAGCATTTTGATTACATCTGTATCGGCGGTGGTAGCGGCGGTATTGCATCGGCAAACCGTGCTGCAATGTATGGTGCTAAAGTAGCGCTTATCGAAGCAAAAGCACTAGGCGGTACATGTGTAAACGTGGGTTGTGTGCCTAAAAAAGTAATGTGGCACGGCGCTCAAATCGCTGAAGCTATGCACCTTTACGCAAAAGATTACGGCTTCAATGTCGATGTAAAAGGTTTTGACTGGAGCAAACTGGTTGAAAGCCGCGAAGCATACATCAGCCGTATCCACACTTCTTACGACAACGTACTAGGCAATAACAAAGTTGAAGTGATCAACGGTTTTGCCCATTTTGTTGACCAGAAAACAGTAGAAGTAAACGGTGAACACTACACAGCTGATCACATTCTTATTGCTGTTGGTGGTCGTCCATCAATTCCTGCAATCCAAGGCGCACACTACGGTATCGACTCTAACGGTTTCTTCGAACTAAAAGAGCAACCAAAACGTGCCGCTATCATTGGTGCAGGTTACATCGCAGTTGAAATCGCAGGTGTATTAAATGCACTAGGTACAGATACTCACCTGTTCGTACGTAAAGAATCACCACTACGTAGCTTCGATCCAATGATTGTAGATACGCTAGTTGAAGTTATGGCTGCTGAAGGTCCATCACTACATACGCACTCTGTGCCAAAAGAAGTAGTGAAAGAAAAAGACGGCTCAATCACGCTGTACTTTGAAAACGGTGAATCACACAACACTGACGTACTGATCTGGGCTATCGGTCGTGAGCCAACCACAGATGCCATCAACCTAGCTGCTGCGGGTGTTGAAACCAATAACCGTGGTTTCATCAAAGTTGATGAATACCAACAAACTAACGTTCCTGGTATCTACTGTGTAGGCGATATCATGGAAGGTGGTATCGAACTAACGCCTGTTGCTGTTAAAGCAGGTCGCCAGCTTTCTGAGCGTCTATTTAACAACAAACCTGATGCGAAGATGGACTACAAGTTAGTTCCAACAGTGGTATTTAGCCACCCACCAATTGGTACTATCGGCCTTACTGAAGCGGAAGCGATTGAGCAATACGGCGAAGAAAACGTGAAAGTGTACAAGTCAGGCTTCACAGCAATGTACACAGCCGTTACTGCGCACCGTCAACCATGTAAGATGAAGCTGATCTGTGCTTACGATGACGAGAAAGTAGTCGGTCTACACGGTATTGGTTTCGCGGTTGACGAAATGATCCAAGGCTTTGGTGTAGCGATGAAGATGGGCGCAACGAAAGCTGATTTTGATAGCGTTGTGGCTATTCACCCAACAGGCTCTGAGGAATTCGTGACAATGCGCTAAGCATTAAAACGAACCTAATATAGATAAGGCGATGTAGTGAAATACATCGCCTTTTTTTATGGTATTACTTTTATCAACGATACCGGAATAGCTCAGCTTAAAAGCGTATTTTTACTTATCAACACACACCACCAATTCATTAGAAAAACTAATATCAAAATACTAGTTTTTTTCATTTTTCACGCTAATAAAAATACCTATAATGGCGCGCATCGAAACACGACCGAATGCCTATATATCTCAGGGTTGGGCGAAGGTTGTACAGTAAAAAACAGCTTAAACTTTATAGGTAATTCCATGACTCGCATCGTAAATAAAATTGTTGCTCTATACACTCCAGCTTTTTCTTCTCTATACAAAAGCGGCAACAACAAGTAAGACATTGCACTTCTTACTGAAGAAATGAATTTAGAAAAGGGCTTTGAACAGCAGTTGTTCAAAGCCCTTTTTGCAATAGCTAGATTGATTGTCTCAACACCACTTTCAATGTCAGTAGACTAAATGGCGAGGTTTACCATAAATTACAGGCTTGTGCCTTTGCATTGGCAATGCTGTAGTACTTTCCTTTTAGAATGTAGTACTCATCATTTTTGATCCCTTCGATTTTGACCCATTTGTTACGACCAAATCGTGCCTTCACAGGAACGCCAACCGCAAAGCGTTTTCCTGATTGGTACTTCGCAACATAAAAAGCATCTCTCACTCTAAAGATATAACCATCACGACCGCAAATAGCTGCACGTTCAACGCGTCCTTTTTGTCGAGCGCCCCATTCACCCCAATCTCCCCACTTATCTGCTTGTGCAGGAAGAGATGTCATCGCCATAAACCCGAGTAACACGCCAACAATCGCTTTTTTCATGGTAAACCTCAACAAAAAGTAAACTCTTGAGTTTATTTTTATAATAAGTCAGCACGAAAGAAAACAAATAAAAAACATTGTTTTCTTGTTTATCGAATGAGATCACAATTATTCGCTAGCCGTAATACACATAAAACAAGTGAATATAGTGCTATTTATTCGTGAGTCAGATCGCTTATTTCACCCCTAAAATTAACTAAAAGCTAAAACTGGCGTGATCTCCATACTTTTTATAGGTGATTTCTGATCAATAAAGGCAATCAACGTCACCTTTTTACATCTATTAGCTTTTTTTACTTTTTATAACCAACTGATTAAAAACATTTAAGTTCTTTTATCTGCTTTATTTTTGCTCAAGATCTCACTCTTTTTCACTGCGATTTTCTAAGCCAAATAATTCTCGCAAGATGATTACAAGCCTAAACAATTTAATTTTTAAGCCACAAATCAGCCCCAGCCTGAACGCATAGTGCGCTTTATTTAACAAAGGAAATTAAGCATGAAAAAGATTCTAACTCTAAGCATCCTACCTATCGTATTCGCATCAAATGCATTTGCCGACTCTTCCTATGTCACAGGTAATGTGCAGTTCCATACCGATGCACAACCTAATGCTACATCTACCCTTGAGGCTGGACATACCTTTGATACAGGCACCACCATTTTGACTGAGTTTGATGGCATCTCTTTAGGTAAATACGACGACGATACGATTCAAGACGCGCGTGAAGGTTATTCCCCTTACATCACATTAGGTATTGAGCAAAGCTACGCGTTTAATGATCATCTATGGGTGGCGATTGGTTATCACCATTTAATCAATAACGGTGAAACGGTGCAGGAGCGCCCTTTAGTGAAAATTGGTTATAACTTCGATAATGGTATTTCAATCAGTAACCGAACGCGCTATCACTTTGTGAAAGACGGTGAAGATCAAATTCGTTTTGATAACCGCATTAGCTATAGTGCAACAGAACAGCTCGCACTGAGTTATAACAATGTCTATGTACGAAATGATGGGGATGCTGATAACTCAATGGATCACGAGCTTCGTGCCACTTGGACTCGCTTAGGTGTTCAGCCTTACTTTGAGTATCGCAATCAAGGAAATGGTACCGATAATACCAATAATGCTTTTGTCTTCGGTGCATCTTACGTTTTCTGATCATAACGACATCAGTTTATTCAGATGAAAAAAAACACCGCACAAGGCTAACACCTATCACTTAAGGTGTTTGGAACGAACTGGATAACGAGTTTTATTGATACGAACGGCTCTCTGCTTGGGCCGTTTTTTTCTTTCAGGTAATATGTAACGCTTTACTTGTTTTCTCATTGCTCTCAGTTTTTGAGGAATTGAACCTGGCGAAGCGATGGCACACCACATTAATTCATCTTGAATATCTCTTAACGCCATCATAAAACTTATCCGTAATGGTGAAACATTCGCTTCTGCCGCTATTCTACTTATTTCTAAGCGAACAAGATTATAAGCTATCAATATTCCCCATATTTCTTGCTCAATACCTTCTACTGATTGACTACGCAATAATATTTCATCTTCAAGCATGTCATGTTTTATTTCACCATAACTGTTTTCTATCTCCCAACGTTCGAAATAAACATCAAGCAAAGCTTGATAGCTATAATGCTCACCAACTAAGGAAGTAAGAAGCCCTTGGATATGATATTTTTGAGTTTTTTCTGGATAAAGCACTAATCGAGCTTGCCATTTTTCAGGAAGGCTTGGGTCTTTAGCTCTTGCATATTTGGATACATCCATTTCTACAATCAAATCTCGTCCTGCTTCATCAAGCTGCTTAATGACGGTATATCGCGTATTTGATTTAATTGGAGTCATCCAATGACTCGAATCATGCTGACGTTGCCAATTAATCATCAACTCGGCGCCAAGATAACATCGGTCAAAAATAGTTAAAGAATCTGGCGTTATTGAGGATATAAGCTGTTTAGCATAGTTCTCTTCACCAATATTGCTGGGACCAAATGCTACGTTGTGTATTAATCGACTACGAAGGGAGCATAAAGCACATAACCTGACGATAGGGTATTCTGTATGCTGTATCTTACCGTGTTTGACATACTGAAAGTGACTCGCTAATTCTGGAGTATCATGACTTCTAAATTGAGTTCCATCGACAGAGAAAAGGCGTAAGCCTTTCCATGTGTCTCCGCTATCTTCGGCTTTCGTCCAATATTTGGCAGTGAGTGAGAAAAGTGCTTTTAGAGGCTGTGCTGTCAATCGTTTTCGCGCCTGAGGGATAGCACTTGGTGCAATAGAATCACCTTGTGATCGCGATAATTGCAAATCAAGTTTATTCAAGACATCGGTTATCGATCTATTACGATATAGGCCAATTCCAACGATTAACCAAACAACCAATTCCGCAGGTAATTTTCGTCTGCGTATACTGGCCTTATTGGTTTCATCTAATGCTTGTTGAATCCACTCAAGAGGTAAGTCTCTTTGAAATAATGAGAGTGATTCTGGTGCTGCAAACGCATCTACATCAATGAGCCAATGTGACAACATAAAAAATACCCCCAGTTTTGCAAAACTGAGGGTATTTTTAACTATCTGAAAGATCGTGCAACCAATCAATTTCTTAAGTGATAGGTGTTACCGCACAAGGCGGTGTTTTTAAAATCTTTCAAAGCTTAGTGATGGTGGTGATGATCGTGACCGCAGCTACAGCTTGGTGCGACGACACTTTGGATCTGCGTTAGAGTAATTTGTTTTAGCAGCTCTTCAGTGCTGATGGTATTAAGTAAGTGCATATTCTCTGCATTTACTGCCATCGCATCGTTAATTTCACGCTGCTTGTTAACAACTGCGATCATTTTTTGGCTGATCTCAGCTGGTAATGAAAACTCACGGATCACTTTCATTTCATTACTGCGAGTATCTACCGCCATCATATTTAATGTCAGTGTTGTTGTATCTTCTGCTGGTTGCGCAAGAAATTCATCAGGGATCACTGCTGCATTAAACTGAATATCAAAGGCTAGTTCACCTAATTTCAGTACCACTAAACAACCGCCATTTTCAGTGCTTAATACACCAAACTCTGCGCCTGATTGAGATAGTAATTGTTGCTCATCTTCAGTGATGTTTTCTAAACCGATGAATACAACGTTCGTCATATCATTGCGGAACATTTCCAGAACAGCACCATCTCCCGCTGCAAATGGGTGGTTTTCAATAATTTGACCAACGTGAAAATGATTATGATGTTGTTCTGTCATGGCAAACCTCAATAGATTGATAAAGTCATAATTCAGCTTAGGCGGAAAATACAACATGTCATGTGATGAATTAATTATAACCGTTACAAATAGAAATATAATGGCATTAAAAACAAAAACACTATTACTTATTGGTAATAATATTGCAGATATGAAAGCGCGTTAAAAAACAGTGAGAATAAAAACGCAATCACCAACTATAACAAAAACAGAGTAACGCTCTGATATTTATAACCTTAAGCAACAGTAAATCTATTTATTAACACTATATAACGAATAAAAACAAAAAATATCTACATAAGTAACCATTTTTTACTAGCTATCTATTCCATGTTTAGATCAAAAAATGTAATCTCTCTCTCCTTAAATATGAAAAACTAGTGAATAGTTATTCTTATCATACCTATGGGATTCCCCCATTTATTCGGCAGTTTCTATCAGTAGGTTGTAAATCGAGATGCAAGAACAAGCAGCAGCACCACCACCAAAAAGCCCAATTAACAATTGGCTTATGTTCCTGATCCCATCATTAATTGGTGTGTTCCTATTTATGGCACCGATTAATTTCAATGGTGACATTACAATCCCTATCGCTGTTTTAGCGAAAACCATTCAAGCTCAGTTTGAAAATTCACTGACATCTATTGTGACGGGCGTGATCAGCTTTACAGCTATCATGTCGATCATCACTAAAGTGTTTAAGCTTGGCTTTGTTACTCGCAATGGCTTTTTAAATGGCTTACTAAACCCATCGCCAATGTGGTTTATCGTGCAACAGCTCGGCGCTATTTTTGCTGTAATGGCTTACTTTAACGTCGGCCCTGAGATGTTCCGCACTGACGCGACCGTTGGTTTGGTATTAAACGATCTGCTACCTGTTCTGTTCTCAGTCTTTATTTTTGCAGGCTTACTGCTGCCACTACTGCTAAATTTTGGTTTGCTGGAATTTTTCGGCACTCTGTTTACTCGCATCATGCGCCCTATTTTTGGTCTTCCAGGCCGCTCATCAGTTAACTGTATTGCATCATGGTTAGGTGATGGCTCGGTAGGTGTACTACTGACCAGTAAACAGTACGAATCAGGTATGTACACTCAACGTGAAGCAGCGATCATTGGTACTACTTTCTCAGCTGTCTCTATCACATTTAGCTTGGTTGTGATTGCGCAAGTTAACCTAGAACACATGTTTGTACCGTTCTACTTAACCGTGTGTTTAGCAGGTTTAGTCGCAGCGGTCATTGTGCCTCGTCTGCCACCACTATCACGTAAGAAAGATGTCTACATTGATGGTACAAAAGAGAGCAAACACGATGAAAGCGTACCGCAAGGTCACAACGTTATTTCTTACGGTTTAGAACAAGCACTGAAGAAAGCTGCTGAAGTTAAAAGTATTCCTGCGATTGCTCTAGATGGCGTGAAAAACGCAGTAGATATGGTGTTTGGCGTACTACCTGTTGTAATGGCAATTGGTACTATCGCTCTGGTAATTGCAGAGAACACACCACTGTTTGATTACCTTGGCATGCCATTTATTCCGTTCTTAGAATTGCTGCACATTCCTGAAGCGGAAGCTGCGTCAAAGACAATTGTGGTAGGTTTTGCAGATATGTTCTTGCCATCTATTTTGGCATCAACCATTGAAAGCGACATGACCCGTTTCATCATCGCAGCAATGTCAGTGACTCAGCTTATTTATATGTCTGAAATTGGTGCACTGCTTATCGGTAGTAAAGTACCCGTTAAAGCGTGGGAGCTATTTGTAATTTTCATCCTACGTACACTGGTCACCTTACCTGTGATTGCAGGCATGGCACACCTACTGTTCTAAGCTAAAGCACAAAGAAAAAGGCGACCAATTGGTCGCCTTTTTTCGTCTAAATATTGAATAAAGATCAAATTTTTGAATTATACCGTACAGCAGATTTTCGTTATTACTATCACATTTTATAAAATTTAATATTCACCCAAGGTATAAGCAGATTATTGCCATTGCTTTTATCTTTCCTCTCGATAATATGCCACCAAACACCACCTAACCACTTGTTTTTTATGGGTGTAATTAGGTCTCAACTTAATATGCATATTGTTTAAGGAAATTAGAAAATGCAATTTAAACTGTCTCTTGTTGCAGCATCCCTTCTTGCTACGCTAACTCTTACAGGCTGTAACGACGATTCTTCTTCAGCGCCAGAAACAGGTACTTCTACACCAGATAATAGTGCTATCACCATCAAAGCTATCGACGGTTACCTAGCAAACGCTGAAATCTGCATTGATCGCAACAACAATAATGCTTGTGATACAGATGAAAAATTAACTGTGAAGACAGACAAAAACGGTGAAGCAAAAATTAGTAAAGAAGACGCTAAATTCAACATCATCGTATCAGCAAAAGCATCGGTTACGAGTGATTCAGATAAAAGTGGTAAGTTAGGCAACGACTTCCAGTACATCGTTTCTGCAAGCGATCACATTGAAAATAAAACAATTTCTGTGACGCCTTTTACTACAATGGCACACACAAAAGACATCACATTAGAAGCACTTGCAAGTGAACTAGATCTACCACTAAACATCATTGCTGGTGACTATGTTGCACAAAAAGAAAGTGATGATAATGCACAGAAAGTACATGCGATTGCGCGTTCAATTACAACAACGCTACCAACAACCATCGCATCTATCGATGCTGATAAACTAGTTAAAACAACCACAGACATCAGCAAAATCTTAGATGAAAAGATCAACAACAAAGAAGATCTGAACAATATTAGCATTGAGTTTGATGAAAAAGGCCAAGCGGTAAGTAAAGAAATTTACACCACAGCAAGCTACTTTGCTGCAGGCGAAGAAATGTGGGCTGTAAGCTTAAATAAAGCGTTCGCGACTCAAGAAGGTATTGATCACGCAAAAGTTATTTCTGCTAACACGCTAGAAATGACACGCTACAACACAGGTAAAACATCGACAGGTGAATTTACTATCAATGGTGATGCTATTGTGTCTGATGGTGAAGCAGATACGTTCATCTACATGACTCATGACGTATCACTAGCAGTCCCACAAAATGACGGTGATCTAATTCTGTGGAGTAAGAAAGATCTGCGCGATAAAGAAGCCGTTTACGCTGAAACATTTGCCAATAAGACGTTCTTCTACATTGCTGACGATTCAACAAGCCATAATCCAGATCCAATGATGGCAAAAATGCACTTTAATGCTGATAAAGTGACGATTGAAGAAGCTGGTGAATCAATGGAGCTTAGCTGGGCAATCCAAGGTGAAAATCTATTTATCGACTTCCCTGAAGGCGACAACGATATGAATTTTAAGATTATCGCTAAAGATCGCAACTTACTGATCACAGAAGACAGCACAGTTAAAAACATGTTTGGTATGTTTGTCGCTAACGAAGCACTAGCAAAAGATCTACTTACAAAGTGGAAAGCATCAAGCAACTAACAGCAATAGAAAATCAAAAAAGGCGACCATCTGTCTGTCTCTTGATCACAAGTCATTGTGTTCAAGAGACTTAGCTAGTTCATATCCTTCAAGGATGGTTTGTAACCTAAACCATCCTTGCCATAATGTCTTTACAGAAGCGCGACCCGTCCGCTTGGTATCTTTCCAACCACCTAACCGTGCAATACTTTTGTAAGCCCACGATATATTTGGTGCTTCTTTGGGCAGCTTTTTCTTCTCCAATTTTAACCACATAAGCTTCCACGCTTTACCTTTTAACACCCGTTCACAACAGCTACTAGATAACTCTTTAGATTCGTTCATAAATCTTAACTGGAGTAAACGAGTAGCAATAAATGCCAAAATAACACTGAGCCTTTCTAAGTTATCTTTACTTTGCATTCTCAGTTGTTCAACTTGCGTGCCTTCACTTTTCCAAACCTTGTGAAAATCTTCTATCAGCCAACGACGCTCATAATAACTGACGATGTTAAGTGCTTCCTCTTTGTTCGTTACAGGCTCTGATGTCAGTAAATGCCATGCGAGCTTGTCGTCACTCTCACCTTGCTCTATACATCCAACATAGTAGAGAGAGATATTATCGAACTCTTTTTTATTAGCGGGAGACTTAAGTGTCACGGGAGCATATTTGATGTCTAGATGAGCCGTGCGGGACTTACGACCGCCTTTTTGCGGTATTTTTAGCTCTTTGCTTCCTGCTGATAACAACTTGGAAGCGTAGTCATAAAGACGATTATCATGCTCCTCGATACAGCGACTTTGCATTGAGCGAACGATAAATCGTTGTTGTTGCTCGTGCTTGTAAGTGAGGTACTCGAATAAATCGGCTTCTCTATCACATACAGAAATAACCTCTGACATTTTCTCGCCTAGTCGCTCTGCAACATGGCGAGATGCTTGTTCCCATTTATAACTTTCTTTTTCTTTGTATGGTCGAGTTGCATGCTGGTGTCTTTGACCACGTTTTTCAATATCTCGGGTCCAGCGTTGTTGTTCGATTAAACCAACTACAGTGTGAGTTTCGGGAGCAAAAAGCAACGTTGAATGAACGAACATTGCTCGGTGTCGATTACCTTGATTGGAATGCCCGAGTGTATCTTGTATGCTGTGATGTGAGTAACTTAGAGAAGTGGTATCTTCCAATGCAAGCAGTGTTTGTTGTTCAAAAGCTTCTTGTGCTGTGACATAGAATCCAGCTTCTGCAATATCTTCTGCTTTGATTTGGTCATTACGAATAAAGCGATAAGCCCCTTCCATATCGGCTGGGGAGATGATGAGTTTTGAGATAGGGATACCAGGTTGTTCAGCCAGAGAGGTAGCTAGAGCAACGAGTCTTTGAGTGCGTCTTGGGTCATTAAGATCGGCTTGACCGAATTGTTTTTGAGCCCAAAGAGTTGGTTCTATATAGGTCATCATAATCATCCTTATCATTGCTTAGATGATCAGATCATGAAACATAAAATTAGTTCAAAAAAATCCCCAAGCATTGGCTTAGGGATTTGTGTATAAGAGACAGACCATCTGTCGCCTTTTTACTATCTAAATATCAGCTATTAACCTTTATAGATTTTCGGGTTAAACACATCACGTAGCCAGTCACCTAGTAAGTTGATCACTAGCACCAATACCACTAGCACAATGCCAGGGAATGCGGTGATCCACCATTGACCTGAGAAAATGTATTTAAAGCCGATGCTGATAAGCGAACCCAGAGATGGCTGATCTACCGGTAAACCTAAACCTAAGAATGACAGTGCCGCTTCTGACATAATGGCGTTCGCCACCTGCACCGTTGAAATCACTAAGATAGGTGATAAGCAGTTTGGCAGAATATGACGGAACATAATACGTGGCGCTCTAAAGCCCATGACTTTTGCAGCTTCGACATACTCTTTCTTCTTCTCTGCTAGTACAGATGCACGCACAGTACGAGCGTATTGTGCACACTCAGCAATACCAATGATCACCACCAGCATGATCACCGCATATTGGGCATAGGTTTCAGCTCCTAGCGCTGTTCTGAAAATCGCAGAAACAATGATCGCCACCATCATGGTTGAGAACGATAACTGCACATCAGCCACACGCATTAAGAAGCTATCAACACGTCCACCGAAGTAACCTGCCGTCAAGCCAATCACGATACCTAGCGTCATCTGCAGTGCAACTGCCAGCAAACCAATGGTCAATGATAAGCGAGCGCCGTAAAGAATGGTGGAGAAAATATCACGCCCTTGATCGTCAGTACCGAGCAGGAAGTTTTCATCACCGTCTTCCATCCAAGAAGGCGGCAATTCCGAGTCCATAATGTCAATTGACGACAGATCATAAGGATTAGTCGGTGCAATAAATGGCGCAAATAATGCCGCCGTTGCAAAGCTTAGAAAGACTGCGAAACAAACCATCGCTACCTTGTCTTTCTTAAAATAATACAGGAAATCCGAGTTTTTAAAGCGCTCCCAACGGCTTGGCGCAGTTAGTGTATTACTCATGACTTACTCTCCCTTGCCAGTCAGGTTTACAGTCGGGTTAACCAATCCATAGAGCAAATCAACAATGGTATTAGTTACAACGAAAATCAGTCCTACAAAAATCACGTAAGCCGTAATTAATGGGGTATCAACACGGTTAATCGCGTCTAAAAATAGCAGCCCTGTTCCCGGCCATTGGAAAACACTTTCGGTCAAAATGGTGTAGGCAATCATGGTACCGATCTGCACCCCGCCAACGGTTAATACAGGCAGCATGGTGTTTTTCAGTGCGTGTTGGTAGTAAACCTTTTTCATCGGTAAGCCTTTGGCTTTGGCAAACTTGATGTATTCAGAACTCAACACTTCCAGCATTTCTGAACGCACTAAACGAATAAATAGCGGCAGCATAATAGAAGCTAACGCCACACATGGCAGAACTAAGTGCTTCAAACCATCAACAGTGAAATAACCTGAATCCCAACCGAAGTAATTGGCCGTTTCACCACGCCCAAATGATGGCAACCAGCCTAGCTCAATAGAGAAGATGTACATCAGCATGATCGCGGTAAGGAAAACAGGAATAGAGATACCGATACTACTGAACGCCATAATGGCTTTGGTGAACACACTATTGGGATGGATGGCGGAATAGACCCCAAGCGGGATCGAGACCACTATGATGATCATGGTGGCGCCAAATACCAGCTCCAGTGTTGCCACTAGCTTATCTAAAATCACCTCAGTAGCTGGCTTTTTAAAGGTATAAGATGTACCTAAATCACCTTGCACGGCGTTAGATAAAAATCGGCTATATTTGGTGATAAACGGATCGTTAAGTCCTAAATCATCACGTAATTGTTGTCGTTCAGCTTCTGATACAGATTGCCCCACCAACTCACGTAATGGGTCGCCAAGGTTATCTTGGATGGCAAATGCCACCAAACTGATCACAAACATCACTATCAGTGCCTGATACAGGCGCTTGACCAGAAACGTAAACATTCCGTGCCCCTTCTTTTTCTTCCTGAAAAAGTGCCGGAGCAAGCTCCGGCACTGTCGCTTTCATTGTTATTTTATTTATTTTTCATCAACCACAAGATCGCCGAAGTAAGGCATCTCCATTGGGTTAACAATATCAGCTGCGTGAACGTTTGAACGTGCACCCCATGCAAGGCTCTGCCAGTGTAGAGGAACAAATGCCGCTTCGTTATAAAGCGTTGTTTCTACTGTTTGTAGCATTTCAGTACGCTTCTTCGGATCGGTTTCCACGTTCGCTGCTTTCACGAGTTTGTCGACTTCTGGATTTGAGTAGAAACCACAGTTGTACTGACCTTGACCCGTTTCCTCGTTACGCGTCATGGTTAAAAACTCAGTCATGTTCGCAGAATCTTCGGTATCAGCGTGCCAACCAATCATCAGCATATCTGCAGCACACTTATCAAACTCAGGCCAGTATTGCGCTTTTGGCATGGTTTTAAGATCAACCTTAATATCGATCTTCGATAGCATTGCTGCAACTGCTTGCGCCACTTTAGCATCGTTCACATAACGGTTGTTTGGCGCTAGCATGGTTAGGGTAAAGCCATCGGCATAACCTGCTTCTTTCATTAATGCTTTAGCTTTCTTCACATCATAACGAGGAACAAGATCCGCATTATGGCCTTGGTAACCCGCCGGACTTTGTTGACCTGCCGTTGTAGCGAAGCCTTTCATGATTTTCTTCACGATGCCTTCATTATTGATTGCATGAACAATCGCTTGACGCACACGCACATCTTTCAGTGCTTCATTACTGTTTTGGTTCATTTGGAAGGTGATAATACGGGTACCCGGCTGAGTCACCAGATCCACACCATCGGCATCTTTCAAACGTTTGTGATCGTTAGGTGCTACGTGGTCAATCATGTCCACACCACCAGACAACAGTGCAGCTAGACGTGTCGCATCTTCTTTGATTGGCAGTAGCGTTAGCTTATCAACGTTACCTTTTGATGCTTTGTCCCAGTAATCTGCATTACGAGTAAACTCAACCTTAACCCCTTGCTCACGCTCGGTGACAATAAACGGGCCAGTACCAGAAAGGTTGGTCGAAGCGAATGAGTTACCGTGTTTCGCAATTTCTGCCTTATCTTTGCCGTCTGCTGTTTTACCGCTGTAGAATTTGCTGTCCATTGGGAAAATGTAAGTCGCAGTTTGCAGCACCAGTGGGTAAGTACCTTTTGAGATCAGATCAACTGTGTAGTCGTCCACTTTCTTCATTTCCGCATACGGGTCGAAGATCTTTTTAAAGTCAGCAGAATCTTGCAGACGATTAAACGTCCACACCACATCGTCTGCAGTTAGAGGGTTACCAGAATGGAATTTCACCCCTTGGCGCAATTTGAAACGGAAGGTGTGATCATCAATACGCTCCCAGCTCTGTGCTAGGCGTGGCTCAAATTCCATGTCTTGTGTAAAACGCACAAGAGGATCGAAGACCATATGAGAAAGCTGTAGCGTACCGCCTGATAGTTGCTCATGAGGGTCAAGTGAAACAGGATCTGACGCATAACCTAATTTGATCTCAGCCGCTGTTGCACTAAAACTTAAACCCGCGGCCATTAATGCTACGGCTAATTTGCTCTTGATGGTTTTCATTGCATAACTCCTTTATGCACGGGACCTCTCCCGCGAGTTGTTTGTGAAGACGGATTAAGCGCTTTTTAATCCATTTTGACTAATTCCCTTAAACTCAGGCATTAGTGAAATTAAGTGTTGGCTGTACGCATGTTGTGGTGAGGTAAATAACTGCTCGGTTGGTGCCACTTCTAACAAGGTGCCCTTTTGCATCACCCCAATGCGATCACACATTTGGCGGATCACTGGCAAATCGTGGCTAATAAACAACATGGTAAGGTTGAGCTCATCTTGCAGATCTTTTAGCAAGTTCAGGATCTGAGCCTGTACTGATACATCGAGTGCAGAAGTTGGCTCATCACAAATCAGCAGACGTGGACGTGTTGCCAATGCGCGAGCAATGGAAATACGTTGACGCTGACCACCAGAAAACTCATGAGGATATTTCACCCCAGCGGCACGTCCTAAGCCGACATGATCCAATAAGTCATGTACGATTTGGCGTGTCTGCGCTTCGTTCTCGGTCAGTTTGTGGAAGCGAATAGGCTCAGCGATAATGTCGAAAATGCGCATCCTTGGGTTCATCGACGTATACGGATTTTGAAATACCATCTGCATTTGACGACGCAACGGACGACGCTCAGACTCACTCTTCAACGACGTTAAATCAATGCCTTCGAATGTCACCTTGCCTTCATTCGGTGGATATAAACCTGAGATCACGCGAGCAATAGTCGATTTACCTGAACCAGATTCCCCTACCAGACCAAAGGTTTCCCCTTCAAAAACTTGAAAGCTCACATCATTGTTGGCTTGCACATATTCACGACGGCTTTCAAACAGCGAATCTTTAGTGATAAAACGCAGGCTTACGTTTTCTACATTTAACAACGCACCAGAATAATCACGCTGCTCTTGGCGTTGCCCCAACCAGTGATTTTTCACATCCAGTGGTGGTGTTTCTTCTGCCTTTTCGATGTAACTAACGAGTGGAAAACGCTTTAATTTAATATCAGAGCGCGGAACTGCAGAGATCAAACTTTGAGTATATGGATGCTCTGGACGGTGAAGTACTTGCTCGGTTGTACCAAACTCCACCAGATCGCCGCGATACATCACCGCTACACGATCAGTCACATTCGACACCACGCCCATATCGTGCGTCACCAACATACAGCCGACGTTCTTCTGCACACATAAATCACGGATAAGGGTTAAGATCTGATCTTGAATCGACACATCCAGTGCTGTCGTTGGCTCATCGGCAATGATTAGATCCGGCTCACCAGCTAGCGCGATTGCAATCACCACACGTTGGCGCATGCCACCAGAAAATTGGTGTGGATACTGTTTAATACGTAGCTCTGGTTGTGGAATACCTACCTGCTCCATCAAGGTTAATGCACGCTTGTACGCTTCTTGCTGAGTGACTTTTAAGTTGGTTACGATAGTTTCCGTAAGCTGCTGTTCCACCGTAAAGAGTGGGTTTAGCGACGTCATCGGATCTTGGAAAATAAATCCAATTTTGGCACCACGTACCTGACGCATTTGCTCCGGCGTTAGCCCAGAAATTTTGGTTCCATCAAGATACACATCACCACTGGCGATTTGCCCTGGAGGACTCAGCAGATCAATAACGGCATTACCTACCGTCGACTTACCTGCACCAGACTCACCCACCACACCCACAATTTCACCACGCTCAATAGAGAACGACAGTGATTTAACCGCAGCATGTATACCGTGACGGGATGGATATTCTATCCGAAGGTTTTTTACTTCTAGTAAAGCCATGACCGACCCCAATTGCTTGGCAGGCTCCTGCCAATATAAAAACTTGAATCCTTTCCATGCCAGCATAATCAGCTATCAGCATGCTTCCCTATCAATCTGTCAAAAATTTTACACAAAAGCAACATAACAAAGTAAAAAACTATAACCAACCCAATTAATCGAATAACTATTCAATTTAATTTAAATCAAAAACAACATCCAACTACCAATAAAACACTATATAAACAGTCAACTTAATAACTAAACTCAATAATATTTAGTAATAAACACAAGCATCAGTAAACCAAATAAAATATATAAATGAATAAAATTTCACTTAATATGTTTTGATGACTTTACATAATTCCAACATAATCTAATTAGACTTTAGTTTTTAACTTAAAAAACCAATCAATAATCAATTAGGCAGTTTTTAAACCCACGTATAGCAATAATATGAAAAACATAACGCTAAGGAAAAATAAGAAAATTTAACAACGAAGGAAGGGAAGAAGATAAATAGCGTTAAACAAGCAGCGTAAAGGAAAAGAGAATATCGACTTATTCGCGAAATAAAATGTATGGTCCGCCCCGTTATTGCAACTACAATATTAGTAATAACGGAGTTGCGCTAATGTATTCGGAGTCAAAATTAGGCATATTAATGTCCTAGCTCCACGATGATATCCGCGCCAGATTATCCTTAAAAAGCGAAAAGCATTTATTGCTGTTTTTATTATCAGGTTATTAATCTGGCCGATTTACCGTTAATGTCATCACTTGCATTGTCGTTGCAAACTCGGTTATGACTGCGATGCAGTCTTAAACGCTTGGCGGTGGTATAACACCGCCCAAGCTATTCTTGCTAATTTGTTAGCCAATGCGACAACAACCACATTGAATGGCTTACTGGCTCTTAAATCTACCAGCCATTGTCCGAAGACTTTACCCGTTGTCTCTAACCTTGATAATACAGCTCTTGCGCCATGAATGAATAATGTCCGGAGATGTTTATTTCCTCGTTTACTCACCCCAAGTAACTTTGTTTTACCTCCCGTAGAGTATTGTCGAGGCACTAACCCTAACCAAGCAGCCATATTCCTTCCATTTGAAAAGTTACTGGCGGCACTAACATCTGCCACACATAGGGTTGCTGTTAAATCACCGATGCCAGGCACAGTTTTTAATAACTTAGCCAATTCATGTTGCTCAGCTAGCTGTTTCAACTTCGTATCTTGTATTTTTATCTGCTCATTAAGATACAAATAATGTGCGTGAATTAAGCTTAATTCGTACATAAGACTTTGTGGAAGAGTTTGATATTTTTGGTCTGCTATCCACTGAAAAAGCATCTTCATTTTCGCATGTCCTGTAGGCAAGCTCAGTCCAAACTCTAACAATATCGCTCCGATACGAGACATACAGGCTGTTCGCTCCTTAATAAAACCATCACGGATACGATGAATGACAGCAATGACTTGTGCTTCTTCTGATTTAACAGCAACAAAGCGCATGGAAGGTCGACTTGCTGCTTCAGCGATAGCTGCAGCATCAATGAAGTCATTTTTATTGCCTTTCACATAAGGTTTTACATACTGAGGAGGAATGAGTTGAACTTGATGCCCAAAATCAGCACATTTACGGGCTAACCAATGTGCACCACCACATGCTTCAAATGCGATAGTGGTGGTTTCTAAATTTGAGAGAAACTTTAGAAGTTGGCTTCGATTATATTTCTTACGTAGCACCTCTTTACCTGCGTAATTGTGTGCGACAGCATGAAAGCAGTGTTTACCTAAATCGATACCTAAGATGTGGATAGTAGACATATGGTTCACCTCTTTGAAAGCCTACCCTAAGCCTAACGGCTTAGGATGAGGCGGACCATATAATTAAGCAATGAGAGAGCAGAATAAAGCTAAAAAGCGCCTTTAATACAAAGCTATTTTCATTGCGAAAAGGAATACCCAAAAAGGCTCTAATAACTGGGAACCCCCGACCCTCTGAGCTATACACAATAAGCCTGATCTGTATTTACTTTTCTACAGACGAAAAAAAACCGTATCTTTCGATACGGTTTTCTTAATGGTGGTCGGTGAAGAGGGATTCGAACCCCCGACCCTCTGGTCCCAAACCAGATGCGCTACCAAACTGCGCTATTCACCGACAATGTTTTAGGCTTTTAATACCAAGGTATCTTAATAAGATAACCTAAATAATGGGGTGGCTAACGAGACTTGAACTCGCGACAACCGGAATCACAATCCGGGACTCTACCAACTGAGCTATAGCCACCATTGTAAGTGGTCGGTGAAGAGGGATTCGAACCCCCGACCCTCTGGTCCCAAACCAGATGCGCTACCAAACTGCGCTATTCACCGACTTAATTCTGTGTGCTTATAAATAAGCAGGCTTTTAAAGCCAGAAAGCTGATAACATCAACTCTCTATAATATGGGGTGGCTAACGAGACTTGAACTCGCGACAACCGGAATCACAATCCGGGACTCTACCAACTGAGCTATAGCCACCATTGTTTTTTACTACCTTCCGCCAATACGACCATTTGGTAATGGTGCGCCCGAAAGGATTCGAACCTTCGGCCTTTGGCTCCGGAGGCCAACGCTCTATCCAGCTGAGCTACGGGCGCCTTGCCCTATCGACGGGGGTGAATATTACGGATCAGAGTGCCTCTCGGCAAGTGTTTTTTTTCATTTTTATTTTACTCGCTGATTTTATGTGCAAATAACTATTGATTCGTATCATACAAATACAGCGCATTAGTTTGATCCTCTATCACAACTCGATATACTAACTAATATATAACAACTTGATCATTTTAAAAACATTCGCCGTACTATTTCAACATTTACCCACACGTGAAGATAACAGCAACTAAAAGCACAATTTGGAAGTATGAGGTGAGTATTATGGATTTTTCTTTTCGACACTATTTATTTGCTATTTTAACTGGATTCGCCGTTGCTGGTACTGCAGTCGCAACCGACATGTCTAATGAAGCAATTGCTGAGCGGATCAAACCAGTTGGTAATTTATACCTAGAAGGTGAAGCCCCAGTGGTTGAAGTCGCTGCAGATCATCGGAGCGGTGAAGCTGTTTATAATACCTTTTGTGCCGCGTGTCATACCTCTGGCGTGATGGGTTCACCGAAAAAAGGCGTTGCCAGTGATTGGACAGAACGTCTAGCTAAGGGTAAAGACGTGTTAGCTGATCACGCGATTAATGGTTTTAATGCCATGCCAGCGAAAGGCTCTTGTATGGATTGTAGCGATGAAGAGATCGTTGCAGCTATTGATCACATGATTGCAGGTCTATAAACAACACCTCCAATATCATATAAAGAAGAGGGAGCATGATTGGTGCTCCCTCTTTTATTTAATTCATTCTATTTACGCAGCCTTACTTCTTATTAAACATTGCACGAATATTAGCGATGTGTGCTTGACCTTTGTGCATGCGCTCTTCAGCAGTAACCTACTTACGCTCGCTCTCCCACTCCAAATCATCTTGTGGTAATTCATATAAGAAGCGGCTTGGTTCTGGTTTGATTAACTCACCAAACTGACGGCGCTCTTTACATAAGGTAAACGTTAACTCGCGTTGGGCACGAGTAATACCCACGTAAGCTAAGCGACGCTCTTCATCAACATTGTCTTCATCGATGCTAGTTTGGTGCGGCAAGATCCCTTCTTCAGTACCCACTAAGAATACATAAGGAAACTCCAGACCTTTTGATGCGTGCAATGTCATGAGCTGAACTTGATCGGCATCGTCATCATCTTCACCACGCTCCATCATGTCACGCAGAGTCAGACGTTGAACCACCTCTTTTAAGGTTTTCTCTTCTTTATCATAGTTATCACCCTCTAGGTCAGCTGTGATCCAACTATATAAGTCAGAGACGTTCTTCATCCGCATTTCAGCCGCTTTCGGACTGGCTGAAGTTTCGTATAACCAATCTTCGTAATGAATATCGCGTACAAGTTGGCGCACCGCAGAAACCGTATCGCCACGTTCTGCATTATCTGCGAGTTGGTTGATCCAGTGGGTAAAGCGCTGCAGTGATTCTAAGCCTCGTCCAGACAGGTGCTGCTCTAACCCCATTTCAAAACTGGCAGCAAACAAGCTCTTACCACGCATATTGGCGTAAGTACCAAGCTTTTCTAGTGTCACCGGGCCAATCTCACGGCGCGGGGTATTTACGATACGTAAGAACGCATTGTCATCATCAAGGTTTGTCAAAAGGCGCAAGTACGCCATGATGTCTTTGATTTCTGAACGAGAGAAGAACGATGTACCGCCTGAGATCTTATAAGGAATACGGTTTTGCATCAGCGACTTTTCAAACAAGCGAGACTGATGATTACCACGGTATAAGATCGCATAGTCTTTATAAGCGGTATTGTTCATAAAACGATGTGCAATCAACTCACCAACGACTTTCTCTGCTTCATGCTCTTCATTCTTGGCTGTGATGACTTTTAACATCGCGCCGTCTGGAATTTCAGAAAACAACGCTTTTTCAAACAAGTGCGGGTTGTTAGCAATCAATATATTCGCAGTACGAAGAATACGACTGGTTGAGCGATAGTTTTGCTCCAGCTTGATCACTTTTAAGCTTGGAAAATCTTTATTAAGTAATGCCAAGTTTTCAGGTTGTGCACCACGCCATGAATAGATCGACTGATCATCATCACCCACCACGGTAAAGCGAGAGCGCTCACCCACCAGCAATTTCACAAACAAGTACTGACTGGTGTTGGTATCTTGATACTCATCCACCAGCAAGTAACGAATACGGTTTTGCCAATGCTTACGTACTTCTTCATTATCACGTAGCAGCAATACTGGCATCAAAATCAAATCATCAAAATCCAGCGCGTTATACGCCTTCATTTGACGCTGATACATCTCATAGCAATGGGCAAATAACTGATCGCGCTCACTACGAGCTCGAGCAGCAGCATCTGCTGGCGACAACATGTCATTTTTCCAGTTAGAAATCGATGACAGTAACAACTTGAGTAAATCTTTATCGCCTTCCAGTTCGTCTTCTGTCAGCTCTTTAAGCAGTGCCATTTGGTCTTGATCATCAAACAACGAAAAACTGGCTTTTAAACCAAGGTGCTTATATTCACGACGAATGATGTTGAGACCTAAGGTGTGGAAGGTCGATACCATTAATCCTTTGGCTTCTTGGCGACCTAAGGTTTGCCCTACACGCTCTTTCATTTCACGTGCGGCTTTATTGGTAAAGGTCAGCGCTGCAATGTTTCGTGCTTTGTAATCACACTTTTGCACCAGATAAGCAATCTTATTAGTGATCACGCGGGTTTTACCCGAGCCAGCACCAGCTAGCACCAAGCAGGGTCCAGAGACGTATTTTACTGCTTCTGTTTGCCTTGGGTTCAGTTTCATTCGTTATCCTGACACTCATTTGTAAAAAGTGCATGTTAATGCATTTTATATATAGGGTTATTCAATATGTGAATAGTAAAACCCAAACCAATCACTAAGAATCATATCAATTGATTAACAATTCTTTTTAAGCATAAAACAAGAAACCGTACCTTTTTTATAAGGGGTGGAGTTTTTATGCAAAAAATAACCGTTTTATTTTTAAACGGCTATCATAGGTTACAAAATGTATAATTAGTGGTTACTCTATTGTAAATCCAAGGATTTGAATATTTCACGTTAAGTTATATCGCTTAAAATTTAGGAGTTTTCATGCGGAAAATCGCAAAACTAGCCATGGTTGTCAGTATGGCACTATGGGTATCAGCTTGTGATCAAAAAGCAGCAGATACATCTGCTCAACAAGCAGCAAAAAGTATTCCTGTTAGTACCATTGCTATCACATCTCACCCACAAGAAATCCGCGTGGAACTACCTGGTCGAAGTAAAGCTTACCTAGAAGCAGAAGTTCGCCCTCAGGTTTCAGGCATTATTACCGATCGTGGCTTTACTGAAGGTAGTGACGTTAAAAAAGGCCAGTCCCTTTATAGTATTGACTCCGCCAGCTACAACGCTGCTTACTTAAGCGCAAAAGCGGAACTAGCTAAAGCACAAGCAACGCTTGATTCAGCAAAAGCATTGGCGATCCGTAGTAAAAAACTAGTGGAACGCGGTGCGATCAGCAAGCAAACCTACGATGATAACCAAGCAGCTTACAAGGTCGCAATTGCAAGCCTTGAAGTGGCTAAAGCGAACGTCAATAAAGCCAAGATTGATCTCGATTATACCAAAGTTAAAGCACCAATTTCAGGTCGTATTGGTCAATCATCTGTCACGCCTGGTGCATTGGTTAATGCCGGTCAATCACAAGTGTTGGCAACCATTCAACAACTTGACCCTATCAACATTGATATTGCCCAATCAAGTGCGCAACTTCTACGTTTGAAAGCAGCATTAAAACAAGGCCAGCTTCAAGCAAGCCAAAATGCTGATGTTGAACTTATCTTAGAAGACGGCACCGTTTATCAACACCACGGTGTACTGCAGTTTGCGGAAGTGAATGTCGATCCAAACACTGGCTCTGTCACACTACGAGCAGAATTTCCAAACCCAGAAGGGATCTTACTGCCGGGTATGTATGTACGCGCAGTGCTAAACACAGGTACCGATCCTAAAGCCATCATGGTGCCGCAAAAAGCGGTAACACGTAACAGTAAAGGCCAAGCAACTGTCATGGTAGTAAATGCTGAGAACAAAGTAGAGTCTCGCATTGTTACGACAGCACAGGTGATTGATAACCAATGGCGTATTACTGAAGGCTTAAAAGATGGCGATCAAGTCATTGTCGATGGCCTACAAAAAGTACGCCCGGGCGCTTTAGTTCAGCCGACATTAACCAACAACTCGCAACCTCAAAAGTAGAGATAAAATATGGCTCGTTTCTTTATCGATCGCCCTATTTTTGCTTGGGTGATCGCGATAATCGTGATGCTTGCCGGGGTACTGTCAATTATCAAATTGCCAGTGTCTCAGTATCCAAGCATCGCACCGCCGACCGTGGTGATCAGCGCTAACTACCCTGGCGCAAACGCAAAAACCATGGAAGACACGGTGACACAGGTGATCGAGCAGCGCATGACAGGTATCGACCACCTGCGCTACTTATCATCCACCAGTGATAGCTTTGGTAATACCCAAATTACCCTTACCTTTAACGCGGAAGCAGATCCTGATATTGCTCAGGTTCAGGTGCAGAATAAACTGCAAGCCGCTCTACCATTGCTACCAATGGAAGTGCAGCAGCAAGGTGTAAAGGTTAACAAAGCTAGCTCATCATTCTTAATGGTTGTCGGCTTCTATTCTGAAGATGGCTCAATGGATAAGAACGATATTTCGAACTACATCAGTTCGAACGTTGCCGATCCAATGAGCCGTGTAGCAGGCGTGGGTGAAATCACCACCTTTGGTGCTCAATACGCAATGCGTATATGGTTAGATCCGCTAAAACTGACCAAATACAACCTGACCAGTATTGATGTGATTGCTGCGATCAAAGAGCAAAATGCCCAGATCTCAGCAGGCCAACTGGGTGCTTCACCATCAATGCCAGGCCAAGAGCTTAACGCTACGGTATCAGCGCAAAGCCGCTTGCAAACACCTGAAGAGTTTAAAAACATCATTGTTAAATCAGACTCAGCAGGTGCAACCGTACGTCTAGGTGATGTTGCACGCGTTGAACTGGGTGCAGAAGATTACTCAGTACAAGTGTTCTACAACGGTAAACCTGCCAGTGGTTTAGGTATCAAGCTAGCAACAGGTGCTAACGCCCTTGCAACAGCAGAAGCGGTAAAAGCCAAAGTAGAAGAGTTAAAGCCTTTCTTCCCTGAAGGTTTAACTGCCGTTTACCCGTACGACACGACGCCATTCGTTGAAAAATCAATTGAAGGGGTTGTTCATACGCTGTTTGAAGCGGTGGCACTGGTGTTTATCATCATGTACCTGTTCTTACAGAACTTCCGTGCAACCTTGATCCCAACCATTGCTGTACCTGTTGTATTGCTAGGTACCTTTGCGGTGCTTTCGATGGCAGGGTTTTCGATCAATACCCTAACCATGTTTGCAATGGTACTTGCCATCGGCTTGCTGGTTGATGACGCCATCGTGGTGGTAGAGAACGTTGAACGTGTAATGCATGAAGAAGGCTTAAATGCCGTTGAAGCAACACGAAAATCAATGGATCAAATTACTGGTGCACTGGTCGGTATCGCCTTAACACTATCTGCGGTATTCGTACCAATGGCATTTATGTCGGGCTCGACAGGTGTTATCTACCGTCAGTTCTCGATAACCATTGTAACTGCAATGTCACTGTCGGTTCTGGTCGCGGTGATCTTAACACCAGCGCTTTGTGCAACCATGCTAAAACCGATTGAACATGGTGAGAAGAAAGGTTTCTTCGGTTGGTTTAACCGCACGTTTGATAAATTAACCTCACGTTATGAAGCAAGCGTAGCAGCAATGATCAAACGCTCTATTCGCGTCATGTTGATCTTCCTTGGCCTCACCGTTGCTGTTGGTTGGATGTTCAACAAAATGCCAACGTCATTCCTACCTGATGAAGATCAGGGGATCTTATTTAGCCAAGCTATCTTGCCAGTGAACTCTACCCAGGAGCAAACCCAAGAAGTAATGGATAAGGTCTCTGATTTCTACCTCAATGATGAAAAAGATACCGTAGCAAGTGTGTTTAGTGTATCTGGCTTTAGTTTCGCAGGTAGTGGTCAGAACATGGGTATGGCATTTATCAGCTTGAAAGATTGGTCAGATCGCCAATTACCGGGCATGGATGTGAAATCGGTCGTGGCTCGCTCGATGGCATACTTCCAGCAGATCAAAAATGCCATGGTGTTCTCGTTTGCCCCACCAGCAGTTGTTGAGCTAGGTACGGCATCTGGTTTTGATTTCTATCTTCAAGATAGAAGTGGTCAAGGGCACGATAAACTGATCGCCGCTCGTAACCAATTACTCGGTCTGGCAGCACAAAACCCGAACCTTGTCGGTGTACGTCCGAATGGTCAGGAAGACGCGCCGATGTACCAAATCAATGTTGACCAAGCGAAGATCCGCGCACTGGGTATTGATATTCAATCAGTAAACCAAGTGCTAGGGACTGCTTGGGGTAGCTCGTACGTTAATGACTTCATCGACCGTGGACGTGTTAAGAAAGTCTTCGTTCAAGGTGATGCAGAATACCGTATGAAACCTACCGACTTAGATACTTGGTATGTACGTAATAACCAAGGTGAAATGGTACCGTTCTCTGCCTTTGCAATCTAGTGAATGGAAATACGCATCACCTCGTCTAGAGCGTTTCAACGCCACACCTGCGGTTAACATCCAAGGTGGCGTAGTGCCAGGTTACAGTACAGGTCAGGCAATGCTTGATATTGAAGAGATGGTAAAACAATTACCACCGGGCTTTGGTATCGAATGGAACGGCTTATCTTATGAAGAGCGACTATCCGGTAACCAAGCACCAATGCTGTATGCGTTGTCTATCTTGGTAGTATTCCTGGTACTTGCAGCATTATATGAAAGCTGGTCAGTTCCTTTTGCCGTAATCTTAGTGGTACCACTAGGTATTATCGGTGCACTACTGGCAATGAACGGTCGTGGTATGCCTAACGACGTATTCTTCCAAGTAGGTCTATTAACCACCGTTGGCTTGGCAACTAAGAACGCCATCTTGATTGTGGAATTTGCTAAAGAATACTACGAAAAAGGCGCGGGACTGGTAGAAGCAACACTGCATGCTGTCCGTGTACGTCTACGTCCAATCATCATGACATCGCTAGCCTTCGGTTTAGGTGTTGTACCACTAGCGATCAGTACTGGTGTAGGTTCAGGTGGTAAGAATGCCATCGGTACTGCGGTACTTGGTGGTATGTTAAGTTCTACCTTCTTAGGTATCTTCTTTATTCCGATTTTCTTCGTCGTGGTTGAACGTATTTTCAGTCGCAAAAAGAAGAAAGATGCAGAAGAAAATAAAGAGCCAGTAACAGAAAAGCACTAATAATTTAAGTGAAACAATTAATAAGCGCATGCCTTGGGTATGCGCTTTTTTTTGCTTAGTTATTTAGCCCGACTTCTATACTTATAACGTTAAGATAATAAATCAAAAGCGCTTATTTGCTAAAAGCATAAACGGCCGTAACAAAATAGAAAATATAGTTCAAAAGGCTAATTTAAAACTTGCGCATCAAGGATGACAATCTACAATAATGAACGATCGTTCATTCATTTCACACCCAAATATAATTGCCACTATGAATGAGAAAAAACAACGTATATTGGCAGCAGCAGAAAAGCTTCTCGCAGAATTAGGCTTTCATGGTCTTTCAATGCAAATGGTTGCTAAGGAAGCCAATGTCGCAGCAGGTACAATTTACCGTTACTTCAATGATAAAGAAGACCTACTCAACCAATTACATGATCACATTTTAAGTTATATCGCAGCACAGATAAGTCACAACATTGTCGATAGTATGCCGATCAAGCAGCGCTACCGCACTATGTGGCTTAACTTGTGGCACATGACAATCAATGGTGATGCCCCGTTAGTCATTCGGGGACAGTTCCAAAGCCTGCCATGCCAAAACAAACAAGATCGAATACGTTTAAGTCAAAAACTCTTTTCCCCCGTTGCAACTATGTTCAATGACGGAAAAGCATGTGGCTTATTTAAGGATCTCGATAACGAGGTACTGAGTGTATTGAGTCTTGAAACGAGTTGTAGTTTAGCTCGTCGGCAAATTCACCGTGGGCTAGAGATCAGTGATGACGAAATTGAAGCCGTTATCAATGCCTCTTGGGACGCTATCACTCTGCATTAATATCGCTAAACCGGAGCAAACCTAACAATGAAAAAGTGGATAGTAGTGTTACTTCTTGTCCTCCTGTTATTCGGGAGTGTCATTGGTTTCAACTTATTCAAAGAGAAGAAAATTGCTGAATACATGGCGAATATGCCAGAGCCAAACTACCCAGTAACCTCGATTACGACGAAGGGCGAGAACTGGTACCCTGCGATCCAAGCCATTGGTTTCATCGAGCCAGTTCAAGGTGTGACGCTAACATCTGAAGCATCAGGTGTGATCAGCAAAATCGCTTTTGAATCAGGTCAGCGTGTTAAAGCAGGTCAAGAGTTGGTATCGATCAACTCCAATGTAGAAGAATCAAGTCTACAAAGTACCAAAGCTAAACTGCCAGCGGTTGAAGCAACATACAAACGTTACCAAGATCTTTACCGTAAAGGTTCAGTATCTAAGTCTAGCCTTGATGAAGCAAAAGCAAACTACCGTGCCCTTGTATCGCAAATTAAATCGTTAGAAGAGTCAATTCAACGTCGTGATATCGTGGCGCCGTTTGATGGTGAAGTAGGTCTACGTAACGTTTATCTTGGTCAATACATTCAACCAGGCACACAGATCGTACGTCTAGAAGATACTCGTACTATGCGTTTCCGTTTCACCGTACCGCAAACCGACATTTCTAAGATCCAAATCGGTCAAACGGTAGATATCAATGTGGACGCTTACCAAGACATCGACTTCAAAGGTCAAATCACGGCAATCGAGCCTGCGGTTAACGCGCAAACGGGTTTAGTACAAGTACAAGCCGACATCCCTAACAGTGGCGGTAAGCTACGTAGTGGTATGTTTGCTCGTGCACGAGTGATCCTACCAACCATTAGCAATCAAATTATCGTGCCACAAACGGCGATCACCTACACCCTATACGGTGACACGGTTTACGTACTAAAAGAAGTTGATGGCAAATTACGTGCTATTCAAACAGTGGTGACCACAGGTCAAAACCACGGTAACAAAGTGCGCATTCTTTCAGGCATTAAAACTGGCGAGCAAATCGTTACCACAGGTCAAATTCGTCTAAGTAACAAATCGCTAGTGCATGTTGTTGAAAATGATGCACTTAAAGCTCCAGCAGTAACACCACTGCTGTAATTGGAGAACTCTCGTTATGCGCTTTACTGATATTTTTATCAGACGCCCCGTCCTCGCAATTTCGATCAGCTTACTGATCGCATTGCTTGGCTTTCAGGCGATATTCAAAATGCAGGTTCGACAGTATCCAGAAATGACCAACACCGTAGTAACGGTTAGTACCGCATACTATGGTGCCAGTGCAGATCTGATGCAGGGCTTTATTACTCAGCCCTTAGAACAGGCCATTGCTCAAGCCGATAATATTGACTACATCACCGCACAAAGTACGCTGGGGATGTCGACAATCACAGTACAAATGAAACTGAATACCAACCCGAACGCAGCCTTGGCTGACGTTTTGGCGAAGGTAAACTCGGTTCGTTCGCAGTTACCAACAGAAACCCAAGACCCAACCATCACCCTATCAACTGGTGGTGATACGGGTGTGCTTTACTTAGGTTTCACCAGTAAAAGCTTGAACTCTAGTCAGATCACTGACTACATCGAGCGTGTGGTTAAGCCACAACTATTTACGGTTAACGGCGTATCGAAAGTTGATATGTACGGTGGTGTACCTTACGCGCTACGTGTTTGGTTAGATCCACAGAAAATGGCTGCATTTAACCTATCAGCAAGCGATGTTATTCAAGTCCTAAAGGCGAATAACTACCAATCTGCGGTAGGTCAGGTGAACAATGACTTTGTCCTCTACAACGGTAGTGCAGATACCCAGTCAAACAGCCCTGAAACACTAGAAAAGCTGGTTGTAACCAGTAAAGATGGTCAAGTAACCCGTCTTGGCGACATCGCGAAAGTAACGCTATCGAAAAGTAGTGACAGCTACCGCGCATCAGCAAACGGCCAAGAAGCTGTGGTAGCCGCGATTCAAGCAGCACCAAGTGCCAACCCAATTAACATCGCTGCCGATGTTATTAAACTACTACCAACCATTGAGCGTAACATGCCAAGCACCATCAAGATGACGGTGATGTACGACTCAACGATTGCGATCAACGACTCTATTCATGAGGTAATTAAAACTATCCTTGAAGCAGCGGTGATTGTATTGGTGGTGATCGCGCTATTTATCGGCTCACTACGTTCAGTACTGATCCCTATCATCACTATTCCATTATCACTTGTTGGTGTGGCATTGGTGATGCAGCTATTTGGCTTCTCGTGGAACTTGATGACACTACTGGCAATGGTACTTGCCATCGGTCTGGTAGTAGATGACGCCATCGTGGTACTTGAAAACGTTGAGCGTCATATGAAGATGGGAGAAAGCCCTTTCCGTGCTGCCATTATTGGTACACGTGAAATCGCGATTCCAGTTATCTCCATGACTATCGCGCTAGGTGCGGTATACGCGCCAATCGCATTAATGGGTGGCTTAACAGGCTCACTCTTTAAAGAGTTTGCATTAACGCTAGCGGGTGCCGTATTTATCTCAGGGATCATCGCACTGACATTATCACCGATGATGTGTGCTCACTTCCTAAAAGAAAATGCTGCGCCAAATAAATTCGAACAAGCCGTACACCGCTTCTTAGATCGTCTAACGCTACGTTACGAGAAGATGCTAGGCGGCATCATGAACATGCGCCCTGTGGTGATCGTGTTTGCGGTATGTGCATTCGCAAGTTTGCCATTCTTGTTCAAATTTATTCCAAGTGAGCTTGCGCCTGCGGAAGATAACGGCGTAGTCGTGTTCCAAGGTAATGCGCCATCAAACGCAAACTTGGACTTCATTGAAGACAGCATGAACCAAGTCAACAAGGTACTAACAGAGCAAAAGAGCGTGGAATACGCGCAGGTATTCTCAGGTATTCCTGCTGCCAACCAAGCGTTTGGTCTAGCTACCTTGAAGCCTTGGAGTGAGCGTACTGAAAGCCAAGCAGAAGTGGCTAATGACGTAGCGAAGAAAATCAAAGACATTCCTCAAATGTCGGTTGCTGCGTTCCAAATGCCAAGCTTACCAGGTGCTGGCGGTGGCTTCCCTGTTCAGTTCGTGATCACCACTCCGAACAACTTTAAGAGCTTGTTCCAAGTGGCATCTGAGATGCTAACGAAAGTGAAAGATAACCCGATGTTCGTTTACTCGGATCTGAACTTGAGATACGACTCAGCTGACATGAAGATCAAGATCAACAAAGACAAAGCAGGCGCTTACGGTGTGACGATGCAATCTATCGGTAACACACTAAGTACCATGCTAGCAGGCGGTGACATTAACCGCGTTGATATCTTAGGTCGTTCATACAAGGTGATCCCACAAGTTGAACGTAAGAACCGTTTCAATCCAAACGATTTAAACAACTACTACGTGAAAACAAATACAGGCGATCTGATCCCACTCGGTAGCTTAGTAACCATCAAGGTGACATCAACACCACCAACGTTACCAAGCTTTAACCAACAAAACGCAGCAACCATCAGTGGCGTATTAGCCCCTGGTACATCAATTGGTGATGCGGTGAGCTGGTTAAATACAGAAGCGGCGAAAGTACTGCCTAAAGGTTATAGCTACAACTACCTTGGCGAGAGCCGTCAGTACGTAACAGAAGGTAACGCACTATACGCAACCTTCGGTTTAGCATTGGCTGTTATCTTCCTAGTGCTGGCTATTCAGTTTGAATCGCTACGTGATCCACTGGTTATTCTAGTATCGGTTCCTCTTGCTATTTGTGGTGCGTTGATCGCACTGGCATGGGGTGCGACGACCTTGAATATCTACTCGCAGATCGGCCTTATCACCCTGATTGGCTTGATCACTAAACACGGTATTTTGATCTGTGAGGTAGCAAAAGAAGAACAGCTATTCCACGGTAAGAATCGCTTAGAAGCGGTCATGGAAGCTGCGAAGATCCGTCTTCGTCCAATCCTAATGACCACATGTGCGATGATTGCAGGTCTGATCCCACTACTTTACGCATCAGGCGCAGGTGCTGCCTCTCGCTTTAGTATTGGTATTGTTATCGTTGCTGGTCTTTCAATTGGTACGCTATTTACCTTGTTTGTTCTGCCAGTTATCTATACATTCCTAGCAAGCGAACACAAACCGCTACCTGTTTTCGTTGAAGATGACGATGCGACAGATAGCCATTTCTAAGTAAATAGAGAAATGTAAAAAGGGCGCTGGAATTTCCGCGCCCTTTTATTTTACGATTACAATAACAGAATAAAGATTCTCGCAACGGAGTAAGCGAATCATGTTTGATCCAAAAAAGCTTGAGCAAGTAGCTAAGCAAATTCAAGACGCGATGCCACAGCCAGTTAAAGATCTAGGTAACGACGTTGAGCAAAAAGTACGTCAGGTGATCCAATCACAGTTGGGTAAACTAGATGTTGTTAACCGTGAAGAGTTTGAAGTACAAACTCAAGTGCTACTACGCACACGTCAAAAGCTAAACGAGCTAGAGCACAAAATGGCAGAGCTTGAAGCGAAACTGTCTGCTGAAGACAAAATCGACAACGCATAATCTGTTATTCCAGATACTAAAAAGCCCGGTATTCACCGGGCTTTTCTATTTATTCGCTTACGCTGACATTAACCGCCTACTGCGATTTTCTTCATGTCTTTCATGTAACCACGTAGCTCTTTACCAATCACTTCAACTGGGTGATTACGTAGTGCTTCATTCACCTCAATTAGCTTCTGGTTGTCAGCAAAGTTAGATGTCTCACCTAATCCTTTACCAATCACATCCGTCGCTACTTTCGGCATAAATTGCTCACGCAGTAATGGCGTTGCTACGTTTGCAAATAGATAGTTACCGTACTCTGCAGTATCAGAGATAACCACGTTCATCTCGTACAGACGCTTACGTGCAATGGTGTTTGCGATAAGCGGTAGTTCGTGTAGTGATTCGTAGTATGCAGACTCATCAATGATGCCTGATGCTGTCATTGCTTCAAATGCTAGTTCAACACCCGCACGTACCATAGCAACCATCAAGATACCGTTATCAAAGTACTCTTGCTCGCTAATTTGAAGATCAGATGCTGGGTAGTTTTCAAATTGTGTTTCTGCTGTTTCACCACGCCAGCCAAGTAGATCTGCATCATCATTTGCCCAGTCAGCCATCATCGTACTAGAGAAGTGACCAGAGATAATGTCATCCATGTGCTTGTTATAAAGTGGACGCATGAGATCTTTTAGCTCTTCAGACAGATCAAACGCTTTTACTTTTGCAGGGTTTGATAGACGATCCATCATGTGAGATACACCACCAAACTTCAGTGCTTCAGTGATCGTTTCCCAACCATACTGTAGCAGCTTGCCTGCGTACTCAGGTGCAATACCATCAGCAATCATCTTCTCGTAGCATACGATAGAGCCAGCTTGTAGCATGCCACAAAGAATAGTTTGCTCCCCCATCAGATCTGATTTAACTTCAGCAACAAATGACGACTCTAGTACGCCTGCACGATGACTACCAGTTGCCGCCGCCCATGCTTTAGCAATTTCAAGACCATCGCCTTGTGGGTCATTTTCAGGGTGAACAGCAATAAGTGTTGGAACACCGAAACCACGCTTGTACTCTTCACGTACTTCTGTACCTGGACACTTAGGTGCAACCATAACAACCGTTAAGTCTTTACGGATTTGCATACCTTCTTCAACGATGTTGAAACCGTGCGAGTAACCTAGCGCTGCACCTTGCTTCATCAGTGGCATTACGGTTTCAACCACATTGGTGTGCTGCTTATCAGGGGTAAGGTTTACCACTAGATCTGCTTGTGGGATCAGTTGCTCGTAGCTACCTACTTCAAACCCATTCTCTTTCGCGTTTTTAAATGATTGACGTTGCTCATCAATCGCCGCTTGGCGCAATGCATAAGATACATCCAGACCTGAATCACGCATATTCAGACCTTGGTTTAGACCTTGCGCACCACAACCTACGATCACCACTTTCTTACCTTTTAGGTAATCTGCCTCAGTTGCAAACTCAGCGCGATCCATAAAACGACAACGACCTAGTTGATCTAACTGCTGACGTAGGTTCAGGGTATTAAAATAATTAGCCATAACAACAAACTCCGTGAAAATATATCCTTGGGTCGACATCTTCATTGTCGAATAACCTGATAGTAGATCAGGTAATTTGTTGCGCAAAGTGCTATATTCACAACAACTAATTGCAAATTATGCAACATGGACGATGAATATTAAAAATCTGCAACTATTTCTTCACCTTTGTGAATCCCATAATTTCAGCCAAACCGCACAGGCAATGCACATCAGTCCTTCCGCTTTAAGTCGTGTTATTCAACGCTTAGAAGAAGACTTAGGGCAAACCTTGTTTATTCGTGATAATCGCAGTGTGGAACTCACCCTTGCCGGAAAAAAATTGCTACCTGTCGCCTCTTTAATTGTGAGTAATTGGTTTGAAGTGAAAAGTGAGTTGCAGGAAGATCATTCCCAGCTACAAGGAAAGTTAACCCTATTTTGCTCCGTCACGGCCAGTTATAGCCACCTGCCGACAATCTTAAATAAATTTCGCATCATTTATCCCCATATCGAAATCCAACTGCAAACAGGCGATCCGGCACTGGCCATTGATAAAGTGCTTTCCGATCAAGTTGATATCGCTATTGCCGCTAAACCCGACAATTTACCGCCTAAATTAACTTACATCGAAGTTGATCAAATCCAAATGTCACTGATCAGCCCAATAATTTCAGCCCCTACGCTACAAAAAAGCTTAAACCATGATCCAGATTGGAAATCTTTACCCTTTATACTGCCAGAATCAGGACCAGCGCGAACTCGTGCTGATAAATGGTTTAAGAAAAAGAAAATAACCCCCTCTATTTATGCCCAAATATCAGGACATGAGGCCATTGTCAGTATGGTCGCACTAGGATGTGGTGTTGGAATTGCGCCAGATGTGGTAATAAATAACAGTCCTGTCAGCGACAAGGTTCAACGATTTAGTACCGAATCAATCGAACCTATGAGTTTAGGTTTGTGTTGTAAACAATCTCGCGAACAAGAACCTCTATTACATGCTTTGCTACAACTTTTTCATGACAGTTATTCAGAGAGCTTACTTTAACTCTCTTGTACATTTTTCAAGGAACAACAGTAGTGCCAAAACCAATCTTAACGCATTCATATTGCGCTGATTTCTATGCCGATCATGGTTACCAATTTTTAAAAACATTATCCCAAACGCATACTATTCCAGATAACCTCGTCATTTTTTCTGTCATGCACAGCTACGAAGGCTCACTGCCTTATATCAACGTGCTAGCAGAACTCGCTGACAAGCTAGTATTTATTCCCAAAGATGCCACTCTTGGCGCTACTCCTGGCCTACTAACCACCATCAGTACAATCCCCCATTGCCACGTTGTCTCGACCCAAAATAATAAAGCCTATTTAAGAAACCCTGCTCATTGTGAAGCAATGATCCGTCAATACATCGATGTAGAAACCCCTTTTCTGATCCTCGATCACGGTGGCTACTTCTCTTATGCTATTTCGCATATTTGTGAAACCTTTCAAGAACAATGTATTGGCATTACCGAGCTCACAGCTAACGGACTGCAAAAATACCTCGATAAACCACTCTCTAAACCGTTAGTTTCCGTCTCTCATCTTAGTATAAAAATGCTTGCTGACTTTGAAGCATCAGAGTGTATCGTCCATTATTCTGATCAGATCTTACGTGAAGAGTTTGGTCTAAAAATCAATAACTCAGGATTTCTAAAAACAGGAGTTATTGGCGCTGGAAATCTAGGACGAGGAGTGATCAAACACTTAAAAGCAAAAGGTATTACCAATATTCATGTAGCCGATTTCGATCCCCGTAAACTTACCCAGTTTCCCAGAGATGGTATTAAAGCCTGTTCAATCAACCATCTCGTTGAACACTGCAATATGTTGTTCTGTTGCACAGGTAATCAATCTATTACCCCTGAAATGATAGATAACCTATCGCAACCCATGTTTATTAGTACTGTAACCTCAGCTGACGACGAACTTCACTTACCCGATCTATTAGCAAACGATGTACTAACAGAAGTACACTCAAATGCACTCACCAAAGAATATAAAAACAAACAAGGTCATAGTGTGTATCTACTGGCAGGTGGAGAATCAGCGAATACACCTTTTAAAACAGGCATGGGCGATCCTACTCTCTACTTATTTGAAGCCGCACATATGCTCGCAGGTTTAAAACTGCTTGATAACCCCCATCAGTTTAAGCGCGGCATACAAGCACTTTCAGAAAAAGACGAGATGATGATTGCAGAGCAATGGCTAAAGCATTTTTATCACTACGCCTAATCCTCTTCTATAACGTTCACTGAACTCAAGCCTCATTGCTGTTATGAGGCTTTATCCCCCAAACAAAACCCTAGATATGAAAAAGCCCCGACATTTCTGACGAGGCTTTCGAAAATGGCAGAGATGAAGTGATTCGACCGGGCTGGCAATCCAGCTCCCAACATGCGATAGCACTAAATACAGCAAAACCTGCTGTTATTACTAAAACACAAATACAAAAAAACCTCGTCATTTCTAACGAGGCTTTCGAAAATGGCAGGGGTGAAGTGATTCGACCGGGCTGGCGCTCCAGCTCCCAACATGCGATAGCACTAAATACAGCAAAATCCGCTGTTATTTCTGAAACACAAATGCAAAAAAGCCTCGTCATTTCTGACGAGGCTTTCGAAGATGGCAGGGGTGGAGAGATTCGAACTCCCAACACGCGGATTTGGAATCCGCTGCTCTGCCAATTGGAGCTACACCCCTGTAGTTCGTGTTTAACGAGACGACGCTCAAATAAAGTGGCGGAGCGGACGGGACTCGAACCCGCGACCCCCGGCGTGACAGGCCGGTATTCTAACCAACTGAACTACCGCTCCACACGGAGATAAAACTTTCGTTTTATCCGATACCTGTCGTTCAGAACAAGTATCTTAAATTTGAAGCCTGGCGATGTCCTACTCTCACATGGGGAGGCCCCACACTACCATCGGCGCTATTACGTTTCACTACTGAGTTCGGCATGGGATCAGGTGGGTCCATAACGCTATGGTCGCCAAGCAAATTCATTACAATCTTAGAAAGCTGATTCTCAAACACACGTTCAAGTGTTCTTGGAGTCCGTATAAAACCCCTTGGGTGTTGTATGGTTAAGCCTCACGGGCAATTAGTATCGGTTAGCTCAATGCCTCACAGCACTTACACACCCGACCTATCAACGTTGTAGTCTTCAACAACCCTTTAGAGACCTTAAAGGTCTAGGGATGACTCATCTTGAGGCTCGCTTCCCGCTTAGATGCTTTCAGCGGTTATCGATTCCGAACTTAGCTACCGGGCAATGCGTCTGGCGACACAACCCGAACACCAGCGGTTCGTCCACTCCGGTCCTCTCGTACTAGGAGCAGCCCCTCTCAATCATCCAACGCCCACGGCAGATAGGGACCGAACTGTCTCACGACGTTCTAAACCCAGCTCGCGTACCACTTTAAATGGCGAACAGCCATACCCTTGGGACCGACTTCAGCCCCAGGATGTGATGAGCCGACATCGAGGTGCCAAACACCGCCGTCGATATGAACTCTTGGGCGGTATCAGCCTGTTATCCCCGGAGTACCTTTTATCCGTTGAGCGATGGCCCTTCCATTCAGAACCACCGGATCACTATGACCTGCTTTCGCACCTGCTCGAATTGTCATTCTCGCAGTCAAGCGGGCTTATGCCATTGCACTAACCTCACGATGTCCGACCGTGATTAGCCCACCTTCGTGCTCCTCCGTTACTCTTTGGGAGGAGACCGCCCCAGTCAAACTACCCACCAGGCACTGTCCGTAACCCCGATAAGGGGCCAACGTTAGAACATCAAGCATACAAGGGTGGTATTTCAAGGACGACTCCATAACCGCTGGCGCGATTATTTCACAGTCTCCCACCTATCCTACACATGTAGGGTCAATGTTCAGTGCCAAGCTATAGTAAAGGTTCACGGGGTCTTTCCGTCTAGCCGCGGGGACGCAGCATCTTCACTGCGATTTCAATTTCACTGAGTCTCGGGTGGAGACAGCGTAGTCATCATTACGCCATTCGTGCAGGTCGGAACTTACCCGACAAGGAATTTCGCTACCTTAGGACCGTTATAGTTACGGCCGCCGTTTACCGGGGCTTCGATCAAGAGCTTCGACCGAAGTCTAACCCCATCAATTAACCTTCCGGCACCGGGCAGGCGTCACACCGTATACGTCATCTTTCGATTTTGCACAGTGCTGTGTTTTTAATAAACAGTTGCAGCCACCTGGTATCTGCGACTCCCGGCAGCTTAGAGAGCAAGTCTCATCACCGCTAGGAGCGTACCTTCTCCCGAAGTTACGGTACCATTTTGCCTAGTTCCTTCACCCGAGTTCTCTCAAGCGCCTTGGTATTCTCTACCTGATCACCTGTGTCGGTTTGGGGTACGATTTCTTATAATCTGAAGCTTAGAAGCTTTTCCCGGAAGCATGGCATCAATGACTTCGTCACCGTAGTGACTCGACATCGTATCTCAGCCTTAAGATGGTCCGGATTTTCCTAAACCATCAGCCTACATACTTGGACCTGGACAACCGTCGCCAGGCTCACCTAGCCTTCTCCGTCCCTCCATCGCAATTATAAGAAGTACGGGAATATTAACCCGTTTCCCATCGACTACGCCTTTCGGCCTCGCCTTAGGGGTCGACTTACCCTGCCCCGATTAACGTTGGACAGGAACCCTTGATCTTCCGGCGAGGGTTTTCACTCCCTTTATCGTTACTCATGTCAGCATTCGCACTTCTGATACCTCCAGCATGCCTTACAGCACACCTTCAACGGCTTACAGAACGCTCCCCAATGGCAAAAGTACATTGCCGCAGCTTCGGTGTATAGCTTAGCCCCGTTAAATCTTCCGCGCAGGCCGACTCGACCAGTGAGCTATTACGCTTTCTTTAAATGATGGCTGCTTCTAAGCCAACATCCTGGCTGTCTGAGCCTTCCCACATCGTTTCCCACTTAGCTATAACTTTGGGACCTTAGCTGGCGGTCTGGGTTGTTTCCCTCTTCACGACGGACGTTAGCACCCGCCGTGTGTCTCCCGGATAGTACTTACTGGTATTCGGAGTTTGCAAAGGGTTGGTAAGTCGGGATGACCCCCTAGCCTTAACAGTGCTCTACCCCCAGTAGTATTCGTCCGAGGCGCTACCTAAATAGCTTTCGGGGAGAACCAGCTATCTCCGAGTTTGATTGGCCTTTCACCCCTAGCCACAAGTCATCCGCTAATTTTTCAACATTAGTCGGTTCGGTCCTCCAGTAAGTGTTACCTCACCTTCAACCTGCCCATGGCTAGATCACTCGGTTTCGGGTCTAATCCTAGCAACTCATTCGCCCAGTTAAGACTCGGTTTCCCTACGGCTCCCCTAAACGGTTAACCTTGCTACTAAAATTAAGTCGCTGACCCATTATACAAAAGGTACGCAGTCACCCAACAAGTGGGCTCCTACTGCTTGTACGTACACGGTTTCAGGTTCTATTTCACTCCCCTCACAGGGGTTCTTTTCGCCTTTCCCTCACGGTACTGGTTCACTATCGGTCAGTCAGGAGTATTTAGCCTTGGAGGATGGTCCCCCCATATTCAGACAAGATAACACGTGTCCCGTCCTACTCGTTTTCACTGATAAGATGTTGTCGGTTACGGGGCTATCACCCTGTATCGCGGCACTTTCCAGAACCTTCACCTAACATCAAACTAGCTTAAGGGCTAATCCGGTTTCGCTCGCCGCTACTACCGGAATCTCGGTTGATTTCTCTTCCTCGGGGTACTTAGATGTTTCAGTTCCCCCGGTTCGCCTCGTGCTGCTATGTATTCACAACACGATACGTGCTTATGCACGTGGGTTTCCCCATTCGGAAATCCCAGAGTCACCGGTTTTTACTACCTTCTCTGGGCTTATCGCAAGTTAATACGTCCTTCATCGCCTCTGACTGCCAAGGCATCCACCGTGTACGCTTAGTCACTTAACCATACAACCCCAAGAGGTTTCGTATGTTCAAACAACCAAGGTTTATGTCTCTGATAAGGAGACGTTGGTTTTTCGCCGGACTCGATACAAGACACTTGAATGTGTATTGTTTTGAGAACTCGTTTTCATCTTTCGATGAAAACTATAAATCAATCTATTGATTGAATTTACTAGTCAGCTTTCCAGATTGTTAAAGAGCATAACGCAAAAGCGTTAATCAATGACTCTGTCATTAATTAGCACTTTCACTATTTTCTAAAACCATTTCACCAAGCAATCTGTGTGGACACTGCATTCAACAGTTAAGTCTTTAGGTAAGGAGGTGATCCAGCCCCAGGTTCCCCTAGGGCTACCTTGTTACGACTTCACCCCAGTCATGAACCACACCGTGGTAAACGCCCTCCCGAAGGTTAAGCTATCTACTTCTGGTGCAGCCCACTCCCATGGTGTGACGGGCGGTGTGTACAAGGCCCGGGAACGTATTCACCGTGACATTCTGATTCACGATTACTAGCGATTCCGACTTCATGGAGTCGAGTTGCAGACTCCAATCCGGACTACGACGTACTTTCTGGGATTCGCTCACTCTCGCGAGTTGGCAGCCCTCTGTATACGCCATTGTAGCACGTGTGTAGCCCTACTCGTAAGGGCCATGATGACTTGACGTCGTCCCCACCTTCCTCCGGTTTATCACCAGCAGTCTCCCTGGAGTTCCCACCCGAAGTGCTGGCAAACAAGGATAAGGGTTGCGCTCGTTGCGGGACTTAACCCAACATTTCACAACACGAGCTGACGACAGCCATGCAGCACCTGTCTCAGAGCTCCCGAAGGCACCAAAGCATCTCTGCTAAGTTCTCTGGATGTCAAGAGTAGGTAAGGTTCTTCGCGTTGCATCGAATTAAACCACATGCTCCACCGCTTGTGCGGGCCCCCGTCAATTCATTTGAGTTTTAATCTTGCGACCGTACTCCCCAGGCGGTCTACTTAACGCGTTAGCTCCGAAAGCCACGGCTCAAGGCCACAACCTCCAAGTAGACATCGTTTACGGCGTGGACTACCAGGGTATCTAATCCTGTTTGCTCCCCACGCTTTCGCATCTGAGCGTCAGTCTTTGTCCAGGGGGCCGCCTTCGCCACCGGTATTCCTTCAGATCTCTACGCATTTCACCGCTACACCTGAAATTCTACCCCCCTCTACAAGACTCTAGTCTGCCAGTTCAAAATGCTGTTCCGAGGTTGAGCCCCGGGCTTTCACATCTTGCTTAACAGACCGCCTGCATGCGCTTTACGCCCAGTAATTCCGATTAACGCTCGCACCCTCCGTATTACCGCGGCTGCTGGCACGGAGTTAGCCGGTGCTTCTTCTGTAGGTAACGTCAAACAATGCCGCTATTAACGACACTGCCTTCCTCCCTACTGAAAGTACTTTACAACCCGAAGGCCTTCTTCATACACGCGGCATGGCTGCATCAGGGTTTCCCCCATTGTGCAATATTCCCCACTGCTGCCTCCCGTAGGAGTCTGGACCGTGTCTCAGTTCCAGTGTGGCTGATCATCCTCTCAGACCAGCTAGGGATCGTTGCCTTGGTGAGCCATTACCTCACCAACAAGCTAATCCCACCTGGGCTAATCCTGACGCGAGAGGCCCGAAGGTCCCCCTCTTTGCTCCGAAGAGATTATGCGGTATTAGCTATCGTTTCCAATAGTTATCCCCCACATCAGGGCATATTCCCAGGCATTACTCACCCGTCCGCCGCTCGCCGCCCTTAACGTTCCCCGAAGGTTCAGTTAAGTCGCTGCCGCTCGACTTGCATGTGTTAGGCCTGCCGCCAGCGTTCAATCTGAGCCATGATCAAACTCTTCAATTAAAGTTTTGTTGGTCTTTCGACCTGCTCAATGAATACTGTTAATTCATCATAAAATGATGAATGAATTGACTGTGCTGATACCGAAGTATCAAATTGGTCACTAGTATCATTGATAAATCTTTTTGACTAATCATTCAACGAGTGCCCACACAGATTGCATGGTCAAATTGTTAAAGAACAATCTTCAGCGAAACTAAAACTTTCAAACCGTTTCAAGCTTTCGTTGAAGTGGATGTCCATTCTAACGAAATAAGTTTTGGTGTCAAACACTTTTTCAACTTATTTTCTTAAATCTTTCATCCTATCGTCACAAACCGAAATCCTTATTGGAAGCCGTTGTCGTGTCGATGAGGCGGCATTATAGGGACAAAACAGGGCTTAGCAAGTAATAATTCACTTTTCTTGAAAAAAAGACACTTTTAGATCAAAAAGCAATCAACCACCTATTTTCTGCATCCTTGTTGCTTAAACACTTGAGTAAATTCGCTCACTTTTTGCCAATCGGTGTATTCAACTTCTTTGGTTGTATCTGTTTCACCGCCAGTAATTTTCATAATGAGCTTAATCATGGTGCGATCAAAGAAGTTATAACGTGGATATCTCAGTGCTCCTGCAAAAACCCCAATCAGTGCAGGTTGCCATGGTGACTTGATTAAGAACTTCTTAATGTATGCACTTCCCTCTGGGGTATCTTTACCTTCTTTGCGCGCTGTCAGGTTCACACAAAAGAAAGCGACATTATCTTGTGATAATTGTGCTTGGTATTTATTGATAAAAGCGTAGAGCTTTTTATTAAAGTGACCATAACGAATAGAAGCCCCAACTAGTACACGATCATAAGCGCTAAAATCCACGTTAGGCTCATTATGGATATTCATATACTCACAGCTGTACTGTTCACCTAGCGCTTGCTCGATATGGTTTAAAATTTTCTTGGTTTGTCCTTCGCAACTGGAAAACAGAAATAAGACCTTTTCCATAAGTACCTCTTTAGTTACGCCAGAACGTCGGCGTAAACAAAACTAATAGTGTAAAGACTTCTAATCGTCCAAATAACATGGAGATAATTAATATCCACTTTGCAGAATCGTTGATTTCGCCAAAATGGACAGCGACTTCGCCTAAGCCCGGGCCTAAGTTATTTAATGTCGCTGCAACGGCAGAGAATGCAGTCAGTTCATCAAGCCCTGTTGCAATCAATGCCAGCATACAAATTACAAACACAAGCGCGTAAGCAGAGAAGAATCCCCATACAGCGTCAACAACACGCTGTGGGAGTGCTTTATTACCTAACTTAATGGTGTATACCGCTCTTGGGTGTACAAGACGTTTTAGTTCACGTACCCCTTGCAGTGAAAGTAATAAAATTCGGATCACTTTCATACCACCACCGGTTGAACCTGCACATCCACCTATAAAAGAGGAGAATAAAAGCAATACAGGTAAAAACAATGGTCAGTCTGAAAAACCTGTGGTCGTAAAACCTGCGGTGGTAGAAATCGATACCGTTTGGAACAGTGCTTGATCAAACGCCGAAAAGTAAGAGTCGTACGGGCTATGTTTAATAAGTAGACCAAAACAGATGACAAACAAAATAAACTGCACTCCAAGAAAAGCTCGGAATTCAGGATCACGCCAATAAGTTTTCAAGTGCACACCACCATTACCAAAGGCAGCAAAGTGCAACGAGAAGTTACAGGCAGAGATTAACAAGAACACCACGGTGATCATGTTAATGGTTGGGCTGTTGAAATACCCCATACTGGCATCATGGGTTGAGAAGCCACCAATCGCGATGGTTGAGAAACTATGGGAAATCGCATCAAAGCCTGACATCCCAGCTAACCAAAACGCAAAGGCGCAGCTTACGGTTAATGCCAGATAGATGTACCACAGGGTTTTAGCGGTTTCCGCAATACGTGGTGTCATCTTGCTGTCTTTGACCGGACCTGGAATTTCAGCACGGTAAAGCTGCATACCACCGATCCCAAGAACAGGCAAAATAGCGACAGCTAACACGATGATACCCATACCACCAAACCACTGTAGCAACTGGCGGTAGAACAAAATCGCTTTCGGTAAATGATCAAGACCAACGATAACGGTGGCCCCAGTGGTTGTCAGTGCGGAAAAGGATTCAAAAAAGGAGTCGGCAACAGACAAATCAGGGGTTTTCGATAACAGGAAAGGGATCGCACCAGCACTACCAATAACCACCCAGAACAAAACGACAATAAGAAAGCCATCTCTTGCCTTGAGCTCATGGCGATGCCGTCTGTTTGGTAGCCATAATAATGCACCACCCGCGATCAGAATAAAGAATGTAACGACAAACGGGAAACCCGCACCATCACGATAGATTAATGCCACCAGCGCCGGAATAAGCATAGTGACACTAAAAAGCGCGAGCAACAGCCCGACGATTCGAATAATTGAACGAAACTGCATGGCCTAAACGGCTCTCACCTTAAATATAGAGAAATAACTACGATGCTGAGGCTGCAACAATGCGCCCGCCACTACGATTGGTTAATTTGGCACAAAACTCATCCACTATACGACTATCTAACTCGATCTGCATAGTGACTTGATTACCATAATCAGCATGTAACTGTGTGCCGTTGTATTCACTTAATAGTGACTCAACCAAAGAGACCTGATTATATTCACAACTGAGCTGAAGTTCTGAAGTGATCACTTTCTGTTTTGTTTCTAATCGTGTCAGTGCTTGTTGTACACCACCACCATAAGCTTTTACTAAACCACCAGTACCTAAACGGATCCCGCCATAATAGCGAGTAACCACAGCGGTGATTTCACCTACACCAGAGCCTGTTAGCTGAGCAAGAATAGGCTTACCTGCCGTACCCGATGGTTCACCATCATCACTAAAGCCCCACTTCATGGAATCTGTTGGACGCCCTGCGACAAATGCCCAACAGTTATGACGCGCATCATGATGACGTTCTTTAATCTGCTGAACGAACTGTTTTGCCGCTTCTATATTAGGGGTATGCGCTAAATAAGTAATAAAGCGACTCTTCTTGATCTCTTCTTCAAATATCACATCTGCAGTAGGAACAAGATAAGGTTCTGAATTCGACATTATTGACGCCTTAGTGAAAAAGGGATGGCAGCATACCATATTCCATCTTTCTCAAACCACTGAGGTAAAAACAGGACACCAACTCTCTAAATAATAAACCAACCTGTATTAAAGATGAGTCATTCACCACAAATGTTAAACAAATGTTTAAATTAATGTTTGAATTTGTTTCTAACAGAGTTCACACTTAGCTTATACCTATAACAGGTCAAACCAGTTAAATCACACCCTGATCCAGCGCAGACTGGAAGATATGGAGATAGAACATGATTTACCAAGGTGAAACCCTATCTGTAAGCTATCTGGAAGATGGTATTGCAGAGCTCAGTCTGAATGCTCAAGGCCCCGTCAACAAATTCAATATTTCAACATTGGAAAGTTTCAATCAGGCACTGAATGCATTGTATCAACAGCCCGATTTAAAAGGGTTGATCATTACCTCAGCTAAAGAGGCTTTTATTGTTGGTGCTGATATTACCGAGTTCCTCGGTTTATTTGCGAAACCTGAAGCCGAGCTCTCTCAATGGCTTTCACATGCTAACGACATCTTTAATAAGCTTGAAGATCTGCCCGTACCAACGCTCTCTGCAATTAATGGCTATGCATTAGGCGGCGGCTGTGAGTGTGTACTCGCTACTGACTTTCGTGTTGCCGATACCAAAGCTCGTATTGGGCTGCCTGAAACGAAATTAGGTATCATGCCCGGCTTTGGTGGCACAGTAAGGCTACCACGTTTGATTGGCGCAGATTCTGCCATGGAGATCATTACCGCAGGCAAAGATAAAAAAGCCCAAGATGCATTAAAGCTAGGGCTCGTTGATGCCGTTGTCGAACCCGATAATTTAAAATGTGCAGCTCTCGCGATGATCAAAAGTGCCATTGACGGCAAACTTGATTGGCAACAATGTCGCCAGCAAAAGCAAGCACCATTAGGGTTGAATAAAATCGAAGCCGCCATGAGCTTTACCACCGCTAAAGGTATGGTCGCGAAAGTCGCTGGCAAACATTACCCAGCACCAATGGCTGCTGTGACAACCATCGAGCAAGCTGCCCGTTGTTCACGCAATGAAGCACTCACCGTCGAAAATCAGCACTTCGTAAAACTTGCCAAAACCGATGTGGCTGAAGCGTTAGTGAGTATCTTCCTCAACGATCAATACATCAAAGGGCAAGCGAAAAAGGCCACAAAAGCGGCTAAACCAACCGATCATGCCATGGTATTAGGTGCAGGTATTATGGGCGGCGGTATCGCCTATCAATCCGCCTTAAAAGGCACGCCAGTTCTTATGAAAGACATTGCCGAAGCATCACTGACATTGGGAATGACGGAAGCGGCAAAATTACTGAATAAAAAACTCGAACGAGGCCGTATTGATGGGTTAACCATGGCATCGGTACTGTCCTCTATTACCCCAAGCCTACATTATGCTGGCGCAGACAGTGTCGATGTCGTCGTCGAAGCTGTAGTTGAAAACCCGAAAGTCAAAGCAGCAGTATTAGCAGATGTAGAATCACAGGTTAGCGACGATACTGTGATTGCCTCTAACACCTCAACCATCCCCATTAACCTACTGGCGCAGTCACTAAAACGTCCGGAAAACTTCTGTGGGATGCACTTTTTCAACCCTGTACATCGCATGCCATTGGTAGAAATCATTCGTGGTGAAAAAACATCACAACAAACTATCGATCGTATTGTTGCTTATGCCGCGAAAATGGGTAAATCCCCTATCGTCGTCAATGATTGCCCAGGATTCTTTGTTAACCGCGTACTGTTCCCTTATTTCGCTGGTTTTAGCTTATTACTCCAAGATGGTGCTGATTTCGTTCAAGTCGATAAAGTAATGGAAAAGCAATTTGGCTGGCCAATGGGTCCTGCTTATCTACTTGATGTGGTGGGTATTGATACCGCTCACCATGCACAAACCGTTATGGCAGAAGGTTTCCCCGAGCGTATGGGTAAAAACGGCAAAGATGCCATTGATGTAATGTTTGAAGCGCAGCGTTTTGGTCAGAAAAACGGGATCGGCTTTTTCAGCTACTCACTCGATAGAAAAGGTAAACCAAAAAAATCCCTCTCAGAGGATGCTCATGCACTGTTAGCGCCTGTCAGTAAGCCACAGACCAAATTTGAGAGTGATGCCATCATTGCGCGTATGATGATCCCAATGATTAACGAAGTCGTGCGCTGTTTAGAAGAAAACATTATAGCCACGCCAGCAGAAGCTGATATGGCATTGGTATATGGCTTGGGCTTCCCACCTTTCCGTGGTGGTGTATTCCGCTACCTTGATAGCTTAGGACTGGCAAACTATGTTGCGCTTGCCGATCAATATGCTCACCTTGGTGCGCTCTATGAAGTACCACAAGGATTAAGAGAAAAAGCTGCCCAAGGCGAAACCTACTATAACCACACCGCCAACCTGAACGCTTAAGGATGAGGAGATAACTATGAATAACGTCGTAATTGTTGATTGCATCCGTACCCCAATGGGGCGTTCGAAAGGTGGTGCTTATCGCAATGTTCGCGCAGAAGATCTCTCTGCTCACTTAATGAAAGGCTTGCTTGAACGCAACCCGCAACTTGACCCTAACAAGATTGAAGATATCTACTGGGGCTGTGTGCAACAAACCTTAGAGCAAGGTTTTAACGTTGCCCGCAATGCAGCGCTACTGGCTGGTATCCCACATTCGGTAGGTGCGACTACCGTCAACCGTTTATGTGGCTCCTCCATGCAAGCACTGCATGATGCAACCCGTGCGATCATGGTCGGCGATGCGCAAACCTGCATCATTGGGGGTGTTGAACACATGGGTCATGTACCTATGAACCATGGTGTGGATTTCCACCCGGGTCTTTCAAAATCTGTCGCCAAGGCAGCAGGTATGATGGGGTTAACAGCAGAAATGCTCGGACGAATGCATGGGATCAACCGAGAAATGCAAGATGCCTTTGCTGCACGCTCCCACCAACGCGCTCATGCTGCCACTATTGAAGGGCGATTTAATAACGAAATCTTTGCCACTGAAGGGCATGATAAAGATGGCATTTTAAGACGCTTTGAAACCGATGAAGTGATCCGCCCGGAAACCACAGTTGAAGCGCTTAGCCAATTGCGCCCGGTGTTTGATCCAGTTAATGGCACAGTAACCGCGGGCTCATCCTCCGCCCTTTCGGATGGCGCTTCAGCCATGCTGATTATGAGTGAGCAACATGCCCGAGATTTAGGACTACGTATTCGTGCGCGTGTTAAATCCATGGCGGTGGCTGGTTGTGATCCTTCAATTATGGGTTACGGCCCTGTTCCTGCTACTCAAAAAGCATTAAAACGTGCTGGTGTCACTATGGATGATATTGGTATGGTTGAGCTTAACGAAGCTTTTGCTGCCCAATCACTGCCTTGCGCTAAAGATTTAGGGCTACTTGATAAGATGGATGAGAAGGTCAATCTTAACGGGGGCGCGATTGCTCTAGGTCATCCATTAGGTTGTTCTGGTTCACGTATCTCAACAACCTTAATCAACTTAATGGAAAATCATGATGTTGAACTTGGCCTAGCCACGATGTGTATTGGCCTCGGTCAAGGTATTGCGACAATCTTTGAGCGTGTTGATTGATCAAATCAATCGAGTCTTAAACTCCATTGACAAAAAAGCTTACTTTCTACAGTAAGCTTTTTCTTTTCTACAATTTATCTTTTTTCATATAGCGTATATCAACTAAGCTATCTATCTAAAAGATAATGAAGAATTGAGTGAATATATGTTAGTTGCGCATAGATACCATGATTAAGTTTCATTTTATTCATGCTTATTGAGCGAGATACACTAACCTCATATTCACTGTCGAACATGAATTTACCGGAGCATCGCTATGTTTAAAGCACTAGTACTAGAACAAGAAGATAAAAAAACACTTGCAGGTATTCGCCAACTTGAGACATCAGATCTCCCTGAAGGTGATGTGTTAATTGATGTTGATTACTCTTCACTAAACTACAAAGATGGTTTAGCGATCACAGGTAAAGGTCGCATTGTTCGTCAGTTCCCAATGGTTCCAGGTATCGACTTAACCGGTACTGTGGCTGAATCATCAGATGATCGCTACAAAGCAGGCGATAAAGTTGTACTAACTGGCTGGGGTGTTGGTGAAGGTCACTGGGGGGGTATGGCTGAAAAAGCACGCCTTAACGCTGATTGGCTAGTACCACTACCGCAAAAGTTCGATGGTAAACAAGCAATGATGATCGGTACTGCTGGTTTAACAGCAATGCTATGTGTTCAAGCTATTGTTGATGCTGATGTAAAACCAGAAGACGGTGAAATCCTTGTAACAGGTGCGAGCGGTGGTGTTGGCTCAGTAGCAGTAACCTTACTTTCTCAACTAGGTTATAAAGTAGCGGCAGTAACAGGCCGTGCAGAAGTAAACGGTGAGTTACTTAAAAAGCTAGGTGCAACAACCATCATTGAACGTAGCGTATTTGAAGAGCCAGCTCGCCCACTAGACAAACAACTATGGGCTGGTGCTATCGATACCGTAGGTAGCAAGGTACTAGCAAAAGTACTAAGCCAAATTAACTACAATGGCGCAGTGGCTATTTGTGGTCTTGCTGGCGGTTTCGATTTACCAACAACAGTAATGCCATTTATTCTTCGTAACGTTCGCCTACAAGGTGTTGACTCAGTAATGTGTCCGTTCGAGAAACGCCAACAAGCATGGCAACGTCTATCTGAGCTACTACCAGCAAGCTACTTTGAACAAGCATGTCGTGAAGTAGCACTAGAAGAAGTGGCTGAATGCGCTGAAGCTATCACTAATGGTAAAATCACAGGCCGTGTCGTGATCAAGCTATAACCAATTCATCTATTGATATAAATAAGGTCAGCATCATGCTGACCTTTTTATTGCCTGCTATTTGATTAATCCCATATCGTGGATACGCGATTCAATTAATCGGCTACATTCTTCTTTGATAATGTTACGCAGCCAGATCTGCGAAGCAGAATGCTCACACCGAGAATGCCAAATTAATGAATAATCAAATGGCTCAAATTCAAACGGCAATGGCTTGACCACCAAGTTATAACGCTCTGCCACTAAATATGCTAAGTCAGCAGGGACGGTAATAATTAATGGCATTTGTTTAATCACCGCCAATGCGGCTTCTAAATGATATGCTCGCAACACCATTTTACGTTCAGGATAACCACGTAGCGCATCATCTATCAGTGACTTCACCCCATCACTAATCGCAATCATCGCATGGGGATAGGTTAAGTAATCATCCAACGTTAGCGGCTTATCAACCAGCGGATGATCTTCTGCCAATAAGCAAAACACACTCACTAAACCTAACTGCTCATGACAAAGCGGCTCCACTAGCCCAATAGGACGACAAATCGCCATATCACAACCATCACTGGTTAACTGCTCTAATAAGTGATCGTGCTGCAATGGCGCGAACTCTAATGAAATATTCGGTGCTTCTTGATAAACACGAGGCAGTGCAAACGGCAAGATGGTTTGCATCGCATAATCCGTTGTGGCGATCTTAAAATGCTGATCACATAGGCTTGGCTGAAAGTCATTCGGCGTTAGCAAAATGCGTAACGACTCTAATGGATCATTTAACTGCTCATTTATTTCCAACGCACGTTGGGTTGGGATCAATGCTTGCCCTTGGCGAGTAAACAAAGGATCACGTAATAAATCTCGTAAACGCCCTAGTACACGACTCATTGCCGACTGACTGAGGTTTAACCGAACCGCAGCGCGACTCACACTGCCTTCATCCAACAGAACTTTGAGTGCAACTAATAAATTTAAGTCACGACGATAAACTTCTTCTAATTCCATTAGGCTCTCAAGAACTCAGAATTAATCAAATAGAGAAATATTATGGCGGGATAGATAAAAAAAATCCCGCTTAAATTGCGGGAAAACCCAAGTGATGGGTGTGTTGGTTATGAATGAATTAATTTTCTTCTTCAAATTCAGTGTCATTGGTCAGTTCAAACCAAAGCCCAAGTGCTGCTGAAAACAACCCACCGATAGCAAAAATACCCATTTGCTCTGGGGTGGTCAGCATAATTGCACAGAATGAAATGAAGCACAGTACTGCATAAATTGTCAGTCTATCCGTTGATGTCAGCATACTACTTCCCCCTAATCCTTCAGAAAGAAACGTTAACAACATGTTAATTACGTTACACAGTATATATTGATTTGCCAAGTGTTATTGATTAATTCTTGTCCATAAGTATGATCTGACGCTTACTAATAAGATGTGTATGTTATGACTGCTATTTTTGATAATCCGACTCATAGCCTAGAAGCGCAAGGACTACGCTGCCCTGAGCCAGTAATGATGGTTCGTAAAACGGTAAGGAAAATGGCCGAAGGCGAAACCCTATTGGTATTGGCTGACGATCCGTCAACCACGCGTGATATTCCTAGCTTCTGCCGTTTCATGGATCACACGCTGCTTGCAGCAGATACAGAAAGCGTCCCTTATCGCTTTTTGATCCAAAAAGGCGCGAACTAAACACTAATACCGAATAAAGCAAAAGGCAGCCAAAAGGCTGCCTTTTTAATATCGATGACTTTTATTGCAATGACAAAAGCATACTACACATCACTAATCTTCTGACGTATTGCTTCAAGCTCATGGTGTAAATCACGTATTTCTTTTTTCATCGGTATAACGTAACGAAGTCGTACCAAGGAATCAATAGCAAGGTATAACGTCACTATTGCGCCCACGACCATCGGCAGCCACATATCGGTCAAAGCCATACCGAACACATTCAGCACCAATGCAAAGTGAAATAACCAACATTGGCTTTTAGGTGAAATCGCGAGAAACCGAGCCATACTCCCTCCTGCAATTTAAACAAAGAAACGCACTACGTTTATTCGCTTTCACTCTAGCATTTTTGACGATAAGGTTCTTATGTCGCAATCACAATTCATTATGAATCACTGCAACATCAGACGTGATGGCTAAGCGATAGTTTCATGTGAAACACTTAACCGCTTATATGTATTTACATACCAAAACCTGCAGCCACCGCAAGGAATAAAAATAGCGCAGCCGTCACTTTTCGGATTAAACTCAGCGGCATTTTTTCAGCAGATAATTTACCAATTAGTACAACAGGCACATTCGCCAATAACATACCAATGGTAGTGCCAAGTACCACCCACATTAATGCATCGTGGTATTTCGCCCCTAGCATGGTGGTCGCGATTTGCGTTTTATCGCCAATTTCAGCAATAAAGAATGCGATAAAGCTAGCGATAAATGGCCCACGATTCGATAGCTTTTCATCATCATCGAGTTTATCAGGGATCAATATCCAGCCTGCCATCAGTACAAAACTCACCACCAATACCCACTTTAGTACTTCAGGGGTTAGGTAATCAGCAATGGCAACACCAAGCCACGCAGCTAACGCATGATTAACAATGGTCGCAAGAAAAATGGCACTAATAATAGGAATGGGTTTGCGATATCGACTAGCAAGCAGTAGGGATAATAATTGAGTCTTGTCCCCTATTTCGGCTAGAGCGACAGACGTAATAGAAATAGCTAAAACACTCACAACATACTCTCTGGGGCGGGAATTATTGATACCAATAGCAAAACATACACTCCCACCCCGGTTTGTGTTGTTTGCCGTTGGTCTTGCCAAATTTATCGCGTTGGATAAATCATAATTACCACGAAGATTTTGCTTCGATTATGTTGATAATTATCTCGCAAGGTGCGAGAGGCTACTCCCCAAAGGAGACACGATTTTAACAGACAAAAGGTGAACTTTTAACCATTAATTATGGTTCTATAGATACAAAAACGGTGAGCCAGCGCTCACCGTTTGAATTACGTTAAACGTAATATATTAACCTAGTGGAGATAAAATGATCTCAACACGACGGTTTTGTGCACGACCGTTCTCAGTGCTGTTAGAAGCGATTGGATTTGCTTCACCACGACCTTGAGAAATAACACGGTTCGCGTTAACACCTTGACGGATTAAGTAGTTACCTACTGCATCTGCACGAACTTGAGATAGACGAAGGTTGTAAGACGCCGCACCTTTACTATCTGTAAAACCAAGCACATTTAATTGTGTTTTTGGGTATTCCTTCGCAACAAGCGCTACATTGTGTAGTGCGTTCATTGCGCGATCATTTAGGTTAGCCTGATCAAAACCAAACGTGATTTCGTTAGGCATATTTAGAATGATATTATTACCGTCACGAGTTACGCTGATACCAGAAGATGCTAGCTGCTGACGTAGTTTCGCTTCTTGCACATCCATGTAGTAACCAATACCGCCACCCAGTGCTGCACCTGCTGCTGCACCGATAAGTGCACCTTTACCACGGTCATGCTTACTAGAAGAAGCCACACCAATTGCTGCACCTGCAAGTGCACCAATGATTGAACCGCCAGTGCCTTTCGCTGTTTGAGACTCACCAGTGTAAGGATTCACTGTTGAACAGCCAGCCATAGTTACAGAAGCGACAACAGAAATCACTGCCGCACGCACCCACTTTTTAGATGCCATTGCTTTATTTTGAGCCATCTTTTTAAGTATCCGTATACTCGATATAGAATCGATAAATTAGAAATTTATTATACTGGCAATAACAGCCAGAAATATTTGTCGCATATTGTAATCAACAACGCTATATGAGGCATCAAGAGAATGTAAAAATTCCCTTAATTCAAAACAAAACTGCATGAACGTGGAAGAATTTTGGTAAATCCCCTCAAAGATGTGTAAAAAACACGCACTGCCCCTACTCGCCTTAGGGTTGGCGAGGTATACTGGATTATTACTCTTTTTAATCCACTAATCTCGCGAAGCTGACAATGCAGAAATACGATATTAAAACCTTTCAGGGCATGATCCTCGCGCTGCAGGATTACTGGGGCCAACAAGGTTGTACTATTGTGCAACCACTAGACATGGAAGTGGGCGCAGGTACTTCTCACCCAATGACATGTTTACGTGCTCTAGGTCCAGAACCGATTGCAGCAGCGTATGTACAACCATCTCGCCGCCCAACTGACGGCCGTTACGGTGAAAACCCTAACCGTCTACAGCACTACTACCAGTTCCAAGTGATGCTAAAGCCATCACCTGACAACATTCAAGAACTGTACTTAGGCTCATTAGAAGTACTAGGTATCGACACTAAAGTGCACGACATCCGTTTCGTTGAAGACAACTGGGAAAACCCAACATTGGGTGCTTGGGGTCTTGGCTGGGAAGTTTGGCTAAACGGCATGGAAGTAACACAGTTTACTTACTTCCAGCAGGTTGGTGGCCTTGAGTGTAAGCCTGTTACAGGTGAAATCACTTACGGTATCGAGCGTCTTGCTATGTACATCCAGAACGTTGATTCTGTGTACGACCTAGTATGGACAGATGGTCCTCTAGGTAAAGTAACTTACGGTGATATCTTCCACCAAAACGAAGTTGAGCAATCAACTTACAACTTCGAACACGCCGACGTCGATTTCCTATTCACATTCTTCGACCAATGTGAAAAAGAAGCAACGCAACTACTAGAGCTAGAGCAGCCTCTACCATTGCCAGCTTACGAACGTATTTTGAAAGCAGCGCACGCATTTAACCTATTAGATGCACGTAAAGCGATCTCAGTAACTGAACGTCAACGTTACATTCTGCGTATCCGCAACTTAACTAAACAAGTTGCTGAAGCTTACTACGCATCTCGTGAAGCACTTGGCTTCCCAATGTGTAAAAAAGACAAGTAAGGGATCGCCATGACACAGAAGAATTTCTTAATCGAGCTAGGTACTGAAGAGCTACCACCAAAAGCACTACGTACCCTAGCTGAAGCTTTTGCTGCTAACTTTGAAGCGGAACTAAAAGCTGCTGATCTACCTCATGATGGTATCAAGTGGTACGCAGCGCCTCGTCGTTTAGCACTTAAAGTAACAGGTCTTGCTGATAACCAACCTGATAAAGTAGTTGAGAAGCGCGGTCCTGCTATCGCTTCAGCATTTGATGCAGACGGTAACCCAACTAAAGCAGCACAAGGCTGGGCTCGTGGTAACGGCATCACTGTTGACCAAGCTGAGCGCATGGTGACAGACAAGGGTGAATGGCTACTGTTCAAACAAGAAGTGAAAGGCCAACCTGCTCAAACACTACTTCCTGAACTAGCAGCAGCGGCTCTTGCTAAGCTACCTATCCCACGTCCAATGCGTTGGGGTGACAAAGACACACAATTTATCCGTCCAGTGAAAACACTGACCATGCTATTGGGTGACGAGCTAGTTGAAGGCACTATCTTAGGTGTTGCTTCTGCACGTACTATCCGTGGTCACCGTTTCATGGGTGAAGCTGAATTTACTATCGACAATGCTGATCAATACCCTGCAATTCTAGAAGAGCGCGGTAAAGTGATGGCTGACTATGAAGCACGTAAAGCAATCATTGTTGCTGACGCGCAGAAAGCAGCACAAGCCGTTGGCGGTACAGCCGATCTAGAAGACGATCTTGTTGAAGAAGTAACCTCTCTTGTTGAATGGCCTGTTGTACTAACAGCATCATTTGAAGAGAAGTTCCTGAAAGTACCTTCTGAAGCCTTGGTTTACACCATGAAAGGCGATCAGAAGTACTTCCCTGTTTACGATGCTGAAGGCAAGCTTGTACCTAAGTTCATCTTCGTATCAAACATCATCTCTAACGATCCAAGCCAAATCATCTCGGGTAACGAGAAAGTGGTTCGTCCTCGCCTAGCAGATGCTGAGTTCTTCTTTAACACTGACCTTAAGAGCAAGTTGATTGATCGCCTACCTCAACTAGAGACTGCGATTTTCCAAAAGCAACTGGGTACGATTAAAGACAAGACAGATCGCATCACAGAGCTTGCTGGCTACATTGCTGACAAGATCGGTGCAGACGTTGATAACGCGAAGCGTGCAGGTCTACTGGCGAAATGTGACCTAATGACATCTATGGTATTTGAATTTACAGATACGCAAGGTGTAATGGGTATGCACTACGCACGTCACGATGGCGAGCAAGAAGATGTAGCACTAGCCCTAAACGAGCAATACATGCCTCGTTTTGCGGGTGACCAACTACCAAGCACACCAGTATCATCAGCAGTCGCTATGGCTGATAAGCTAGATACTATTGTAGGTATCTTCGGTATCGGTCAAGCGCCAAAAGGCAGTGACCCATTCGCACTACGTCGTGCATCACTAGGTGTACTACGTATCATCGTTGAAAACGGCTACGATCTAGACCTTGTTGATCTTGTTGCTAAAGCGCACTCGCTATTCGGTGACAAGCTAACTAACAATAACGTAGATTCAGACGTTATCGAATTCATGTTAGGTCGTTTCCGTGCATGGTACCAAGATGCTGGCTTTAGCATTGATGTTATCCAAGCCGTACTTGCGATGCACCCAACACAATCGGCTGATTTTGATAAGCGTGTTAAAGCGGTAAGCCACTTCCGTGAGCTTGATGCAGCTGAATCACTAGCAGCAGCAAACAAGCGTGTTGGTAACATCCTTGCGAAATTCGACGGTAAACTACCGACTACGGTTGATAACAGCCTACTTGTAGAAGCTGCTGAAAAAGAGCTAGCAGAGAAAGTAACCGCTGTTGTTGCTGCGCTTGAGCCAGTATTTGCCGCAGGTGACTACCAAACTGCGCTAACAGAGCTTGCTTCACTACGTGAGCCTGTTGATGCTTTCTTCGATAACGTAATGGTAATGGCTGATGACGAGAAACTTAAAGTTAACCGTCTAGCGCTACTTAACCTACTACGTAACCAATTCTTGAAAGTGGCAGATATCTCTCTACTTCAAAAATAAGATTGGTTAACGTTATCTAAAACCACGCTCCGGCGTGGTTTTTTTTCGCCTGTTTTTTTGCTGTCTCTTGCGTGTGTTTCATGTGGAACACTTTTTTACTTGTATTAAATACACGTACAACCTCTTTGCCATTCGAGATAATCCACAGCACCGACCACCACCAACCGATGAGATTTCAACTTTCTCTGAATCGGACAATACGTTATGTTACGCTCAATAAGCCATCATATTGATAGCACTTACATCAAGAACTAAATATCGACACTGAGGTTGTAAACGTAATGGACTTTTCGCGCTTTGGTAATAAGTTTGCAGGCGATTCTGGGATCACCCTATTAATGCAAGATCTCAATGATGGACTCACCAATCCCGATGCCATCATGCTCGGAGGTGGAAATCCAGCGCAAATCCCTGCCATGAATCACTACTTTACTGAGCTATTAAAAGACATGGCAACCACAGGTGAGCTTACTGCGTCGATGACTAACTATGACGGTCCACAAGGTAAGGATCGCTTTCTTGATGCGCTTGCGACACTGTTACAGCAACAATACGGTTGGAAAATTAGTGCTAAAAATATTGTCTTAACCAATGGCAGCCAAAGTGCGTTCTTTAGCCTATTTAACTTACTGGCGGGTGAATTTGAAAATGGAAAAAAGAAGAAAATATTACTGCCGTTATCACCAGAATACATTGGTTATGCAGATGCTGGTTTAAGCCCTGATATGTTTATCTCATACCAACCTACGATCAGTATGTTGGAAGATGGCTTCTTTAAATACCATGTCGATTTTAGCAAACTCGTCATCGATGACAGCATCGCAGCCATTTGTGCCTCTCGCCCAACCAACCCGACAGGCAATGTACTTACAGATAAAGAAATCGAACATTTAGCAGCGCTAGCTAAAGCGCACCAGATCCCGTTAATTATCGACAATGCTTACGGCTTACCCTTCCCTGATATTATTTTTGAAGAGGTAACACCATTTTGGGATAACAACACCATTCTGTGCATGAGCTTATCCAAGCTTGGGCTACCCGGTGTCCGCTGTGGCATCGTGATTGCCAATGAAGCGATGGTTACTGCTTTGTCTAACATCAATGGTATCGTCAATTTAGCACCTGGTAGTATTGGTCCTGCAGTGGCAACGAAAATGATCCACCAGCAAGAACTACTACCACTGAGTCAAAACGTGATTAAGCCGTTTTATCACCAGAAGGTACAACGCGCCGTTGAATTACTGCGCCAAGCTATTCCCGATCCTCGATTTAAAATTCACAAACCTGAAGGCGCTATCTTCTTATGGCTATGGTTTGAAGATCTACCGATCACCACTAAGGTGCTTTATCAACGCTTAAAACAACGTGGCGTACTGATCGTGCCTGGTGAATATTTCTTTATCGGATTACAAGATGAATGGGCACACAGTCATGAATGCTTACGCATGAACTATGTCCAAGATGATGAAGCAATGCAGCGTGGTATTACTATTATTGCAGAAGAAGTCGCTAACGCTTACGCAGAGTAACCGCCCTTTTAGCTCGTATAGATAATAAAAAACGCCGCTATCACTAGCGGCGTTTTTATTGAGCTTGAAAGACAAACTATACGTTTGTGCTATACAGCAATACTATACGTCGAGGTTAGCTACTTTCAGTGCGTTCTCTTCGATGAAGTTACGACGAGGTTCAACTTGATCGCCCATTAGACAGGTAAACAGCTCATCGGCAGCCACAGCATCATTGATAGTTACTTGCATCATACGACGTGATTCAGGATCCATAGTTGTTTCCCAAAGTTGCTCTGGGTTCATCTCACCTAGACCTTTGTAGCGCTGTAGAGAAAGACCACGACGTGATTCTTTGTTCAGCCACTCCAATGCATCTTTAAAGCTTGAAACCGCTTGCTTACGCTCACCACGTTGAACAAATGCTGTATCTTCAAGTAACCCATCTAATGCTTCAGACAGATCAGCAATCTTCGCGTACTCTTTCGAGTTAAGCAGATCGAAGCTTAATAAGTATTCGTGATCAACACCGTGAGTACGTACAATCACTTTCGGCAAGAAGACGTTGTTCTCTTCATCACGGATGATCTCAGAGCTATATAGACTCTCACCAGATTGCTTAGCATTAAGAGCGGTGATCAATGGTGCTAACCATGCTTCAACTTTCGCTTCATCTGCCATCATTTCCGTTGTTAAACGAGGCTGGTAAACAAACTCATTAAGCATCAGTGATGGGTAACGACGGCTCATACGATCGATAAGCTTAATGCCCGCATTGTATTGCGTTACTAATGTCTCTAGTGCAGCACCTGTAATTGCTGGCGCGCCATCGTTAGCAAATAGTGATGCGTTATCCAGTGCCAATGTCGTTTGGTACTGGTTCATATCTTCATCATCTTTGATGTATTGCTCTTGCTTACCCTTCTTCACTTTGTAAAGTGGTGGCTGTGCAATGTAGATATGACCACGCTCGATAAGCTCTGGCATTTGACGGTAGAAGAAGGTCAACAGTAGCGTACGAATGTGCGAACCATCGACATCGGCATCGGTCATGATGATGATGTTGTGGTAGCGTAGCTTGTCTGGGTTGTATTCGTCACGACCGATACCACAGCCCATTGCCGTGATCAGCGTTGCCACTTCTTGCGAAGATAGCATCTTGTCGAAACGTGCTTTTTCTACGTTAAGGATCTTACCTTTAAGCGGCAGGATTGCTTGGTTCTTACGGTTACGGCCTTGCTTAGCAGAACCACCCGCAGAGTCACCCTCCACTATGTACAGTTCAGACACGGCAGGATCTTTTTCCTGACAGTCAGCAAGTTTACCTGGAAGACCCGCTAAATCTAACGCACCTTTACGGCGTGTCATTTCACGTGCTTTACGTGCAGCTTCACGCGCACGTGATGCATCGATGATCTTAGTACAAACGGTTTTCGCATCTGCTGGGTTTTCTAATAAGAACTCAGCAAGCTTTTCGTTCATTGCAGATTCAACCGCTGCTTTCACTTCGCTTGAAACTAGTTTGTCTTTGGTCTGGCTAGAGAACTTAGGATCCGGCACTTTCACAGAGATAACGGCGGTTAAACCTTCACGGGCATCATCACCAGATGTCGCCGCTTTTGCTTTCTTCGAGTAGCCTTCTTTATCCATGAACGAGTTCAGCGTACGTGTTAACGCACCACGGAAACCCGCTAAGTGAGTACCACCATCACGCTGAGGGATGTTGTTAGTAAAACAGAAAATGCTTTCTTGGAAACCGTCGTTCCACTGCATTGCAACTTCAACCGAAATACCGTCATCACGCTCACTATCAAAGTGGAAAACTTTCGGATGGATCGGTGTCTTGTTACGGTTTAAGTGCTCTACGAATGCTTGAATACCGCCTTCGTACATGAAGTGATCGTGCTTACCTTCTTCACGCTCATCATTTAGCTTGATAGAAACGCCAGAGTTAAGGAAAGACAGCTCACGAAGACGTTTAGCTAGAATTTCGTATTGGAATTCGATATTTGTGAACGTTTCTTCACTTGATCAGAAACGAATACGAGTACCAGTTTCATCGGTATCGCCAATCACCGCTAGTGGTGCATCAGGTACACCGTGACGGTAAACTTGCTGGTGAATATGACCACCACGTTTAATGGTTAGTTCTACTTTTTCAGACAGTGCGTTCACAACCGACACACCTACACCGTGAAGACCACCTGATACTTTGTATGAGTTATCATCGAACTTACCACCAGCGTGCAGTACCGTCATGATAACTTCAGCAGCAGATACACCTTCTTCTTCATGTAGCTCTGTTGGAATACCACGGCCGTCATCGCTAACAGATACCGAACCATCTTCGTGGATGGTAACAATGATATCTTCACAGTGACCAGCAAGAGCTTCATCGATAGAGTTATCGACAACCTCAAAAACCATGTGGTGCAAGCCAGTACCATCATCAGTATCACCGATATACATTCCTGGGCGCTTACGTACCGCATCGAGGCCTTTAAGCACCTTAATGCTTGATGAATCGTAATTGTTGGACATTGAGTTACTCTCGCTTTAATTATCCTGCGGTTATTTTACCGTGTTCCACATGGAACAGCTTGCCATTTTCATCGAGCATATCAGCAACTTGATCGTCACTAATGGCACTGATGAACACTTGGGCGTTAGTTTCCTTTAATCGCTGCGCTAGCAACGCTCGCCTGTGGCTATCCAATTCGGAAGCAAAATCATCAATAAGGTAAATACATTGTTTGCCAGTCGCTTCTGTTAAGTGCAAACCTTGCGCCAATCGCAATGCACACACCATCAATTTCAGTTGTCCACGGGACAACACATCCTCAACAGGCGTACTAGCAACCTTTATCCGTAAATCGGCCTTATGTGGCCCACTTGCGGTATAACCAAGTTGGCAATCACGCTCAAAATTGCGCTTTAACAACTCGGCATAAGGTGTTTCTTTTTCCCAACCTCGGTAGTAACCAAGTTGAATTTCATATTCAGGGAGAAAAACCTGAAAAATCTCAGCGGCTTTTTCTTTTACCGCTGAAATATAATCTTGGCGCCATACACTAATTTGCTCAGCCAGCAGTGCTAACTCTTGATCCCAATAACTGAGTTCACGGTAACTACGTGCGGTTTTGAGCAAGGCATTACGCTGTTTGGTTAATCGTTTTAAGCGGCTCCATGCATGGTAGAACTTAGGTTCAACATGAAACACGCCCCAATCAATAAACGCACGGCGGTATTTAGGCCCGCCGATCAATAAATCAAACCCTTCAGGGGTAATTAACTGTAATGGTAAAATCTGCGCAAGTTGTGCCACCTTCTGGTTTGGCTCCCCTGCGATTTTCACTTCCGTCGTACCATCACGTTTTTTATTTAACCCAATTGGTAGCATCAATTGGGTTTGGTTATCCACCACTCGACCATGAATAAACAATTCACTCTGCTCGTGGCGGATCACTCGGCTAGTAAGATGGCTACGAAAAGAGCGGCCATGACCTAAGTAATGGATCGCTTCCAACACACTGGTTTTGCCACTGCCGTTAGCCCCGACTAAAAAATTAAATCCAGTCGCTAATGCCAAATCGCACGATTCAATATTTCGAAAATCGTGCACCATTAAACGAGTAAGTGCCATACCTATAGTCTGATAGGCATCACCACATACATGGCTTCATCGTTATTCGAGTCTTCAATTAATGACGGCGCATTGGCATCGGATAATGAAAGACGGACTTGATCGCATTTAAGGGTGTTTAATACATCCAACACATAGCTGACGTTGAAACCGATCTCTAAGCTATCGCCTTGGTAATCAACATCAAGAAACTCTTCTGCTTCTTCTTGCTCTGGGTTGTTAGCAGTAATACGCATTTCACCGTTTGATAAGTTAACACGTACACCACGGAATTTTTCATTCGATAAGATCGCCGCACGCGCAAACGCATTACGCATTTCTTCACAGCCCGCTTCTACAAACTTAGTGCTGTTTTGTGGCATAACACGACGGTAATCAGGGAATCGACCATCCACCAGCTTTGAAGTGAAAACAAAGTTATTCACGGTAGCGCGAATATTCGAGTTACCGATCTGAATGTTCACTTCCGCTTCAGGGTTATCAAACAGGCGCACCAACTCAAGTACCCCTTTACGCGGTACAATGATTTGTTTAGTTGGTAGCTCGTGGCCTGTGTTGATCGCACATACTGCCATACGGTGACCATCGGTTGCTACCGAGCGCAAGTGCTGACCATCAGTTTCAAACAACATGCCGTTTAAGTAGTAACGGACATCTTGGTTAGCCATTGAAAATTGAGTGCTGTCGATAAGCTGGCGCATACGGCCTTGCTCTAAGGTGAATTCCACCTCGCTTTGCCAATCTTCAATGTTCGGGAAATCAGCAGCAGGCAGTGTCGTTAAAGTATAACGGCTACGACCAGAGCGGATCAGCACACGATCACCTTCATAGCTCACCGAAATGGTAGCGCTACTTGGTAAACCACGGCAGATATCTAAAAACTTACGAGAAGGGACTGTCACTGCGCCTGATTCAAACTCACCATCGAGTGCAACTTTGGCAATCAGTTCAACTTCCAAGTCGGTACCTGTCATCGACAAGCAACCGTCTTCTACTTTCAACAAGATATTACCTAAGATCGGTAATGAAGGACGGCCGCCCAAAGCAGCAGCAACCTGTTGTAAAGGCTTTAATAAATGTTCGCGTTCGACGGTAAATTTCATATCAAGACGACAATGTTCTAATTAGGTTTGAATAATCTTCTTTAATATCGTGGCTTTCTTCACGTAGCTGTTCGATTTTACGACAAGCGTGAAGGACGGTCGTATGATCACGACCACCAAAAGCATCACCGATTTCAGGAAGACTGTGGTTAGTCAGCTCTTTTGCTAGTGCCATCGCCATTTGACGTGGGCGAGCAACACTACGAGAGCGACGTTTCGACAACATATCTGCCATCTTTATTTTATAGTATTCAGCAACGGTCTTCTGAATATTATCAATCGTGACTAGCTTTTCTTGCAGTGCTAATAAGTCACGCAGCGCTTCACGAACAAAATCAATGGTGATAGCACGACCAGTAAAGTTGGCATTGGCGATAACACGGTTCAACGCCCCTTCTAGCTCACGAACATTCGAGCGGAGTCGTTTCGCAATAAAGAAAGCCACTTCGTCAGCAAGACGAATATTATGATCTTCTGCCTTCTTCATTAAAATCGCAACACGGGTTTCTAACTCAGGCGGTTCAATCGCAACCGTTAAGCCCCAGCCAAAACGAGACTTCAAACGATCTTCTACCCCGTTAATTTCACGTGGGTAACGGTCTGATGTCAGAATGATTTGTTGGTTGCCTTCAAGCAGTGCGTTAAAGGTATGGAAGAATTCTTCTTGCGAACGCTCTTTATTGGCAAAGAATTGAATATCATCAATAAGCAAGGCATCAACGCTACGGTAGTAACGCTTAAATTCTTCAATCGCATTGTTTTGTAAGGCTTTGACCATATCCTGAACAAAACGTTCAGAGTGCATGTACACCACTTTGGCATTCGGCTTACGGTTAGCAATTGCATTACCTACCGCGTGTAACAGGTGAGTTTTACCTAAGCCTGTACCGCCATATAAAAAGAGCGGGTTGTAAGCTGCCCCAGGGTTATCCGCAACCTGACGACAAGCCGCTAAACCTAACTGGTTCGATTTACCTTCAACGAAATTATTGAAATTGTGTTTTGGATTAACGTTAGAACGGTAACCGCCCTGCTGCGCTTCAGGTTGTACTGGCGACGGTGCAGGTTCATAGCTTGTTGGCGCGGATTGTTCTAAACGCGATTCCACCGTTTCAACCGCAGGTGCTGGCGTTAAGGTTGGCGCAACAGCAGGTTGTGATGGTGGCGGTACAGTCATCGGTTTGCTACCGACTTCAAATCGTAGGATCGGTGCATCGCTGCCACAAAACTCGTTGAGCAGTCGATTGATATTATTAAGATACTTATCCCGCACCCAGTCCAATACAAAACGATTAGGCGCAAACAATGTCAAAGTATGATCATTTAACTCGGCTTGAAGCGGGCGAACCCACAT